>NZ_JBALDD010000096.1:0-16452 GCF_036917555.1 Nostoc sp. | reverse complement strand
ACACCTACAACTGTGAATGCTCCTCCTACTAATGACAACGTTTCTTTTTCGTTTAGTTCATTGAGGAAACTTTCAGAATCTTGGAACAATTCAGAACCAGCAGGACGGAGTTCAGAAATTTTGATAGAAGCCATGAGATTTCTCCTTCAACAACAATAATTTACGAGTTTTTTGTAAGAAGACTAAGAATAATAAGGCTTAATCTTCTTTTGAGATCAGCACAAAAGATTATCCAACTGTGTTAACGTTACCAAAGGTATTACCATTAACAGTATTGCCATTAGCAGTAACAACAGTCTGAGCAGTTAATGATACACCTACAAATGTAAATGCTCCTCCTACTAATGACAACGTTTCTTTTTCGTTTAGTTCATTGAGGAAACTTTCAGAATCTTGAAACAATTCAGAACCAGCAGGACGGAGTTCAGAAATTTTGATAGAAGCCATGAGATTTCTCCTTCAATAACAATGATTTGAGTAACTTTTATTAGAAGATTAAACTTTAGTTTTGTTTAATCCTTGATTTTATTGTTATTGAATAAACCTTGAAAATCAATACTTTTTAAGTCGCTTTTAGAGACACAACTAAAGCTTTTATGTCTCTAAATTAAAATATTGCTTTGTTCGTTACCTTAACCTTGAAATGAGGGGAAGAAATGGAGTTTCAAGTCCCCCAAAATTTGGCTGTTTATAGGGCTAAAAAAGTTCAAACCCTATGCAAACTATACTTGTGTGTACATAGTAACCTTTTTAATAAGGCTTATAACCTTTTTTTAGCCCCTTAAAAGAGGGTCTTTGCAGACAGGAGAATCTTAACCAAACTGTATTAAAAGAAAAGGGGTTGCCGACAGCAACTCCTTTTTTCCCTTTATAATAATAATTATTATTAAATATCTACTGTCTCTTGTTTTATTGAAAATAATTTATTTTTTGGAAGTCCCTTATATTGAAAAAGTCAATGGTTTTATGACTTCTTTTATAGACATTAGTGTAGAAGTTTTGTCTTTTAATGTTCTCTCTAAAGGACTACATCTCTGGGGGGTTGTCTGAAAAGTGGTTGGCTGTGATTTTAGGCACTTATTGATCCCCTAAGCAAGCCTTCAAAAGGGGAGAACCGGAATCAAAGTCCACCTTTTTAAAGTGGATTTAGCAAAATATTTTTATACAAAAAAAGAAAAATATATAAGTCTTGATTTCTCGTTTTGTGGCATGGCTTTTTACCACTCTCCAAACCTCTCCCCTGGTGGGGGAAAGGCTTTGAAACCCATTCTCTGCTTGTATGAAACTACTCTGCTTTTAAAGAGGGATTTAGGGGGAGCTAGAGAGCTAGTCCACTAATATTAATAATATATATATTGACAAAAACTTAAGTATGTGTTTTGAATGGAGTAAAACACCTGTTTTGGACTAAACATTTAAGTCCGGTTTTTCGTGATGTATACGATAATCACTGATACCAATTCTTTATGAAGCTGCGCTAAATACATATTGTGTATTTTACGTCAACTACTTCTACTGGACTGACACTCTAGAAGGTTTTGCTACTAACAAGAAGACTTTTCAAACCTCCTCTAAGAGGTTAAATAAGTTGCTATCATGAACTGCGTACACCAGAACAGATGAAAACAGAAGTCGTGTTCACCTGCTGCGTAGTCGTTTGTAAGAGATTAAAATAATTGCACTTTTGTTAAAAGGGTGCGGGAAAAGGAATGTAACAAGTTCACTCGTTGCCAACATGAGTAGGGCTTAAGGTTAGGCTTCGGAATTAAAGCTTAAAAAATCAGAGTCTAACTGCTTAACAACATCAACTTTAGCGATTTGTTCCTTTAGCCATTTAGAAAACAAATTTGAAGCAATTTTTTGGTATACCTCATTATCCAATTCCAGTTGAATAATCTCCTCTACCAAAATCAGGTGTACTCCCGAAGATGTCACTATAGGTTTGAGAAGTTGGGGGGGCTTGGCAGCAAAGACAGCAGCAGAGATTTCCGGCTTCAAATCCTGACGATACACTATCCCCCGGTATCCACCTTTTCGACGTAATTCCGTATTCTGGATGTATTTGTGAGCAACATCATAAAAACTTATCTCACCTTCTTTAATTGCATAAAAGAGTTCTATCGCCAAATCTTCATCATCCAGAAAAACCTCATACATGACCACACCAGCATAATCTAGCTGGTGTTCCAAGAAATAGGGTTTAACTTTATCTGCAAATAGATGAGCAGCTAACTTACTAGAAATGACGGTGCTGTAGACAATTTCTTCATAATCATCTACAGAAATACTATGTTTTTCCAACCACGCCCAGGTATCATCAGCACTATTGAGTTTGTTCATTAACCGGATTTGGTCTGCTGCCTTTTGAAGTTCCTCTGTCTCTACTTTGAGACTCACCTCAAATGCGGCGTTTTCTACAACCTTGTGGGCAACAATCGCCTCAATAAACTCAGGAATTTTGCAAGATATTTTGACTTGAGAAAGGATATCTTCGTTAGTAATAATGATAGTTGGTAACATCATGTTATTTCTAAGTAAATAGACGACATTTCAACGCACAGATTTAAGAGTAGTCACAACGCTCTATAATTTCACCCCACCCTGCTGCAACTGCTTAAACGGATCAAGCAGAAAATCAATAATCCGACGCTGGCGGACAATTACCTCAGCCGTTGCCGTGTCCCCTGGATGCAAAGCAATACACTTATTAGCCGAGGGAATACAATTTTGTTTTAGGGCAATTTCCAAGTCATAAGCTGCTACTTTTCCATTAGGTGTTTCCACATCTATGGTAGTAGGAGAAATATCTAATAATTTCCCTTCTAGCACGCCATAATCCTGAAACGGATAAGCATCAAACTTTAGCTTTACTGGCAATCCTGTTTGTAAGGAACCACTTTCAGTTGTCGCCATTTGTGCCCGAATTATTAAAGGTGAATCTTGGGGTGCAATCTCTGCTACCATTGTTCCTGGCTGCACCACAGACCCAGCGCGTTGTATCGGTAACTGAAATACTTTACCATTCACGGTGGCTCTTAACTGTCGTTGTCCTAACTGAAATTTTAACGATACAATCTGACTCCTATTTTGAGCAATTCCTGTTTGAAGCGTAGTAATTTCTGTTTCTAAACTTTTTTGTTGTTCGTCGATTTTTAGCAGAGCCAATTGACCAGAACGAGTTAAAGTCTGATAACTCCTTTGTTGTTCTTTAATTCGCAACTCTGCCTGTTCAATATCTGCATTTGCTTGCCGAATAGTCCGCTCATAACTACTCTGTTGTTCTACCAGACGTAGTTTAGCCTGCTGAATATCTGACTTATTTTGTTCGTATAACTGTTGCTTGTCTTTAGCTATATCCTGCTTCTCCACAACAAAAGTTTCTGAAACAATCCCTGACTGCCAAAGACTGCGATAGCGTTCAACTTCTCGCTCGCTACTCGCCAAACTACTCTTGATTAACTTATTAGCAGTTTGACTATGCTCAAGAGTTTGGCGTGCCTGATTTACTTGAGCCAATTTTTCATCTTTTTGCAAGTTATAGGAATTCCTAAGAGCATTCAGGTTCTGTTGTGCTTGATCAATTTGAGCCTGCTTTTCTAACTGTTGAGATTGGTTCTGCTGCTGTTGAGTTGTTAAAGATACAACTAACTGACTTTTAGATGATTTTAACTGAGAAAGTTGATTTAATTGTCCCTCTAACTTCTGCTGTGCCTGTTGCAATTCTGCCCTAACTAATTCCGATTCCAACACCAATAAAGTCTGCCCAACTTTAACTAAATCGCCTTCCTTTACCCGAATTTCAGAAACAGTCCCTGCCACAGCAGCATCCAGCCTAATCGTCTTTCCTTGCGGCTCAAGTCGCCCTCTTGCTATACCCGTTTCATCCACCTTAGATAGCATCGACCAGGGTAAAATGATCGAGACAAACAGCACTAAAAAATATAGCAATCCCCTTGTCCAGACTTGGGGCAAGCTATCAAGTAAATCCTTGGTTACGTAAGCCCAATCATCAGTTGATATAGCTGGTGTTTGCTCCCTTAAAATTTCCTCGCCCTGTTGTACCTCATAGATTTGGGTTTGAACCCTTCCATTTAATATGTTTGGCATGATTTTTCCTGATATCAATTTGGTATTTTGGGAGGGGAGAGACAAGAAAAGTTTCCTCCTTGTCCTCTCGTTTCACTCTGCAACATCCATCTGCTGATGATTGAGATAAAAATAATGTCCCCGCTTCGTCATCAACTCTTGGTGAGTTCCACTTTCAATCAATACGCCACGATCTAGCACTAAAATCAAATCTGCATTCCGCACAGTTGAAAGGCGATGGGCAATTACTAAGGTGGTTCTGCCCTGAAGAATTGTGTTTAAATTCCTCTGAATAATCCTTTCTGACTCTGCATCCAGATGGGAAGTCGCTTCATCTAAAATCAATAACTTGGGATTGCCTAACAACGCCTTTGCGATCGCAATTCTTTGTCGCTGTCCTCCAGATAACAACCCACCTCCTTCACCAATCTGGCTTTCATAACCCATAGGTAACTTTTTAATAAACTCATCAGCACCCGCCAATCGCGCCGCCTCAATAATCTCAGCTAAAGTGGCTCCAGGATGTGCCAAGCTAATATTTTCCCGAATTGTTCCGCCAAACAAAAAGGTATCTTGGTCAACTACTCCAACCTGCTCGCGTAGAGAACGCAACGAAAGACTTGTAATATCGTGTCCATCAATCAAAACTTTGCCATCTGTAGGGGGATATAACCCCAAAACCAGCTTAGAAATCGTTGTTTTCCCCGAACCACTCCGTCCCACCAGGGCAACCATTTGCCCGCTGTGTACTTCAAAACTGAGATTTTCCAAAATATTGATATCGCTTTCAGGGTGATAGCGAAACGTCACCGTGTCAAAGCGAATGTTACCTTGAATGGATGGTAAAGATTGCCGCACTTGGTGCTGGAAATCCTCTTCTGGTTCCGCATCCAACACATCATTAATGCGTTCCACCGCAATCACTACTTCTTGTAATTGATTCCACAAAACTATTAATCGTTGGAAGGGTGTAATAATATTTGCCAGCAACATATTAAATGCTACCAATTGCCCAATGGTTAGCTGGTTGTGAATCACTTGGTACGCCCCAAACCACAGCAACATGGTCGTTACCACTGCTTCAATTGTGTTACTGAATATTTGCAGTCGATTGCTGATAATTTGCCCAGAAAAGTTAGTTTTTACTTCTTTACTTAATAACTCTTCCCAATGCCAACGCACTGTCTGTTCCACTGCTGTGGATTTAACTGTCCGCACACCAGAAAGGGCTTCAATCAGATAGCTACTTTCCTGGGCAACAGCATTAAATATTTCTCTAGAAATTTTTTGTAAAAAAGGTGTGGCAATCAATGCCAGCAGGACAAAAGGCGGTACAATCACCAACACCAGCAACGCCATTTTCCAGCTGTACCAAAACATTAATCCTAAATAGATAAAAACAGTCAGTAAATCCAGCAGGATGGACAATGCTTCACCGGAGAGGAAACGTTGAATTTTGCGGTTTTCCTGTACACGAGAGATAATATCCCCCACATAACGGGACTCAAAGTAACTCAAGGGTAGCCGCAGGGTATGGCGAATAAATCCCACAATCAATGCTAAATCGAGCTTATTCGCTGTGTGGTCTAACAGATATTGCCGCAGCCCTGTCATCGCCACACGGAATAAACTAAAAATCAGTAATCCTAACCCCACCGCCGTTAAGGTGAGTTCAGAACGCTGCACCACCACTCGGTCTAAAATTAACTGCGTGAATAAGGGAGTAACAAGTCCAAATATCTGGATAAATACCGAAGCGACAAACACTTCCAGGATTACTAAAGAGTGAGGCTTCATCAACTCAAAGAATTGCCAAAAGGGGGTAGAAGTCTCTTTGGTATCCTTGAGCATAGCTGTCGGTTGCAGCAGTAATGTGTAACCAGTCCAGTTGGCTTTAAATTCGGCGTGGCTGAGGGTGCGTTGTCCAATAGCGGGGTCGCCGACAATGACGTGTTTGGGGGTAATTTGGTAGACAACAATGTAATGCTTGCCTTCCCAATGGGCGATCGCAGGCAATTTTTGCTTTGCCAATTGGTCAAGACTTGCTTTCACAGGTCGCGTGGTAAACCCAATATTTTCCGCCGCCGCCGATAACCCCCGCAGTGATGAGCCATTGCGGTCAACATTGGCCATATCCCGCAGGCGATTTACACTAAAGTTTTTCCCCCAATAGCGAGACACCATCACTAAACAAGCTGCACCGCAATCTGAGCCGCTCTGTTGAGCAAAAAACGGATAGCGCCGAATCACACGCTGTAATAAATGCCCGACTCGCTGCGTGGAGCTGGGAAAATAGGCTTTGCTAATCTTTTTCTTGTGTGGCTCTACTGCTGGCGTTGATAGAATCTTCGTTTCATGCGGCAGTTTTGATTCAGATGGCAGTACTGGCGGGTTATCTGAGTCCACCTGTTGGGGGTTACGAGACAGCGCCCTAGCCTGCAAATGTTCCAAAATCTGGGGATATTTAGCCATCAATGACCACAACACTTCACCCGGAATAAAGCACAGTTGCAAGTTGACTGAAGCCCTTGCTGCATAAGGTCTGAAGTCACCCTCCTTAAACAAGGTAAATTCACCAAATGAGTCTCCTACCTCCAAAGTGGCGATTAACTCATCGGTGCTATCCAGCAACCTGACTTTACCAGCGATCGCAATATAGATACCTGGTTGAGCATCAGTTCCTTGCCAGAATTTGCCGACTTTCGGGTTGATAAATTTAACTTGTTGAAGACAATATTGAAATTCCTCTGGCGAAAGAGAATAACCCAGAGTATTGTTTAACTGTTGTAGAGTTACTAACTGAGCGGATATATCTTGCGCCATGAATGTCTACATCTTTTTTTAATTTTGCAAAGTTAATAGGTAAAAATTCGGAATTATCAGAAATAGCTGTAGATTTAAGGTCACTAATCAAAATTTTGGAACCATGAATCTGTTCATTGCTGCTTTGTTCAGCATTATTGGGTTTTGGTAGCGTAGATAACCCCATCTGTTTGAGCAGTCGGTTAATATGGCGATCGCTTACCTCAATGCCAAATTCTTTTGCCAGATGTTTCCCCAGCCAGTTTGTTGTCCACCGTCGAAAAACATAACCATGATCGCGAGGGCTACTACTAACCAGTTCTTTCAAACGTTCTAAATACTGGTCACTTATTGCTTTGGGGCGACCAATGGGGCAATCTTGCCATAGGTGCGCCATCCCAGTCCGAGCTATGTGCATCCAATATCTTGCTGTTGCTGGACAACACCCCAAAATTTGACAAATTTCCGTTTGAGTTTTTCCCTCATCTGCCAACAACATGATTTCAATGCGCTGTCGGTAAGATTCAGGTAAACTTTTTTCCAAACTTCCTAACAGTAATTTCCGCTGAAATGATGTTAGATACTTGCTGTTAATCAAAATTGTATACTTGCTTCCAATTTTTGTTTGGTAGTCGGACATACACATACAATTAACTAGTTTTTTAGACATACGAATGCCTGATATTTCATGCATGATTTAGCACTTATTTCTACTTACAGTAGAAATAAGTAGAAATATGCAAAAGCTAATTTTTCTTTACTTATATAGCGGTTCTTGGTTGAGTGAGGTACAAGAACTCCACCCCTCCCCGCAAGCGAGGAGGGGAGTATGATGTACCTTATCTGATTAGGAAACGCTATAGCTGTAATACTTATCACGTTTTGTTTTTTATTCAATATAAGGAATTGAATTTTAACAAGTGATATTTTTTTTTACAGCCAGGTTTTGTGTACTGCTTCTGTAGATATAGATTAGGTTACAATTCCTATTTATAAATTACGAAAATACTCGCTAAATTTTAATAAAATTTTTGTAAAGATGTTTTTATACGATGAAAGAAAAATTAGTCATAACAAAATCTCTGTGATTACAGATGAAAATTACTTTGAAAGCAGTTTTCCAGTGAATATACAATGCGTAATGGCACTAGATTGGCTAAGTATTCGTTTTTACTTTAAAATTACAATGTAGATTATTGATTAACTACAAATCAACTTTGTAAATTCTGAAGAACGATTAATTAATTTTTTTAAACCTGCATTTGTCACAAGTTCTGCGATGGCTACGACCACCGCACGCATCGTATTTACCACAACCTTTGCCCAGACTAAATTTCGGTTTTGATGCGTAAAAGTTTTGAACCACCATGAAACGCCTAAATTTAGGTTTTGTAAAGCTTTAAGAATAAGAGTGATAAATCCGCTTTACAATGTTTACTCAAAAACTATATTTTATGTAAATTTATGTAAAATCACAATTTTTTATATCTTAAATAACTTTCATGAGAGAATAATTAAAAAACTTATCGGAAACTCTTTGCTGGAGCCTGTTTGAGGCAATAAAAGCAGCCAAAATTATAAAATTTATTGAAGATTACTATGAATGGTATAAAAGGAGATTAGGAAGTGAGAAGTTTTGATACCAATGCTTTATGAAGTTCAACTTCATAAACCAGAAACAATATAATTATATCCACAGATAGATGCGCTTGCTTGTGCAGAAATGTAATCAAGAATTTTTTTAACTCTGGAAAATGACAAAAATGCGATCGCTAAATTTTGGGTCAATGCCAATACCATTATCCCGAACTGAGAACAGCCATGCATCTTCTATCCTTTCTGCTCCCAGATGGATTTGTGGCGGCTGATCGCTATGAAACTTTATAGCGTTACCAATGAGGTTTTGGAATAGCTGCATCAGTTGGGTGCTGTCAGCCATGACTATTGGTAAGGGGTCATGGGTGATAATATCGTGTAGTTATGTTAACAAATAGAATTCAGGAGTCAGGAGCCAGAATTCAGAATTGAATTCTGTGTGACACTTCTCTACGTTCCCTGCGGGACGCTGACGCGCAGCTTGCTTCCCCGGAGGGGTACGTGCAGCGTGTCGCAGACAGACGCTGCGCGTAGCTTACTTCCACAAAGTGGTATGACAAGCTCAGTGACCACTGGTGAATAGCGCAGCGATCGCACCAGAGCAGTGTGATTCCGACCGGAGGCGGAGCGTCTCCGGCTCCGTTCCTGAATTCTTCTTTAATCAAATCCAAGAGTTGAACCACATTCGCAACTTATAACCGTCAGGAGAAAGGGGTAAACCCAAATAAATGGGCATCCAGAAAATAAAAGCAGCCAGAATAATAAAAGTAATGGTGACACCTAGCGCCCGGAGTTGTTGATAATAACTGCAAAGACACCGATCGACAAACCAAGCGATCGCTAAAAATACAAACACCACTGCACACATATAGTGGTAGATAAAAACGCACCTTGTCACTTTCACCCAAGGTAATAAGTTAGCAGCATAATTTATAACTAAATATAAGGCAATCCAAGTATCAACACTCAGGGTTGCAGGCATAGAGAAACGCTTTTCTTTCACCCAAGGAATTACCGCTTGTGATACCAGCATCCCTACTAAAAACAACATGGCGGCGACACCAAACCACCATAAAAATGGATTGCCCATTGCATGGACATCATAAATAACTTGTCCAGCACCGGCAGGTAAAGGAGGCCCCATCACGGGTAACGGTTCAGTGATACTTTCAGCCGTTTGATAATAATATGCCATTGGTCGAGTCATCAAAGGCCATTTATACCAGGCAGCACAGTAAGGATGTACGTTAGGACTATTACCACCTAGATGTAAGTGAAACTTCAAAATTTGCTGATGTACTGCAATAAATCCATAAGTTTTATCTAGTTGAAGGTGAGGAATCCAGATGATGCTGTAGATAAAAGCTGGGATAATTCCTAGATAAAACAGCATCTGAAAAATATTTAGCTGAGTCAAGTTTTGTAGTGGTGTCTGAGATGAGGGGGATGAGGGAGAATAAGTACTAACCCCTGACTCCTGATTTCTGACTCCTGCCTCCTGCCTCCTGTCTCCTGCCTTCTTCAATGAAGAGGAGCTAAAAAAGAATTTGAAGTTAGGAAAAGAATGTATCAAATGAATTACCCAAGCTGCTATCCAAATGAGATAAGCACCTGACAGGAACCATAAACCGTTCCACTTAGTACCGACTGAGGCACCAAAACCAATGCCAGCAAAAACTAACCAAAAAGAACGTCGCGGATTTTGGTTATCTAATGCCAATAATAAAAACCAGTGCCCTAACAAACCAAAAATGACGATATAAATATTACTTAAAGCATACCGAGACTCAACTAGAAAGATCCCATCACAAGCTGTGAATAATCCTGCAAGTATTGCAAAGGTACGACGATAACTTAACTGATAAGCGATCGCAGCCACAACTACAGGAATAAATGAGCCGATGAGGGCATTAAACCAACGATAAGTCCAAGGCGATCGCAAAGAACCTGTCAGTCCATTTACCGTATCGTGCCAAAAAGGAATGTGACTGCCAATCCAAATACCGATGCCAATCATATATTGACTCAGGGGCGGATGAGCATTAAAAAATGGTGTACGGGTGAGATAATTATTACCAAATTTTGCAAAGTAAACTTCATCAAATACCAGAGTGTTGAATCGCTCCAGTCCCCAAAACCGTAAGGCAAGTGAAAGAAGAAATACACTCACCATCCCAATTCGGAACCACTTTTTAGTCATTAGTCATTTGTCACTAGTCATTTGTTATTGGACATTGGGGATTGGGGATTGGGCATGGAGAATAGGAGATGAGTCTTTAATACTCGCTGACGAGTCTTTGATACTCGTGAATGAGTCTTTGATACTCGCTGACGAGTCTTTGATACTCGTTGACGAGTCTTTGATACTCGTGAATGAGTCTTTAATACTCGCTGACGAGTCTTTAATACTCGTGAATGAGTCTTTGATACTCGTTGACGAGTCTTTGATGCTCGTTGACGAGTCTTTGATGCTCGTGAATGAGTCTTTAATACTCGCTGACGAGTCTTTGAACTCCACTCCTCTGCCCCCCTGTCCTTTGCTCCCCCTGCTCCTCCTGCTCTCCTCTATTCTTTTCAGGTACATCTAGTTGAAACAGAAGTAGTTCAATACCGTAATACTTGTTAGTTTGCCCTATTGGTTTCATACCCAGTCTTTGAGTTACACGGATTGAAGCATGATTTTCTGGCTTCACTACAGCATAAATCACTGGTAAGTTCAAAACACTAAATCCGTAATTGAGCATAACTCGTCCGGCTTCTGTTGCATACCCTTTACCCCAAGAAGCTCGCCGCAATTCCCAGCCTACTTCATAATCTTGAGTTGGTAAACCATCTTTGTCGGGCAATTGTTTAAGAAGGATAGTTCCCACAATTGTTGTACTTTCCTTTTCAACAATTGCCCAAGATCCAGTACCATTGTTGCGTTGGTGCATTCGCTCGATACCTTCAATCAAGCGCTGACGCTGTGACTCAATACTTGCGGGGCGAGAAGATTTACCAAGAAAGTGCGTAACTTCAGGATCACTGTAAATTGCAAACGCTTGTTCAGCATCGCGTTCGGATATCCAACTGCGAATAATCAAGCGTTCGGTTTCCAACAGAATTGTCATCTTACTTTTGACTAAACTAAATCGCCATTCTGCAAAATATTAAGATACTTATGGTTGAGCAGTCAAAAGTTATGTAGACAATTACACAAACAAAATATGGCGGTCGCCACCTTACAGGCAGTTATCCAAAAGTTCAACTACCATTGGTTATGCGATGCCTGCGGCGGTAAACTACGCATATTCTGAATCTTTCCGCAGTTCTTCAGACCGAAATCCCAATACAATCTTGTCCTTCGCCACACCTGCCTTCACCAATTCCGTTGCTACCCCCTCTTCAGTGCCATCACGTTGAATCCAAATTTTGCCATCAATAATATCAATGTGAATCAGACAGCCGTGAACGCGACGAGTTGCTGTTGGAGAGAGTTCGGGTACTGGCTCTCGACCAAGAATCATTACCAAATATCGATCTTGTTCTCGATCAAAGATAGTTTCATGCTGAATATTGCCGTAAGAGTAAGGAATCTTTGTATGTTCAGTAAGAATGCTGCAAATCAGCTGCCTGTGTTGTTCCAAATTACCCATCGGACAATAACCTCCCGCTTTGGATTAAAAACGATCAGAGGAATTTTGTAGTCTTCCAATATAAGTTTACCAAGCGGCTCTTCCTCAAAAATATCAGTAAAAATATCCTCATGAACAGCGATATACAAAACCCTATCTCGATAATTACGGCTCATGACAGCAAAGTAGGTAAAGTACTGGTCAATCGCCTGTTCTAGGTCAGCTACTTCTGAGTCGCCACTGAAAGTTTTGATTTCTACAGCAATCTTCTGTCTTCCTTTTTCTGCGATGAGCAACTTTTCGGCTGCCAAATCCACGTAAAGATCCTTTTTTCCCCACTTTAGATGAAAGGGATCATCAATAACAGTCCAGCCATCTTTAATTAGGGCATTCTTCAAGTTTTCGTGGTAACGGTCTCTAACTGCCATAAATTAACGTGAATTCGACGGCTTATATAGTGTCCGCTTAATTAGCTCAATTAAAAAGACCTCTAAGAGATTTTACTACGCAAAATCGTCCCTCTCCGAGTCAGAGACGGACAGCCTTGAACTTTAGTTCAAGGCTGGGAGAGGTTTGTCGAACTCACGTTAAATTATTTGAATTATGAATTACGTTAGCGAGTCATTGAGCGTCATTACGAATTATTACCCTCGACTTTTGCCACTTCCAGCATTGTTTTTAAAACTGAATCTGGATTCAGACTAATTGAGTCAATTCCCTGTTCCACCAAAAACTGAGCAAATTCTGGATAATCGCTGGGTGCTTGCCCACAAATGCCGATTTTGCGATTATATTTTTTTGCAGCCTTTATAGCCATTTTCACCATCTGCTTAACAGCTGGACTGCGTTCATCAAACAATCTTGCTACCAACGCCGAATCCCTGTCTATCCCCAGTGTTAGCTGAGTTAAATCATTAGAACCAATTGAGAAGCCATCAAAGACGTCAGCAAAGTCCTCAGCCAGAATAACATTACTGGGCAACTCACACATCACATAAATCTGCAAGTCGTTAACACCCTGCTTTAAACCATTTTTTGCCATCTCTGCCAAAACTAAACGTCCCTCATCGGGAGTACGACAAAAAGGAATCATCGGGATAACATTCGTCAAACCCATTTCTTCCCGTACCCGCTTGATGGCATGACATTCTAGGGCAAAAGCTTCTCTGTAGCCTTCATCATAGTAACGCGCCGCTCCTCGCCAACCTAACATTGGGTTTTCTTCATTAGGTTCAAACTGTTGCCCACCTAATAAATTGGCATATTCATTACTTTTGAAATCTGACATTCGGACAATTACGGGTTTGGGATAAAATGCCGCCGCAATTCTCCCTATACCTTGGGCTAATTTATCTACAAAATACTGTGGTTTATCGTCGTAAAGTGAGGTAATATTAGCAATTTTAGCTTTGACAAATTCATCTTTTAATAATTTATAGTGAATCAACGCCATTGGATGAATTTGGATTTGGTTAGCGATGATAAATTCTGTCCGCGCTAAACCTACGCCATCGTTAGGAATTGCCGATAAACTCAATGCTTCTTGGGGATTACCAACATTCATTAAAATTTGAGTGCGGGTGCGCGGTAAGTTTTCTAAAAGAACTTCTTCAACTTCAAAAGGTAATAAGCCTGCATAAACTTTTCCCTCTTCCCCTTCAGCGCAAGAAATTGTTACCTCTTGACCAGGTTTTAAAATTTCTGTAGCATTGCCGCATCCCACGATCGCAGGTACACCTAATTCTCGCGCGATAATTGCTGCATGACACGTGCGGCCTCCAGAATTGCTGACAATTGCACTGGCGCGTTTCATAATTGGTTCCCAATCGGGATCGGTTCTCTCTGTCACCAAAACTTCCCCAACTTGGAATTGGTCGAGTTTCTGAACATCTAAAATTAGGCGTACTTTTCCTTGACTAATCGCTTCCCCAATCGCACTTCCCGTAATCAGAGGGATTGGGGATTGAGAATCAGGGAGTGAAGAGTGGGAATTTTCCCCATTCCCTATACTTCGACTTACCTCGGCTTCGCTCGGCACAAGTCGCTCAGTACAAGTTCCCAATTCCCTATTTCCCAATACCAACCGATAACTCCGCAACACATTTCCCTTCTTCTGCGACTGGACGGTTTCGGGACGCGCTTGCACAATAAAAAGTTGGTTAGTAATCCCATCTTTTGCCCACTCGATATCCATTGGAGTGAAAATACCGTGGATTTGGGAATAATGGTCTTCAATTAAACATGCCCAACTTGCTAGTTGTAAAATCTCTTGATCATTCAGAGCAAATTGACCTCTTTCGCTAGCCGAAACCGAAACATTTTTCGTAAATTTGGAGCCGTCATCATAAATCATTTTCAATTCTTTACTGCCCAATTTTTTATCGATAATTGGGCAAAAACCAGCTTTTAAAGTTGGTTTAAAAACATAATATTCATCGGGATTTACAGACCCCTGGACAACATTTTCACCTAAACCGTAGGCGGCTGTAATTAGTGCTGCATCCTTAAAGCCCGTTTCTGTATCAATGGAGAACATCACCCCAGAGGTTGCTAAGTCAGAGCGCACCATTTTTTGCACGCCCACAGCTAGAGCAATGCTAAAGTGGTCAAATCCCTTGGTGTGGCGATAAGAAATGGCGCGGTCTGTAAATAGAGACGCAAAGCATTTGTGACAAGCTGCTAAAACTCCTTCGACACCGACAACGTTGAGGTAAGTTTCCTGCTGTCCAGCAAAACTAGCATCAGGAAGGTCTTCAGCAGTGGCGCTGGAACGGACTGCCACATCTGTGTCTGCATGGTATCGTTCACAGAGACTATGGTATGCTGTGGCGATCGCCTCGCGCAATTCTACGGTAAATGGGGTGTGGATTAATAGCGATCGCGCTTTTTTGCCGCGTTCTCGTAAATTTTTGACATCTTCAACATCCAAGTCAGCAAAAAGTTTGCGTAGCTTTGCTTCTAACCCCGCTGATTGAATGAAATGACGATAAGCGTAAGCAGTAGTCGCAAATCCGGTGGGAACATTAATGCCTTTGGGTGTTAGCTGTTGAATCATTTCCCCTAGTGAAGCATTTTTACCACCAACTACTGGTATATCAGCAATCCCAATTTCATCAAACCAAAGAATGAGCGATCGCTCTTGGGCAAATAGAGACAAAGTGCTTTTAGATACTGTAGTCATAAATATTACCTTTTAAGTTTATACTCAACTTGTAAGTGCATAACTGCTACTATATTTATTTTTCCCATATTCAACTTTAGATTTTTAGTTCTGTCGCGTAGTTTGATATTTGGCGATAAAATGCAAAATTATCATCAATAAAAATTAACAATTATTCAGTTTAATAACTCGCCCAAAATACTGGATGTAATACATGATGGCGCAGCTAGAACGACTCCTGAAAATGGCAGAGGATGAACTAACTGAATACAGCACTGATGCCCACAAAATAGAAAAACTACGCCGTAAAATAGGTTTAACAGTATCGCTAACAGAACAGCAGCAAGTCAAAGAGGCATTATTTGCTACGATGAAATCTAATATAATTACCCAAGTTGTGGAAGAACAAAGACAAGCAGTAGCCTTACCATTTTGGTGAATTGCTGGATTGGGTTTGTTACTAGGAATTTCTTTAAATCAACCCATAGGCTTGTTAGCATCTGTAGTTGGAACTGTATTAGCTTATAAAATTCAGAAATGGGGTTGGAAATTGCAGGCAAATCGTTTATTGTTACAAACATTGGAAGATATTGAAAAGCGTATTACTCAACCCACTAAGTAACAATAAAAATGTATTTTGTAGATAAATCATTTATATTTGCTAGTATTATATTATACTCAATAAGTAATTAATCACTTAATTTACATCTCGTAAGCACTTAACAATTCCTTTAGAATCACCATAGCAAAAAAATTAGATATTGGATTTAAGATTAGGTATTTATTAAAAAAGACAGAAAGCAGAAGGCAGTCTTCCGTAAGCTCGAACTGCCCTCCGTCTTCATTCAATATTCTGGCTTGTGGGCAATGAATGCTACATTACCTTTTGACAGCAGATGTTGAACATAGCTACGGGTTGTCTCAACCTGGAAGTCCACGTTAGAGAGTTCACTTGCAATAGCTGTCGCTTCGCATATTCGCATCTGGTGTACTTCATCAGATCGTCTGTAGTGTTTCCCCACCTTGTAGAAGCTGGTAATTTGGCAAGTCAAAGTTATTGGCTCTTGACCTCTTACTTTTCAATTAATACTACCTAGTAGTGTGGCAAGGCTAAAATAGTGCAATAAAGTTGGCGAAAAATCGGGGTAAGCTAATGGGTAAAGGTCGTAGGGATAAAGTGCTGCTGAATACCGA
>NZ_JBALDD010000095.1:0-10956 GCF_036917555.1 Nostoc sp. | reverse complement strand
CATCTGCAAAAGCTATTCCACCTTGAACATTCTCATTTTCAAGAACGGTTTCTACATGAGAAAGATCGTTGATAATCATGATTTTACTTTCCTAAAAATTAGTAAGATCAACTTGTTTGTCGTCGTGCCACTACAACTTGTTTTTTAGTGACATACAAACAATAGCACTATTAGAATTCAATTAATAGTAGTTTTACGTAAATTTTCTCCAAAAAAATAAAAAACATTATACTATCAAGTTATTTACAGTATTTAGCATTTATAAATTGTTTGAAAAAGTATTTTGCTATGTATTATCAAGCTACTTACAACCTTTAGTATTTAGAGATTGTTTTAAAAGTGTTTATATATGACTTTAGGCACTTTTAATCCCCCTAACCTCCAAGGCTGTTTGATTCGATCAAGGATATTGTCAACAATATAGGCAACAAATTTGGGGAAGTTAGTAATCGAAAAATTACTATCTCCAAGAGTCAATTTCAGTGCGTTGGCGAAACCTTGCTGGAGGCATCACCATTTTCTGGTGCAATCAGATTTTTTATTCACCTGATTTTTTGCTTGAAACGCTTGTAAATCAGCACCTTTTAGGCAATGAAACATCCCTAACTCGTCAGGGGTGTTTCATGGCCTTCATTGGTATCAGTCAACTTAAGCTAAAACTCCTTTAAAATCTTGTTTCCAACCAGAGGCTGGAAATGCTGCCTCCCATTAGGCATTCTCAGTCTCCGACAGGCAATGAGATAATCTGCTAAAAGCTTTAACCTTAAGTTGACACCAATGCAAGTCCTTGCGCCCCTACAAATCTAGAAATAATTTGGGATAATTTATTTTTTGCAAGTCCCTAAAAGAGAAGGATAGTAAGATTCAAAGCCTCTCTCCTTTTAGAAGAGATATTGCAAATAGGTCTAAGGATAGATTGACAATATATTTATTCGTCGAACTTATCCTGCCTTCTTAGCAAACTGGTTATAATTATCTTCCATCTCCCTCAGAAATGAAATTCTCATCTACACAGTACTTATATGGGACGTGTTCGTTCTAAATCTGACCTACCTACAAAAATCTGTCCGGTATGTCAACGTCCTTTCACATGGCGTAAAAAGTGGCAAGATTGTTGGGACGATGTGAAATATTGCTCAGAACGTTGTCGTCGTCGCCGTTCTGAAGCTCAAAATGAAACCAACCGCAATACAGACGCAAATAGCGCAAGAGATTAATGGAGTTACAGGTGCAACCTAAATTAATTATTCATGGAGGGGCTGGTAGTTCTCTCCACGGTAAAGGCGGATTAGAGGCGGTGCGCCGATCGCTCCATACAGTAATAGAAGAAGTTTATTCTCTGCTATTGTCAGGAGCAACTGCCTCTGAGGCGGTGGTGCAGGGTTGCCTAATGCTCGAAGACAACCCCCGCTTTAATGCTGGTACTGGTTCAGTATTGCAATCTGATGGGCAAATTCGTATGAGTGCTTCCTTGATGGATGGTGCATCAGGGCGGTTTAGTGGTGTGATTAATATCTCGCGGGTGAAAAATCCTATTGATTTAGCGCAATTTTTACAAAGCTCGCCAGACCGAGTGCTATCAGATTTCGGATCGGCTGAGTTGGCGCGGGAAATGCAAATTCCCAGCTATAACGCTTTAACTGATTTGCGGTTACAAGAGTGGATACAAGAGCGCCAGGATAATTTTAAAAGCACAATGGCTGGCGTGGTAGCAGAACCCGAACTGCTAGAAACCAGCAATGCCAGACGCGGAACTATCGGTGTAGTAGCTTTAGATGTATCTGGTAAGCTAGCTGCTGGCACTTCTACTGGTGGTAAGGGATTTGAGCGGATTGGCAGGGTAAGTGATTCGGCGATGCCAGCAGGTAATTATGCTACTAGTAATGCTGGTGTTAGCTGTACTGGCATTGGTGAAGATATCATCGATGAGTGTTTAGCCGCACGGATTGTAGTGCGTGTCACTGATGGGATGTCACTGAAGGAAGCCATGCAACGATCCTTTGGGGAAGCCCACGAGAATAAACGCGATTTGGGAGCGATCGCCTTAGATGCTAGTGGAGCGATCGCTTGGGGAAAAACTAGTGAAATCTTACTCGCCGCCTACCACGACGGCGAAAAAATTGGTGATACTTTGGAATGGACTGGCAACGAACTGATCGGCTATTGTTGAATCAGTTTCAGGGCTTCGGCTAAAGTTTTTTGCTGGTCAACCATTGCAGCTAATTCTTCGGCTTCATAACGCCCCTCAAAAGCTTCTAGCGCCGCTCTTTTTAGTGCCACTTGATATCCTTGTTCCAGAATATCGAGTAATTCTGCTTGATTCAAGTAAAAGCCACCGGATTTGCGGCGCTTGTTTATTTTGTTGATTTCACGCACTGTATTTTCTATTGAAACATCCCAAGAGCGAGTAGAACGTTTTTCGGACTTTTGTTTAATTAAATGGATGAGCAGAATCACACCATAACTATCAATTTTATTGATTTTGTCACTGAGGCTCATTTCTTCTAACTCATCCACCAACAGCAGCGCCTCATGGATTTTGCCTTGTTCTAGAAATTGCCTAAGTTCTAGCAGTTCTTCCATGTTATATGTTGAGATTTTGGCTTTACTACTAATCTAGCTAGATTAGACAACTCGCAAAAATCCTGGTTTATAGTCTAAAACCACAGATCAACCGCAATTAACACCGATGAATTATTTATGTTGATCTGTGGTTTTATTGTCAACACTTTTCCTGCGCCAAGCTGGTTTCACCACCTGACGACTACGGGCAATTACCAGAGAATTATCAGGAACATCTTCTGTGACTGTAGAACCAGCTGCGATATAGACATCATCTCCCAAGGTGAGCGGAGCTACTAAAACGCTATTGGCGCCAGTTTTTGTCCGATCGCCTATTTTGGTGCGATGTTTCTTCACGCCGTCATAGTTGGCAGTAATTGTACCAGCACCAATATTCACCTGATTGCCGACAACAGTATCGCCTATGTATGACAAATGTGCTGCATTGGTGCGATCGCCTAATTGCGTATTTTTCAATTCCACAAAATTCCCCACACGGCAACCAGCACCCACCTGTACCTGACCGCGCAAATGAGTATAAGGGCCAATTTGGCTTCCGGCCTGCACGGTGCTATTTATGACTACTGAATATTGCACTGTGACATTTTCACTTAACTGACTATTTTCAATTAAACTCCCCGGCCCAATGTGACTTCCTGTTTGGATCGCCGTATTTCCCCGCAGGTGAGTTTGGGGTTCAATAATTACATCCGGCTGCAATTCCACTGTTTCATCAATGGTGATGCTTGTGGGGTCGATGAGGGTGACACCCGCCAGCATCCATTTTTCCTTGACTCGTTTTTGCAAAATTTCGGATGCTGTTGCTAGTTGCAGGCGATCGTTGATACCGAGAATTTCTTGGTAATCTTCCACATCCACTGCCATTACTTGTCCCACCTGAGTCACGGCATCGGTAAGATAGTATTCTTTTTGGGCATTGTTTGCCTGGAGGTGGGGAAGCACCTTTGCCAAATCTGGCCAGCAAAAGCAGTAAACTCCAGCGTTAATCCTCTGATTTTGTCTTTGAGTAGCCGTACAATCCTTGTGTTCAACCATTTGCTGCACAATATTTTCATCGTTACAAAAAACGCGCCCGTAGCCTGTGGGGTCAGGTAGGTGCGAGGTGAGAATAGTGGCAGCGTTTTGATTTCGGGCGTGAGTTTGTAACATCTGCTTAAGAGTTTCGCTGCGTATTAATGGTAAATCGCCGTTAAGTACCAGCAAATCTCCAGTGTAATTTTCCAAGTGAGGAAGTAATTGCTGGATAGCATGACCTGTCCCCAATTGCACAGTCTGTTCAACAAACTCCAAACTGGGAATTGAATGCATGGCGGCTTGCACTTCCTCGGATTGATATCCCACAATCACGATTCGCCGTGAGGGCGAAAGTGGTTCTACACTTTCGAGAACTCTCTCTAATAGCGATCGCCCACCCAAAGAATGTAAAACCTTGGGTAAGCGTGATTTCATCCGTGTGCCGCGTCCTGCCGCTAGAATTGCTACAACTACCATAATTAGCTATCAGCTATCAGTAAAATTGTGATTAATGCTGTTGGTACTTTAAAATCTCGGCTCAAATCATACCAGCTAATTATAGAAGACTGAAAATATCAAAGGAGTCAGAATTCAGCAGTCAGTATAATTTCACTCCTCAAAAGTGGAGATTACCATAATACCAATTAGCGTTGATTACAGCAGCTACAAATCATTACTCCCTATTCCCCACTCTTCCCTTTTTCCTGACAAAAGCAAATAAACTCTGCAAACTGCTGCATTAGTTTGGGATTACGCCAACCGGAATCAGCTTCTTTTTGCATCACTAAAAGTGCTTCTGCTGAAGTAAAAGCTCTTTTGTAAGGTCGTTCGCTGGTTAGGGCATCGTAAATATCAATTAACTGAAATACTTGCGCTAGGTAGGGAATATCATCCCCCTTGAGTTTATCAGGGTAGCCTGAGCCATCCCAACGTTCGTGGTGATGACGAATAATCGGAATTACACCACGCATACTCCGTAGTGGTTGGCAGATTTTTTCTCCAATCAAAACGTGCTGCTGCATAATTTGCCAATCTTCGGAGGTAAGTTTGCCTTTTTTTAGCAGCACAGCATCGGGAATACCCACCTTACCGATATCGTGGAGATAACCACCCCACATCAAATCTCGAACTTGATAGCGTGAGAGGTTGAGGTATTCACCAAAAACTTGTCCCAGTTTTACTAGACGTTCGCAATGGTTGCCTGTATTGGGATCGCGGCTTTCAATGGACATGGCAATAGAAAACAGTACTTGTTCGGCATGGTCTAAATCTTCGTTCAAACGCTTCTGCTGTACCAAGGACTTTACACGCGCCGCTAGTTCCACCCGATCAAAGGGTTTGGTGAGAAAATCATCTGCCCCAACTTCAATTCCCCGAATGCGCGATCGCCTGTCATTTAACGCTGTAATAAAAATTACTGGGATTAACCTAGTCTGCTCATCCTGTTTAAGCAATTGGCACACTTCAAATCCATCCATTCCTGGCATCATTACATCCAGCAAAATCAAATCTGGTTCTTTTTGAGTTACCAATCCCACAACAATAGAACCACTGTCCGCCTCAATTACTTCGTATCCTTCCATCCCCAAGAGTGCAACAGCAGTCATCCGACTGGCGGCATGATCATCAACTACTAAAACCTTCGGCGGATCTAAATCAAACCCATTCACTTTAGAACCTTTGGCTTGTAGTGTTTTAGAGACCAATGAATCATCACCACAATTAACATCAGATTTTATCCAAGAAGACATTGCTTGCCTATCTTCAAGCATAAGGTCTCCTTGAGATAAGCCTAAAGAAGAACCCTCCGCATTTTGCGATTCCACGGCATGATTTGAACCGATACTCTTCACTGTGCTAATGGGGTTTGACCCATTAACAATTTTTTCTGTAAAGCCTGTATGGTTGGATTTCCATTGAATCACAAAGGCGCTCCAAGTTTTTGCACAAGTTAGTTAACAGTGTCAGATTTTAAAAACAAATTTAAGATTCGACTGTATCTGAGTCAGAGTTTCGATATGGATTATGCATAATCTCAAGCCGCCGATCTGAATTTTTCGCAGCATATATGTTTTATGTTACGAACAAGATGGATCTTGTTGTCAAATTTTTTGCTTCTAATTCCAGTATGATAAATTCTCACAAATGTTAAATCAGGTTTTTTACGGAGATTTTTTAGCCTTGTGGCTTCAGAAAGCGTTATAATTGAATGCTTTATATCGAGATATCGGATTTTGAGTTTCAAGTCTTTATAGTAATCATTGTAATTATTAGATATAAATGTTTTTACTTACTCAGTTATAGCAATACTCAAGTACTGTTAAAAATTATGTAATATTGAATACTAACATATAAATAAGCTATTCGGCTCGTAAAAACTCGTTGAATTAGGCTTCCAGTCCATATATGTAGCATATTGTATGATATTGTAATCAAACTACAAACTAGTTTCCATAAAATTCCTGCCTTGTGTTCCCAATAACCACCTTTTTCGCCAATGGGAGGCAGGTTCCAGGCAAGAGGTTTGTTGCTCTTGTTGTCGCCGCCTGACTATGACTTCGGTTGAATCGCTCAATTGAGGATCACGATAGGGAATAGCAGCACGAGTTAGCAAATGTTCTTTTTCAATTTCTGAGAGGGTAGTGAGTGGGAAGTGGTCTTTAGAGTCAGCATTTTTAGAATGTGTTGCCACCGTACCAGGCGATCGCCTTCCTACGGGTGGGGTAAAAGATATCACCAAGCCAGCAGACAAAAGTGCTGTGCGTACAGCAGCAGCACAAGAATAGGTGGCTAATAAACCATCTGGATGTAAGCACAATGACAGCTGTTTAATAAATTCAACAGTCCATAATTGAGGACACTGTGGTGGTGAAAAGGGATCGAGGAAAATTGCATCTGCCCAGAAACCTGACTGACGTACTAGCGCGATCGTAGTTCTAGCATCGCCAATTAGTAGCTTCGCTTTCAAGCAAGGTGTTTGTACTTGATGCTCAAAAGCTAGCTTTTTCAAAATTTCAATATAGTTACAGTTCCAATTGTCGAACAACTGATGAGCGATCGCTGCTTGTGGCACTATTGGATTCAGTTCTAAACCGATTACTTCAACACAACAACTAGGATTCACTGCCCAAATTGTTTGCAAAGCAGCAGCTGTGTTATATCCTAGACCATAACAAACATCCAATAGTCGCAAGATCGGTTTTTGCGCTGCTGTAGCCAGTTGAGTAGGTTCCACAAACTTGCAAAAACTTTCCTGCATAGCCCCAGAATGACTGTGAAAGGATTCACCAAACTCTTGAGAGACAAAGGTGAAAGAACCATCTGCTGTTAACTTAGGTGTAAAATTCTCTAAGTCTGACATCTTACAAAAAAACTAAATAATGACTAATGCCCAATACTTCGGCTCCTTTCGACTTCGCTCAAGGCAAGTCGCTCAGTACAAGTCCCCAATTTGTTGTTTCGCCAGCTTGGCTGTTTGAACATCTAGAAGATCCGCAAGTCGTTATTGTGGATTGTCGCTTTTCTTTAGCCGATCCACAACTAGGACAACAACAGTATCAAACAAGTCATATAAAGGGGTCATATTATCTAGATTTGAATCAGGATCTTTCCAGTCCAGTAAGTAGGCATGGTGGCAGACATCCTTTACCTAACCCTAATGATATAGCTAACAAATTGGCAGTGATTGGTGTAAATTACCAAAAAAGTTTAGTTGTAGCTTATGATGATTCGCGCTTTGCCTTTGCAGCTCGTCTATGGTGGCTGTTGCGCTATCTAGGACATGAGCAAGTAGCAGTACTGGATGGAGGCTTGGCTGGATGGCAAAAAGCTGGATATTCTGTTACAGATGTTATTCCTCCCCCCCGAATAGGTACGTTTGTCGCTCAAGTACAAACAGAAAAGATGGTAGATATTACAGCAGTGAAAAGCCAGAAAGATAGCCGCGAGGTAGTATTGGTAGATTCAAGAGAGAGCGATCGCTACCGAGGCGAACGAGAGCCAATCGATCGAATTGCCGGACATATTCCCGGTGCACTCAACTATCCCTGGCAAGAAGTTACAGACTCTTCCGGCTACCTACTCCCTCTAGAAGAACAACGGCGTCGGTGGGAAAAGCTAGAAACAGCCGCAGAAATATTGGTATATTGCGGTTCTGGCGTTACTGCTTGTGTGAATTTACTTTCTTTAGAATTAGCTGGTATTAGCAAGGGTAAACTTTATGCTGGTAGCTGGAGTGATTGGATTTCCTATTTATAGTTAGGAGTTAGGAGTGAGAAGTTAAGAATTAAAACTCCAAACTCCTAACTCCTAACTCTTCTCAAAACCGACCTAATTGCAAACCATAATTAATACTGAAGAACCAGCCATCAAAATCAATGTTTTCGGCGGTTGAACTACCTAAACTTACTCCAGCCTGGACATTCATATAAATGGTATCGGATATTCGGTAATTTAAGTGTCCGAATAGCCGATAAAATTCGTCTTCTCGATCGCGCTGTGTAAAGTCTGATAAATTCATTTGGTAGTCAATACCAACCTGAAGAGGCTTTTGCAAGTAGTAGTTCAGAGACACCCAAAAAGAATTGATTATCCGATTACGACTTTGGGGATCGGCAAAATTTACACTCAATTCGTAGAAGCTATCTAGGGTTAATCTTGAAGTTAAGGGATCTCGGCGTCCCAAAGATAGTTGTAGGGAATTTTCATTTAAAAAGTGATCGCCTGCTTTGAAGCTATCCAGGCGATCGCTGCTGTTGGCATAAAATAACTGTTGATTGCTCCAACTGATTTCTCCAAACATTCGTTGGGATAGCTGCTGGTAAATACTGAGATTGAATCTCACCTGGTTGTAATGATACTCTGACTGATTTATATAACGAATCAGATTGCCATCAATTGAGCCATTTACAAAAGTCTTAGATCCCAAAGGGAAATATGTAGAGGCTAGTGTCAGTCCAGAAATAATTAAACCATCTTCTATGGGACTATCATTTGAGGAAAAAATGTTACTCGTTTGGAAGTAGCCAACACGTCCTTGTAGATAGCCGATAGGTTTAAACTCAGGTACAGGTTGTTCTGTCAGTGGTGGTAGCTGTTGTTCTAAAGGTCGTAACCGTACCCGCAATCCCAATTCGCGATCACTATCAGATTCAAACGTTTGTTTTGGCGATCGTAGCAGTTCTATCAACCTCTCTAGCCTTTGGGAATACTCTATCTCAGGTAAATTGAATAGTTGCTCTTTTGAGTCTGAAGGAGATATGGGCAAATTATTTGGCTGCGATTCTAGCTGTGGCGGGTCATTTTGCTTTTGAGTATCTATAGGTTCTTCAGTTTGATCTGGGATTTGAGTCGTTTCTGGTGTTTGCTGTACCAGATTTAACGGCATTCGAGAGTCTAAAGTATCTGACTCACTCGACAGCTTGCACACAGAGTTTATTGCCTTTTGCTCCAACTTCTGACATAACTGCTCATGAGTTACTTGTGTGGTTGCTAAGTTATCAGGATGCCAAACATCTATAATTGCAGATTCTGCCGCATTTACTCTAATGCAACACCAGCCTCCACCACTGGACGTTAACAAAATACAAAAAAACAAATTTTTCCAGTTCTTGAGTCGCATCTGGTTAGATCGCGTTGATTGCGTTTGGCAAATGTAGACCCACAAGCTATATCGGAAGTTCCGATTACAAAGATACAGTTGATTGCATCTATTTTAGCTTTGTAGGTATATACTGAAACTACAAACTAAAATTATTGCTTTTCGGATTTTTTCCCAGATTTTTTTGTAAAACTGAGATCCTCTGATAAAATTGCTGTTTAAATTTTAGTGAAATACAGCCAGTGGGTAATTTCACAACAAATCCTTAACATGTTATTGTCCTCCATAATTAATGCTCCTCTGGCTGAACTGATTATAAAGGATTATATGTAAGGTACTTCTGATTTAATTGTTTATATCAAATACTAACTTTTAAATCTGCTACAAACTTTATTGCATACAATTTAAGTTTCAGAAGGAAAATTTAAATCAACTAAATACATATAGTAATCCAATTTTATTCATGAACTTGCTTACGTAGATAAGGAACAGGCGGACACGAAAAAAGATAATAGATGTGTGCTGAGTTTTCAGAAATAAAATATGAGTCATTTATTTCATTTATTATCTATTTTATGCATTCAATCTAAATTAAACTTTAAACTAATCTACCTAAAAAACTCTTACAACAATTAGCATTAGCCTAAACTTTAATTTTTATGATATTAGTTGAAGGTAAAAATTTATCAAACTATGTTTTATAAATCGTTTCCATTATTGGTGATTGGTTTATGGGGAGTTATAGTACTGCCTTTGCCAAATCGGGTAAGTGCTATAACTCCTCTAACACGAGCAGAGATTCAGAACCTCCGCAACATCGTACAACTGATACCTAAAGATAAATTGAAGAAACGTCCTGCACGCAAATTAGATGCAATGACCCCTGGGGACGGGTTGTCAACTGGTCGAGCTTCCCTAGCAGATTTACGTTTTAATGATGGCTCTTTGGCACGAGTTGGAGAACAGGCGTTATTTCAATTTTTGCCGAAGACTCGTGACTTTAAACTGACAAATGGGACTGTGTTATTGCTCATCCCACCAGGAAAGGGGCAAACACGTATACAAACACCAAACGCAGCAGCAGCAATTCGTGGTTCAGCATTATTTGTACGTTACGACCAACAAACAGACACCACGATTGTGGGTGCGCTGACAAATAGCGGCATTGAAGTTTCAAACAAAAAAGCCTCTGAAACTCAGGTGTTGAAAGCAGGGCAGATGGTGATTATAATCAAAGGCGAATTTCAGAGGTTATATGATTTTGATCTCAGAAATTTTTATGAAACGAGCCAGATGGTTCGGGAACTTGATTTGAACAGGCAGAGTCCTGTGCCGCCTACACGCGATCCTGCAATCACCAGTGTTCAAGCCGAAACCGCTGCGGCTTTGGAAGCACAGCCACCGATAAAAGGTGAGGGAGTATTTGAAATGAAGCTAACTCCTAGTCCTTTAAATAGCCCAATTGAGACAACACCCGTAACCTCAACAGAACCAACACCTGTAACCTCAACAAATCCAACACCCGTAACTACAACAAATCCAACACCCGTAACCTCAACAGAACCAACACCCGTAACTACAACACCTGTAACCTCAACAGAACCAACACCCGTAACTCCAACAAATCCAACACCCGTAACTACAACACCTGTAACCTCAACAGAACCAACACCCGTAACCTCAACAGAACCAACACCCGTAACTACAACACCTGTAACCTCAACAGAACCAACACCCGTAACTCCAACAAATCCAACACC
>NZ_JBALDD010000094.1:0-6437 GCF_036917555.1 Nostoc sp. | reverse complement strand
TGAACAAGGTGAGAAACTGTTAGGTGGTAAGCACATTCAGGGAAAGCTCATGAGCAAGGTAGTAAACCTACTATTCCAAGAATTGTGTAAAATAATTCCTCTGACCTGATGCTATTAACCCTTCATCCAAATGAAGGGTTTTGAAACCTAAACTTTCAGTTACCCTGAAATTAAGAAAGTAATGCTGACAAAAATTGCGTTTGAAACAATTTTGGAACGTGCTTTGATGGGATACGACTTATCCCCTGAAGAGGGAGTGGTATTGTTACAACAAACACAGCCAGAGGCGATCGCAGCAATACGTACTACATCCGACACACTCCGCCACACTCAAGCAGGCGATACTGTTACCTACATAATTAACCGTAATATCAACTTTACTAACATTTGTGAGCAGCACTGTAGTTTTTGTGCATTCCGTCGAGATGATGATGATGTCGATGCATACTGGTTAGATTCGGCGCAAATTTTAGAAAAGGTGACAGATGCAGTACAACGGGGTGCGACAGAAATCTGTATGCAGGGGGGGTTAAATCCACAAGCGCAGATAAATGGTAAATCTTTGCCCTACTACCTCAAGGTTGTAGAAACCATTAAACAGGAATTTCCCCACATACATTTACACGCTTTCTCTCCCCAGGAAGTGCAATTTATTGCCAGACTTGACGGATTGGAATATGCTGAGGTGATTACTGCTTTGCGTGATGCTGGTGTTGGCTCAATGCCGGGAACAGCAGCGGAAGTATTAGACGATGAAGTTAGGCGGATACTGTGTCCAGAGAAGATTGACACAGCCACTTGGCTAAAAATTGTTAGCACCGCTCACAAATTAGGCTTGCATACCACAAGCACTATGTTATCTGGGCATATTGAAACCCACGAACAGCAAATCGGACATTTAGAAAAATTGCGATCGCTCCAAAAAACCGCTATCGATCAGGGATATCCAGCAAGGATCACAGAGTTTATTTTATTACCCTTCGTTGGCCAAGAAGCGCCCAAATCTTTACGTCGCCGTGTTGGACGCGATCAACCAGTTTTGAATGATGCACTGTTATTAGGGGCTGTAGCGCGGATTTACTTAGGTAATTGGATTCCCAACCATCAGCAGAGTTGGGTAAAACTGGGACTTGCAGGTGCAACAGAAGCCTTAGCTTGGGGTTGCAACGATATCGGCGGCACCTTAATGGAAGAACATATTACCACAATGGCAGGTGCTTTGGGCGGTACGTGTATGGAAGTGAAAACCTTGCAAACTGCGATCGCTTCTTTAGGAAGACCTTACCAACAACGAGATACTCTTTATCATAAAATTAGGAGTTAGGAAAAAAATTCCCTTTAATCTCCTTACTCTATGTTCTCTGCACCTCTGTGGTTAAATAAATTGCTTTTCAACCGCAGAGGCACAGAGAAATCAGAGAGAAAAACAAATTTTACGAGTCAGCTTAAAAGAGCTAATCTTCAACGCTTAACTGATCTGCTTGCGTCGTCTCCATAGAGAGACAAAGTTAACATCAAGCCCATAAAATGCACGGATATCAGAAACTCCTAATCCTGGTAATTTTTTAGTACCTTCCTTCACTGTACCCTGTAATAAATCAGGATTTAACCTCAACACATCTAGAGCCGTAACGAACAAAAATCAGCAAACTTCCACAAATTGCTGCATTTTTTTCGATTATGAAGATTTGTGCAACTACTCTGGGAGAGACGGCATTTGGATTGCGTTTGTCTTAACCCGATTATTTGGTGCAACACCAGGGGATATTTTGACAAAACCACACGCAAAAGGTGGCCTCGATTTTGGTACTATCGGCTCATCCATAGTCCTTGTGTCAATACTCGGAGTTTGTATATTGTTCACAACTCTAAAATATAAAAAGCTAGTGGTAGCTAGACCTTCTAATGATGAATAACATTAAAGTATGCTCCGACAAATTTCTAATTTCTGGTTGCGTCATATACATCCTCATTTAGCTCCCTTAATTGCGACAATTGGTATTGTTGGACTTGCTAGTTGTCTGCTAGTACTTTTTATTTTAGCCCAACTGGCTGAAGAGGTTTTGGAGCGAGATGCTTTTAAATTTGATACTACTTTTCTATTATGGCTACATCAGTTTGCCAATCCAAGTTTAGATAATTTAATGCTGTTTATTACAAATCTTGGTAATCCTAGTACAGTGGTCGTAGTTGCAAGCATTACTATCTTGTTACTTTGGTGGCAACGTTATCAAGAAGAAGCAAAAGCTTTTATATTTGCTTGCTTAGGAGGGTTAATTTTAAATACAGGGCTAAAGTTGTTTTTTTCTAAACCTCGCCCGGAATTGTGGCATCGCTTGATTTCTGAAAAATCTTTTAGTTTTCCTAGTGGTCATGCGCTAGGTTCTATGGTGCTTTATGGTTTTATTGCTTACGAATTAGCAATTCACTATCCTAATTTTGCCAAAGTTATTTACAGTTTGACAGTTATTTTAATTGCTGCTATTGGTATCAGCCGCTTATATTTAGGAGTCCATTGGCCCACAGATATAATTGCAGGATATGGAGTTGGTTTTTTGTGGCTGATGATATGTATTACGATGCTGAAATTGCAAAGATTGAGGTAGGGAAAGTTAGTTGATTCAATTCTATCAACCTCTAATTCCATAACTTCGCAGAGAAAATATAGCGATGATAATTGTCCAATCAGATTTTTTAATGACCTGATTTTTGCCCAAGATGCTTGTAGATGAGCGCCTTTGAGGGAATGAAACAGCCCTGCTCACTGCCCTACTCCCTACTCCCCAATCCTCACTCCTCCCTCAATTGATCCCCAAGTTACCAATCCAAGATAGTATGGACGTTGATTTACGTATTCTTTTACTTAATGCATATGAAGCGCTATTGGTCGCGTTTGCTTGCGCTGGTTTTGGTTGTAGCTATCGGCTTAATGGGTTGTTCTGGCAGTCCAGATAGTTTGACTGGGGATTATCGTCAAGACACCTTAGCTGTGGTCAATATTATGAGACAAGCTCTGGATCTTTCACAAGATTCACCAGACAAAGCAGCAATTCAAGCAGAAACGCGTCAAAAAATTAATGACTTTTCAGCTCGCTACCAGCGAGTTAACTCTGTTTCTGGTCTTGGCTCGTTTACAACCATACGAACAGCCCTCAATTCCCTAGCTGGACACTACAGTTCTTACCCAAATCGTCCCGTACCCGAAAAACTCAAAAATCGTCTAGAGAAAGAGTTGCAGCAGGTAGAGACGGCGTTGAAACGTGGCGGTTAGCTATTAACTATTGCCTGCTCCATCATCAATAGTCAGGAGTCAAAACTTGTGACACCTGACTATTTTGTTTGTCAAGGCAGAAGGCAGTGTTTCGACTACGCTCAACAACCAGGCAGGTGGTCACTGAGCATAGTCGAAGTGAGGCAGGAGACAGGAAGTAGAAACTTTTTATGTCTGATGCCTAAGTTCTGCATTTTGTAGCTCATCTACTTGAAAACTGCTGTAACAATGCTACCAATGCATTAAGAATGTGAGCCGATGCATTCGCATTGCGGGCAAAGTTTTGATATCTACTTCATGCACTGGGAACCGCTATAAAAGAATACGGCAACAGAAATAGACCTTTGGGAGTCTTGAAAAAATAGGTTTTAAAACCCTTAGTATTTAACTATATAATTCGATACACGTTGCCCATAATTATTTGAGTTGGGATCGATTATTATCGCAGATTAAAGGCTTTAAGACCGAACGTCAACACGTGGCTCAAAGTCAGCGCTACTCCGCCTTTGCTTAGTTACCCTGGGGGATCTTGCTACAGGCGGAGTTTATATCCCTGTCTGAAACTTTTTTGAATTTGTTCATCTACTGGTAGGTATGTCTAACTGTCCCTTGAACGTTGCAAGATCAACATTATTTTGGCGGCGCTTATGCGCTGTTGTTTTTACTAGTAGTTTGTTGCTCCCAAACTTGGGAAGCGAACCAGCAAGGGCGCAAGTAACTGAGTATTGTCAGTTATCATCAGCGGTGGTGCAACAAAAAGAAAACTTACGTTTGTCAGCCCTCAAAGGCAAACAAGATGCTCAAACGCGCTACCAAAGCATAATACAAGAACAAGCACAGAAATTAAAGGAATGTCGCTCTCGGACTTGGCCGCAAACCCAAGCCATTTGGTTACGCTTATATCCCTGCGACATTCAGCCAGGAATAATCGATCAGATTATGGATCGGATTGTTAATCGTGGCTATAACCAAGTTTATATAGAAGTATTTTACGATGGGCAGGTACTTTTACCAGCAAAAGCTAACCCGACGGTTTGGCCTGCTGTGATTCGCACTCCAGGGGCAGAAAATATCGATATACTCGCTACGGCAATTAAAAAAGGTCGGCAACGTGGTTTGAAGGTCTATGCCTGGATGTTTACCACAAATTTCGGCTATACTTACGCCCAGCGCCCAGATAGAGAAAGTGCGATCGCTCGTAATGGCAAAGGTCAAACGAGTTTATATGTGGTAGATAATGGCTCTCAACTATTTATCGACCCCTACAACCTGCAAGCAAAACGCGATTACTACCAATTGGTACAAGAAGTTTTGCGCCGTCGTCCAGATGGCTTGCTATTGGATTACGTGCGTTATCCTCGCCAAGCTGGAAGTGATTCTATCGCTACCAAAGTTTCAGATTTATGGCTATTTAGTCCCGCAACCCAAGAAGCTTTATTTAAACGGGCACAGAATTATAAAGGGCTGGACTTGATTCGCCGCTTTTTGAGCAAGGGATTCGTCACTGGGGGAGATGTAGCGGAAGTCGATAAACTTTATCCCCAGGAAGGAGAACCCCTTTGGCAAGGACGCACTCTCCCACTAGCGCAAAAGTCAATCCTGCGTGCAACCGATAGACAACCAGTTTTACAATGGGAGTTGTGGCAGCTTGCCGTTGCCCACGCTATGCAAGGAATTCTAGATTTTGTTACCATCGCTAGTTACCCTGCAAGACAGCAAGGTATTTCCACAGGAGTGGTGTTTTTTCCTGATGGCAACCAAACTGTAGGACAAGGGTATGATTCCCGTTTGCAACCTTGGGATCGTTTCCCTACTACATTAGAGTGGCATCCTATGGCTTATGGAAATTGTGGTAATGCCAGTTGTATTGTGACGCAAGTGCAGCGGGTTTTGAGTATGGCAAAACCCGGTACGCAGATAATCCCTGCTTTAGCTGGTCAGTGGGGAAAACCTGTCAGTAATCGTCCATCCCTAGAAGTGCAAATGCAGGCACTCCGACAATTTGCCCCCAAACTGAAGGGAGTTAGCCACTTTGCCTATTCTTGGCAATATCCTCAGAGTGATAGCGATCGCAAATTCTGTCGAGTTAAGTAAAGTTTTTGCAGAATTAGTGAAATGGGATGAATTTCCCTTTCAACTTATAGAATCACACACTTTACAAATTCATACTAAATATAGTGATCGCAGTCATAACTACAGCTTAAGTATAGTGTGCAGCGAGTCGTTGGAATGCCGACGGTGTTGGACTATCTGCGAGGTGCTGGCGTATCATCTCGGCACACGCACCTGGGCTTAACAAAGAGGTATCAACTTCAAGGTCATAGATCCCAGGTATGTGAACTTCACGTTGCCATAACTGAACTGGATGTGGTATTGGGGAGTCGGCTGTACTTCCCACGTTCCACCCCGTGTTTTGTCGTCGTTCCATAACGATCTCGATCGGGCAGTGAACGCCTACGAACAAGACCGGCAATCCTTTCAAACGTCGGGCACTATCAGCCAGAATGCCCCGTTCCATTGCATAGGCGTCATGGTGTCCGACATCAACCACAACATTCAGACCCAAGCGGCTGTGGGCGGCGATAGACTCATACATGGCGCTATAAAGAATGGGAACAAAGGGTTCGATATCCTGGCGTTCTCCCCCTGGCCGTAGACCGATCCCAGGCAGGTATCGTGCGGGAGTCATTTGCATAAACCTATCAACACCCAAGTTCATCCACAGACCATTAAATGTCTCCTGAATCACTGCGACAATGCTCGATTTCCCCGATCGCGGAACACCATTCAGGATGATAATCTGTCCTAGCTCCTGTGTCTGCCCCATGATTGCTCCTCACATCCTTATATCTGTACTACTTTAGACTAAGAAGCACAAAATGACTCAGGGAAGCTGAGTTGAGAAGAACCAATGCAAAAAATGTAAAAGATGAGAAATCAAGCAGATTTCTGCGCTGATTTATGTGAAGTAGAAGTATGCTTTTTAACAAAAGGATAGTGAATTCTACACATTTAAACGAAAAACACTCTCTGTAAAAGGAGAGCGTTTTTTGATTTAGTTAAACTTCAGAATTAACCGTTGATAGCAGGAGCAGTTAAAGCTACAGGAGCGGAATCACCAGCAGCCAAATCAAGCGGGAAGTTGTGAGCATTACGCTCGTGCATT
>NZ_JBALDD010000093.1:0-25931 GCF_036917555.1 Nostoc sp. | reverse complement strand
CCATTAATGGTGTCAAAGCCAAAGCCACCATCTATGAAGTCATTACCTGCTGCACCGCTGAGAACATTATTGGCATCATTACCAACAATCGTATCATTGCCAGCTGTACCAATTAAATTCTCAATGCTGACTAAAGTATCTGTCAAAGGAGAATTTCCCGGAAAGCTAACTACACCAGTGGAGAGATTGGCATCAATTGGGCCGGAAAAGAAAGCATAAGATGTGGTATCAGTTCCAGTACCGCCATCAATGGTGTCAAAGCCAAAGCCACCATCTAGGAAGTCATTGCCATCACCGCCAAACAGTTTGTCATTACCAAAATCACCTAAGATGGAGTCATCACCATCTCCACCGCTGAGAACATTATTGGCGCTACTACCAACAATCGTATCGTTGCCAGCTGTACCAATTAAATTCTCAATGCTGACTAAGGTATCTGTCAAAGGAGAATTTCCCGGAAAGCTAACTACACCAGTGGAGAGATTGGCATCAATGGGGCCAGAGAAGAAAGCATAAGATGTGGTATCAGTTCCAGTACCGCCATCAATGGTGTCAAAGCCAAAGCCACCATCTATGAAGTCATTACCTGCTCCACCGCTGAGAACATTATTGGCATCATTACCAACAATCGTATCATTGCCAGCTGTACCGATTAAATTCTCAATGCTGACTAATTTATCCGTGAGAGTAGAATTTCCCGGAAACTTGACTACACCAGTAGAGAGATTGGCATCAATTGGGCCAGAGAAGAAAGCATAGGATGTGGTATCAGTTCCAGCACCGCCATTAATGGTGTCAAAGCCAAAGCCACCATCTATGAAGTCATTACCTGCTGCACCGCTGAGAACATTATTGGCATCATTACCAACAATCGTATCATTGCCAGCTGTACCGATTAAATTCTCAATGCTGACTAAAGTATCCGTGAGAGTAGAATTTCCCGGAAACTTGACTACACCAGTAGAGAGATTGGCATCAATTGGGCCAGAGAAGAAAGCATAGGATGTGGTATCAGTTCCAGCACCGCCATTAATGGTGTCAAAGCCAAAGCCACCATCTAGGAAGTCATTGCCATCACCACCAAACAGTTTGTCATCACCATCCAAGCCTCTAAGGGTATCGTTGTCACTACTGCCGAAGACAACATCATTGCCATTAGTTCCGTAATAATTAATTGCCACGAGAGTTTATCCTTAAACAAAGAGTAATTGTTAATATTAGGACTTACAATTTGACAAAAAGACACTTATATACATAAACTGTAATTTTCTTTTTCACCTACTTCTGTGACTGCGATATTTCCTGTTGATCTGACAACTAAAAAAATAAGTTAAGTTAGCTAGGCAGGAATAGGTCGTAAGTGCAAACTACATTTCCAACTTGGAAATAGGAACAAGGGAAAACTTACTAACATTACAAAGAGTGCTAATTTATACAAATACCCATTTGTATAGTGCGTAAGTTCTAGATATAAGACTGTTAAGTGTGCAAATCGAGCTTAACAGCCTCATATTAAGTAATCAGTGTAGTTACGCAAGATTACGGAAAAAAGAAAAAACTTTATGCAGCTAGCTCCCCTGTTCCCAATTTTCTACCGCATTCTCCAGCCGAGTTTTCCCAACTGCCTTTGGACTGGAAATTCTCATGCTAAAGCGATCGCACTCACATTCGATGATGGGCCCCATCCTCAATACACACCCGAAGTCTTGGCAGTGTTAGATCGTTACAATATTAAAGCTAGTTTTTTTTGGTTGGGTGTTTGCGTCAACCGTTCACCAACCATTGCCAAAGCCGTGAGCGATCGCGGACACTGGATCGGATTGCATGGCTACGATCATCGCTCTTTTCCCATGCTTTCCCCAAATGACCTGAAGGACAGTTTAGAAAAAACCCAAATTGCCATTTATAAAGCCTGCAACCTGCAACCTGAAGAAGTGCGGGATGTTCGTCCCCCCAATGGTTTATTTACACCTGCTACTTTAAATTTTTTTTCTCAGTGGAATTACCGCCCAGTTATGTGGAGCGTTGTACCAGAAGACTGGGTATGTCCAGGCGTCACCACCGTGGTAGAGCGAATTATGCAGCAGGTCAAAAATGGTTCAATAATTGTTTTGCATGATGGTGCTTGCGGTGGACAAGATGTTGCTGCCACAATTCAAATTCTCATTCCACAACTGCTACAACAAGGTTATGAGTTTGTAACTGTTGATACTCTATGGCATCAAGCTAAGACAACCCATTGATAACTCGATAGGTTGGGCGATCACTAAAATATTAGGACTTACGTAATTAACTTGTTACGCATGAACCAACAGGTATTGACCGTTACCAAGAATTTCACCATTATAACCGTCAAAATACTGTATGCACAAGAGCAAATAAAGTCTCCACATCCGGCAGAACTTGGCATAGTTCATGCCATAATTTAAATCTTTGATTTTTGCTTGATTTTGGTTAAAATTCATTAACCAATTTCTGAGAGTATTTGAATAGTTAGCACCATTTAAATACCATTGATTAATGGTTTTCAAATCTGTATTAATCTTTGGTATGACATCATAATTCCATACCCGCATATTGGGGAAAATATATTTATTGATAAAAGGATGGGTTATGTTGTAAGGTAATTTTGTTGTGATTATGTGAATTAAAACCTTACCATCGTCTTTGAGGATAGAAGCCAATTTTGAGAATGATTTTGTTAAATTACCTATATGCTCAAACAGCCCAATAGCCATAATTTTATCAAACTTAGTCTCCAAATCAATATCATTAAAGTCCTTTTCATATAGACTGAATCTATCTGAACTGAGGTAACTGCTAGGGTCTTGCATTTTTTTCCGCATATATTCGCATTGCTCGTGGCTCAAATTCAGAGCCGTTACTTTCACGTGCGGAAACCGGGAAAGAATGTAATTTGATGCAGAACCCCAACCGCATCCCAAATCTAAGATTTCGTCTCCGTCTTCGATGCCTGCTTTTGCAATCAAATCGTCGAGCATATCAATTTGAGCTTGCTCAAGGTTGGATGCTCCTTTTTCCCATAAAGCCATCGTGTATTTGGGATATAAAAGTTCTGTCTCTTTCAAGATCAAACTGAACATTTTTTCGGGTAGGTTGTATTGAACCTTCATTAGTTCGTGTGACCCTTCTGCAAGGCGATCGCTTTCTTGCAACAACCATTCATAGGGAACTAAAAGAGCAGGAAAATACTTGTAGCTGATTTGTATGGAGAGATTTAAAAGGGCTTTAAGCAGAGGATCGGGGATTTTTAGCCCATTGATATAAGCCTCTGCTCCTGCCATTAAGATTGCATTGAATCCGGCGATCGCTGTGCGGCTCGCTTGGTAAGCAATTCGACTTTTATTATTTACATCTCCTACTAAAGGAGTATGTCTTTGGATATCTTTTGGAATGCTGGAAGTCATGTATATAGCCCCGATATTTCTATTTAAATTTTTAGTTTTTTTAGGGTTATTGTCAGATTTTAGCGATCAATAAATGCCTGGTTAAGGCATAAGGCAGTCCCAATGAAACAAGTTTCACCGCCAAGCATAAAAATGTCTTTCTTCCCCTGTTCTTTCAAGTCAGAGAGCAGAAGGGTTAAGAAATAAAACTCCATCACTTGTTGTGGTGCAAGAGTTGTAGAATATCTGCATCACAATCTCGTCTTAAAGTTGCATCTGAGTCTTTGTCACGTTCCACGACTACAAGCAAAATGTTTAAAACCTTTCTGCCTTGTGCCTCCTGCCCTAAAGCAAGTAACCTTTAATCATCACTGAAGGTTGCGAATTTACCTCTATGTAGACTTATGATAAAACCAAATAAAATTGAGACTTGTAAAATAAATTTATTGTATTAAAAATTAATATTTTATTATCTTATGAAGTGTAATTACGACTCCAAACTAATTTCTTAGGGTCGTATGCAAAAACATTACGTTCCTTGCTTCCATTTGAAGCATTTGCATCTCATCCAAAAGTATTGATCTTCGGATTGCAAAACTATTTGATAAATTGCATTTACATTTATTGTGCAATACGAATGCAGAATGGCATGAGGATTTTCGTCCATTTTCTAGTTGGGAGTATCAGCCTTTGGTGGCTGATATCCCAGTGATTTATGCTAGTTCCTAGAATTGATGTGTGGTTAAAAAAGCTTCGACTTCAGCAGCAGTAGGTTGAGAAGCGATCGCACCTGGTTTAATAGTAGTCAGTGCCCCAACAGCATTGGCATAAGTGACAATGCGTTTTGCTGTTTCTGCATCCCGCAAGCTGTGGATGCCATACTGACTCAGTTGGTAGATGAATCCTGCCAAAAAGCTATCTCCTGCACCAGTTGTATCAACTACAGGCACAGAAAACGAGGGTAATTTGCCTTCATTCTCACCTAGACAATAAGTGCAGCCGTTTTCCCCATCTGTCACCAGTACTCCCTCAATTGAAGCTAGACGATAAGTGATAGCTCCGGGATCTACGGTTTCAAATAGCCATTCAGCCTCTTCTTTGGAGAGTTTGAGGAAATCGACTCGCTTAAATAATTCTGGAATTTTTTGATGGGCGATGTTTGGCTCTTTCCAAAATACAGGACGCCAGTTGACATCCAGCACAATTTTTAAGTCGTAATGTTCTGCTAACTCTAAAGCACGGTGAATTGCCTCTTCAGTTTCAGGATAGGCTAATTCCAAAGTACCCAAAACCAGAAAATCTGCCTGTTGAAACAGCGAATTTGGCAATTGTTTAGCTTGCAGGCGAGTATCGGCAAATTCTGCGGTATCGTACTGACCAAATCCGGCAAAGGTGCGATCGCCAGCCAGATCCCGTGTAACATAAACTTGTCGCGTTGGTGCTGTGGGATGGCGTTGTACTCCTGTCGTCTCTACACCTACATCTTGTAATAGCTTGACTAGTGTATTCCCTGGCTCATCTTCGCCAACAGCTCCGATAAATCCCGCTGACATTCCCAGCTTGACTAAAGCACAGGCTACATTAGCTGGTGCCCCTCCTGGGTAAGGAGTCCAAGATTTCACTTCTTCCAGCTTTAGCCCTAATTGATCGGCTAAACAATCAAACAAAATTTCACCAAGGCACAAAACACGGGGATTGCTCATCTCATTTTCAATTTTAGATTTTGATTTGGGATTAGGAATTTACAGTATAAAATCTACAATAATTTTTGCTAATCTGTCGCCAGTCCTTCATAGAATTAAATAGCAATTTTTACTACTCCTATACCATGTATATGCTTCTAATCCTCGCTTATTTTATCTCAGCACTTAGACGTAAATTATTTTAAAATAAGCTATATTTGTTACTTAATATGTTGCGTAGTTTATATTTTTGCCAACTTGAAATCCAAAGAAAATATTGACAATCGTATTACTGCTAATACTTGAAACCCCTACCAAGAAAAGAATCTTCTAGAATTAGAAAGAGCGATTAAGTACATATACCAAGGGAGGATAGAAATAGTCATGGCTGGTGGCAAGTCTGAGACCCCCGTTAGTCTGTCAGACAGAGAACTGCAAATTATCGACCTAGTGGCCGCTGGCTTAACTAACCAAGAGATTGCAGGAAAACTGGAGATTAGCAAGCGTACAGTTGATAACCATATCAGTAATATTCTCACTAAGACTGAGACAGATAATCGAGTAGCTCTTGTCCGCTGGGCTTTACAGTGGGGCAAAGTCTGTTTGAATGATGTCAATTGCTGTACTCTGCCTAATCAGATTGAATAAACAATTTACTAGTAGAAGCGTAATTGCTTTGGTATAGTAAATTACAAGCTAATTTTGAGTTTTACTGATTGTTCCCTCTTTACGTCTAAGTTTTCAGTGTGGACACTCTACCAAAAGTTCCGAGTCCATCACTCAGCTGGAGTTTATGTTAGTGGAGCCAGCTGACCCTCAGACTCGGAAACTATCAAACATCAGAATTCCTTTCCAAATTCAGCAGAACAGATGTAGGACTGGGGACTGGGGTCTGGGGTCTAGGGAGAAGCATCTACAATGCGCAATGACGCCACTTGCTCCACTTGGGGAAACCCCAAGTGGAGCAAGTGGCTCCCCAATGCCCCATACCCTAACAAAACAATCATCTACAAAAATTAGCAACAATTCAGTGGTGCAAGCGTTACATTTGAAAGAAATCTATGTTGCCCCATCGGCTTTGGGAGTAGTGTTCCAATGAATACTTCCGCTTCTTTTCAGGGTAGCTCGTCTCCCTTTAAATTTTTTAACTTTGATTTTACGATACCTGTATCTGAGAAGGTTCCAAGTCTAGAAGACCAATCTTCAGACTTTCGGCAACCCACACAAGATGCCGACTTACTCAGACAGCTATCGTTTATTCCAGGGTTGAAAGAAATTTTGATGCTGCGGCAGGTTCACGCTTTAGAACATGCTACTGTTTGGGTTCTTAGCGAATCAAAAAACGCCTATTCTTCCCCAGCAGAATCCACTAACGTTCAACTAGATAATGAACTATTAGGCGGTTTATCTACTGAGCAGGGATTCTACCTCTATGGTGAGGTAAATATTAGTGATTTGCGGCGTGCGGTAATACTTGCTCGACATCGCATCACCAGTGGAGAGTGGGATTTGGCTGTACATCCCCGTTGTGGCACAAATTTATCAGTAGCAATGCTCTTAACAGCTGGACTAGCTGTTGGTGTGCATCTGTTGCTACCATTTCGACCAATAGAGCAACTTATAGGTTTGGGGTTAGCGGCAACGACAGCCGCAGAACTCGCACCTGATTTAGGTTCTATGGCACAACGTTACCTAACAACTGCCATTCCTTTTAACCTAGCAATTGAAAATATTACCCGTACACGCGACGTTTGGGGGCGTGAGGCACATTTTGTTAAAGTAGGCTGGCAAGAATGAAGAGAGCAAGAAGAGATGAGGGGACAAGATAAAATTTTCTCTCTTGTCTCCCCCATCTCCCCCTACTGCCTACTTGTTACTCCCCTAAAAAAATTATGAGAAAACTTTACTTCTTACTTCCTGGTACAGATAGCAAATTTGCCTGTGGTGGTCTTTGGGCTGAGTTAAAAGCACTTAATCTAGCTCAGAATTTCTGTAGTGCTGATGTTGTAACTTACCGTCAACGGGAAAAAGATAAGCTTTTTATTGATGATTTGCTAAAAGAGAAAAATTTAAATGATGTAATTTTTGTGATCAGTTGGGGATTTGATATAGCTCAACTCGTGGCTAAACTTAAGCAATACAATGTCGTTTACCATGCACATAGTGCAGGTTATCCATTTAGGCTACCTGCAAGTATTCCAATCATGACTGTTAGCCGCTATACAATGGGATATTGGGGAGAAAAATCACCCAATTCTCTGATTTATTATTTGCCCAATCAAATTTCTGATGAGTTTCAAAATTTAGGTTTGGAACGGGATATTGATGTTTTAGTTCAAGCTCGGAAGTCTTCTGAGTATTTAATTAAAGAATTGATTCTAGCGTTGCAAAAACGTTGTAAAGTATTGGTTGTTGACTCTTATGTAGAGGATTTACCTGGACTATTCAACCGAGCTAAGGTTTACCTATATGATTCTGCTGAGTACTGGGCACAACAGCGTGTGAGTGAAGGATTTGGTCTACAACCAATGGAAGCTCTTGCTTGTGGTTGTCAAGTATTTTCTAGTGTCAACGGTGGACTAGCTGATTACTTAGACCCTGGATTTAATTGCTATAAAATTGCTGGATATTCTCAAGAATATGATGTGCAACGTATTTTGAAAGTAATTGAATCTTCAGTAGATTTTAGCTTATCTGAAGATTTTTTGGTTGAGCATCGAACTGAAAATATTATTAAACGTTTCCAAGTTATTTTGGATGAGTTAAATGAGTTTTTTGACCACAAAATTCAGCAGCCATCTAATATTAAGAATTTGACGAAAATACGGATGGTGAAATTACTTGCTCAGAGGGTATATGGGAAGCTGAGGAAGAAATATTTTAAGTAATACAAATAATACAAACGAACCACAGAGGCGCACAGTTCACAGAGACAAGAGAGGAAATTGCATGAATCGGCGGTTATTAGTTACTGGGGGTGCGGGGTTTATTGGGGCGAATTTTGTCCATCATTGGTGTCAGGTTTATCCAGACGATCGCGTGGTGGTGTTGGATGCTCTTACTTATGCGGGGAATCGTCTGAATTTGGCGCTAGTTGAGGGAAGAGAAAATTTTCGGTTTGTGCAGGGGGATATTTGCGATCGCACCATCATAGACAACCTATTATCAATGGAAAATATTGATACCATCGCTCATTTTGCCGCTGAATCTCATGTCGATCGTTCGATTCTTGGGCCAGCTGCTTTTGTGCAAACTAATCTGGTCGGAACTTTCACCCTACTAGAAGCTTTTCGGCAACATTGGGAGGCGAAAGCACAGTCATCTGATTATCGTTTCCTGCACGTTTCTACTGATGAAGTTTATGGTAGCCTGGGCGCAGATGATGCAGCTTTTTGTGAAACGACACCCTACGCTCCCAATAGTCCCTATTCAGCTTCAAAAGCGGGTAGCGATCATTTAGTCCGTGCTTATTATCATACTTATCAACTTCCAACCATTATCACAAATTGCTCTAATAATTACGGCCCTTATCAGTTTCCCGAAAAACTAATTCCCTTGATGTGTATCAACACTTTGATGGGGAAACCATTACCTGTCTATGGCGATGGGAAAAATGTACGGGATTGGCTTTATGTGGGCGATCATTGCCGTGCTTTAGATGTAGTAATCAATCATGGTCAACCAGGAGAAACGTACAATATTGGTGGCAATAATGAGGTGGAAAATATTAACCTCGTCCAACTTTTATGTCGAATGATGGATGAATTAGCACCTGATTTACCAGTACATCCAGCAAAGCAGTTGATTACTTTTGTTAAGGATAGACAGGGACACGATCAAAGATATGCAATTAATGCAAACAAAATTAAAACTCAGGTTGGTTGGACGCCTTCAGTAACAATTGCTGAGGGTTTACGTTTAACAGTTGAATGGTATCTTAATCATCGTAATTGGTGGGAACCTCTGCTGTCTGCAGAATATCAAGCTTACTATCGCAAAAATTATCTGTAAAATTACCCAAAATTGGGCTAACTTTAACGAGTAATGGTCTCAAATTTTTATGGGGAACTAATTTGTCATAATGTAAGCGACCAAGAATTATGCCTGGATGTCTATTTTGATTGTGAGCAAATTCTTCAATCGCTTTCCGAGAAAAGACTTTTTTACTCCTGATAATAAATTCATTTAATGTCTGAGAATTTATTAGCCAGTTAGCGGCTTTTTCGTTAGCTGCTCTTTCCTCATCATTCTCTTCTAACGCATCAAAATTGTCTAAATAAGCTCCTTGATGTCCTAAAACAATGTGTGCTAACTCATGCATGAGAGTGAACCAGAATGAATCTATCCGGTCATATCTCAATGTCAACGCGATAATGGGATTGCTGTTTAAATAAAAGGCCGCACCATCCAAGTAGGTTTTGCTTAAATGGGGCACAATTAGAAAATGTACACCTAAATCTGCCAGCAATTTAGGAATATGCACAATACTGTCTACTTGTTTAGCACAAGCAAGAATTTCAGGGATAGCAGTCTCTAGTTTTTTGCGTTCAAAACTAGCAATGGTTTGTTGTTTCGCTAGGTTCTCAACTCGTTTTATCCAAGTTATGCGAGAAGTTTCCTCTGGCTCTCGATGCTCAGAACAACGGAAATTAACGGCTAACTGGAGTGTTTCATCTAAGGAAGATATACCGAAAAAATTACAGATTTGCTGTTCTAAGTCATCAATCGAATCTGCTGCTTGAATCCACTTATTTTTGATTAGTTCAGAGATGGGGGCAATTGTATACAATCGGCTTTTACGAGCTATATCTTGCTCCTTTTTTTCTTTTCCCACTATATGAAGTCGATACTTTGCTTCCAGATTTGTCCAGAATTCTGGAGAAGTACCCAAGGCTTGGGAGAGTTCGATAGCTGTTTCAGGTGTAATTTGCTTGCTTCCCCGAATAATTTCATTAATGGTTTGAACTGGACGCCCCATAATTTCTGCTAAATCTTTCTGTGTCCAGCCACGGGCTTCTAATTCTCGACTTAAAATTTTTCCTGGTGTTGGTACTCTTGCTGGTGCTAGCTTCTGGCTCATATTCCTGTGTCCTCTACTGACGAAAGTTAGTGGTAGTCTTCGATATCGATTACTGTGAGATAATTTCCCTGTTCATCCTCATCCACTGTCACAATTAGACGCCACTGGTTATTTAAACGTAGAGAACGCTGTCCTTTTTTTCCTCGTTTTCCTGACAACTTCTCAAATCTCAATCCTTTTTGAGCATATAAGTCTCGCTCATCTACAGCAGCATCAATAATCGCCATGACTTCAAAAAAGTCATCAACCACACCTGGGTATTTATGCGCATCTTTTTCTTCTGTGTAAAGTGCTTCGAGTTTCTTTTTTTTAAAGTGAAAACGCAAAGCTTCCCCCAAGTTAAATGCACTGGATTTCGCATTATACAATGGCTGACTTCAGCCTTGGGGTGAATGACTGATATTTTAATTGTAAATCTTATTGTGACAAGAGATTTAAGCCGTTTGTAAAGTTTGTAAGATGATATTGAAAGTTAGCGCAAATCTTTCCTGTAAAGGGTTTCGCCATTTTTATCCAACAGCATACCTTGCTTGAGCAAGATCATCTTACTATCACTTTTTGATAATACAAGCGTACTATATAGTTTAATTAAAGGCAAGTTATGCAAAGCGTCTTGTCCACCCCAGTTATACAAATCAAATACACAACAGCTTACTAAGACAGTTAGGGATTGCTGCCACAGTTTTTGTAGATAATGACTATCCTTGAATATAAGGGAATCAGATCAACGTAAATTGCCAGCAGGTGTAAGATGCTGCAACCAGAACAAATATTACAAGATCGTTATCAAATCCAGTGCCAACTTGGTAACAATGGAATTCGCCAAACTTGGTTAGCAAAAGATTTACAAGCCTCTGATGGCGAAAATTCTATTGTTGTGGTCAAACTTTTGGCCTTTGGCGGTACTGTACAGTGGGATGACCTGAAACTTTTTGAAAGGGAAGCACAAATTCTTAAACAGCTAAATCATCCCCGCATACCTCGATATATAGATTATTTTTGTATCGACGATCGCACACTTTGGTTTGGCTTAATACAAGAATATATTCCTGGTGAGTCGCTTAAGGAAAAACTTGCTGTTGGCAAAAGGTTTAGTGAAAAGCGAGCGAGAAAAATTGCTGTTGAGGTTTTAAATATTCTCACTTATCTACATGAATTGAATCCAGGGGTGTTGCATAGAGATATTAAACCGAGTAATTTAATCTGGGGCGACGATAATCGGATTTATTTAGTTGATTTTGGCGCAGTTCAAGATAAAGCGGCAAGAGAAGGCGTTACTTTTACCGTTGTCGGTACTTATGGTTATGCCCCAATGGAACAATTTGGTGGTCGAGCGGTTGCGGCTTCAGACTTATATGCACTGGGAGCGACTTTGATTCATTTGCTTACTGGAACTTCCCCCTCTGATTTACCCCAGCAGGATTTGCGATTGCAATTTACAGACCGAGTTAACCTTAGTCCCAGTTTTGTCAGTTGGCTACAAAAGTTGATAGAACCCGCTCCCGAACAAAGATTTACTAGTGCAAGCGTTGCGCTGAATGCCCTCAAATCAGGACTGACTGTCAAATCTGTAAACAAGAATCAGCTTTTGCCGTTAAAAGAAATCATCAACAATTCTGGGTGTGGGATCAATAATCAGAATGAAACAGTCCCAGAGGAAATTCTCGGTTGGAATTGGGGCGCTTTTCTGATGCCTTGGTTGTGGATGTGGCCGAATCAAGTGTGGTATGGTTTATTCTGTTTTGTACCTAATGCTTGGTGGTTAATGGCGATCGCACTTGGTGCAAAAGGCAATGAATGGGCTTGGAAAAGTAGACGGTGGCGCAGTATTGAACAATTCAAAGCTCATCAAAGAGGCTGGGCGATCGCTGGTATTCTACTTGGAGCGCCCATTAGTATTATGTTGTGGGTTAGAGCGATCGCTTTACTCAAATCTGCACTATAAGGCAGTCTTTTGGGTAAATATCAAGGGAGAGTTTTTTAGGCAGATAAGTATAAGGGAAGGGTTCAACAAATGGTTCAAATTCTTCAAGGAAAAGATATCACCCTAGCCCAACTGATTGATGAATTTGGCCTACAACTTGCAGACGACGAAGATTTTTTTTCAGAATGGCGGCATGATTTACCTGAGTTGAGTGACTTAGAGAAGAAATCTCTCAACGAAGTCAAGACAGAATATTTGCATCTATCGAAATATTCTATTTTGGAAGCTGTAGTCAAAATGGTGGTGCTATCTCCACTATTGCGTCTAGCAGGTTTTTATCAACCGCCTTTCTACATTGCCTCAGAACAAGAGGTAAAAATATCTTCTGAAGACGAAGGCACAATTATCAGAGGATGTATTGACATCTTGGTGTTGCATCCTCCATTTTGGGTTCTCGTTATTGAGGCAAAAAGAGCAGATTATTCTTTAGTGCCAGCAATTCCACAAGCATTGGCTTATATGTCGGCAGATGCAACTTTGGCTAAACCTGTTTTTGGCTTGATCACCAATGGTAATGAATTTAGATTTATCAAACTGCTAAAAACTGAAACTCCACAATATGCTCTATCTGATTTGTTTGCTTTAGATAGTCGTGATGACATATATATTGTCCTGAAAGTGTTAAAGCACCTGGCTCATTTAAGTCGTAATTCGTAATCTTGCAGGGTGCATAAATTACTGAACTATAATGCAATATGTTTCGGTTAATCCTAAAAAATAAAAATGTGTAGGTTGGGGAGCCAGTGCGTTGCGGAGCGAGTGTGGTCTTGGGGGTTTCCCCCATGAACAACTCGCGTTGGGGTTCCTTCCGTTATAGCAACTGGCGTTTGAGGAACGAAACCCAACGTTTTACGGGGTTTGTTGGGTAACGCATTCTCTCAACCAATCGACAAATATTCTTAACTACAAAAAACTTGTCCCTCTCCGACTCAGAGAGGGACAGACTTGAACTAAAGTTCAAAGTAGGGAGAGGTTCGTTGAACTCACGTTAAGTTGACTACCCTACCTTATCAACTCACTTGCGATTCAACTACACCCACGGGACAAGAAACATTTGTCCCTCCCAAACCACAATACCCATTAGGATTTTTAGCCAGGTATTGCTGATGGTAGGCTTCGGCGTAGTAGAACTCAGGTGCATCTAAGATTTCCGTGGTAATCTTGCCATAACCTGCATCGTTGAGGGCTTGCTGATAAGCTTCCCGTGATGCTTCTGCTAGCTGCTTCTGACTTTCGGAGTATACATAAATTCCCGAACGGTATTGAGTGCCAGCATCATTACCTTGGCGCATCCCTTGGGTGGGATTGTGGCTTTCCCAAAAGACTTTCAGTAGTTCGGCATAACTAATCACTTTGGGATCGAACACAACTAACACCACTTCATTGTGACCGGTTCGCCCACTACATACCTCTTCATAAGTGGGGTTGGGTGTTAACCCAGCAGCGTAACCGACTGCAGTACTGTAAACTCCTTTAAGTTGCCAGAATTTGCGTTCTGCACCCCAAAAACAGCCCAAGCCAAAGATTGCCTTCTCTAATCCATCGGGAAAAGGAGGTTTTAAGGGATTCTTGTTGACATAATGAGCGGCGGGTACTGACATAGATTGTGCCCTTCCTGACAAAGCTTCGTCAGGTGTGGGCATAACTGCCTTTTTGCCAAATCCGAATAGTGCCATTGATTTTGACTCTGATATATATCTTTACCTTATTTACTATTCTAAAGATTCTAGCGATCGCTTGGGGTCTTCTCAAAGTCCTGATTGGACTGTGTTGAGTCTCAGCATTTGCTCTTTCACTAGTTAATGCTATTGATCAAAGGGGACTTGGCGTCAGAAGATACTCATGGATAAAATACCGAAAATTGACCGTCAAAGGGAGCATCAAGCGAACGAACGTACCTTTCTGGCTTGGCTACGCACTTCTATTGCATTGATTAGCTTTGGTTTTGCGATTGCCCGATTTGGTATATTTCTGCGCCAGTTGAATATTGCTATTACTCAACAAGAACCTCCGTTACATCAATTATCCAACTCGGAAAATTTGGGTGTTATTTTGGTAATTTTTGGAATTTCAACTATTGCGTTAGCTGCGTGGCGATACAACCAAGTTTTTTGGCAAATTGAACAAGGAGACTATAGACCAAATAGGTTAATGGTTTGGATCATGACTGGAGTAGTAATTATTTTAGGGCTTCTCTGTCTTCCTTTGTTCCTATGGCGCGATCAAGTCCCTTCTCGTTCTCGTGTTCCCATTCAACCACAGTCCCGAAATTTGCATTAAACACACTTTTAACCGCTCGCATTTTTTTGTGGCTTTTTTGCCGATCCTCAATTAATCTTAGCGTCGGCGTAGCCCGCTGCAAGCATCGCTGTATACTTGCACAATTTCTCGCACTTCATATCTAGCAAGCTTTTAGGCTTTTTGTAATCAAAAAAAATTGCTCTCCAACTTTAGCTTTCAGGTTGGACTGAATCGTCATACACTGATTTTGGACTAATGAAAGCGGTTGCCCTTACAGAAACGATGAGCGAAAGTAAGATATCAGAGATATTAGAAACCTTCGAGGCAGAACTGCTGTCGGAGTGGACTCAGGAACTAGCCAATGTCAATATTCGGAGAGGCTTGATTAAACAAGCCCAGCTAAAAGAGGAGTGTCGGGAATTCCTTAGTTTGTTTCGGGTTGCCGTTGGGCAGGGCAATTTTACCAATATTCAGGCAGCAGAGTGGCAGGAGATGCGGGAGATGCTCAACAGTATTTCTCGATCGCGATCGCAAAATGGCTTCACACCCTCAGAAACGGCTACATTCGTCTTTTCGTTCAAACAATCCCTCTTCAACCGAATGCGTCAGCAATTGAAAGACCCCACTGAGTTGGGTGAAAATATCTGGCTAGCCACAGACTTACTGGATCGGCTAGGATTGCTGACAATTGAAATGTATCAAAAAACGCGGGAAGAGGTGATTTTGCGGCAGCAGGAAGAGTTGATGGAGCTGTCTACCCCAGTCGTTAAACTCTGGGAGGGAATTTTAGCATTGCCGATTATCGGCACTCTGGATAGTGCCCGCACTCAAATAATGATGGAGTCGTTATTGCAGAAAATTGTCGAAACCGGTTCCGAAGTTGCCATCATTGACATTACCGGCGTTCCCACCGTCGATACCCTGACTGCTCAACATCTACTTAAAACCGTTACCGCCGCTCGTCTCATGGGAGCCGATTGTATGATCAGTGGCATTCGTCCTCAAATTGCCCAAACGATCGTTTATCTCGGCATTGATTTGACAAATGTAGTCACGAAAGCAACGTTAGCCGATGCCTTTCTCACGGCGCTAAAACGGTTGGGAGCGACCATTAGCCGCTCTCAATCCAAATAGGTAGGCAGGAAATGGAACGCATTCCTATACTCAAAATGGGCAATTTCCTGCTTGTGACGATCCAGGTAGATATGCACGATCGCCTCGCCATGACGCTACAGGAAGACCTGACAAACCGCATCACTCAAACCCATGCTCACGGTGTATTGATTGATATTTCTGCATTAGAAATTGTTGATTCCTTCATTGGTAGGATTTTAGCCAACATTGCCAGAATGTCACGGGTGCTAGATGCTGAGACAGTTGTTGTCGGGATGCAGCCTGCTGTGGCAATCACCTTAGTGGAATTGGGGCTGTCACTGACGGGGATTCGCACTGCCCTAAACGTAGAAAAGGGTATGGCATTGTTGCGATCGTCATTCAATGAAACCACAAATCAAATCACTGCCACTAAATGGCGTGCAGATGATGATGCAGAAGACTGAAACGATTAACATTCAATCTTCTGGTGATGTAGTTTTAGTTCGGCAGTGCGTGCGCCAGCTGGCTGTGGAAATTGGCTTTGGCTTAGTAGACCAAACTAAAATTGTCACCGCCGCCAGTGAGTTAGCCCGCAATACCCTAGACTATGGGGGAGGCGGCATAGTAAAGCTAGAAACGCTTCAGTCAGGGCAACGACGAGGACTCCAGCTAACCTTTGAAGATCAGGGCCCGGGAATTCCTGATATCGAACTGGCGCTAAAGGATGGGTTCACCACGGGCAATGGGTTAGGTATGGGGTTGGGTGGTGCCAAACGACTTGCCAACGAGTTTGAGATTCAGTCTGCGGTAGGAGAAGGGACACGGATAAAAATTGTACGATGGAAATAAAATGAGAGAATCTGTCGCTGTCACAATTACTGAATCTAGCCAGACTGGGGAAGCCCGACGGGCAGCGATCGCTTTGGCAACTCGGCTCGGCTTTCTGGAAACAGAACGCGGCAAGGTTGGCATTGTGGTAACAGAAGTTGCTAACAATCTGGTGCAGCACGCCCACGGCGGAGTAGTGCTGCTACGAGCGCTCAAGCAAAATTCCAGAATTGGCATTGAAATCTTATCGCTAGATAAAGGACAGGGAATGGTCGATGTGGATGAGTGTTTGCAAGATGGCTTTTCCACAGGCGGAACCTTAGGCAATGGAATGGGCGCAATTCGTCGCCTCTCTGGTTTATTTGAAATTTACTCCATTCCCAACCAAGGGACAGCGCTCCTGGCCCACCTCTGGTCAGACCCAGCATCCCATCTGCCTGAGAATACCTTAGAAATTGGAGTGATCTGTTTGCCCAAACGAGGAGAAGAGGTTTCAGGAGATGACTGGGCATCTGAAGTCGATTGTCACCGTAGCTTGTTGCTAGTAGCCGATGGCTTAGGGCATGGGCCTGCGGCTGCAAGTGCTGCTGACGCAGCCGTGAGAATGTTTCAAGACCATCATCATCGTTCTCCTGGGGCGATCGTCGAAGCTGCCCACGCCGCCTTGCGAAGTACACGAGGAGCAGTACTCGCCATTGCCGAAATCGACTTTGAACACCAGTCTGTCCGCTTTGCTGGAATTGGCAATATCGCTGCCAGCATTTTCTCGTTTACTGAGCACCATAATCTGGTGTCTCACAACGGCACGGTTGGGCATGAAATCCGCAAAATTCAAGAGTTTAGCTATCCTTGGTATGCCAACGGACTTTTAATTATGCATTCTGACGGATTAGGCGCTAAGTGGCAGATCGATCGCTATCCAGGCTTGAGTCAAAAACATCCCAGTTTGATTGCAGGTGTGTTATACCGAGACTTTAACCGAGAACGGGACGATGTGACGGTGTTAGTGGCTAAAGGAATGGGAAATAATTACTAATTCACGAATTATGTTGACAATCGTTTTCACGATGGAAATCCAGTACCAACAGGATGTTGTGCAAGCTCGACAACGAACTCGTGAGATCACTGAGCAATTGGGCTTTGATGCTCAAGATCAGACCCGATTGGCAACGGCAGTTTCAGAAATTGCCCGCAACGCGTTTCAATATGCCAAAGGCGGAACAGTTGAATTTTGTGTGGCAGGAGAGCCTCAGGCATTTCTGATTCGGATTCAGGATCGGGGTGGGGGTATTCCTCATTTGGCAGACGTTTTGGCAGGACGCTACACCTCTAACACAGGAATGGGGCTAGGCATCGTGGGTACCCGCAGGCTGATGGATTTCTTTGAGATTGAATCGCAGCCGGGACAGGGAACAACGGTAACGATTAGCAAAAGATTGTCGAAGCGCACACCAGCTTTCACCGATTTGCAATTGCAGCAGATTCGAGAAACCGTAATCGGGCGATCGCCTCAAAATCCCTATGAAGAAATTCAGCGGCAAAACCAGGAATTACTCCGGGCAATGGCAGAGCTACGGAAGCGCGAGGAAGAACTGAGCCAGCTTAATCAGGAACTAGAAGATACCAATCGCGGCGTGGTTGCCCTCTATGCAGAACTGGATGAGAAAGCAAGCTCCCTGCAACAGGTAAACGAGCTAAAAACCCGCTTTCTCTCGAACATGAGCCACGAGTTTCGCACGCCGCTCAACTCGATTCTCTCCCTCTCTCGGATGCTGCTAGCACGGATGGATGGCGATTTGACTGTCGAGCAAGAAAAGCAGGTGACATTCATCCAAAAGGCGGCGAGCGGATTATCAGAACTGGTCAATGATTTGCTGGATTTGGCAAAGGTGGAAGCTGGAAAAGTTGAAGTGCGTCCCAGTTCCCTTGAAGTCAGTGACTTGTTTGCCACGCTGCGGGGGATGCTGCGACCATTATTGGTTCAAGGTTCCTCTGTCACGCTGATTGTCGAAGAACCTAAAGGCATTCCACCGCTCTATAGCGATGAGGGCAAAATTGCTCAAATTCTCAGAAACTTTGTCTCGAATGCGCTCAAATTTACCGAGCAGGGAGAGGTGCGCGTCAGCGCTGTGCAAACGGGTCAGACCGTGACCTTCTCCGTATCTGATACGGGCATCGGCATTGCTCCAGCCGATCAAGAGCGCATTTTTGAAGATTTTATGCAAATTGAGTCCCCTCTACAAAAGCAGGTGAAGGGAACCGGGTTAGGATTGCCGTTATCGCGCAAGCTAGCGGAGCTAATTGGCGGCAGCATTTCGGTGAGAAGTCAGCTGGGTGAAGGCTCCACCTTTACAGCATTGATTCCGATCGTCTATCCAAATGCCACCGAATTTCCTATCGGACTGCAACCAATTGCATCCTTTGAGCCAACTCGCCTGCCCATTCTGGTGATTGAAGATCATCCAGAAACCCTATTTATTTACGAAAAGCACCTTCAGGAATCAACCTATCAATTGATTGCTACCCGCACCTTAGCTCAGGCAAGGCTTGCCTTACAACAACTTCGACCGGCGGCGATTATGCTAGATATTCTGCTGGAGGGGCAAAACGGCTGGACGTTCTTACGAGAAATTAAAGCCGATGAAACGACTCGCACTATCCCTGTACTTGTTATTACCATCGTTGATAACGAGAAACAAGCACTGGCGCTAGGAGCAGACGGTTTTCTAATTAAGCCGGTAGACAGATTGCCCCTGTTGAACAAACTCAATACGCTAATTACTCAGAACAAGTCTCAAAAAATCTTGTTAATTGACGATGACCCCGCCTATCGGTATCTTGTAAAACAGTTGTTGATAAATACACCGTTGAGTATTTTAGAAGCTGCGAACGGACAGGAAGGATTAAATTTGGCAAAACGGGAGCAGCCAACCGCGATCGTGCTTGACTTGGAGATGCCAGAGATCAGTGGATTTGATGTACTCAAGCAGCTTAAGAACAATTCCGTCACTCAGTCAATTCCTGTAATCATCTACTCATCTGCCCAACTTGATGCAGAAGTGCAGAGCCAGTTAGCAGCACAAAGCATCGCCATTGTTTCCAAAGAAACAGGCTCTCAAAGAACGGCGATCGCCCAACTTCAAGATGCGCTTGTCAAAGCCGGACTTGTTCTAGAGGTTTAAGGGGAAAGTCATGTCTGAGCCACGGGTTACGATCCTGCATATTGACGATAACGAAGCCAATCGTTACGTTGTTACCCGTATTTTGCAAAATGCAGGTTTTAGTGTCGTGGAAGCGGCAACCGGAGCGGCAGGATTAGAAGCCGTTGCTAACTTTCAACCTGACTTAGTAATTTTAGATGTCCAACTACCAGATATCAGTGGGTTTGAAGTCTGTCGCCAAATCAAGGCAAACCCCGAAACGGCTTTTATCCCTGTGCTACACCTTTCTGCAAGTTTTGTCCAAAGCCAGGATAAAGCAGAAGGCTTGGACAGTGGTGCTGATGCCTATTTAGCACAACCCGTTGAACCTATTGAACTGCTTGCCACCATGCGATCGCTGCTGCGAATTCGCCGGGCGGAGGAAGCTGCTTTGTCCTCAGCGCGGGAGTGGCAAACCACCTTTGACTCGATCAACGACGGCGTATCTCTGGTAGACCGGGAAGGTCTAATTCTGCGCTGTAATCGAGCCATGATGCAGCTTTTTGGCAAGCCCTACCACGAAATCTTAGGTTATGCCCACCATGAATTGATGGGCGCAGAATTGGGAATCGGCGATGGCGCTTGCTTTCGCCGGGCAAAAGAAACTCACCAACGGCAAGTTCTAGAATTTCAATCGAAAGGACGGTGGTTTGCCAAAACAATCGACCCGGTATTTGATGGGCATGGGACTCTCACAGGCGCCGTTTTCACCCTGTCCGATATTACCGAACGTAAGCGAGCAGAAGCCTTGCTGCAAGAGCAGAACGATCGCCTGAATCGGCTGATGGTCTCTTTGCAGCAACAAACTGAACAAGCGCAGCAAGCTAATCGAATCAAAGATGAGTTTTTGGCAGTGCTGTCTCATGAATTGCGATCGCCCCTGAATCCGATTCTGGGTTGGGCAAGAATTCTGCAAACGAGCCACCAGGATGCAGCCAAAACTCAGTACGCCCTCGAAACGATCGAGCGCAACGCTAAACTGCAAGCACAACTAATCGAAGACCTGCTCGATGTGTCGCGCATTCTCCAAGGCAAGTTGAGTTTGAACACAGTTCCAGTTGGTCTAACTTTTACCATCAAAGCTGCCCTTGAAACCGTGCGGCTCGCTGCTGAAGCTAAATCCATTCAGATTCAAACAATATTTGAACCGAACGTTGGGCAAGTGTTGGGTGATTCTGGTCGCCTGCAACAAGTTGTTTGGAATCTACTTGCCAACGCGATTAAATTTACCTCACAGGGTGGTCGAGTCGAGGTGCGGTTAGAAAGTATCAAGGATGAAGTAGATACTCATGCTGCAGAATACACTCAAATCACTGTCAGCGACACTGGTCGGGGTATCTCTAGTGACTTTTTGCCCTACGTCTTTGACTACTTCCGCCAAGCCGATGGGACAACGACGCGAAAATTTGGCGGGTTGGGGTTAGGGTTAGCGATCGTGCGTCATTTGGTTGAATTACACGGTGGAACCGTTCAGGCAGCGAGTCCTGGAGAAGGGCAAGGAGCAGTGTTTACAGTCAAACTTCCACTCATCGCTGCTTCAAAATTGAATCAAGTTAATACTGCCGATCGCGATCGCTCAGATTTCAATCTCAATGGATTGCAAACGCTGCTTGTAGACGATGACAAAGATTCGCGGGAGTTCATTGCCTTCGTGCTAGAACAGTACGGGGCACAAGTAACTGAAGCAGACTCAGCAAGTGAAGCTTTCAGCCATTTGGAGCAAGCAAAATTTGATTTGTTAATTAGTGATATTGGTATGCCCGATATGGATGGGTACACACTAATTCGTCAAATTAGAAAACAGTCACCCGATCAAGGCGGAGAAATTCCCGCGATTGCTCTGACTGCTTATGCGGGAGAAATTAATCAACAACAAGCACTAGCTGCCGGATTTCAACAGCATATTTCTAAACCAATTGAGCTAGAAGTATTAATACAGGCTATTTTGACTATAGTAAAGGTTTAGCAACCTGACTTTTGTCTTATCTGTTGAAGCGAAACTCAACCTAATTGCTGTTTGGTTGATTTCACCCCCAAATATTCTAGGAAGTTTCATTAATAGAAACAGATATTTTTGTTTGTTAAATTGATAATTAAAAGTGATTAATAACAGGACTTACGCAACTAGGCACAGAGCGATCGCTCTTTTATAGTACTTAAGTACTATATAAAATTGACGTACCCAGATGGTATTGCGGAAATTATTAACAGTAATCAGCTGTGTTAAGTATTCTTCAAATATGAGAAAATTAGTTGAGGATGCATAAAATAAATTCTGTAATTTATGCGATTTACTAAACTTAACTATTGCCAGTACCTATTAAGTAGTCAGATTAATTATACTCTTCACTTTTTTGGCAGAGCATAAGCGAGCAGATTAGTCATGATAAAATTAATCGTTATCTCAAGAATGATTTGCTAACACCACGTTTGCTTTGGGATAATGTTAAAGATATCATTCAAGTGAGTAATCACGCATATCTAGTTTTGGATGACACAGTAATTGATAAACGATATGCCATAGCAATAGAAACAACTAAACGGCAGTATAGTGGTAACGAGCATAGAGTTATTCAAGGAATTGGGTTAATCAATTGTATATATGTCAATCAGGAGATGGGAAAGTTTTGGGTAGTTGATTATCGTATTTATCACCCAGACAGAGATGGAAAAACAAAGATAGTTCATGTGATGGAGATGCTGCAAAACCCTGTTTATCATAAGGTTTTACCATTTCAAGCTGTCTTGATGGACACTTGGTATGCAACAAATAAATTGATGTTATACATTGATAGTCTAGGGAAATACTATTATTGTCTTCTCAAACGTAATCGCCTTGTTGATAATACAGTAGGTCAAGAAGATTATACAAAAATTGAATTGTTATCTGGGAATGAGCAGGAGTTAAAAGTAGGTAAAATAGTTAAAATAAAAAAGTTTCCTCAAGCTAAAAAAGTGAAACTGTTCCGGGTAACTGTCTCCACCGACAGAACGGATTTTATCGCCACGAACGATTTATCTCAAGATTCAACGTAGTTGTACAACAAGTGTGTAAGGAACGATTGCAAGTTGAATCCTGTCAATGCTGTAAGGCTCGTATTCAAAGAAATTATATCACCTGCACTATTTTAGTCTGGCTTAGGCTCAAAGATTTAGCTTATACAACTGGTCAAACAATCTATTAAATTAAGCATGGATTGTTATCAAATCCTCCACGTTCAGCAACTAAAACGTCCGGCTGTTCCCATGTTTCTTGCCTAATTATTTGGCGCACGGCGCGGCTACACCGCGCCATTGTTTGTGACAGTTGCGTAAGTCCTGACATAGATAACTGGAATATTAATTTTTTGTGTAGCGAGTTTACAGACACTATCAATATCATCACCAATCAAAGCAGACAGACAAGTAACGTAAACAAAAATAGCGGCAGGATGATAGCGGTCAGCAACATCCACAATAGCTTTGTACAGTTTCTTTTCCCCACTAAAAACGATATTACCCTCACTAAAGTCAGTAGTAAAAGCTGTCTGATATAATTCAGAACCTGATGAGAGGCTACCATGAGTTGCCCAAGGATTATGAATACAAGAAACAGACCATGTACTAAATGAACAGCATCAATAATAGCTCCGACAGAAACTATCGCTCCGTCAAAAGGACAATTTCCTTGGGTTGAACCTGGTTGTAGTGATTTTATGCAAGTGAGTTTTTTCTGGTTAGATTTGCAAACTGTTTCACTGAGTGCTTCGTTAATTGTTACTTGAGTAGTCTTCATATTTTTTCTCCAGTTGAAGCAATACGGTTCAGTTAAAGCTAAAAAATAAAACTGGTGTAGGTTCTTGAGTATTCTTCATGTTTTTTCTCCTGTTGAAGATGAATACAAAACAGCCACAAATGAGGAGTTAAGAGTGTTATTCTCTCTATCTCCATTGTTCTATTATTTTTAATTACCAATTTTTCTCACTATTATCCACTCCTCGTGATAGATCGTGTTAGAGGAAGTTTATTGGGACTGATTTATTGGGAAAATTGCAAAAAATAGCAATTGATTCACTAGTGTTTCAGATAAAACAAGCAACTATTCTGACGCATTCTGTATTTTTAGAAAGCCTGTTATAGCAATCCTTAATTGCATGAGGTACATCTTAGCTTCTAACCTCTAGTCCCTCTCCTCAACGAGATGTAACTCACTAAAATGAGAACCACTATAATTTTTTTGCTAATTTTAGCTTATCTAAATATTAGTTATACTAATATTTAGATAAACAACTATTGTTATATTTTTAAACCAAATATTATTAGATAATTAAACAGAATAATTAGGTACATTGTCTCTCTGTACCTTGTTTTCTGTTTGATGATTTAACTAAGGAATTTAATTTTTTACTAATACTTTTATAGGTATCTTATTTAACGCTTATAGCACCTTAGATTTAAGCCATCATAGCCTTATTAATTTAAATATACATTAAATCTATCGACTAACCGGATTAAAACGTGGAATTTATTTTGAAATTTGAATTCTGGGAGCAGAGTTTTAATCGCCTGGATGAGTATCTACAACAATTGCAAGCAGAGGAAAAAACGCGATCGCTCATAGGTTGCGATTGACATTGCCATCGATTAGGGAAAGCGTCGTAACTCGCGTCTTGAATGCCCCATGTAAACTCGTCTTCGAGGCATGGACTCAGCCCGAACAGGTTAAACGCTGATTTGGGGGTTGCAGCAGTATGACAATGATCGTTTGCAAAATTGACCTGCGCGTGGGTGGCACTTGGCGCTATGTCTTGCATGACTCCGGTAACGACACTGAACACGCATTTTCAGGAGAGTGCGGTGAAATTGTGCCGCAGCAACCATTGATTGCTACCGAATACTACGAACCAGTTCCCAACAGCGACTACCTGAATATGCTTACCCTGGCTGAAAAAGACGGAAAAACGACGCTGCACATCGCAATGCAAGGATTGGTCAAGTACTTAGTTGCTCTATGGGCGATTTCCAAAAGGGTACTCATGCCCTAAAATGGGATGGGGTGTATAGGGTTCTTCTAGGAATTTGCGCTCTTGATCAGACAGTTCTAAATCCACCGCCTCAACAGCCTCTTTGAGATGTTCGATCTTGCTAGCGCCTATTATGGGAGATGTTACACCTGGTTGATGCAATAGCCAAGCTAGGGCAATTTGTGTGGGTTTAACCTCTCGTTTTGTAGCTAATTCAACTATGCGCTCAACTACTTGAAAATCTGAATCTTGATAGTAGAGTTTGTGAGCGAATTCGTCAGTTTTTGCACGTAGTGTTTGGCCATAGTCTGACTTACTGCGATTCCCTGACAAAAAACCACGCGCCAGGGGACTCCAAGGAATAATACCAATCCCTTGATCTCGGGCTAGAGGTATGACTTCTCGTTCTTCTTCTCGATAGACTAAATTGTAGTGATTTTGAATTGATACAAAGCGAGTCCAGCCGTGAATGTCTGCTGTATAAAGGGCTTTAGCAAACTGCCATGCGTAAACACTAGAAATTCCCAGGTAACGCACTTTACCTGCTTTCACAAGATCGTGAAGTGCTTCTAGGGTTTCTTCGATTGGTGTCTCATAGTCCCAACGGTGAATTTGGTATAAGTCTACATAATCGCTCTGTAGTCGCCGCAAAGAAGCATCAATGCTATCAAAAATATGTTTGCGAGATAGTCCTCGATCATTTGGTCCATCACCGACTTTACCATGTACTTTGGTAGCAATAATAACCTGATCTCTGTTTGCAAAGTCTTTGAGCGCTCGCCCGACAATTTCTTCACTAACGCCCAAGGAATAAACATCAGCGGTATCAAAGAAGTTAATCCCCAATTCCAAAGCCAGTTTTATAAATGGGCGACTTTCTTCTTCTTCTAATACCCATTGGCGCAATTTACGGGAGCCATAAGTCATCGTGCCGAGGGTGACACGCGATACTTTGAGTCCAGTTTTGCCAAGATTTACATATTTGATCATACTGTCTGCTCTACTTTTGTTGGGATACTTAATAACGTTGTGACATTTCTACAGCCAGTTGGGAGGTGCAATTGGCTTCATCGGTGCGTCCTCAGAAGTTGTAGTGTTAGCTAGTTGTTAATGAATCAGTAGAATGTTGTTACCAGAGGCTTTGCACTTTTCTCGTACACTTGATCTGCCTAGAATATTGCAAAGCTATGAGCATTACTTTGCAACAGCTAGGATTTAAATACTATATACCAATCGAGTTGCCGGAGTTAATGACTATAAGATTAAGAATCAATCCAACGGCTCACATCTGGCATTTGTGTATAGAACCATAGCGCACCTAAGATATTTAGACTGCCACAGACAATCAAGGCATTAGTCGCACCAAAATTATCTGCCAAAGTTCCAGCCAACAGATTCCCAAAGGGTATCA
>NZ_JBALDD010000092.1:0-174246 GCF_036917555.1 Nostoc sp. | reverse complement strand
GTGGTGGAAGGAGATAAAACTTCAGCAATCAGCGTTGGATTCAAAACTTCATCTAAACGTTCAGCATTTAGCTGAGGTTCGCCATCAAAAACCATAGCGTTCCACAAAAGGTTCATCCTGTTCGACTAATAAATATTCGCCAAAACTCTGAATTGAGCGATACATCCGAAATTTACTGAGTTGGTCATAATCTGTGGTGGAAGGAGATAAAACTTCAGCAATCAGCGTTGGATTCAAAACTTCATCTAAACGTTCAGCATTTAGCTGAGGTTCGCCATCAAAAACCATTACATCTGGATATACCCCACGTCGATATTTATGAATTCACAGCCGTAAATCACTGTTAATTGGCTCGAATTGAGTATCACACATCACAGTACTAAAATAGGTCAGAATGTTCCGACCGATACGGCTGTGTTTGAGGGTTCCTCCAGGCATGGATACAATTTCTCCATCTCGATATTCGCTGCGTCCTTCGGCTTTTTCTTTGATCGCACGATATTCATCCAAGCTGTAGCGGCGCGAGATGGTAGAAATCATAGGTCTTAGGCGATCACATTGGCTATAAGACAACAATATTATTTTGTCACAGATTTGCTTGTGAGGTAATATCATACTGCAATACCATGCCTGTGGCGAACTACGCCAAAGGCAACGCATCTATCAACTGTTTTTAACCATCCAAACAAAAAATCTAGAACACGCAAGTCAGATTATCGCCGCAAACCACGCCCAGTGGTGAACCAAATAGTGAAGCTTGTGGAGTGATTGGCTGTGAATCAGTAAACCTATTATATAGAAAACCTGTTTGCGATCGCTACTCACAAACAGACTTGACTTTTTTAGCCTTCTAATTAAGCCTGCTCCCAAAGCTGACGTACATAGTCAGGTAGCCAGCTAGCAATTTCCTGAATTCGCTCTTCGGAAAGCTCGTCTTTGGTGGCAGAAAACACTGCTTTAACCGCTTGCTCTCGATCTACTGATCGCGGCATTCCGCTTTCATTAGCAACTCGGAACAGGAAGCGATCAGAATCAATATTGAAAATACCTGGGCCTTTCCAGGGTGGACGAACCCGGCTCAAAAATCCCACAATTGGATTGGTGTCTTTCCAGAGATCGGACACTTCAAACTGGAGTGCTTTCTCATCAGTAGGTATAGCCTCTGTATGCAGTTCTGCCTCAACGCGATCGCTGGCTTCTGTGGTCATCACGTCGCGCATCACGCGAAACACAACTTCGGTAAAATCTCTTGCATCATAGGGATCTGCAAATCCGGCTTTGACCTGGACTTTTTCTAGAAACGAGCGATGTTCGTCGGCGATCGCAGCTCGATCATCTTCAATTTCTGTTGGGTCAATTTCTGGAACGTTTGTTCTAAAACTTTCATCGGGCATTGTTTTTTCTTGTGCTTATTAGTTTTGAGTTTTTATGCTTACTTTATGTAAAATCGCACAAATCAAAAACCCTTGGGATCTTCCAGAAGTTTGAGATGGCATCTATTCAAAAGTTAGAAATTCATCTGATCTGCTCACAGCAGTGAAGTCATAGTTGAGAGTAAGTGATTTCCCTTTATCAAGCAGAGCAATACTTCTGGTGTTTCCGCTCGTCTTAAATATCGCCCATCTGTGTCGAAAAACAGTCAAAATAGATAAGTTGGTATAAAATTAGCCGAAACAAAGATGCTAGAAACAACAAACATCGAAATCAACACTTGCTATGTCAAAGTACCTAATAATGACTTAGAAATCGATGCTTACTTAGCTCAACCAGCACAAAAGGGAAACTTTGAGGCGGTTATAGTTTTTCCAGAAATTTTTGGAATCAACAGTAATATTAAAGATATCACCGAGCTAATCGCCAAACAAGGTTATGTAGCAATCGCTCCAGCGATGTATCAACGTATTGCTCCCGGTTTTGAGGCAGACTTTAGCCCAGAAGATGTTGGCTACAGTCCAGAAGCCTATCGGTTGGGATTGGAATACTATCAACAAGTAAAATATCAAGAGATATTCAGCGATATTCAAGCTACTATTACTTACCTCAAAACTTTACCCAATGTCAAAAATAATGCAATTGGTGTGATTGGTTTCTGTTTTGGCGGTCATGTTGCTTATATGGCTGCAACTTTACCCGATATCAAAGCAACAGCTTCGTTCTACGGTGGTGGAATTACCACTGCTAGTTATGGTGAAGACACTCCAACCATTAATCGCACCTCAGAAATTAAAGGTATTATTTATGCATTTTTTGGTACAAGAGATGCATTAGTTTCTCAGGAAGAAAACGAGCAAATTGAAGCAGAATTAAAGAAACATCAAATCAATCATCGTGTATTTCGATACGACGCTGGACACGGATTTTTCGCTGGATTCTTTGAAGACCAATACCCATTTTTAGCCCAGCACCCAAGTTATAACCCAGAAGCGGCTCCTGATGCTTGGCAACATGTTTTAGAACTGTTTCAAAATCACTTGTGATCCGGCTTGTCGTAGATATCGCACTCATTGGACAAGAGTGCGATACTGTCGCCTTTAAGCTTTTGAGTTTTTAAGCAATAATTGACAACCACATAAAAACGGGTTTTGACTTTCTATGCGATCGTCTGTAAGCACTTCAATAGGAAGCTTGCTGTTGTAAATCAATTCGTCATAATCCATCAATGCATCCCACTTGATCTTGCCAGTCGGGAAACCTAGCTGTGAAGCTGCATCAGATATCAACTCTTGCCATTTCTGAATCTCTGGATCTTGCGATTTGCAGTAATCGAGAATGGCAATAAATGCACCAGGCTTGGTAACTCGTAGAATTTCCTTAAGAGCAAGAACTGGATCATCAACAACACAGAGAGTAAATCCCGACGCTGCTGCATCAAAGCTATTATCAGGAAAATCAAGTTTGCACATATTCGATACCTGAAAGGTGATGTCTGCGGATACGGGTTTTTTACGTGCTTCATCCATCATCTTCTCAGAAAGATCAACACCGACGACATGCACGGCTTCAGGGTAGGTTGAAAGATTAAGACCTGTTCCTACCGCAGCATCTAGTACGGTTTGTCCTGGCTTCAACTGCAAAGAAGCAATTAGAGGTTCGCGCTCAATGTGCCAGTAACGCTTCATAATTGCGTCATAATTCACTGCACCTTGATCGTAGGTTTCAATCACCTGATTTATCTGCATAGGTTCCTTAACAAATATAACTACTGATTTTTACTCATTATTTGTATGTATAATATAAGGTTCAAAAATAACTGACTACCGTAATAATAGCTAGATAATATAGGAATTCCAAATTAGTATTAAGTTAAACCACTCCATGAACCTTTAGCCGCAGAGGAATCTGAATGATAAACTCGGTTCCTTTTCCAGGGGTTGAAAAGCACTCCAGTTTACCGCCATGTTTTTCTGTGACGATTTGATAGCTGATGGACATACCCATTCCGGTTCCTTTACCAATGGGTTTGGTGGTGAAAAAGGGATCGAATATTCGTTGCTGAAATTCTTTAGAAATACCAACTCCGTTATCAGCGATCGCCACTTCCAACCACGTTGAATTAACTACCGATGTGCGAATCTTAATTCTACTAGGATTGTTCTCAATACCCTGATAGGCAAGCTTAGTATTATTTTCTTCTAACGCATCAATCGCATTTACTAAAATATTCATAAATACCTGATTGAGTTGTCCAGCATAGCATTCTACTAGGGATACAGTGCCGTAGTCTTTAATCACCTCAATTTCAGGTTGTTCTGGTTTAGCTTTGAGGCGGTGCTGCAAAATCATCAAAGTACTATCGATGCCTTCATGAATATCAACACGTTTAAATTCCGCTTCGTCAATGCGAGAGAAATTCCGCAGCGACAGTACAATTTGACGAATGCGATCGGTGCCTACTCTCATAGAAGACAACATTTTTGGCAAGTCTTCTTGCAAAAACTCCAGATCGATGTCTTCGGCAACGGTTTGAATTTCAGCAGCAGGGTAGGGATTATATTGCTGATACAACTGCATAAGTGCTAATAAATCCTGGGTATATTCCTGCACATGGGCGAGATTGCCATGAATAAAATTGACTGGATTATTAATTTCGTGTGCGACTCCAGCCACTAGTTGTCCCAGACTAGACATTTTTTCACTTTGAATAATTTGAGATTGAGTGCGCTGTAATTCCCCTAATGCATTTTTAAGTTCAGTAGTGCGTTCTTCTACCCGTTCTTCTAGTTCTTCTTTGCTTTTCTCTAAAGCAGTAAAAGATTCATGCAATTGCCCTGCCATGTGGTTGAAAGAATTAGATAGGGTATTAAGTTCTCGAATACTGCTAGTTTGTACTGTCTGATTTAAATTGCCAGATGCCATTGCCTCACTTGCCCAATTTAGGCGGAGAATTGGGCGCACAATCCAATGAGAGGTAAACACGCCCATCACTGAGGCAACGACTAATGCACCCAAACAAAGGGCGATCGTGGTGCGCGTGTTGGTGTTAATTTGGGCCATGAATGTGTTTTCTGGCACACTCACTACCATTAGCCAATTCAAACCATATTTGTCACGCCAAGGTACAACATTGACAAAATGTCGTTTTCCTTCCACCTCAAGTTGAAAATTTGTATCTTGGGTGATAGAGCCAAAGCCGGAGATTTGGAGGTGTCTAGCAATGTTCTGTATTATTGGGTCAGAACTGTCGATCGCTTGCAATCGCCGGATCTCTTGATTGACAAATACGAAAGGCTTCTCTGTACCGGAACTGGCAATTAATGTGCCATCCCGCTCCAAAAGGAACACCTGCCCAGACTGACTAATATTCAAACTGCGTAAAAAATCGCTGAGTTTTAGTAGGTGAATGTCTGTTGCAATCATTCCTAATAAGCGATTTTGCGAATCATAAATCGGACGACTAGCAGAGGCGCTGATGTAAGGCCCCGTTGGAAAATTTGCAGTCACAATCTTTGCCCAAATAGGTTTACCAGCAGCGATGGGTTGGGTATACCAAGATTCAGTAAAATTGTTCCAAGTCCATCGAGTATTTATTTGAGTTCGATTACCTTGATTATCTGTGGCATAAGTGGAAGTATTATTGGGAAGCTTGGCAGTCCAATCATCAATGGTAATAGTTTTGCCATCATAACGAGCGGCTCCCAGCCCCTCACCCGTTGTTAGTCCAATACCAATATAAGTCAGGTCATAAGCCTGCATCTGATCCCAGAAATACTTGCCAAGGGTTTGGCGATGCCTACGGCTGGCTTTGCCTACGCCCACATCTAATATTCCCCTGCAGATGGCATCTGCGTTGATCTGATTAAGGGTTTGTGGAATGGAAAGATAAGACTTCAGGTGTTCATCCACTACATCGCTGGTGCGATCTATCAACTGTTCGGCTAGGTCGTTAACTGCTCTTTGTCCATTTTTAAAAGACAAATAACCCACTAAGCTGACCGCTGCAAAAATTTGGATAAGGAAGGGAACAATAAGAACAATCTGTAATGGGAACGCCTTAGCTTTGCTGAGATAGGGAGTCTTCATTGCTGGAAGCTGAAAGTTCTGCTAATTTGATTTGCTTCTATAGTTCCCAAGATGTTCGCATACTCACATTTGTTTAAATTTTTTTGTCAAGTCAAAGGCGGCTTTAGGGTGGAATGGTACTTTCTTAAGCAAAAATTGCTGCCCAGAACCCCAACTTCTACCCTCCGGGTGTCTGCCAGAAGTCGGGGATCTAAATTCAGCGATTTAGTAAGTGACATTTAGACTTAGGGTGCATTGCGGGGGTTCCTTCTCCTGTATTCGCCTTGCTTCCTTCCAGGGAAATTAGGTATTGCCTGCCCAACTGACTAACTCCCTGTTATAGCAGCTGGCACCACACAAAAAAATCAGAGTTTGAGATGTTCTAGATATTAGCTAATAGCATCAGCACAAAATTTTGTTTTCTTAATGTATTTTCATGAGTTCAACTTTTAAACTTGGAGTAATTTATGCAGCAATTTCAAGTAATCTCAGATAGTTTGAATATACGTTCAGCACCGATTGTTGACGAAGCTAATCAAATAGCAACTCTTCCAAAAGGATATATTGTATCTAAAATTAAAAACTCGGATAATGACAAGTGGTGGAAGGTTGCAACTATTCTTGAAGGAAAAACTTTAGAAGGTTTTGTAGCTCAAAAATTCCTGAGTCCAGTCACAAAACTTTCTATCAAGACTGTTCTGAAAATTGGTGAAATTCCCATTCTCCAGGCAAATGGAGAATCTGCATTTTTCTATGAAGCAGGTATGAGCATTAATGCTGATGGTGCGCCTAATGCTTATCACCCCGCAGATACAGGGATTGATTTTTTGGCAAATGCTGGGTATTCAGATAACTGGTGGGCACTAGCTGTAGATAAAAACGGCAATCCATTTATTCAAGGCAGTACCGATCCATATCCTGGATACTATATTTCTACGACTGCATTATTCGACTCTGGATTTGTTAAACAAGATCCACGTCGCTATATTGATTCAACAAAGATTCCGTATATTGTTCTTCCGGGAAATAGTGATTTTAGAAAAGTTACAGGTGTTAAATTAGGTGATTTTGCAGTTGTTTACAACACTAACAATGAAAAAGTCGCTTTTGCAATTTATGCTGATGTTGGACCTAAAAACCAGATTGGAGAGGGTTCAATAGCTTTGTCTCAGGCTGTTGGAAACGATCCATTAGTACGCTCAAGAGTCAGGCGAGGAATTCCCAAGGATATCGTTTATATTGTTTTTCCAGGTTCTGGGAATGGACAGACAAGAACAATTTCAGAGATAGAAGCTGAAACTAAACGGTTTTTTGAAATATGGGGTGGCATAGAACGGATCAAGTCTCTATAAAAGTGTACCTAATGGAAATTTAGTTACAGTAGAGACGTAGCACTGCTACGTCTCTTTTTCGGAGAGCAATGTCTACGATACGCTTTGTGAATGCGTCTATGCAATCATTTTTGCTTGAAAAAATTTTGCGTAGAATAGCACATATTAAGTTGTCGCTGCTGGTTTGTTTCCATTCTTGCTCTCCACAGTAGCAATGAATGACGGTTGCTCATCATTGAGAGTTGGCGACTCCCCTCGCAGTCCCTTACGACGCTGATTTTTAGGAACTCCTCCCGCCATACCGTACTCTACACTGCTTTTGCCATATCGAGTTCCCACTGCCATTAGCATGTGTTCTGTCATATCTCCCAACTCGTCTTCTGTTTCCAGCATTTCACGATACAATTTATCCAAGCTGGAAAGGGCACTGTTATATGCATTTTCTCTAGTTCGCATCGTTTCGATCAGCGTAGAAAAGGCAGGTAAAGTAAGTCCATTGCCTAAATCTAAACTTGGATTGATTGAGTTGATGCTAGCTGCACGACGCACTGCTTTTTCTAGCACTAAAGAAGTTCTTTTTCTCCGAGCCATGATCTACACCTTCTAATAGAGTACGGTTAATATTCTTTACCTTAAAAGGCTTACGTATAGATCAGCCTGAGAGAATTCTGGCAAATCTGCAATGATTTTTGCTACAAGCGCGATATTTGTCATGAATGTGCGAAATACTGAAATGAGAAAGCAAACTGGGGTTTGAGAAAGTAAAAGCTGCTTTTGCTTGCGGAAAACACCAAAATGAGTAAGTAAAAGCTGCTTTTGCTTGCGGAAAACACCAAAATGAGAAAGCAAAAGCTCATTTTGAGAAAGTAAAAGCTTCTTTTGCTTGCGGAAAACACCAAAATGAGTAAGTAAAAGCTCATTTTGAGTAAGTCAAATGCCATTTTGCTAACTAAATTCGACTTTATCTATATTTTTGCGCTGTGATGACTAGTTTTGATCGGTGTGATGGTGGTGCGATCGCAAAAGTCGAGCAAATAAAGTTCTCTGTCGTACTGAGAGTTACAGAAATATACAATTCATACAAACAATCATTAGAAAATTAGGGTTCTGTGAACTGAGTACCGCAGCTACTACATTTGTAACTCTGTTTTCCATGCTGATAGCCATATCTAATAGTTTGTGTGGAATCACATCGGGGGCATTTTATTTTCTGCGTTAATGAAGAGTATAAAATTGAATGTTTTGCTTCCGCTAGTGTTTTAATAACACGATACTTTTGGTTAATTGAATTAATTAGTTCAGTTTGATTATACTTCTTTGCAATACCCCAAAGATCACCTATCAAGTCAAAGCTACCATCTGAATGACGCCCCCAGCCTAAATCATATTCCCCTTCAAGTACAGCAACGATATCTGTACGAACTCGTTGACCATTGTAGCCTCGGACATCAGCTTCAATCTTGACAGTTATGCCCAAATCACGAAGAGTAGTCTTAAGGATTTCACCGTCAGTCATTTTGGTACGTAGTACACTGAAATGTCCCGGTTCTTTGCGTTGAGTAAATGAACTAAGTACATCATCATTTGGTGGAGTGTCTGCCGCTGATGGATTATCCGAAGCTGGTGTATTACCCCGTGATTTATCGAGAAATTGAAGAATTTCTAATGGAATATTTAATCTGATTCCAGCAACTTGTACTCGGTTATCTTGTTCAATAAATCCACGAAGTTGATTTGCTGCTCCTTCAATATCGTCATGAGCGAGTTTTTCTAGACTTTGGGCATAGGTTAGCAAAGTTCGAGATTCCAAAGTTTCGGTTAAAGGTTCCGCTAAAGTCTTCGTAATTGAAGCGATGCGAAACAATTCTGAGGTATCTTGCTTAAATGCTCTTTTAAATGCTATGGCAAGTTCGCTGGTTGCATTATCTGGATAAACGTAAGCTAATGCTGTTAAACGTTGAGCCTGAGCAAAATCTTTTACATCAGGATCATCATTCTGAAGGTTATTTTGTACATAGAGAAGCAAAAAATCATGCAATTCCCTAATCCGTTGTTCACCGAAGTTAGTATTAAATTGAAGTTTTTTGAGTAGTTGAATTCTAACAGCTCTTGGCATTCTGTATAGTTCATGACCAACCTCATCACAGAGATACAGAAGTAAATCTGATACAGCTGTCCAGTGACTTCCTAGCATCCGACCATGAATATCGCACTGAAAACGATGCCAAAGACAGTAGGCAAGATCCGGTACAAGCTCTATCGGAAAGGCGGCATGATACGCTAAATAAAGATGCGGCTCTCCAAACCGCTTTTCAAAAGCTTCAATATATTTATTAGCCTCTTGAGAGTCCATCTCCAACACAGCAAACACAGATATGAGTTCATTTTACTCATCCTATATAACTTTCGTTGTTTTAGAACGCTTGGATAAAAGGCTAACTGCACTTTGTAGCCCACGACGATTGAACTCGAACATCGGTATCATTCGTTCAATCTGATTAGCAGATGTACCACCCCAACGAAACCGAGGCATTGGATTCAGCCATGCAATACTGTGAGTATATCGCCTCAGTTCGTCCAGAAACTGTTTAGTTAGTTGGATACGGTCTCGGTTATAATTGCCGCGAGCAGCACCACCGTCGCTAAAGATTAGTACAGTTGAACGCTCAGATTGTAAATTCGAGAAAACATTCTTGAGCGTTTCAGCTTCCAAAAGATAAGGATCACGATAAATAAAATCAGAAGGACAGTTACGAAAATAATAGATATTGATTTTACCCAAACGTCCTTCTTGAGAAGCTGTTTGAGCTAATCGACGTGACAATTCATGAAACGGAACCATAGAACCGTCACGATCAACTAATAAAAGTAATTCAGCACGGTTAATACGATAAGGTACTAGTACTGGCTCTAAAAACATTCCTTGTAATCCAATCTGGTTAATTGTGGCTTCGATATCTAACTCAGCAGACGTTCCTTGCCTAACAGGTCGTCGAAGATACCGCCAAGTTTGAATCATCTGTCTGCGAGTGACAGGAAAATATTCTATTGATTTTGACAATTGACCATATGGAACTTCTTCATCTCCACCAGTAAAAGAATCCTGAACTAACTTATTTAGTTGTACATCATCAACAACTCTTAACGCAGACCGCATAACAGCTAACTTTTGATTCTCAGTAGCTAATAATAGATTGAGGCGATTTAATTTTTGCATCGCTTCAGTCTCAATTTCAATAATTTGTTGATAGCTAAGATTTAATCTTTTTCCTACTTCGCTTGGAGTTTTCTTACGCCCATCATCTAATCCATTTAACATACTCAAAATATTGCGTTCACGAGAGCTAAGAATTTTTAGATGGTCTTGAACTAAAACATTGTCTTCATATAAAGGTTTTTCCTGAGAGATAACTCTTTGAAGTAATTGTCTAAGTAAAAAAGAGTCCTTCGGTTTAAACTTTATAGTGTCAATCATTTGCTCAAAGTAAGCATTAAAAATCCTTTCCTCAGCTTCTGAACGAATCCACAATGACCGACAAAGTTGTGCAAGAGCATTCAAGTTTGATATACCGAAACCTAGTTGCAAAGCCCGTATCAAAGATAAGTAGTCATCTATACCCAGTGGCAATCCTGCTTCTTCACGTAACCTAATGAAGAGATTTAGAAGTGGTAGGTTATTCACGATTATCACTATGCTTCAAGTAACGGATATGGTCATCCCAGCTTTTTAGCAATACTCCAGCATAAGGAAGCTGCCCATTCAGTCTTGCTAAAACTTCATCTTCAGGATCGCTATTCAAAACACGAAACCAATCGATTAACTCGCTGGTACTTACTTTCTTTCCCGAATCTCGTTTATATTTATCCATCTCTTTGCGTAACTTTATAAAGCGATTTATGGCTGCATTAACTAATTGACGCGATGGATTATTAAAATGAGCATTGATAATTTCTATCAGTCGTTTTTCAGAAGGAAACTCTACATAATGAAATATGCATCTTCTCAGGAAAGCATCAGGCAGTTCTTTTTCATCATTGCTTGTTATAAAAATAATCGGTGGAGCCTTAGCTATAAATTTTTGCCCAGTTTCCTCAATGACAAATCGTAACTCATCAAGCTCTAGCAACAAATCATTTGGGAAATCAATATCAGCTTTATCAATTTCATCAATTAACACCACTGTTCTTTGCTTGTTATTGAAAGCACGACCTAACGGCTGTAGTTTTACATAGGTAGTAGGATCTTGAACACGTTCAACATCTTCCTGCTTTATAATTTGCCTAGAGTTAACCAGTTGAGCATCTCGTAAGCGACTGATTGCGTCATAAATATATAGTCCATCTCGTGCTCGGCTATTTGATTTGACATACCAAGCTTCAAAAGGCAACTGCAACTCATGAGCTACAGCAAGGGCTAGACGTGTTTTACCACAACCAGGCTCTCCTTTAAGTAGCAACGGTCGTTCTAACTGAATTGCTAGATTAACGGCTTCAATCACTTCTGGACTAGTTATATACGGATATAATCGTTGTCCATTTGCATTCACCTCGCCTGGTTTCACCCTTAATTTTTTACCTGCATATCGCAATGGACGATTACTCATGCCCTTAACCATTGATCCTTTACCTCATACCAGTTATAGCCACATCGAGCACAAATTTCTGCTAGCACATACTCTGGAATGCCATATTCGCTATTACCAAGAATCTCTTGTACTATGACATCAACTTCATGAGTAAGCTCAATCGGTAGTTCATTAAACTCTGTATCAATCCAGCCCATCAAATCATCATGAGATAACAGAGTGATTCTAGGAGGCTTAACAGGAACATCAGGCACATTTGAATCTAATTTTTCAGAAAAAATACCCTCTAAATTGCCTACACGACCTTCATAATCCACTAAAAACATAAGAAGTTTGGGATCATTTCTCCTGGAAACTGTATTTCGGGCTTTTTTCGCTAATGGTTGCCAGAAATCTTGAACTATCTGACGAAGATAATCTTCTGGCGTACAATCAACTTCATGGAAGACCAAAAAAACATTTTGCGTGTGCCAACATTGGTAAACTCGTTCGGCAATTTTTTCCGCTCCGGGCTTTCCTCCACCCACTAAACCAACTCGACCACCCAGCTCTCGCCAAAGCGCATCAATGTCTCTCCCGCGAGTACCCCTATCTAAACCAATAGTAACCACTTTGCCTTGTAAACTCCTTGGTACATAGCCTATTAATCGATTTAGCAACCAACGTTGCCCATGTGCTGGAGAACCATGAATAAGAAAAGCTGCAATAGAATGTCTTTCAATTAGTCTACGAAAAGTGCGTACCTGCTCTTGATATCCCAACTTCAGTAAAACTTTATAAAGCTGGTCATTATCCAATACTCGCCAAATTTTATCAAGAGCTTCAATGGAGATAGCTAAACCTGTTCTTCCTCCCTGTTTATGGCTTACAATCCCCAAAACTTTCCCCGTCGCTTCGTCCACTATGGGAGAGCCACTGTATCCAGATTCTAGATTGTAATCGTCTACAACTTGCAGATCCCAAACAGGAATACGCTCACCTGAATTAACTTGCAATCCTTGCTGATTCCCTAAAATACCTCGAAGCGATCTAATCAGATGGCTTTTTGCATACAGTTGAAATCCTGCAATGATTACAGGTCTACCTTTCTGAGCATCACCCTGAGTTTGGAGTGCTGGCTTATTCCATAGAGTTTCAACCCTCAAAATTGCGATATCTAAGCCCAAATCCTTACCAGAATCAACCACTGTTGCATTTTGTCCATCAACCATAACCTGCTCCACCCCACCTACATCGTCGATAACATGAGCACAGGTTAGAATATGAGCTACGCTAATTGTCTGACGAATTACGAACCCTGTCCCAAAATGATTTGTTTTAGGGTCACTACTAGTAACAAGTACAATTGACTTTTGTATCTCTTCTTCTAGTATCATTTTGTTAAAGCATTAGACTGAGAACCAGATTTTAGTATTAATTTAACTGTCAAATTTGCTTCGGCCTTCGACTTCGTAATGTAAAGATTACCCTCCAACTCAAAAGCCAGACCAATTTCAACTTCTACTTGATCGATAGTCATATCTTTATTAATCTCCTCCCACGTCTCTTTAATTGGACGACAGACTTTAACAAGCAACGGTTTAATTTGATCAAAGGTTGAATTAACCCGTTCAGCAAACCCTCCAGAGATTTCCTGTGCTTTCTCTTGGGGAACTTCAACTTCCACAAGAGTGCCATCTTCTAGTTCAATTAATTTAGTTGCCATTGATATTGAATCACCTGAAATTTCTCTTCATGATATGATATCTCGCTATACATAAAATAAATTCGTTCATATTCTTTCAAAAATGGGGAAAGACAAATGTGCCTAAGGCAAATTTAGGTTTGAGATCCCGTAGATAGATTAGTTCAGCTTTTAGTGATAATATTTACTCTCATCCAATGTCTACGATTGGCTAGATCTAACTTTTCCATACACAATCCCTAAATATACAGTAGCTTGTTGATGCAGCGATGTCTACGACGGGCTTCGCCAACGCACCTTACACAGAATTCTTATATATGGATTACGAGATTTAGTGTATTGCTAATAATAGTAATTTTATAGCATTAATAAAGAGAGCGATCGCCTACGACTCAAACTAGGCGATCGCTCCTGTGTTTGTATAAGTTAAATATTTAACGAAAGCTGAACCTCTAACAGGTAAATCTACTACTGGATAAAACGATGAGTGCGTTGTGCTGTGCGACAACACACTAGCTCTTTTATACTCCACAGCTAATTTTTTCATCCCAAGGAGCAGGTTTTCTGACTTGCTCCCACACAGGACTATACACGGCTTCATACAATTCCCGCGCCATTTCCACTAACCCCGCATAACCAGCGTAAGCATGATGACGTTCATGGTTAATATCCAAAAAAGGAATCTGTGCTTTCAGCGCTGTATATTGATTACCAGCCCCAGCAATCAACACATCAGCTTTTGTATTCTTGAGTAACTTTAGTAATGTCGGGGGAGTTCCATCGGCCAAAACAATGCCATCTTCACCAAGCAATTGCTTAATTTTGGCTTTCTCTTCTTCTGTACTCTTTTTGTCAGTAGTAGCAATAACTTCCATTCCCAAGTCTTTGGCCGCTAAAATAAGCGACCAACTTTTGACACCACCACTAGCAAGAATAATCCGTTTACCTTTTAATTGAGAACGGTATGGAGCTAAGGCAATATCTAGGGCTGCGGTTTCTTCTGCAATCAAGCATTCTATACGTTCTTGAAGATATTTGTCGCCTAATCTTGCTGCAACATTTCGCAAGCAATGGTTGAGGTTTTCCACACCATAGAAAGATTCTTCAATATAAGGAATCCCATAATCTTCTTGCATTGAGAGTGCCATTTGCACTGCTACATTTGAGCAAATTACTACATTCAACTTGGCACGATGAGCATAGCAAACTTCTTCATAGCGAGCATCACCTGTAATTTTGGAGAGAACGCGTATACCCAATCTTTTGAACAGTGGTAAAACATTCCACAATTCACCAGCAACGTTGTATTCACCAACAATATTGATATCAAATGGTGTGGTAAATTCTGGTTCAGCCGTTCCGATTACATATTGCAATAAAGTTTCATTGCCGATGCGGTTCCCGAAATTTTTACTACCTAAAAATCCAGGTGCATCTACATATATAACTGGAATACCAACTTTCTTTGCAGCCATCTTACAGACACTATCTACATCATCACCAATCAAAGCAGTGACACAGGTAGCGTAGACAAAAACAGCCGCAGGATTGTAGCGTTCAACAACTTCGATAATAGCTTTGTACAGCTTCTTTTCACCACCAAAAACAACATTATTCTCACCAAAGTTAGTAGTAAAACCAATTTGGTGTAATTGAGAACCTGATGAGAGGCTACCATGAGTTGCCCAAGGGTTATGAGTGCAAGCAACAGGACCATGTACTAAATGAGCCGCATCAGTAATTGCTCCCACAGAAACCATTGCCCCATCAAAAGGACAATTACCTTGAGTTGCACCTGGTTGTGCTGCTTTATTGCAAGACAGTTTTTTGTTGCCATGCAATTTTTTTTGGTTATGTACACAGGGTGTCTCGTTGAGTAGTTCGTTGATTGTTCCTTGGGTATTTTTCATGTCTTTACCTCGCGCTGAAGATTAATGCAAAAGGAGTAAGCACTATAACTACATAATAAAGCTGTTTTATAGAGTGTTTACCCCACATTTGCTACACCAAAAGTTTTCAGGTATGTCAAAAGCTGCCACAAACTCAGTTTAAAATCCCTACTGAATAAAGGTAGTTGACAACATATCTTGTGAGAAAGCTGAGTTGCAAAGCGACACACCACACAAACTTTAACAGGTGTAAATAAATCCCTATATAGACACTTTTACTTTTTGCTATCTTCAAATCGATTACAAAAAATCGTAACTGAAGTATTAGCATTTTCAGGTAAAATAGCCAACTCCTCTCACATATATTGTTTCCGTAGGAAATAAGACCTGTTAACGCTTTTGCTATTCTTAGCTTGTCTAAATGTTAGCCTAACATAACTTTAAAGAAATGATTTGATTTTTGATTTTTTGCTGTAAAAATACTCAATATACTTGGATAATATATAGCGATGGTGAATTTACGGTCTGCAATTCTCACAAATCAACCTTTTAAGTTCCGCTTAAGTATAAAAGATACTGCACAGTTTACAATGGCTTGTATGTGACATAAGCTTTTTGGTATTGATGCGATCAATAGAAGGAGGAGCGATCGCAATTGAAAAATTATTGCATACATCAGGTAATACTGCTTACGCAAAAACAGGGCAACATTTTTGGTAGACATTTCGTAAATTTGCCAGTGATGGGCTAATGGATTTCCTGATGCGATTTATAATTAAGCAAGCTGCATCAAGACGATAGCCCCATAATTATCTCAATGTACCCCACCCCACTTGTGCTTTAAGATATTTTCTCTATAATGCTAAAAAGGTAATTGCAAGACTACTGCTGAGAAACCATGCAACTCCAAGCAATAGAGATTGACGTAGCGATCGCAGCCCAGTTTGTTCAATTGGTGTTGAACTGCATCAACCAAGAGTATCCGCACAATAATATTTTTTGGTTTGAGAGCGATCAGGACATTAAGCCGCCACGCGAATTAATGCCAGCATTTTATGGTTGTTTGGATTGGCATTTTGCCGTACATGGGCATTGGTTACTTGCAAGGCTAGCTCGTTATTTTCCTGATGCTGAATTTCAGCCGACAGCAAGGGAAGCACTAACCCAAACCCTGACTCCAGAGAAAATTCAAGGAGAGATTACCCATTTTAATCGATGTCCCTTCTTTGAATGTCCTTATGGATTTTCATGGCTGTTGCAACTCGCTACGGAATTGCATGAATGGGATGATTCTCAAGGTAAAGAATGGCTAGCGGCGTTAGAACCGTTAGAAACCTTAGTTGCCAACAACTTTTATCGCTGGCTTGAAAAACTCGAACTTCCGAATCGCACTGGAGCACACTTTCAAACCGCGTTTCCACTTGGTTTAGCACTTGATTGGGCACAAAGTAAGAAGAATAGAGACTTTGCCAATCTGATCGAAGATAAAGCCCAAAAATTTTATCGGAGCGATCGCAACTATCCATTGCATTTTGAACCATTGGGTTATGATTTTGTCTCTCCCTGTCTTGCAGAAGCGGATTTAATGCGACGCATTCTTTCACCAACAGATTTTGCAAATTGGCTTAACGATTTTCTTCCACAATTACTCACAGAAGATGCAGTAAACTGGTTGCAACCTGTACAAACAACTAAACCCAACGACTATTTACAATCTCATTTTTGAGGTTTAAATCTCAGTCGAGCTTGGATGCTTGAGGGAATAATCTCTCGATTACCCAATAACGATTCTCGACTCAATACCCTGCGTTCTGTTACTGTTTTACATCGCCAGTGTGGGTTGGTAGATGTTGCAATTGACCATTATTCTAGTAGTCATTGGTTGGGAACGTTTGTAGTTTATCTTGTAACTGCACGTGGATTAGATAGATATAGAAATCCGACCTCGACTAGATTAAATAATTGATTATACCTAAAATTATTAAATGAGCCGGGTAAAATACATAGAACCATCTAGCTGGTGAACCTTGTTGACCATTAAATTGAAAAACAATGAATCCTGCAAGAATTGCCCAACCTTGAAATATATTAAGCATCGATAGGATTACTAAAATAAAAAAGTGAAAAATGCACCAGGAGAGCAACCATACTTTGGGTTTGAGTTTGTCTATTAGGGACATCAAGAAAATTACTCCAATCCCATAAGTTCCATATTCAACGCCCAAGCCCTCGGCAACTACTGCACACAATCCAATAATTATTAATTGCTGCCATAATTGCGGATAACGCTTTACTAAGCGCAACATCACAAGTCCAAGAAGAAGCGTGAACAGAATATTAAGTGATAAGCTCTGGAAGACAATACTATAGATTGGTTGAGATATTATCGCTGTAATTAATAGTCTCCCCCCATAACGGTGTACATTATGGGTATGTTTTTCGCCTTCAGCCAGAAGCCATGCAAAGAGGGGAAAGCTCAATCGCCCCAATAAGTGCAAGATTACCAACTCTGGCATTAGCAAATAGCACACATGATCCATAACCATGAATACTGCTGCTAAGATTTTAATGCTAAAAGCTGAAACTTTAATCACAACGTTACAGTTACCTTGGATTCCTTGATATAGAATCCCGAAAATTTTATTTATTTAATATAAGAGTTATTCAAAATACTAGCAATTTGATAACATTAAAAAAAAGGGCAATGTCTACGATGGGCTATGACCCTCCTGCGTCGCTCTAAGCATACTCCTACGGAGAAGCAAGCTACGCGTAGCGTCTCGTAAAGAAGCTATACCAAAGGCTTTACGTTACGCTATCGGTGACGCCCTCTTCAGCAGAAAATGCAGAAACACTATGGCAAAGCGTAAAAAAAGCAATCTTCAGTGGATTAAAGAAACACTTGAACTAAAACCCGATCATCGTTGGGAATCTCCATCAGGTTACAAAATTTTTGTCGCAGATCGAGGCGCTGTTCGTTTCAATGTTCCCCAGAATTGGGTTTTTGAGCCACAAGAGAAATCCTTCAAGTTCATGGATAAAAAACCGCCCAACGATGATTGCTGTCTGGAAGTATCTTTTAATCGCCTCCCACCCAATGACTGGAGCCAGTTCCCGCTAAAATCCACCTTGAAGAAAGTCCTGGAAGACGACAGTCGCAACGTCATTGAGAGGGGAGAAATTTTTACCGTCAAGCGTCAAACTGCCAGAATTGTCTGGACAGAGATGAAGTTCATTGACACTCAAGAAGAACCACGGGAAGCTTTTTCGCGGACTTGCATTGGTTTGGGGTCGAATGTTCAATGCTTAATTACATTCGATTATTGGACAGATCAAGCAGAACAACTAATACCCGTTTGGGATGAAGCTATGCGTAGTCTCACATTAGGGTTGTATATTCGTGACCCCATGACTGGTTTAGCTTTTCCAGACTGAAGATCAAGAATGATTGCTGATGGGAGTTGCCGAGTAGATTCTGTAGGTGTGAAAGATATTATTTTACCTGGTGAGATTAAGACTATCTTGAGTAAGGTAGTTGAGGCAGAAAAAGCTGCTCAAGCAAACGTAGTCAGACGTAGAGAAGAAACTGCTGCTACTCGCAGTATGCTAAACACCACCAAAGTGATGGAGGATAACCCCGTTGCATTGCGTCTAAAGGAACTGGAAGTATTAGAGCGGATTGCAGAGAAGATTGATCAGATTCAAGTTAACAGTAGCTTGGATACTATCTTAACAGACTTGATTCGGATGAACCCGCAGTGATTTAGTTATTAAAAATTGAGAGTTAGGTTGGATCGCATATTGATGAATTTACAGCTATTTTAGGTAAATAGACCATGCGGTAGGGGCACAAGGCCTTGTGCCCGACAGGTGTGGTTCAAATACATGAAAACTCTGTAATTGTGAAAAAATATTTGCAATCGCGCTTAACCTAATCTGTATAGGAAAGTAAGTTAGCAAAAGGTTGATGTACAAAGGCTTGTATGTTTAACTGTCGTTAGCTTGTTGGTCTTACATCTCTGGTGTAAGAATACTTCCGAAGGTGTAAATATACACTCAGTCTGCATTCAAATATATACTTTATAGATAAACTCTAATTTATGCCAATTCAATGGCATGGAGTCACTGTGATGTCAACTGATGAAATTAAAAACCAGCAAAATAATGATTTAGTTCAAGCCACTGTAATAGAAAACCTAGTAAAGGCAAAAGATAAGAAAAAATCTAAAAAATCCAAACGCATTTTTGATGGTAGCACAGAAGTTTTTGCCAAGAAAATTCCCAAAAAGACTTTTGAAACTGAACTAGAGCAACTCCAGATTGAATTAGTCAAAATGCAATACTGGATTAAGCACGTTGGCTATCGAGTTGTTGTCATATTTGAAGGACGCGATGCAGCCGGCAAAGGAGGAGTAATTAAACGCATTGCCGAGCCACTCAATCCTCGTGGCTGTCGTGTAGTGGCTCTGGGAACCCCCTCTGATCGCGAGAAAACTCAGTGGTATTTTCAGCGCTACGTGCAATATCTTCCGACAGCAGGCGAAATTGTCCTCTTCGACCGCAGTTGGTACAACCGAGCCGGAGTTGAACGAGTGATGGGTTTTTGTACTGAAGCAGAATATCAAGAATTCATGCAATCTTGCCCAGAATTTGAACGAATGCTGGTGCGATCGGGCATTGTTTTAATCAAGTACTGGTTCTCCGTCAGCGATGAAGAACAAGAGAAACGCTTTCTTTCTCGCAGTCACGATCCAGCAAGGCGCTGGAAACTCAGCCCAATGGATTTGGAATCACGCGATCGCTGGGTAGAATATTCTAAAGCAAAAGATACCATGTTTGCTTACACTAATATTCCAGAAGCCCCCTGGTTTACGATTGAAGCGGATAATAAAAGACGTGCGCGGCTCAACTGCATTCATCATTTGTTAAGCAAAGTTCCTTACGAAGATATGACACCTCCTCCTTTAGAGCTTCCGTCTAGACCTGCGGCTGAGGATTATGTTCGCGCCCCCCGCAATGAGCAGTTCTTTGTCCCTCAAGTGTATTAAGCAACATCCTTGGGTTAGAGGCGATCGCTACGATGGTTTACTTCTTGTGCATCTCACACACAATCCTAAAGGCGATCGCAACAACAGTCTACTTCTTTTACTGCGATGTCTACGACGGGCTATTCGGCGTCGCACTATCTCGTAAATTAGTTTTATCAACACGCAATCATCGGGATTTGGGCAAAGTACCCAGATTGTTAATTGAGGATTGGACGGTTTAATGCGATCGCCTAGTTTATTGTCGAGTGAGAGCGATCGCTACAACGGTCTACTTCTTGTGCATTTTCGGCAATGGTTTTTTTATGGAGTTGAGGTAATCATAAAAATAAGTATATGAACAAAAATATTTACAGGCATGATGATTGTGGTTGTCTAATATTTTTTAGGCATTTATGCTAGATAAGAAACGGCGACATTATATATATGATACTAGAGGAGCGCATTGCTGAACTTTACAATGGTCAGCCTAATCCTGAATCTAAATACTATGCTATTACTATCCTTGTGGATTCAGATGGTAACTTGAATAGTTCATGTTACTCTCACTGGGTTGGATGGGCTGATTTAGATAGGCGTATTGAGCTTCGTGAAGCTTCGCTTATACGAGCAGATATAATGGCGAGTTGGTGGTTGGAGATCGGACAAGGCTATATAGTAGTTAACAGCCTTGAGGATATAAGTCTTTTTCTGCTGCTTGGTGGAAACGGACTAGTTGAAAAAGGTGTTGCTAAGTCAGCAATACCAGAAATGATTGAACCGTCTCCTGTGGTTCAGTCTAATGCTGGTGGTTTCGTGCATATTGAGTCCCTTCCTAAGAGTGCATTTAATCGCGCACCAACACCAAAGCTACGTATGCAAGTTATTCAAAGAGATGACTTCCGGTGCCGAATTTGTGGACGACGGCCTGCTGATTATGTTGACGTGGAATTACATATTCACCATATTCGTCCTTGGGGAATAGGAGGATTAACACAGGACGAAAATCTCATTACTCTTTGTCATACTTGTCATAAAGGGTTAGATCCTCACTACAATCCAAGCTTATTTGATCTTATTTCACCAAATGAAAGGGCATCTAACGCAGAAAATTTTGCAAATTATTATTGGGAAGGTGTTCAACGATATCAAGAAACAATGTTAAAAACATTACCGGGAGGTGATTGAAATTAAGTTTATTAGTTATAGTGTTAATTGTCTAAAATTTTTTATTTTGGGCGACATCAACACAATCAGCAAACGGACAAAAGATTCTGGTATGGATGCAAATGTTATCTGCTGCTTAATTTAGCTGCAACGTTATATTTAGTCTAAAAAATCGTCATTTAAAATAGTCTTTCATTTTACAGTTTTTCTTTGAGCAAAATGCAAGCAAAATCTCAAAACCAGACTGAATAAGAGTTATACTGTCTGAAGCATCAAAACAGATTGTTACTACATAACCCTAAAACTTGCATTTAGGCTATAAATAGGCTCTTTTTTCTCCCACCGCGAAAAAATCTTGCATTATATGATGTTGAGGAGCGATCGCTAGGTTCGGAGTAATCCCAAGAGTGCATTTGACGGAAAGGTAGACCCATCTTCTGGAAAACGTACTTCTCTTTCACACCAGAGGCTACGAGGTCGGGCTTGAGGGCTTTGATAAATTCCTCGAATTCGTAAGCGGTAACGTCGTCATAAACGATGGTGCCGTTTTCGATATAGCCAGCGGTACGTTTGTAGTCGTCATTATGAGCAAACTCATAACCTGTACCAATCATCTTCATGCCCAAGTCTTGGAAAGCTGGGACAACGTGACGAGGACGTAGACCACCAACCATGATGGCAACGGTCTTACCATCCAAGCGGGGGCGGTACTTATCAAGAACCGCATCCATTGTGGGCTGATACTTGGCAATGACCTTCTCAGCGTTTGCTTGGATTGTCTCGTCAAACTTAGAAGCAATTTCCCGTAAAGATTCAGCAATCTTGGTGGGGCCGAAAAAGTTGTATTCCAACCAGGGTATACGGTAGCTTAAAGCCTAAAAACCTTATATATCAATAGTTTTGCAAGTCTGCATTTTACATGGCTTGTTTTTGTCTTAAAGCTTGTGATTTAAACACCCAAAACCCCAGTAAAATCATAATTTGATTTGCAAGTTGTAGCTTACTGGAGTAAATTTCGTCAAAACTTGCAACCGGATAACATATGTTGTCCGGCAAATTTTGTCAAAACTTGCAGGTTATCTGTCAAACTTTATACACTTGTTTAAAACACGAGTGTATTGGCATGGAAGTACTGGGAAGGCCGATGAGCCTAAATAATAGGTTGCACTTGATGGATAGTGAAGATTCGCGTGAGCAAACTTGGTTGACTTTGTGCGGTCGTAAGATTCGGGCTACTCACGCTCTACCGTTGCAAAAGTTTGATGCTGGGGAGAACTGCTGTACAGTCTGTGTGAGGATGCAACGCGGTAACTCGCTGCTGCACTCTCGCTTTAAAACGGCATGAGTGCGCGGTAAAAACCCTATTGAGAAGCCGATTATTTCACCATGCAGACGCTAATTCATGGAACAATAATCAGAAGCGTGTGCTTATTGATGCATCTGATTTACAAGTAAATCCTGTCTTCTATGTTCGATGTGTTCAATAACCCGGAAACCCTATAGGGTTTCGGAAAGCTTGAAATGTTTTCTGAAAGTGTTAGACCAGTGAGAATAGAGTATAAAATCAAACTTCACTTTCTCGGAAAAATTGATTGGAAAACGAGCGGCTCTCATGTGTGATAAATGCTGAAGCGGACAAGTTAGCTTTTTGCACGAACTGCGTGATGAGTGAAAACAGCCGACATTCCACGCTTTATTTAAACGGGAGCAAAAACATTGATATTGCGAAGAATTAAACCACGGAGAAGTATACTTGCCGAAAAAATATTAGCGTGGTTTGTTTTTCGGAGATATATTATATTTCCTTTAAGTTTTAGCGTGGTTTGAAATTGTCGTTGTTTTTGATGAGTGATCGCTAACTCTCCCGGTCGGGACTTAACCCTCGACCGAGTTTCACTTAACGACAATTGCGCGACAATTTTGCGATGGCGTAACCGCCACGCGACCAGGTGATCGCTCAACGTTTTTGTACACAATCGGCGGCGGCTGGTTTTGGTGCTGCACGTTGCGGTAACTTCCAACTTCAACTTCCAACTTCATCAGCTAGTTGTGGAAGTCGGAAGTCAAAACCGGAAGTCAAAACCGGAAGTCAAAACCGGAAGTCAAAACCGGAAGTCAAAACCGGAAGTCACATCTACTCAATTGCGATCGCAGTCGAGCGGGCGTGTACGCCATTGCGTTGTCGTTGAGTGAAACTCAGTCAAGGGTTAAGGCTCGACCGGGAGAGTTAGCGTTAACGCTTGGTCAACCCTGTTATTCGTCGATCAACCATTGATTTGATCTACCTCAACCAATCTTCTCGATGTATGACTTGTTGACGGGACTTATTGAAAGCCCGATATTTGATTACAGCTTTGACAAAGTAACCAGATTCCGTTTCGATGCTGGCAATCTTCCCTTTGCGCCATTGTTTATCGGTCTCACAAAAAAATTCAAGCTGATCGCCAACCTCAAAGGTGTTAACCGGGACGACATTTTCGGAATCGTCTACTTTATGAGTTTGATTTTTGTGTGAGAAATTTTTGATTTTTGCTTCACTACAATTTTTAGGTAGCAACACTTCGGCTACATTGTTTGCTGTGTTTGGCTTAGAGGCTGTTGCTACCTCTGCTGTTGCTACCTCACCCTGTTCCTGTTGCAACCTCCATATTTGGGAGACATCGCCATCAACTCTCTTCTTTTCACACTTCACCCACCCAATGCGCTTTAAGCACTCAGCCACCCGCATCTGTGAAACGCGATCGTGTTTGGCAAGTTCGATTTCGAGACAGTTGCTCAAAATTTTGCTGACGGTGGTTTCTGATTGAGACTTCAAGAATGCGTCGATTGCTTCGTCCCAGGTATCACTTACCTCATGGTGTTTGTTTAGCAGGGCGTTACGCTTTTCATCGGTTTTGGTCAAATAGTTGGTCTCACCGTTTCGGTAGGCAATAACAGCTGCTGCCCATAACAAGTCCCGTTCTTCAGCCAGTTTCTCTACAGGGATTTCGTCAACGGTGACGGGGATAATCCAGTACCTTCTGTGTCCTTCTGGGTCAACTAAGAATTGTGCTGGGTTAACACTGCCCACAAAACAGCTAGTCCTGGGGAATGATTCAATCGACCGCCCATAGGGAACCCGCAAGTTGTCAGCTGGGGTAGTGAAAAAAGCCCGTAAACCGGCTATTTCTTTACGTTTAAAAACTGATTCGAGTTCTGCTAGTTCCGAAATCCAAAATCGCCTCAGCTTCAGCCGTTCGTCTTTGTCGTTAGTACCGCTGGTAATCGTGTCGTCGAACCAGTCAGGATTAACAGCTAGCGTCCGCCAAAATTTGGACTTTTGTAAACCTTGAGTCCCTTGCAACACTAAAGCCGTGTCGTGCTGACACCCAGGTTCAAATACCCGCTGCACTTGTCCAATCAAGTGTTTTCTCATGAAAACGTTGTGCAGAGGTTCATTAGTGCCAAAGTAACGAGTCGCAATATCATCTAATATCTTCAAGTCAACAGATGAATACTGCTCGGCTACCTGCTCCAAATACTCTTGCACCGGAGAGTAAGAACGTTTTTTGGCAAGACTAAGCACTATCTGTGCTGCTCTGTCGTGGCTGATGTCGATGTCAAATTCATCAATCAAGTCAATCGCCAAGGTATCCATGTCCAGAGGTTTGCCGTCTAATTCTGGTCTGATGGTCATGGTGTTAAACCGTAGGCGAGACCCCCATTCATCTCTTAGCAAGTTAAGCATTTGCTTGCTTTTACTCCGAGCTGGAAACATCTGCTCCAGGCTTGACTCGACTGTGCTTTGAATTTCTTGCCCCAGGCGCTCGATCTTGTCTTTACCCCGCCGCGAAAGTTCTTTTTTGAATTCTTGCTCAAAATTGACCATTAGCTCCCTCCATTCATATACGCTTTGTTTACACCGCTGTCTGAGTGTCCCTAGCTCAAGGGTTCTCTCCGACCCTCTCAGTAGCTTCATGGCAACTTTAGCAACCTCAGACGCAAGTCTAAATGTCAACGGACGCTCCTCCTCCTTGATTTTCCAATTTTCGTAGGGTTCGGCAACATCAAAAATTTGAAGTGTTAATTCCCTGGCGCTTACAGCCTCGGCTACTAAGTACTCAAGGGGCTGATTTATCCCGTGGAGGTAGCACTTACCTCCAGCGGCTTTAATTCGCCAAACTGCGCTCTTGACCAGTGCCTCAGATGTTTCTGGTTCAAGAAGAATGTAATGTTCACCAGCAGATATCTCTAGTGTGGCTTGAGAGTACTCTATGACCTGAAATAACTGCGCCAAATGTCTTGCTTTTAATGCGTCAGCTACCCAAAGTGTCGGTAGGGCAATCTGGCTAACTCCACTGCCTTCAGTCCACTCTGTTAAATCCTGCGCGGCTACTGGAAACGTGATATTATTTTTCATAAGCGTTGTTTGGGTAAGTGGAGCATTCGCTTTTCTCTGCTTGCCCAGCAATTTCCAAAGCTTTACTCAATCTCTACATTGTTTACATCTTCACCCAGTTGTAGATAACCCCCAAAACTTGATAAATTCAAGCTAGTTAATTGTTGTTCGGTTTTTGGACTTGAGGGGCTGGTTGTAACTACTGCATGGAACTGCACTGCATGGAACTGCATGGACACGGAACCGCGTGGAGATGTATTCATGTGTAGACGACTGGTAACTCTTTTCAATTACCGGACTTTTCTTATGCAAGATTTCTTGTATAAATTTTACATTTATGTAAATACAAAAATCATATTAGGAAAACTCACATTTTTAAGAAAAACTGTATTTAGCATACATCAGTTACAGCCGTGTATCAATTGGCAATATCCTATATAGAATAGAGGTTTTGCACATGCAATCAAGTGACGAAATATTTATTTCGTCACAGAAAGCTTGAACAATAGTCACTGCAAGCGATTGAAATTCTACCCATGTTGTATGGGTATAAGTTTCTTTTTTAGGCAAGGTTTAGGCAAAATCTTGCTACTCAAATGCTACTCAAAATATCTTTGAAACCATTGATAAATCGTTTATGTCAATGGTTCCATGAAACCTTGGTATAAATCTTATAATCCTTGCTGTGACTACTTTTCAGCGAAGTAGTATAATATTCCTTTTAGGAGTTGTTGGGGTAATTGCTTTAGAATTACCACCCAAATCTTGTAACCCTTGCTAGTGTTGGTTTTTCATCAAGTGACACGCGGACTTGAAGTCCTTGTGACCACTAGTTTGTAAAGCTACATCGGCTCTAGTTCTCGGTCATCAACCCATTCCCGTTCGTTATCGTCTACCTCAAACCAAGGATGATCTTCTGGGAGGGAGACATTGTACTGCCAGTCCATGCCAGTCCAGAAAAGACCAAGCACTGTTACCGGGTACAAAATCTCACCCTGCTTCACCTCTATCTTGTGCAGCACGGTTTGACCAATGTAATATTCGGGCTTGTCGAATTCTTTAGTGATCCGCAAACGCCAAAACTTTGACGCTTGATTAAAAATGCCCAAAGTGGGCGCGTCAGACGCTATCATTCTTATTGCCTCTTAATTGTGTGGTCTGTAAGTTGAACGATTGGGGGGAAGTCGTGCCGGTGGGGGAGAGGTTAGAGACTCTCTTGCCGGCGCGCATTTAAGCGCTAACTTCATTTGTCACATCAGGTATCTGAAATTATTGAAGCAGATTTCGCCCAAAAAAGCGATCGCGCTTCTTTTGCTAGATGATCATTTATCTATCATCGGTGGGTAGGAGAGCTAAGGGGCGATACGACGCTACGATTTAATCGCTGTTACCTTGTTTACTTTCGTCTACTCACGTCTACAAAACATTCTAAACTACTACTTCGTTAATTGTCAACTCTGTATACAAGTTGTGGACAAGTTATACTGGTTGACCTAATATGTTGACAGGTTGTGTACAGATACTTTACAGATGCGTAGCAATATAATTTCATTTCGCTTCACAGATGCTGAAGTAGAAGCACTGCAATCGTTCCAAGTTTCAGAGGATAAATCCCCAAGCCAAACAGCTGCAAGATTGCTTAGGGGAATGTTTGCAGGAATTCTAGAACCGTCAACAGGTCTATCTACATCTGTAGATATCAAGGAATTGGTCAAGCAAGAGGTAGAAGCAAGCCTGGGTGAACTGCGATCGCAACTAGAGGCACAACTGGAGGAACTGCGGGGAAAATCGAAAGCCCGGTAGTAGAAGAAAATAGCGCTACCGGGCAGCCAAGCAACGAAGAGTTAATCCTAACCCGCGATCGCACTTTGACTAAGTTAAAAATGGGCAAACAATCCAGCGCTGGTAAAGCGATTGACGCTTTTATTAAGGAGCTAACACGTGGGTGATAAAGGCGGTTATAATGCCATGATCGACGGTGATAAAGGCGCTTCATGTGCCTCGATCCTACCTTGATCATGGATGATAAGTGCCTCGATCCTACCTCGATCATGGATGATAAGTGTCACACCTAACCACCTACACCTTGTCTACAGTTCGTTTATAGTTGGCTGTTGTGGGACTACATGAGCAAGTATCTGGCACAAATGAGTATGATGTCTGCCAGATATGACGCTCACTAACTCATCTCTTCTTTGTCTACACTGTCTACAGAAAAATGACGGTAAATTTTGGGCTGTAGACGGCTAAAACCCGCTCTGGATACCGTTTTTAGCAACTATAGACAAAATTTAAATTCCTTAGAAAATAGCCAATTTTAATCCCAATGACATCGGCAGGTTCTTGCAGGCATGGAGATAGCAACAGAGGTAGCAACAGGGTAGCAACAGGGTAGGTAGCAACAGCCTCTAATCTAAACACAGTAAGTAATGTAATCAAAGTGTTGCTACCTAAAAATTATAATGCCGCTAAAAAATCAAAATTTTTGCACCCAAAAATCAAACCAAGAAGTAGACGAACTCTGCAGTGGGTCAATTAGACAGTACTTCACTAATTTGATGCCGTGCCAGAGCTTGCCTGAGATATTCCACCTCAGCCCTTAGCCGTGCGTTCTCCTCCTTCAACGCATCAATGCCATCTTTTTTATCTACTGCCTGCTTAATTACCTTCTTCCGGTTCTCCAAGCTAAACCACTTCTGATAAATCTCAGTGTGAATCTCAACGGAATGCCCCAAGTTGTCAGCAGCAGCTTTAATTGGAATGCCCATCATGTGCGCTCGAATCGCCCAAGCATGGCGTAAGTCATAAGGTGTAAACGGAATATTTACGCGTCTAAACCATGATGAACAATTAACCCGAATAGTGTTGATATCTGTAAAACTAGTTCTGTCAGTAGTTTGAGCTTTTAACAGTTCCAGACACTCTACGTTTTTTAAATCAAACAAGTAAACCCATTCAGGATGTAGTGGTAAGGCTTCCCTATAACCAGTCTTAGTATCTGGGTGAACCTTCCATGTATTATCTTTATTTTCAGGATTCAACCACCAATCAATTTCAGGGTTTACAAACAGTTCTCTTGGGCGTAGTCCATAGGTAGCAAGCATCCCATATACCCATTCCCACATCTTCCAACTGTCTAAACAATTCTTTTTAATTGTCAAGCTCCTAGTCAATGAATACCGATGAAAAGATTCATGACATTTGATCACATCCTGATCGCTGGGGATATCCCTAGCCTGACTTTTGGGTTGTGTGGCTTTGAAATGTTCAAGAGTGAAGCTAGTTAAATTAAGAGTTGATTTTAAAACTTTCAACGATTTAACGGCGCTGTATCTGGCAGTATCTTTCGTCAACTCTGCAATTTTTTTGTCAATCTCCGATTGAGTCAATAAAGTATCTACCCCAATCAGTCGCCGTAAATAATCCTTGTAATAGAAAAAGGTGTGTTTACTTTTTTCTGTTATTTTGTGTGTTTTGAAATACTCAGTTTCAAACTCTTCTAAAACATCACCAAGTGTTTGGGATCTGTTTGCGTCCCTAGCTGTTTTACCCAGATATTTGTCAGTCCATTCAAACTGTTTACGGGCAAGCAGTTTGCCTAGCTCGTTTGCTTCTTCCTCTGCTGTTCTCAACCCGTCCAGGCTTGCAGGGATATTCAGCGAAATCTTGTACTGCTTAAAACCAGTTCCTTTAGTGTCGCGATCGCCTGGCTTGATGGGTAGGGATGCTTGCAATTGAATTGTGTCCCGTGCCACGACCAAACCCACTTTCACCTTAGCGGCTTTTAGACGGGCCCTAGTGTCTGTCAAACCTTTATCAAATTTGCGTTCCAGATGCTGCCGAGTAGCTTTCATTTGTTTTTGTATTCCTAGATAGCTGCCATCGGTAGATGCTGGCGGAGTGAAATCCTCAAAAACGTCCTGTGCCTTGCTTTTCATTGTGTCTTAAATGTGTCTTAAAATTTAGTCCATTTAGAACAATGTTTAAACTAAGCAAAGTTAGACGTGGACTAAATCCTGGTATCACAATGTATTAAATCATATTTTGTACAGGGTATACCGTAAGCTTCTTCCATGTGACGGCTGATGTAGTTCATCGACCGATAGCAGTGGATGAGGTTCATCTTCACATTGGGGGTCATCAACATTTCGTTGATGGTGCCATCACCTGACCACTGAGCGACTACGCGCAAGCCGAGTTCTTCTAACAGGATGCGGCTAGCCCAAGCATCACCACCGATGTTGTAGTCACCAATGATGGCTACATCATAAGGAGTACCTTCAAACTGAAGTGTACCGTCTTTCTTAGCTTGGTCGGATCTGGTGAACACCCAGTCACGAACCATGTCGTTAGCAATGTGGTGTCCCAAAGATTGGGAAACACCCCGGAAGCCTTCGCAACGCACAGGTACAACTGGCTTGCCAATTTCTTTCGATGTTTTCCGAGCAACAGCTTCGATGTCATCCCCAATTAGACCGATGGGACATTCAGATTGAATGGAAACACCACGGTTGAGGGGAAAAAGTACATCAAGTTCTTGGATGAGCTTGGTAAGTTTCTTGTCACCACCGAAGACGATATCTCGTTCTTGGAAGTCGGAGGTGAAGTGCATGGTACCAAAGGTATCAATACCTGTGGTGCCGATGTAGTAGTTACGACGACCAGACCAAGACCAGTAACCGCAACCTACAGGCCCGTGGCTGATGTGAATCATGTCCTTAATAGGACCCCAGACCACACCTTTAGAACCGGCGTAAGCACAACCACGAGCGGTCATTACACCAGGGAGGGATTTGATGTTAGACTTAACGCCGCAGTCGGACTTACCTTCTTCGTATACGTTTAAGTGCTTTTCCCGCTTTTTCTTAGCTTTATCGGGGTAAGCGTTTAGAACTTCTTTAATTAGTTCTTTTCTTTCTTCGATGATGTTTTGATTTTCTGGAGGTGTCATACTTAGTTAGCCTCTGTGACTCGTAAGGATCGGGGGCATAGGGGGACTAGGAGTCCCCTCTAAAGTTAGGGGGGAGATGCAGGTGAGAGGGTCAAAAGTAAAAGTAAGATATGGAACTCTTGCTTTTTCCTTGTGCTAGAGCATTATTTGTTAGCAGCGAATTATACTACAGGGACTTCAGTAGCAGTCTTGCCAACCAACATTGCAGCATTTTCCTCGCTTTCGAGAATACCGAATTCAATCAACAATTCTTCTAGTTCTTCCATTTCGATAGGTGTAGGAATAGCCAGATTCTTGTTGTCGATGATCTTGGTAGCCAATGTCCGATATTCGTTAGCTTGGTTGCTTTCTGGTGCGTACTCGTTAACAGTCATCCGGCGCAATTCTGCGTGTTGAACGATGTTGTCACGGGGTACGAAGTGAATCATTTGGGTGTTCAACCGTTTTGCCAAGGTTTCGATCAATTCGATTTCTCGGTCTGTGTTACGGCTGTTACAAATCAAACCACCCAAACGCACGCCACCAGTGTGAGCATACTTGAGAACACCACGAGCAATGTTGTTAGCAGCGTACATCGCCATCATTTCACCGGATGTGACGATGTAGATTTCTTGTGCTTTACCTTCACGAATAGGCATAGCGAAACCACCGCACACAACGTCACCTAATACGTCGTAAGATACAAAGTCTAGGTTTTGGTAAGCACCGTTTTCTTCTAAGAAGTTGATGGCGGTGATGATACCGCGACCTGCACAACCTACACCGGGTTCTGGACCACCAGACTCTACGCAACGAACGTCACGGAAACCGGTTAGCATCACTTCTTCGAGTTCTATATCTTCTACTGCACCACGTTCTGCGGCGAGGTGAAGAACGGTTGTTTGAGCTTTGCTGTGTAGCATCAAACGGGTGGAGTCAGCTTTAGGGTCGCAACCGACGATGAGGATGCGTTGACCCATTTCTGCCATAGCTGCCAAGGTGTTTTGGGAGGTGGTAGATTTACCGATACCGCCCTTACCATAGAAAGCTATCTGTCTAATGTTTTCGTCTGTCATTGTTCGTGTTTTCCTGCAATTGGTTGGTTGGTGGGTATGCGCGTTTGTCAGTTGCGTTCACGCCAGTTGAGCGACAGTAGTGAGCGCGTGTAGAGCATCGTTGGTAGCGTTGGCATAAATGCCTGCTGGGGGCGATCGCTCCACAGCTAAAATTATTGAAAGTAAGTACATATATTTCCTGGTTAAATTTCTTTTCTTTTTGTTCTTTGTCCTTAGTCATTAGTCAAATAACTAATGACTAAGAGCTTACGCAATTTACAAATACGTCATAATGTGTTTCAACTGGAAAAACTAAATAGGACTTGATGTTGTTATTTGTCAACAATCAATGCATCAGTCCTATTACTTGTTCAAAATAGCGCTCTTGAAATTTGAGACGCGTTCTAGCGCAGCTTGGGTGTCTTCTGGCGACTCTCCACGCACAGCCATTGATTCACTCAAAAGCTTGGCGATCTCATCAAAGTGCTGTTGCTGTAAATTCATTCCGGCGTGGGTTTTGTCCATTGGACGACCTGCGTATTGCTTTGGCCCCTCAAAAATCTGAGATAAGAAGGCAACTAGATGATTACGTTGCTTGACCATATCTGTACCAGCAAAAATGGGATTGAGGAGGCTGTCTGTCGCAATACGTTTGTGGAGTTCATCTACTATTTGTTCAATAGCTGGTTGTCCGCCAAGTTTGTCGTACAATGTACTCATATCCTGTTCCTTTGAAGCGAGTTGGATGATGAAATTTGCAAGTAGGCACTTAATCTATGAAGCCTATATGCTGTTAGCCGTTATAGCTAAATTAGCTATTGGTTGTCGGTAGGATTGAAGCATTGATGTGGAGACAATTATATGGTTCAAATCCTACTTTCTGTTCCTGGCTGAATGCATATTAGGGCGTATTTGTAGATTACGTTAAGTCCTACAGCAATTCCTAAACTGCTTCGACTACAAGGCTCTTGCTGACACGATCTTGTAATCTGGCTTCGATCGCAATTTTCAGAGTTGCTGTACTACTAGAACAGGAACCGCAAGCACCTTGCAGTACAACTTTAACGCGATCGCCTTCGACATCATATAGTTCTACATCTCCGCCGTCTGCAATAAGTACGGGTCTGACTTCTTCATCAAGAACTTTTTGAATTAGAGCAATCTTTTGCACGTTGGTTAGCGATCGCTCTTTAGACGTAACAATTTCTGTGGCAACTTTTACGCCGTAATCGTTGATAGCAGGTGAGGCGTATTCCTGTTGAACTGATTTAATTATATCATCAATGTTCGCCAAACAGGAACCGCATCCACCACCAGCTTTTACATAATTTGTTACCTCTTCGGCACCAGTGAGATTATTTTCTAGAACGACGCGGCGAATTTTGGACTCGCTGATGCCAAAGCAGCTGCAAACTAACGCGCCTTCATCATCATCATCGTGGGTAGCTAGAGGAATGCCACGATAATTATAGATAGCGGCTTCTAGCGCTTCTTGTCCCATGACAGAGCAATGCATCTTTGCTTCTGGTAAACCACCCAGGTAATCTGCAATGTCTCTGTTGGACACTTTCAGGGCTTCATCTAAGGTTAAACCTTTGACCATTTCGGTTAATGCACTAGAAGATGCGATCGCACTAGTACAACCAAAGGTCTGAAAGCGAGCATCTAAAATCTTATCAGATTCTACTTCTACTTTCAGGTGCAGTCTCAAAGCATCGCCGCAAGCAATGCTACCGATTTCTCCCGTTGCAACCTTAACTCCAGCTTCGCTCGTTTCTTCAATTTCTCCCTGATTTTTGGGATCGTAAAACAATTCTAATACTTTATCAGTGTAGTCCCACATATTATTAAGTTCTGAGTGGTGTTAGCGGTAGCGGGGCGTTTAGCCCGTGCTGTACATGGATAGCGGGGGTTTAGCCCATGCTGAGTGGGGAGTGGAGAATAGTTAATTCTTTATTCCCTATTTGCTATTTTCTATCCCCTACTCCTTAATTAACGATGCGCCAGTGCTTGTTCTTGTCCTTGCAACCAACCTGCGTCATCATTTTTGAAGGGTGAGAGGGCGCGTAAACGTTCTACAATACTGGGCATTACCTCTATGACTTGATCGATTTCGGCTTCTGTGGTGTAGCGACAAAGACTGAAGCGTATAGAACCGTGCAAAGTTGTATAGGGTAAGCCCATTGCCCGCAGGACGTGGGAAGGTTCCAGTGAACCGGAGGTACAAGCAGAACCGGATGATGCACAGATACCGTATTTGTTCAATAACAGTAGGATTGCTTCACCTTCGATGTACTTGAAGCCGATATTGGTTGTGTTAGGCAATCTCTGCGTAACGTCACCATTAACTACACAATCGGGAATTGTCGCAAGTAAAGATTGTTCGAGGCGATCGCGCAGCCTTCTTTCTCTTGTGGCCGCTTCTTCTAAGTGTAACAGTTCTAGTTCCGCAGCTTTGCCCAAGGCGATAATTGCTGGAACATTCTCTGTTCCCGCTCTCCGTCCGCGTTCTTGGTGTCCCCCAAGAATGAAGGGACGGAACCGAACTCCGCGCCGGATATATAAAGCACCAATTCCTTTAGGTCCGTGCAACTTGTGACCAGACAGGGTTAACATATCTACGGTGCTAGTTTTCATATTTAAGGGGATTTTTCCCACTGCTTGCACCGCATCTACATGGAAGATAGCACCATATTCTTTCACGCGCAACCCAATTTGCTCAATCGGGAAAACCGTGCCGGTTTCGTTATTAGCATACATAATTGTCACCAGGGCGGTGTTACCTGTCAAGGAAGCTTCTAGTTCATCTAGATCCAACTGCCCTTGATGGTTTACTGATAGATAGGTAACACTGTAACCTTGGGTTTCTAATTGTTTGCAGACATTGAGTACTGCTGGATGTTCAACTTGGGTGGTGATGATGTGCCGCTTTTCTGGTTGCGTTAACAGTGCGGCTCGAATCGCCGCGTTATCTCCCTCAGTTCCACAACTTGTGTAGACAATTTCTGACTCATCGGCTCCCAGGATGGCTGCAAGTTGTTCTCTTGCTGTTCTCACTGCTTTACCGACTTGCCCACCAAAGGTATGCATACTGGAGGGATTGCCGTAATAATCTGTCAGGTAAGGTAGCATTACCTCTATAACTTCTGAGTCTACCTTAGTGGTGGCATTATTATCGAGATAGATGCAGTTATTTTGCATTGTTGTCTTCAATTACGTTAGCGTAGCGTTAGCGACGTAGGAGCGTCATTACGAATTACGAATTATTTAAGCTTCAGATCTCACTGATTGGGATTGACGCTTTTGCAACTGTTTGGAGTAAGTCTGGGAATAGCTGTTAAACCAACGCTCCCAGTAATCTTGTTTATTTGTTAATTTAGCAACTACGCGGTTGTAATTGGTAAACCAGCCTTCCCAATAATCGCTAGGCTGCTTAACGCAACCGTCGCAGGTGGGGCAACCAGCTTTACACTGAGGCATGGTATGAATGCTACCAATACAATTTGTACAAAGTTCAGGGTCAATCCAGTGCTGTCCGTCAACCACTTTTACTGCATTTGTGGGACATACAGATAGACAGAGATTGCAGGAAATACACTGGCTAGTAAGAATTTTGTAAGCCATGATTTATTCTCCTTTTTTGGGAATGGGGCAGTGGGCAAGTGGGCATTGGGCATCGGGGAGGCTACTGGCGGTATTAGGGATAATTCTTCTTCTATTCCCCATGCCCCATGCCCCATGCCCTATTCCCTAATTCCCTAATTCTTTAACGTATTGCTCGTAAAACTCCAAAGCAACCTTCTCAATCACGTCGTAAGCTTCAACACTCTGTATTCCAGCTTCTTGCAATTTTTCTTGAGGACTGTTACCAATCTTGGAGACTAAAACTGCTTTGCAATCTGCGATCGCTTTCATAATATGCTCAAAAGAAGCTTCCTCGCCGTATCCACTTTGGCAGTATTGGTCAATTTTGCGATGACCGACAAAGCGAACTTCGTTTCCATCCACTTCGTAAATTTGGAATTCTTTGGCATGACCGAAGTGCTGGTTAACCAATCCGCCACCTTTGGTTGCTACTGCAACCAGGACTTTGGGATTGTTGGCAAATTTCTTGCCGACTAGCGCCTTGTCTTTGGCTACTTTCAGTTCTTCTTTAAACTTCTCAATACCGTCGTGAACTTCTTGGCGTTTGTCCATGTCGTATTCTGGAGTCATTTCCAAGAATTTCTCTTTGGAAAATTCTTGGCTGCGGTCTTCTCCCAATAATCCGACTGCATCGGCACGGCACTGGCGACAGTGACGCATCATTTTCATGTTACCAGAGCAGTTGTCTTGAACTTCTTTGAGTTCTTTGGGTGTGGGACCGCGTTGACCAGTTAAACCGAAGTGTGTGCCATGTTCTGGTGCAGAAATCAATGGCATGATGTTGTGCAAAAATGCACCTTTCTCACGAATGACTCGATTCACTTCAACTAAGTGCTGGTCATTAATTCCGGGAATCATTACAGAGTTGACTTTACACAAGATGTCAGCATCTTTCAGGGCTTGCAATCCTTCCATCTGTCTTTCGTGGAGAATTCTTGCGCCTTCAATGCCTTTATAACGCTTGCGGTTGTAGTGAACCCAAGGATAAATCTTAGCACCAATCTCTGGATCTACCATGTTAATGGTGATCGTAACGTGATCTATATTTAATTGTTTAATGCGATCAACGTAGTCAGGCAGCATTAAACCATTGGTTGATAAGCACAGCTTGATATCTGGTGCTTGCTCTGCAATCAACTCAAATGTGCGGAAAGTCTTATCTGCGTTCGCCAATGGGTCGCCAGGGCCAGCAATTCCCACAACTGTCATTTGGGGAATCTTGCCGCCAATGACCAAAGCTTTGTGTGCTGCTTGTTCTGGTGTTAGCAATTCACTAACTACTCCAGGACGGCTTTCGTTAGCGCAATCATATTTCCGGTTGCAATAGTTGCATTGAATGTTGCAGGCTGGAGCAACTGCAACGTGCATCCGGGCGTAGTGGTGATGAGCGTCTTCGCTGTAGCAGGGATGTTTCGCAATGCGTTCTTGGAGCTTTTCGTCCCTTTCCACGGCGGCGCTGCTGGGGCTGTCGCAGCCGCAACCACCTGATTTTGCTTGGGTTGGCGATTCCGTAGCGTTGGAGTTGAGGAGTCGTGTAGACGGTGATGTCATTGAGTTTCGCAAAAGGTCGGTGGACTTGGCTGCCACTGTGGGAGATGCTGTTGCTACTTTTTCATGCCCAGAATTGAAGTCGCGTCTTCCACACTGCCTGCAAACCCTTGGGTTCGGGCAACTTGTTTTCAAGTAAAGCAGGCGATGAATCTTTAGATGTTCGGCTGGTGTGTGTCAACGTTCGGTTCTTGGGTAGAATTTGTGCTTACAGCCGCGACTTCTATTCACTTCAGGCATGGTGCTATGTCATCCCTCCACTCACTCTTCGCTTTGTTTTGTTTCAGAGCGTTAGGTGATTGGCGATATAAGATTTATAGCAGCCATCTCTCAGCCAGATGTTGCGTCTCTCTAGGATAGAATTTATTGGATTTATTACATTTGTACTCAAATACTAAAAACCTTAATTCTTCAAGCATTACAAGAATTAAAAAAGTTTTTTTCAGGTAGGGGTTCTAGTATTTTTTGGTTAGGGTTCTAGTGTTTATAGATGGGGGTTCAGGATTTCTTTGTACTCAGCTAAAACCCAATCCCAGCAATAACTTTAACTAAATTGAAACTAGGTTTGGGTTATTTAAATGTGTACTCAGATTGCCCTCAATTTGCGTCAAAAGCAATAAATGCCAAGGGTTTGAGGGTAAAAAACTGGAGTAATCTATATTGTTTTACTCCAGAAACCTGCGAAATTCAATTCTGTATCTAACATATCATTTTTTTGACAGTAAAAATGCACTTCATATTTTTTTAATTTTTCTTTGACAATGATGTTCAATTGTGGTTCTAAGCCTTATTGGGTAAGCCGTATAAGCTAATGGAAATAGAGGTATTGCTGCATATAATTTTCAAAAAACTTAACTTTTAACTCCTTTTTTTTCATTCCCACAATCAGGAGATGGGTAGGAAACTCTCAGATTTTGTGTTTGAGAGAAACAACAAACTATAATCTAACATGATTGAGCGATCGCAATGAATTTTCTGAATTGCTCATTACAAACCTTAGCAAAAAACCCAACTACCTTCCCGTGCTAGGAAAGGGAAAAGTTTAAGATCTTTCTTCTTTTAGGAGAGATTTTCCAGATACCACTCTTTGTTGCTGATACTATTTAGCTACAATCAAACCAAGCATAAAAAAATCTTAGTTATGATCACTATCCCCCAACAGCCGCCAAAAATGACCGTTGAGGAATATCTTAAATGGGAACCTCAGCAAAACCTTCGCTATGAATATGCCAATGGCGAAGTATTTGCGATGACAGGCGGTACAATTCCCCATAACGACATTGCACTTAACTTGTATACTGCCTTACGCCCCCATTTGCGTTCCAGAGGTTGTCGAGTGAATGTGTTAGACGTGAAAATGCAACTCACTCCCCAGAGCCGCTACTATTATCCTGATGTTATTGTCAGTTGCGACCCTGAAGACCTGAATGCCCGCAAATTTATTCAATATCCCAAGCTGATTGTCGAAGTTCTTTGCCCAGGTACAAGCGCTAAAGATCGGGGTGAAAAATTCACTTATTATCTAACAATCCCCAGTTTGCAAGAGTATATCTTGATTGAGTCAGAAAAAATCTCCGTCGAACGTTACTGTCGGGGTGAGGGTAGGATGTGGCTTTACTATCCCTACACGGCTGGAGATATCGTCACTCTATCGAGCATTGAATTTGAGTCTCCGATTGAACTGCTGTATGAAGGTATTGTATTTACCACTGGAGAATAAACAGAATGTTCCATGTTAACTTTTAAAGAGCGATGTCTACGACGGGCTGCGCCTACGCACCTTAAGCAACTGCATAGCCAGTGTATGGTCTTAACTCCGGTGGACGAAACCCCAGAACAATGTGTTCTTTAGGAATTCCAGCCGTTCTAAATCGGCGGCAATGCCTTCTTCCGTACCATCCCGTTGAATCCAGATTTTGCCATCAATTAGGTCAATATGAACCAGACAGCCGTGAATGCGGCGATCACTATCCCAACCTAGATCCATCCACAAATAGCAATCACGGGTTCGATCAAACACCACTTCTGATTGAATCTTGGCATAGGAATAGGGTAGCGATGCATATTCACTGAGGATAGTTTCAATTACCTGGCGATAGTCGTCTAACTTGGTGTAATCCATTGTTTAATAACCTCCTGTTTTGGATCAAAGGTAATCAGCTTTAAACGATGATTTATCGGTAACAGTTTGCCGATAGGTTGTTCAAATAAATCATTAAAAATACTGTTAGGTACTGCAAGATATAATACTCGTTCTGGCTCTAACTCAATTAATATATCTTGATATAAAATATACTGACCCAACACATTTTCTAAATCATCAACATCCAAACTGTCGGTAAAACTTTTAATCACAACAGCAATTTTGAATTCTGCTTTTTCCGCTGCTAACAGTTGTCTAGCACCTAAATCAACATACAAATCTTTTTTACCAAACTTCAGAGTCAGTGGGTCATGAGTAATTGTCCATTTATCTTTAATCAAAGCATTTTTAACAATCGCTACACTAGATTTATCAGGAAAAACAGGCTGTCTGAGTTAATTCAGCAAAATAGGATAGCAGGAGGAATGCGGTGAAAGCAGTCATTATCCGTCGGTATGGTGCGGCTGAGGTGTTGGAGTACGAAGACGTGGAGCAACCGAAAATTGAGGCAACGCAGTTACTTGTGAAAGTTCGTGCTAGTAGCGTTAATCCCATTGATTGGAAAATTCGTCAGGGGATATTGAGTTTGATTGCTGGCAGCAAATTTCTGAAGATTCTGGGGTTTGATGTGGCAGGAGATGTTGTAGCAGTTGGTTCTGGTGTCAGCCGTTTTAAACCAGGAGATACTATTTATGGCAGTACTAGCTTCCCTGGAGGAGGGTATGCCGAATTTACAGCAGTTCCAGAAAACTTGGTGGCGCTCAAACCAACGAATTTATCTTATGAAGAAGCTGCGGCTGTGCCGTTAGCAGCGCTCACGGCTCTGCAAGCGCTGCGAGATCAGGGAAATATTCAAGCAGGACAAGCTGTATTGATTAATGGGGCTGCAGGAGGTATGGGCAGTTTTGCAGTACAAATTGCTCACGTTTTAAGGGCAGTGGTGACGGGAGTTAGCAGTAGCAAAAATTTGGATTTGGTGAAATCTCTAGGAGCAGACCGCGTGATTGATTATACGCAGTAAGATTTCACCGAAGATATAGCGCAGTATGACATTATCTTTGATGCAGTGGGTGAGCGATCGCTCTCTCAAACCAAAAGAGTCCTCAAACCCAATGGAATTTATATCACCACACTACCCAGCCCCGAAGTCTTCTTAGAGAGCGTCTTAACGGCGTTCCTTCCAGTTCAAAAAGCTAAATTTATCCTGCAAAAACCCAACACACAAGATTTGATTTATCTGAAAGAATTGGTTGAAGGGGGTAAAATTCGTGTGGTGATTGATCGCACGTATCCCTTACAAGAACTAGCGGCGGCTCATGGTTATAGCGAAACTGGGCGTGCAGTGGGAAAAATTGCGTAGGCGCAGCCCGTCGTAGACATCGCAGTTTCTAGTTGACTTTTCAAACAACCTCTCATATCATGTCCGGCTAAAGACTTATCATTTAGACCACAGGGGTCAGGGGGAAAGAGGCATTTCCGACTTTTGCACAGATGCGCTAATCATAAGTGATTAACCGGACTTGATATCAGACCTTTTTAAATTTTGGACTTCGGCGTAAGCGTTCAATAGAACACTTTTACAGCTATTTTCAGGTAACATGTTGGCACACACGTACCGCTGTACCTGATGGTACACTTAATGAACTAATAATGAACTAATAGTGTCATTACCAACAATATTTAAGTCACCTCGCTTGGCTTTGTATACTCCTAGAGTCGTAAGAAAAGACTGGGAAATTCCGCTAAAGTTAGGGTCTCTGTAGACCTTAACCAGTTATGACGGCGTGTAGGAAAGCTTATAGATAGTGCCGCTGTAGTCATCCGAAATTAACAAATTACCTTGTCGGTCTACTACCATATCCACAGGTCGCCCCCAGGTTTCTTGCGTTGCTGGAACTACCCAACCGGTGACTAAATCTATCTCCTGCCCTGGGGTCTTTGTCATACTATTCCAGGGAAAGTAAGCTATTTTGTAGCCCGTTTTCTTCTGCCGATTCCATGAACCATGCAGTCCTGCCACTACCCCATTTGAGTATAGGCTGGGAAAGTTAGTATTTTGTAAGAATGTTAGTCCCAAGGGAGCTGAATGGGCTTGGATACCTTTGCTAATCCTGTCCATTGCATTACAATTAACCTTTCCATTACCATTGAACTGATAGTCCCAGTTAAATGGCATATTGTTGAGGCCGTTTGACGTGTCAGGATTGGGATTGCAGAATGGCCAACCGTAGTTACCGCCATCTCGGACTTTCGTGAACTCTTCTGGTGGGTGGTTGTCTACGTAGGAGGGGATAACCTTACCGTAATTGCCACTGCTATCTTTGAAGGGATAGGCGATGTTATCTCGATTATTAACGACTGCCCAAAGGTCATTTGTGCCAGGTAAGAATGCTAACCCTTCAGCATTACGTAAACCTTGGGCAAAAAGTCGCTGATTGGTTCCATTAGCGTTGTATTGGTAAATTGCACCACGTTTTGGAGTACTGACAGTATCTTCCTTACAGGCATTGCATGTAGAGGCGATCGACACGTACAGTTTATGGTTGGCATCAAGTGCGATATTTTTCAGTTCGTGACCATAAGCGCCTTTGAGTTCTTGTGTGCTTTTGTCTGGTAAGCCAGTTACAACGATTTGACGATTTTTTGCGATTAAGTCTCCAGTGTTGTAGATGAAGCGGTTAATTTGATGAGTCTCAGAGATATAAATGTATGTGGTGTTGTCAATCTTATGAAATACAATGTCGTGTGGTTTGCGTAGACCCGTCACGAAGTCAGAAATAATTGGGTCTTTGCTGCCATTTGGCCGGACAATTAACACTTTACCTGAACTGGGCTGTGATACTAGTAGATCCCCATTGGGAGCAACTGCCATAAAGCGAGCTTTGTTAATGCGAGCATAAACAGAGACGGAGAAATTGGGCGGCACTTTCAAGTAACGGTTAGTATTAAAGGGTGCAGAGGTCATTGTACTAGGCACTTTCAACTTGGTTTCAACAGATGCAGCAGGCGGTTGACCGATTGCTGCGGTGTTAAGAACCTCTAAGGACATTAAACTAATTAGCGATGCAGATAGTATGCGTCCAAGTATCTGTGTTGGTTTTAGAGTAAATGCAACCATTTTGAACTTCCCTCTAGCATGGTAGTGGTGTGTATTACACATAACTCTCGGCTAAGCGATTTGACCGAGAGTCTGAACAAAGCTAACTCACGGATATTATTTTTTTTTAACACTTAAAATATCTTTATATATTGCTATTTTTTCTAACTTATCAAAAAATTCATCAACCGAGAGTTATAAAAAAGGCAGAGCGATCGCACTTCCCAACAAAATATTCCTCAAGCTACTTAGCCTCAAAACTATTATGCAGAGCGTCTTAACAGCCTTCCTTCTCGGTCAAAAAGCCAAGTTTTTGTTTGAAAAACCCAAGGCTGAGGACTTGGTTTTTCTCAAATAGTGGTGATTGATTGCACATATCCCTTGGTATAACTAGCCGTGGCTCATGGTTGTAGCAAGGTAGTTTACGAATCTGGTTTTTACCCCACCCTAACCCTCCCCGGATGTATTGGGGAGGGAACTAGATTCCTGTTTCCCCCCAATGCATCGGGGCGATTAAGGGGGGTAATTCGACTTGTGTGTACACTGTAGCTTGTAAAGGGGAGGGAAGTAGATTTCCAACTTCCCCCCAATGCATTGGGGGGATTGAGGGGGGTAATTTGACTTGTGTGTACACCGTAGCCTAAAAAGAGAGAGGTTCTTCAGATACCTGTGATGTTTCTGCAATAACCCTGAAATCTGTAAACATTACTCAAGCTAGTGGATATACTCGTAATCAAACTCTCAACAGAAGCGAGTATTATGCTGGACTGGTTAGCTATTTGGGGTGTAACTCAGGCCGCCGGGTTTATTTTTAAACCCATTCTGGAAGACTTAGCCAAGGATGCTGCTAAAGATTGGGCTAAAGATTTATTAAAAGGGATTCCTGGCAAGATTTTCCAGAAACTTAAGAAAGAAGACATAGAAATTGCTGCTGGGAAAGCGTTAAAGGAATTTTTGCAACTCATGCAGCAGCAGTTAAAGGTTCGTTGCAAACTTGCTGAAACTGAGATTAAAGAGTACACCAAAGACATCCATAAATTTATCAGTGATAAGTCGGTTACAGAAACTCTTGGTAAGGCTTTTGATATTAATTGTGAATCTCTAGACGCTAAAACCCTAGAAGATAGTTGGAATAGGCTGCAATTAAAACCTCTGCCAGCTAAGTTTAACTGGCAATCACTTACAGAACAGTATTTTACACAAGTCCAAGAACTTCTTTTAGATTCAAAAGATTTACACCATATCCTAGAATTACAAAAGTTATCTGATATTGAAATCAATACCAAAGAAATTGCTGGTGTTATTGTAGATTTTAATTTAACTAAATATCAAGACGGAATCCGCGATCGCTATGGCAATCTCAAGTTAGATAGCTTAGATACTAGCGGCTATGCCTATAACGAACTTAAATTATGGCGGATTTTTATTGCTCAAAATGTCCGGGAAACTCATCAAGTTTTAGCGCAAGTTCACGAACTGCCTAAAGAACATCTTAGACGGCTGCGAGAAAGTGACCAAGTAGAAGCTGTTGAATTAGAAGACTTAGAACGTCACAAACGGGTTTATTTTGAACAGCCGATACGTTCAGTTTTAGATGTTGTCAATAAAAAGCAAGATTATAAATCTATTGTGATTTTGGGCGATCCTGGTTCAGGGAAGTCTACATTGTTGCAATTTCTGGCTTTGAATTGGGCAGAGTCACCACTGGATAATGTTATCTCATTACCAATTCCGTTACTAATTGAATTACGTACTTATATGCGGTGGCGCGAGAATAAAGAGAATCAAAGTTTTCTGGATTTCTTTCATAAAGGTAGTGGTGCTGTTTATCATCTCAATCAGGTTGAACTAGATAAACTATTAAAAGCTGGTAATGCCTTAGTGATGTTTGATGGTTTGGATGAGGTATTTGACCCTGGTAAGCGAGAAGATGTAATTACTGATATTCATCGCTTTACTAATGAGTATCCTGATGTGCAGGTAATTGTCACTTCTCGGATTATTGGCTATAAACCGCAACGATTGCTTAATGCTGAGTTTCGCCACTTTATCTTACAAGATTTAGACTCAGAACAAATTCAGGATTTTATCAAGCGTTGGCATGAGTTAACTTTTACCGATGCAGCAGATAAAGTGAGAAAGCGGGAACGGCTACAAAAAGGAATTGCAGCTTCCAAATCTATTACAGAATTGGCGGGAAATCCTCTGTTGTTGACGATGATGGCAATTCTTAATCGGAATCAAGAGCTACCAAGAGATAGAGCCGAGCTTTATAATCAAGCATCGCGGGTACTGCTACATCAATGGGATGTGGAACGCGCTTTGATAGAAGATCAGAGGTTAGACCCCAAGACGATTGATTATAAAGATAAGCAAGCGATGCTGCGTCAGGTTGCTTATCTTATGCAAACTGGTGAGAAAGGTTTGGCAGGTAATTTGATTAATGAAAATGATTTAGTCAAAGTTCTGACTGATTATCTCAAAATCATAGAATTTGATAAACCCAGAGAAGCGGCACGGGTGATAATTAATCAACTGCGGACTCGCAACTTTATGTTATGTTTCCTGGGTGCGGATTATTATGCTTTTGTGCACCGGACATTTTTAGAATATTTCTGTGCTTGGGAGTTTGTCTGGCAGTTTAAAGAAACGCAAGCGCTGACTATTGAGGAACTTAAGAATGAAGTTTTTGGCAAACACTGGCAAGATGAAAGTTGGCATGAGGTATTGCTGCTAATTGCGGGAATGATTGAGCCAAAATTTGTTGGCGAGATTCTTGAGTATTTAATGGCGCAAGATGGCGAAGAGGAAAAGTTTGTTAATCTCTTTTTAGCGGCTAAGTGTCTTGCAGAGGTGAGAAATCGCTCGGCGATCGCGTCAACGGCTAATAAATTACTTAACGAGCTACAAGACTTAACTAAATATGACCTCTGGTACTATTACGACCCCCGGTTATATGAAGAAAATAAGCTAGTTCAAGAAATTCGCACTCAAGCAGTCACAGCAATAGCAATGACTTGGCAAGAATCTCCTGACACCAAATCCTTCCTCAAACAACGCGCTACCCAGGATGATAACTGGGATGTGCAACGTGCAGCAGTCAAAGAATTAGCGAAGAACTTCAAAGATGACCCCGACACCAAATCCATCCTCAAAGAACGCGCTACCCAGAATGATCACAGCAATGTGGGAGATGCAGCAGTCGAAGAATTAGCGAAGAACTTCAAAGATGATCCTGATACCAAAACCTGGCTCAAAGAACGCGCTACCCAGGATGATTGGTTTGTGCGACGTGCAGCAGTCGAAGTATTAGCAAAGAACTTCAAAGATGACCCCGACACCAAATCCATCCTCAAAGAACGCGCTACCCAGGATGATGACAACAATGTGCGAGGTGCAGCAGTCGAAGTATTAGCGAAGAACTTCAAAGATGACCCCGACACCAAAACCTGGCTCAAAGAACGCGCTACCCAGGATGATGACTATTATGTGCGATATGCAGCAGTCCAAGAATTAGCCAACAACTTCAAAGATGACCCCGACACCAAATCCATCCTTAAACAACGCGTTACCCAGGATGATGACAACAATGTGCGAGGTGCAGCAGTCCGGGCATTAGCCCAGAATTTCAAAGATGACCCTGACACCAAATCCATCCTCAAAGAACGCGCTACCCAGGATGATGACAGGTTTGTCCGATGTGCAGCAGTCCAAGAATTAGCGAAGAACTTCAAAGATGACCCCGACACCAAATCCATCCTCAAAGAACGTGCTACCCAGGATGATGACAACAATGTGCGAAGTGCAGCAGTCCGGGCATTAGCCCAGAATTTCAAAGATGACCCCGACACCAAATCCATCCTCAAAGAACGCGCTACCCAGGATACTCACGAAGATGTGCGAAGTGCAGCAGTCCGGGCATTAGCCCAGAATTTCAAAGATGACCTCGACACCAAATCCATCCTCAAAGAACGCGCTACCCAGGATACTCACGAAGATGTGCGAAGTGCAGCAGTCCGGGCATTAGCCCAGAACTTCAAAGATGACCCCGACACCAAAACCTGGCTCAAAGAACGCGCTACCCAGGATGATCACGAAGATGTGCGAGGTGCAGCAGTCCGAGAATTAGCTCAACACTTTAAATATCAACCTGAGTTGCTTGAAATCTACTATGACTGCGCTGTCGATAATACCTTTAAAGATAGCCATAATCCTCGGCTTAAACCCAATCCTCGGTATATTGCACTGGAGATAATTATCAAACAATTTCCTCAGCATCCCCAGACTTTAACACTGTTGCGCGATCGCGCCGACAATGACCCAGATGAGCAAGTGCGGGAATTTGCTCACAAGAAGTTAAAGCAGTTGGAAGGGTAAATGTAAGCTGATTGACTATTTACAGTAGAAACCGCAAAAGAAAGGCTTACTATTATCCATGTCACAATTGAGGAACAGACGATTTACCCAACATACGCACAAGCTATAGCCTGTCTACGTGTCTGTCAGATGTTATCTAACACCTATGGGAGTATTGAGCTATTTCGCTTTGATGACCTAACCGGAGTTGTATTTATTTTTGTCAATGAAGAACTCCAAATCATTGTACCTGCTAATGGAAACTGGAGGTTTTTAAATGCGACTGAATTTTGAAGCAATGACTAACAAAGAACTAATAGCTTACGCACTTGCACACCGGGAAGATGTAGAGCCTTTGCGTGTTTTGTATGGTCGCCGCACTCCTGATTCAGAAGCAACATGGTACGGCCCAATGGTAGCTGAAGACGGTACGCCAATAGAAGAAAATATTTGCATTGCAGAAGAAGCAATTAGGCAACGTATTGAACAAGCAAATCAAAGCAAGCAAGATTCTCAAAGTTAAGAATAAAAGATTGGCTAAAAATTATGGATAACACAGAAGTTCGTCAGCAAATAAACCAATATCTAGATGTATTATCTTCAGAACGCCTACAACTGGTTGCTGATTTTTTAGCATATCTGGCAGATAAGGAGAGTGAAGATGCTACCCAAGAGTTACTTGATATCCCTGGATTTATTGAATCCTTTGAAAGAGGTAAAAAAGATATTGCTGAAGGTCGAGTAAAAAACTGGAGGTTAATAATTCGTAATTCGTAATTATGTTTCAGAAGAATGAAATATACAATTGTGATTAAATGGTCAGAAGAAGACCAATGTTATGTGGTTTTCTTACCTGAGTTTACGCATATAATGCAGCCTTGCACTCACGGAGAGACTTACGAAGACGCTCTTAAAAATGCTCAAGAAGTTTTAGAAATGTTGATTGAATCATCTTTGGCTGATGGTGAACCTCTACCAGAGCCTAAAACGTTAAGAAAATCTTTGGAAGTTGCATAGATAAGCAAAGAGAGTATTGGTAAATCAGGGGAGTGGAAATGTAAACAGAGGCTATGCCCAAAAAAATCAGAGAACTTAAAAGCTTATTGCTACAAGCAGGGTTTACCTCCCGTAGTGGTAAAGGTAGCCACACTAATTGGTATCATCATCTTTTACCTGGGAGAGTTACTATATCAGGTAAAGACGGAAGTGATGCTAAAGCCTACCAAGAAAAAGACGTTAATAATGCACTTCAAAGGTTAGAAGAAATTAAAAATGCTCAAGAGGAAGAAAAAGAATGAATTCTCGCTACACAATAATTATTCAGTGGTCTGATGAAGATGAGTGTTTTGTTGTCAGTCTTCCTGAATGGGGAGAATTTTGTCACACTCACGGAGAGACTTATGAAGAAGCTTTTAAAAATGCTCAAGAAGTTTTAGAAATGCTGATTGAATCATCTTTGGCAGATGGTCAAACTTTACCAGAACCTAAAACGCTAGGAAAATCTTTGGAAGTTGCATAAAATTTAAGAATTAAAGGGGTAGCTTATGAACATATCTGTAAATACAGCTAAAGTCTACGATGAAATTATAGAGTTTATTGCTGCTGGAACCACCCCCCAAAGCGTTATCGATTTCAAGCTCTCAGATGCAGCGAAAGACCGTTTAGAGGATTTGGTTTATCGTGCAAAAACTGAAAGTCTTACTGGAAGTGATCAGCAAGAGTTAGATTATTTCCTCATGCTAGAGCATATTATGACTTTGGCAAAAGCAAAGGCTCATCAGTACGTTAACCCTCAATAAGTATTCAAAATGTCTCGTCTATATATTAATGCAGAACTGCGGCGTTTAGTTGCCGATCGCGCCGAGCATATTTGCGAGTACTGTCTTGTCTCTGAAGTAGATAGATCATCGGGTTGTCAAGTTGACCATATAATCAGTGTCAAACACGGCGGCGCTACAACAGCAGATAATCTCTGCTGTGCCTGTATTTTCTGTAACCTGCAAAAAAGGACGGATTTAGGGTCAATTAATTGGCAAACTGGCGAACTTGTGCGGTTTTTTAACCCACGCAGAGATTTTTGGGGTGAGCATTTTCAACTAGATGAGGCTGTGATTCAACATCAAACAGAGATTGGAGAAGTCACCGCACGTATCCTAGATTTTAACGGCGATGAAAGAATTCTAGAGCGACAAGCTTTGATTGCATCTGGTCAGTATCCCTCAGCATCGGCGCTAAAACAGATAAATAAATAGGTTATGATGTGCGATCGCTCTTATCAATGGGAATTCTATACTTAGCAACTATTGCTATTTCACCATTAGAACTCCCAAGGTAAATATACAATGTCCTATCAAAATATTGCAGCCACCCTTTCGCCACAAGATATCCAAGAAATTAGAGCTGCGCTACAGATAGTCCAAAAAAAGCTGCCCTTTTTGATTACTCTCAGCACTGAAGAACGACGTAAATTGGTAAAAATGGGCGATAAAAGCCTAGCTTTTGTAAATAATAGCATTACTGCTGCTCAGTCTAACCGCGAAATTCTTCCAGCCACTTTTGACGTTGAGGAACTGGTTCAGGATTATCAATTAGCGGCTGCACTTACCGAACTTTTAATCTCCATGCAGCAACTCACCGAACAGGTCGATGATACCCTAATGGCTGTCGGTAGTGAAGCGATGACTAGCAGTTTGACAGTTTATGATTATGTGAAGACTGCATCAAAAAAGACTCCAGGCTTAAAAACTGTTGCTGAACAGTTGGGCGAACGTTTTAAAGCTATTGGTAAGGGCAAATCTGCTAAAACTCCCGTCTCTTGATAATTTAATACTCATCGGCGAACTGTAGGGGCGTACAAATGTATGCCCCTATTCTGTTTATCCACCTTTTATCTCCGTTAACGAGTATTTGAACCGGATGAATCCACCTTTTATCTCCGTTAACGAGTATTTGAACCGGATGAATCCACCTTTTATCCCCGTTAACGAGTATTTGAACTGGATGAATCCACCTTTTATCTCCGTCGTCGAGTATTTTAACTGGATGAATCCACCTTTGATCTCCGTTGACGAGTATTTTAACTGGATGAATCCACCTTTGAACTCCGTCAACGAGTATTTGAACCGGATGAATCCACTTCTACAGGTTCCGTGGTTAGGGTAGCATAGCTGTGCTAACTTACAGCGATGAGAACATTTACCTATTCTGCTGTTTTAAAATTTTGTGTTGGCTATTCCCACACATCTATATAATAAGAAAACAGTTACGATGAGCGATAACTATATTTTGAAACGTATACATACATACAGACAGCAAATCCTAAAAGAAAATAAAGAAACCTGTCTTTTCTCTAACCCAATAATAAGATACTAATAGTAATAGGATATACAAAATATTGATTTTTAGCCTTATCCAACTCATGTTTGAGTACATCTGAGTACAACTTAATATATTACAAAATATCTTGATTAAATCTTAGCAAAGACTTACAGGTAAAGTTTATTGTAGCGAGAACATAAATTCTTAACCCCCGCCCCAAAAATACTAGTACCCCCATCATTAAATACTAGCGCCCCTACCCCAAGACAAATTTTAAGTTTATCTTGAGTGGGGGTTTTGGCGTTTGAGTACAACCTCAATCAATCCAATAAATCCAATCAGCATTGAGTTTTCTATCGAGTTGGAAGTCACCTGATATAAGCATAAAAATAGCAGATGACTCATTCACCAGATAGACATTACCGATGCAACAGTCTTTAGACAGTATTAGCGATCGCCAAACTACCAAAACGCAGGATTCTGCCCGCACATCCATGCTGAAAAATCTCCTCTCTGGCGTTTTTTTTGAGCCATTATTGAGTGATTTTCGCATTATTTTTGAGCGCGATCCAGCAGCACGTAATTGGCTAGAAGTGGTGTTTTGCTACCCTGGATTGCACGCGCTATGTTTGCATCGTCTTGCTCACTGGTTACATGGACGAGGAGTCGGTTTTATCCCCCGCTTAATTTCTCATTTGGGGCGATTTTTGACCGGAATTGAAATTCACCCAGGTGCAAAGATTGGTCAGGGTGTGTTTATCGACCACGGAATGGGTGTAGTCATTGGTGAAACTGCGATCGTCGGCGACTATACACTGATTTACCAGGACGTCACCCTTGGCGGAACTGGTAAAGAAAGCGGTAAGCGTCATCCCACAGTCGGCAAAAATGCAGTGATTGGGGCGGGTGCAAAAGTTTTAGGTAATTTGCAAATTGGCGATCGCGTCCGTATTGGTGCTGGTTCCATTGTCTTACGGAATATCCCCAACGACTGCACAGTTGTGGGAGTTCCCGGCAGAATTATTTCTCGGAACGAAAGCGCCAGCCTTTCTCCTTTAGAACATGGAAAGCTACCCGATGTAGAAGCAACCGTGATTCGTTCTTTGCTCTCGCGCATTGAGCAACTCGAAAAACAACTGCAAACTTTAGGCGTTAAGAGTCATTAGTCATTGGGCATGGGGAGCCACTGCGTTGGGCGGGCAATGCCCGACTTGTTCGCTTTTAGCGTTCCCCCGCAGGGTAGCAAGTGGCGTCATTGAGCATTAGCAAAGGACAAAGGACAAATGACAAATCACACTTTAGGCGATCAAGTTTTGCAGATTCCTTTGAGCGATCGCTGGCGAATCTATCACCGATTGCAAGAGTTAAAAATTAAGAGCTACTGTCCTCCTGATGGTTCTTTACGAGTGCAAGTGGACAATTTGCTCGAAGTAATTCTAATTCGCAGTACAGTTATGCAATTTCTTGCTTCTCGTCACGAATTATTAGAGTGGCTAGAGCGTTGCTGGCATTACAGTGATGAGTCATGATTATTTCAAAAAGACCTAATTCAGAGACGATTAATCTTGAATTCATGACGCAAATACTGGACTTTATCGTTTTTGTTCATAGATGCACAAAGCTCAAATAGGTTTAGAGTTTGAAGCTACTGTCCGCTAGCAGAATTTGTTGCAGACTGAGATGGATTAGACGGGGTTTAGATTTTATTTCTTCTACTAAATTTGAAATTCCCCTGACATATAGCAACAATTAGAAAGGCGAAATTCCTAAATATAAATTGGAGTTTCTGATTTTTAATCTTTTCTCAAATTAAAAAATTGAAAGTTCAATCAATTATGGCGACTCGGAACAGAGATATAAAACTCCTCAATTTTTTGCACAATGAACTTGAACTTTCAAATGCTGATATTGCTGTAGCTCTGCGACACCGTGAATTAGACAATGGCCCACTACCGATGCTCCTCTGGCAGTATGGTTTCGTTGACTTGGAGCAGCTAGGAAAGATATTTGATTGGCTAGCAGACCACAGTTAGCTAGTTTGTACCCCTTAGCGTTGAGTACCATTACCTGCCTAAATTACACCAAGATGTACTAGAAAAGATGAGGTTACGAAGATGATTACATCCTTAATTGCTGGATTCTGTGTATTACTTTGTTCGGGATTTGCTAATAGTTATATTAGTTCATTGCTACTCGAAGACATTTCAACTGACATCGGTGAAAACGATTAGTAATTTATACATTATTTTAGTTCCCTGCCATACAGATGTGATGCTAATAATGGGGCAATAATTAAGGATCATGTATCCTACATTATGAATTGTGATATTTTTAGCATTTACCATCACGAGGGATTGTAGAGGGAAAGGATATTAAGAATACTTCCAATAGAGGGATATTTGCAATGAATCAAATCATAATTAATGACACTACATTACGTGATGGCGAACAAGCCGCAGGTGTTGCCTTTACTCTACAAGAAAAAGTAGCGATCGCTAAGTTTCTCGATGCCATTGGTATACCGGAATTAGAAGTGGGTATACCGGCAATGGGTGACGAAGAAACGCGGGCGATCGCCGCAATCTCTAACTTAGGTTTACAAGCAAAACTCTTGGGCTGGAACCGTGCTGTCATCTCAGATATCAAGGCTTCCATCGCCTGTGGTTTGAACCGGGTGCATATTGCCATTCCGGTCTCTGGTATCCAAATTGCCACTAAATTTCATGGTCAGTGGCGAGTAAGTTTACAAAAACTCAAAGACTCAATCAACTTCGCTCTCGATCAAGGTCTTTGGGTAGCAGTTGGCGGCGAAGATTCTTCCAGGGCTGATGAAAACTTCCTCTTAGATGTAGCACTTTATGCCCAAGAATGGGGTGCATCCCGCTTCCGCTTCTGCGACACTGTAGGAGTTCTCGACCCCTTCACCACCTACACCAAAGTCCAACAGCTGGTTTCAGCGTTGACGATTCCCCTAGAAATCCACACGCATAATGATTTTGGTATGGCAACTGCCAACGCCCTTGCGGGTATTAAAGCCGGAGCCTCATCAGTGAATACCACTGTCAATGGATTGGGTGAAAGGGCAGGAAATGCCGCATTAGAAGAAGTTGTCATGGCAATCAGACGCATCTACAACGTTGATTTGGGCATTGACACTTCCAGTTTGTTGGAACTGTCTCAACTAGTTGCAGCCGCATCAGGAGCCGATGTACCACCCTGGAAAGCGATCGTTGGCGAAAATACTTTTGCTCACGAATCTGGCATCCATGCTCACGGGGTATTGCAAAACCCCATCACCTACGAACCATTTGCACCCGAAGAAGTAGGTTGGGAACGGCGTTTAGTAGTAGGTAAACATTCTGGACGGCATTTGGTTGCTAACTTACTAGAACAGCATGGAATTTTCTTGAACTCCCAAGAAACCCAATCTGTTTTAGATGCAGTGCGTCATCAATCGGTACAGAAAAAACGCAGTTTGACGACAGAAGAACTATTGAATTTGGTCAGAGAACAGAGGTACTCTCATGCAACGCGATGAATTAGAACTCCACTTGCCACCTGCTTTTGAAATTGGTGAAAAAGTCAGAGTTCGGAAACTGCTCAAAAACGATGGAACCTTTCCTGGTAAAGAAGTTGGGCAAGTTTTAGTGAACAAAGGAGATATCGGCTACATAGCAAGTATAGGGACATATTTGCAGACTTCCTATATTTATGCTGTGCATTTCTTGGAAACAGGATTCGTCGTTGGCTGTATGAAAAAAGAACTAGAATCTGTTGAGGAATCTCATGAAAGTAATGCTACGGATGAATGATGCCGGTACTTTAGTAGTCTACGTTGCTAAAAAAGACCTGGAAGAAGAAGTCGTTAAACAAACCGATGGAAATGATGGCAAGATTCTCACCCTAGCAAATGGTTGGGAATTGGAATTTCGTGATTTGCCAGATGCAGCAAATTTACCTCAAACAGTAGAAGCTAAACGCCTAGCTTAAAAATAGTTAGGAGTTAAGAGTTATGAGTTATAAATTTTAACTCTTAACTCCTCACTCCTAACTCCTCGCTTTTAACTCCCCACTCCTAACTTTTTATCAATCATGGGTAACAAGTATTTGACGTTATCAGAATTGAACCTTGAAGGACAGTTACTAGGCTTTGTTGGTGGTGAACCAGGAAAATATAAATACTTGCAATTGGCAGTTCCATCTGGAAATGTGGAAATAAAACTGCCTAAAGAGTTGCGCCGTTCTCTAAGTTCATCCTTAGTTCTCGGTCAGCGAGTTCGTGTTTGTGGTCATAGTAAGGTAGATTCACGCACAAGTAAAATAAAAATTAAAGCCTATCGAGTGACACCAATTGATGCGTGTCCAAAGCAAGATTTACCACCTCAACCCAAAGCGAGGATTATGGTATGTCAAAAGGGCGGTTGCCTGAAACGTGGTGGTAAAGGTTTATTATCAGAATTAGAAAAAACTTTGAGCGATCGCGGTTTGTTAGATAAAGTTAACATTGAACATACTAGTTGCCAAAAATGCTGTGGCAGCGCTCCCAACTGTGTTTTACAGCTTGGTAACAAGAAATACAAGAATATTCATCCTGATGCGATCGCATCTTTGCTAGAAGGTCACTTAACTTCAGAGCAATAAACTTCTCTAGCTATTCTTAAAATAATACACAACTTTGTAGGGGTAAAATTTTTACCCCTATTTGTTGTAAGTAGCGTCTGTATAGCACTCTTGTCAAACTGCGATCGGCTAAGTTATAACTGCTGCAACACTAGTAATATCTAATACAAACAGAACTTATAAAAATTTTTTTAGCCTTGTTCCAGAAGGACTACAAGCCTAGTTATTGTGTATAACTTTGTTGGAATTACCTTAAATAGCTAAAAATCAATGTCTTTGTTTAGCAATTTACTCAACTTACATTCAGCAAGTAAACCGCGTGAAGATTTTTTTACTGAGATTGTTGCTTATTTTCTCTCCCTAAATAATGATATTTTACTTGGTTGGCTAAAACATCACTCAATCATTAATGATGATAATTATCCCAGCATCAAGATTTCAACTCAACAAGAACACAAAGGACTTAAAAGCCATACAGAGGATAGCAGACTTGATATTGTGGTTGAATTGTCAAATGGTTTTAGCACAGATGTAATATTTATTGAATCAAAACTTGGCGCGAAGGATGGAAATAATTCTTTAAAAAAATATACTGAAATTTTGAGTAATTTACCAAATGTCAGACATCGAATTTTAATTTACATCACCCGTGATTATGAGCCAAAAAAAGAAATTAAAACTCTAGCATTTAATCTAGAGCCAAAAGTAAGTTTTTATCAATTGAGATGGCATCAATTTTATGCCCGCTTACAACAACACGCGGCTGATATCTTAGCCCAAGAAATATTAATTTTCATGAGGAGAAATGGAATGTTTACCACTAATCAATTTTCATCGCTTGACTTATTGACAATGGTGAATTTTAACAAAACTCTCAATCTCATGGAATCAACCCTCAGTGAAGAAGTACAGCACGAATTCCGGTTAGCTTTTGGAGGTGTTATCAGAGGTGCAGCAAGTAGGACTCAATGGAAATGGGACGAGAGATATATTATCTACACCCACTTTTCTCCCTCCACATGGGACTTATGGTGTGGTCTTGGATACTTCGGTTTAAATCCAAGTAATTTAACTGATTATCCATATTTAGGTATATTTTTGCAGGTTTCTCATAAGTTTGGACAACGCTCAAAAATTATTGAATCTATGCAAAAAATAATTAACGATAAACCTAATCTATGGACTCCTAGTAATTTAAAAGTTTTGCCAGCATGGTCAGGTATATTTTATCGAAAAAGCTTACAAGACTTTTTATCTGAAGAAAACCACGTATCTGCTATTAAATTATTTTTCCAAGAGTCAATAAAGGAATTAAAAACGGTTCAAGAACAATATTTTGATTTTCCTTGGAAGGGTGTAAGTATAGAAACAGCTACAGAAACTGATAAAGAAGAAGACTTAGACACTTCACCATCTTCCATCGCAGAAGTTTAATCAGTTACAGCTATATTAAGATAAAAATAACTCTGCATTCTCGTAGTTGTTATGAGTCTTACCACTGCTAAACGCTTTACTATAGCTGAATATCACCGTCTAGCTGAACTCGGCTTCTTTAAGGATAATGAGCGAGTTGAGTTGATTAAGGGTGAAATAATCCAGATGGCAGCAAAAGGTACACTACACTATGTTTGTGAAACACGCCTAGAACGAGAATTATATAAGCTAGTAGGCGATCGCGCAACCCTGCGAGGACAACAACCAATTACTTTATCTAACAACAGTGAGCCTGAACCAGATAGAGTAATTGCAAAAAATAGAGATGATGACTATCTAGCGAATCATCCTAGCCCATCTGATATTTTACTCTTAATTGAAATTGCTGATTCATCCTTAAAATATGACCAAGAAGAAAAGCTACCTATTTATGCAGAAGCAAATATCTCTGATTATTGGATATTTAATTTAGTAGATAATTATCTGGAGTGCTATAGCGAACCTTATCAAGCTTTGCAAGGTAAATTTGGTTATCGTCGCAAATTTATTTATCTGCCAAATGAATCAGTTAATCTGTCCTGCTTTCCTAATTTAGTAGTGGATTTATCTAAGGTGTTTCCAGGTTAGGGTGTAAGGAGTGATGTCTGATAAGAAGCTGTTGCACGCCTTCTAATGAATATAGGTGTTATAAGTGTTATTGAGATTGTTTGGAGAATTACCGAAGTAGTTTTTGTATTTGATAACTATCTGAGAAAAAAAAGCCCTTGCTAGAAAGTAAGGGCATTAAAATTTACCTATTTAGTGTTTAGTGAGTAAATCTATACACTTTGGGATACTTTTCGCTTAAGATTTATCCAAAATTCCATTACTCCAGCAATCATTTTTTCTGAGAGAAAATAGTCTTTCATCTTGTCTATAATCATTGAAGAAAAATCAAGCTGTATTGCGAATGTCCCTACCCAATTGCCACGCTGATTTCTTGCGTAGCTTGCTACCAGCCAAAGCCAGACCGATGATTCCTAAACCAGCGAGACTAGCAGGCTCAGGAGTCGATTGGACAATAGCAGATTTCTTGAATTCAAATGCAATGGTTTGTGTACCGTTGAATTTGTTGGCATCATAGCCAGTGGTTAGCAACTGCTGCGTTACATTACCCTGTGCTAGAAATGAGATTCCATTCAGATAGTTTCCAGAGTCGATGACATTGAGATTAAATGTCTTGTCTTTGCCGTTATTGGTAAAGTAACTACTGGTCAAATCACCATAACCGACAACGCCACCACCTTGTTTTACCTGAGTTTCGTAAGAAATCCATCCATCTCCTGCCAAACCACCATATCCAACAGTGTAGCCTTCTTTAATATTAGTAACTGTTTTTGCTTGAACATTACTATAAACACCTAGTTGTTGTACTCCTGAAGCATTCACTGAGGAGAAATGAATCCCAAACAAATCCCCACTGCTCATCGCATTTCCAAAAGTCTTGCCCACCATGTTGAAGAACAAATCACCATATCCAATTTGACCACCGGTAGCACCCTGTTCAGCCTCTCCTGTTAACTTCATATTGCCGTTGATTGCCACAATCACGCTGGTAGCAGTTTCTTTAATAGCCATACCAGAGATATCGTAGGGATTTACTTTCCCTGCCGCGGCACCAACCCAATAATTCCCGTTCATGCCATCTTTGTTTGAATCAAATGCATACTGCCACCCGTTAGCAGTGGAGTTTTGACCCATCAAAAGACCAGTAGTGTCATTCATACATTCCAAAGAGATGCTAAATGCTGTTCCCTTTAAGTCGGAGGCATACGCTCCTTGACCAGCCACAAAGAAGATTCCAAAAGTAGCAATACCAACCTTCAGTAAATTGAATAAGTTTTGAGTTTTCATTATTTATAACTTGATTGATTTAGAGAATCACAATTTCCTGGACTTCTCTATTTGTAATTTGGATTACAAAAACAGAGAAGCGTAATTCTTCTGAAAATATAATTGGGATAACTTAGCAGTAATTTTATAAAACTCAAATAAAAAACGACATATTTAGTTAGGATTGCCTTTATCTCCCCAATTGTATTAAAGTGAAATAGCAGCAAAAGCAAGTAGTTATAGTAGCCTACGATTGTCTGCACCCATTTACTTAGACAGTTTTGAAAAACTTTTGAGTTTGTGCAAGCTTAATAAACTATATCCAGTGAGCATCTCCGTACAAGATATCTAAACCTGCGATCGCTAGAAGTTTTTTGTTTGCATCGATCTACTTTAGAAAGTAATATCCGATTCGGATGAACACTTGGGCATTTACATAGCACCTTGCTAGTTAAGGGAGTCAGGAGGCAGGGGTCGAAATCAATAAGCCTCTTGACGACTGACAGCTTTATTATGGTTACTAGCAAAAAATGCAACCCTTCTAATCAAATCAAACCTTCCAACGTGTGTTGCAAATCATTCGTAACATCAGCAACAGCTTGTCTAGCACCCAAACGATTTTCCTTATACGTTGGATAACGCTCAGAAATAGATATGGGTTCACCCACAGTAATTTTTACTTTTTGCTTGCCCAATTGCGGACGCTGCACAGTTTTATTGCCTTTGATTTTAGCAATCATTTGCCATAAAATTAAAGTTGTCTCAGCAAACCTTTCTGCTGTTGGATTTTCACGAATATAATTACCAGAAACTGCTACAAAACTTTCTACTAAACGCATGTGCCACATCCGGGCATTCGCTTCTTCTGCAATGCGATCGCCTAAAGCTCTTTCTACAGCAGATACTCCTTTTACATCCTTAAATTCTTCTCTAAATATATAATTCCAACCAGCTTGTTCTACTCGCCGACAACGGTCACTTAAACTACCTTTTGACTGCAAATTAAAATACTGTTCTGAGATTAACAGCGCTGCATTCAATAAAGCTTGTAAACGAACTGCTAAGGCTTCATTTCTATCTGGAATTTGCCCGTTGATAATCTTCGCATCTGGCAGTTTTTGATGATAGAATCGTGTGTAAAATTCTTCCATTAGCAAAAGTAAATGTTCTGCCAAAGTCAACAACCGGGGATAAAGTGACTTCACAGAAGCATTTTCTGGTGCATTCACAGGTAAACCACTAGCCGCTTCTAATTCAGTTAAAAGATTAGCGATCGCCTCCCAAGGAGCATCAACGTAACTATATTTAATCCCAACTGGTACAATTAGAACCTGTTGGTCGCTTCCAGCTTTGTGCAAATCTTCAGCACACCAAAAGCCTAATTGGGCGATACCAGGTTCTAGGGGGCTAATATTCTCCGATAAACCATTGGTAGCACCTTCAGGCGCAGCCGCCATCGGAAATTTTCCATTAGCAAACAAGTCACGTGCCGAACGTAACCCCGTCCAGTCAGCCTTACCTCGCTGAATTGGAGTACCACCTAAATGAGAAGCAATCCAACCAACGTGAGAACCTGCCCAGAGAGGAATGCCGCGATCATAGATAAAATGAGCGTGAATGGGAAGTTGTAGTGTTACACCCTGCGATCGTGCTACCTCTGGCACGAGTTGAGACAGCAAGTAACCCAAACAAAACGGATCGTCTGTTTTCGGATGGCGAAATGCCAGCATAAAACGGATCTTCCCCTCCTGAAACTGGCGATAGAGATCCACCAGAACTTCTACATTGTCTGCTTCAATTTGGGTAATAGATGTTTGCCAGTTTATCCAACTGGGTAGCAACAGATGGACGACTCGTAGAAATAAGGGGTTAAACGCCGGAGGAATAAATTCTAAGGGTGCCTGTGCTTGATAAATTACATCTGCCAAGGTAGTTTTCTCCTAAAGTGATTGGGGACTGGGGATTGGGGACTAGTATTTTTTACTCAGGACTTTTTCAAGTAAATCTCCATGTACTTCTCACATAAAGAAGGATGAAAATCTCTCTTGTTTAGCCCCTAGCCCCTAACCTGTAAGTAAAAATGAAAAAGAAATAACACTGTGTACTTTGTACTTCATCCTTAATACTTCATACTTTAGTTGACATAGAAATTAGTGATTCTGGAAAGGAATTAAACGATGCGACTTTCACAAATGTTATTTGTTACACTGCGTGACGATCCAGCTGATGCTGAGATTCCCAGCCATAAATTATTACTCCGTGCAGGTTACATTCGTCGCATCGGTAGTGGTCTTTATGCTTATTTGCCGTTAATGTGGCGAGTAATGCAAAAAGTTTCCCAGATTGTGCGGGAAGAAATGAACGCTACAGGCGCACAAGAATGTCTCCTACCACAATTACAACCTGCGGACTTATGGAAGGAATCGGGACGTTGGGACACTTACACCAAAGCTGAGGGGATCATGTTTTCCCTAATTGATCGCCGTGAGCAACAATTAGGATTAGGGCCAACTCATGAAGAAGTAATCACAGCGATCGCTCGTGATATGATTCGCTCTTATCGCCAGCTACCACTACATCTCTACCAAATTCAAACCAAATTCCGTGATGAAATTCGTCCTCGCTTTGGTTTAATGCGCGGACGGGAATTTATCATGAAGGATGGCTACTCTTTCCACACCGATGAAGCCAGCCTCAAAGAAACTTACCAGGATATGTATAAAGCCTACAGCAATATCCTGCGGCGTTCTGGTTTAGCTTTTCGGGCAGTGGAAGCTGATTCTGGTGCAATTGGTGGTTCTGGTTCCACAGAATTTATGATTTTGGCAGAAGCTGGCGAAGATGAAGTTCTCTACACTGAGGATGGTAAATACGCTGCTAACGTAGAAAAGGCTGTTTCTTTACCAATTAACGCCGAAACTTCACGGTTTACAACCTATGAAAAACGCGATACACCTGGAACAGAAACCATTGAAAAGGTCTGTCAACTCCTCAACTCTTCTCCCACTCAATTAGTGAAAAATGTCCTTTATCAAACAGTTTATGATAATGGTTTAACGGTGTTGGTTCTGGTAAGCATCCGAGGCGATCAGGAAGTTAATGAAGTCAAGTTGCAAAATGAATTGACCAAACTAGCTTCTGAATATGGCGCTAAAACTATTATTAGTTTGAATGTACCAAATGTAGAAGCCCAGCAAACATGGACAGCTAAATCTCTACCTTTAGGCTACATTGCGCCAGACATCACAGATGAGTATATTACCGCCAACAAGCAGATCCATCCCAAGTTTTTGCGCTTGGTAGATCAAACAGCCGTTGATTTAAAAAACTTTGTCACAGGTGCAAATGAAGCTGGCTATCACGTTGTTGGTGCTAATTGGGGTGAGCAATTTACATTGCCAAGTACAGTAGTAGATATACGTAAGGCAAGATCAGGCGATCGCGCCATTCATAACCCAGAACAAACCTTACAAAGCGCCCGTGGAATTGAAGCAGGTCACATTTTCCAATTAGGCACTAAATACTCTCAAACGATGGGAGCAACTTATACCAATGAACAGGGTGAAGAAAAGCCGCTAGTTATGGGTTGTTTTGGCGTAGGCGTATCACGGTTAGCACAAGCTGCCGTAGAGCAATCTTATGATAAAGATGGGATAATTTGGCCAGTTGCGATCGCACCTTATCACGCGATCGTCACAATCCCCAACATTAAGGATGCTCAACAAATCGAAATCGCCCAAAAACTTTACACAGAACTCAATCAAGCGGGAGTTGAAACTCTACTAGATGACCGCGACGAACGGGCGGGAGTTAAATTTAAAGATGCAGACTTGATTGGCATACCTTATAGAATTGTAACCGGGCGGGCGATCGCTAATGGCAAAGTTGAAGTTGTAGAAAGAGCCACCCGTAAATCTCAAGAAATAGTCATTGATGAAGTGACAACAACACTTCATAAGTGGATTACCGAAGCAATAGAGGGGAGTAGGGATTAGAAAATTTCCCATTTCCAACAAAGACTCACGAAAAACCTAACCCCTTTCCCACGACGGGAAGAGGGAAAATTCAAAGTCTCTCTCCTCGAAGGAGAGAGATTTAGAGAGAGGTTTTCCAGACTTGATGAAAAGTCAGATTTCCCAGAGACGCGATTAATCGCGTCTTTCCAAAATTTACATAATTTGGTAGGTGACGGATTAGAAATAAAAATTCTAAAATTGAATTGGGAACTTACATAATTAAGAGGTATTAAGTCTCCTCTAGATTGTGGGAAACTCTCCACTTATAAGTATCGTCTTTAACCAGGCTGCTCCTCACATAACTACCATATCAGCCCTCAGTTAGGAAGGTTTTGAACATGAAAGACCAACAAGGATCTAATCGTATTTCTTCAGGCGTAATTGCAGCGGTGTCAGCAGCGGTTGTAGCGGTGGGTGGCGGTGTAGCTTGGTTTACCACACAATCTAGTAATACTCCTACACCATCAAACCCTTCTGGCCGCATTGAACAGCCAGTACAGCCATCAACTAGGCAGCCAGGTAAAGAGCAAACCCCCAACGTTTATTGGCTAAGATCAAACAACAAAAATGTTACTTTGGTTCCCCAGCCTGTTAGAGTAGCTTCTATTCGACCCAACCAGCCTTTAGAAGCAGCTTTCCAGAGTTTGTTAGCAGGTCCAACAGAAGGGACAGATACAACAACCATCCCTAAAGGAACCAAGCTATTGGGGTTGAAAGCTGAAAATGATGAGGTTCACGTTAATTTATCTGAAGATTTTACCAGCGGTGGTGGTAGCACCTCAATGATGGGCCGTGTAGGACAAGTTGTTTACACTGCAACAACTTTAAATCCCAAAGCCAAAGTGTATATTGACGTGAACAGCAAACCGTTGGATGTTTTAGGTGGCGAGGGTGTAGAGTTACAACAACCGCTAACTCGTGAAGAGTTTCAGAAAGATTATCCGCTTTAGTCATTGGTCATTAGTCATTAGTAATTAGTTTTGGACAAATGACTAATGACTTAACGTTTGCTATTTAACACACGAAAATTACGGGCTTGCTGCTCTAACCTTGTAGCAAGGCGATCGCAAACCCGATTACACAAATCAAAAATCATTTGATCTTCCACCCGGTAATAGGCGCAAGTTCCTTCACTGCGGCGGCTAAGAATACCTGCTTGCCACATTACCTTCAGGTGTTTTGACACATTTGCCTGAGAAGTCTGTGTTGCCTCTACCAACTCTTGCACGCATTTTTCTTCATCCCGTAATAAGTGTAGCAGCCGTAGGCGCATTGGCTCACTTAACAGGCTGAAGTATTCAGCTACTTGTTGCACCACTTCTGGTGGTAAAGGCAACGTTTGTTTCATCAGGGTTGACCCGCAAGGACTGAAAGTTTTAACAATGACTCACATCATATATACATTAATACTTAATCAGGGTTAATTCGCATCAAAGGTTGACCATATTCTACAGCGTCGCCATTTTCGAGGAGAATTTCCATCACCTGTCCAGAGACTTCAGCTTCGATTTCATTCATCAGCTTCATGGCTTCAATGATACAGACTGTTTGACCCTTGCGGACGCGATCGCCCACTTCCACAAATGCCACTTCCCCAGGTGCAGGAGCGCGATAAAACGTTCCTACCATTGGGGAAGGCACTTCTACTAATCTCTGGTCAATGGTTGAGGGAGGATTTACTGACAACTGCATTTGTGTGCTAGTTCCAGTATTCTCAAATACACGAGATGTGGACACCTCTGTTAGCTGACTTCCGCTTACCTGGTTTCCCCCAGATGAACCCGATGTCAAGCCTGAACCTACCACACCGCCTAAAGTCCCTTGACCTACCGACAACATCTGATTGCTAATGCTCACAGCCTTACGGACTGTTAGCTCAAAATCATCGCTTTTGAGTATGACTTCTGCAATATCTGTTTGTGCGATAGTTGCCAATAGTTGGCGGATTTCATTAAAGTCCAATGGCACAGTTTTTATTACCTCGACCTATCCGTAAATTAGCATTTTAAGTGTGGCAGGGAATTAATCCCTATGTAGGGATTTCAATCGGGAGCAAGCATCCCCGTAGAGATGAAAGTTATTCCCTGCTGATATATTTATCTTCCTGAGTATCAACTTTGATACGTTCTCCTTGGGAAATAAATAAAGGAACCATCACAACTGCACCAGTTTCCAGAGTTGCTGGTTTCGAGCCACCTGTGGCAGTGTCGCCTTTTAAACCTGGATCTGTTTGTACAATTTCCAGAACCACAGACTTAGGTAACTCTACTCCTAGCACCTGTTCGCCCCACCGAATCACTTCGGCTTCCATACCTTCCTTGAGGTACTTGACGCGATCGCCAATTTGTTCACGAGTCAATCTGCCTTCTTCGTAGGTTTCCATATCCATAAAGACAAACTCATCGCCTTCTTTATAGGTATGCTGCATCGTGCTTTTTTCTAGGGTGGCTTGCGGCACTGTTTCCCCTGCGCGGAACGTTTTTTCCATAACGCTCCCACTCTGGACATTTTTTAGCTTAGTTCGTACAAAGGCAGAACCTTTGCCTGGTTTGACGTGCAAGAATTCAAGCACTCGCCATACAGACCCATCCAATACAATTGAAACACCGGGTCGAAAGTCGTTACTGGAGATCATGAAACTTTCAAATTTTGGAAGACAATCGGCATTTATTGTACCCTTCTAGGGTCGTCATTGGGCATTTGTCATTAGTTTAGTGTCATTGTCATTAGTCATTTTTCCTCTGCCCTAGACCTCTGCTCCACTCATCACCTAACGTGGGAAGATTATTTATGGGTTACGTCCAGTCAACAATTCACTGCTGCATTTGAGTTATCCCATGCTTAACTTATTAAAATCCTGGCTGAAGAACAGCCTAATGGCAATACTGCTGATAACAATATTTTTAGGCATAACTACAGCTGGGTGGACTCCCTCCAGTAGCGCCGCACTCCCAGCCGGCAATGCAATTACCGACGGAAAGGCTTTGTTACGGTATGCACTCCCGATAGATAACAAACCTGTGCGGCAACTACAAGGCAGCTTAGAGGACATCTCTGCCCAACTGCGGGCAAATCGACGTTGGGGTGCTATTTCCAAAGACATCAGCCAAGCATCCCGCATTCTCGATAAACCTTCCCAAATCTTAACAAGCGTTCTGACAGAACGCCAACCCCAAGCCGAAGCTTGGATTACCGAGTTAAAATCTGGGGTGGATAAATTGCAAGAATTGGCGAACAGTAAAGATAAAGAACAAATACTGCAAGAGAGAAGTAAACTACTAAATCTCGTTACTGGGCTAGAAGATTCAATGGTGAAACAATTCCCCTTTGAAATACCTGCCCAGTACAGTAACCTGCCGCAACTTAAAGGTCGTGCCACTGTAGAAATTAAAACCAACAAAGGCGATTTAGCCCTTGTAGTAGACGGTTACAGCGCTCCTGTGACTGCTGGTAATTTTGTAGATTTGGTACAGAGGGGTTTTTATAATGGCTTAGAATTTACCCGTTCTGAAGAATCTTACTTTCTCCAAACTGGAGATCCTGCTGGGAAAGACGTAGGTTTCATTGACCCAGAAACGGGCAAATATCGCGCTATTCCCCTAGAAGTCTTAGTTAAAGGCGATAAAGCACCTACTTATGGCATTACTCTAGAAGAAGCTGGTCGTTACGTTGATATGCCAGTTCTACCTTTTTCTGCCTTTGGTGCAGTAGTGATGGCTCGTCCTGAAAGTGAAGTGAATGGTGGTTCATCACAATTTTTCTTCTTTTTGTTTGAACCAGAACTCACCCCCGCAGGACGCAACCTATTAGATGGTCGCTATGCTGTTTTTGGCTATCTCACCGAAGGTAAAGAAGTTTTGGATAAACTGAAGGCGGGTGACAAAATTGAATCGGCAACAGTCGTTCAGGGAATAGAAAATCTGGTTGAGCCGCAAGCCGCATAATATGTTTTAGATTTTGGATTGAATCCAAAATCTAAAACATACTGATATTCTTTTGAAAAATAGAATATAATAACTATTTTTTTAGGCTTCCAAAAATTAGAATTTTGGGTGAAATAAACCATATTGCGTCTGCTGCAACAGATTTGTTAGACTGCTGCAACTTTTCGTTAATTAAAGACCAATATTCGGATGATCAATAATAGGAATTTTTTCAGTTTTCTGTTTGTTTTTATAACAACAGTTGCAGGCGGAATGGGGATTTCACTACTTCCGGCAAACGTACAAAATCTTCAACGAAGTGGTTTAGTCTATCGTTCTATACAAGGACAATCACCAGTATTAGAAATCGTTGCTGTTTGGCGAAGTGATAATGGATCTATAATTTTGAGAAATTTCCTTGAAGTGATTGGGAATTTAGTATGAATTTATCTTTAATATTTTTCAACTTAGCATCGCTGAAGAGTTTTTAATCTAATCACGATTAAAAGACAACTACTATCTATGGTCTACTAGCCCAGAGAACCTGCATTCAACACCTCTTCAACAGCAATATTAAATTCTGAAAAAATCCGTGATACAATTTGCTGATTGGCAGTAAAAACTGTTTCTTCGTAAAATCCATCTTCCAGTATTAACACCGAAATTTTTGCTTTCAGTGGGTTTACAATCCAATATTCAGGAACTTCTAACGCCGCATATTCCGAGCGTTTATAACGATAGTCCCGTTTCACCGACTCTGGACTGACCACCTCGACAATTAGTAACGGAGATGACTCAAATACTGCTGAGGCATTCAACAATTCTCTGGCTTGTTCCAGTGTCACTACACACAGATCGGTCAACCTAGATTTATTTCTACCCGTCCTCACCCCACTTTCCCGAAAACACAACCAAGGTGAACTACAACGTTTGATTTCTGCATCTAGCAATTGCTCAAGAAATTTGGCAATCAGGAAATGTTCAATAGTAGGTGGGTTCATTAGCTCTAGCTTGCCATCCACCAATTCGTAATGGAAACCGTTGCCATCATCATAGGTTAAGTACTCCTCAAATGTGATGCTGGTTACTGGTGTTGTTAGCATTACAACTGACTCCTAGACAATACCTTTATCTTAAACAGTAAAGCAAATCATCAGCTTTCTTCGTAATTTTGCAACACGAAAAACCGATTGTGAACAGTGAGTTATCTTCTGAAAAAGTAAAAGATATTGGTGAACAAAGTCTTTTAGAAAAATTACAGCGCTTCTGTCCTCTAGAAATTATCGGTGATGATGCCGCAGTATTTGAGACTGCACCAGGGCAATCTTTGGTAGTGACTACAGATGTACTGGTTGATGGCGTGCATTTTAGTAATCTCACCACTTCCCCAGAAGATGCTGGTTGGCGAGCTGCGGCTGCCAATTTATCAGATTTAGCAGCAATGGGTGCTTCTCCATTGGGAATCACTGTCGGGTTGGGACTACCTGGTGAACTTAGGGTGAGTTGGGTAGAACGCTTGTACCAGGGAATGACGGAATGCCTGCAAAAATACAATACCCCGATTGTTGGGGGTGATGTCGTGCGATCGCCTGTTACTACTCTGGCAATTACTGCTTTTGGTCAAGTAAACCCTAGTCAAATTATCCGCCGTTCTGCTGCTGTTATTGGGGATGCGATCGTCGTTACAGGCGTTCATGGAGCCTCAAGAGCTGGCTTAGAACTCCTCTTGCATCCCGAATTAGGACAAAACCTCAAAGATGCAGAATGCACGGCTCTAATCCGCGCACACCAACGCCCACAGCCACGATTAGATGTCTTACCAATCCTCTGGAAAATCTTAACTCCTAACTCCCAACTTTCCATTGCTGGTATGGATAGCAGTGATGGTTTAGTAGATGTGATAATCCAAATTTGCCGCGCCAGTGGCGTTGGCGCTGTCTTAGAATACAGACAAATTTCTGTACCAAAAACTTTTAACCATTGGCTGACACCAGACCAAGCGCTAAAATATGCTCTATATGGTGGTGAAGACTTTGAATTAGTACTGTGCTTACCACAAGAATTAGCATCAGCCTTAGTGCAACATCTTGGAGAAGGTGCTGCGGTCGCAGGCAGGATTACAGCCGGATCGACAGTAATATTGCACGACGAACAAAAAAAATTCCCTGACCAAGTTCTGAGTCTTAGCCAGGGATTTCAACATTTTGGTCAATAATCTGTTTGTGATTTTTCTAATGACTAATGACAAATTATTGCCACTTCTCGGCTACTAATTCTGCCAAATCCAACACTCGTTGGCTGTAACCCCACTCGTTGTCATACCACGCCATAACTTTTACTAGGTCATTGCCCATAACCAAAGTCAAGTTTGCATCAACAATCGAAGAAGCATCACTACCTTGATAGTCAGAAGATACTAGTTCTAGTTGGCTGTAGTCCAAAATCCCTTTAAGTGAACCTTCGGCAGCATCTTTGAGAGCTTGGTTAACTTCTTCAGTAATAGTACGCTTCTCAACCTGAACTACGAAATCTACCATTGAGACGTTCGGGGTTGGTACGCGCAAAGCAACGCCATTTAGCTTGCCTTTGAGGTCTGGGATAACCAGCGCCACTGCTTTTGCTGCACCAGTAGAGGTGGGTACAATGTTTATCGCTGCTGCCCTCGCCCGTCGCAAATCCCGGTGAGAAGCGTCTAGCAAGCGCTGATCGCCTGTATAGCTGTGGGTGGTGGTCATCGTACCTTTAATGATGCCAAACTTATCGTTCAACACCTTGGCAATTGGTGCCAAGCAGTTGGTAGTACAGCTAGCATTACTGATAATGTGATGTTTGTTGTGGTCATAGTCATGATGATTCACACCAACCACAAAAGTACCATCCTCGTTTTTACCAGGAGCGGTAATCAGAACTTTCTTGGCTCCAGCATTTACGTGCCTGAGCGCTCCTTCTTTGCTAGTAAATACCCCAGTTGCTTCGATAATTAGGTCAATTCCCCAATCTTTCCAGGGCAAGTTTTCGGGGTTGCGATCGGATACGCACTTAATGGTCTTACCGTTGACGATGATAGAGTTATCGTCAGCACTAATCTCAGCACCTTTGATCTTGCCTAGCATTGAGTCATACTTCAGCAGGTGAGCATTGGTTCTAGGGTCTGAAGTGTCATTAATAGCGACAAGATCGATCTGACTATTCTCTCTACCCACCCAGCAACGTGCAAAGTTACGTCCAATCCGCCCGAAACCGTTGATTGCAACTCTAATCACAGTGTCTTGCCCTCTGTATTTATGCTTATATGTTGATATCGTTGACCCCAATCATATCGCAAAGGGGGGGGGCACTTTTAACCATAAAGTGTTGGATCAATAAAAAAACACATAATTTATTCAGATTTGTAAGAGTAGAGATTGTTGTTAGTGATATATGATCTGACCGATTCCGGGACTAAATAACGAATTGACTGGCGTTCGCGACAAAATTTGCGAATTAGACTTGACGAAACTCCTACTAAAGGTATATTCAAGAGTTGCCAGTGAATGATCACAGACTCCTCCTTGAGTTGTTGCTCCACTTGCTTGCAGATTAATTTGCTTTGAGTTATAGTCTCACCACCTAGCTGTCGGGGTGCGATTAACCAATCACACATTTGTGCTAATTCGTGTCCCCGGTACCAACTGGGTAAGGTTTGGAAAGTATCCAAACCCACAATCCAGTACCAGTGAGTATTTGAGTAACAAGCAGATAAGTCAATCAGGGTGTTAATGGCATAAGAAGTCCCAGAACGATTAGTCTCCACTAGTGAGACAGTAAATGCTGGGTTATCTTTGATGGCTAATTGCAGCATTTGCAGACGATGCTCAAACAAAGCTGCTTCTTTGTGAGGAGGATTTAGGGATGGCACCCAAATTACCTTTTCAAGGGATACTTGATGCAAAGCTGTCTCGGCTACGAGCAGGTGTCCCCAATGAATTGGATCGAATGTGCCACCAAAAATTGCTAGTTGCTGCATCCAGATAAGCCTGGTTTATATGCAATTGAAAAATAGTTTCATTACCAATGTACTATTGTACTCAATTCATGCCTAAACTTAATGCAATTTCAAATTAGTTTCACTAAACAATGTATTATGTAGCCAATTCCAGTAAGGTAGCCAAAAATATGTATTTGACATTACAAGAATTTCTTTCCCGATGCAGCCAAAATTTTCAGAATAATCTTAAGAACAGTTCAGAAATAGCAAAAACCTCCAACCAAGGTAAAATCATTCTCAACCAGGAAAACCAGAGCAGAAACATCATTTGGGCATCAAACATGAACATGATACAGGAGTAGTTACGGTAAAAATCAAATTCCTGTTATGATACGCGTGTCATTTGTGATTATGGTGTGGTGTGGTGTAAGAGGAGCAATAAATGACTAATTCTGTAGATTTTAGTGGTAGACCATTTCATTTTATTGGTATCGGTGGCATAGGTATGTCTGCTCTGGCATACGTTCTTGCAAAGCGTCAATTTCCAGTATCAGGTTCGGATCTTCGTCCAAACCACATTACGCACAAGTTGGAATCTATTGGTGTTCATATTTTTGGTAAACAAGAGGCAAGCAATCTCGAATTCTTTCACCCTCAGGTATTGGCTAATCCAGTAGTATTAAATTCACCAGAACAATTACCTGCTGATAGTAAGTCAAAACTGCCTCAAGTCATTTGTTCAACAGCAATTAACACTAATAATTTAGAATACAAAGCAGCGCTGGAATTAGGTTGTCCAGTTTTACATCGTTCAGATGTACTAGCAGCTTTAATTGCCGATTACTACAGTATTGCAGTGGCAGGAACACACGGCAAAACTACAACTAGTAGTATGATTGGCTATATGCTTCTGGAAGCAGGTCTAGACCCAACGATTTTAGTCGGTGGCGAAGTCAATGCTTGGGAAGGTAATGCTCGATTGGGACAAAGCCAATATTTGGTAGCCGAAGCAGATGAATCAGATGGTTCTCTGGTAAAACACGCTCCCGAAATTGGTATCATCACCAATATTGAACTCGATCACCCTGACCACTACGATACATTAGAAGAAGTCATTGACATCTTCCAGACATTTGCTAAGGGTTGTAAAACGTTAATAGGTAGCATTGACTGTGCTACAGTGCGCGATCGCTTGCAACCCACAATAACCTACAGTTTACACTCAGATACCGACGCTGATTACACCGTCACTAATATTGATTATCGTGCTGATGGTACTACGGCTTTGGTTTGGGAAAGAGGCAAAGCTTTGGGTGTGTTGACGTTGCAGTTGCTCAGTCGGCACAATCTCAGCAATGCCCTAGCTGCAGTAGCTGTTGGTCGCGCTTTGGGCTTAGAATTTGGAGCAATTGCCAAAGGTATCGCCACCTTTGAAGGAGCAAGACGACGCTTTGAGTTCCGAGGTGAAGTCAATGGCATTACCTTCATTGATGACTATGCTCATCACCCTAGCGAGATTCGCGTTACTCTCGCTGCAGCACGTTTACAGGCAAGACCAGGGCAAAGAGTGGTTGCCATCTTCCAACCCCATCGCTATAGTCGTACACTGACCTTTTTAGAAGAATTTGCCTCCTCTTTTACCCATGCTGATTTGGTTGTGCTGACTGATATTTACAGTGCAGGCGAACCTAATTTAGGGCAAATTAGTGGTGAACGTCTAACGGCGGAAATTGCTAAACAGCATTCGCAGGTAGTTTATCAACCAACTTTACCCGCAGTGTGTGAGTACTTGCTACAAACACTACGCCCAGGAGACTTGGCACTGTTTTTAGGGGCTGGAAATTTGAACCAGGTGATTCCTGAAATAATTACGACACTTTGTGAGCCGGCTAAAGCCACATCCTAAGTGGAGACTTTGCGAAGATTAATTTCCGAGCAAAGCGCCCCTATAGCAACGGTTTCATCTGTAAATTCGATTACCGTATCTTTGCGGTAAATTAATGTAAAAATTTTACCAAAACAAAGTAAAGATGACCATTTCCCAGGCAGCTGGAAACGTCTGCACAGTTTCTGCTTTGAATACAAAGAAACAGCAAACAGCTAATTCAGTGGAGAGCGAAGTAATTTACTTACCCAGTACTGATTGTGCGATCAAGTCCCAGGCTTCTTTGTCAGCGTTTACTTCCTATAGAGTTGGGGGAGCCGCTGATTTATACGTTGCCCCCCGAAACTTAGAAGCACTGCAAGCAAGTCTTAAATACGCAAAAGAACGTAATTTAAAGGTGACAACATTGGGAGCAGGTTCTAACTTGCTGGTGAGTGATGGTGGTATATCAGGCTTAGTCATTGCTACTCGTCATCTCCGCTTCAACCACTTTGACCCCCAAACCGGTCAATTAACCGTTGCTGCCGGAGAATCAATTCCTAGCTTGGCATGGGCGGCAGCAGAATTAGGGTGGCAAGGATTGGAGTGGGCCGTTGGTATCCCCGGAACAGCCGGAGGGGCCGTGGTGATGAATGCAGGAGCACATAATAGTTGTATCGCAGATATGTTAGTTAGTGCCCAGGTACTTTCACCTGATGGTACGCTGGAAACTCTTACCCCAGAACAGTTAGGTTATAGCTATCGGACTTCATTATTGCAAGGTGGCGATCGCATAGTCACCCAAGCCACCATACAACTCGCGCCAGGTGCAGACCCAGCAAAAGTTGTGGCAATCACCAAAGAACATAAAAAGCATCGCTTAAGCACTCAACCATACAACTTTCCCAGTTGTGGCAGTGTGTTTCGCAATCCCAAACCTTACAGTGCTGGCTGGTTAATTGAACAGACGGGTCTGAAAGGCTACCAAATTGGTGGAGCACAAGTAGCACTACTCCATGCTAATTTTATCGTTAACCGTGGTGGGGCAAAAGCTAGTGACATATTCTGTCTCATTCGCCACATCCAACATCAAGTACAAGAACGTTGGTCTATTAATTTAGAGCCAGAAGTCAAAATGCTCGGAGAGTTTCAAGGTGCTTGTTGAAACTTTCAATTCCAGGAGTAGGGGGAGCAGAGGAGCAATTGCAGTAAGTTTTTCCCCTCGGCACCTCTGCCTCTTATGCCCAATGCCCAATACAATTCTTGGAGAGGCTGCGCCAACAGCTTCTTTACGAGACGCTAAACGCTCAGTACAAGTGCCTCATGCCCCATTCTATGAAGTATTAATTATTGGTAAAAAAAAAGGCAAATTACTTACCGCATCTATAATTGAATTTGATTTGTTATTCAACGCACACGCGTACAAATAATTATGACAGGAAAAGGACAGGGATTCGGCTTTGGCTTAGGAAAAATGAAAGAATTAGCCGAAGCTTTTAAGAAAGCACAGCAAGTTCAAGAAGGTGCAAAGCGACTCCAAGAAGAATTGGAGCAAATGGAGATTCAAGGAGAATCTGGCGGTGGTCTTGTGAGGGTGATTGTCAGTGGGAACCAAGAACCCAAGCGGGTAGAAATTTCTCCTGATGCTTTAGTAGAAGGTGCAGAAGTACTTTCTGATCTTGTAACAGTGGCAATGAAAGAAGCCTACAACAAGTCCACAGCAACAATGCGGGAACGTATGGAAGAATTAACCAGTGGGTTGGAGTTACCTGGATTTTAATCATTGGTCATTAGTGAGCCAGCGCGGTCTTCTCCTTTCTCTACGAGACGCTCCGCGTTCGTGTAGCGTTCCGAAGGAAAGGCGTTAGCCTCTCCCTTTGGGAGAAGGGGAGACGCTTTAGCACATAGCGCAGCCGTAAAGCCTTCTCTTCGAGAGGCTTGTCTGCGACACGCTACGCGTAGCTTGCTTCCCTGTAAGGGTACGCCAACGGCATGGCTTCGCTTAGAGCGAGTCATCGAGCGTCTGGGAGTTTCCCCCATGAGTGACTGGCGTTAGCGCAGCGTTAGTGACGAAGGAGCGTCACCCGTAAGGGTCATTGGTCATTAGTCACTGGACAAATGACTATTGACTATTGACAAAGTATATCTATGCCTTACAAGTTGCTGTTTGTCTGCTTAGGTAACATCTGCCGATCGCCCTCGGCAGAAAACATCATGAATCATCTAATTGAGCAGGCTGGCTTGAGCGAACACATCCTCTGTGACTCTGCTGGTACATCTAGTTATCACATTGGTAGCCCACCTGACAGACGCATGAGTGCTGCGGCTGCTACTAAGTTGGGAATTAAACTGCGTGGTCGAGCACGCCAGTTCCAAAAGTCAGACTTTCAAGACTTTGATTTGTGCGATTCGTTGGTTAGTAAAACACGGTAATCAGTCCGTAAATAACTAATCCAGCCCGACAGCAGATTACTGTCATCAAAGGCTGAACTCTCGGTCAGATGTAGGTGAAAGCCCTACCATTCAGACTCAGAATTGACTCCTTATCTGCCCACACCGAACAAGCTCGGTTCTTGTAGAGTGAAGCTGGGAACAGGGCGCAATCAGACAGCCGTTACGGGTTGACACTGGCGCTAATAGGGGGTTCCTATGGTGAAACAGAGCCTAAAAAAAGCAACTTAAGTCTAAGCAGGGCGTAACACAAAACCCCTGACTTCACTGGAGATTATTCCCGCCGAACATTAAGTCGTGTATCGGCAAAGAGCCAAGGGAATCCAGTAGTTGAACTGGCTACACCTAACGGTACTATCAATCTCTCCGAGGGAACGAATAAAAACGATTTGTGAGTCCTGGGGCTTTCGTTCCCCAAGTAGGCTAGACGAGAAGCGGAACTCTTACAAGTCGGGTAGGACAGACCGTAATTGGTCTGAGGTGTTCAGAATACACTAACTAGAGAAGAGAAAATGATTAGACACAGTTACAAAACTAGTGAATCTTGGAGAGCTTTACCGTGGAAGAAATTCCGCCGAAATCTTTTCCGCCTTCAAAAGCGTGTGTACAAAGCTGTTCAAGTTGGAGACAAGCGCAAAGCAAGGTCACTCCAAAAGCTCATTCTAAAATCTACCTCGGCTCGATTTCTTGCAATTAGACTTGTATCTCAGCTAAATGCTGGTAAAAAGACGGCTGGTATTGATGGTAAAAAATCTCTCTCATTTGAAGAACGTTTCAACCTTGAAGAACTACTGAAAATGAATAGCGGAAATTGGAAGCATCAAGGCTTACGGGAAATCCCCATCCCCAAGAAGGACGGGACTACCAGAATGTTAAAGATACCAACTATCGCGGATAGAGCTTGGCAATGCCTAGCAAAATATGCACTAGAACCAGCGCACGAAGCCACTTTCCACGCCAGGAGTTATGGGTTTAGAACTGGGCGCTCTGCCCACGATGCACAAAAGTACATCTTTAACAACCTTAACTCTAGCAGCAATGGAATAGAAAAACGAGTTATCGAACTCGATATCGAAAAATGCTTCGACAGGATTAACCACTCAGCAATAATGGACGAACTCATTGCCCCCAAAGGCTTAAAACTCGGAATATTCCGATGCCTCAAGGCTGGAGTCAACCCAGAATTCCCCGAACAGGGTACACCTCAAGGGGGAGTAGTCAGCCCACTATTGGCTAACATTGCACTCAACGGAATCGAAAGTATCCACAGATATAAAGACAAGTGGCACCACCACCGCGAGCCATCAACTCGTTACGCGGATGATATGGTTATTATACTCCGACCCGAAGATAACGCAACAGAGATACTTGAAAGAATCAGCGAGTTCCTCCGCAAACGCGGAATGAATGTAAGCCAAAAGAAAACCAAAGTTACCGCCACGACAGATGGGTTTGATTTCCTCGGCTGGCACTTCAAAGTGCAGAGCAACGGAAAGTTTAGATGTACTCCCTCTGTGGACAACTTTAAAGCGTTCCGTAAGAAAGTAAAACACATCGTCAACAACTCGAATTATGGGGCTACCGCAAAGGCTGAAAAACTAGCCCCGGTAGTTAGAGGATGGAGAAATTACCACAAGTTCTGCAAGATGGACGGGTTAAAGCCCTCACTTTGGTCTTTTAATCACAGAGCATATACGGTATTTAACAAGGAAACAAAGCTTACACGCCACACCAGCAAGGAGTTGATTAAAAAGGCATTCCCAGCAGTTTCCTCCTCCGAAAATAAACACGTCATGGTTCAAGGAATAAAATCCCCCTATGACGGAAATACAGCCTACTGGAGCCAACGTAACAGTAAGCTCTATTTCGGCGAAACCTCTATTGCTCTTAAGAAGCAAAACCATAGATGTGCTTCCTGCGGCTTAAAGTTCATTGATGAAGAAAGGGTTCACCTGCATCACATCGACAAAAATCACGCCAACTGGAAGAAAAATAATCTGGAAGCAATTCATGAGAGTTGCCACGATTACAAACACATGAGCAAAAGCGCAAGCTAAGAACATCGGAAGCTGGGTGCGATGAAAGTCGCACGCCCAGATTTAACCGAGAGGTGCGGGGAATAATATCCCCCATCGACTCAACCGATTTTAGCTATGGATCGAGAAAATTATGAGAACATCCTCACTCTTGATCAAACTAAGCAATATCAGTATAAAGTGCGTTTGATGTGCGAGTTTTGCTCTCGACACACTCTAAAGGAAGTTCCAGATCCCTATTACGGTGGTCAAGAGGGATTTAATCAGGTTATTGATTTACTGATCGATGCTTGTGAAGGTCTGCTCACAAAAGTGAAAAGTGAAGAGTTATGAGTTAGGAGTTAGGAGTTTTAATTCCTCACTCCTGTACAGACGCGATTAATCGCGTCTCTCCTCCTAACTTTTATTCCACTAAGCCATGCTTCATCGCAAAACGGACTAATTCCGCGCGGTTGCTGGTTGAGGTTTTTCTCAATAAACTGCTAACGTACTTTTCCACGGTTCGAGGACTCAGGTGGAGCTGATGACCCATTTCGGCATTAGAAAGACCATGAGTCAATAACTCTAAGACTTCCTGTTCTCTATGAGTTAGGGTTGAGTGCAGATGGGATTTCTGAATTTGAGTGGACAGAGAGTTATGGGCATCCTCCGCTTTTGTCAAGCCGGAAATGCCCAAACTGTCTTTATGAGAAAAACGATATTCTGATTGGATAATTTGCGATCGCTCCAAAAGATTGCGGATTGCTGCTACTAACTCTTCCAGTTCAAAAGGCTTGGGTAAGTATAAATCGCATCCTGATTGGTAGCCCAAAATTCTTTCTTGGGTCTTAATGCGTGCCGTTAATAAAATTACAGGCAATAAACGAAACACTGGTTGTTGGCGCACTCGGCGCACCAGTTCATAGCCATTCATCCGTGGCATAACAATATCCGTGACAATCAAATCAGGATGAGACTCATCCACCATAAACAAAGCCTCTTGACCGTCATTAGCCGTGATCACTGAGTAGCCAGACAGTTCAAGATAGTCGCTAACAGACAGACGAGTGCCTAAATCATCATCCACTACAAGGATTGTCAAGGGCATGGATAATACATCCCTAGCATTTTTTTACTTAGAAATTTGCTTCTATGTACTCCGTTAGTGAACACAGACAATAATAGTGTTCTTATGTTTCATACTATGACAGGATTACCAGCTAATGACTGCTCTCAGGGTTTATTTATAAAGAAAATCTTAAATCATTAGGAAGGTTAACAAAGTGTAACTACCTTAGACTCCCTGTGCTTATCTGGGATAGAGAGCTTTGTAATTTGTAACAACTCATCATTATTAGCGTCATACCAATTCTTTGTCAGGACTTATGCAAAAAGGGAGTGAAAATCTTGATTTTCTGTAGGGGGAATTTATGTAAACGCAAAGAAGCAAGTTACGCCGAGTCTTTCGTAGAGAAGCGGCTTCTTAGAGGGTATTGCCTTTACTTGATGTATAAGTCCTATTTGTGAAACTGTACAAAATCAGGCTTGGTGAGACAAGTTGCTCAAGCAACTTGTTCTATGAAACCTCAGAGGTAATCGGTATCAGCTAACTTAAAATTGCCAGAAAACCTTAATTGTGAACTTAGAAAAGCTAAATTAGTGATATACAGTTCACCATTTATAGCGGTTCTAAGATACACCCTATAATTCACAAGCCAATCCAAATAATTTTTTAGGTACATTTAAAGCACACAAAATTATCAATGAGCGACAAGAACGAAGGTTACAAAGTTATTTGCGACAACCGTCAAGCCCGTTATTTGTATGAAATTCTAGAAACTTACGAAGCTGGAATTGAGTTGACAGGAACAGAGGTGAAGTCAATTCGTGCGGGTAAAGTCAATCTCCAAGATGGCTATGCTTTGCTTCGCAATGGCGAAGCATGGTTGATTAATGTGCATATCTCGCCTTACAACGCTAGTGGACAATATTTTAATCATGAACCACGGCGTACACGCAAGCTTCTATTGCATCGTCAAGAACTCCGTAAGCTAATTGGCAAAGTAGAACAACAGGGATTAACTTTAATCCCTTTGAAAATGTATCTCAAACGAGGCTGGCTAAAAGTGAGTATAGCCCTTGGTAAAGGTAAAAAGCTTCACGATAAACGAGAAGACCTGAAACGACGCCAAGACCAGCGTGATATTCAACGGGCAATGAAAAGCTATTAAGGATCGGTGTTTCTAAACTACTACAGCAAGAGTGAGAAACAGATTGCTGTGAAAATTATGTTGTATGTCTACAGCGTGAGTTCTGAAAATGCCTAGTTTATAGCTGCAGATTGATTTTGTTAAGGTTGAAACTCGATACAGTGGTGAGTAACTTCGGATGGCATCAGGAATTTTCAGATTTATGAAAAGTAATTTCATTACATTTGTTGGGGCTGGCGTTCTCAGTCTGAGTATGGGAATTTTACCCTTAACTCTATCTGCACAAGCTCAGACAACTAATGACTCCGGGGCCACTACTGCTCCAACAACGACCACTAATGAGCGCAACGATTTTAATTGGGGTTGGCTAGGATTGATTGGTTTATTCGGTCTAGCTGGGTTGGCTGGCAAAAAGCGCGATCCTCAACCGACTGCTTATCGCGACCCTAATGCCCCAAGTGGCACTACCTACAGAGATTAGACAATTCAAAATTTAAAAGTTGTCAGTTGTTCAGTAAGACAACAACTGACAAATTATTGATGTTAGTTTATTGCTGGTTCTGAGTTAGTTGAATTTGTCTGGTTTTGAGCTAAAGGTGTCCAGTAACTGGCAATTAAGGCAACGATCAGCCACCAGAGGGTATTGACTTCAGGACGATACCAGACAGTATCTACGGTGCCGTGAGCTAGCATACCCAACAAAATAGCGATCGCTCCTATTAACCAAAATCCCTCTACACTTCTGATTTGTCGCAACCGTCGCACTTGCAAAAGTGCCGTATTAAATGTGACAATTATTAGCCAGAGAAAGCAGGCTAAACCAACAAAGCCAGTTTCTACAGTCACTTCAAACAATATCGAATAGGCGCTCAAAGCAGTGTAACGAGGGCGTTGGTAGAGGGGATAAACTTTATTAAAAGAGTTGTGACCAGGCCCAATGCCGAAAATCGGGCGATCGCGAATCATTTCAAAAACAGCATCCCACACATTGCGGCGAAAATTATTACTGCTATCCTTACGGTCTGCAAAAATACTGAATACTCGCAGCCGCACTGGCTCTACAAATATCACTGCTAGCACCAATACGCCGATCAAACCTCCTAAAACAATCGGTATTGACCAAGTACGCCAAAAACGAGGCATTTCCACGCTTTTCCAATAAACTAGTAATGCCATCACAGCTAAAACTGCCACCACTAGTCCAATCCAACCACCACGACTAAAAGTCAGAATCAGGCAGGAACTATTGACAATTAGCATCGTTAATGCAAGAGCTTTCTTAGGCCAGCTTTGCCAAGCAAAAATTGCCACTAAGCTAAAAATTACTGCTGGTAAGAGGTATCCAGCCAATAAGTTGGGATTGCCTAAATAACTGTAGACTCTTGTAGTCTTAGACATAGGAGATTCTGGATCAACCCAAGTTGCCAGTGCTGTGGCTCCAAAAAACCATTGCCGTAACCCGTATACACTAACAATTAACGATACGTGCAGATAAAGGATGATAATCCAAGAACGCAGACGAGGCGACCTTAATACCCTGGCACAAAGGGTAAATAATAGCAAATACAAGGTCAACGTTCCCAAGTCGTTAAGTGCCGCCTTTTTCACTGGTGATAATGCTGTTGCGACTGCGGCAACTCCCCAGTAGAGCAATACCAGCAAGTGAATCGGAGTGACTGACGAGACATTTGTTGATGTTACTTCATCAGATAAAGTCAACAACAGCCAAAATCCCACACAAGCCACTAGCAAAAAACCCACCAATGTACTTGAAGCAAAAGGTGCTAGAGCATATATTGAGCTGAGTAAAGCCGCTGCGATCGCATCTCCCCACTGGAGTAAGACGCTAGTTTGCCGCCAAGAACTTAGCAACCCCACCAGAGAACGGTGTACATAACTGGTAGCAAGATATTCTTTGAGCGGTAAAGATGATAGAGTAAATCGTTGCCAGACTAAATTCATAAAAAACATTGCGATCAATTAGCCTGCCGACGCAGAACTTGGAATTGATCATAATGCCTATAGCTATAAAAAGGTAATAACAGAAATTGCACATCGTGTGATGGCGCTCTTATTCCTAGCCATCAGCCAATAGGAAGTTAAGATAGTTTTTCATATACTTAGTAAAGCTTGACGTAAAATGGTGGCGAATTGAGGGTTGAAATTTAAAGGCATAGGTAAGCGCAGAAGCACACAGAGAATTTGCTACGAACTAATGAAATCTAGATAGAAAATACGTCTTTCCCAATCTCCATTACCCCTTATCCCCAGAGGGGACCCCATCTTCCCCAATCTCCACGATTAGACATCACTAATTGCTTGTGAGGAAGTCACTAGTTGCAATGGTAAAGAAAGCACATAACGATATCCTGATTCTGGTGAACCTTGAATCAAAATATGTCCACCATGCAATTCTGCCAGTTGACAACTTAGTAATAGACCTAAGCTTTCACGAGAAAGACTTCCATGTGATTTAGCTAAATTTATACCTGAACTAGTAGCAAAGAAATTTAAGTGGGAATTACTCAAGTTTTTGGAATTTTCTACCGCTACTGATGAAGTATCTAGTTGTTCTTGTCTTTCTGTATTAATATTGTAAGTTGATAGCTCACCTGTAAGCTCCAGCAGTGACAAAGAATTGAGACGGAAGTAAGGATCAACCTCTGTTATGCCATCCCCTAACCAGGGATGGGAAACCCAAATAGTAATGTTGAGCGTATCTTCTTTGTAAGAAACATGAATACGAACAATGCTACCTGTAGCCGAAAGTTGAATCACACTGAAAACCAGATGATAAAGCATTTGTCGCACCTTGTCTTTATCTAAAGGCCAAATGCGACTGCGTCCCGGTTCTATAGACAGGCGAATATCTTGTTCGCGGCGATTAGCTACTTCTTCTAGGCTATTGATAGCTTGTTGGCATAGCATTTCGATATCCACGGGAGCTAGATTTAGCACAGTTGAGTTTTCATCCATAGCTCCTAGTTCGGTAATTTCGTTTACTAGGGAAAGTAAGTACCGACCACTGTGTTGGATAATTTCCAAATATTCTCTCTGCTTAGTCGTCAAAGGCCCATAAATCTCACGTCCTAAAACACTAGCCATACCGAGTACAGATGTTAAGGGCGTGCGTAACTCCTGAGTTAGCTGACTCAAAAGTTCTAGCTTCAGTTGCTTAGTAGAAACAGAGTCGCTATCTTGAGTGGATGCAGTGATTTTAATCTCAGTGTTACGTTCCTCATTGAGTGAAAATATCGGAACGTTCTTGGAAGCGTTTGATTCGAGTTTCGCTTGCAGGAGTCGGTTACGTTCAAATTCACTCATGCTCCAACGAGCTATGATTTGTAAAAACTCAATGTCTTGGGGTGTAAAATTGCGCGGCACTAAATCCATCACCGCCAATGCACCCAAACAATGTCCCTCAGCATCAATCAGTGGCGCTCCTAAGTAAGCACGAATACCATAATCTTGCACTAACTTGCTGCTAACAAGTATTGGGTCGGTAAGTTTATGCGTATCATTTATTTTAGTGTATTGCAAACTCTCTACTACCTGAGTGCAAAATGATTCCCGGCGTAGTAGTTGGCGGCTTTGTGCCAAATGATTCATTAGTCCCAGCCTAGATAAGCCTACCGCCGACTTGAACCAATGGCGTTCTTGATCCACAAATCCCAATATGGAAATTGGTGCTTCCAAAAAGCGGGCGGCAGTCTGTGTGGCTTCTTCAAAAACCGGAATCGTTTCTGGTTGCCGCAAACCTAAATCTGACAAAGCTTTGAGGCGTTGCTGTTCTCTTGATTCATGAGAATCCCAACCATCCTTTAGGGCAAATAATTTGTTTTCAGGCTCTATCATTGCCACTGTTACCTTAATAATTTCTCGATTCTGTAATTGATCCAAGTCCTATTTCTAGGTTATCAATTGCTATTTTTAAGCATTCCCTAATTTTGCCTCTGACAAACAAATTTAGGGCAAAAATTTTTTCCCCCTTCCATTAAGCCGAGATGTGGTGTCTGCTAGTTACTAGTTACTGGTGCTGAATATTCTTTATTTAGCACTGGTGTGGTCTTTATTGGTTGAGATTTTGCAATCAGACTGCGTTAGATTTGGATTCAGCCAGGGTAAGCTAATGCTAAGGATACAATACAAAGGGGCTGTCATTCTTTATGTATATAAGGGAAAATTTTTACTGGAACATTCAAAGTAAATTTACTTAAAAAAATAGATGTTAGTGTAATTAAATATAGACATTTTACTGATAACAGCTAGCATCCAGAGATGATAATCCTAGTGCAGGATAACCTAAATAGACCAATCATATCCCTACGGATTAGCAAGCTACGAAATTATTGAAAAGTCTAGTTTCTAAACTTTTTGAATTTTGAGAGAAGTTGGAATGGCGGCTTCAGAAAAGTCTGATGGCAACTTCGGGCGCTCAAATTAAGAGGGCGTGATTTTGAATTTACCATAACCGACTAAATAGTTGGTCTAAGCCTTTATCCAATAGATTAAATCTATTACAATTTCATACCGAAAATTGTATAAGATTTTCTATTTTTTCCATGTGAGGAAACATTTTTTGAGGACGACTGGTAATGAATAAAATGACTATTAGAGTTCCTTTTGTAGACCTAAAGTTACAACATGAACCAATTCAAACGCAATTGCAAGATGCAATCCAATCTGTATTGGAACGGGGAGATTTTATTTTAGGGCAAGCACTTTCAGATTTTGAAGCAGCATTTGCGGCAGTATCTGGTACAGCTTATGGAGTTGGTGTGGCATCAGGAACAGATGCGATCGCTCTGGGATTACAAGCGTGTAATATTGGTGCTGGTGATGAAGTGATTTTACCCGCAAATACTTTTATCGCCACCTTAATTGGGGTGTTACGTGCTGGCGCCAAACCAATTTTGGTAGATTGCGATCGCCAAACTGCTTTAATTGATTTAAGAGAAGCAGCAAAGGCAATTACGCCTCAGACCAAAGCAATCATCCCTGTGCATCTCTATGGTCAGATGGTATCACCACGCGATTTAGTGAACTTTGCCGATACCTACAAACTACTAATTTTTGAAGATGCCGCCCAAGCACATCTCGCCCAAAGAGACGGATATTATGCTGGTTCAGTAGGAATAGCAGCAGCTTTTAGTTTCTATCCCAGCAAAAATTTGGGAGCATTTGGGGATGGGGGAATGTTGCTGACACGAGATTCAGATGTAGCGCAGAAGATGGTGCGCTTGCGAAATTATGGTGCATCGCAAAAGTATTTTCATACTGAACCAGGTACGAATAGCCGCTTGGATACTTTACAAGCAGCAATTTTGCACAAAAAACTCCCATATTTGCCCCAGTGGAATCGCGATCGCCTGACTATTGCCCAGCAGTATGATAATGAGCTAGCACCCTTGGCAACTGCTGGGATTATCCCTATAGAAAATCAAAGTGATACAGGACATGTTTATCATCTTTATGTGATTAAAGTTGATGATTCTTGCCCGATAGAACGTCAGCAACTCCAGGAAAAACTCACAGCGGCGGGAATTCAAACTGGTATTCACTACCCAATTCCTTGTCATCTCCAGCCAGCATTCACCAACTTAGGCTATCAACCGGGAAATTTTCCCCAAGCAGAAAAGTTGTCAAAGCAAATATTATCATTACCGATGTATCCTGGTTTGAGTAGTAGCCAAGTTAAAGAAGTTGTAGGAGCGATCGCCAATGCAGTCTCAACAAGTTATCAGGCAGATAACCTATCTCCTGCTGACCTTGGCAGCGTGGTAGCCTGAAGTTAATTCATACTTAATGTGCATCTAACAATTAGACATTTGTCCTTTGTCCTTTGCAAATGACCAATGACCAATGACCAATGACTAATGACCAATGACCAATGACTAAATACTGAAAATCATGGCACTCCAGCAACAGGTTAAAAATATAAACGCATCAGGCTTGTTAAATCTAGCTATTTTAAGCGTTTTGCTGCTGCTTTATGCTCCGATATTGCTACACTGGTTGGATGGTTGGCTGCACAAAAATATCAGTACAGAACACGAATATTTCAGCCACGGGATTATTGGTCTACCATTTGCAGCTTATCTCGGCTGGATGAACCGGAAAAAATGGAGACGTTTGCCAGATACCATCAATTCTTTGGGCGCTGTTTTATTGCTATTAGGGGCAATTTTTTATCTTAGCGGTGTTACAGAGTGGGTTAACCTTTCCTTGCCCGTGATATTAGTCGGCTTATGCTTGTGGTTTAAGGGAATAGCAGGTTTGCGATTACAAGGATTCCCCCTACTACTAGTATTTTTAGCAACCCCAACAGCATTACCCTATCTCATTGCTCCCTATACCATGCCTCTCCAAAGCTTCATCGCTGGCACAGCAGGCTTCATACTGAATCAATTTGGTATGGAAGTAACCGTAGATGAGATCAATCTTTACGTGGGAGGGCGGATTGTAGAAGTTGCTCCCTATTGTGCAGGGTTGAAAATGTTATTTACGACTCTCTACGTGGGCTTGATGCTGCTTTATTGGACAGATGCTTTGTCTTCACGGCGGACAACTATATCGTTTTTATCTCTTGCTGCGATCGTTAGTATTAGTGCCAATATCATTCGTAATACTTTACTGACTTTCTTTCATGGCACGGGTCAAGAAGCGGCTTTTAAATGGCTGCATGAGGGTTGGGGTGGCGATCTCTACTCTGCTTGTATGCTGGTGTCACTAGTGCCCTTACTGAATTGGATTAATACCTATTTTTCAGCATCTTTAGAAACTGAGCAAGAAGCAGAAAGTTAGAACCATTGGGCATTGGGCATTGGGAAAGAGGAGGCAGAAGTTCTTTAATTTTGAATTTTGAATTGATTTCTCCCTCATCTCCCTAAAAGAGACGCGATTAATTGCGTCTCTTCCAACTCCCTTAATTTTTCATCACTTATACGTAAGTCATAAATATTACTGAACTCATAATGTGATTTTATAAAGTAAAATTTTGCCTAAGTATTGCAAATTTTACTGATGATTTCCTTATCTAAATTTTTCAAGGTAAACCAATTGACTCAGGTAGCAGCACTTTTGTTATTGCTACTGCTGCTAGCAATGGCAGGGGTTCCCGGATATCTGACAGGACACTGGCAATGGAAACAGCCGCCTCCTGTTCCTACCCTCCACGAATTAAAACAGATCCGCAAAACTGGGTTAACCCTTCCTGGTTGGCAAACCATTGAACAAGCAGAACAGCAAATTGGCGAACATAATTGGTCTTTGCAGGTAATTAAAAAAGAAGGTTCCGAATCCCAAGCAATCCTGCTTTTGTTGCCACAAAATGGGCCTATGGATCAACCAGAGGTAGAGTGGACAGACGTTAACGGCTGGGGAAGGTCACGCTGGGGAAAGTGGGATGTAGCTCAATCTCGTTCTGCCAAATTTACTGTGAAACCATCTGCAAAGTTGGCTTCTAATGTCGAAACTAAAGTAGAAGCTAGGTTTTTTCGCGCCTCCACACCACAGCAAACCTTCGCTGTTTTGCAATGGTATGCTATGCCAGACGGCGGCAATCCATCACCTTTTCACTGGTTCTTAGCAGATCAACTGGCACAGTGGCGCAAGCAACGCACTCCTTGGGTTGGCGTGAGCATTTTGATTCCAATGGAACCTTTGGGGCAAGTAGAAACATCTTGGTCTTTAGCTCAGTCTATTGGGGAAACAGTGCAAGCTGCATTAATGGTAGGCCCTTTGTAGAGTCTGTTCATAAATACACTTGTGCAGAGATTCATCAAGAGTATCTCTATAAATTATGTTCAAGCTGAAACTCACCTAAAATGATGTTAACAACATGAAGTTAGAAATTAAATTTAGCAAAATTATTCTCTTTCTCTTGGTAAATACTTGTAGATAAAAGAGACATTGAAGGTATTTTTAGAGTAAAATAACCACTCGGCGCGACTAATTTCTATCTCAATATTTTCTGCACCGATGTTCATAGATCCCAGTTATTATATGCGTGGATTCAGCGCCTTGTGTTTTGTCAGTCTTCAAGTAGGAGTTTTCTTAACAACACCTATCCAACTTGTTGTCGCCCAGCCTTTTCCATCTCAAGGACAATCACCAGGGCTATTCCCCTCGCCTCTGCCAGGTACTGAAGTTGTACCTCCAGGTACAAATGAAGAAATTTCTCCGCAACTCAGTCGCTACCTCTTGGGGCCAGGAGATGCAATTGGTGTTGTGCTTCAGCGTCCTCCCGGCCCATACCGCTTAGGCATAGGAGATGGAATTAGCGTTTCGGTTCAGCGCTTTCCAGATTTGAGCTTTCAAGCTTTAATCAACCCAGAAGGTAATATTGCGGTGCCGTTATTAGGAACAGTTTCTTTACAAGGTTTAACTTTGGAAGAAGCTCAAGAAAAAATTCGCTTGGGTTTAAATCGTTATGTAGTTGATCCTGTAATAGTTTTAGCCTTAGCAACGCAGCGTCAAGACCTCAGTTTTCAAGCTGTAATTAGTCCAGAAGGCAACATTATCGTGCCGCAAGTGGGAACGGTGTCATTAAAAGGTTTAACCTTGGAAGAAGCTCAAGAAAAAATTCGCCTGGGCTTGAGTCGCTTTTTCCCAGATCCAATTGTGGTAGTATCCTTGGCAGGAACGCGACCGGTTCAAGTTACCATTAGTGGGGAAATATTTCGACCAGGAATTTATCCGATTAATTCATCAACACCCCGCGTTGCTGATGCTTTGCTAATATCTGGTGGTTCAACGTTGAATGCAGACCTGCGACAGGTGCAAGTACGCCGAAAGTTAATCGATGGTTCTGTGATTTCACAAACTATTGACTTATATGCAGCACTGCAAAATGGCGGTTCAATCCCGAATTTACGCTTACAAGACGGAGATGCGATACTCGTACCCCGTCGTGAAGTCGGCAATGAGGATGGTTATGACCGCAATTTAGTAGCACGTTCATCCTTGGCCACACCACAGATTAGAGTCCGAGTTTTAAACTACGCTGCGGGAGGTCTTTCCATTCAAGCACTGCCTAACGGCAGTACATTTGTAGATGCTTTGGGAGGAGTAAATCTAGATACTGCTAATCTGAGAGATATCGCTCTGGTTCGCTTTGATTCGGAACGAGGCAGAGCTATTACCCAAAAACTTGATGCTAAAAAAGCTCTAGGCGGTGATGCGTCTCAAAATGTGGCACTTCAAGATAATGATGTTATTGTTGTTGGTCGGAACCTCATTGGTAGAATTACTAATTTCCTGACCACCATTACCCAGCCTTTCTTCAATGTTCAATCCTTTCTCCGGTTTTTTGACAACGTTGGTGGTAGACGAAATTAGTAACATTAAAAGAAGGATGCAAGCTGAAAATAGTTTGGAGCATAGAAAGCCACATCTCTAACTTATCTTTGAATTCATTAAATGGAAAAATATTAAAGATATTAACCGATATATACAATAGGAAGTTGATAGCGTCCTTGTATCAAAGCCACTATTTTTAGTTTGGTGCTTCCTAAATTTTGAATTTTGTATTTTAAATTTTGAATTGGAGCGAAGCGACCATGACCCCACCAATTGTTAAACGCTATCTAATTGCTTTTGAAAAATATAAGTGGATTGGACTAGCTAGTTTTGCTTTAGTTATTGCAGGATCAACTGTGGTGGCTATGCAACCAGAGCCACCTACTAGCTATATAGCATCTGGGGCACTTAGTTATAGTGGCCCACCAGTTTCTTTCTCTACAACTGGTAATGAAATCCAACAGCAAGGAAAGGAACTGAATGAGGATGTTTTACTATCAAACCAGATAATTGCAGGCGTCGCAGAGAAAGTCGGTGTCAAACCGAAACAACTCGGCGCAAGTCTTGCCCTTACTCTACCGAAAAAAAATGTTAAAAGTGGAGAATTAGAATCTCCTTTCTTTGAACTGAAATATGTAGATACTGACGCCAAACGATCTATACAGGTCTTGACAGAATTGATGCAAGCCATGATCAAGGTGAGTAGTGACATCAATACTGGGCGATTACAAGCAATTATTCAAAAGATTAACGATCGCACCCCACAAACTAAACGGGAATTGCAAATTGCTGAAAAGAAGCTGGAACAGTACGATCGCATAGAGCGAACAGCAATATTAGCAGCAGAGAATGGCAGCTTGTTAAGCGCCATTACTGCCAGCCAAAATCTCCAACGGCAAATTCAATTAACTATTTCTGGGGTTGATGGTCAAGTTCGCAGTTTACAAAATAAGTTAGGCTTAACAGTCGGACAAGCTTATGTTTCTTCTGCTTTGAGTGCCGATCCAATTATTGGTAACTTACGAGCGCAAATTTATCAAAGTGAATCGCAAATCGCTGTACTCAGAAAAGATTTGCGGCCAGAACATCCAACGATGGTGCAGTTAATGCGTCAGAAACAAGCTGCTGAGGAATTACTACAACAACGTGCTGCTGAAGTTTTAGGTGGTGATGGAACGGCGGCTCCGCTTCAGGGTAGTGTTGCAGGTATTCGCACTCAAAGCAGCTTAGATCCAACACGCCAGCAATTGGCAAACCAAATGGTGACTTTACAAACCCAAAGGGAAACACTGCAACAACAACTAGCTCAAGAAATCCAACAAGAAGCGCGACTCCGGCGAGAGTACTCTCTGATACCCAATAAGCAATTAGAGCGATCGCGTTTAGAACAGGAGGTTGGACTCAAAAAAGCCATCTATGACCAAATGCAGGCGAAGCTGACCGATGCTAAAACCGCAGAGGCAGAAACGACTAGCAGCCTCAGCATTGCCAGACGCCCCGCAGTCATTCTCGATCCCAAATCTCCGAAGAGTGTGCCTATTACCCTTGCTGTGGGTGCTTTCTTAGGTGTATTGGTTGGTGGCGGGGTGATATTTTTGTTGGGAGCGCTGGAAGGCACTTTCAAAACCAGAGAGGATATCCGCGAGAGCCTCAAGCAACGAGAAGTGGCACTGTTGGGAGAATTGCCTTTAATGCCAGTTGATGATTTGGAGCCAGATGCTGTACCGGTAGTATTCTCCCAAGATTCTCCTTATTTAGAATTTTATGAGAAATTCCGTAGTAATATGCGCCGGATCGGTGGTAAAAATTTAAAGGTAGTATTGATTACTAGCACCAGTAGTCTAGAGGGTAAAACGGCAAGTGCTTATAATTTGGGTGTTGCTTCAGCCCGTGCTGGTAAAAGAACCTTGATTATCGAAACAGATTTGCGATCGCCTTCCCGTTGTGCATCCTTGAAAGTAATTCCTGACCCTGAAGCCACTATTGAACCCTTACGTTATTACGCTAATTTGAGTGAATGTATTCGTTTAGTTCCTGATGTGGCAAATTTATACATTCTTCCCAGTCCTGGACCAGTGCGGCAATCCGCTGCTATTCTTGAATCCAGCGAAATGCGGCGGCTGATAGAAGATGTCCGTGAACGGTTTGATTTAGTGATTTTAGATACTGGGTCGCTCAGTATATCCAATGATCCTTTATTAATTCAACCCTACAGTGATGGGATCGTATTAGTGGCGCGACCAAACTATACGCAAGAGAATATGCTAGCTGAAGCTATCGATCAATTGGTTGAATCTGAACTGGGGTTATTAGGAGCAATTATCAATGGTGCTGATATCATCGTTTCTGTACCTGAAGAAGTTACAAAATCATCAACATTTACATCTGAGGTAGAACAGTCAGAAGAAGTTTCAGCGAGTGCCAACAAAAACTAATAGTTTCAAATGTGGCAATTTTAATGCAGAGTATCCCATTCGCGTTAGCGTTAGCGTTCGCACAGCCTCTCGCAGAGAAGGTTAGTGCAGAGGATATGCAGAGGATTGAAAGGTAGCAATTTTTTGCTACAAGTTTCAGGAAATGCTGTATTTAGTCGCGCCGAAACAAGCCAAATAGGGGAGCGAGAATCAAGCCAAAAGCAAAACCACCGATGTGGGCCCAGTAGGCAACTCCACCAGTTTCCACGCTCATGTTAGCGGCTGTTTGCAGGGTAGCAAGACCAGAAATTACATTTTGCACAATGAAAAGTCCAATTATTACTAGTGCTGGCACTCTGATTGTGGTGATGAAAAACCCCAAAAATATTAAAGTCATGACTTGAGCGTGAGGAAAGCGAATAATGTATGCACCCAAAACCCCAGAAATTGCGCCACTTGCCCCCAAGGAAGGAATCTCAGAATTCGTACCAATAACCCATTGGCACAAGGCAGCTAAAGCACCACACGCCAAATAAAAAATCAGATATTTGGCATGACCTAATCGATCTTCAATATTGTTGCCAAAAACCCAGAGAAACACCATATTTGAGATTAAGTGCCACCAACCACCGTGTAAGAATTGCGACGTAAACAAGGTTATCCACTCTCCATTCAAATTGGTGGTTAACTCTTGAGGCACTACTGCATACTCACTTAAAAACTGACTCAATTGTGCATGTGACAGGCTCACCTCGTGAATAAAAACTAAAATATTCATGCCAATTAACCCGTAGGTGAAATACGGGGTGATTCGCGTCGGATTTTCATCGTAGAGGGGAAACACAGGTGTTTTTCCTAAATTATTGACTAACTGCAATATAGCTTGTAAGGTTAGCAGTTGCGAAGGTTAAACAATTTCACCTATTAAATCAATTAGCATAATTGAGGGTAACACGATATTATAAAAAATTACTTGTACCAAGATTCTTCCTGGGATTTATCGCTAAATAAACCCAACAGTGGACCGAGGATTGCCCCAAAGATAAACCCGCCTGCATGTGCCCAGTAGGCAATACCGCCATTTTCCATACCGATGTTAGTACGTGCTTCGAGGCCGGCAAGTCCATAGAAAGCTTGTTCGAGAAACCAGAATCCTAAAAAGAAATATGCGGGGACACGGAAAGTTGGGAAGAAAAATCCTAAAGGTACGACGCCAAGAACTTCAGCGTTGGGAAAGCGGAGAATGTATGCACCCATGATACCTGCGATCGCACCACTCGCACCCAAAGAAGGAATGCTAGAATCTTGAGCGAAGAACCACTGTGTTAAGGATGCCAAAACACCGCAAGATAAATAAAACAGCAAATATTTGGCATGACCTAACTTATCTTCAACATTATTGCCAAAAATCCAGAGAAACAACATATTGCCAGCTAAATGCAAGAAACCACCGTGCAAAAATTGGGAAGTAATCAAAGTTGCCCATTCTGGAACTGGTTGATGTACAGAGATACCAGCAAAGCTTAAGGTGAGTTCTCGTGGAACTACAGCTCCAAGGTGTAAAAATCCATTTAATGCTTGTGGGGGAAGATTTGCTTCATAAAGAAAAGCGAGGACATTGACAGCAATCAGCCCATAAGTTACATAAGGCGTAATTGTTGTTGGATTATTATCTCTAATGGGAACCACGAGCGTTTTTTCCTGATTTTAAGACAGCAATTTTACAATACTGAATTTTCTAAGTAGTTTCTTCTACCTCGTGGATGGATCTCAGTTTAATATTTGAGATTTATTGTAGGACTTACTTTGAAGCAGTAAGCATCATGCCATAATTTTCCAGTTAGAGAAGAAAGCAGCTTGACCACAGTGCTGATTTTGTTCGTCTAAGATTGCATATTAGATAGGCAAACTCATGTTTTTTTCAAATTCTCTGGAAAATCAACTCCAGCGCTGGAACGAAACCATTCGCAATCAGCCGAAAAATCCCAATGCTTACATTCGCCGAGGCATGGTTAACTTTCAACTGGGCAAGATTAACGAATCTATTCAAGATTTTGACATGGCAGAAGAATTGGATGCCCGTATCAAACCCTACCTCTGGCAACGGGGATTATCGTATTATTATGCAGAAAGATTTGCTGAAGGCGCTCAACAGTTTGAAATAGATTTGACAGTAAATGCTCAAGATGTAGAAGAAACAGTATGGAGATATCTCTGCATAGCTCGTTCGTTAGGTGTTGCAGAGGCGCGTAATTCTTTATTAACTGTAAAAAATGACCCTCGACGTGTTATGTAGCGCATATATGATTTGTATGCAGGAAAATGTACACCAGATGATATTTTAACTGTTGGTCAATCAGAAGGGATAAAGGGAAATTTTTACAGTCATCTTTACTTGGGATTATATTACGAAGCTCAAAATAATCCTGATTTAGCTCAGAAATATATAGTTAAAGCTGCTGATAATTACAAAATTGATGATTATATGTGGTATTTAGCGCAGGTACATAAAAATCTGCGAGGATGGTTTGGATTTGCTCAATAGTAAATAAATTAAGCGCTATAAAAAGAAAAAAGTAGAAAACTTTTAGTGCAAAGGTCTGGAACAGGCAAGCCATCCTCCCCCAACGCGGCGATGTAACCTGCGATCGCCTCTTTGATATTGGAAAGGGCTTCGTGTTTAGTCTTACCCTGGCTAAGGCAACCTTTTAGGCTGGGGCACTCTACAATCCAGTAGCCATCTTCATCTCGATACACAATTACCTGTCTCATATTCCACCTGATAACAAAAAATGTGTATAACTGTTCTTGATCTTATCAAGTAAGCCTCCTAAATCTGCCTTCCACTGTGCATTTTAATCTTCAACTGTATATTCCTCAGCGCGTCTATAAATCCTCATCGTTCATCTATTCCATTTTCTGTGACTTCGGTTTCAAACTGCACTTGGCGGTACAAATTGGCGTAGGCGTAGCCCGTCCTAGACATCGCTATTTCCACATTCACCGATTCCAGTCGCAATATATCGTCCAAATTATACTCCGACAGCACCCATTTCCCCTGTTCGTTGCGCCGAAACACTTCCACACCCGGTTGAGCTATTTATAACTAAGACATATTCTTGCAAGGTTGAAGATTGGCGATATTTGGCAAACTTTTTCCCCCTATCGGCTGCTTCTGTTGAAGGTGATAGCACTTCGATAATTAAGCAGGGAAATTGTATCAATTGTGGATCGCTATCGCGCTTATCGTAAGTCACCACCACATCTGGATAAAAATATTTTTGCCCCGGTTCTACCTGCACCTTCACATCTACAATGTATACTTCACAGGTGCGATCGGCTAGGGCATCATCTAAAAGCTTAAAGAAATTTGCAGAAATCCGATTATGGTTGCGTGTAGCACCACTCATCATCACAACTTCGCCATTCCAATACTCGTAACGTTCTTCTTGAGTGGGTTCCCAAACCAGATATTCTTCTGCACTCATCAAAGTATTGTCAGGTAAAGTAACCATCGGCGCGATCTCTTAATGATTTACTTTTTTAGGATAGCGAAAAAAGGGCGTTATCTTGATTGCTACCTTGACCAAGCACTAACGTGCTAGCATTTTATCCCGCAGATGATTAATGCGATCGCAATGAACAAATAGTTAACCACATTACGGGATGAAGATTCGCCTTGCACCTCGATAACTATCAATATCAAGTACAATTTCAATCATACTTTCAACACACTGACCTCGATATTCAGAGTCGTTTAGCAGTCGATCGGCATTGCCAATCGTAATTACGGGTAACGATGCTAAGGTATTTTCTTCACGTATAACTAACTTGTTCGAGCGAATCTTTCCCTTTCATGCTGCGATTAGCTGTAAGCAAAATCATCTGATTTTCCTGAGCTAATCGCCAAACAACCCTGTCATCACTGTTGATCGATAAATCCATTTCTGCAAATGTGATAAGCTGACTTTTACCCTGAACATCAATTAGAAAAGTTAGGAAAAAATAAAAATGGCAACTATCTACGGCACCACAGGTTCTGACACAAGAAATGGAACTTCGGGAAATGACATATTATATGGATGGGCTAAGGGTGGCAATGCTAATAGCCCGTCTGGTAATGACACCCTGAATGGCAGCTTTGGTGACGATATTTTAAATGGTGGTACTGGTAATGACAGCCTTTTGGGTGGCGCTGGCAATGATAGCCTGATTGGCAATGATGGCAACGACGTACTGACTGGCGGCACCCGTAATGACACCTTAGAAGGTGGGGCAGGTGCTGACAGCCTTTTGGGTGGCGCTGGCAATGATAGCCTGATTGGCAATGATGGCGATGACGTGTTACAAGGTAATGTCAGTGATGACATTCTAGTTGGAGGCTTGGGCAGGGACACACTTGCAGGCGGAGACGGTAATGACGCCCTAGTTGGAGGCTTGGGCAAGGACATACTTACAGGCGGAGACGGTGCCGATAGATTTTACTTTAATTCCCCAGATGAAGGAATTGATACCATCACTGACTTCAATAACGTAACTGATAATGATGAGATTTGGATTTCCGCTGAAGGTTTTGGAATAGATATAGACTCTCTCGATGCGGTTACGACCAACTACAGAACAGGCGCACTGTTCGTTGAAGACACTCAGATTGCGACAGTTTCCTCTATTTTCAGCACATTCTCGATTTTTAGTGGTACCATCAACATTTTCTAGAAACCGTGTGTTAAGTCAACCACAACCGAGAGATTGAACATATTGAGGCAAACTTCGTCGGATTGCCCCGACATACTGTGATGTACGCCTTCTATGAGCATAAGATTCACGTTAACGTCCTAGCATTTTATCCCGCAGATGCTTAATGCGATCGCTTCACCCAGTCCCGCCCTATAGCAATGCAATAAATTCCTCTACACTTAAATCAGCATCTCGAATTATTGCCCGTAACGTACCCTTAGCTAATTCCTGATGATCTGGGACAACAACTTGAGCAAACGGTTCATCTCGTCGTAGAATAATATGGCTACTTTCCCTACGCTTTTCGTAAAAACCCACCTTTTCGAGCGCTTTGACGCAATCTTTTCCAGAAATACTCGGTAGTTTGCTCACACGAGTACCAGAAACGTTTCAAAGTTATCTTCTGGAACAGGTAAACCATCCTCCTGCAACGCGGCGATGTAACCTGCGATTGCCTCTTTGATATTGGAAAGGGCTTCCTCTTTAGTCTTACCCTGGCTAATACAACCTTTTAAGCTTGGGCACTCTACAACCCAGCAGCCATCTTCATCTCGATACACAATTACCTGTCTCATATTCTACTCGATAATAAAAAATGTGTATAACTAACTGTTCTTGATCTTATCAAGTAAGCCTCCTAAATCTGCTTTCTACTGTTCATTTCAACCTCAAACTGTATATTTCTCTGGGCATCTACGCATCTTCATTGCCCATCTATTCAATTTTCGGTTGCTCGGTTTCAAACTGCACTATTTTTATTGCTACCCTAACCAAGCACTAACGTCCTAGCATTTTATCCCGCAGATGTTTAATGCGATCGCGCAATTTCCCCGCCTCTTCAAATTCCAGTTTCTTCGCCGCTTCTTTCATCTGCGCTTCCAATACAGTAATCAATTGGGGAATCTGTTCTAATGGCAGTTCATCTAGATGTTCATCTACTACTTTCAAGTCAGTTGCATTTAACCGCCGAGATACATCTAAAAAAGCCAAAATCGCATTACTAGATTTTTTCACAATTGGTTGTGGTGTAATCCCATGCAGTCGATTATGTGCCGTTTGAATACCACGCCGCCTGTCTGTCTCATCAATGGCTTTAATCATGCTACCTGTTAGGTTGTCGGCATACAAAATCGCTTGTCCCTGGATGTGACGCGCGGCTCTACCAATAGTTTGAATTAAGGAACGCTCGGTTCGCAAGAAACCTTCTTTATCTGCATCCATAATTGCCACTAAGGAAACTTCGGGTAAATCCAAACCTTCCCGCAGCAAATTCACACCAACTAATACATCAAATTTCCCCTCGCGCAAGTTCTGTAAAATTTCAATGCGCTCAATAGAAGTAATCTCGGAATGTAAATACCGTACCCTTATACTGTGGTCTTGCAAATATTCGGTTAAATCTTCTGCCATGCGTTTGGTTAATGTAGTAATTAACACTCGTTCATGGCGGTCGGCTCTATCTTTAATTTCGCCTAATAAATCATCAATTTGTCCTTCTGTGGGACGCACGGAAATTTCTGGATCAACCACCCCAGTTGGTCGAATTACTTGTTCAACTATATGGTCTTCAGAAACTTCTAATTCCCAATTTCCGGGAGTTGCTGAAACAAAAATACACTGATTTACTTTTTGCCAAAATTCCTCGGCTTTCAAAGGCCGATTATCAGCAGCGCTAGGAAGACGAAATCCATGATCGATTAAAACTTTTTTTCTCGCTTGATCACCGTTATACATACCGCGAATTTGGGGTACGGTAACGTGAGATTCATCGATAATTAATAGCCAATCTTTAGGAAAATAATCAATTAAACATTCTGGTGGATCTCCAGCTTGTCTTCCTGCTAGGTGACGGGAATAGTTCTCAACGCCGTTGCAGTAACCGACTTCCCGCAGCATTTCTAGGTCATAGCGTGTACGTTGATCTATACGTTGCGCTTCTAATAGTTTCCCTGCTTGTTCTAAGTCTAGTTTTTGCTGTTTTAATTCAGCTGCAATGTCATGACAAGCTATTTCTAACCGTTCTTCTGGAGTGACAAAGTGACGTGCAGGGTAAACATTTACCGCTTCCAAACTTTTGAGAATTTCCCCTGTCACTGGGTCAATGTAGCGAATTGCGTCAATTTCATCACCAAAGAATTCGACACGAATAATTCGGTCTTCATAAGCTGGGCCAATTTCTAAGACATCACCACGGACGCGAAATTTTCCCCGACCCATTTCTATGTCGTTGCGGCTATATTGAACATTTGCCAAATCCCGTAAAATTTGGCGTTGATTTACTTCCATACCTATCTGAAGGGGGATGGCAGCTTTCAGATATTCTGATGGCATTCCTAAACCGTAGATGCAGCTGATGGAAGCAACGACAATGACATCACGACGTTCAAAAAGCGATCGCGTCGCTGAGTGCCGCAACATATCAATTTCATCATTAATCGCCGCCGTTTTTTCAATATAGGTATCGGTAACGGGAATATACGCTTCTGGCTGATAATAATCGTAGTAGCTGACAAAATACTCGACTGCGTTATTGGGGAAGAAATCCCGCAACTCGTTACAAAGCTGTGCAGCCAGGGTTTTGTTATGTGCCAGAACTAAAGTAGGCTTGCCAATTTTCTCAATAACTGCTGCTACCGAAAATGTCTTACCAGTTCCAGTGGCTCCTAGTAAAGTTTGGTAACGATTGCCTGATTGGATGCTAGCAGAAAGTTTAGCGATCGCTTGTGGTTGATCGCCTGTGGGACTAAAGGGAGCTTGAAGACAAAATTCTGTCATACAGTTTTGCTGTAAATACTCTATCTCATGGTGACGATTCCGCCCTGTATCCATTGTAGCTGGCTGATCAAATTAAATAAATAGTAATAATTGTTTGCGAAAATTAATAATTTAAATTTACTTATGTATCAGTTTTAAAGATTCTTATATCTATATGAGGTTTTTTAAGGTTAGACTCTAAGGTATATGGGAAAAAATTTCATCTTTCCTTAATTATTGTAAAATTCAATTAACAAACCAGAGGTTTTCGTTTATGACTATTAGCAACGCTGGCAAAGCAACCAGTTCTCGGCAAAAGTATGCCAAGTCTCAAGGGGAAACCAGAGAGGAAGTTGAAAATCAACAAGACCAGAGCTTGAATGCTGATAAAGTCGAGGAAGTAAATGAACTGCCAGTTGGAGCTTCTGGAACACTCGCCATTTCTGGAATTCGTCCCATAGGCGCTAGCGACTTAGAAGTTGCTGAACACCTCTCAATTGCTGGGGTGCGTCCTGTTAGCACCAGTAGCTTGGAAGTAGTTGAAACCTATAACTCAATGGGTATTCGTCCAATTGGTGCTAATACATTCCAAGTTGTTGAAAGTATGAATCTCTCTGGGATTCGTCCAATTGGCTCAAGTTTATTGGTAATTGATGAAAGCTATTCAACATTTGGGAACCGTCCGATAGCATCAAATGAGGTTGACAATTCTGAAAGCCTGATGGGTTTTCTAGATTAAACAAAAAACACCCCCATAACTTTATTAACCCATTTTCTATACGAAACTGGGTTTTTTTATTTAAAAAGTAGAAATTACCATCTGTGACATTTGTTCTATGTCTTTTAGCATAGGTAACTAAACTATTCTCACTTTATTTTATATTCAACCAACAGCCAGAACGCTTACTAAAACTAACTTTCTTAATTACAATTACCAATTACGAATTCAGAATTATTGAATCTACCTTGTGGTGGAAGGCTTTAGCAAAAACGTTAAGTTACTATGTAAAGGTCATAACAAAGAGTTTCAAAGTTAGTTTATAGCTTTGAAATTAATTTCTAATTTAATCAGGAGTATCAAAATGAGCATAGAAGATCGCGCAAAGGCTGCTGCTAAAAATGTTGAGGGTAAAGCCCAAGAAGCATTAGGAAATGTTACTGGAGATCCAGAAGATAAAGCCGAAGGTAAAGCAAAGCAAGCTGAGAGTGAAGTACGTCACGGAATTGAAGACGTAAAAGATAATGTCAAGAAAAACATTGACTAGTAATTCATGATTTTTTTGCAGAAACTCTAGGAATAGAAATGGGGTGGATTCCATTTTTGCAAAAAAATGTGGATTGTTTGAGAACCAAGCTAAACTCTTATAATATGTCCTGAGTAAGGGTTAGACAGTAGAGGATCAGCTTGATTGGCAAAATTTTTGTAGAGACGTAATTAATCACGTCTCTACAATTCTCAAGACATTTTAAAATTTAGATATATAGCAATTCATTAGTTCGAGCAGATTTAAAATTATTCTTTTAAAATTTATAATGATAAGCATCTAGACCAATAGTTGGGACTTTCTATACATAACCCCAACTGTATGACTGTTGATGATGTTAGCAAAGTAGCGTAATGTTCAACATAAGCCTAGTTACATTAACTTTGCCCAATCTGAAGATTATTCCAAATATCATGAAATTGTAGTACTATAGCACGGGCATTAACTATCTTCAGCTACATCTGATTATTAGCGCTCTTAAATTTACAATTGATGAGAATATACCGTGAGCCTAACTCTTTACTTCCTTCGTCACGGACAGACAGAATGTAGCCGCAATAATTCCTTTTGTGGTTCCATAGACTCAGAACTTACTCCAGAAGGCTTGGAAATGGCAAAGGCTTTTGCAGATACATATAGTTCTATGGATTGGACAGCAATATTTTGTAGTCCAATGCGGCGAACTGTGGAGACAGCAAAACCTTTATGTATATCCATAGGGATAGAACCACAACTTAGAGGTGGTTTGAAAGAAATTAACTATGGCTTGTGGGAAGGGAAAACCCCAGAAGTAATTAGCCATAAATATCACGATGATTATATTCGCTGGTCAGCAGATCCGGCTTGGAATGCCCCAAATGGTGGAGAAATGGGGGTTACAATTGCTTCTCGCGCTTTGCAGGTAATTGAAGAAATCAAGCAAAATTACAGTAGTGGCAATGTTTTAGTTGTTTCCCACAAGGCAACTATCAGAATTATTCTGTGTAGTTTACTAGGGATTGATGTGGGACGCTTCCGTTTTCGTTTGGGATGCCCTGTTGCTTCGGTCAGTATTGTAGAATTTACCTCACATGGGCCGTTATTAAAAGTTTTGGCAGACCATAGTCATTTGGATGAGCGGTTGCGAAATTTACCGGGGACATGAGGAAGTTGGGAGAGACGCGATTAATCGCGTTTTGAGAGAGACGCGATTAATCGCGTCTGTACAAGAGTTAGGAGTTATTATTTTTCCCTTGCTTTCCTTCACTATCTGGCTCAGTATATTTGCATAAAACATTTATTCCAATTTTCAAAATATATAACACGACAATTGTTGCGATCGCACCATCAATCGGAATTCCATGCACTGCTGCAACGGCAACCAGGGAGCCAATGATACTGTTAAACAAAGAAGAACTACCAGGGTTATTAGTGTATTCTTTGATTTTGCCCCGTAAACCATCATCACCACAGATTTCCGCGCGAATTTCATCGAGGGTGAGTTGCAAAATAGATTTTTTGCCTATACTATAATCTGTTGTGCCGACTTTCTCTTGCCAGAGTGCATCAAAACTAGCTTCTAGATTCCCGTTGTGGTGCTGTAGGGTAGTAAGCGCTTGTTGCGCTGGGGTGTCGTTTGCCAGAAGTTGCTGAAATTCTTGGATTTCGACAGGGGTTAATTGGGCATTCATATATATTTGACTTAATTATTTATGGAATATTTGTTAGTTCCTGAATCAACTCTTCAGGTGTGATAATTCTGGGAGTAGCAACTGGAAAATCTCTAGGATTGCGAGTAATGATAGCATCTAAGTGATTGAGTACTGCACTGCTGTATTGAATAGCGTCTTCAAAATCTCTAAAGTTAGCAGTTAATGCCATATTGATTGTGGTACTGTCTACTGTTGCGACTTGACAGAAGGTTACAATTCTATTTAAAAGGGATAGAGCAGATGCTCGACCTTTATCTTTCCGAATGATGTAGTAGAGGTCACTAAAAGTAGAAGCAGAAAGATAACCTTCTATTTGTTTTTGATAAATAAATGAGAATACTTGTATAGTATTGCTGTAAAAGGGATGGCGTTCAAGAGCAAAATCCAAAATTATATTAGTGTCTAATAAAACTCTCACAAATTATGTTTCTCCCTCAAATATTCCCATTTGGCTTGCTCAGGGTTAAAATCTGAAGGAGTCGGCTCTGTACTTTCCAACCACTCTTTCAAAATGGGTATAGAGCATTCCACTATTCTTTTTTGCTTTTCAGGCTGGGACTGAGTTTGATTTTCTCTAGAACTTTCCAAAGATGGAACTGGTTGCAAAATAATCACTTCTACCATTCCTGGAGCAATATTTAGAGGTTCGTGAATAATTAAATTACCGGATTCATCAATTGTGGCGTTGAGCTTATAGGCTTGCATATTGGTTTTCCTCATCTATATATAATTAAATAATATTTCAGAAAATTTCACAGATTATGTTTCTCCTTTAAAGCTTCCCATCTGGCTTGGTCTGGGTCAAAGTCTGGTGGTGTCGGTGGGGCATTTTCAAATAAACCTTCAAATGCTTTGACTTTAGACTTTCTTCTCGGCTTTTCTGGCTGTGACTCAGTAGGAGTTTCCAAGGATGGAACTGGCTGTAAAATAATCACTTCCACTTTTCCAGGAGCAATATTTAGAGGTTCGTCAATAATTAAATGACCTGATTCATCAATTGTGGCGTTGAGCTTGTAGGCTTGCATATTGCTTTTCCTCATCTATATATAATTAAATAATATTTCAGGCAATTTCACAGATTATGTTTCTCCTTTAAAGCTTTCCATCTGGCTTGATCTGGGTCAAAATCAGAAGGCGTGGGTTGTGTTTTTTCAAACCAGCCTTGCAAAGCTTTGATTTTTGTTTGTCTTTTCGGCTTCTCTGGCTGTGACTCAGTAAAAGTTTCCAAGGATGGAACTGGCTGCAAAATAGTACCTGAATCAACGATCGCAGTTATAAGTGAATGTCCTGTCGTCACCAATATTACAAGATTAAGCCTTAAGGTTACGACATTAAGGCTTAAGGTTACGAGATTAAGGCTTAAGGTTATGACATTAAGGCTTAAGGTTACGAGATTAAGGCTTAAGGTTACGAGATTAAGGCTTAAAGTTACGACATTAAGCCTTAACATTACAACTTTTTGACAAAAGCTTATGCGATCGCTCTTTAGGGTAGTGCGATCTGTGCGATCGCAAGCAATGCTTAAATAAAACTTATGAATGGTTTGACGTTGGCAATAAATTTTGGACTGCACCCTACAACTCTGTTTCTAGCCTACCTTGCGCTGTCCAAATTGCCTCACGCACCTCTCCAGCGCACTCTTCACCCTTCGCTTTGCGCCAAATGGCTTGAAACTGACTTTCGCCTAACTGTTGGAGCATACGGGCTAAATCATTGATATCTGAACCAAGCCACTCTTCATTATGCTCTAGGTCAATGGCTAAAGTACTAATGTAAATTTGCAAAGCCTGAGCATAATTTTCTTGAGCTTCTAAAACCCTTCCCCATTGCCCCAATGTTGCTGAAGCCTTACGCCAATCTTGAAAATTGCTATAAATTTCATAAGCTACTTGATAGCATTCTGCGGCGTTTTGAAAGTCTTGTGTTGCTTGGTATACTTTACCGAGATTGTTATATGAATTGCCAGCCTGATAAGGATTATTCAAACTACTGTAAATTTTGATGGCTTTTTCGTAGTATGCAATTGCGTCGTCAAATTCTTGTTGCAAATATAAAACAATGCCAATTTGGTTGCAAACATCAGCTACACCAGAAAAATCGTTAGCATCCTCTCGAATTTTAAGGGCTTTTTGATAATAAATAATTGCCTCATTAAAATCACCTTGATTAGATGCCACAATACCTAAACTATAATATACGTTAGCAGATTTGTATAAATCACCGAAGTCTAGTCTTATTTTTAGAGCCTGATTTAAATAGTTAGTCGCCTCTTGAAAGTTTCGTTTTACAAGCGCAATCAAACCCAGTTCATAGTAATCACTGGAAGCAGTATACAAATCACCAACATTTTCATATATATAGGACGCTTGTTTATGGTAATTACTAGCATTATCTAAATTTCCTTGTTCTTGAGCTATGATGCCTAAATTGTGATATATGATAGCAATATTTTGTCGATCTTCAGTATTCTCTACTATTTTTAGAGCATGATTGTATAACTCTATTGCTTTTAAAAAATCTCTTTTCTTTTGGGCTATCATAGCAAGTTCGTGATACTGAATAGCAATCTTTCGCTCTACATACGGCTCATTGAAATCTGCTAATTCATCCAGAATTTCTTGTCTAATAGCAGTTGCTCTATCTAGCTCACCACTATCGAATTCTTCATTTGCATCTTGACCCCGCAAATACGTCCAGAATATAAAAGCATCTTCTCCCTTTGCTTTGGCATCTGCCAAGTGAATACCAATATACTTCAGCGCCCGTTGTCGCAGTGACTTAAATTCGGGTTTGCGTCCTATGCGCTCATACACTTGTCCCAAGGCTTGCAGAATCAATTGTGCATAAGCCCATTCCTGCTGCTGTTCAGCAAGGCGTAGATTTTGCAACAGATTTGGTTCTTCCACCCGCAGCACAAAAGTTGCCAGTTCAGCGTTGCTGATAAGTTTCTCATGGTAGTTGTCAGCCAAATAAGCGTAGAAAATCAGCAACTTTTTTTCGAGTTCGTTAATCACCTCCTGGGAAGTAATTGTTTTTAACTGCTGGCGCAAATACCAAGGTAGTGCTGGGTGAATTTTGTAGATACTCTCACCCAAATCTTCCACAATACCTGCGGCTGCGGCTTCATTGAGAATCTGCAACCAATCTGGTTTTTGCAAGTTCTCCCCAAACACCGCCCGATAAGCTTGTCCATCGCTATCATCAGGACTTTCTGAAAAACTATGCAGCCAATCTGCATCAACCCGTTCCGAAAACAACGCCAAAAATGGTAAATGCTGACGCGTTCGTTCCGATAACTTAGCAAAAGAATAATCCAACGACACAGTAAGAGATTTTTCTCTCCTTTCTTCCTCTTGTCCCCTAAAAGTATCCAACCCCCGCCGCAGCGCCTCAATTAATTGCATAGGTGTCTGCATTTTTAAATGCGGCAACACCACCCGCAAAGACAAAGGATGTCCCCCCAACAATTCCAACAATTCCAAATACTCTGCTGGTAGGTTCTTTCTCTCCACGCCCACTGTTTGCAAAATCTTTGCGGCTAACTCTTGGGCATCCGCTTGAGACAACCCCTGCAAATTGATTAAACTATACCCACAATCTAACCAAGGTTCTTCGCGGCGACTGGTAATTAATACCCAAGAATTACCACCCCGCAATTCTTTAAGAAACCGCTTCAGCTTGTTTCTTTCTTCCCCACTCAATAATGGTTCATTCCCCGTAGGGAAACCGTTGACAGGTTCAAAGTTATCCCAAATCAACAAGCAAGGATTAGTTTGCAGATATTGCCGCACTACATCCTCTTGCTTATCTGGCATCATTTGGGAAAATCTCTCACCTCCTAACGCCCTACCAATTTGGTTAATTACCTGACTCAACCCCGCACCCTGTTCAAAGGAGGTGAAGAACATACCGCCTGTACGTCCTTGAGTGTCATTTAACCACCGGGCGAAACCTGCGGCTAACTCAGTTTTACCAACGCCGCCCATTCCCTGCACCAAAACCAGATGATTTTGCCGAAATGCTCTCTCTAAACGCAAAATCTCATAATCTCGCCCAATAAAACCATAGGCGCTTTCATCAGGTAAACCTACAGCTTTGCTGCTTTCTGGGGTGTTGTCTGTTTGCGTCATCAAATCGGCAAAACTGGGTGCTGTCTTTTTAGGAACAAAAGGCGTGTAGGGTTCCTGCTGATACAACACCGGCACAAGCCAATCTTGTAAAGGTAAATTTCCTTTGGCACTGGGGCGCATTTTGTCAATAGACATGGACTTACGCCCTGCTGCAACTGCTGTGGCGATACACTCTCCCCTGACTAATTCCCCATACAACCGCCCAATAAAGTGTTCTGCACCTTTGGCTTTAATCGTGTATGCCATCGCTACCACGCCCTTAGCCCCCAATTTCACCAACTGTCCCGCCACAGAAGAAAAAGCTTCTTCGCCTACTTGTCCAGACTTGCAAGCATTCAGCACAAAAATAGGTACGCGACAATCTGTTAAATATTGGGCAATTTCCCTAGCACTGACAGCTTGCTCATTTCCCTGTTCATCCTCAAAAACTAAAACTCCCTGAGTCTCGCTGTCAAAATTCCCATGTCCATCAAAATGGACGATATGATAAAAACCCTTATTCGCTTGCAGTTCTGCTTCAAATGCTTTCAAGCTAGGGGGACGCAATACCTTAAGATTGACTCGCTGACGTATCGGTTGCAGCGCCGCCAGCAGGGGACGGGCAATGGTTTTAAACCCAACGTCTTGCTGATCGTAAGGACGCGCAATAACTAGTAAAATATTCAGTTGGTCATCGGGCATTGCTGGCAATGGTGCTTTTACGCCCTGACTGCTGAGACTGCGATACATTCCCGCCAGTGAAGGTGCAAGAAATTGATAATCGGGGGAATACAGCAACTCCCAAGGTAAATTCAGCACATTGGCGTTATCAGAAATGATGCCCAGTTCACAGTTATCTAGCCCTTCCCGTGTCGCTTCTTGAAAAAACTCTCTTCCTTTCTCTGTGCTGCGAAATACTAGCTCAAATAGCTGTTGTCCCCAATGCTGTAATTTTTGTTCAATTTTTACAGCGTTATCTGGAAAAATACCGTAAGGAAAGCTCAGATAATCTTCTAAATACCAGCGCAACTCAGCCGCATTTTTTTCATCGAAGGGTTGCTGGAAGACGACTTCTGACGCAAAGCGAGGACTTTCATATCCGCGTTGCCAAGAAAGCTGGATTTTGTCGTCTTGATGCGTAATCCGCAACCAATTCTGCGCCATAGCTACTGCCAACACTAGTTAATGTGATGCTACCTTATCCTAGTCATTCACGCAGAGGTTAGCTGATTACGCAAATGAAATCAGCAAATTTTATTGGACTAGGCTTTTAATTCAGTACAGATACAGCGATAATTTACTCAAATCATTACCGAGTTATTTCATGCTGCCAGTTATTGAAAGCATTGTATTACGTCAAATGGCTTCAGGCGATCGCCTTTACTTACAACTATACAAATTCATCGGCGCTCAACCTGGTAAAAAGGTTTACATTCAATCTAATCTGCACGGTGCTGAAATCGCTGGCAATGCCGTTATTCATCAGCTAATTGAGTTTTTATTAACAATAAATGATACAGATTTAACTGGAGAAATTTGGCTGCTTCCCGTTTGTAATCCAATGGGAACGAATGAACGCGCTCATCATTTTTCTCCTGGACGTTACTGCATTTACGAAGCTAAAGACTGGAATCGCATATTTTGGGACTACGAGAAAGAAGCTGATGATTTAGTAGCTTTTACTAAATCTCAACTTCATAGTGATCTAAAGGTCATTCGACAAAATTATTTAACTATAATTAAGCAACGATTTGCGAAAATTTTAGAAAAAATTAATTCTCCTAGTGCAGTGCCATATACTGAGCTTTTTGGCTATAAACTACAAAATCTGAGTTTAGATGCAGACTACTTAATTGATTTACATAGTTCTACAAATGAAGCTTTAGACTACCTTTATTACTTCCGAAATCGAGAAGACAGTGCGAAAGACTTCGGGTTTGATTTCGGAATTTTACTTGATAAATATGATGGTGATGCTTTTGATGAAGCTTTTATCAAACCTTGGTTAGCACTGGAAGCTTGTTTTAAAGAGTTGGGTAGAGAAGTCAAGTTTGATGTGGAAGCTTGGACACTGGAATTAGGAACAGGAATGCAAATAAACCCTGATTCAGTTGCTAAAGGTGTACGGGGTGTGAAAAGTTATTTAGCACAAAAAGGTGTACTGCAAAGAGCTGATTTATCATCTGACACAAAAAACCATGAGATGACTTTTGCATCTAACAGCAACAGGAAAAAATATTATGCGATCGCAGGTGGCATGATTCAATCCAGAATAGAATTAGGTACTAAAGTAAAAGCTGGAGAAAAACTGTATCAAATTCTCAGTTTTAATAAAGAAGGTCAGCTACCTAGTGTAATTGATGTCTGCGCTCAACATGATGGATTGGTTTATGATGTCGCAACCAATCAAGCTGTAAATGAAGGGGAATTTGTATTGGGAATTGTTAGTTAGGAGTTGAGAGTTGGGAGTTTTGTAACTCCCAACTCTCAACTCGTTACTCAACACTGAATTTAGTCTCCCAAATAAATACTCATACCACGAGCAGTTTTAACTAAAGTACCATTGGGATTGACAGCGCTATATTGAGCGATCGCTTCTGTAATTGGTACACTTAATACTTGGCGATTTTGCCATGTCACCATGCGGTCGTATTTAGCTTCTGCAATTAGATTAACTGCTGCTACGCCAAAGGCTGTTGCAACTAATCTATCCAGTGGTGAAGCAGTTCCACCCCGTTGAATGTGTCCTAAAACTGTGACTCGCGTTTCTACACCAATCTGCTCAATAATTTTATCTGCTAAATATTCACCAATTCCACCGTATCGAGATTGACCTAAGCGATTTGTAATCGTCACATTTTCCCCATCGTGGGTACGAACCGCTTCAGAAACAATAATCAAACAATAGTTTTTGCCTTTATCTTGGCGTTCTTTGATTTTGTGGCAAATATGCTCAACTGTGTAGGGAATTTCGGGAATTAAAATTACATTCGCTCCCCCCGCAATTCCCGCAGCTATTGCTATGTGTCCGGCATCACGCCCCATTACTTCCAAAATCATGACTCGGCTATGACTTGCAGCGGTAAAATGTAATCGGTCTAATGCTTCTGTGGCAATATTTACTGCTGTATCAAAACCAATGGCGTGTTCGGTAACGCCAATATCGTTATCAATGGTTTTGGGAATACCTACTAAATTAATACTACCTTGTTGGGCGAGGCGACGCAAAATTGCCAAGCTACCATCACCGCCGATACCAATCAAAGCGTCTAAACCTAGTTGATGATAACCTGCAATAATTTCTTCGGAGCGATCGCATAAACTTCCATCCGCCATTGGAAAGGCAAAAGGGTCGCCTTTATTGGTTGTCCCCAACATTGTGCCACCCGCAGTTAACAACGAGTCAACTCGATCGACTTCCAGCTTGGTGAATTGTGGCGGACGCGCCATTAATCCTAAAGTCGCTTGACGAATTCCTAAAACCTCCCAGCCGTAAGTATTTACAGCACAATTTACTACAGCCCTAATCACAGCATTTAAGCCAGAACAATCACCTCCACTCGTAAGAATTCCTATGCGTTTGGGTTCTCCCACATCTTTTATTGACATTTTGATCCAAATGTATATATTAAGTAATCGATGAAACTTAAGCCAAAGTTAGGGGCAGATTAAACCTAAGCAAAAGTCCTCCCTGTTAATGCCAAAGTAATTTTATGTTGATTTTGTATCTAAAAACAAAACAAAGTCTAAAAATTTAGCAACTCCTGAAAGGATGTTTGAAAAGTCCTCTTCTCAGTAGCAAAATGTTTAGATCCCCCTAAATTCCCCGATAAATTGGGGGACTTTTACTCCGGTTTCCCTCTTTTTAAGGCAGGGCTGATTCATTCCCCAAAGAGCTTTAAAAATCAAGGGTTCTAGCAATTAAAAATTAGTTATTTTGTTACTGGCGTAACGATGAAACCAACTATTTTACTGATATTTCAGTGCTTAAATGTTCGTCTCTTGGTCATGCTTACTTACAATTTTCTTGCTAACCATCTTGACAAATCCTGTTTTAAATAGAATGAATCAGCCCTACTTTTTAAGGGGGGCTAGGGGGATCAATAAGTGCTTGAAATCAATCACAGCCAACCACTTTTCAAACAACCTCTGAGCCATAAGTCAGAATTTATATGGGTTTGGAGGATGATTTCCGATGAAGTGAGGTAAACTTGGAGTTTAATTTTTTAATATTCTAATTACTGAATTCTGACTCTTGAATTCTACAACTAAGGTTGTCTCAGCTGTAAAATATAAGTGTAGAGCCAGTAGTAGATTAAACCTCGGCAAAAGTAATCCCTAAAAATGCCAGGGTAATTTTATGCTTATTTTGTGTATAATAAAAAACCAAGTTATCCCAGCTGTAAAATACGAGGGTGGAGCCAAAGGTGACTAGTATTGATAATTACAACTTCTCTTTTTCAGGAGAAGTAACAATCCCACAAGCTCCTCCTGAATTTAAATCAGGTTTTATCGGCATTGTTGGTCGTCCGAATGTCGGTAAATCTACTTTGATGAATCAATTAGTAGGACAAAAAATTGCCATTACTTCACCAGTAGCACAGACTACACGTAACCGTTTGCGCGGTATATTAACTACACCAGAAGCGCAGTTAATATTTGTAGATACGCCAGGAATTCATAAGCCTCATCATCAATTGGGCGAAGTATTGGTGCAAAATGCCAAAATTGCCATTGAATCGGTAGATGTAGTGTTATTTGTGGTAGATGGATCTGTGGCTTGTGGAGCAGGCGATCGCTATATTGCCGAATTGCTCAGTCGCAGCAAAACACCAGTAATTCTGGGTGTGAACAAAACCGACCAACAACCAACTGATTCGCAGTTTCTAGATGATAGTTACGCTCAGATGGGCCAGTCTCATGAATGGGAAATCGTGAAATTTTCTGCCAAGACTAGTACAGGATTACCGCAACTTCAAGAATTATTAATTGAACATTTAGAAATTGGGCCATTATATTATCCTCCAGACTTTGTAACTGACCAGCCAGAACGCTTTATTATGGGTGAATTGATCCGAGAACAAATTTTATTGTTGACTCGTGAAGAAGTACCCCATTCAGTTGCGATCGCCATTGACTTAGTAGAAGAAACTCCCAGCATTACCCGTGTACTTGCTACCATCAACGTCGAGCGTGATTCCCAAAAAGGCATACTCATTGGCAAAGGTGGAGCAATGCTCAAAGCAATTGGTAGTGAAGCCCGCGAACAAATCCAAAAATTAATTGCTGGCAAGGTTTATCTAGAATTGTTTGTGAAAGTCCAACCAAAATGGCGACAGTCACGGATTAGTTTAGCAGAGTTAGGGTATCGCGTGGAAGAATAAAATAAGTTGGTCATTGGTCATTGGCAAGCAAAAAAAGCAAAGGACAAAGGACTAATGACAAAGGACAAATGATTCTTAATTAATAAAAATGTCTTTAGATACTTACTATCCCTTAAATTTACCCGTCAATGCTCCGCCATTGCGTGTCTTAATTGTTGAAGACGATCCGATGATGCAACTGGGATTAGAGCAATCGTTAATGGCTCATCCTCAATTGGAGATTGTTGGACAAGCTGAAGATGGTTATTTAGGAGTTCAAGCAGCACTGCAACTGAAACCTGATTTGGTGGTTATGGATATTGGATTGCCGCGATTGGATGGCATTGCCGCAACACAGCAAATTAAGGCGGCGCTGCCAGCAACTCATGTGGTGATGTTGACATCTCATCAAACAGAGACAGAAATTATTGCGGCACTATCTAGCGGTGCAGATGCGTATTGTATAAAAGGTGCAAGTGTGGAACGATTGTTAAGTGCGATCGCAGCCGCAGTTGATGGAGCGGCCTATCTCGATCCTCAAATTGCACGGCGAGTAATTGATAATCTCAAACCGCCTTCACCCACCACCAACACTGCCAACTTATCTGGGCGCGAGTTAGAAGTGTTAAAGCTGATGGTAGACGGCTTGAGTAACCCAGAGATTGCCGAAAAACTCTATCTCAGTCCCAACACCATCAAAACTCACGTCCGGGGAATTATGAATAAATTAGCAGTGGACGATCGCGTGCAAGCAGCAGTCGTTGCATTGCGTTCTGGTTTGGTTTGATTACTTTATCTGGTGATTGCCACACCTTTTGCTTTCAAGTCAGCACGAATATTTAATCCCATTTACAAGTAGAGGCGTACATATATATGTACGCCTCTATGGCTGATTAATTTGTTGCCAAGATGTTTGAAAAATAGTCTACCTCAATGCATTTCAGTTAAAAGAGTTTGAGAATTCATTAGGGTCTACATTAGCAGGAAATAACAAAATTTCCTTGCCTTCTAAATTTGCCTTATGGTGAAGCAAAATTGCCTTTTCCAAAGAACAATATTTAATTGGAACCCATCTGTCGCTATAAAAGTAGACAGTTACTCGGCTCATTGCATACTCTTTCAACAGCAGTGGAAGAGACCAGGACGAGTCCACAGTTTGAACCTTACCTGTTAAATCCATGCTTTGAACCTCAGTGATTAAGTATATTCACTTTCACTGATCACAATGATTTAAAGGAACTATCATAAGTAATAATAATCTGTCTTAACAGTACATCTTTAGATAAAAGTTAAAATAATTAAAACTGCTCTCACGCCCTTGGCACTAAATGCGATCGCTACTTTTTATGTCTGGGCAGCTTGGGTTATATCCACAGCATGACCCCCTGCAATAATTGTTACTGAGATCGCCATTGCAAAAATAAGTAGGGAGCTGATAGAAGAGTGCGATCGCATAACCTAGTTTCTTACAGCTATTGTCAGGTAAATAGCTGTAAGCTCTATGCATCTAACTCTTAACAAATGTCCACTCTAGTACCTTGATAGGGGCTTCTTGTAGTACTTGAGATAATTCGGTGCTGCTCTCAAATTTCACTTGGGAGAGGTTACAAGCTTCGACGTTAACCGTAAATTTATCGTTCTGGAAGGGCCAGGGTTTGACAACAACCAAGTTATCACTGCGCTGCATGATATCATAGCGCTTACCTTCAGGGCCCTTGCTAATTTCTAAAAACCGCTCATCATCAGGTAATTCTTGCTGACAGAGAATAAGCGAAAGGCGATCGCACCATTGCATAAATGCATAGGCTGCATCAACTTCCTCCTTTTTAATGCGCAGTTCTTTACACCAATGTTGCTGGTTTTGAAGTTGCTCATCTAAAAGTTTGTCTAATTTTGAAGACTTACCTCGCCTCGGCTCATTTAAACGGCTGATGTGCATGGAAATTAATAGAGCCACCCATCGTCCACGGTAAAGGGCATTCTTTACCAAATTAGCCAATTTCTCGGCATCAGCATCTACATCGGGATTTGACTCAAGGGTGAAGTCCTTTGGCGCACCTGCTTCAGTCAGAATATCTTCTTCCCACTCTTTTTCTAGGTCATCGTGATGAGAAATTGCAGCTACTGTTTCATATAATCTTACTGGCGCATCTTTACGTTGCCATTGTCTTGCTAGTTGAGCTGCTAATAAAGCATGGGCACGATGATAAATGACTTCCCAACCATTTGGTGTAGCGTTGACAATCACAAGTTAATCTCCTGATGCTGAGTTTTGATTTTGAGTTGAATTAATTTTTGAAGTCAGAAATGTTGGGTTATAAATTGAAGCAGCGATCGCTCTAACTTTTTCAGTGTGGTTGAATATAGCGGTTCTCGCTTAGGTGCAGTACAGTTTTGACCTCTCTCCTAAAAGGAGAGAGGCTTTGAATCTTACTCCCCTTCCCTTGAAGGGAAGGGGTTGGGGGTTAGGTCTGTATTCCATGCAATTGGGAACCGCTATATTTATAGCTATAGCTATTTTCAATTGAATGTAATAGCCAAATACTCAGTAAGAATTCCCGACTTCTTAGAAAAGTCGGGAATTTTTTTGCTTACTAGATGTAGTTAAACAGCCTAAAAATTGCTAAATAAGGTGGGCTGTTTCCTCATAAGATGATTAGAAGTTTTTCAGAATTCCCCAAAACCTCTTTGCTCAAAACCAATCTCTACTCTAACTGCAACCACTTATACAATTAAGAGTGGCTTTCTAACGGATTAGCAACGTATTTGAATGTTGGCTCAGAATTCCAAGGACCACGCTCATCTTTACCATCTCCATTTGTAGATAGATTGTAGTATAGAGCAACAGTTTCATCTGGCTTAACATTACCAAAGAATGGATCTGTCAACTTACCTAGTGAATCTAGAGCTTTCATAAACATCTGAGTATGAGAAATTTCTCGTGTTAACAGATGCACTAAAGTCTCTTGGGTTCCTTTGTCGGTTGCCAACTTGATCAATGATTCGTAAGTTTGACGAGCGCCAGCTTCTGCTGCAACGTTAGCTCTTAAATCACGCACTACATCTCCACCCTCATTCAAGTAATTTGCAGTCCAAGCATTTCCTTGGCTATCAAGAAAATGAGGCCCAATTCCTCGGACTGCAAAAAGAGTACTCTTGTAAGCCTCTGTTTGATCTACATTTTTAGTATGACCTTCGATGAGCTTCCCAACCATTTCTAAATGGCCGAATTCCTCGATCGCAATGTCTTGCAGCATGTCTTTAATGCCAGCATTTTCGACATGGAATGATTGAACCCAATATTGAAGTGCTGCACTAAGTTCTCCAGTAGCTCCGCCAAACTGCTCTAAAAGTAACTGAGCAAAACGAGGGTTCGGTTCACTAATGTTAACTGCATGAATAGGCTCTTTCTTGTGAAAAAACATAGATTTACACTTCCCAAAATTATGATGTTACAGAAAGGATCGGCTATTTTATTTTCTTTTAGTTTTTTCCAGTAAGAGCTAATCTAATCTTTAATAGCTTCTTAAATTGGTGAACTAAAAGACTGATAAAATACAGTGTTTATGTGAGTGCTGATAACTGCCAATCAGCGATTATGCATTCCTGCTTCTTCTGAATTAATCCCCATATATAAATAGCAACAATTGCACATAGCACAGCTACTAAAATACCAGGGATTAAACCAGCGCCAGCCGAAGTAATTTGCGGAGTTCCTGTTCGTAGCAAGGTAAACAGACTTCCACCGACGAAAGCACCAATGATACTGAAAATCATTGTGGAGAGAATTGCACTACCTTGATAGCCAGGATAAATAGCTTTAGCAGTCGCACCTGCCAAAAGTCCTAAAACTATCCAAGCAATAATACTCATAACCGCCTCGACAATCTCACTTATATCTAAGTTATCAACTCTAATTCCAAATTCGTTCTACCAGATGGGGTAAATGCTAAATCCAAAAGTTATACAAAATAATTTACATCCAATTTGGATGAGAATTGGCCTTTTTTCATTGTAATATTAAACGCAATTTTTTGCATATTTATGTTAGGTTTTATTAAAAATATCTAGTCCTAGACATAATTATTGTCTGCAAAACTAAATATTTATTTCTTAATCAATCTATTCTTTTTTATCTCTATCTTAAGATACAAAGTTCGTATCTAACTTTTTGGGGATGTATTAAAATTATTTATTCACAAGAAAAATTTCCAGTTTTTCTTATGATTGCTCATTAATTATCTATATCACTAATTAACCAAGCTTTTTGCACATTTTTTATTTAACAAGTTTATTTAAATTGCCTTTTGACTGCTTATCACGCTTGCACTGTACTTCATGCACCACGCAAATAAGTTCAAAAATAAAATCAGATTGCTATAGTCTTAATAATATCCCCTCAACTTTTATTTGTAAGGTAGATTGAGGGGATAAGATGTGGTAAAGATTTGCAGAAACGATATCAAATAGCGCGGGAGAATTTTGTCTCTCGCGTTCTTGTATAAGTATCAAAGATAACAGCAATATTTCTTACTAATAATCTACCAATGTCTGTAATCTGGATCTGATTTTTTGATAAACTGACTAGACCATCGGCTTCTAGTAGTTTTAACGCCTCTAGTTCCTCAGAGAAATATTCATCAAAACTAATATGATATTTGTTTTCAATATCTTGCTTATAAAGCTGAAAATGAGACATGATACCCATAATAACATCCCGTCTAATGATGTCATTTTGAGTGAGTTTGATACCTTTACTAATAGGTAAAGTACCTGCTGAAAATGTCTGATAATAATCCTTTAACTCCTTGTGGTTTTGAGCATAAGCATCTTCTAACATACTGATGGATGTGGCTCCAAAACCAAATAATTCTGTCTCGGCGTGGGTAGTGTAGCCCTGAAAATTGCGTTTGAGAGTGCCATTACGTTGAGCGATCGCTAATTCGTCATTAGTTTTAGCAAAATGATCCATCCCAATAAATAGATATTGGTTATTCGTCAATTCTTCAATGGTCATTTTCAGAATCTCTAACTTTTCCTCTGCTGGAGGTAGCGCCTCTTGAGGAATATTTTTTTGTGTCGGTTTCAGCCACGGTACATAAGCAAAGTTAAAGACAACAATTCGATCGGGATCTAACTCAATCGTCTTTTTCAGCGTCTCTTGAAATGTCTCACGTGTTTGATAGGGTAAACCATAAATTAGATCTACATTCACACTTTCAAATTTAGCTTCTTTAATCCAACTCATGACATCAAAGAGCATTTCTTCTGGCTGGACACGATTGACAGCTACTTGAACTTGGCGATTAAAATCTTGAATGCCAAAACTAATGCGGTTAAATCCAATCTGTCTCAGAAATAAAATGTAGTTTTTATCTATATAACGGGGATTAATCTCAATTGAGATTTCTGCTTGGGGATCGATGTTGAAATAGCGATTGATGTTTTTCCATAAAAATTCTACTTGGTGACGCTCCAAGTAATTAGGAGTACCACCTCCCCAGTGGATTTGCAGCACTTTTCTATCTTTATCGATTAAAGCTGCGGTGTTTTTAATGTCTTCAACCAAAGACTCCACGTAAGGTTTAGCAATATTCTTGTTGTTGGAAATTACTGTATTACAGCCGCAGAAGTAGCAAGCACTTTGGCAAAAAGGGATATGGAAATATAAACTCATATGGGTTTTGCGTTGATTAGATGCTGCGATCGCGGCCTTAAAATCAGTTTCAGTGAATGTTTCGCTTAACTCTGTAGCGGGCGGGTAACTAGTATATCTAGGTGCGCGAGTGTCGTACTTTTGAATCAGATCGAGATCAAACTTGACACCAGGTAATAGAAAAACCATTGAGTTGCTTTCCAATGAATGAAGGGAGTAGGTAAAGACGCGATTAATCGCGTCTGTGGGGAGATGAGGGGAAAATAACCAATACTTCGACTTACCTCGGCTTCGCTCGGCACAAGTCGCTCAGTACAAGTGCCCAATGACAAATGACAAAATTAATTAGCCGCAGCTATTTCAGTGCTACCTGAATTTTGAGAACGAGTGAGGCTATTAAAGAGAACTTGACCGAGTGCTTTAATTAAACTTCCCTCTAACTCTTGAGCCATCTTTAAATTGAACCCAAAGGCATTATTGGCTTCTGCAACAATCCGTTCTGCTGTTATATCATCAACTGGTAATGCATTTAATGCCTGACGATACTTATCCTTAAATGCCTTTTTGTCAGGAATTTGCTCAAAGTTGTAAAAGGATGTGCCTTCATCGCCAGAAAGCTTCAGAACTGACTGAACAACTTTTTGTAGCATTTGACCCCCAGAAAGATCACCCATGTAGCGAGTGTAGGCATGACCTAGCAATAAGGCTGTTTCACTAGCAGAAATTTCCCGAATGCGGTTAATGTAGCTCTGACCAGCAGGTGAGACTGTAACTTGCTCTCTCCAATTATCCCCATAATAGAACACCATGTCTTTTTCGAGTGAGGATTGGCGATTAAGTTCAGGAAAGTAAACTGCACTAATTACAGGATGCTCTACATGGCTCTCTAATGCCGCTTCTAGTTCGCTGTAGACGTAATACAAGTTGCTTAAGAATTTGGCGAAGCAGTCTCTATCCACAACTCCTTGCAAAAAACATTTCATGAATGCCACATTTTCCGCTGATGTGTGGGCTTGTTGAGTTCCAGAGCGGAGTTTGATGGCTAGATTGCTACTCATTGTTGCTTCCTTCATGTTCAAGCGCAAGGTTTCTCGGCAGTCACCGACTCACGATGCCTGCCACGACCAGCTAAAAAATTGTTATTCTAGGTTTAGAAAGGATCTGCATCACTCTATCCAACAAGTACAACTGCCGATGCAAATCCCAGCTATTTTTATTTATCCTAAGATTATTTAACTATTCATTTATATATAGCTATAAAGATATTAATATTTATTTATGTTTTTCTAATGCTCATGTTCAGACACATCCCAGTTGAGTAGTAATAAAAATGGTTGTAGGATAGGTATTTAAACTCTGCAAAAATGATCGGCGATAAGTTTATTTCTCACCATTTACTTTCAAAAAAGTAACTGAAATAGTTTATTTATGGTTATTAACTTCTGACCTTACAGCAATTTTCATGTATTTGAACCACATCTGTCGTAAGGGCACAGCAATGCTCATTGGTGTCAACTTAACGTGAAACCCGCTTGGTGAGAACGTTTTGCCCTTACCCCCAGCCCCTCTCACGCATGGGAGAGGGGAGCCAGAGATTTAATTCTCCTTCACCCAAGGGAGAAGGGGTTAGAGGATGAGGGCGTGAGGTGATGTGTAAAACACCTGCCCAATATAGTTTTCAGTTTAAGTTGACACGTATGAGTAATGCTGTGCCCCTACCGCGTCGTCTATTTACCTGAAAATAGCTGTAAGAAACTAGCAGAGATTAATAACAGCGATGCCTACGGCGGCAAGCTACACTCACTAATTGTAAAATTCTGCCAAAAATTACCCTTGATAACTTTCATTATTGGGTATCCATTGCAGATTTACCTAATCAAACCCGTCGATACTGAATATTGAGAGGGACAGTTTATTGGACATCTTCAATATCGACAAAGACAAATTAGCAAAAGAAAAACAACGCTTCTGGCAACCGAATGAATTTACTATCTACTTTGACAATGCAGGCTTTCATGTCTCTGTCTGTATCGAAGAGAAGCGTTTACAGATTGTTAATACATCACATACAGCTACACGATCGCTCCCTATTGGCAGGAACTACAAACTGCACTGCAAAGAAAGGCTGGATTGATAGCAGGTATTTACATTACCAAAGATACCAAGCCAGGGACGCTCCCCTTCTTTGCTGTAGAGGATGGCGCGATCGCAACTACAATAAACATTCCCCCGGATACCGACCTAGAATATAGCGCCGCCTTCAATCTCTTTTCGCCGAACAACGTTTTATTCTATGACGGGTATTTGGGGATTTTGCAAGCGGATGAACGCTACCTTTGGATAATCAACGAATCAGACAACGAGTAAACATCCAGCCGATGTGGACGGAGGTTTGCAACGCACTTAAAGCCATGCCACCAGGTGTTTATGAAGATCCGCTTTATCCCAATGCCCCTTTTCGCACGATGATGATTGGTAAAGATGGGCTAGAAAGCCGGGTGAAAGCACCACCTAAGTCTGCGGTGTTGTTTCAATACAAATGTGAGTTATCAGATATTAGCCGTGTGGCCATTCTTCCCCTTGGCGATCGCTGTGCCGTCCGCATGATGCTATATAAAATGGAGTATGACGGCCCCGCCTTTCTGTTTGATTTAACGCGTACCACTAATATTGCAGATGTTGCGGATGCGCTCGAACAGGGTTTTGATGATATGTGGAACCCTGCTTATTTGCACTACAGTCCCGATGCAGGCAGAATTTACCAGTGGTCAGGTTTATCCTTTGCCCATAAAGTAGAGGAGACAGACGACCCCACGAGCGATATGTCTCCCGTCCATGAACCGAATGGGCGTTCGGTACACGGCACGCTCTGAAAGGTTTTGGTACGCACTGCGGCATTGTGACAAAGTGCTTTTTGTCCGTACAGGAATTAGCGATCGCGGTGGTGTGATAGATTTAGTCAACAAGCTGCAAAAACAATGCCAGGGAAAGCCATTTCATCTCTTGCTTCTTTCTCCCCAAAGCGATGATGAGTTTTTAGACCTTCCCAATGTGCTGCATTACAATGTCGAGTTTAATCCCGATCGCATGTATGACGATTTGGGACATTGGATGTACTGCACAGAAGTGATGGGGGGAATTCTAGAATTTCTTGGTGTATCCAGCAAAAACCTCTTCTGGTATCCGGCCAAACTTCCAAAGGGGTAGGAAACTAGGTAGGAACGATGCCTGCGGCGGGCTACGCCAACACATTTGTTATTTCGGCGAACTCATTTGTTATTTTGGCGAACTCATTTGTTATTTCGGCGAACTCATTTGTTATTTCGGTGAACTCATTTGTTATTTCGGCGAACTCATTTGTTATTTCGGTGAACGCATTTGTTATTTCGGTGAACGCATTTGTTATTTCGGTGAACGCATTTGTTATTTCAGCGAACTCATTTGTTATTTCAGCGAACTCATTTGTTATTTCGGCGACTTGTTGTTTGAGTTTTTCAATTTACCGTGAGTTGGTTATAACGCAATACGCTTGGGTTAGCCCCAAAAACCATAAACTGCGTAGGTTGGGTGGAGGAACGAAACCCAACATTTTCACAGGTTTGTTGGGTTTCACTACGTTCCGCTCAACCTACGATTATCCTTAACTAAAAACCAAGGAGCGCCTTCTGAACTTCCTCTGGTGAAACTTCAACTAATTCGACAGCAAGAACTCTTTTCTCTGCGGAACTTTGTTCAACCATGCCACCAACAGCTTCAAAAAGCCTAAAAGACAAATATGCATTATGCTGACCTTCTGTCATGGAAACCGTACCTCCTTCGAGAACACCATAATTGCCTGTCTTGATATTTTTATAGTAAGGTTTGTGTCCTATTGTACTCACACGTTTAAGAAAGATTTTTTAGATGGATTTTAGTTCAATCTGATTCACTATTGTGCTTCCTGGAAAGCCTGAATTGCTAGTCCCTGCTGATCTACGGACAGGTAGTTAATAGATGTCAATAAAGCAGTCTCTAGCAAATTCTCTGCATACGTACTTTGATTGACTCCTCCCCATATTGGATTAAAGGTGAACTGCCCCTTGTTGTACGCGTCAAGAAAATGCCGATAGCTGGAAACAGCCCCTTGATAATTACCTGCTTCAATACATGTGCTGCTTATGGAAAGAAAAGCTTTTCCATAGTCGGGAAATTTCTGGACAATTTCTTCATATTGGTTGATCGCTTCTTGAAACCTACCGAGCCTCTTAAGCGTGACAGCACGATTGTTGTAGTACATTGGATTGGCGTCATCAAGAGTGATAGCTTGATCATAAAGAGACAGAGCATTTTCAAACATGCCCATTTTAGCGCTTACATTACCTTCGTTGAAAAAGAGTTCGGCTTTAGCTTGATCTGTGTAGCTTTTCATAGTTCACACTCCCTAGCTTGAGATTTGTGTTTAGCTACCAGATAGTATTCCCAAAAATCTTGTACGGTATAACATTCCCAATCACTCCAGATAAACCGCAACACCCAACAGATAACTTTTAGCTAGTTGCGTATTGCGATTTACTATGCAGACGATTGCATTGCTTGAGTGGCTGTGAAATGATCTGCCGATTACTTACAGCTTGCTTTTGTCGCAAATCATCACAAATTGCTTGTAAATCGTAGTTGAAAGCCTTTGCATGTTCTTCTCGAATTTTATAAATCTCTTCAAAAATTTCATCTTTCCACATATCTACTCTCCCATTAGTTCGTAGGGTGTATAAAGGGTCGGCAACTCATATCCGGCATCAAGACTGATTTGGGCTAGCTTTTTCTGGATTTGAGCATTGGCAATATGCTTACAGTTTTGCGTTAACGATCGCTATCAACAAAATAGCTCAACCACTGTTGACTTGGTCACTTTCCCCATCGCGTTGCGTGGTAATCTTCAACTATCAGAATTTGAGTTGGCACTTTATAAACAGCCAATCGCTCTTTTGCCCAACTCCTGTTTGTAACTTTATAGATACTACAACCAACGTTGTTTTTTAGCATAGACAATACTGCCAATCACAATTAATACCATCATGCCGATCACCGCAGGATAAGCCCAAGGTTGTTCTAATTCCGGCATATATTTGAAATTCATACCATAGAAGCCAGACATAAAAGTGATTGGTAAAAATATGGTTGAAAGGATAGTCAGGCGATTAATTCGTTCACCTGTTTTACTAGCAATATTATCACGTTGAATTTCCATTAATTCTGACATCCAGGCTCTTATAGCTTGATATTCTTGCCAGAGTTTATCAACGTGATGAACCAATTCTTGATTGAATAGTTCTTTTACTGGCTGGCCGATCCATTGGAAATCTTCATTATCCATAATCGCCATAAGTAACTTGATGCTTTGAAAATTACGGCGTCCAGAACGAGTAGATTGCCTCATTGTGGCAATTTTTTGGTAAGTTGATTCATCACCAGAATTGTCTAAAACTTCATCTTCTAAATCATCAAGTTTTCTAGAAATATAGGTAAATACAGTTTCGTAATTATTTAAAATATCTTTAAATATGAGATAAAAAAGATAGTCAATTCCCAATTTCTGAATATCTAGAGTTCGCTTTTGGAGATTATTAGCTAAAATACTTAAGATTTTTAGTTCGGTGATTTCAAAAGTTATGATAAAATTATTTCCAACCACAATATTGCCACGTACAACCTCAAACTCATTATTTTTTATTTGAGAACTTAGGATTTCATAGCTGTCAAATAAACAATCTTCTATGTCTTCATCAATTCCTACAGGGGAATGGTTGAAAATCATGTTAACACGAGATGGATTGAGTCCAAAGTGCTTGATAATCCTGGCTGTTCCGGTGCGATCGCGGAAGTGAATACAGCGCAACCAAATATTGTGAGAACTATCAATTCTTTTCAGTACCGTATCGACATCTCTATGGGTGAATATTTCCAGGTTATCTGGATAAAAAGTCAGGAGAATTAGCATATAACAATCCTAATTGAGTCGTGAAAAAACACGGAGACTCATATTGAGCAATAATTTATTTGACTACAACGACATATAAAATGTCAAAGCCTATAATTTATAACGCTAAGTAGTAAGCTCTAAAGAGCTTACTACCAACTCTCAAAGCTAGTTTGATAAAGTACTAATCGTAAATTTGTAAAATAAAACACATTTAAATAGCACAATCGCTCTCTAAGAGTTTTGACTGTTGACAGTCAACACTATATTGAGTGGTAGCTCAATTTTTTTCTATTTTCCCAGATTTCGGGCGAGTAGTTGGCGCTGGCGCTGACTTATTTTGCAGAATTGCAATTTCCCGCCGTGCATCTTGATAACTATCTTGTTCGCCTTGCTGTTGGAATAGTCTTGCAGCTTTTTTGAAGTCTGCGATCGCACCCAGTTTATTTTTCTGCTTGGTACGAATCACACCCCGGTTATAATAAGCTAAGGCGTTGTTAGCATTAATTGCGATCGCTTGTGAATAATCCTGGTTTGCAGCTTTTTTATTTCCCAGTTCAAGATAAGCGTTACCACGGTTGTTGTAAGCTGCTACATTATTAGTATCTAGTTTTAGCGCTGCGGTGTAATCTTCAATAGCGCCTTTATAATCTCCAAAAGAAAAGCGGTGAATACCTCTGTGAATATAAGCGGCAATAAATTTAGGATCTATCTGTAAAATAGTGTTGTAATCTTCAGTAGCTTCTACTTGATTTCCCAGATCGCTGTAAATATCGCCACGATTCAGATAAGCTTCTATGTATTTGGGATTGATGTTGATTGCATCTGTGTAATTTTTAATTGCTTCATCTTTTTGTTTATTAATAGATTGAGTTAAACCCCTTTGATAAAAAGCTTTAGCATCGCTAGGATTAATCTTAATTACTTTATCAAAATCTTGGATTGCTTCGAGTCTTTGTTTGAGGCGGCGGTGGAGAATACCTCGTTGCAAGTAAGCTTCAGTATACTGAGGTTTGAGAGCGATCGCTTTGCTAAAATCTCCAATTGCACCTTTATTATCCTTCGATTGAGCACGAGCTAATCCTCGTCCATAGTAAGGGTATGCATCTTTAGAATTTAACTTAATTGCTTGAGTATAATCTGCGATCGCTTCTTTGTATTTGCCTAATTCCGAAAAAGCAAATCCTCGGTCAAAATAGGCATTAGCATCTTCAGGATTCAGTAAAATAGCTTGGCTAGAATCTGTTTGCGCTTGCTCGTAATCTCCTAATCGATAATAAGCATCGCCTCGCCGATTATAAGCTAAAGCGTTTCGCGGATCTAATTTAATAGCCTGATTGAAATCTTCAACTGCTCCTTCATAATTTCCTGATTCATATTTATTTACTCCCTCTTGGTATAATGTCTGTTGGGCATCACTTACAAGTTTTGGCGATCTCAATTGCCACGCTGCAACACTAAGGGTAATACAGCCAGCTATCCCCGCTAGAACTAGTAATAATTTTTTCTGATGTTGTTTTTGTCGATCGTCATCAACATTTATTAACTTTTTCAGGTCGTCTAAAACTTCGGTTGCATACTGGTAGCGCTTACGATAGTCAAAACGCACCATTTTATTAATAATTTTTGCTAATTTTCTGTTAACTTTTAGATTTTTATCGCGCCAAACTATTTCACCTATCAGCTTATTTTTATGACTTTGTAAATTAGATATTTCATTTACAGGTAAACCTTTCAGTGCTGCGATCGCAATTATACCTAAAGCATATATATCACTGTTATATTTGAGGTTGCCGTTAATTTGCTCTATAGGCATATACTCAGAATTTTCAACAGTATTATTGATCGCTTCATTAAAAGTACCCAAATTAACCAAAACTAACTTTTTATCTGATTCCCGGCGAATAATATTTGCTGGTTTAATATTCCGATGAATTACACCATAGCTATGTACAACGACCAAAGTTTCTAATATCTCTGACAAAAGATTAATTACTTGGTCTTCTTTGAGAAGTTGTCCCTGAATGATTTCGTCAGTTAAAGGATTACCGGGTATAAATTCTTGAACTAGATAAAATTCTTCCTTTTCTTCAAAAGAAGCAATGAGCTTTTGAATTTTTTCGTGTTCTTGTCCGAGTTTTTCTAAAGTTGCTGCCTTATTCGTAAATAAGCGGCGTAGGATTGTTAAAGCTTGAGGATTGCTATTAGGAAGAGATAACTGCTTTACTATAAATTCTTTACCATTAAGATTAACATCTTCAACTAGATAGGTTTTCTCTTTTTCCCCATCATTGAGAACTTTTAGTATTTGATAATGTCCATCTAGTAAATGACTATTCATCAATATAAATAGAGTCTGATAAATTGTTCGATTATAGCTTACGTATTATTACTACTGATTTTAAAATATAAATATTTATTTATTAAGCAACTTCAAATGAGATCGATGCATAGGTTGCTACGGTGTGTATATTTCAAAGTCCCTCTTCCAAGCTTGGGAGAGGGATTTAGGGTGAGGGCTATTTGATTCAGATTTTATACTGGCACAAAAAACTTCTCGCTACCAGCTAGTTCAAAGGCTGCATGAATGGCTTGCAAAGCTTTAACACCTTGCTCTTGCGCCACAACACAACTAATTTTGATTTCTGAAGTGGCAATCATTTGAATATTGATTTGTTGTTGGGCTAAAGCTTCAAACATTTTAGCAGCAACACCTGGTTGTCCCAGCATCCCTGCACCGACAATACTCACCTTAGCGATCGCACTATCTAAAACAACTTCATCCCATCCTAATTCTGCTGCTACTTGGGTGAGCATTTCTCTGGCATTTTCCCCGTCTATCCGCGAGACTGTAAAGGCAATATCTCGTCTGGGAACACCATCAATCACCCGGCAGCGCTGAGATTGGATAATCATATCAACACTGATATTATGCTGCGCTAATAATCCAAACAACTTCGCCGCCATTCCTGGACGATCTGGCAATTGGCGAATAGCAAGACGCGCTTGATTCAAATCGAGAGCAACGCCGCGAACGGGAAAAGATGAAGAAGACAAAGCAGACAGGGGAGAGTGGGGAGACAAGGGAGAAGTTTTTTCAATGATTCTTCCTTGTCCCCCTTGTCCCCTTGTCCCCTTGTCCCCTACTTTGATCTCAAAGGCGGTACAGAGTGCTGTGACGGCGCGATCGCATTCGGCTGCATCGACTACACAACTTACTTTCACTTCGCTGGTGGAAATCATTTGAATATTCACGCCTGCTTCAGCTAAGGTAGCGAACATCTTTGCAGCTACACCAGGACGGCCAATCATTCCTGCACCTGCAATGCTGACTTTGGCAATGTTATGTTCTACCATTACTTCGGCTTCTTCCAACTTGGGGTTAGATTGACTCCTCAGTGCTGGGGCGATCGCTGTTGCTACTGCTTCTGCCCGTCTTAATACTGGTCTTGTCACTGTAAAGGCAATGTCATTACTGTTACCTTCATGAACTGACTGAATAATCAAATCTACGTCTACTCTTTGCCGAGAAATTTCGCCAAATAATCTGGCTGCAATGCCTGGTTTGTCGGGTACACGCAACAAAGCGACCTTTGCTTGGTCAGTGTCAAATTCTACAGCATCTACTGGACGGGCAATTTCTAGATTGATTAGCGATCGCCCTTGGGGTTTGGCTGATGTCACCCAAGTACCTGGTTGATCTGTCCAGCTAGACCTAACTACAAGGGGAACACCATAGTTACGGGCAATTTCCACAGCACGGGGATGCAGCACTTTTGCGCCCAAGCTAGCTAATTCCAACATTTCATCGCAGCTGATGGCATCCATCAACTGGGCTTCGGCAACTAAGCGGGGGTCTGTAGTGAGAATCCCTGGAACGTCTGTATAAATTTCGCAAAAATTCGCTTTTAATGCGGCTGCGATCGCCACTGCTGAGGTGTCGGAACCACCACGACCCAAAGTCGTAATTTCCATCTCTCCGACGCTGGATATACCTTGGAAGCCAGCTACTACAACTACTTTACCTGCATTTATGTGGCGAGTTAGGCGAGTAGTTTCAATATGCAAAATCCGAGCGCGGCTGTGTTCAGCCTCAGTAACAATTCCTACCTGAGCGCCAGTCATGGAAATTGCAGGTTGTCCGAGTTCCTGCAAAGCCATACTGAGTAAGGCAATGGTTACTTGTTCGCCAGTAGAAAGCAGCATATCCATTTCCCGGCGATTAGGATTTGGAGAAATTTCAGTAGCTAGTTTGACGAGTCCATCGGTGGTTTTGCCCATTGCCGAAACCACTACGACAATAGAGTTTCCAGCTTTAACAGTTTTATAAACACGCTGTGCAACAGCTTGAATACGTTCCACTGAACCGACAGATGTACCACCGTATTTCTGAACTATGAGCGCCATAACTTTTTATTTAATCAATTGTGCCTGCTTTTATCAACGCTTCCACCTGGTAAGGAAGCTTTCAAGGCTTATCAGTTATATAGTTTACTAAATATTGCGTCGAATACCCTATAATAATTGATTATTCAAAAACTACATCTTCGTAGAGTGCTGCCATTGTTTCCTCAAAATCCACGCTGTTGAGTCGAAATGATTGATGTTCTGCTGTGTAGGATTGTAAAACCCACAACCCTTGCTCATTGCGTCGAAAACACTCAACTCGCTGACGTTTTGTATTAATTAAAACATATTCTTGCAGACTTTCCAGGGTTTGATAATCGGCGAATTTGTCGCCCCGGTCAAAGGCTTCAGTAGAATTAGATAAAACTTCGACAATTAAACAGGGAAATCTTTTATAACCTGGCGTTTCTTGATCTCGTCGATCGCAAGTAACCATCACATCGGGATAATAAAAGCGATTCAGAGATTCAATTCTGGCTTTCATGTCAGTGATGTAAACACGCCTTCCAGAGCCGCGCAGATGATTACGGAGGAGAGATGCCAGATTAAGAGCAATGGTAACGTGTAGATCGAGCGCTCCAGGCATTGCGTAGATGTAGCCGTCTATATATTCATGCTTGATATTGCTCTGTTCCTCTATTTGGAGGTATTCTTCAACGGTGACGTAGTTTTGTTGGGGCGAGGCTATCATGGTTGAAACTTTAAGGTTTGAGTGATACTGATTTCTAGGGTAGCGTTTGCTGTGGATTGGAGTTGGTTTTTGAGAGAGATTTGGGAGAGATAATTTTATGTTAGGTCTAGATAGAATTACATTTGACCCTAGCATTATGGGTGGACAAGCTTGCATTCGTGGGATGCGAATTCCGGTTTCTTTATTAGTCAATTTGGTAGCTAATGGAAAACCTGTAGAAGAAATTTTAGAAGAATATCCTGATTTAGAAGCAGAGGATATTCGTCAATCTTTACTTTATGCAGCGTGGTTGACTCAAGAACGGGTTTATCCATTCAAAATTGCTTAACCAGTAAAATGAAGTTTTTGGTAGATATGGGAATTTCACTACGTACTGTATCTTGGTTGCGTAGCGATGGTTATGATGTTGTGCATTTACGTGATGAAGGTTTGCAAAGACTACCAGATAATGAAATTTTAATTAAAGCCTGTACAGAAGGGAGAATTTTATTAACTATAGATTTAGATTTTGCTCAACTTTTAGCTGTGAGTGGAGATAGTTTACCCAGTGTTATTTTGTTTAGATTAGGAAATGACAACTATGATGCAATTAATGAACGTTTGATAAATGTTTTGAGTGAATGTCAAGAATATTTAGAGGTAGGAGCAATTGTTTCTGTAAGTAATGAAACTTTCCGGGTGAGGCGATTGCCTATATAAGTAAGAAGTAGATTCCAATTTTAGGCGATCGCTTGTAAATTTACACTTTTTTTCTAGAGCATTAACCTTGATAACACTATAATTCAAGGCTTTGAGGCGAGATAATACAGTTATGAACTCCATTTAGGGTAAACCAATGCAACTAGAAGATTATTTTGACTTTTTATCAGCCGATGATATTCGCCTGAAAGGACACCGCATTGGTATTGACAATGTACTTGATTATTACTTTGAAGGATATACGCCGGAAGAAATTGCTGCTAATCTACCTAGTTTGAGTTTGGAGCAAATTCACGCTACTATTACTTACTATCTCCATAATCGCGCCGATATCGAAGCTTATCTGTCACGTCTGGCAATATGGCGCGAACAGCGTTACCAAGAATCAGTTGCAAATCCTTCATCTTTGGTACAGCGCCTCAGAATCTTAAAAACTCAAAGAAATGAACGTCAGGTAAGTGCTTAGTGAAGGTTCGTTTTTTGCTCGATGAAAATTTGTCACCGCGTCTGAAAGTAGCTGTTCTTCGTCTTAACCCTGCGATAGATATTTTACGTGTGGGTGAAAGTAATGCACCAACATTAGGAACTTTAGATCCTGATGTGTTGGGTTATCTACAATTATCTCAACGGCTGTTAATGACAGATAACCGCGCTAGTATGCCGGCTCATTTAGAAGCACATTGGGCAGCAGGTGGACATATTTGGGGCTTATTCTGGTTGCGTCTGAGAATACCAATAGGGCAATTAGCACAAGAACTATTGCTAGTTTGGGAGACTACTGAGGCACAAGAATGGATAGATCAGTTGGAATGGATTCCTTTTTAAGCGATCGCCTGTAGATTACACTTCTTTTATAGAGCGATGTGTCCGACGGGCTACGCTTACGCAAGCTTTCGGCTCAATATATATCAAAATGAATGCGTGAATTACTCAAATGAGAAAGCAAACTGGGGTTTGAGAAAATAAAAGCTGCTTTTGCTTGCGGAAAACACTAAAATGAGAAAGCAAAAGCTCCTTTTGAGAAAGTCAAAGCTTCTTTTGCTTGCGGAAAACACCAAAATGAGAAAGTCAAAGCTGCTTTTGAGAAAGTCAAAGCTGCTTTTGCTTGCGGAAAACACCAAAATGAGAAAGTCAAAGCTGCTTTTGAGAAAGTCAAAGCTGCTTTTGAGTAAATCAAAGCTCATTTTGAGTAAGTCGAATGGCATTTTTACTTAATTCAATATGAATTTTAGTCTAGGCGATCGCACTTTTCAGTTTTATCACGGTACGCTTTGCACAAAACTAGCTTATTCTGGATTTTGGGAGAGGCGATCGCGAATATATGCTAAATTATCACGAGAAGTAACAGTCTTGGGATGATCCATCCCTAACCGTCGCTCACAAATATTCAAAGCCTGGATGTAAAGGGGTTCGGCTTCGCTGTATCTGCCTTGGGATTTATAGAGTCCTGCTAGGTTGTAGAGGCTAACAGCGACAGATGGATGTTCTTCTCCCAGCAACTTGCGCTTGAGTGCCAAGGCTTGGCTGTAAAGGGTTTCGGCTTCGCTGCATCTTCCTTGGAAGTTATAGAGTCCTGCTAGGTTGTTGAGGCTAGCAGCGACAGATGGATGTTCTTCTCCTAGCAGTTTGCGGCAGAGTGCTAAAGCTTGGACGTAAAGAGGTTCGGCTTCGCTGTATCTGCCTTGGGATTCATAGAGTGCTGCTAGGTTATTAAGACTAGCAGCGACATCTGGATGTTCTTCTCCCAGCAGTTTGCGCCTGAGTGCTAAAGCTTGGACATAAAGAGGTTCGGCTTCGCTGTATCTGCCTTGGGATTCATAAAGTGCTGCTAGGTTATTAAGACTAGCAGCGACATCTGGATGTTCTTCTCCCAGCAGCTTGCGCCTGAGTGCTAAAGCTTGGACGTAAAGAGGTTCGGCTTCGCTGTATCTGCCTTGGGATTCATAGAGTGCTGCTAGGTTGTTGAGACTAGCAGCGACATCTGGATGTTCTTCTCCCAGCAGCTTGCGCCTGAGTGCTAAAGCTTGCATGGATAAAGGTTCGGCTTCTCTGTATTTGCCTTGGGAGTTGTAGAGTGTTGCTAGGTTGTTGAGACTAGTAGCGACATCTGGATGTTCTTCTCCCAGCAACTTGCGCCTGAGTGCTAAAGCTTGGACATAAAGAGGTTCGGCTTCGCTGTATCTACCTTGGGAGTTGTAGAGTGTTGCTAGGTTGTTGAGACTAGTAGCAACATCTGGATGTTCTTCTCCCAGCAGTTTACGCCTGAGTGCTAAAGCTTGGACATAAAGAGGTTCGGCTTCGCTGTATCTGCCTTGGGATTCGTAGAGTCCTGCTAGGTTGTTGAGAGTAGTAGCGAAATCTGGATGTTTTTTTCCCAGCCGCTTGCGCCTGAGTGTTAAAGCTTGGATTAAAAGGGATTCAGCTTCGCTGTATCTGCCTTGGGATTTGTAGAGTCCTGCTAGGTTGTTGAGGCTGCTGGCGACAGATGGATGTTTTTTTCCCAACCGCTTGCGGTTGAGTGCTAAAGCTTGGATGTAAATAGGTTCGGCTTTGCTGTATCTGCCTTGGGATTTGTAGAGTCCTGCTAGGTTGTTGAGACTAGCAGCGAAATCTGGATGTTGCTCACCCAACCGTTTTTTTGTGACTTCTATACACTGCTCATACCAGAGTTCTGCCTGATCATATAATCCCTGACCATCGTAAAAATTAGCGTTACCAGTAAATACCCAAAATAAATTTTCATCGCTGACCCATTGAATTAGATTATTCGCTACTTCGGCTATATGAGGTATGGTGATGGAGACGGCGGTGATTTGCTCAAGGGTGGGTGTTTTAGGAATCCCTTTGGCGATTGCTACCATTTCCTTACAAAGCGATCGCATAAATTTCTCTGCATCATCTAACCCTCTAAACTTGTATTGGAAAAACTCCCGCAACAGTGGATGCAGTTGATAGATTCCCTGACCTTTGCGCTGGAGTAAATGTAGATTTACTAAGCTATCGTCTCTGATTTTCTCTAAATTTTCTACATTTTTCTCTACAGACTTGCTCTCAAGCTTAAATCGTATGTTACATATCCAGTTGAGGCTTAACAATAGACATCTCCAGAAACTAAGTTGCAGCCTAGACACTGTAAAGCTTCCACCAGAGGATATGTCTAATAAGGCCAGTAGACGTGGGATTTTATTTTTATTTTTACCCAAGTTCTCCATTACACACTCTTCCACCAAATTCCAGGGTATTGGTGCGGCGGCAAATAAACTCAATAAACAACCTAATTGCTTCTCGTCATCCTCTAATTCTTGCCAACTCAACTCAAAGGCTGCTAACACACCTCGTTGTGCTGTCATGTCGGCTTCTGGTTCATTAAGAGCAGCTTGTTCTAATCGCTTGTTCTCCAACCGCCGCAACATTTCTGCTAAAGATAAATCCTGTTTCCGCGCCAAATATCGCCCAACTAATTCCACGCCCAAAGGTAAATATCCCAGCCATTCACACAACTGATTTGCTAAAGCTAATTCTTTTTCAATTCGCCCCGGTGTTTCTTTGAGTAAATACTTTAATAACTCCAGCGCCGCCTCTGGTTGCAGCACATCCAAAGATAACTGTGCAATGCGTCCCAAGTTCTGGCGCGTAGTTATCAACACTTTAAACCGAGAAGGTAGCGACTGTAAGTAAGGTTTGACTTGCTCGTAGTCACTTACATCATCCAAAACTAGCAGCACATCACCTTCACGCCAACGCCGCCAACAATATTGCACTTGGGCGAGTAAATCAAAATCTTCTGGCGGCTTTAAATCCAGCTGCGTTCTCGCAAACTGCACAACTTGAATGCCCACATCTCCAGTTTTTGCCAGCAACCAGCAAAGCCCACCGTTATATGTTTCGCGGCGCTGGATGGCATATTGCAGGGCAAGTTCTGTTTTACCAACTCCACCCATCCCAGCGATCGCAGCAATGGCAACTTGTTTATTATCCTGCAAAAGTTGGTGAAGATTTTTCAATTCTTCCTCACGTCCGACAAATTCCACCACCCCACTCAGGGGCAAATTTTGCGGTATTCCAGTAGAAAGTATCGATTCTTCTTGGGGCGACTTTAGTCAGAAGTTGAAGGTGTTACCAGAAATGGTATTAGTTCCACCTTTAATATTTATCCCCTGCCAATTTTCAATAATAGTGTTCGTCAGTTGAGGTTGTGCCTCATTGGCTACAGCTTCCACAGCTTGAGCAATTTCAGGATCTTTCTTCGCCGCTTCCTCTACTTGCTGTCCAACAAGATAAGCTTGACTGTAATCTAAAGGTTGTGTTTTAGCCTGTTCGATAGCCTTCGCCGTGCTAGGTTCCTTGCGTTTGAGCAGAACTAACAATTTTTCGCCTTCATCCCAAGCCTTTTCGCTAATGATTTCACCAGTTTTTTCAAATGCTTTGGTGATTACCAAAGTTGCGATCGCAGCAGCTGTCAATGATACTGGCTCCATAAGTTTCCCAAAGTATACGAGGTTTTACTTATAGTTCTCAGTTTAACAGTTTCTAAAAAATAACAGAAAAAATCATGAAACTTTGTTTAGCAATCGCCTCAGCAAAAATTATGAATTTTCACCGCTATTTGTAAAGATATCGCCTTTAAAATTAGCACTATTTATCGATTTTACTTACTTGAAATTCTTAGATAACCAACTTCTTGAAGAAGTTGGGGATTTATTTAATGTTCATCCTCAAAATGGACTTGATAGTTGATTCATTTTCGGAAGTTTTCGGATCTAAATCTAATTTCATAAAGTCCTAGTAAGCCTGCTGCTACTAGCAAAGGTAAGAAATAATAGACTCCCCGATAAGCTAACATTGAACCCAAAACTGCCGCCGCCGAAATTTTTGAGGAAAGAATCAGCAAAATTATAGTTTCAAATACTCCCAAACCACCGGGGACATTACTAACCACACCTGCAAACATCGCTAATAAATAAATTCCCAAAAAGTCTAGATATGACAAAGATATATTGCTAGGAAGTAAAGCATAAAGAACTGCCGCCGCCAGAATCCAGTCAAAACTAGAAATTGCTATTTGAGCCAGAGATATTTTAATAGAAGGAAATCGAAATTCATGTTCACGAATTATTAATGGTTGTTTAATAAAAATACTTCCTAGTAAATAAACCACAACTAATAGCAGAAAAATCACACCGATGGGACGCACAGTAGCAAAAGGTAAATGTAATTGAGTGGGAATCTTCAGGGGGTTGATGAGGAATAATAAACCTGCAACGGCAAACATCCCCAACCAAAAAGTAAAATTGGCGAAAGCAATTACTTGAGCGATCGCAATTGCTGAAACTCCCCAATTAGCATAAAATCGATAACGGATAGCACTGCCAGTCAGTAAGGCAAAACCGATGGTATTACTAAATGCAGAGCTAATAAAGTTAGTGAAAGCTATCTTATTCCAATTTAAAGAACGATTAATGTAGTTAAAACCTAAGATATCGTACCCAATCATCACTAGATAGCCCAAAGCTGTCAGCCAAATTGCCCAACTTAAGCGACTTTTGGGAATAGCAGCTAGAGAATTGAGGATATCACGATAATTATACTCATGCAATTCGTGAGCGATCGCCCACAGGGAAAGCACCAGCAGCAACAAGCCAAACAAAGAACTAAAATTGAGTCGCAGCTTTTTAAGCATCATGAAGAAACTTATCTTAACTCTTGACTTTTAATTTACAACCAGTCGTAAAGTTTCCATCCTGTTGACACAGCGTTGACATATCATTTGCATAAGCTTTTGAAGGCAAGCATCAACTACGCAATAATGCCCTGTTTAACCAATGCCCTTCAAAGATGAACTACAAACAATCTAAAATTTTCTTGTTATTTTCAGTATTAACCTTAGTTGGCTGTAATTTCTCCCAAACTGTCGTCGCAAAACCATCGCAACAGCAGGATTTACAAACAACGCCTTCCGTTCTTCCAACCCAGCGCAATACTAGCAACTCAGCGACTCTCCTAACCTATAAAATTGAAACCTACGATAGTAAAGTAATGGGTGCAAGTCGCACTTATGGCGTTTCTTTACCTCCTGGCTATGAGCAAAACTTAAAACAAAGGTATCCTGTAATCTTTCTCCTCCACGGTGGACATGGTGATCCCAGTAGTTGGTTTATTCAGAGTAAGGGAGAAGCTCTCAAGACTGTAGAACAACTTTATACTACAGGTAAGTTGCCACCCAGCATCATCATTACACCAGATGGTAACGACAAGCGTGGCTCTAGTCCCTACCGAGATCCGGAATATATCGATGGCCCTAACGGGAAAGTCTCTACAGCCGTAGGCGATGAGTTAGTAAAAGTTGTGCAAAGCCGTTATCGTACATTAACTAATCCAGATTTTTGGGCGATAGGTGGTCTATCTTCTGGTGGTTGGGGAGCAATCAATGTCGGATTACACAATGTCGAGCATTTCTCAATTTTATTTAGTCATAGTGGCTATTTTAAAGATAAAAGTGGCGCAGCAAATAGCCCAATATCTTATATTAAAACCATTCCCACACAAGCTCAAAAAAGGTTGAAGATTTACTTAGATTCAGGTACATCAGATATTGATGAAATTGGCGAAGCAGAGCGATTTAGTAAAGTCCTAAATAAACTGAAAATTTATAATTCATTTCGTCAGTTTCCTGGCAGTCACACTTGGCAATATTGGCGGAAACATTTAGCAAACTCATTGACATTTGTCGGCGAACAATTTCGAGCTTCAGAAACAGCAAATATGACTGAGAAAAATTTAAGTATTAATCATAAAAAAACGCTCAAAAAAATTAATCCCTAGTAGAAATAATACTATTCTGCCAAGCCGTTGATATTTAAACATTAATGTAAAAAAAATACTGCCATTTTTCAGTAAATTAATTCTAGTAAGTCCTAGTAAAGGTGATTTTTTTTACACTAAAAGAATATGAAGATTTATAAATTGTTAATTAGCTTGGTAGGAGCGATCGCACTTCTTACTACTGCTGGTTATTATTATGTATTCATCTTAGGTGCGCCACAACTAGACCCACCCAAAAAAGCGGCAAATACTGGGCTAAAGTTTCAATTAGCAACCTTCAACTCCCAAGTGATGGGTGCAGTCCGTAACTACGGCGTGATTTTGCCCCCTACTTATAGCAAAAATCCCCAAAAGCGCTACCCTCTGATATTTTTACTACACGGTGGTCATGATGATGCTCGTGCTTATGCTGATAAATACGCACTCTTAAACGTATTGCATGAACTTTATCAAAGTGGAAAATTACCGCCATCGATTGTGATTACACCTGATGGTAATGATAATCGCGGTTCTAGTCCTTTATACGACCCCGATTACTTTGATGGGCCGAATGGCAAAGTGGGAACTTTGATTGGTTCAGAATTAGTACAAGTTGTCAAGTCGCGCTATCGCACTTTGGAAGAACCCCAATTTTGGGCGCTAGGAGGTATATCTTCTGGAGGATGGGGTGCATTTAATATCGGATTACGCTATCTCAACAACTTTCAGATTTTGTTTAGCCATAGCGGTTACTTTACTGATGACAGCGATTCACAAAATAGTCCTCAACAAATTGTGCAACAGCTAACAGTTCAAGATAGGAAGCGATTGCGTGTTTACCTAGATGCTGGTTTGAACGATACTAATTTGCTAGCTTCTACCAAAGCCTTCAACGAAACCTTAAATAAATTAGGCATTGCTCACGTATTTTATGCATTTCCTGGAGGTCATGGTTTATCTGGTGCTAATGTAGGCTGGAACTACTTTCATAAACATCTTAAAGATTCACTCTCCTATGTCGGAGAACAGTTTAAAAAGTTAGGAGTTAGGAGTTAAGAGTTAAAAATTGAAAACTCCTAACTTCTAACTCCTCACTCCTAACTACTAATGAAAAATGACAAATAATTTAAAAACTCAGATTGGACTTTGGAGTGCAGCTTTCCTAACAGGTTTAGTCGGAGTAGTAAATTTATTATCAGCAGTGACACCTAACCTGTACGGGCGGACTCACTGGTTAAAGGAACTTTTACCATTTGAAATTCGTGCCAGTGGTCATATATTTGCAGCATTAACTGGGTTTATTTTATTAACACTTGCTACTAATTTATTACGCCGGAAAAGAATAGCCTGGTTACTAACCATTGCTTTACTAATAATTTCTATTTGCAGCCACTTGCTGAAGGGACTGGACTATGAAGAAAGTCTACTCTCTGGAGTTTTATTGGTGCAATTAATCTTGATGCGCCATTTTTTTACGGCGCAATCAGACCGTCCTTCCATCGCACGGGGAGTTAGAGTGCTGATAGGCGCTTTATTATTTACTCTCGCATACGGAACCATTGGATTTTACTTGTTAGACGGCAAATTTTCAGAGAACTTTAATTGGCGAGAAGCGATAGTTCAGACTTTGGCGATGTTCTTCACTGAGGATAATTGGGGACTGCAACCAAAGAGTCGATTTGGAGAATTTTTTGCTAATTCTATCTATATTATTGCCGCAGGTACTATTACTTATGCAATAGTAATGCTGTTGCAACCTGTGTTTTGGCAGAATCTAGCAACTACAAATGAGCGACAAAGAGCTAAAGAAATTGTCGAGCAATATGGATGTTCTTCTTTAGCAGCGCTTACACTCTTAAATGATAAAAGTTATTATTTCAGTCCTTCGGGTAATAGTGTAATTGCTTATGTTCCCAAAGGACGGGGTGCGATCGCATTAGGAGATCCCATCGGCCCCACTGAAGACCGCAAAGAGACAATTATTGCTTTCTGGCAGTTTTGTCAGCGCAACGACTGGTATCCTGGCTTTTACCAAACTATGCCCGATGATGTTGAGCTTTACAAGTCATTGGGGTTTAAGGTACTCAAGATTGGAGAGGAAGCGATCGTTGACTTAAAAAGTTTTACGTTACAAGGTAAAGCTGGTAAAAACTTTAGACCATCAATCAGTCGTTTAACTAAACTAGGATACCAAATCGACTTTTACCAACCACCCATCGCCAATGATTTATTGCATCGCCTCAAACCTGTAAGTGATGAATGGTTGAAAATGGTACAAGGTTCAGAAAAACAATTTTCTTTAGGTTGGTTTGACGAAGCTTACCTGCGAGAGTGCGAGATTGCTGTGGTGCATAATCCTGAAGGTCAGATTAGCGCCTTTGCCAACATTATCCGGGAGTACCAACTTAACGAAGCGACTATTGACATGATGCGACATCGCTCATCTCTTGAAAATGGCACAATGGACTTTCTATTTATTTCCCTGCTCCAGCATTTTAAAGAGTGTGGTTACGACAGCTTTAATTTCGGCCTTTCTGCACTTGCTGGAGTTGGAGAAAATCCTGAATCGCGCCGTTTGGAAAAAGTATTGCACTATCTTTACGACCATTTGAATCGCTTTTACAACTTCAAGGGACTGCACGCCTACAAAGACAAGTTCCGCCCTCGTTGGGAACCGCGTTATTTAGTTTACCCCAGTTTAGCCACCTTACCAGATGTAGTTGTAGCATTGATTCGCGCAGATTCAGGCGATCGCCTCTTCGATTATTTAAAACCCGGAGCCTAAATGTAGACTCAAAACAAAGTCACTCAAGGGTGCAAAGCTTAGAAAGCATATATTCTGACGTTATTCAGCAACACCATACCACCTCATTGCACAGCAATATCTACCAGCGGCTACGCCTACACAACTTTTCCTTTATATGATACAATTGTACTATAAAATTAGGCAAGGCTGTTCTTCGCGTTGCCTAAGTTCCTAGTGAATAGACTGAAACAAACTTTGCGCTCCTCTGCGTTATACTCTGCGCTTTTCTGCGTTTAAACTTAAACCCTCAATTGCCTACTAACTTACCATTAAATTTTGTACGGTTATAACAGCTTATTTTGGAATATCAATAAACTTCAATAACCGTTGCTATAAAAGATTCTTAACCTTTATTTGGAAGGTGGCAATATGACAAAGAATCAGATTTCTCTGGTAGAACTAATCCAGATTTTTGCAGAATATCGCAACAATCTTATCGTCAACATCAAACGCCTACAAGAAGATTATCAAAGAACAGGTATTAAACGTATTAGAGGTGTTAGAAACGAAAATGGAGAACTGCTCCAACCTTGGTTGATAACAGAATATATGGATGACACTGACTATGTTGGTATGGGCGAGTTTCAGTTTAACCACAATACTGCTACTATCAATATGCTTGTCAAACGTAGAGTTAAACTTGCTCAATTTGAAGACCAAACTCTTACCATTGAAGTAGCAGGTTTATTAGTAAATGACCTCAATACCTTTAATAATTATACGATTGTAAGTGACGGCAAAATCAACGTGAATTCATTACAAGTCAAAATTAGCAGCAAAAAAGTCTTTGACTTACTCAAAGAAAAAGGCATACTGGATGCAGAAAAATTTGACTTCCAATCAGAACATACGATTCAGTTAGAGAACTTGCCACTTATAGCTGCTAATAGTAGTTACAGCAGTATTCATGGACTATTTAATGAACTAGCAGAAATTAAAGTACTGATTAGTATTATTTGTGCTCACTTGAAAAAAGAGTCAGATATATTTATCGAGACGCAGTTAGATGAGTTTAAAAAGCACTATCTATCTAAGAATATTTACATCAATTTTCCTACAATCAATGAATACACTGATATCAACCAAGCTTTAGTCAATGGTACTATTGGCTCAAAAAGGAGCTATAAAATCGATATCGGCAGTCAAGATATTCTGAATTTGAGTAAGTTACCTTCTGCTAACAAGTTTCTCAATCGAATGTATCGTCTTTATGACAAAGAAACTGGAGAAATTATCATGAAGCCGAGTTTTGAGATGGTATTTGATGAGAATCTTGCTGTTAGGCACAGATTACTGTCATCACGTACCAAGATTACGAAAGTTGACGAATTGATGAAACCAATTTTTGATAATTTTCTTGGGCTTGAGCAAAATGGCATTGTTGGAGGTATTCTTAAGAAAGTTGGCGCTGATAATTTGGCGCAGTTATTGCAGGATAAACCAACTGGTAAGCAGATAAACAAAGAAGAAATAGTTACAGCTTTAACAGTGGCAAACAAAAAGTTAGAACAATATGCAGAAAATATCTACCAAGATAAAATATCTCCCTTAGTATTTTATATTGGTTCTACTGGACTATTGCCAGATCAAATGGAAGCCAAAGCCATGACTGCTGACGAAGCTGCTGCTAAATACCCAAATTTGCAATTTTCTAAAGATGAGCAAGAAGGTACTTTTTTTGCAGTTTGTGATAGTATTATCAGCATTTATACCAAAACTGAATATTACAGCAAAAAGGTGCCTATCCTAAATCAGTTGTGATCCAAAAAATCCCCGACTTATTTGAGAAGTCGGGGTTCTAAAAGCTTACGATTATCACAAATCAAATAGCATTACTACATAAATAACCTGAGATCAGGATAAGCTGAAACCTTGATTTGGTTGCTAGTTTTGACAGTGTGAAACCCTTATTCTTTCGCCCAAGGGATCAAATTTGAGTCCTTAACCCAAACTGATGTTAAATAATCTATTTTTGCTTATAAAGCTGCTGACTCTTCCCCAAGCGCTGACTGTATAACTAAATCAGCAATGCTACCAAGTCCGATCCCAAATTCTGGAATTATGAATATAAGCATCATCGCAAAGAGTCCGAATTGGGTATATTGCAGTGGCTTTAGCTTAGGAAAAATTTCACTGAAAACATGAAATCCATCAAGTGGTGGAATTGGCAAGAGATTAAACAGAAATAATGTCAAATTAATCCGAGCTGCTAAATAAAAAAAATCCTCACTCAAAATTTCTGAAAGATTCAGATTAGAAAGAAATTTCAACACCATAATAAATAGAACGCCTAAAGCCAGATTTGATAATGGCCCGGCTGCTGATACCAAAATGTTGCCTAGCTTACCAGAGCGAAACTTAGATGGGTTGACGGGCATTTGTCCCCAAGCTATACCCATAAGACAGAGAAAAATGATTGATTCTTTGCCCATGTGAACTACAGGATTCAGCGTTAGATGACCAGTCTGTTGTGGAGTGTTATCTCCCTGACTCATCGCAGCCCAGCCGTGAGCGAGTTCATGCAAAGTGATCGAAAATATGACAATGGCAACGATTCTAAAAAAATGAATCGGCTCTGTAATGAGTGTTTCGATAAACATACTTTACTAAATTTTGGTAATGCCCCATCTGTGGAATAACAAGCTATTGAGATAAATGTTATTAAAATATTTACTTAATCTGCTAGGGTGATTTTTGGTATATTTTATAAATCAAAATTTACTACTTTTATTAATCTCAGTTGATTTGATAACTTAAAAAAACATTTCATAACACTTGAAGGATTTTAAAACCTGGTAGTAACTACCTATTTATTTTATTTTTTAGTATATAAAAATTTAATTCCTGAGTTAGTGTTTTAAATAAACGTATAAAAAGCTACTTAAAATATAAGAAAATAACAAATCACTGAATAGATCGGCTTTATTTGTGTCTAATCTGCATCTATAGTTTTATGTTTCTTGACTCAAAACAGAGTTGCTATCGTCTTGTTATTTTGGTATATCATGCAAAGTTAATTTTATTACCTGATATAGCAATAGATTTACTAACAATCTTTAAGAAAATTACGCAGAAATCAGCTTCAATGAGACAATCTGACCTAATCTTCTCAACCTAAAAAAAGATATGAACGATCGCACAAAGGCTCTCCAGGCTCTCGCGGCTGAACGTTGGCGGGTATCCTTGATTCTCAGTGGAGCCATGATGTTTATTTACTTCGGCTTTATCCTATTAATCGCGTTCAATAAGCCCCTGCTGGGGTCATTAGTAGTTCCTGGCCTCAGCTGGGGAATTTTACTGGGGGCGCTGGTAATTGTCTCTGCATGGGTATTAATTTTTATCTACGTGCGTTGGGCAAATAGTAGTTATGACAACCAAATCGCAAGATTGACACGCAAATGAAGAGTGCTGAGTACTATTTGAATCACTCAGCACTCAGCACTGAGTAAGGTAAATTAGCTATTAGCAATTTCTAGTCCCAAATCCAAAATACTAAACCAAAAAAAGCATGAATAGTGTGTGGTTCGATCTGCCACTAGCGGCGGATATTACCAGTCTTGGTAAGTTTAACCCGTTGGCGATCGCTTTCTTTTTTCTGTTTGTTGTAAGTTCTCTAGGCATTACCTATTGGGCGGCGAAGCTCACCAAAAATACGGCACAGTTCTATACAGCTGGCGGTAATATCAGCGGTTTCCAAAATGGTTTGGCCCTAGCAGGAGACTTTATGAGTGCAGCTAGCTTTTTAGGTATCACTGGGCTGGTGGCACTCAACGGCTTTGACGGCTTAATTTATTCTATCGGCTTCTTGGTGGGCTGGCCGATTGTTATGTTTCTAATTGCCGAACCACTACGAAACTTAGGTAAATACACCTTTGCCGATGTAGTGGCTTATCGCTTGCAGCAAAAACCTGTACGTATCGCCTCTGCCATTGGAACGTTGGTAGTAATTAGCTTTTACTTAATTGCCCAGATGGTAGGTGCTGGTGAGCTAATCAAACTACTGTTTGGCTTTGATTATGAATTAGCTGTCGTCATCGTCGGTTGCGTGATGATGGCTTATGTGATTTTTGGTGGGATGATTGCCACCACTTGGGTACAAATTATCAAAGCAGTTCTGTTGCTCGGCGGAACTGTCTTACTAGCTATCTTGGTACTGGCACGATTTGGCTTTAACCCAATCACTCTTTTCGCTGCTGCATCCCAGAAGTATACAGGTGTATTAGCTCCAGGCAAACTGGTTTCCGATCCCTTTGATGCTATCTCTTTAGGGATGTCGTTGATGTTCGGCACTGCTGGACTACCACACATTCTAATGCGTTTCTACACAGTACCTGACGCTAAAGCAGCGCGGCTCTCTGTTACTTACGCCACAGCTATTATTGGCGTTTTTTATCTCCTTACCTTTATCCTGGGCTTTGGAGCGATGGTGCTAGTAGGTCAAGATGCCATCAAGCAAATTGGTACTGGTGGTAACATGGCTGCGCCGATGTTGGCAGAATTTCTCGGTGGTGATGCTTTCTTAGGTTTTATCGCCGCTGTTTCTTTTGCAACGATTTTGGCTGTTGTCGCTGGGTTGACACTCTCAGGTGCAGCTGCATTGTCCCATGATTTGTGGGTGAATGTGGTACGCTCTGGCCATGCTGACGAGTCAGAACAATTGAAGGTGGCTCGCGGTGCAACAATGCTTTTGGGGTTAGTGGCAATATTTCTGGGCATCTTGTTTAAAGGGCAAAACGTAGCTTATATGGTAGGTTTAGCATTTGCGATCGCTGCGAGTGCAAACTTCCCAGCCTTGCTCTTATCAATGCTTTGGCGACGCTTCACTACCAATGGTGCAGTTGCAAGTATGTTAGTAGGTACTGTCTCTTCTTTAGTGCTGATTTATTTGTCACCTACTATTCAAGTAACGATTCTTAAGCACGCTTCTGCACCCTTTCCCTTAAAAAATCCTGGATTAATCAGTATCCCACTGGCGTTTATTGTGGCGATTGTCGTTTCACTATTGAGTACTGAACAGCTGGCACAGGAAAAATTTGCAGAAGTTGAGGATCGCATTCACATTGGTTCTGGGATGTAATTTTGTCATTTGTCATTTGTCATTGGGCAGTAGACAAGGAAGAGGGGGGAGATAAGGAAGAAACTTGTTCAATAATTCACCCTTGTCCCCCTTGGCTCCCCTGCTCCCCTGCTCCCTGCCCCTCTGCTACTGTCCAAGTTCTTTAATGTTATTCATCACTTGTTGGTATAAGTCGTTGTTACCTTGACTTTGAAGAATGCTTGCTGCTTGTTGTAAGTCCTTGAGTGCCCCCTGTTTGTCTCCATTGGTGGCGCGGGCGTTTCCCCGGTTATTGTAGGCAGGGGCAAAGTTAGGATTGAAGCGAATGGCTTGATTGTAATCTGCGATCGCACCCTGGGGATCTCCATTGGCAGCACGGGCATTTCCTCGGTTATTATAAGCGATCGCATATTTGGGGTTAAGGAGAATCGCTTGATCGAGATCGTCTATTGCCCCTTTTTTGTCTCCATTGGTAGCGCGGGCATTTCCCCGGTTATTGTAGGCTTCGGCATAGTTGGGATTCAGGCGAATCGCTTCACTGTAATCTTTAATTGCTTCTCTGTTGTTTCCCAGTGAGGCGCGAGCATTTCCCAAGTTATTGTAGGCTTCAGCGTCGTTAGAGTTGATGCGGAGTGCTTGATTGTAATCTGCGATCGCTTTTTCCTTGTCTCCCAAATCAAAGTAGGCTAATCCTCGCGCATTGTAGGCAGCCCCATACTGAGAATTTTGACTAATTGCCTTACTATAAGAAGCGATCGCAGCTTGCAAGTCGCCGTTTAAATGTTGATTCTTTCCTTGAAGATAAAATTCCCCACCAATGGAAGTTGTAGCTGAACGACGGCTAGGTTGACTAACTCCTATTTCTGTTACCAATACATTGTCATTCTTACTACAAGAAACACTGCTAATTGCAGTCAATGTAGTAAAAATAGCTATGGTAAATAAAGTATTTACCCTTATTCGCTTTTGCCTAAATAAACGCCATCTCATAAGTTAATATAAACTGCCATAACACCTGAACATAATTAGTACCAAAATCTAGATTTTAATTCTTTAACTCAATAATTATTCTAACTTTTGATAGACGTTTCAAGTTAATTGACAAAGTTCCCTAATATTTTATATATTTATCAGAGAAGATAGGAGGAAAGAATTATTAAGTTTCAATATTTATTCTTCACAATAACTCTATAAATTCTGACATTTGTAGCCTGATAAACAATTTACTCATCCTCAGCTTCACTCTCTTGAGTTTTGGGAATTAGCCGCCAAGAGGTATTTTTGTCAATATCTACAGACAATTGTTCCAGATTTTGCCCTAAATCTTTTTGGAGTTTCTGAGTGAGTGTGATTGGAAAATCTAAATTAATACCTTGAGTTTGTGCTAGCTTTGCCAATTCTGTAAATGCAGCTTTGATTGTAGTCCGTTCATAACTAGTCAGCTTATAATCATAAGTTTCTGATATATTCTGAGCCTGCATAGCTTTTTTTATACGTTCTTGCAAATGCTCAAATTCTGAATTCAACAACTTCCATTGCTGCTCAACTTGCGAGTATCTAGTACTTAGTGATATTAAGTCTTCCGTTGCAGGTTCGGGGCTGGCTTGGGCTTGTAAGTCTAACAAGTTTAGGTGAATTTGAGCAAGATAAATGCAGTCTAGGTAAGCATACTCTATCTGTTCTTCAGTCAGAGGGCGTTTCCCCCAATCACTTTTTTGTTCTTGTTTATCGATATTATTAAAGCTACAAAGTGCTGTAGCTATTGTCTTGAGTTGGTAGTTGGGTAATGGCAAAAGATAGTAGGGAATTTTTTTGGCCATTTCCAAAGTGCAAGTAATATTTTTGGCTTTCTTGCTACCGAGAAATTTTAGATCGTAACTGGCGTTGTGAAAAACTTTTTCAATTGCAGAATTGATCATAATTTTATCAATAAATTCAGCTATAATAGTAGGCTGATCTAAGACATCTAAAAGATAGACGCGATCGCCACTCATATCTTGAGGATTATCTAATACCTGAATCACCGATAACCGGGGATTACGACTTTTATAGTCAGCAACTTCTGTATCTATCCATAGTGTTTTAGCGTTTGTATATTCAGCGACAATGGCACGAATTTCGCTAGCCGAAGTAAGGTAGGGCATTGGTTAATATTTCCTGATATTTAAGGCATTGTAAGTAAGCCATAGTTTTATAAAGTAACATTTTGTTGGTGAGTTTGCTGGCAGAGGATTGCAAAAACACTGAAGTTTGAAATTCGTCATAGATATCGCCAAATTGACTCAAATCTGATAACATCGAGTCACTACTGTGGAGTGGCATAGTCTACCATCGAAAGAGTTACTCAGTCAGCATCTACGTTAAATTTATAAAGAGCCACAGACTGTGTGTAAAGCCATCCTGGTTAGCAGCCGTCAGAAAAATTGAATTGGAATTTCTCAAAACTGAGCGCAAAATCTTAGCTTCAAAAAATCGTCCAAATTTCAATTTTCAGTAACCTGAGCTATTGCTTAAGCACTTTTGTTACTTCACTTTTAATTGTTTTTTTAATTTGCTCCTCACTATCACACACCTCAATTAACCGCTTCAAGTACTCAATTCGGAGATAAATAATGAAAAAACTAATTTTATTAGTAGTTAGTAGCATTTTGGTAGTTGGTACTTTTGGCTGCCAAGAGGCTCCTAAAACTGGTTCCGAAACTCCTAACACAACTAATGAAGCCGCTCAAGCACCAGCAAAACCAGCTTCAGAGACAAATCAAACTGCCAAAGTTCCAGAAACACGAACGACTCCTTTAGCAGCTAGTACAGGTACTAAAGTTAAAACTGATTCTGAAAAAACGGCAGCAACAAAAGCTAAGAGCGACTTAAAAACTGAAGTTAGCGCCAAGTTGAATAAAGGCTTACCAGGCAACAAGTTACAAGTTGAAAACAAACAGGGTGAAATTATTCTCAAAGGTACAGCCACTTCTGTTGAAGAACTCAAGAAAGCTGAAACCTTGGCTAAAGAAGTTCAAGGTGTGAAGACGGTGAAGGTAGAAGCAAAAGTTGATACTGTAAAAAAGCCATAAAAGAATAACTGAAGCTTTCAGTTAACATCGGTATGAAAGCCAAATAGAGACTTACACAGATGTAAGTCTCTGTTTTTTACTTACTTAAATAAAACTAAGGAATAGGTAGTTGATACCACTTGAGTAACTTTATATAGTGGTTCTCGGTTGAATACAGCAATTTTCATGTATTTGAACCACATCTGTCGTAAGGGCACAGCAATGCTGTGCCCCTACCACATGGTCTATTTACTTGAAAATAGCTGTAAGGTACAAAAACCCTACCCCCAACTCTCTAAGAGGATGTTTGAAATCCTATATTTTCATCTTTCAACTTCCATTGTTTGAACCTCGATAAATTCGCTCCATCTGCTCTGGAGAAAGGCGTTTCATTGGAAACCACTCAAATTCAGAAATAGACACTTTCTCATAAGGTTGAACATCATCCTGCTGGTTTTGAGGGGAACGCACTACTACATTGGTATTTGAAACTTGACCCCTGAACGAATCATCTATTTCTGATTCTGGAAGCTGAGTTTGAGGCAAAACATAAGCGTGCTTCTGGGGATCGTATGCGAAAACTTCTCCTGTTTCAATGTGATAAATCCAAGCATAAATGCTGAGTTCTCCCCGATAGAGCTTAGAGTGAATCACTGGATATGTCCGCAAATTCTCAATTTGAGTAAGAACATTTTCGGCAATCATAATCTCTAGCAGCTCTTCTCCGTCGTAGTCACTGTAGTGGTCTATAACTAGCCTTCGAGTTGCTTCTGCATATTTAAGCCAATCATGTACAAGCGGCATTTCATCGCTGAGATTGTGTAACTTCATTAATCCTTTCATTGCACCGCAATGAGAATGACCACAAATAATAATTTGGCGGACATCTAAAGCTTGAACAGCATATTCAATTGTCGCACCTTCACCGCCATTACTTGCCCCATACGGTGGGATGATGTTGCCTGCATTGCGAATGACAAATAATTCACCAACTTGAGCTTGTGTAATTAGATTTGGATCGAGACGCGAATCAGAACAGGTAATAAATAATACTCTGGGCTTTTGACCATGTGAAAGTTGCTCAAACAATTTTTGATGTGTTGAAAAATAGCTAGATTTGAATTCGCGCAGACCTGTAATTAATTTTTTCATTACTAAGTTATACAATTTTTGCGGGTTAAAAACCAAATCACAGAGAGCTGATTGATGTAGTAGAGAGGGATTTATTTCTACGTTTTGAGAATTGTAAAGATTACTATATTATAAATTAATTTGGTGCTTTTAATATCCTCTGCCATTTGGTTGAGTTGGTTTTTCCCTTGCTTTCCTCTGTTCTTTGGTAGGTGACATTACTGTGTGAAAACGCCTAGAGCCTGTTTTCAAACTCGTTATATCCTGAGATAGAAATGCGATCGCTTTGTTGTGACGATCAACTGAGGATTACAGATACAGAACAGATGAGTCAAACTATACCAACTGATTTCCCTTCACACTTAAACTATCTGGAGATTGTGTCCAGTTGAATACTTGTAATCAGGGTTGACTCAAAGATACACAAACGCAGAGATTTTTGAATTATAAGTAATTAGGCGGACATAATATTATCTGCCTGGGAAAATTTTGATGGTCAGTTTGCGACATCAAAATTTTCGCTGTACACTGAGCGATCACCTGTGGTAAGCCTTTTGGGTGAAGCTCGCAGGCTCACCGCAACGCATCTACTATAATTTCCATTTCTACCCCTTACCCTCTTGCGAATTCTTAATTAGTTGATACACTTGTTCTTCATTAGCCCAGGGAACCAGCGCCTATGGTGCACATCAAGCGCGTGGAACTTACGAACTTCAAATCCTTCGGTGGCAGTACTTCTGTCCCTTTGCTACCGGGGTGTACTGTCATATCTGGGCCAAATGGTTCGGGTAAGTCTAATATCTTAGATGCACTGCTCTTTTGCCTGGGACTCTCCAGTTCTAAGGGAATGCGAGCCGAACGCTTACCGGATTTGGTAAATAACACTCAAACGGCTAAAGGACGTGCTTCGATTGAGGCTAGCGTCACGGTGACATTTGATTTGTCGGATGAAATCTTACACAAAGATACAAAGGCACAAAGGGAGGAAGTAGAGGAAGTAGAGGAAGTAGAGGAAGTAGAGGAAGTAGAGGAGGTAGGGGAAGCAGGGGAAGCAGGGGAGGTAGGGGAAGAAAATCCAAAATCCAAAATCGTTCGACTGAGCGAAGCCGAAGTCCAAAATCGTTCGACTGAGCGAAGCCGAAGTCCAAAATCGGGAGAGTGGAGTGTTACTAGAAGGCTACGAGTCACTCACCAAGGGACTTACACATCGAATTACTATATTAATGGTGTACCTTGCACGTTGACAGAGTTGCATGGAGAACTAAGTAACCTCCGGGTTTATCCTGAAGGCTACAATGTGGTACTGCAAGGGGATGTCACCAGCATTATCTCGATGAATGCGCGGGAACGACGGGAAATTATTGATGAATTAGCAGGGGTGGCAGCGTTTGATCGTAAAATTATCCAAGCCAAATCAACTTTAGATGAGGTGAAGGAAAAGGAAGATAGCTGTCGGATTATTGAGACAGAATTAACTGCACAGCGCGATCGCCTTTCCCAAGATCGGGCTAAAGCTGAGAAATATCAAAAACTCCGCACGGAATTTCTGGCTAAACAATCTTGGGAAGCTGTTTTATCATGGCGATCCTTGCAAGCACAACAAGAAAAGTTAGTTCACGAAATTCAAACAGGCGATCGCAATTTTAGTGAACTCACTACCCAACTCACAAACCTAAATTCCCAAATCGTCCAAAAAACTGCTGAACTTGAACAACTCAATGCCCACGTGAAAGCATTGGGAGAAGAGGAACTTTTGGCGGTACAATCTACCCTCGCCACCCAAGAAGCAGAACGTAAACAACTCCAGCGTCAGCTAACGGAATTACAAACAGCAACGCAGGAAACTGCCAAACGTCTAGCTCAAACTCAGCAAGAGATTCAAAAACACCGTCATTCTTTAGAAGAAATTGCCAAAACACAGGTTGTAGAGGGGCAATCTATTGTCTATTGTCAGCAACAAAGGGATGAAACACAGCAAGCTTTAGAAACTTCCCGCGAAGCAGCAGCAGAAATCGCCTCGGCTTCAGAAGCGTGGGTGCAGCAACAAACAGCATTCAACCGTCAAATTGAAGCTTTACTACAGACTCTAGAACCTCAACGCACGGAACAAGCACAACTCAGGGAACGCAATAATCAGTTACAGCAGCTTATTCAAGAGCAAACTCAGTTAATTGAACGTGATGAACCGTTGTTAGCAGAAAAACAAACTGAGTGTAGTGGAGTTGAAACGGAATTTAACACCTCTAGCGAACCCATCCAAAATTTAGCCCAAAATCTCTCAGCCACAGAACAAGAACTGCAAATCCAACAGGAAACCCAAAAACGGTTACTTTCTGAACAACGAGAAAAACAACGTCAGTTGGATAAAATAGAGGCGCAAGCGCAAGCACAGCAAGAAGTCCAAGGAACCCAAGCCAGTAAAGTCATTTTACAATCGGGAATGCCTGGACTTTGTGGCTTAGTTGTGCAGTTAGGAAAGGTAGAACCTCGCCATCAGCTTGCTTTAGAAATGGCTGCTGGGGGACGCTTGGGACATATTGTGGTGGAAGATGATGGTGTAGCCGCAACAGGGATTGAATTGCTCAAACAGAAGCGGGCTGGGAGAGCGACTTTTTTACCGCTGAATAAAATTCATGCTCCCAAATTTACTCAAGATGCAACACTGCGTTTTGCTAGTGGCTTCGTTAACTATGCTGTTAACTTAGTCGATTGCGATCGCCGTTACAAAGATGTATTTAGCTATGTTTTCGGCAACACAGTGGTTTTTGCCAACCTGGAGGCGGCGCGGAAAAATTTAGGACTGTATCGCATCGTCACCTTAGACGGGGAACTTCTGGAAACCAGCGGTGCAATGACTGGTGGTAGTAACACCCAGCGTTCCTCCTTGCGGTTTGGGAATGCGGAAGCGGCGGAATCTGACGAGGCGATCGCTTTAAAAACTCGCTTGGTGGACATTGAGCGAATTTTAGAGCGTTGTACTGAAGCGATCGCTACTTTGTCAACCAAAACAAAAAAACTCACCCAAGAACTCACCGAAGCGCGTCAGGCGCGACGCGAACAGCAGTTGCAATTGGAGCAATTGCAGAAAGACATTAAGAGTTTAACAGCGCAATTAGAGGGGACGCGATCGCAACTCGCACAAAACAGCGAAAAGTTAGCCACTGCTCAATCCCGATTAGAAATTTTAGAGCGGGAATTACCTGGACAAGAAAATGAATTGCAACAATTGCGACACGCTTTAGCAGAGTTAGAAGCTTCCCAAACCCCCAGTGAATGGCAACAAATCCAGGCAACCATTAAAATCCAAGAGCAACAATTACAACAACGGGAGACGGCATTAAGGGAAGCTGAACAAAGATTAAAAAATTTAGAAAATCAGCAACAACGTTTGCAAGAAAAAATCCAAGAAGGGGAGACACGAATCACAGAATATGAAACCCAACAAATCTCTTGTAGAGACGCAATTCATCGTGTTTGCACACAAATCACAACGATAGATGAGCAAATCACCCAAACCCGCGCTAAACTCAGCCAAATGGAGCAGAATTTGGGCGAAGAGAAACAAAAACGTGACGCTACAGAACTGGAAGTGCGATCGCATCTTTTGCGACAACAACAATTGGAATGGGAAATCCAAAAACTCCAAGAAACCCAAGAGAAGCGGCGAGAGGAACTAATTGCATTGGAAACTCAATTGCGGGATGTGGGAGCAGAATTACCAAATCCGTTGCCGGAAGTTCCAGATCAGGTAGACTTGGAAGAATTGCAGAAAGAATTGCGATCGCTTACCAAACGCTTACAGGCAATGGAACCTGTAAATATGCTGGCGTTGGAAGAATACGAACGCACTCAAAACCGTCTCCAAGAACTCACGCAAAAATTAGAGACACTAGAAGGAGAACGCACCGAACTACTTTTACGGATTGAAAACTTTACCACGTTGCGGCAACTTGCCTTTAAAGAAGCTTTCGATGCTGTCAACGAAAACTTTCAATCAATTTTTGCCATTCTTTCAGACGGCGATGGCTTCTTGCAACTAGAAAATCCTGAAGATCCCTTTAGCAGCGGACTGAATTTAGTCGCACATCCCAAAGGTAAACCAGTACAGCGCCTAGCTTCCATGTCTGGGGGAGAAAAATCACTCACAGCCTTGAGCTTTATCTTTGCCCTGCAACGTTACCGTCCATCGCCATTTTACGCCTTTGACGAAGTAGATATGTTCCTAGATGGAGCAAACGTAGAGCGATTAGCTAGAATGATTAAACAACAGTCACAACAAGCGCAATTTATAGTTGTGAGTTTGCGTCGTCCGATGATAGAATCAGCCGAACGCACAATTGGCGTTACTCAAGCACGAGGAGCTTACACTCAAGTTTTGGGGATTAAGTTACAATCATCCAATACATCTGCTTGAGTTTTTGTTAATAATAGTGTATAGATAAACCACGTAATGTGTGACTTTCTCTCAAACCTAACCCCCAACCCCTTCCCTACCAGGAAAAGAGAGCAAAAATCAAAGCCTCTCGTTCACTGGGACAGAGGAATTGGAAGTGGAGTTACAAGAATAAGTTGCACATCGCGTTAAACCGGATTCGAGATCAGGACTCGGTATAGAATGACCTCCGAACAGATAATTAGGCGTTCCGACATATTAAATACCCAGGTGATTACCCGCGACAACGGCAAGCGGCTAGGCATCATCAGTCAAGTCTGGGTTGATATCGATCAAAGAGAGGTTGTGGCTCTTGGTTTGCGAGACAGCCTGATCTCCATTTCGGGCATACCGCGCTATATGTACCTCAACAACATCAGCCAGATTGGTGATGTCATCCTGGTTGATAACGAAGATGTCATTGAAGATATCGAAGTTGAATCTCTCAGTAATTTGATTAACTGGGAAGTAATTACAGAAACAGGTGAAGTATTAGGCAAAGTTCGCGGCTTCAAGTTCAACGGCGAAACTGGGAAGCTTGAATCTATAGTCATTGCTTCTTTAGGATTGCCCCAAATTCCCGATCAATTTGTGAGTACTTACGAGTTCTCAGTGGATGAAATTGTCAGCACTGGCCCCAATCGGTTGATTGTGTTTGAGGGAGCCGAAGAACGAGTAAATCAGTTGACAGTTGGTTTACTAGAGCGCCTGGGTATCGGCAAAGCACCGTGGGAGCGAGATATAGAAGAAGAATACGGCTATACTCCACCGCGTACAATTGCAGCACCCAATCAACTGCCTAGCGGAGTGCCATTGCAGCCACCCAGGCAAAAAGTTCGCGCCCCTGAACCAGTAGCGCAAGAAGAAGAATGGACTGAAGACTATGTGGAAGAAGAAAGGCCACAGCGTCAGGTAATGAAAGCGCGGCAGTATGAATCTATTCAATACGAAGAAGATGAGGAAGAAGATAACTGGAGCGAGGCAACAGGCAGCGACAGGTATCAACAACCGCAGCCGCTAAAATATGAAGCCCAGCCCTACAGCAAGCCTTATGTTGACGAATACGATGATTATGACGACGTAGAGGGCGATGCTTGGGAAGATGTGCCGAAGCCTGTGAATATTCCTAAAAAAGTCAAGGAAAGACAGCCAGAATACGAAGAGGAAGGCGGATATTAATTCGTAATTCGTAATGGGCTATGCCCCGCTGCGCTAACGTAATTCAATTAGAAAATTAGGAAGTATTTTAAGATTAATTCAGCCTTTTCCTTACTTAACAAGGAGAGGGCTAATTTTTTAGATATTTCTGATTTTAGCGAAGTTCGAGCCAGTTTTCTACTTTTAAATTAGGAACACGGGAAAATTCACGAATATTGGCGGTAACGAGAGTTAGACCAAGGGTTAAAGAATGGGCAGCAATTAATAAGTCATTAGCTCCAATCGGTTTACCTTGTTGTAAATCAGTGCGGATTTCTGCGTAATATTGCTCTGCAGGATGAGTTAGGGGTAGTATTGAAATACTATCCAAAATTATTTCAAGTTTTTCTATGAGCTTTTGGGAGTTCTTCTTTCTAGCTCCAAATCTTGATTCGCAAGCTACTATAATACTTGTATAAATTTTGTTTTCTCCGACATCTTGAATTTTTGAAAATACCACTCCTCTGGGGTTTTTAATTAGTTCGGAAATGATGTTTGTATCTAACAAGTATAAATAACTCATTTTGAAAACTCAATATCATCTAAGGGTAATAATCCTTTGTCCACGTCGGCAAAGTCTTCGTCCAGTGGTTCAAGGGTGGAAAGGGTTTCCAGAAGGGATTTTTTCTTGATGGGGGAAATGATGGCGAAGGGGATACCGTTTTGGGTAATAGTGAGGGGTTCGCCTGTTTTTTGGGCTTGGTTAAGTAGGGTTTGGATGGTTTCGGGGAGATCGGAAAGGGTGATTTGTGTCATGGTAGGTTCTGGGGTTAGCGGATGGGGACTTGGCGCACATCTATTTTACCTGTGACGGCGTTGGTAATGAGGGCGGTGCGATATTCAAAACAAGATTAAATCCGGGATTCCACACCCAGAACTGTCACACCGCAATTAAATGGATCTATCTAGTATTTATGAACTAATTAACTCTAGGATCAACGCTAAAACAGTTTGTAACTAATTAGTTAAGTGTTCAGAAACTCACTAAAAACTGCTAGCGTCAAACAAAGTAAAATATCGCTGTGGACTTTCGAGCTTGAAAACGCGTTCTAATTACTGGCAACTGCTACCTTATATCCGACTCCAGTGGCAAACTATCGCTAAGGGACTTATTGGGATTTTGGGATACGTGCTGGCGACATTAGTATTAATTAATCTCGCCGGTAAATTGGCAACTCCCTTTGCTCAAGGTAATGTAGTAGCGATCGCTCAAATAACTGGTAGTTGTGCTTTAGTATTTCTTGTCAGAGGCTTGTTTCAGTCTATACAAGATATGTACATGGCGAAAGCTGCTTTGAGAGTTGCTTTTCATCTCCGCCAGCAAGTCTACGCACATCTTCAAAAGTTAAATCTCAGCTATTTTGAAACGGCAAAAGCAGGTGATTTATCTTACCGCCTCACCGAAGATGTTGACCGCGTTGGCGAAGTAGTAAATAAAGTATTTCACGACTTTATCCCCTGCATTTTACAGTTGCTAGCAATTCCGATTTACATGATTTACCTGAATTGGCAACTGACATTAGCAACAGTGATAGTTGCACCACTAATGGGTATTTTAGTTGGCTGGTTTGGCGAACGGTTACGCAAGTATTCCTTAAAAAGTCAAAATCGCGTGTCGGGTTTATCAGCCATCCTCGCGGAAGTTTTCAACGGAATTCGTTTAGTACAGGCTTTTGCTGCCGAAAATTACGAAATTGCTCGCTTTGGACATGAAGCAGAACGCAGCCTCAAAGCAAAATACTCAGCCGAACGCCTGAAAGCGATTCAGATTCCCATTGTGGGATTTTTGGAAGCCTTAAGTGCGTTATCGTTACTGATTGTGGGAGCTTGGCAAATTTCCCAAGGTAACTTGACAGTGGCGAATTTTTTCAGTTATCTGGCGGCGGCGGCGCTGTTAATTGATCCCATTGGTCACACTACTAATAACTACAACGAATTTAAGCAGGGTGAAGCATCTGTTGACCGCGTTTTTGAATTGATGGCAATTCAGCCAACGGTGATCGAAAAGACAAATGCGATCGCTCTTTCTCCAGTCAATGGCAAAGTAGAATATCGTCATATTTCCTTCGCCTATAAACCAGGCGAACCTGTCTTAAAAGATATCAGTTTATTGGTATCGCCAGGTGAAGCGATCGCTCTTGTGGGTGCTTCTGGTGCTGGTAAAACCACATTTGTCAACCTCCTCCCGCGTTTTTACGATCCTGAAGTTGGTCAAATATTGATTGACGGTGTTGATATTCGAGATGTGAACCTGCATAGTCTGCGGCGACAAATAGGGATTGTTCCTCAAGAAACTATTATGTTTTCGGGGACGATTGCCCAAAATATCGCTTTTGGACAAGATATTTTTGAGATAAAAGCAGTTAAAGAGGCGGCGAAAATTGCTAATGCCCATCAATTTATTAGCCAACTACCAGAGGGTTATAAGACTTGGGTAGGCGAACGTGGGGTAAACTTATCAGGTGGACAGAGACAAAGAATTGCGATTGCTCGTGCTGTTTTGCTCAATCCCCAAATCTTGATTCTCGATGAGGCGACATCAGCATTAGATTCCGAGTCAGAAGCACTGGTACAGGAAGCGCTGGAAAGATTAATGGAGAAACGGACAGTGTTTATTATTGCTCACCGTTTATCGACAGTTAGGAGGTGCGATCGTATCTTAGTTCTCGAACAAGGACAAATTGTCGAATCGGGAACCCATGAAGAATTATTAGCCCTAGAGCATCGCTATGCGCGATTTTATGCCCAGCAGTTTAGTTAGCCGTAATCGCCTAATTTAAAAAAAATGATTATGTTTGATTAACTGGAGATAAATTAAATGGTACATTCTAATGCTATTGCTATCGTTGAAAATTTACTGTTTGATTTTGCTGCAACTCTAGCAGATCAAGATGAAAGAATCACGGGTTTAATAGCTCAGACAAATTGCTTTGGTTGGAGTCTTGAAAATTTTGATAATTTAAGAGCTTGGTTTCAAGGTCAAGGAAAGCTGGAGTTTGCTGTAACTTTATATTTAAGTGGAGAGCAAGACGAGGATAAACCTTGGTCAGGTTCTGAAATTAAAGCCGACATTGAAGGTAAAGCATCAACGCCAGAAAACAGCAATGTTTGGAAAATCACAGAGTACAGAATAATGAAAGCCGATACAGACTTGTAATACACCCCATGTAATATCTCTTAACCCGGTTTTCTGCGCGAATGCTACTCATACCCCATTTAGTCATGAAAACGCAGGGAAAGCCATCTAAATATTGACAAAGAGCAGGAGGTAGAGGGGCAAAGTAAAAAAATCATTTTCATTACAAGCCTTGCCCCTTATTAATTATCTCCTAGATTGAATTGCCTTGATTAACTCATAAAAAGGTTGCCAATTATCTTCTTGAGCAATTGATTCCCAAATAGATTCAATTACGGGTCTTAATAATGCCGTTTTTGGATTATTAACAGTTAGAGTTTGGGCAATTACATCAATGCGATCGCTATCAAAATCATTCAAGATTTTATGGTATAGTATGCACCAATCATCAAAAATTTCTGACGCACCCGTTACTGGTACAATATCTGAACTATTCATTACAAAACCTGGTTCATCTCGCCAATTAGATGAAAAAGTACGAGCCATCTCATAAAAGAATTGGTGATAACCAACTTGGCTCGCTTTCAAAAATTCAATCGTTAGATTCAAGAGTTCTTCAGCTTGTGGATGTAGCAACTCCACAAAACCCAACTTTTTCAACATCAAAGAACTGTATTCAGCTTGATAATATTTATCAAACCTGGTTAATCCAGTTTCCATATCACCTTTATCAATAATTGCCTTGAAAGGTTCCTGGAGCATTTCTAAATTCAACTGGCAAATAGTTGGTTGATGACTGTAACAGTAGCGTCCAGAATAGTCAAAATATGCAGCGATAAAGTAGGGGTTATAAGTAGGGATAAATCCATAAGGTCCATAATCAAAACTCTCTCCCGTAATCGACATATTGTCAGTATTGAGAACCCCATGACAAAAGCCAGCCGCCATCCACTGTGCTGCTAGTTCTGCAACCCGTTTAACTAATTCGGCGTAAAACAGGGCATATTTATCTTGTTCAGCACTTAAGTGTCGATAATACTGCTCAATTACGTGGTCTAACAGCTTCTTAGTTAAATCTGGACGCTGGAAATAGTGCAGTCGCTCAAAAGTACCAAATCGAATATGAGAACTGCTCATTCTAATCATCACAGATGAACGAGTAGGCGAAGGTTCATCGCCCCGCCAGAGTGGTAAACCTGTTTCAATCATGCTCAGACAGCGCGAAGTACGTACACCCAAGTAGTGCAGTGCTTCCGCAGCTAGAACTTCCCGCATCCCACCTTTGAGCGTGAGCATACCATCGCCACCACGGGAGTAGGGCGTTCTCCCAGAACCTTTAGTGCCAAAATCGTATAATTCGCCATCATTGGCGCGTACTTGCCCGTAGAGAAAGCCTCTACCATCACCCAACTGTCCGTTATATTCACCAAATTGATAGCCGTGGTAACGTAGAGCCAACAAGGGTTTGCGTCCCTGAAATTGACCAAAGGCTCTGATGAAATCTTCGTCTTTGACTACTTGGGGGTCTAGACCAAAACGGGGTAATAGTTCATCGTTACGCCAACGCAGAAAGTGTTGGGGAAATTCCGCCGCTGCAACCTCATCGTAGTAGTCACCGCCTAGAGATTCTAAGGCTGGTTCGTAGTTGAGGGTGAGAAAAGGATTGCTAGAATTTTTGTAGTTTGGAGTTTCAGCCAGAGTCATTACGAGCAAAGCTTAATTCATTCTTCCTTTAATACTACCTCTGGCTTCAGCATCATCAGCATAGACGCAAAAAGCGACCGATATCTAAATGCTATCAAAATCTGGAGTGCTTCAGGAGGCAGGAGTAACCCACCTTGAAAAACGTAGAATTGAAGTAAGAACGAAGCATTCTACGGCGGGCATCCCCTCTTCTGCCAAAAAGAGAGGCTATGCGAACGCGGAGCGTCTCGTAGAGAACGGAGAAGACCGCACTGACTCGTTTGTATTTTATGACACTTTCTGACCGATGCAATTCTTCTTTTTAAACTGGCTGACCCAACACTGCGTTCTTTTAGAAGAAATAAAGTTTTGCACATTAAAAAAATAAGACTGGCTCAACCGAAGTTTGGATAAAATCCGCCAGTCTTCCGAAACTTAACCTTAATTAAATAAACTGATTTTTTATTTTGTAATTGGTTGTGATGTTGGTCGAGTAATTCCTACTGAGTTTGATGTTGGTTGTGATGCCTGTGAAGATAGAATTTTTTTCACTTGCAGGTTATAAGTTTGCAAAATTGATTGAACCTGTTTCTGTTGATTTTGATTCAAATCCAAAGATTTTAAAACTATTCTGATTCTCTGACGGGATTGCAGTGCCGCTTTAAATTTAGTATCTTGGGACGGGTTTAATAGAGCCTCAATATTCTTATCTCTTTGCTGGCGAGCCACTTGGATTTGTAGGCGCTGTTGCTGTGTGAGTTTGATTGGCTGGTGTGATACAGTACTAGTCTGAGTTTTTAAGGCTGGTGTAGTGGCGGAATTTGGACCTGGTGCTGCCAAGACAACTCCGTTTAAGATGGTAGCAAAAGCGAAGATAGTAGAAAAGACAGATAAGCGCTTTATAGAATTAATGAGCATTTTAAAAAACTCCTCAATTATTTAAGAAAATTGGACACATCGGCTAAAGCTAACCTTAATAACTAAGCCTGGTAGTGAACAAATATTACTATTGCATTTGCTTGTGGAGTTGTTGTGTATTTATTATGAATTTGCTATGAATTTGTAGATGCTTATAACCAATGTATTAAATTCATTTTATCTAAATATTATTGAATTATAAATATATATAACTTATGCATTATTTATAACTTAAAATAAGTATTTCAGTGAATTTTTAGTATTGCTTATTTATAGAGATTGCCTAAATAACGTTGATAAATAGCAATTATAAATAAATGAGTTTATAAACAGTGATAGTGGGTAAATAAAATACATATTATTGACAATAATACTCAGCAGATTTTAAAATTTAGGTGCTTTCCAATGAGGATTTGTAAGACTTGTCAAAATATGATCTTCCCATTGCCCATTAATTAACAAATAGTCTCTAGCGTATCCTTCAACGACAAAACCGAGTCTTTTGAGTACATTACCACTGCGCCGATTGTGAGGCATATAATTAGCCATAACTCGGTGAAAATTTAACTCTTCAAATAGATATTGAGTTGCAGATTTTAACCCCTCTGTCATATAGCCTTTACCTTGTTTATTTTCAGCAAGGCTATATCCCACATAGCAAAAATGAGCTACTCCTCGGACAAAATTACTAAAATTGACTGTTCCAATAACTACAGTGGGATTTTTTTTGGTAAAAATAAATAGTTTTAATGATTGACCATTGATAAATTCCAGAAAACTATTCTCTATCTGATATTGCCAATATTCTTCAGTGAAAAAACCATCAGCCCAAAGAGGATAGAATGGAGTAAGATAAGTTTTGTTATCAATGAAGTATTTGAGAATTTGAGGTATATCTTCATGGATTGCTGCTCGTAATAATAGGTGATCGCTTGCAATTATTGGCAGTTCTGATATCATAAATTACCTAATCGGCGGGATATCTTCCCAAAACATTCTCTAAATTTTATAAATTCTCTCATAACCTGTGGTTTAGCAGCCAGGGCGAATAGAATTCGCACGCCAGTTACATAAGTCTTGCTAATGTCTAATACAACTCTTGGAGACGCTGGGCGTAGCTTGCTTCCATGTTCGCGGAGCGTGCCGTAGGCAAGTGGTACGACAAAGCTTTGTCACCATGCCAACAACAAAGCTAAGTACAAGTGCCCAATGCCCAACGCCCTTTACAACAGATAGGGTGAGTATTTTTGCTCTTAATCTGCCATTCAACCAAAATCTTGATAAGCTGATGTCTAATATCTAGAGCGGAAGGATTGAGAGCCAATGGGTGATAAAGCACAGTGTGCAGCATAACTTCGATAAAATCGCTTTGCCCAAACGCTGTACTGCAGGATATTCAACCAAAAGACAGCTCAAGATTTAACCCAGTCTACAAGAAGGATAGTGATGTGGTGGGAATACGCTACGATTGGCAGGAATTAGAGATTCGGGCGATATACAACACGCCATTGCTAGAGCTTATTTATCAAGCTGCTAGCGTGCATCGCCAATATCATGACCCAACAAAAATACAAGTCTGCAAACTCATATCGATTAAAACGGGAGGTTGTCCAGAAGATTGTAGCTATTGCGCCCAATCTTCCCGCTATAAAACAGAGGTAAAGGCGCAAGCACTTCTAGAAAAGGAAACGGTAGTTAACATCGCCCAGAAAGCTAAAGAAACTGGTGTTAGTCGCATTTGCATGGGTGCTGCTTGGCGGGAAGTGCGGGATAATTCACAATTTGAGGAAGTCCTGGAAATGGTCAAGGATGTGACTGCAATGGGTTTAGAAGTATGCTGCACTCTAGGTATGTTGACGGCAAATCAAGCCAGAAAATTGTCAGAAGCAGGACTTTATGCCTACAACCATAACTTAGATACCTCGCAGGAATATTACAGCACAATTATTACCACAAGGACATATAGCGATCGCTTGAACACAATTAAGAATATCCGTCAGACAAATGTTACTGTCTGTTCCGGCGGTATCCTGGGTTTGGGCGAAACTGTTGATGACCGGGTTGGGATGTTACAAACTTTGGCAAACTTACATCCCCATCCAGAGTCTGTGCCAATTAATATTCTTTCACAAGTACCGGGCACACCCTTAGAAAATCATCCTGATGTTCCCATTTGGGATATTGTGCGGATGATTGCCACAGCCAAAATTTTAATGCCAGCTTCAGATGTGCGTCTTAGTGCCGGTAGGGCGAGACTTTCTCAAGTTGAACAAGCTTTCTGCTTTATGGCAGGAGCCAATTCTATTTTTTCCAGCGACGACAACAAGATGTTGACAGTGACAACTCCCTGTCCAGATTACGATACTGACCGAGAAATGCTGAATTTACTTGGTTTGGGAATGCGTCCGCCTTCCCAAAGACAGGAGAAGGTAGCAAGTCCAGCTGTTGTAGGATAAATATCTGATTGTGGGATGGGTCTTTCGGCTATCCCACAATAAATAATTGGATATTTTTTACTTGAATTCCCTAAGCAGGTGTTAATAAAATCAACTGCTGTTGCAAAAGGGTTCTTACCACATCCAATCCCAGTTCTACATTTGTCAATATCTCTGCAACTGTGGAATTTTTATCACATCTTTGCATAAACTCAAGCTCTGCTACAGATAAATTAACTATCTGGTAATCGTAATTAAAGAAACATTGACTGGGAAATCCCTCAATACAAGGGTTAAGTTCGGGAATCGCTGCTAAGAGGGCATTATCCTCTGACCATTCAGCTTTGATTAAAGGAGGCCGACCGAGGAAAAACTCGTAATGAGTTACTTCTGGATCTAATAATTCTATCAGACGATAAAGCTGGCGATCGCTCAATTCTTTTGCCCGTTCTACTAACTCTGGTGCTTTGCCTAAAAGTCTCTCCAAATCCCAGAAACTCGGATTCGAGAAACCAATAAATTCCAATCCCGAAGCATCTATTAATTCAAACAGCGTCTCAATATTGTAGTCAATTTCTTGAGGATGAACGTACATATCAGCAAAGTATTCATCCTTGTTGTTTTCTAGTGACCAACGTTGTTTATCATATTTGACAATTCGGTTATTTTCTGGTAAAGAAGCGAAAATTTTTCGCCCGACTTGGACACCATCGCGGTAGTCGCCTTTTTTGTCACCTTGAATAAGTGCGATCGCTTTTTGCATGAGTTGAATTTCCCAGCGTCCCAACTCCCCATAGACAAAAATGTGCATCAAGCCGCCTGGAGCTAACTTTTTCGCCAAGGCTTGAATACCACGAATCGGATCGGGGGTATGATGCAAAACGCCAACACAGTTAATTAAATCAAACTCACCCGGTAACTGTTCCACATCAAACAAGCTGAGGTGATGAAATTCAACGCGGTTAGCCCCTGAACGCTGACAACGTTCTTTAGCTACAGCTAAAGCGCCTGTACTGAGGTCAATTCCCACAACAGAAGCTTGAGGATTGAGGTGAACCAGGTACTCTGTACCCACACCAGTACCGCAACCTGCATCTAAAATCCGAATATCTTGCCTTTGGGGTTTTTGACCCGTGCAGAAGTTATGAGCAGCTAGCCAATTCCAGCGCCAGTTGTAGCCTGGAGGTGGTTCATCCAACAGGGCTTCTGGCGGAAAGGGGTAGGTATTGTAGAGTTTGGCAACAGCAGCACTAACAGTTTGGGAATCGGACATGATGAGGAATAACGCAGCATTTCTGAGTTTAGCGGATAGTGGCTGATTAGAGCAAAGATTACTATTGCTTATTTACTGCTACTTCTCCAACAGCAAAGTCAGTAAATTCGCGTTTATAAGGAGCATGAAATCCTAATACAATATCTTTTTTAGGTACTCCAGCAGCAATGAATTCATTAGCGATACCGATTTCTATACCATCTCTTTGTATCCAAATCTTTTTGTCTTTGATATCAACATGAATGATAACTCCATAAATTCTCCGTTGTTCTTTCCAGCCAATATTTAAGACTTGATAATGATGGCGTTCTGCATCAAATAACAATTGAACCTCTGTGCCATTAGCTACGTCATTAGCGGAATGGTTACTTAAAATGTCTTGAATGATTTGAGAGTAATTTATTCCTTCCATAAAACAATGTCTTTCAGGTATACAGATAATTATGATCGCCATCAACCCATATATTTTAGATAGGGAAGTCGTTTCAGTAAAAACACTACTGTTTAAGTATCTATTAGCTAATAAACTTTAATTGTGATTTTGTATAAAAATTTACTTATCAAGGAGCATGGAATGGCTATAGGATTGCCTGAATTCTTTGAAAATCCAGAAAATCGTTGCCCTGTAATTCTTTTACTCGATACCTCTGGCTCTATGTCAGGTCAGCCTATCCAAGAGTTAAATCGAGGACTTGCTGCTTTCAAAGCAGATGTACTCAAAGATTCCCAAGCATCGCTGAGTGTGGAAGTGGCCATGATTACATTTGGCCCTATAGTTAAACTCACGCAAGACTTTGTGACGATTGACCAATTTACACCGCCTACATTGGAAGTAGATGGTTTAACCCCAATGGGTGGGGCGATTGAGTATGCTTTGGATTTTCTAGAAAACCGGAAACAGACTTATAAAGACAACGGTATTCTCTATTATCGCCCTTGGGTGTTTTTGATTACAGATGGAGCGCCATCGGACTCCTGTGAGTTAGCCGCGCAAAGATTGAGAGAAGCAGAAACACAAAGCCGACTGTTGTTTTTTGCAGTTGGTGTAGAGGGTGCTGATATGAATATCCTCAAACAAATTTCCCCACCTGAACGTCCACCAGTTATGCTAAATGGCTTAGATTTCCGTGATCTGTTTGTTTGGCTTTCTGCTTCGATGAAACGGGTTTCTAGTGGCAAAGTAGGACAGGCTGTAGCTTTACCGGCTGTGGGATGGGGTCAAATTACTACTTAGGGGAAATTTTGTGAATTGGAAAGTTGCTTGGGATTGTGCGATCGGAACAAGTCATCAAAAACAGGGGATACCTTGTCAAGATTATGGGGATTGTCTCATCTTTGATGATCATGTCATTGTAGGCGCGGTTGCTGATGGTGCTGGTAGTGCTAAACATTCTGATGTTGGTTCTAAATTGGCGGTAGAAACGGTTCTCAAATGCTTTTCGGAAATTAATAAATATCCTCATAAGCAAGCTTCTTCTCAACCACTTTCCAAAGAAGAAGCTGAGGAAGTTTTTGCTAAGATTGTGAGCGAAGTTATTACAAAATTACAGAAGCAAGCAGATGAAAAAGATTATTCTGTCAATGATTTAGCTTGTACTCTTTTGATTTTTGTGGCAAATTCTGACTGCGTTGCAGCTATGCAAATCGGTGATGGATTTATTGTAATGCGTTCCCAAGAGTCAGAATATAAACTGTTGTTTCAGCCAGATAAAGGTGAGTTTGCTAATGAAACAACTTTTATCACCTCAACAAATGCAGTAAAAAATATGCAGGTAGAGGTTATTTCCGAAAAACAAGAGTTTATTTGTGCTTCCACTGATGGACTGGAAAAAGTAGCAATTCGCTTGAGTGACTGGAAACCTTTCTCACCTTTCTTTAAACCTTTGGAGGAATACTTACACGAAACTGTTAATCCAAAGGATGATAAATATTTAACGGAATTCCTCAACTCTGAACGGCTAAATTCTCGTACTGACGATGATAAAACTTTACTTTTGTGCTTGTTTGATAGAGAGTAAAATTCGATGACAGTTCTCACCTGTGCTAGTACGGGAAAATCAATTACGCTGCTGGGTGAACCGATAGCTAATAGTGGTGAGGGTAAGGTTTGGCGAACTAATCACAATGGTTACTTAGCAAAAATTTACCACTCACAAACTCCTGAGCGTGTGCAAAAATTGGCGGTGATGATAGCGCACCGACCCAAAGAGCCAAACTCTCACCTCAATCATATTTCTTTTGCTTGGCCTAAGTCGGTATTGAAAGATGCTCAGGGTGATTGTGTGGGCTTTTTGATGCCAGAAATTAAAGAAGCAAAAGAACTTATTGATGTATACAACCCCAGCAAAAGAAAGGGTTTGAAACTTGATGTTGATTGGCGTTTTCTCCACACAACAGCGCTGAATATCGCTTCAATTATTGAAGCAATTCACATTTCTGGCTATGTTTTGGGTGACATCAAGCAGCAAAATATTCTTGTTAACGATCGCGCCTTACCTTCAATTATTGATACTGATTCTTTTCAGGTTCGGAATCCGGTAAATGGCAAGATTTATCGTTGTCCAGTTGGTTCACCAGATTATACACCACCGGAACTGATTGATAAAGATTTTTCTACTATCGATCAAACGGAAGTACACGATCGCTTCCGGTTAGCAGTCATTATCTATCAGTTGTTGTTTGGTGGTCAAACTCTTTTTACAGGAAAGTGGATAGGCGCGGGGGTAATTCCAGAAACTAATGAACTTATCCGTCAGGGTTTATGGCTGTATGCACCAAACAGTTTGATTCAACCTGTAGATAGGACAATTCCGCTTGAGATTGTTCACCCAGAGGTTCAGCGATGTTTTCTCAGATGTTTTAATGATGGTTATAAAAATTCTAACTTGCGCCCAACTGCTGGGGATTGGGTAAAGGCGCTGAGACTTGCTGTTAATGAGTTAACTATCTGTGGAAAGTTAGACAGCCACTATTACAGCCGAACTTATGGTAAGTGTTATTGGTGCGATCGCTCCACAAAACTTGGTACTGATATATTTCCTGGGTTTGTTAGACCAAAACAAGCTGCTGTTCTTGAATCAACATCAGAACCTAAAGCTTTTGCCGCAGATAAAATTATAGAAATAGTTCAGCAATCAGGTCAACAAATCAGTGTAATAGGTAGAGTAATAAATACACTCACTAAAATACATTTTGATCAATCAAGTTTTAAAAAATTAGTAATTAGTGTTGGTGATAACACAGGTGTTATAAAAGGGTATTTACCGTTCAGGATAGTAATTTTTGATGAGGGATTTAAAAAATTAAGTCAAGCTGTAGGAAGAAGCAGTATATACGATTTAATCCAGTGGTTTAATAGCCTAGATTATATAGAGATTACTGGTTTTGTAGAGGTTGTCAACAATTCTGGTGGTATCACTCCACAAATTATATTGAAAGACCCTAAGCAATTAAGGGTTATCACTCAAAATGAAGCTAACAAACTGCTTGGCTTATCTATAACTACATTTACTTCATCCGTAGTTAAGCAAACTCAATCTCAATTTTCGTAACCTAATCAGTATTTAAATTCATCTAGTCAGGTCTCGCAACTAGCAGCTTCAATACCTCAGACTCAACCTGCAAAAATTCAACTACCTAAAACAAAACTATCCGTAAACAAACCCAAGCTGAGAAAAATATTGCTAGTAAGTGCCATAGTGGTATTGATGGGAACTCAAATCTCTGGCTATGTGCGTTATGGTTTGTTTCCGACTAATCCAATATTTGTAATTGCGAGTTTATCTAGCAGTATCTCCCTAGAAAGAATACTCACCAGGCATTCCGACCGGGTTAATTCCGTAGCATTCAGCCCAGATGGCAAAACGCTCGCTAGTGGCGGTGATGACAAGACTATCAAACTGTGGAATGTTACTACAGGAAGGGAAATTCAAACCCTCCCAGGAGATTATAACTCTGTTAATTTCGTAGCATTCAGCCCAAGTGGTCAAATCCTTACTAGTTGTGGGAGTTATGACGGGACTATCAAAATTTGGCGGATACGCTAAAATGGAATGCCGATCAAGTCTAATAGATGAACATCCTAATATTACACATTTTTCTGCTTAGATTAAAAAGATATTTTCCCATGATTAACACTGATATTTACAGTGAACTGAGTGCGATTATTTTTAGCTATAAATAGATAAGTCAATTTACCTTAATAAAGTTTTATATTGATTATAACTGTTGACCTACTTATTACGTAACCTTTAGTTCGTAGTGAGTGCTGAAGCGCTCAAATTAGCTGACTACAAACCTTTAATTATTTACACTGGCTTACTTATCTATGGTTTAATTTTTATAAAATTCTATAAAAGCGATCGCTCCAATGATTTACAACCAATCAGAGTTTCATTTACGCTGTGAATGGGGTCTACAAGGAATTGCTCAACTCGCTCCCATCAGTGATGTAGTTGTGATAGTTGACGTTCTCTCTTTTTCTACCTGCGTGGAAATTGCCACCAACAACGGCGCAATAATTTTTCCCTACGCATATAGAGATGAATCAGCCATAGATTATGCCAACTCAGTACAAGCAGAATTAGCAAGTCATAGACAACGTTGGACTACAACTGGATATTCTCTCTCACCCAAATCGGTGGCTCAGATTCCTGCTGGAACTAGACTAGTTTTACCATCACCTAATGGTTCTTTTCTGACTTTACATACAGTAAATACACCAACTTTGGCTGGTTGCTTGCGAAATTGCCAAGCTGTGGCGCAGTTTGCTCAAAAGTATGGTGACAAAATCGCTGTGATTCCTGCCGGTGAGAGGTGGAAAAAAGATGGTAGCCTACGTCCTGCATTTGAAGATTTAATTGGTGCTGGAGCAATTCTCAGTTATTTAGATGGCAGTCTATCACCAGAAGCGGAAGTTGCTGTGAAAACATTTCAGGCTTTCCAGCAGAATTTACTGGGGTACTTGAAAAAATGCAGTTCGGGTAAAGAGTTGATTGAAAAAGGTTTTGAGTCAGATGTTGAACTGTCTGCCGCTTACAACGTAAGTGATTGCGTGCCTTTGTTTACTGATAATGTTTATATAAATTACAGGCTACAGGGTTGATTAAAATAATTCGTAATTCGTAATAAAAGACTATTAAATAAGTGGATTTAGACCCAGACTGAAAAAAAGCACCATGTATCAGCGTTTGCGTAGCGTCTCCTAGAGAAGAATTAAACTCAAAAATTACGAATTAATTAAATGTCGCACTGATTGATTTGACAATGTTTTGCATTATCTATAAACTCTTGCAACTTATTTAAAGGAATCATCTGCAATGATGACCCACCTTGCACCTCAGCAGTGATGTAAGCAAACTTTTGTCCACGATAAAATTGGTCACGCCCAACTTTGCTGACATAGCGAGACTTCTGGAAGTCATTGGCAATGTTGGAATTATAAATATTTTGTAACAGTTTCACTGCATTGACGTTTTTTATGGTGAACTTGAAGCGATCGCTACCACTAACGGTTATGCCTTCTTTAGTCACTGTCCCATTTTCAGAAGTGACATCAGCATAAAAGTATAAATTTCCTTTTGTACCCTCGTAGCCGTGGGCTTCGCTGTTGTATCTCAGAGTTGGTAGTAAAGGTCTAGTCTTTGCCCACTTCACAACGGTGCTGATATTTTGTACTGGAAGCGCATTTGCCGGAGTGACAGCCAAAATAACTGCGATCGCAGATAGGGTCGCATTGAATAAATAGTTAAATTTACAACTTTTGTTCATAGTATTTTTCCTGTATGTAAATACTGACTATTTGCAGATTAAACTCCTACAACTTAAGAATTACTTCCTGTGCGGTGTCAATTGCGAATATGAGTTATTTAGTCGCAAAAACAACTTAACATCGACTAATAACCGCTGCCCAGTGACTAAGTACAACATTTATTAATTCGTAGTAAATTCTCTGCGTGCCTCTGCGCCCCTACCCTGTAGGAAGGCGAAGCGCCTATGCGTTTAAATAAATAAAATAAATCAGTAGACAGTTCCCGACCTACTACTTAGTTACAAAACTTAGACTTTATCTCAGACAAATTAGAGTATGCACTTTTAAGACTGGAGACATTTAAGATACAGGTTGTACATACTTCTTAATAAATCCGCCTTGAGAACGCAAAACGTTCTAATCTAAAAGCTAACTAAGTTAATTTACTGGCAGTTTTGCAGGCAATACTCTCAAGCTCGTATAGCATAAACACAGCGATGTGTCAAGCCTAAAAACAATCCAGACTTAACATATAAACGCTTATGATGGGAGTTTTACAAATCCGATGAGTGTTAAGGCGAGTGGTGGAACCTCGGTTGCGCGTCCGCAACTATATCAAACCCTACCTGTATCCACAATTACCCAAGCGGAGCAGCAAGACCGCTTCTTGGGAAATGGTGAACTAGATGAACTGGCAAGCTATTTTGCGTCTGGTGCAAAGCGTCTAGAAATTTCTCAGACGTTGACAGACAATGCTGAGATTATTGTGTCTCGGGCTGCCAACCGGATTTTTGTTGGTGGTTCGCCAATGGCTTTTTTAGAAAAGCCTAGAGCGATAGAAATAGTACCTGTTAGTGCTGGTGCTAACGTTCAGCAAGGGATACAACTGGGAACTGTAACCTACGTTGAAAGTCGTGGTGGGTTCCTAGAAAATTTACGATCAATATTTAACTCATCTCCCAGTGGCCCGACACCTCCAGGTTTCAGACCAATTAACATTGCTCGATATGGGCCAAGCAACATGGCCAAGAGCTTGCGGGATTTATCCTGGTTCTTGCGCTACGCTAGTTATGCGATCATTGCTGGCGACCCCAACATCATAGCGGTGAATACAAGGGGTTTGCGGGAAATCATTGAAAATGCCTGCTCTGGTGAAGCAACGCTAGTAGCTTTGCAGGAAATCAAAGCCGGGTCACTTTCATTTTTCCGCAACGATGCTGAGGCTACAGAGATTGTGTCTCAGTACATGGATGTTTTGTTAACAGAATTCAAAGCAGCCACACCCTCAAATAAACTGCGCCAACGCCCTTCTAGTGACCAGCAAGGGTTAGAATTGCCGCAAATTTACTTTAACGCGGCAGAACGGCGTCCCAAGTTTGTGATGAAGACTGGGTTATCAAGTAGCGAAAAAAATGAGGTAATCAAGGCTACATATCGGCAAATTTTTGAGCGCGACATTACCCGTGCTTATAGCTTATCCATATCTGACCTGGAATCCAAGGTTAAGAATGGTGACATCTCTGTGAAAGAGTTTGTCCGTCGTTTAGCTAAATCTCCTCTTTACCAAAAACAGTTTTACCAGCCTTTTATTAACAGCCGAGTCATTGAGCTAGCTTTCCGTCACATTCTAGGACGGGGGCCAAGTAGCCGCGAAGAAGTACAAAAATACTTCTCGATTATTTCTGACGGTGGTCTACCAGCCTTAGTAGATGCCTTAGTAGATTCTGCTGAATACAGCGACTATTTTGGTGAAGAAACAGTACCTTACCTGCGGGGTCTGGGTCAAGAAGCACAAGAATGTCGCAACTGGGGGCCGCAGCAAGACCTGTTTAACTACAGTGCGCCTTTCCGCAAGATACCTCAGTTCATCACCACATTTGCGGCTTACGAGCAACCGCTACCAGATCAACATCCTTACGGTTCTGGTAACGACCCCTTGGAAATTCAGTTTGGGGCGATTTTCCCGAAAGAAACTCGCAACCCCAGTACCAGTCCGGCTCCTTTTAGCAAAGATACCAAACGCATCCTGATTCACCAAGGAGCAGGGATTAATAACCAAAATAGTAATCCCAGAGCGCGGGGTGAAGCTCCTGGTACCCTTGGCCCCAAGGTGTTCAAATTAGACCAACTGCCTGGTACTAGAGGTAAAAAGGCTGCCAAAAATTCTAGCGTCAGATTCTCCGAAAGCTCGACGCAAGCAGTGATTAGAGCTGCTTACCTGCAAGTTTTCGGTCGCGATGTCTACGAAGGTCAGCGCCCGAAGGTATTAGAAATCAAGCTGGAAAATGGCGACATCTCGGTGCGGGAATTTATCCGTGCTTTGGCTAAGTCGGATGTATTCCGCAACCTGTACTGGTCATCGCTGTATGTTTGTAAAGCGATCGAGTACATTCACCGTCGCTTGTTAGGTCGTCCGACTTATGGTCGTCAAGAAATCAACAAGTACTTTGATATTGCTGCTAAACAGGGCTTTTACGCGGTGGTTGATGCCATTATTAACAGCGTAGAATACAGCGAAGCCTTTGGTGAAGATACAATTCCTTACGAACGGTATCTGACTCCTGGTGGTGTATCAGGGCGACAATTACGCGTTGGTAGCATTCGTGATGATATTGCCGCGAAAGTCCAGAAGGAAGTAACACCAAGCTTTGTGACACTGGGTACTGTAACAGAAAACCGGTCAGAACCAGATATTCAGTTCCGCATTAACCAAGGTGTCAGCAAGCAACGGGAACAGACTAAAATCTTCAAGCTGGTGGCCAATACCAGTGACAAAGTTGCAGTCAAAACTTTGATTAGCGCTGCCTATCGTCAGATTTTTGAGCGGGATATTGCACCCTATATCGCCAAAAACGAATTTACCAAATGGGAAAGCAAGCTGGGGAATGGCGAAATTAGTGTGAAGGAATTTATTGAAGGTTTGGGTTACTCTAACCTCTACCTGAAAGAGTTCTACACACCTTACCCCAACACCAAAGTGATAGAGTTAGGAACCAAACACTTTTTGGGACGTGCGCCACTAGACCAAGCAGAAATCCGTAAGTATAACCAGATTTTGGCTACTCAAGGTATTCGTGCCTTTATTGGTGCTTTGGTAGATAGTGTGGAATATAACCAGGTATTTGGTGAAGATACGGTGCCTTACCGTCGCTTCCCGACCCTCCCAGCGGCAAACTTCCCGAATACAGAGAAGCTGTACAACCAGCTTACCAAGCAAAACGATGACGTGGTTGTACCAAGCTTTAAGCCAGTACAAGCCCGTGTCGGAGTTAGTAACGATACACCGCTTTCGATACAGGCGATCGCAGATATCGCATCACAAACAAATGGTCAGCCATCCTTTGCTGAACTGGGTCGTTCCTACAACGATGCTAGCGGACAAACCGTGGAAATGGGTGTGCGTAAACATGCACGCATTTACCGTCTAACAGAAAATACCAACCAAGACGAAAAACAACAGGCAATCAACGCCATTTATCGTCAAGTCTTGGATGTATTTAGCGGTGAAGTGCCTGATAATTTCCGTCGCACTGACCTAGATAGCAAACTCCAAAATGGTGAAATTTCCGTCCGCGAGTTTGTGCGTGAACTAGCTAGTTCCCAAATCTATCGCCAGCGCTTCTTATCACCTTATCCTCACACCAAGGTCATTGAGTTCCTCTTCCGTCATCTGTTGGGGCGTACACCCGCAACTCAGGAAGAAATTGGCCAATATAACAAGCTGTTAGTCGATAGTGGTTTGTCAGCTGCTGTAGAAGCAATAGTCGAAAGTCCAGAATATAACCGCTACTTCGGTGAAGATGTTGTACCTTACAACCGCTTCCCATCTTTGCCAGTAGGTAACTACCTCGGCAGTGTAGCGGTTGATTAAGGAGTAGGGACTAGGGAATTAGGGAATAGGATACAGATTATTTTCTGTTGCCAGTCCCCTGTAACCTTTCCCCTGTCCCCTTCTTAACCTTTCGTAATACCGCTCTCAGATTGCAGTTAGAACAGCAAATTCTGAAAAGCAATATTACAAAGTATTAAGAGCAGTCATAAATGCTCAACAGAATGCCGGAAAATGTTTTGCGGAAGGTAACTGAGTTTGAAAGCTTGTGTACTTATGTTGACTCAAGCAAACTCGTAATTTATTAGCCGTAGCAGTTGTAAAACTGTTGTATCTAAAAGAACGAGAAAACAAACTCAGTAAACCAAACTCAAAGTCGCACCAGTTTAATCAAATCCTGGTTTCATTCGTATTGGAGGAATCCATTAATGAGTATCGTCACGAAAGCTATCGTGAATGCTGATGCAGAAGCTCGCTACCTCAGCCCTGGTGAGTTAGATCGGATCAAGTCCTTTGTTACAAGTGGTGAGCGCCGGGTGCGGATTGCTCAAGTTTTGTCAGAAAATCGCGAACGGCTCGTTAAGCAAGCTGGCGATCAACTGTTCCAAAAGCGTCCTGATGTTGTGTCTCCTGGTGGTAACGCTTACGGTCAAGAATTGACTGCTACTTGTCTGCGTGACCTAGATTATTACCTCCGCCTCGTTACCTACGGTATCGTTGCTGGTGATGTCACCCCCATCGAAGAAATTGGTGTTATTGGTGCCCGTGAACTGTACAAGTCCTTGGGAACTCCTATCGATGGTGTTGCTGAAGGTATCCGTGGGCTGAAGAATGGCTCTACATCATTGCTCTCTGGTGATGACGCTAGTGAAGCTGCTGGCTACTTCGACTACCTAGTTGGTGCCCTTCTAGGATAGGGTAAAGCTGTTTACCTACTTAAACAGAAGTATTGCAATACGGTTGGAAATAAGGAATTAACAACATGGCTCAAGACGCAATTACCGCTGTCATTAACTCCGCAGACGTTCAAGGTAAATACCTTGACTCTTCTGCTTTAGAAAAGCTAAAAGTTTACTTCTCTACTGGCGAACTACGGGTACGTGCTGCTAGCACCATCAGCGCTAACGCTGCTGCGATCGTCAAAGAAGCTGTAGCAAAATCTTTGCTATACTCTGACATCACCCGTCCCGGCGGCAACATGTACACCACCCGCCGCTATGCTGCTTGCATCCGTGATTTGGATTATTACCTCCGCTACGCTACCTACGCTTTGTTGGCTGGAGATCCTTCCATCCTAGATGAGCGTGTGCTCAATGGCTTGAAGGAAACATACAACTCCTTGGGCGTTCCCGTTGGTGCTACCGTGCAAGCTATCCAAGCAATCAAAGAAGTAGCTGCCAGCTTGGTAGGTTCCGAAGCTGGTAAGGAAGTCGGTGTTTACTTAGACTATATCTCTTCTGGCTTAAGCTAAGAACTAGTTTGCGCTTAAGAATTTAGGTGCGGCTTTATTAAGGTCTGGAAATCAGCCGTGAGTGCTAGAACGTTATATTGCTTATCTTGGTAAATTATCAGTGATGAGTGTTGGTGGTCTAGTATTGATGTTTGATTTCCAGCCTTTGAATGATTAAAAGATTTGCACTCAAGATTTTGAGATAAAAAAGTTTTCACAAGGTATACAGGAGATTTTCAAAATATGTCCCGTTTGTTTAAAATTACTGCTTTAGTTCCTAGCCAAACCCGAATTCGTACCCAACGCGAACTGCAAAATACTTATTTCACTAAGCTAGTTCCTTATGAAAACTGGTTCCGCGAACAGCAACGTATTCAAAAAGCAGGCGGTAAAATCATCAAGGTAGAACTGGCAACTGGTAGGCAAGGCGCTAATACTGGCTTGTCGTAATTCTGTAAATAGAATATTATTTTAGGGAATTGGTAAGAGGTCGAGAAAGACCTCTTTTTTGTTGAGAATTGATACTACAAAAAACCTGGTAATTAAGTCATATAGAAACAAGGTACTCTTAATCAAGCTTATTAACCTTCTTAAAGTACTTCTTCCACTCAGCATCTAGGGCAGCTTTGTACTGAAAACCTAGTTCTTGGCCACTTCCGTACCTAACAAGATTGACCCCCTGCATACTTGATAATTGTAGTAGATAGCTATCTTCTAAAAGACTATCAAGACTCACAACCTCATCAAGCCTTATTGATACAGTAGGGCAGTTTCCAAAGAAATGTTGAGTATAAGCATCAGAGTAATTATGATATTGAGAAAGTTTATTCAAGCGATGTTCAGCATATTCAGTCTTGATTACTTCTCCTACCGCAATGAAACCACGTTTCCCCTTTCCAGTTTTTTTCAAGTAGGCTTTATCTCCAACCTCAATTGACTTGACCTTACCTGCACTCCAAGTAATATAGTCCTCTCCTTCTTTTTTAATGTACTCAAGTGCTTCTTCAATATAGCTAGGAATATTAACATCAATATCTGGATTTGCTAAGAAAATACGTGTTGACATAATTATGCTGCACCTAGATTAGTACAAGGGTTATCAATTTCTATGAAAAGTATATAATTAACTTTTATAATATATATATCTTTTGTATACTCCCGTATATGTACTATGTTTCAGATAAATTAGGACTTACGCAAAAACCCTCTGAACTGAAACAGCAAAGAGTACAACTACGGAGCGCGCTACAAATCAAGGAGAATTTGGCTGAAATTGCTGAGGCTCAGTCCAAAAAATTGGAAAAATCCCTCCAAGAGCTACAACAAACTCAAGCTCAATTAGTCCAAGCTGAGAAAATGTCTAGTCTGGGGCAGTTAGTTGCAGGAGTCGCTCACGAAATAAACAATCCTGTTAATTTTATTTACGGAAATTTGAAATATGCAAAGGATTATACGCAGTGTTTGCTGAATCTTGTGTATCTTTACCAACAATTTTATACCAAACCTGTGTCAGAAATTCAAGAATATATTAAAGAAATTGAGTTAGATTTTTTACTAAATGATTTGCCCAAAATCCTAAATTCGATGGAAGTAGGAGCCGAACCGATCTTTGAAATTGTCTTGTCTCTGCGGAATTTCTCTCGTCTTGATGAAGCGGAGAAGAAAAGAGTTAATATTCACCAGGGATTGGATAGTACTTTGCTGATTTTACAAAGTCGCTTCAAAGATAGTGTCGATCGTCCTGGGATCAAAGTAGTGAAAAATTATGGAGATTTACCTTTAGTAGATTGCTACGCTGGCCAACTCAATCAAGTATTCATGAATATTATCAGTAATACAATCGATGCGCTCGATAACTATGATAGTAGACGCGCGATCGCTGAAATTAATGCTAATCCTAATATAATTACAATTACTACGGAAATCATCGAAACAAACTGTGTGATCCGAATTGCTGATAATGGTTCAGGAATAACAGAAGCAGTTAAGGAACAACTATTTGATCCATTTTTCACAACTAAGCCAGTTGGTAAGGGTACAGGATTAGGTTTATCAATTAGCTATCAGATTGTAGTTGAAAAACATGGGGGAACACTACGATGTGTATCAGAACCTGGGCAAGAAACTGAGTTCTGGATTGAAATTCCTCTATCTATGAACAAACAAGTAGTTAATTACGTGAAATCATTAAGTTTAATTAAATCAGGACTTACGCAACTGTCACAAGCGAGGGCGCGGCGCAGCCGTGCCAAGCGCCAAACAACTAGACAATAAACATAGGAATATCCGGACGTTT
>NZ_JBALDD010000091.1:0-43070 GCF_036917555.1 Nostoc sp. | reverse complement strand
TACTTCAACAGCAAGATTTGATTCAAGGCTTAACTGGTTTTCATTGGTGGATTCAAATCGAGGCTTAATCATAAGTAATTTACCGAACATGATATCATTGGTCATTAGTCATTAGTTATTGGTCATTAGTCATTGGTCATTAGTAACTGACGAATGACAACGGACAAATTACAAAGGACAAATGACTAAAGAAATTGTAAAGCGCCAATCCCTCTATAGTGAAGGTTGACGCTTTACGAAAGTATATTTACTTAGTATGAGTTAGGGTCTTTTTTGGCTGACCCCATGTTATTAATACTTATGATCCCCGATTTTTTGGTTCCAGTAAGATTCCTTAACCATTTCTTTAGATTTACTTTCCTGATGATTTCTCAACTTTTGTGAATCTTGGTTTTCTTGGGAGTAATAGAGGCTCCCAGAATTTCAGATATCCAAACTTCAAAGTTGCGGACGGGATGAGAACGGAGAGCTGCGTCGGCATGAACAATCGGTTCAACTAAAATGGTAAACATTCCCAGACGATTACCTGCTAAAACATCAGTGAACAAGCGATCGCCTACCATTCCCACTTGATGCACTGGTAGATCCATTCCCCTCAGTGCTGCTCTAATTTTGCGTCGGGAAGGCTTGGCTGCACCTAAGTAGTAAGGTAAGTTGAGCGATCGCGCAATTCCACCAATTCGGGCTTCACTGAGGTTGTTACTCACCAAGCACAGTGCAGTACAGGTACGGATTTGCTCTACCCATTCTCGTAGTTCTGGGGAAGCTATCCCGACTGTAAAGGGTACTAAAGTTTCATCTACATCCAATACCAGCCCTTTAAGCCCGTATTTTTGGATAATATCTGGTGTTAGGTTCAACACTGAACCCTCTAAAATCAAATCAGGCTGTAAAAGATTGTTCCAGACCATAGTCAACAGTCAAATGTAGATAGCTAAGACAAATGAGCATAACCCAATATAGTTTAGTCAGTCGAACTCCATTTTGGAATATCTACCTGAACATTTTGAGATAAAATCCCTAAAATCTTATCTATTTCTTTGATGTAATAATTACTCAAATCAATAAATATATCGTTTTCTTCTAACTTCAAAAATTTCCAAATGTCCCCTGTTGTTACTGCACCGCAAATTTTTCTGATTTCATTTCCTTCTTGTTGATTAAACAATTGTGCTGCCAACATTGCTGCTGCACATTGACCTAATCCACCTTTAATATTTTCATTTTTGGCTTCAATAATAACCACCACAGGCACATTAATTGTTAGTTGCTCTTTAGAACGACTAATGATAAAGTCACAATAGCCATTCAGACCGTTTTCTGCATCTACATTAAAATCTATTCCCGAAAACAAACTAATTGGATAATTAGCCCTACGTCTTACCTCCAACAAGATTGGAGTGATAATCATTTCTGAGCGAGCTTTTTCAGTATTAATTGCTAAAGCTAGTTCTGTAGTTTCTTCTAAAGAATTTTTGAGTTTCTCACTTGCCTGTAAAGGTTCTATGTCAGCACATAAATCAGTTTCTTCATCAATGCGGATGCTGAATGACTTTTTAAATTTACTTAATGTAAAATCGCTATAAGCCATCTATTCTCAGCACCTCATCCTAATTTTGGATTTTAGATAATGGAATTAAAAATCCCTACCAAAATGCTTTTTTCCGAATTTTAAACAATACTAATTGTCCCAATGTAGTGTTAATGTTTCATTGCTTCTAACATTTAATGGGACATAGTAAAAGATTTAAGTAAATTGTGATTTCAATGAAAAATTCCCAATTAAAAAATTCAAAATGAAAATATTACATTTTGAATTTTTAATCTTATTCCACTTCATTAAAAAGATGTTCTTCTAACAGAGGTTGCACTTTACGAAACTCCTCTGGAGAAAGTAATTCAGGCTCACCTGTTTTTGTTATCCGTGCAAAAAACAACAGGGGATCTAGAGGTGTATAAATTGCATACTCCTGATCTTCATCATAGAAGCTAGCGAGTAGCTGTAATTGCTCAGGCTCTAAATCTGCCTCTTCGTCTTCGATTTCTAAGGTGAAGAGTTCTGATTCTTCCACTGGCGGTAAATCACCTGCAACTGTCAGAGCATAAGCTGTGTTCTTCAATATCAAATTTTGCTCAGATAGTACAGCTTGGGCATTAGCAAAAATTTGCTCAATTATAGTGTCATCTTCTACCAGAACTGCTTCTTCTTCCTCACCGTCACCTTCCCAAGAAAAAATTTCTACAGGTGAGTCTACAGGAAGAAGCAAAACGTATTCTTGTCCATCTACCTCCAGGGAATGCTCTATGTAACAGTCGAGCGATCGCCCTTTGTCATCGGTTAAAGTGATGGAACCCGCATGAGCGTTATCATTTTCTTCAGGAAATGGAGAGGAAAACATAGCCGAAATGTAGAAATTTAATAAATACCAGCAAGTTTGAAAATCGCTTAACTATAGTCAATGACATATTATGTCAAACAAATAGCCTTATACGTAGATACAACTGCTGGCTAATCGTTTTCAGAATATCATGTTAAAAGGTATCAATATTCAATAGCCGTAACTGAACTGCGGGAGTTGGCACGCTTAACATCCAGCCATTGTTGCAAAATCAAAGCGGCTGCCTTGCGGTCAATCAAAGCTTTATGGCGTGATGGGGAGCAGTTTTCAGCTATCAGCAGTTGCTCTGCTTGAAATGAAGTTAATCGCTCATCCATATATTCCACAGGCAAGTTTAGTGCTTTAGCAAGTCTTGTAGTAAATTTCTGAACTTGACGAGCCTGAAATCCTATTGAGCCATCCATTGAATAAGGTAAGCCCATAACTAAAACTTGCACCTCACGTTCATTAACTATTTGTCGGATTTGCTGGACATCTTTCTCAAAAGATGTACGCTCAATTGTGGTGATACCCGTGGCAATTAAACCCGTGCGATCGCACCCAGCCACACCAATCCGCTTGCGACCAAAATCTAGTCCCAAGGCTGAAATAAACGGTTTTGGTTGCTCTTGGGATATCACACTAATTCTCCTGCTTTCCATCTGCTGATTCAGAAATCGGCGATGTTTCTATGCTAGGGTTTTTTACCGAAAAGTTAATCGGTTCTGACTTACTTGGCAGAGGTTTATCTGATGATGGCAACTTTCCTGGTTGTATCCATGACATCCCACCTGGTATAGGTTTACGAGTCGGTTGTAAACCTTGCAGCATATCAGTCCACTGGATTCCTTCTAAAGAGACGAATTTCGACTCTCGTAGCTTGTGCCACACAGAACGAGACATTACTAATGTATGTTCTATGCGTTTTGCTCCAATTCGCTCCAAATATTCTTCTCGCTCTGCCTGATAATCTGAGGAGGCTAGTTGTAACCCTTGCTGGGGAAAATCTTGGGCAATGCGAGCCAGTTGAGATAGTAATTCTGGATAAAGCCAGGTGTAAGCAGGATGAACTGTCAGCGTTGCGGCATGGGGAACTTCACCCTTGCGATCGAGTTGTACCTGAAAATAGCCGATCGCAGCTTTGCGTTGCGGTTCAAATACGTAACCACTGACTACTTCTGTTTTGGTCAGCCATTGCTTCACTGCATCAGTTAAAGCGCCGAACAAGCTGGTTTTAAAGTCGCGGGTATTGCGGTCAAAAACCTGACGCACCAAAGGTGGCATCGATGCCGTATCTAATTGATACAGTAACTGGGCATCAGCATTGCTCACTGGCAACAGGTTGGGCAAGTCTGGCTCTGCTTGTGCCAATTCAGCCAGTAATTCTGGCCCAATTTCCCAGTATGTCATTTCTGCTAGACGCTGGAATCCATTTTGCCGATATAGTGCTAGCGCCTCTATGTCATTGATGTTAACTTCTAGTAGCCAAGTGCGAGCTTCTAAAATCGACTCAAAGCAGTGACGCAAAAGTTGCGAACCAATTCCTTGTTTATCGACACCACGCTCTAGTAACACTTGATCGATCCGCCAAGTGCTACGTGTGCGGTTAAAGGGTGACACTTGAATCATTCCTAAAAGTATCCGCCCTTGCTCCGCGATATAAGCACAGAGGCGATACTGTAGCGGGTTAGGAAACCAACTTAAAAATTTGAGTAATCCATACCAGCGACGCAGCCTTTGCATCTGGCTGATGGCAAAACCTGCTCCCTTCGGAGTGAGGGCTGCGAATGACTCTTGAGTTATGCGCTCAATGCCGTCCAGATCCCGGTATTGGACTGGTCGGATAACAACGCTGAGGTTTCTGGGAAGTAATGAAGTCATTTTTATTCGAGCCGCCATTTAGCCTTAACTAACTGCTCTTGAAAGGAAGGAACTGCTGCAATAATCTTAACTAGTTTCTGCTCTCTACTATTGTGCCAAAAGGGTGATTTTAGTAACTTAATACTTAAAAAGCAGAAAAAGCAGACCCTGTGAGAACACCATTGGCATTGACCCAACAACATCTGCCCTTATTTTATTTGAATTTTGATTAAAATTTGTATATATTTTATAACCCTTGCCGAGAAACTAGCTTTTCAAAGTGGGCTTGGGTTTGATGGAGTAATTGGTGGCGACTATCTACCAGTGTTTGCTTCAGCGTTGGAACAAGATTGCGAGCTTGCAGAGTCATGTGAAGTTGCAGATTGGCGACATATTCACTGAAATCTTGATTCACTTCATCTGCGCCCGCATCTGTTAATAAATTTGATTCCATTGCCACTGTGTTCTCCTGTGTTAATCCTGTGCTGTCTCTCTTCATGACCAAAAACTATCACGTTGTTTGGACTAACTTCTTTATTTGCAATGAAGTTTAATGCTTCTTAGGGATAGCGTGTCCCTTAAAATCTCAAACCAACACCACCTTGTACTGAGATAGCTGTACCACTGCTATCTCGGTAGGCATCAAAAGCAATAATCGCATTGCCAAAAAGGACAGTATTGCTATTTGGGATCATATAATCAATGCCTGGTTGTAAAGCAAAACTAATTTTGTCACCCACAGGAGAAGAACCACCACCACCAGCCAGCACTAACCCAGCACCCAGGTAGGCATCAGCTTGCCAGTTGAGGGGGAAATCGTAAGAAACCGTTGGTACAACAGCCGTATTATTACCAATTAACACTTGGGCACGCAGTGAAATTGGTGCTTCCAAAAGCTTGTAGCGCCCTGCTATCACCCCCCCAAATTGGATACCATCAGTAATACCAATAGTGGGAGCGATACCAATATAACTGCCATAAGCTACTTGAGCTTGTGCTGGTTTAGTACTCGCCAGACTCAAGACCAAACCAACCCCCAAAACTGAAACCAAAGATGGAATATACTTCATAACCAACTCCTCACACCATTTTATTATTGGGCATTGGGCATGGGACATTGGGCATAGTTATTTTCCTTGTCCCTTGTCCCCCTGCTCCCCTGCCCCCTCCATTCTACGGGCAACGGGGATGAATGCCTCCTTGAGTACAAATGTATGCTAACTGCTTGGCATCTAAATTTTTGGCTTGAGAAAAATCAACCCCTTGGACTACGGCAGATACTGAGCCTAAATCTGGGGTTTGGACAAATTGATCTGCTGGATCTTGTTTGCTAGGAGCGAGAATTGCTCCTTTAAAATCTGCTCCAGCGACATTTGCCCCTCGTAAATCTGCAAGACTCAGGTCGGCATTTTGCAAGTTAACGTTTTCCATTTGGGCAGAACGTAAAACAGCACCAGTTAAACGAGTAGCACTAAGGTTAGCATTGCTGAGATTAGCACGATCCAAATAAGCTCCTGATAAATCTGCTCCTTGCCAATCAGTGTTAGTTAAGTTGGCAAAAGATAATTGCGTTCCAATGGCAGTGGCGCGACCTAAACGCGCTGCATACAGATTGGCTTCGTTCAATTTGGCATCGCCTAAATCTGCCCCAGTCAAGCTAGCTTTTTCCAAAACTGCGTTTCGTAGATCGGCTCCTACTAGTTGGGTGCTGTTGAGTTTAGCATCATATAGACGCGCGTTAGATAAGTTGGCTCTGTTAAGAGTGGCGCGACTCAAATCGATCCGGTTCATCAAGACGCGACTGAGGTTAGCATCAGTAAGATTGGCTTGCTGCAACTGAGCTTGGCTTAAATCAGCCATTACATCGTCGTAGGTATCCCAGCGCCCATCTTCACCCACACCCCGAAAGCGGCTACCTTTAAAGCTGGCTTGGTTAAGATTTGCAGATTTAAACTTAACTCCAGATAAATCAAGATTGTCCAGTACTAAGTTGAAGAAGGAACTTCCTGAAGTACCGCTTTGACCTAATTGGGTGCTACTAAGGTCAACACCCTCAATTTTTTTACCGCTGTAAACAGAGAGAATCTTGTTGATTGTCCGCTGATTTCTTTGTAGCCGCCCTTGCCGTAATTCCCGCTTTTTGGTTGCAGTGCTAGCCACAGATTCCAGTTCGCTGACCAAAAACTGATTCTTATTTTTGAGTTCCGGGATGACTTGGGGACCAACAGTTGTCAAAGCTTGTTGAATCGTATCCAGGAGGCTGGGGTTAGTTTCGCTAACTAATAAATCCGCGAGAAATTTAATCGATTGTGGGTCATTAAGACCACCCATAGCCAGAATTGCACTTTGGCGTTGCTCATTAGTCGCCCCAGAGTTGGGAGTCAATTGTTTGACGATCTCAAGGAATTGTTGGCTGTTGATTTGCTTGGTTGCTCGCTGGGATTGTTGAATTTGGATATAAACTTGAGTGCCAATTAAAGTTGCTAGCACAGCAGTCATACTCGTCAGCCCTACCCCAAACAAAGTCAGATTGGGATTTTGCTGTATCCGCCGCCACAAATTAGGCGACTGGCTGGTTTGCTCTGCCGCTAATTCTTCACCCTCGTGCTTTTCTTCTGCTTGATTGTTACCGTCAGCAGACTGAGCTTGTCTGTTGTTAGCTAAGACTGCATCGATTGTATAAGTACCTGCGAGTTGATCGTGGAATGCGCGACGCCCCCGACGCGACGGTAAGCTTATCCCTTCACCCACAATCATTAACAAAGACAAAAATGTGAATAATCCTAAATTCGGAAAAGCAAAGCTGTAGCGCCACAGCAAATAGGCTATGGAAATGGGTACAGTCCAACGCCCAACGCCTTCTCTAATTACAACTGCCCCCAGTCCGGGCGGCTTTCCTTGCTCGTTGACAACCCGCACTTTTAACCAACGTTTCGGAATTGTACTACCAGTCTTAGCTAATAAATACAATTGCCACCACGAAAGAGTTACAGGTGCTAACAGGGCGATTGTCCACAAAATATTAGTCGGCCATGCAACGTTACGGATGCCATAGCTTACAGGTAAAGCTAGGGGTCTGGCGATCGCTCTTTCTGTGACTACTAGCACGGGGTTAAGCGGTACTCGGTTCAGATCGCTTCTAGAATTGGCATAGACACCAATGCCGAAGGGAATCAACCCACTAGTAACCACTAGTGTAATTTCAGCCGCCCAAGCAGCAAAACGCCTACTTGCTAGCAGCAGCGAATTGGCTCTTTCCGATTTTTTTGGCTGACCAGATTGATTACTAGTTCTCCTGACAATTGGTGAGGTCATCGTATAATTTCCTTTGATATTATTTCTACGCCGCGATCGGCACAATTAAAATAGACTAAGCTAATCAACAAAAAGAAAAGCATATTGAAATAGGATTTAGGAGTTATACAGCAGAATTCAGGAGTCAGAATTCAGAATTTAGAAGTAAAACAGGCTTTATACCTAGTTTTGACACTTCACTTCTGTACTTCACCTTCCTTGAAATCCTCTGTAAGTCAGAAGCCGTTTTGATTCCGGCTCCTGACTCTCATAACTCCCGACAGAGTGCAAAGTAAATGCATATCAACTTATTGCTTACGTTGAAAGCTACCAGATACAAAAAATTTGTATCCAACATACACTAACACTGCCAAAAGTGCCAGACTGATTACAGATGCAACTAGTTTAAACACTGCTTGCAGTATCGCCAAGCCTACTAGCACCGTCACACCTGAAACTACCAGCTTTTTCACACCAGATAAGCTGTTGAACCAAATCTGAAATCGCTCCAGTTGCAAGTTGAAGCTGGCAAAAACAGACTGAGACGTTTGTTTTTGTTCTTGTGAAACCACCCCAGGCGGGGAATTAATCTCTGCCTCTAGCTGATCGAGGCGACGCTGTAAGTCTTCTTCTGGTTGAGGATTCATCAATCTTTCCTACCTCATTAGCATACTTATTCAACAATAGACCAACCAAATTCTATTTTTGGTGGTTGTCTTAGTGATTTTAGCTAATCTCTGTGCGTGCAAGACCTTACAGGCATCAATTCTAGAGACGTTGCAATGTAACGTCTCTAAATACATCTATCAAATCTTCACAAATAATCCTTAACTACTGCAAGAAAAACCGCTAACAAAAGAAGAACAATTCTGAGGATGAATAAGCCAATTATCCTTGCGTAGCAGCAAAATATGTATATCCATATTTTCTGACTACAGGAAAGGTATCAATCATCTTGGATAATACTGGGATGGTTTTTCTAACTCTAACCAAAGGGAGTGCTAAAAATCAGCAATTAAGTTAGCACTACTTGGAGTGAACCCTAAGCCTTGTATAGAGAGGTACAGATATTTGTCAAACTTATCAATGGCGGTGAAATTGGGATTTTGAGGGTGTGAATGATAAGGGTGGCTTAACTGAGGTCAGTTGTGTGGTGGGTATTCACGAAAGCATCAGGGTTTGGGAGAATGGGTAATGTCCATAAAATGAATCTCTGAACAATTCAGATAGCGGCATTCATGATAAAAAACAAACTATTTCTAACACTGATTATTGCTTTGATACCCAGTTTGTTGATTTGCTCGGCTACAACTTGGAATGCAAGCGCAGAAACACCCAATAGTAGTAAATTAATACAGTGTTTAAAAGATATAAGAAATTCCAGAGCATCTCAAGCAATTGCTAATTCACCAACAGATCAAAGAATTCAAGGAAGGGTATAAGTAGCAGTTGATACTGATGAGCGAGGTAATGTTAATAATGTGCGTCTTGTTCGTTCATCAGGAAACCGTGAATTGGATGAAATGGTTCTCAGACAAGCGCGAGATTGGAAATTAAAACCTGCGACAGGTAACATTGACGCTCGTTCGACGTTTAGAAAAAGGCAAAACGTTTGCTAGATATGAATTTAAGAAATTAGACATCATAAATTTGCTAAAAACCTACAACTCACCACACAAGTGGGTTTTTAGTATCCCAATCCCAAAATGTCGGTTAAAGGTAGTTTGACGACATCAGGACAAAGACTCAACACACGAGGACTTGAGGCATTTGGCACTGAAGAGAGGAAGTGCGATCGCGTATTGATCAGAAAGCGTGAGCGCACCTACCACGGTTACACATGAGATGCAACGCACTTCTTGTATTAAGGAGTTTAAAGTCTAAAGGATTATATTATTTGCAAAAATTTGATTTAGGTTGCAAAAATTTGATTTAGGTTTTTCTTTACAGTGTCCATTCAGAGATGTAACTTCAGGGGATAATCCTCTTATTGCAAGGAACGTTGAAAATACGGCCTCTAATTGTAAAGAATTATTACAAACGCGTTCGTGCCCGATCGTGTCACAGCAACTTATGTCTTAATACCTACCCTGATAAAAAATCGACTCAGCAGATGCTTTAAGACTGAACTAGCCTATTGAAAGTTGCTTTTTGATTTTTTCACTATTACGCTTTTCACTTTTGATTCTTTGCTGATTACGGTTACAAAAATCAAAGCCTTACCAGGGAAGGCTTTCAAGCAATTGACAAAAGTAAAAATCCCCTGATACGGTTGAAGTTACCACACACCAACTAAATATCAGAGGATTCGCCGGTGTTTGATTTGCACTCAAACACGAGCATTGATGCTTTCGGCTCTAGTTTATCGTTTTGTCCTGAGTTTGACCAGACCCCAGGCTCAATTTTGTATGCACAGTACATTTGCTGTGATAGAGATAACAGAGTTGATAAGCATGATGCCCGTGATTGTTCTTGCTTAAATGAGAGACATTTATTTTATGAAGCTTATGCAGCCGCAATAACCCCAGAAGATTGGCGACAGATGGATAGGGAAGATATATCTAACCTTGCTCTTCCAGGGGATGAGCCTCATCTTAAAGATGGACTTTGGAACGGATGCGATGATGAACAAAATTAATAGGGGGTCTTGGTAATAAACATAAATATGTATGATACCAAAGCTGAAAAGGCTTGTTGGGGTTAGCAGAGTAGAAGACGTTTCCACACTCTTGAATTGACATAAATAGAAATCAAAACCCTCATAAATTTTATGAGGGTCTTACTTATGTATGACAAAATCGAGGCGATCGCTCAAAGTGCGATAAATTTGGAGACGTTTTGTTGAAGTTGCTGCTAATAATTTAGGAATAAAGTTAATGACTGGTATTGCTTTATACGGCAACTTTTGGAACCAAGAGGGATTGCTGTCGTCTATATAAATAAATCAGACTGTATAACAATATTGCTCTGAAACAAATCTGGAGCATTAATTAAAATGAAGACTCTTAGGCTACTTGCAATTATTCCCACAGCTTTGGCGATGAGTTTGGTTTTCACTGAGGCTAATTTGGCACAGACACCAACAATCCAAATTAATCGAAATTCCCAACCCGAACCATTGATTTTGAATGGAAAATCTGGGGGAACTGTCAAGAGTAATTGTGGCAATATTACTACTGAACCTAGTCAAGTTATCCAAGTTACAGAGTCACTTCCTTATTTGCGATTAACAGTAGAAAGTAAAGGCAAGCCAACACTTTTAATCGACGGGCCTGGAGGGCGCTTTTGTGTACTAGCAGATAGTTATTCTGGAGGTAAGTCAGAACTTTCTGGTTATTGGCAGGCAGGAAAATACTCGTTGTATGTGGGCGAACTATCCCCGCAACAGTATACTTACAGCCTCTCAATCTCGCAAAAAAATAAATAGTCATTAGTCATTTATGCTTTGCTAATGACTAACGATCCTTGATTATTCTTCCAGTGATTTGGCTGGAACTTCGACAGCAGTGACATCAATTGTGCCTTCTGGTGTGAAGCGCTGAAAATGACTATTTTGTACTAACAGTAATTCCTGACAGTTAGGACATTGCAACTGAGTATTATTTAAACCTGTAAATTCATATCCACAGACAGGACATTGATCGGCAACCAAGTTGCGTTGCAGCCACCAACGAAAGCCAAAAAAAGCCACAATAGGTGCCAACAACAGCAACCCGAAAATAATTAGCAATGAATTAACTAACCAACCCAAGCCCACTGATGCCAGTAACAAAACAACTACCAGCAGGGTGAGCCAAGGGCGGAGATTTAAAAGATTCAATTGAAATGACTTAAAGCTCATTTTTTAAATATCGTCCTGCTCTCCTTCTAGGATAGCGATTTTAGTCATTAGTTATGAGTCATTGATCGTTTATCATTTGGACTCAAATGGACTTTATTACTGAGGATAGCAGCATTTTTTGTAAGTGCTGTTGAAAGGCATTTAGGCCAAACAGAGCGATCGCCTGTTCTCTTAGCCACTCCCCATCACATCGCTGGTCATCCCCTTGAAGCATTTCTATACAAGCTGTTGCTACAGCATCAGGACTGCGGTGTGGTACTCGCCATCCCAGTTTACCATCCTGCAAGGGGTCAGCGGAACCATCGTCGTCACCGGATAACACCGACACTCCACAAGCCATTGCTTCTAGATAAACTATGCCAAAGCCTTCTTGCGAAGGCATAATATAGGCGTCAGCAAGGCGATAATGTTCCATTAGTTCTTCTGTGGCAACGAAACCCGCAAACACGACGCGATCGCTCACACCTAAATATGCAGCAAGTTTAGCTAATCGCGGTTGGTCATCGCCGCGACCAATTACCAAATATTTCACTTCTGGAAAAACTTGAGCGATTTGTGGTATTGCCCGAATAGTGACATCTACACCTTTGTAAATATCTCCTGACCATAACCGCGCTACTGTCATTAACACTTTTGCACCAGTTAAGCCATACTTCTGGACTAATTCTGGTTGTTTGGAACCAGGAGTAAATTTATCTGGATCAATTGCACAAGGCATCATCTGTACCATTTTCGGGTTTAGACTATTAGCAATACAAGCGCGATCACGGCTGTAGCGACTAATTGTCCAAATTCTATCTGCTGATGTCAGAGCGCGACGTTCTTGATTTTTCAACGGTTCCCAGACTTCTTTGCCGTAAGTTAGCACAGTGTAAGGAATTCCCAAGGGCTGGCAAAGTGTTTGGATTAATACTGCTAAGTTAATATGACCACAGAAAACCTGCTGCGGACGGCTCTGCAACAGACACTTCAGTAAAGCCGCTGCCATTTGCAATCTCCCCAAATAGGGGGACTGATTTTTAAAGTAATGAAATTTTAAGTTCTCGTCTTCAAACGGATTTAAGCTATCAGCACTATCTCGCAGTAAAAAAACTTCTGCCTTGTAGTCTTGGCTCAATCCCAGATAGGTACGAAAAATATCTTTTATATACGATTGAATACCACCTTCGTGAGCGAAAATTTCTAAAAACACGAAGACATGGTTAGTTTTTTTGTTAACTTTATCACCTAGATTCAGGTTTTTTGTCACTGTAGTGATGTGCATCTTAAGATTATTTACACTCGCGGTAAGGGCATGATCGCACCGCTTTGTAACCGCTCCAAATCTGTTTTTACCATTTTTTCTAAAAGTTCCTCAAAGCTTACTTGGGGTTCCCAGCCGAGGTTTCTTTTAGCTTTACTGGGATTAGCTACTAGTTGAAAATGCTCATCTTGCCGCAACAAGCTAGTATTTAAGACTACATGTTGCTTCCAATCCAATCCAACTGACTCAAAGGCTGTGGCAACTAAATCTCTAACACTATGCAGTTTACCAGTGCCAATCACATATTCTTCTGGTTCATCAATTTGCAACATTAGCCACATAGCCTCTACATAATCACCTGCAAAGCCCCAATCACGTTTGGCATCGAGATTACCGATTTCTAAGGTGTCAGTTAAACCCAATTTAATTGATGCAGCCGCCAAAGAAACTTTGCGTGTGACAAACTGAGGTGCGCGGAGAGGAGACTCGTGATTATATAAAATTCCGCTACAGGCAAATAGTCCATAGCGCTGTCTATGATGTACCATCGTCCAGTGGGCGTGCATTTTAGCCGCAGCATAAGGATTTTTGGGACGAAAAGCGGTTTCCTCATCTTGAGGCGAGAGGAATACATCGCCAAACATTTCTGAACTGCTTGCTTGATAAAATCTGGTAGACAAACCAACTTTTCGTACTGCTTCCAAGAGCCTGGTAGCTGTACCAGTTATTAAATCCAGGGTTCCCAATGGGTCGTTCCAAGAGTCGGGTACAAAACTGGGAGCCGCCAAATTGTAAATTTCTTGAGGACGCAGTTGTTCAACTGCGGTCAACAGTGCTGCACTATCCCTCAAGTCAACCGTAAAAATTTCTACCTGATTTGCCAGTATTCCCAGTTTTGTCAAATTAGGTTGTCGATGTGGGGGTACTAATCCGACAACTCGATAACCACGATTGAGAAGCAAATGGCTGAGATAGTAGCCATCTTGACCAGTAATTCCTGTAATTAGGGCTGTCTTAGTCATATTTTGTCCCCTATTCTGTCTATCTCTTTAAGCACAAAATGGCACTTGTTAGAGAACAAACATTAAGATTCTCAACACTGCTGACAAATCTTAACAAGGGAGCTAGTGTAACTCGAATGCTAATTTTACTATATTTACTAATCCTTTTTATACAAAAATATTACTTAAAATTTTACCAAAAAATCATAATTAATAAGCAATTTTACGTAAAAAATATATTTCTCCAATTTAAATAATCTTAAAAAAGGAGTATACTTTTATCAATCAAATAACTATGTATCTCAACAAAAACTGCTTCTGTTTGAAAGTGTGTACCTCAACTTTTAGCAAAATCTTCGTTAGCTTGGTGACGACTATAGGAGAAGTTTTATTTGTTTGACTCCTAAGTACAGGCGAGCTAGCAAAAGAGTATTGTAGAGAAGAAAAGCCCTAGTTTTTTGTCGATACTCCTTCTCTACACTCCGCTTACAAGCCAAATTTCACTGTTACTTTTGTGCTTCTACAGAGTATTTGACAATGAGCAGGCAATTTCTACCATCCGCACCACGTTCGTATACAACCCGGTCAGCCAACCGCCGGAGGAGAAACCATCCATACCCACCTACTTGCAGAGTACCTGGGGCTGGCTCTGCGATCGCATCAGGATTGAAAGGTTTTCCGTAATCCCAAATTCTAATCTCTAGTCGGTCAATCCACAGATAAACGTTAATTTCAATGGTTGTTTCCGGGGGTAAAGCATGATGAGCATGACGAACAGCGTTGGTAAAGCCTTCTGCTAATGCTAAATTGAGGCGATCAAGTTGGGTTTTTGACCAGCCAAGTTGAGACAAGTGTTGCAGACAAAATTGCTCAAACCATTCTTGCACCTGGTTTAAGAGCCTGAGTTCGCTCTTAACAGTCAGATGGTCTTGCTGCACTATACTAAGCATTAACTGTGAGTTGAATATAAGTAAACCCAAGTTGCTAGTTATTAAATTCTGCGCTGTTCGCAAAATTTCTCTCACATAAAAAAATCTAAATTGACATATTCTGTGTACCAAAATACAAAACATGAACGATTTTGGCAATCTGAGGGTTGTAACTAGCAACTTACGTTAAGTAAGTAAGAAATGTTTGTATTTGTTGACTTTTGATCATTTGAGATTTTGGAATAGCTTTTCCATCCAAAACTTCAAATCCCAGATGCAATCTGAACTATTGAAGAAGAATTCAGAATAGAGAATTCAGAATGCAATCAGTGAGGGATACTCTGCAGGGTCTTGCTACAGACCCAACACTATCTTGTTGACCATTAAAAACAGCATATTTAGTGTAGGAATTAAACCCGTTTCTTCAGACGCTATCTACGAGACGCTGTGCTTAACTTGCTTCTCCATAGGATACGCGGACTCGCTTTGGGTAGCGTTATCCGCTTTTCATTCAGAATTTAATTCTGAATTCTGGCTTCTGACTCCTGAATTCTTTCCTGTTAAAATTGACGCCTGTTGATTGTTTTCAAAAGCACATCTGCATCTGCTCTTGAAACTTACAGGCGTCAAAGCATTTTCTAGTGACTAATTTAGAATAGTCCCAAGGTCAAAGATTTATCCAATGGCAAAGCAGCACCAATACCCAGCCACAAGGTGACAAGAGTACCAACGAGGAATACTGTGGTTGCAACTGGACGGCGGAAGGGGTTTTGGAACTTATTCACGTTCTCAATAAAGGGAATAAGGATTAGACCTACTGGTACGGAACCCATTGCTAACACTCCTAAAAGTTTGTTAGGAAGCGATCGCAAAATTTGGAAAACTGGATACAAGTACCACTCTGGTAAAATTTCCAATGGTGTGGCGAAAGGATTTGCTGGTTCACCGGTCATTGCGGGATCTAGCACAGCTAGAGCCACAATCGCAGCGAAGGAACCCATGATCACAATTGGAAAGACGTAAAGTAAGTCATTAGGCCAAGCGGGTTCACCATAGTAGTTGTGACCCATGCCTTTAGCGAGTTTGGCTCTTAACTGAGGATCGCTCAGGTCAGGTTTTTTTTGTGTTGACATTTTGAAATGTGCTCTCCTGCTTAAGTTCAATTAAAGCATTTGTGAAAGCTATCAGCTACTAGGCAACCAACAGGCAAGAAACAGCGCTTCATATCTACAGTCATCCGCCTGAAGGTTTTCTATCGCTTGAGGCTTCAGATACAAGTATTTTTTTTTGGAACTTATGTGCCATTCATTTATTGTGTTTCATAAGTTTAAAACAAACAACTCGATCTGAAAACTAACAAATGTTGCCTTTCACTAATAGCTGAGATTACAAAGGCCCGGAAATGCCTTGCTTGCGGATCATCAAGAAGTGAAACAGCATGAATACTGCAATCAACCAAGGCAGTACAAATGTGTGTGCGCTGTAGTAACGAGTTAGTGTTGCTTGACCAACACTAGAACCGCCGCGCAGCAGGTCGGAAATCAGAACTCCAACCACGGGAATCGCTTCTGGTACGCCGCTAACGATTTTCACAGCCCAGTAGCCAACTTGATCCCAAGGTAGGGAATAGCCGGTGACTCCGAAGGAAACGGTAATCACAGCTAGGATCACACCACTTATCCAGGTCAATTCGCGGGGCTTTTTGAAACCACCAGTCAGGTAAACCCGGAAGGTGTGCAAAATCATCATCAATACCATCATGCTGGCAGACCAGCGATGGATGGAGCGAATTAGCCAACCGAAGTTTACTTCATTCATGATGTACTCCACTGAGGAAAAAGCTTCAGTGACTGTTGGCCTGTAGTAGAACGTCATGGCAAATCCAGTGGCAAACTGGATAAGAAAGCAAACCAGGGTAATTCCACCCAGGCAGTAAAAAATATTGACGTGGGGAGGGACGTACTTGCTAGTGACGTCTTCGGCGAGTGCCTGAATCTCCAGGCGTTCCTCAAACCAGTCGGAAACGTTGGCCATACAATCTCAAGTTCCTAAAAGTCGGTTGCGGTTGATAAATCCCGAAGTTCTGAATCGGCAGAAGCCTTCGCTCAGACTTCTCTCCCAACTAGTAATTTTGGGATTTTAGTAAAGGGGAGTTTTTTTGTTGGCTTTTGGGCTTTTGGCGTGCTAAGAGACTTCAGAAACTTTACACTCTGTAAAGATGGAATATATTGCGATCTCTTTACGCCCCTACACACAAAATGGTGGACACAAAGTAGATTTTATCCTTTGGTGAGTGGATACGATGCATCAGTTGACTGAACAACTTGATGAGAAAAATGCACCACTTCTATAAAAAAAGTAACATAATCGAGAGATAGATTTCATCAACAACAGAGGAAGTGGGCATTATCTAGGCAATTTGGGTTGAGGTGGAATTGATAATGGGGTTCATGAACAAACAAGTCTTTCGGGTTGGATTTTCATTGTTAATGGCATTTTGCTTGGTGTTGGGTACGCTCACTCAGCCAGCACTGGCTTTGACTGGGGAACAAAAGCTGGTTTCGGAAGTTTGGCGAATTGTTAATCGTACTTATCTAGATGAAACGTTTAATCATCAAAACTGGGCGGCTGTCAGGCAAAAGGTTCTAGAGAAGCCACTGGCAGACTCAAATGCCAGTTATGCGGCAATTGGGAAGATGCTCAAGAGCCTCGACGATCCTTTTACCCGTTTTTTAGATCCAGAACAGTACCGCAGCTTGCAGGTCAATACTTCTGGGGAACTGACTGGGGTAGGATTGCAAATTGCCCTGAATCCTGAGAATGGGAAGTTGGAAGTAGTGGCTCCCATCGCCGGTTCACCGGCAGATAAAGCGGGGATTCGACCACGCGATCGCATTCTCAAAATTGAAGGTGTTTCCACAGAAAATTTCACCCTTGATGAAGCTGCAACCAGAATGCGCGGGCCAAGTGGCAGCCTTGTTACTCTTTTGATCGAACGAGACGGAAAGGCAGAAACGGAAATTAGACTGACACGCGATCGCATTGCTCTTAACCCTGTGGTTTCAGATTTGCGTGTTTCTGCTGAGGGTACACCCATTGGCTACCTAGGTCTTACACAATTTAATGCCAACGCTTCAATGGAATTGGCACACGCTATTTCTAGTCTAGAAAAAAAAGGCGCTGCTGCCTACATTCTAGATTTACGAAATAATCCTGGGGGATTATTGCAATCAGGAATTGAAATCGCCCGTCTGTGGTTAGACTCTGGGATTATCGTCTACACTGTTAACCGACAAGGCATTCAGGGTAGTTTTGAAGCCCTTGGGCCAGCCCTGACCAAAGATCCTCTGGTGATTTTGGTGAATCAAGGAACTGCTAGTGCCAGTGAGATTCTCGCTGGCGCACTCCAAGATAACCATCGCGCCCAGTTGGTAGGCGAAACCACCTTTGGCAAGGGATTAATTCAATCCTTGTTTGAATTATCAGATGGTTCGGGCTTGGCAGTGACAATTGCTAAGTATGAAACTCCTGAACACCGGGATATTAACAAACTAGGTATTAAGCCGGATAAAGTTATTTCCCAACCAGCCATTAACCGCGAACAGATTGGCACGGAAGCGGATCTACAATATCAAGCAGCAGTCGAACTTTTGAAGAAAAATTCGGTGGTGGTGGGTAAGGTTTGAATAAGGGGACAAGGAGACAAATCAGGTGGGGATTTAGACTCCATCTGATACCATAACTACCAAATAAGATTTAGTTATGCCGATAACGGTAGCTGAATCACAAATTCAGTTCCTTCGCCAAGTTGGGAATTCACCACGATCGCTCCGCCATGTTTTTCTACAATAATTTGACGAGCGATCGCCAATCCTAAGCCTGTGCCTTTACCGACAGCTTTTGTCGTAAATAAATGGTCAAATATTTTTTGTTTTACCTCTTCATCTATACCCTTTGCATTATCGGCGATTGTAATTATAACTAGATTATTTTTTAGTGTAGTTGTAATTGTAATACAGTTTGGATTTGCTTTAATTTCGTCAAAACTTCGGCCAAGATTCGATTCCTCTAAGGCATCAATAGCATTTGCTAGTAGATTCATAAATACTTGATTTAATTGTCCAGGAAAACACTCAACTTGAGGTAAAGTGCTGTATTTAGTTATCACTTCAATTGCTGGACGTTGCTCGTTAGCCTTGAGACGATGTTTCAAAATTAAAATCGTGCTGTCGATGCCTTGGTGAATATTAAACGGTACTTTATAATCTTTATCGGCACGCGAGAAAGTTCGTAAACTGGTGCTGATATTTTTCAGGCGATCGCACGCCATCGACATGGCATCAATTATCTTGGGCAAGTCTTCTAAGCTATAATCCAAGTCAATTTCTTCGGCATGGTCTTTGATTTCATCATTTTTGTGGGGTAAATTTTCTTGATAAAGCTTTAAGTGTCCAACAATATCAGCGATGGTAGGTTTAGCTTGTTTGAGACTGGCAGCAATAAAACCAAGAGGATTATTCATTTCGTGAGCCACACCAGCAACTAAGTTGCCTAGTGCAGACATTTTTTCGCTTTGCACCATTTGTAATTGGGTGTTTTGCAGATCAGTTAGCGCTTGTTCTAAGTCTTGTGATTTTTGCTGCAAGGCAAGTTCAGCTTGTTTGCGATCGCTAATATCTCGCATCACAACTACTGCACCGAGTTTGTTACCTGAAGGATCAACAATCGCTTGTCCGCTTGCTAATAAAATTCTTTTAGAACCATGCTTTGGCGCAATTACCATTTCGGCATTTTCAACGATTTCCCCTTGTAAGGCACGAAACAGAGGAATTTCCGTTTTTGATAGGGGTGTTTGACCATCCGGTTGATAAAGATCGAAGTGTTCTGTCCATTCTTCTGCTGGTAATGATTCTACTGGTAAGCCATGAAATTCACGAGTTGCTTTGTTAAATAGAGTCAATTTCCCACTAGCATCGCAAACAACAATCCCATCGGTAATATTGTGAATGATGGCATTCAAGAACTCTCGTTTTTTGACTAGAGATGCTTCGGCTTGTTTGCGATCGCTAATATCAATCACCACCCCATCCCAGATGATTGAGCCATCGGCTTGTCCCTCTGGCCGAGAAGCAGATTGAATCCATTTCACGGTTCCTGAAGGCAGGATAATGCGCCATTCTTCCTTAAAGGGTGTGAGAGTTTGGGCAGAGTTGGCGATCGCTTGGGCAATAGCTGGGCGATCGTCAGGATGATTCATGGCATAAAGGCTATGCGTCCCTGCCATCACCAACTCTGGCTCTAACCCATATAAGTCAAAACAGCCAGAGCTAACATAGGGTGTTGAAGTTGAACCGTCAGCCGCCAGACGGAATTGGTACACCATACCAGGAATATTATTCGCCAAATTTTGGAAGCGGATTTCACTAGCCTGCAATTTTGCTAGAGATTGTGTTAACTGTTGAGCATAGTTCTGGGAATTTCGATAAAGTCGGGCATTTTCCAGAGAAATTGCAGCTTGAGCGCAAAGTAAGTTTAGTAGTTCGACGCGATCGCTTGTAAAGGCTGCGGTTGCCAAATTATTTTCTAGGTACAATACGCCCAGCAATTTACCCTGATGCAAAACTGGGCTGCACAAGATACTCTTAGGTTGCTGTTGCTGAATATATGGGTCATTGATTAGTTGCAGATGCACTGTAGCATCAGTAATTACTGCTGGTTGTAAGTTGCGTTTGACATTATTAATTAAGCCAACTGGTACATCAACTGAGTCTTCAACGGGCTGTGGGTTGAGCAACATCGGGTAAAAATCGACCTTGGCAACCTGATTCTGTACATCACTCAGGGAAAGCTGTGCTAAAGCCTGAACTAGCAACCGATCTGACTCCAAAAGCATGAATACACATTTATCAGCTCCAGCATTTTCAATGACGATATGCAGCAAAGCTGAAAGCAGTTTTTCGAGTTCGATTTCCCCAGAAAGGGTTTGGGAAGCTTTGAGAATGGCTGCTAAATCTAAAGCAACAGATACGCTGCTACTACTGGAAGTGGCAAAACTGGTGGAGGTGAAACTTTCCAATGTAAAGATAGTTTCGTTAGTTGAGAGGGGAAAACGGGTTTGCTGGAGGATGGGGGCGAGGAGTTGGGGATAGTGGCGTTCTAAGTCGGCGACTTTAGCTTTTGCGCCCCAACGAGCATAGCCATAGTAGGCTTGGGTCATATATTCCCCAGCTATGCGCTGCTTGCCCCAATCGAGGTAAAATTTGGCGGCTAGTTCATTAGTGAGAGCTTCTTCTTGGATGTAATCGTTTTCTTTGGCAAGAGCAATGGCGCGATCGTACAATTCTATTGCCTCTGATTTATGTCCCAGAACCCGATATCGTTCTGCTTCAACCAAATAAAACTTGTGTAAATGATTGGCTGGAATATAGCTAGCCCAAGTTTTGATCTTTTCCTGATTTTTGCTCACCCGCCCAAGAATGTATTGTTGTTCTGTTGCGGAAACTTGGGAATAGATTGCCAGATGAGCTAGAGAATCATAGGTGTGGAAGATTGGAACCACAAATAATCCGATGACACCGCCTAGATAATTTTCAGTAGCGATCGCAGCTTCCACTGCTAGTTCAAACTTCCCAAACAGATAACCCAGAAAAAGTTTACTCACATAGAAATAGTACAGCGCAGTTTGATCGCCTGAGTGCTGGAGGACTGGCAGCATTTGCTCTTGATTGAAAACCTTACCAACCAATTGCCATACTTCAGCACCATCGCCGATTAAATTCAAAACTCCTTGCTGAAAAATAGTCAGATGGCTGAGAAGTCCTTCTTGTTTGAGTTGAGTAAGTTGAAAGCGGAAGGCATCACTTTCCCGACTTAGCTCCCCCAGTTCTTTACCGACAAACAAAGAGTGCATGATGTAACCGAATGCACAAATGGTAGATGATTCTAAATCTCCCGTTTCCAGCCCAATTTGATAGCCTTCCCGGAAAAGCGCTAAGGTGTTCTTGAGCGGCTCTTTCCAATGCAATACACTACAGCATACTGCGACATAAGTTCTGGCTTTCAACTTTTTGGCATTAAACTGTTCGAGTAATTTGAGTGCCAGTTGTCCAAACTGATAGCCGCATTCAATGTCTCCTACCGCCCCACAAAGCAGCAGTCCATAGTAGGCATAACCATTTGTAGAGTCTGAGGTATTGCCATACTGAACAGATAAATTTACTTGCTCAAGGATAATAAATGGTAAGAGTGTTGGAGCGACAACATAGGCAGAAGAAGAGACAGCTACGAGAATCCGCATAGCGGCTAATTTGTCTGACTCTATCATCTGATGTAGAGCCATTAAATCTGGCGGTTGCCTTCCAGTTAAGATGGATTTGGTTACGTCGAAAGCCGATGCAATATCTGATTCACCCGGTTGCTTGGGAAAATGGATTCCTAACTGCTCTAAAATCTTGAGAGCCAGCTCCACGCCCTGTAGAAATTGATGTTGGGCTTGAGCAGCTTGAATTTGGATTTCATAGACTTTAACGGTATCCAATAAGGTTCTAGCATTTTCCAAAATTACTGCTGCAAATTGTGTCATCTGCTCAAAGTTGCCACTTAGATAAGCTGCTTCGGTGGCAGCTTCATAAAGTGTCAGGGTTAGTTCATATTCTGTTTGCCACCGATTTTGTGCAAGCATTGCAATACCTATAGTGGTATACTCAAATGCGGCGACGTATGCTGTTGCAGCTATTGCTTTTTGTCCAGCTTGTAAATTGAGTTGAGCGAGTTCTGTTTTCTGAGCTGGATCGACAATTAAGCTATTCCCGATATTGAGTTGATTGACAATCTCAAATAGTTTTTCGTCTTGTTTTGAGGCTGGCGTATGATTCAGCAAAAGTTGCCCAATTTTCAGGTGAGTGACCTGTTTTTGCTGGTTGGGAATCAAAGAGTAGGCAGCTTGTTGGACGCGATCATGCAAAAATTTGTAACCTGTCCTTTGTCCGTTGTCATTTGTGCTTTGCAAATGATCGATGACCAATGAGGAATCTTGATAAAACTTGTAAACCTCATTGATGGGAACCATCAATCCTTCTTGCAATGCTTTCCACGAGTCTGAGGCGGTTTCCATCTGCGACTTTTCAGAGACGATCGCTAACGTCGCTAAATCGAACTGATTGCCAATACAGGCTGCCAGTTTCAAAATATCTTGAGTGTTGGATGGCAATTTTTGAAGCTGTAGTGCCATAAATTCCACCACATCATCGGTGAGGGCAAGCGATCGCACTTGCGCTACATCACACTGCCAAAAACCTACCTCCCAATCAAAGGTAATCAGCCCATCCTCGTATAGCGCTTTCAAAAACTGAGTTGTGAAAAAGGGATTGCCTTTGGCTTTTTGATAAACTAACTCTGTTAACGGTAATGCCTTTTCAGTTGCACAACTGAGCGAATCGGCGATTAAATGGTTAACATCTGCTTGACTTAAGGGAGCTAGACTTAAGGTGTTGATGCAGGAGGATGCCTTTTTGATTTCATCTAGCCTTAACATGAGTGGATGAGCTGCAAACACCTCGTTATCGCGGTATGCGCCAATAATGAATAGATAGCCGCAATTGCTCTGAGACATTAACAACTTCAGCAAATTGAGCGATGCCGAATCTGCCCACTGCAAATCATCCAGAAATATTACTAACGGATGCTCTTTGGTTGTGAACACCTGAATGAACTGTTGGAACAGAAGATTAAAACGGTTCTGGGCTGCACTGGCAGATAGTTCAGCGATGGCAGGCTGTTTGCCAATCATCTGTTCCAGTTCAGGAATTACCTCGATCAGAAGTTGTCCGTTCTCTTTGACTGCTGCTAAAATTTTACTTTGCCATTGCTTTAGCTGAGTATCGCTTTCACTAAGCAACTGTCCCATTAGGTCACGAAAGGCTTGGACAAAAGCAGACAGAGGAATGTTGCGGTTAAATTGGTCGTATTTGCCCTTGATGAAGTAGCCATTCCAGCGCACAATCGGCTTATGCACTTCATTGACGACTGCAGTTTTGCCAATACCAGAGAAACCTGCCACTAGCATGAATTGAGAGCTACCATTGGCAACCTGACCAAATGCCTCTAGTAAGGTCTTTACTTCCGATTCCCGCCCGTAGAGTTTTTCTCTTATGAGAAAGCGATCGCTGATATCGCGCTGTCCTAAATCAAACCAGGTGTGTTTGCCTGTTTCTCGCCACTGTTCTAAGCAGGTAACAAGGTCATGTTTAAGTCCTAGCACACTTTGATAGCGGTCTTCGGCGTTCTTCGCCATCAGTTTGCGGACAATTTCGCCCAGCATCAAGGGCAATTTGGGGTTGAAATCGCAGACGCAGGGTGGAAGTTTCGCAATGTGGTAATGCACCAACTCCATCGGTTCATGGGACTCAAAGGGCAATTTTCCACTCAGTAATTCAAAGAAAGTCACACCTAAAGAATAGAAGTCACTGCGGTAGTCAATGCCTCTGTTCATCCGTCCGGTTTGCTCTGGCGACAGATAGGCTAACGTTCCCTCCAATCCATTCAGGCTCTGGATTTCCTGGGTTTCTCGTGGTAAGAGCGAGGCAATACTAAAGTCAATCAGTTTGATTTGTTTCGTGTCAGGGTGAATCAGGATGTTGGCTGGCTTGATGTCTTTGTGAATGACGCGCTGTTGATGTAACTGGTGTAAAGTATCTAGCAGTTGCAGAGCAATGGGTAGGAATTGCTTTAATGTCAGTGTTTTTCCTTGAGTAAATTGCCGCAGGGAAACACCACCAAAGTCTTCCATGACAAGGGCATAGCCATTGTGATAGGCTTCCAGGCTGTAGGGTTTGATAATGCCAGGAATATCTAGGTTTTTAGCGATCGCGTATTGGTTGCGAAACTGTACTAATTCGGTAAAAGTTGGGTATTCTCGTTTTAAGAGCTTGATGACAACTGGTAGGCGATCGCATTCTCGAATTGCTCGATACACTTGAGTACGAGAACCTGAATAAAGTTGCTCGATGATTTGGTAGCCAGCAATCCTTAAAGTTCCATCAACTTTTGCGCTCATAAATTTTGACGAAAATTTATTTATACTAGTCTTATAATTCCCACTACCATATCTTGGTTAACAAACTTAGAAAAGTTGCATTGGGTATGGGGCACTGGAGGCAAAGAGTAGGAATGCAAAGCACCTTCATGTAGATATGGCGATCGCTTTTTGATGATTTCCCAAACTAGGATCAGAACTCTGTCAAGGAGTTTTTGATCTGATTATTGTCAAATAATTTAGCTCGGCAATTAAAACGTCTTGACGTTACCATGTTTATCGCCTAGTTATTTGGAGCGCAGCGCGGTGTGGCTGCGCCATTAGTTGTGACAGTTGTGTAAGTCCTATGAAAGGGGCGTAGGGGATAGGGTGTGGGGTGTAGGGAAAACGATGCTAAGAGCAGGGGTTTCAAAATAGACCGCAGGCAAAGCGGCTCGCCTAGGCGCTGTATTTCTTGCACATACGTGTCTCGAAATACATCTTTTTCTTTTTTCCATACCATATTTAAAAACAGGGGCAAGTACTAGTTGGGTGTGGGAGAGCGTTCTTTACCTACACCCAAACCTGCAACCCCACACCCTTCTTGGTCAAAAATCAAATAGATTGATTTCCTAATATAGCGCTTCTGGGTTGAGTGCAATACAGACCTCACCCTAACCCTCTCCTAACAGGAGAGGGGAGCGGAAAAACTTTTGTTGCTGGAAGGGGAGTAAGATTCAAAGCCTCTCTCCTTCTAGGAGAGAGGTTAAAGTGTATTGCTTCCATTCGAGAACTGCTATATATGTAGACAATTTGCAGAATTTTACTCTTTGAATTTAGATTTAATTGGGTGGTAATTCTAAACTAATGTGCTTGCCCCCTACTTATACAGTCCTTTCAGGCTTAGTTGTTAGTCATACTACTTAATTGCTACTCAACTCAGCCGTTTTTACCCTGATTTTTAGCGATCGCTAGGTGCGATCGCGCTACTCAAATGCTACTCATTTAGAGCACTAAACTCTTAATCTATTGGTTGCGCTTTCTTATCCCTCGTCACCCACTCTTTCCAGCCTCTGCAATTTGACTTTGACTAATTCTTGACTAAATTGAGTTGGTGACTGCCTCTGAAAGCCCCAACTCACAAGGATAAACACTACTAAAGCTTTGACTAATTTAAATAAAAATGCTTACTGTCCAGTGGAATGTCTAGCGCGTCCACTGGACAGTTAAAATGTGACTTTAACGGAATTATGCCTAGTTACTACAAATTGGAAGGGCAAACTCCTGTTGCTGTTGAGTCCTTCATGGAGTGGTCTTTGTGGTTGATGTCAGCCAAAACCACGGTCATGCTTAATGAACTCAACGATTCTGTGATTTCAACTAAATTCGTGGGAATAGATTTAAACCCTGGTAGTTACCCTGAGTCCCGACCAATGGTATTTGAAACATTAATCATGGGTGGAGGACTTGACGGGGAAAGGAATTTTTACCCCACTTGGGATGAGGCAATACAGGGGCATCTCAAAATATGCACTCAAGTTTTTAAATTACTAGAGTGAATCCCCGGTGGAGCTTATCGCAATTTAGAACTTTTTATAATCCAAAATCCTAGATTAAATACTATTCCTAGCTCCCAAGCAATTCCTAAATAGAGATTAATTTTCATTAGTCCTAAGCCGAAGACAGCCCCAAGCAACAATCCAATCAACTCATAATTCATAACTACGAACCAATGATTACAGAAGATCCTAAACAAATTATCTGGGACATAATGACCAGCTTTTCAGAAAGAATGTGGTCAGCTAGGTGGTGTTCTGGGCTTGAGTTTGTACTTTGGAAGAAAATGCGGGAATGTTCGCCGGACTTGACCACTCGAGAAATTGCTGATTTGAATTTCTACACCGGATTAGCTGGTGGGTGGTGGATGTGGGATAAAAACCTTAATTGTGAGGTATTTATAACTTTAAAAGAGTGGTTAGAAATTTATACCCAAAACACCGAATCCCCAAATGAGTAAAACCAGTATAGAAAAACTACTGCGGCTTCAAAAGGAAAGCTACCAAAAGTTAAAACTTGGTTTGTAACTAAAAGGAAAATCTCAAATAGAGCTTTTAGCAATAAGTCTAGCGCTGACAAAGTTGGCAACACAAGCACAAGAATTAGCAAGACAATCCGAGTCAGAGTTATTCCTCACGAGTACTACGTTGGTTACGGATTAAATAGGCTTTCATCTCAATTCCTAGTTCACAAAGATGGTCTAGTCTGCTTTCGATTTCGTTAAATCCAGTTGCAATGCCTTGTGAAATTTGTATTTGATTATTACGGAGGTGATTAAAATCACGCTCATCATTCAGCGCTTTCTCAGCATCTGCTACTGCTTTTTGAGTTGATTGTTGCCTTTCAAATTTTTGTTTATCACTCCATCGGAAAAACCAACCTGATCCAGCAACAATTACTGAAAGTATAAAACCAGCAAAGCTTAAATCAAATTTCATACAACTAACTAACTGTCAGGAAAAGTTTGAGTTGGAACAGTTACAGCAAAAGGAGTAGGTTTTGTTATTCTGAGTTCGTTAATGTGAGCGTAGCAATCTGAAGCACCCGTAGAGCCTAATAAGCTCTGTTCATTGTAATAGGTTCCTACAGAAAAATTAACATTATTCAATTGTTTAGTACCACTGTTAGAACCTACAGAAACAACAACTCCATTAATCCATAAGGTGAATTCATTTCCTATCCGAGTAACTGCTATATGATACCAATTATTAGCCTCTAGATTTCCACCAGATAATAAAGGAATGCCCCCAGAAAAAGGCGAAAAATAAAATATTACAGAAGATTCCGACAAGCCGAATATAAATCCTCCGCGCCCAGAAACTTGGCTCCATTGTGAAACAATTGGAATAAATCCTGTGACGGCAAGAGGATAATACCAAAGCTCTAGCTTGAAATCCCCTTGAAGAATATTTATTTCTGGAGTGTGAGGAAAAGATAAATAATCTCCTGCCCCATCTAGCAGCAAACTTCCATTACCAAATTTTGATTGCGCTGTACTTATTTTGCTATCACCGTAGTGGGTGATAATATTACCTTTTACATCTACAAGCGCAGTACTATTATTTGTGCCGTTAAAATGAGCCAGAAAAACTAATTTATCAAAATATTCTTTTGGGCTAACAAAGCCATTAAAAAAATCTTCTTTAGTAATTATGAACAATTCGTTATTTGTATCTACCATCAACAATTTATCTGCACTCTCAGCAACAAGCCGAATATCGATTGGGATGGTAAGGGGTGGTGAATATATAGGCATTAATTAGGTTAGCTCCCTCACCAAAGCATTACCATTTGCAGCTGACCAAATACCACTAATCACGCCAGTGTAATGAAATGGAACTTCAAAATATCCACTCGGTGATAACTTGGCAGTAAAAGCGCTTGTTGTGGCTGTTGCACCAAATTCTAGATACAACGTTGCAGTACTATCATTCCAAATCGTTGCACCTTTGCGATTGGAATTAGCAGCAAGAATTATGCCGCTAGTAGTACTAGAGGCAACAGTAGTAGGGGTTGAAGTACCACTAGTTGATTCAACTAATGTTGCTGTAGCCGGATTAAAAAGAGCCATTATTCAATACACTCCACAAAAGAAAGTTTGCAATTATTCGTAGCGATAGCGCTAACTTTACCTATATAGAGGTTGTTGCTATTAATTTCATAACTACCTCCACGAGGCTTTAAAACAATTCCTTTCCCAACTGTTGTATTTGCTTTATCACCCAAAACAAGAGTGATATCAATTGAGGAATTATTTATAAATGCCGCATAAGTTCTAACACTGTTAGCATTCAGAACAACGTCAGACATATTGCTAGTTAACGACTTATCAGAATTAATACAATTGCTAAACTTATTGACAACGCCGCCAGCTTCCTGAGTATTGTTAATCATTATTCAGTTGGGTCATCAAGGTTATCAACAAACAATGCAGTATCTACTTTGACTCGCACCGTAAATTCAAATTCTGGTGCTTCTGGCGTACCCGTAAGCTGTTGAGAGGCAAATTGAATTGGAGGCAAATTAGCCGTAATTCGAGCTTCATTTACTTGATTCGTTAATGCAGATAAACCTTGCAAAAGTTTGACAATACCTTTAACACAAGAAACTTCATCGGTTAAAGTGCTTCCGCTTTCAGTCAATAAACTTAAGTTTAGTTTTAACTGATTATTTCCAACAAATTCAATGGAGCCTGCTGGAAGCTTCTCTAACAATGCAGAATAACTAAGTGAAGTGGTCATAAATTATCTATTTTGAATTCAATTGTTTCTAATTTGGCTCGAACAGTTTGAATTAATTCTTCTGTTGAGTCGGTTTCTGTTCCTGTGTACTCCCAAACCCCAAGGGTAATTTCTTGAATCCAAGGGAGTGCTTCAAAACGTAAGCGAAAATTATCTGAAATTTTGGGAAATTGCACAAGCTCAATTGCATTGAGCTTGATCATCCGGCGATTGTAGTCAACCTCAGTGCTGGGAACTGCCCCCAATCCCTCAAAAATAATGGTGTCGTTGATTTGGATACCATCAATTTGTTGATAAAAGTAACCGGCTCTAACCCAACTGGGTTTAGCTTTGCTCGACGCTGCCCCGACCAAAAATAAATGTTTATCCGTTAGGTAAGGTAATTCAATTGGTTCAAGGACTGGCGCTCGAATACGGCGGTTGTTCAGGTTGCCTGTGTGCTTTTGGTAGTAAGTGAGTTCCCACGCTCCGGCAGCTTTGAGGTCAACTTGTAATGTCATCGCCTAAATTCCACTGTTGAGCTAAATCGAAAACGTCGTGTCCTGTCTCATCCAAGAAATCAAGGAAAGTATCAGCGTGAATCTCACCTTTAATAAAGGCCACTGTATACTTTGCTCTGACCATCATCAAATCTATTTCTTCTTGGACATCCTCATCAGTTTGCCCAGGATACCAAATAGCTGGAGTAGACAAGTTAAGCATTATTCGCCACTTGCTGTAAAAGGGTAATCTTCCGGCTCAAACCAGATGCGCCCATACGCACCACCAAGAGAACCCTTTTTAGCGGTAACTATACCCGTTACCTTCCCTTTTAAGTTGGCAGGTGTATCAGCAGTGATTGGTGCAGTGTAGTTGTATTGCGCTCCACTATTTATATTGCCTGCTCCGTAGCGGATATACGGTCGATTGCTACCTTTAGCTCGGATTACTGCGGGGCTGCTATCACTAACCATTGCCAAGATGCGAGCAGGCTTAAATCCTTTGGATGCTTTGGGGTCTGTTCCTTCTGCGGCTAGTCCAAGGGCTGCATTGCCCCCAAAAAATTCAATGGATTTTTTTGAGGCTTGGATGGTAAAAGCCTCATCGGCTTGAGCTAATGTTGAAAGAACAGCATACTTGACAGCAATTTTTGGCTGTCTCTGGGTAACTGCACCTTCTTCCCTTAATGGTCGCTTATAAGCCTCACGTGCCTTGGCGTACTTTAATTGTTCCTCTAATTGTCTTGCACTTTTGCGTCTGCCCATATCAGTGTTTGGTTGTTATGTGTATTTATCTACACTTCAGTCATAGCAAACGAAATTGCTCATTATTTCCAACCGGATAACATATGTTGTCCGTCAAATTTTTGGCATGATTCTCCCTAAATTCGTTCGATGACACTTTTAAGACGAGAACCAGACGTTGCAACCAAGTTAATCGGATTTTGTTTACCCCAAACGAGTAGTTGAGCAAAGCTGAACTTTACCGGAGCCGTTCTTCTCCTCACAAATTTTTTGACTGTACGCCCATAAACTCGATGAGTTCCGGGATTTGTGGAATAAGTCCGGTCGTTGTCGATAAATTGCAAAAAATCGCGGTCAAATGGGTGTTCTTGAATATCTAACACTGCTCTAATGATTCGTTCTCCCTCAGCCTTATTAGGAACTAAAAGTTTTAATTCATAGCCACGTTCTGTATCAAAATAGGTACATTTGAAGTGTCCTTTGTGCCAGAGGAAGGGAGGAGTAGCAAAGATATTTTTAATCTGTCTAGCAAGCCTTTCAGCGTCGCTTCTGCTAATAGTTTCGCTAGACTCGTGCATTAATCTAAAAGTAATTTCACCTTCTAACTGAGGTGTTGATTCATTGCCGTGAGTTTCAAAATCGTATGGTTCTAAAAAATAAAGTTTGACTTGTGGTTTAAATGTCCTTTCAGACTGAACATCAAACCAGGGAAACCCGTATACGGGACGTTGCAATGACTGGGCGTGCCCGACAGTGATTTCAAACAACCACATCCTCATTAAAGTCATGGTTGATGTATCTGAATCTTTCATCAAACAAGAATGCTTGAGTCTGGATTTCGGATTGCTAACATCATCGTCAGGTTGATTTTTAAAGTAAGTTTTAACTGCTTTGTTATGTTCAAGCCTAACAATATCTTGAAGATTCTCCCATTCATTAAAACCTTCTGGCAATACCATTATTCGTCAGCTTCCTTATCTGAATCTGAAATAGCTATACCTGTAGCACTAACTGTTTTGGAAACATCAGATGCTGCTTTTACTTTTGCTGCTTCAGGTGGTGTTGTCCCTTCTTTACCATCCGGTTCTTGTCCCAGTGCTTTAAGAAATTCGGTTTTCTGTGTTCCAATTTGAGTAACTGTGTCTTGAACACTTAAAACTTCGGAGGCAACGCTATCAATTTGACTAACTACATTTTCAGTTGTTTCTAAAGCTGTAAAAAATTTATTTTGAAAGTTAGGTGTAGGGTTCATCCATTGATAAGCCTTTTCACTAACCTCACCCCACTTACGCAAAGCATTACCAATTGAAGCTACCCACGAGCCAACAACTTCTAAAGCGCTCAAAATTGAATAACCAATAGATTGAATTGAATTCATCAAGTTAGCGGCTGCTTGATAAATTCGATTCCATTTTTTGTATTCTGCCTTAATGCCTCCCCACTCACTTTCCCCAATTACATTTTTAGCTAGAGAGTCAAATTGACTTCCTAAAATCTCCCCAATTTCTAATGGGCTGCCTTCAGCATCTTTTATTCCGATTGCTGCTAAAACATTTGAAATTGCACTAGTTAATGTTTGTCCCAAATTGGCAGAGAGCATATAAGCGTTATGAAGGGTTTGCCACCAAATTAATATGTTCAAAACCCGGTCAAGATGCAACCATTTTGCTAATCGTTCCAATTTGCTGCTCAGACCACCGGGTACTTGTGGCCCAAGTCTTTCTAAAATTGTGGCTTGTCCTGCTAACAAATCAGCGTTAGCACCCAAGTTTCCAGTGTTGAGCGCTGTGTTTATGGCATCTAATCTATTGGCGTTTTGGGCATTTTGTTGTTGTGTTTGGTCGTGGCGTGAACCCAAGCAGCCGCCAGGTTGAGCAATTTCACATACTGCCCCTTGGGTCGTTTCTCTGTTTGCCGCTTGCACTGTTGGAGATTTGGCAATTGCATCCGGTATTCCTTGTATTGCTGGTGTCAGGGCTGCTAATCCTGTGGCAATAGCTGTTAACCGTTTTATCTGGTCATCAAAATCTTTTTTTTGCTGTTCTATGGTTTGGTTAGTTTTATCAGTTGCTACTTGCTCCGGTGTTTTGGGTATGGGGTAGGCATTGGCTTTTAGTACATGACTATTAGCGTCACTAATCGGTATTGGTTGCGCTGTTGAAGGTGTTGAGCTTGGAACAGAAGTGATAAGGGTATTTCTATCTCTGGTTGATACGTTGTTGCCTAATGCGTCTGTTCCTTCAGAGACAGTGATTGTTGCAGGAGTGATTGTTGCAGGAGTAATTGTTGCATATTCAATTGGGACTACCCCACCCGAAGCAGGTGTAACCGTCAGTCCGTTCTTTGGTTGTAGCCGGGGCAATGGAATATCTTCCGGCTCGGCATAAGGTAATGGTTGTTTTGGTGCTGGTGATTCCATCCTTTGCAATTGCAAGCCCACTGACGGTAACATACCGCCAAGATTTGATGGCTGATGTTCAGGATTCGGGAGGTACGACGGCGCAAGTCCACCGTGACCTGGGAAAAATGGCGCTCCGTTTGGGGTGTTGTTTGAAGGCATTGAAGGAGCAATTTGCTTGTCCTTGCCTTTGTTGATACCAGCTGCCGGTGTTCCTGACGGCACGGTATTATCATTGCCAATTGGCGAAGTGTTGTAACGGTAAGGTGTGTTATCTGGTGGTGGTAGTGGCTGTTGCACGCCAGCAAGTATGTCTGATTTTCCGTCCATGCGGGTAATAGACAAATTCTGCATACTTTTGGCTTCACTTGCTGGGACGTAGCCCAACGATTGGCTCGATACTTGATCAGAGCCGTCGCTGTTAGTACCAATGACGAAACCGCCAACCGAGGATAGCCCTGGTGGAACGCCAAGTGTTATTGTTTTAATTGGCCCACGAACATTTGTGAATTCTGCGTACTGCGTACCTTGAGAATTTCCATTAAAATATTGATCCCATGCAAAGCTTACTCGGTATAAAACACCAACATTCTGCCCTGTATTAATTGGTGGGTAATTTAGTGTACTTGATTCCAGGTGAGTAGTCCCAGACGGAAACAGTAACGGTGTAACAGCATTTGCAAGATAACTGCCCACGAAACCACCGACCATTGACCCGACATACTCACCGATCGGCCCACCGACAGCAGTACCAATAATACCGCCAACAAGACTTGCACCCGTAACTATGACGGTTGATGTGGCAGCTTGTTGTACGGACTGCCCGGCGATTAACGCACCCGCGAATGTCAACGTCGCTCCCACGCCTGGAATGACGAATCTTCCTGCTGCCTGTGGCAAGGACTTTGGTAACGCTGTACTGATACCACTAATTGCATTCCCAACGCCTTCACGTATGGTTGCCGATCGCGGTGGTGCTGTTGGCTCTACAAGCGGATCAGCATGAGCAGCAGTACCTTTAATCGTTGGTGGTGGCTTCGCTTCAGAAGGTAGAGATTGATGCTCATCAACGTTTGTCGGTAACTTAAATTTTTTCTCGTAATCTCTTGCAGTCACTTCTGACGGATTAGCATCTGGCGTTTTTGTGCCTTGGAGTGCAACATTTCGGGCAATTTCTCGCTCTCGCAGTTTTAATTCTCTTTGGGCTTGTGCTTCCACCTGCTCACGAACGAGTGATTTTCGTCTAGCTTCTTCACTGTTGTAATGAGCGAGTTCACCAGGGGATAAGATGCCATTTGTTTCTTTATGCTCTAATCTTCCTAGTGGTAGATTGAGTGGGGTTGCTGTGGGCGGACGTTGTAAAACTGCCCCATACATATCAGCATCAGCGTAATCTAATGAAATGAATTGCCTGGGATTCTCGCTCACAATTTCACCCTAATTCTGCTTAAATGTGGCGGGTAACTCGGTGTTACTCAACGGCTGAATATATGTCCAGTTCTTATTTGGGCCGCTTGACTGATCGGGCGATACTTGCAGGGAAAAACGAACGATCATGCGTGTCTTTGCGTCAGCTGCCACCCAATAATTGTTCGCTTGGCAAGCCCGTTCCGTGTAACCCGCTCCCTCAATAACGACGAGTGTCGGATTGATAGTAAAAAGTGCCGAGCCTAACCATGCTGCAAGTTTTTCTAATGTATCGATTTGAGATGGAATATCTGTTGCTGGATTAAATGCTGTCATTTGAAGAGATTTCTAAATAGTTACTCTTCTGTTTTATTAGCCCATCAAAAATAAGTAAATATTCCACTTTTATGTAAAAGAGGAAGTACTTTACTGAATCAATATATTGCAAAGACTGAATTCCAGAAAGATTACTGCTTTTGTTAATTTAAAATATACCTGTTTAACCATTTGGCAAGATTAAACAGGAAGTCATACCCCCAAAAAGATTTTCAACAGCCTGAGTAGCTGTACTGATTTTGATAGAAAAATAATTTATACAAATCTTTAAATTAGGGCGAAAAGAATGAAAAGTTTGCCAAGACTTCAGTGTTAACCGCGATCGCTACTCTCTAAACACCAAATCTGTGACAAAGTTTACTCAGATAGGTAAGCTGGACTAGGTTGATAACACCTATTTCACTACATTGGATTTACTCGCGATCGCTTACTTACTCACAAAGCGATCGCGTTTTACTAGCTGAAAGCTTTTGGTCATGGCTTACTTAGCTGAGTGGCTCTCACGAAGTCGAAGCTCCCAGAAGCGAATTCTATTTGCCATTTTCTATCCCAACGTCCAACGATTTTGACCAATTCCCCACCGTACATAGCATCTTTATTTACTTGAGGTTGCCACGGCTTCTGCTTTTCAAGCCATTCCTTAGCTATTTTATTGGCGTATTCTTCAAAAAGTCCTTCTTGAATGAGTCTTACTCCGTTAATTTTGCCTTGTTCCCCAGTAGGGAAAAGCCAAGTAACGGAGCATTCATAACCAACAAGGGTCTTAGCTTTGTTCAAAATCCTTGCTTCTGGCTTGGCAGTACATACTATGTCTCCAAAGTGGCTCTTGATATGAAGAGTAAGAACCGTCGGGTCTATTAGCCAAAAAACGAAATCTTTTTTGGAACTAATGGTATTGGGTTTTTGGGTTGGTTCATTAACCGTTGAAACCTGAACTGCTTTCTCAGTTTTTTCCTCTATATAAGTTGCGGTTACTTCAGCACTATCTGTCACCTCGTTATCTGGCAAGGGTTCCAACCCGTCACCTGACCCGTCACCTGACCCATCACCTGACCCGTCACCTGACCCATCACCTGACCCGTCACCTGACCCATCACCTGACCCGTCACCACCCGTCACCCGTTCCATGAGTAAGTAATCGTATGTTGGAATTTCTACATCCAAAACAGTTCTTAGTCGCAGTCCCTTAATAAACTTGCCAGTTTTGGTATGGTGCTTGACTACCGGCCATTTCAGAATTGTGTGACAAAGTTCTATTAAATCGGGGGTAAAAACCTTGCTACTCTTGGCTAAGTCACCGGAGGCTTGACAATGGCGGGCATAAGAGCCAAATAAGGTTTGAACCTGTTCATCATTTGCACCCTCGTTTCTGTTGTTTCCAATTGAAGTAATAGCGTTGACATCGAAAATAATTTTGTCGTTGATCCAGGCTGCCACGGAATCGCCCTTCATTTGGTTGTTCCAGAATTCTAAGGTACATTCTGGAATTTCTTTTTTACCTCTGAGGACTGCGGTAACGCGATCGTCACTAATAGAAAGCAAGTAGTTAGTGAATGCCGCTAATTCCGGCTCAAATACGGTAGATAGCTGTTGACGCTTGGCTTCAGGAACAGTATTGTTACAAGGAACTGTTATGGTTCGACGCTTGGCGCGGCTGCTGCTACCGCCACTGAAAACGGGAAAATTGGAGACTACTAAGGTCATTCCCTGGTAGTCAAAGTTGAAAGATTTCTTTCTCTTCTCCTCAGCCCTAACCTGGTCTTCACCAGTCAAACTGAGGAATCTGCCTATGGTTCCCCTGTAAGGATCTTCGTCGGGGAATATCACCAGCCGCTTACCAAAAGCGTTGGCTCCCTCAAATTGGTTGGTACACCAGATGGGGAGATTGGTTACTAAAACGTTTTGCTTGCCAATCAATTCAGTCAGCAATCTGGTGAATGTTCCTTTGCCCGTTCCACCCAATCCAATTAGGTGAAGAAATTTCTGTAAGTCGTACCGTCCCTTGATGACGGCATTGCAATAACAAATTAGCAATTCCTTGATATCGGCATTACCAGCCGCCAGGTGTTCTAGGAATGTGTTGATATTTTCCCAGCTTCCACCAAGAGCCGAATAATCCCTTGGTAAACACCAAGTCAGCCGATATTTCGGTGAGTGTGGTAATAAATTACCTGTCTTAACTTCTACTACTCCGTTGAGAAAGGGGAGAAAATCGCGGGATGAGACTTGATTCCACTGGCGTTCAATCAGTTCGTGGCGGAGTATTTTGACTACGCCAGTCACATAATCGGGCCCAAAATTGTAAGCGCCCTCATTGCCGAGAATTTTATAAACGATTGATTCGACGTATTCCGGCGATTCATTAGACCAAACGCCATCAAAATCAGCCGCGTATCTGCGCCATTGCTTAGTTTCATTATCAAATGCCAGCAGTTGGCGGTAATCTTCGGCTATTTTCTTCGCCATCTGGTCAGGGGGCGAGTTTTTGTGTTTCTGTTCCTTGGAGTCTGATGTACTGTTGGGGTGAAATTGCTTCTCTAGTCGAGCTATAGCTCGATTGTAAGCAGAGTCAAAAGCCCCAAATCCTCTGTTTACCATTAGGTCATCTACTCCTTTGCCATCTTCTGATGACCAAACAATATCTTCTCTGTAAGTCTTGAATCCATCCCTGTCGAGGACATTTCCTAAATCTCGTTTGGCAGCGTTAACCCGATGTCTGGTTTTTTCTTTGCTGTCACGGTCTAGGGCAAATAGCCAAATTGCACTCTCTTGGTTGAATCGTCTCAGATCTGGAATTAGTTCTTGCCGTCCGCCGGAGCTACAGCCATAGAGAGGGAGCGGGATATACCCCTGACTGAGCATAGATAGCCCCTTCTTGCCACCTTCGCCAATAATACGGGGAAGGGGAGCAGTTTCAACCCATTCCCAGAAACTGCCATCCATCGGTACTTCTACCCCATAGCGGGAAGCGATGCGTTTTCTGGTAGATGGAGGAATGGGGGGGAGATAAACGCGATCGCCATTGTCTTTGGGAGCCCTATAACGGTAAGGTCGCTGACGCTCTTCGTCCCAGAGTGAGACAATAGCTTGCCAGACTGTGCCATCTTCGTTCATGAAAAAAGCGGCGTACATTGGCTCTTTGATTTGTTGGGTAAATCGGGTAAACGTCCAATTTAATGCCTCATGGATGGGGGTAGTAACTTCACCGCCATAGTCAAATTCTTGGTCTTCATGGAATTCGATACAGTGTTTAAATAGCTCTGAATCAATGCCACTGCCATCTATAAAGGAGGTTTCAACAAACTCTTTAAACTCGTTAAATGATTGAAATCTGTTTCTTGGATTAGACTGCTGATATTCAGCAGTTAGCACCGGAAAATCATGCTGTGAGGGAGTTGTGTTAATCATTTCTTCCTCCAGATATGCTATCATTTACTAGATTTGATATTAATCTTTCTCTTTTTTGTTTCTGAGCAATGCCCTTGCATTTACTCAGTTTTTTTTGTCTATTTATCATGTCTTTCTCCTAATAAATAATATTGGTGTACTTAAAAAGGTATGCCATCAATGATGCTATGGTCTACTTCGATACCTAGCGTTTTCATGTAATTGATAAAGTCACAAACGGCAGCATGAGGGGCATTTGTAAATACGCCAGTGGGGAAAACAAATGACAATCGGATTATGCGTAATTGATGTGCCCATTTTGGCAAGCAAAATATTAGGTTGAGTTGTGATGTTTCAAGCTCGAATATGAAGCGATCAAAGTAAGGTGAGTGCATGGCTCCCCACTGCCAAAATCTTAAAATTATCGCCATTGAGTTCATTTTTTTCATTGGTGACGGGTTGGTGACGGGTTGGTGACGGGTGAGGTGACGGGTGAGGTAACGGGTCAGAATCCTTGCTGTGTAAGGTGGTGACGGGTCAAGTCATTATTAGCCAATTTTTTAGACAACTGAGATCGCAATTTTCAAGTCCATTAGAAAGTGAATTAGTTAAAATCCATCAGGGCAACTGGACTTGCGTTGCATTTGCTCCTCTAGCAATTCGAGGATTTGCTCTGCTGCAAAGGAGCGATCATAGTGTGGAAGTCCTGCGGTGGACATTGCCGCCAGGAGGCATTTGATTTCTTCGGGGCGATCAACCGACAAATCTGGGACTAGCGCCAACATCAGCCTTCCATAAGCCCTTACTTCCTTGTGGGTGAGCTTGTTGCCTTCCTTGTTCTCCTTGATTTGTTCAAGGAAATGAACGATCGCTTTGGTTGATCCGTCGAAGCCAAACATTTTAGTTAACTAGGGGTTGGGGACTGGGGAATCAGTAAGTTGCAGGTACAGCAGAAAGTTATCTAGTTCGTCCTCGGTCAGCAAAAGGCGCGATCGCACTCCGTAATATTTCTCTAAATGCTCTCGACCTTGTTCTGTTGTCCAGCCCAGGCGCTGCATTTCGGTATCTGTCTGGTTTATTAGGTTGTTGAAGTTTGGGTATGGTTCGATAGTCATAAAGCATTAGCTTAAAAGCCATCTACTATTTCTGCTTCTGAGACTGATTCTTCTTCAACCTTTACCGCAGAAAGTAGGTTGTTAAATTGGGGCATTGGCGGTGCATCTGGTTTAATGCCCTGAGCTTTTAAAAATTCGGCTGTCGCATCCCACTCACTACGAACTTTAGTTAGTTTTTTCTCAAGTGCATAGCATTCGTTTCGTAGGCTTGATTGGGCATCATAAAGCTCGTCAGCTTTGGGACCAACTGCTTTTTTAGCTTCAGTTCTTAAGGTTGAAACTATTGAATCAACTGTGTCTCCATCTTCTGGCTCAACAGTGAAGCCAATGCGTTCGTTGCTGTAATCTCCAATAGAAATCAGGAAGTGAGCGTGAATTAGTTTGACTTTCATGGGTTTATTGGTTATTGATCATTTGTTATTAATTCTTCCTCACGTTCGGCGATCGCTTTTACATGATTGGCAGCAACAGCTAAAACCTCAGCTTTTTGCGAGTAATCAAGTTGATATATTCGAGCGATAACATTAGAATCGAACTCGTAGTCACCTTCATCAGCTACCTCACGGGGATTTTTTTCCACCAGCATCATACATTCGGCAAGAAATCTGATTAGGTCTAACAAGTAAGGTTCACAAAGGTCGATTAACAGGTTTTCAGTCATTGGTCATTGGGTGTTGGGGATTTTGTCTTTTATTCTTTATGTCCGCCGCAGCTTCTCTGAACCGCTCTACTAGCAAGGGGTTGCATTGGAAGAGGTCTGGCAAACCGTGCAATGTAACTGCTGCCAGATATGTGGCTTCGTGGGGTTTTAATTCTGGGTCAAGGCTGTGGATGTAGTTGATGAGTTTATCTAGCTCATGGATGGCTAGAAGTCTCGACTCAAGGGACTTTGATGACATTCTTCGTTTAATCATTCATTCCACCTCAGCGCGATCGCACCCCTTACACAGGGGTGAAGTCAGCGTAATAGTCTTCGCCTGGATGGAATTTAGAAGCTACCCCACCAATGTTGGTCATTTGGAGTGTAACTTCACCCGATGGTGTCGCTTTCCAGCAAGTCAGGTTTTCGTCAATCGGTGAGATGGACGGAGTGAGAACAACTGTGGCTGTCTGGGTTTCCTGGTCGAGGGTGTTCTGTTGACAGGTGAATTTAGCTCTAATCATTGGTTTTGTTGTTGGTTGGTGGTCAATAAAAATGGCGGTTGACCTTGGTGTTGATCAGCCGCCGCTAAACTTCAAATAAGAAAGTTAGCTAACGCCGATCACGTTCTAAGTCGTAAGTTACTTTTTCTAAATACCAACCGAAGTGTTTGCCAGGGTAAGTCTCTATTTGTTGCCGTAACAAACGATCAACTGCGGCATTATCTCCTTGCAGCATTCTCAGAAGTCGTGAATGCATTTCGTAATTTCTGAGTTTTTCGTCAATAAGTTGCTGCTCTATGTTGCAAATAACTTTTTCCAAATACCAGTTGTCGTGTCTGCCGGGAAATACTCGTCGCTGTTGCAGCAGTAATTCCTTGGCGGTAGAAACATCTCCCTGTAATATCTCTAGGAGTTTGGCTTGTAGTTCACGATTTCTGGGATCGGTGAGATAAGTATTGGAGTATTTGGTCCGTTGCTGGGGAGAGGATTTAGATTTGTGGTCTTGCTCTTGTTTGGCGTAATAGTAGTAGTAACAGGAGTAGCAGATACCCGGCAGCAAGTAAATTATTGCTTGCAAAATCCAGTAAGTTAAAATTTCCATAAATTGAGTTGGTAGCGCAACTCAATCCACCATGCAGGGATTCTCTGTCTAAAAGCATCAGGGAATCTCCGCATTTATATTTGAGCTTCTTTTGAGCGTTGGTATTCATCGGTTAGGTATCAATTTTTTTACTAAAAACAATCGCAACTCAATCCCGAATAGTCACAGATGCGTCGCCTGCTGAGAAGTAGGCGACATATCCATGAAAAAACCGTCTACTCCAAAGGGGAGGACGGTTTCATGAGACTTCTTGAAGTTGCTTCTGGATATCTTCTCGAAGGGATTTTAACTCTTCAATTCTGAAGCTGAGGCGTTTCACTTCATCTGAATAACGGTTTATGTCATCGCTAAGACGTTGAATCTCTTGCTGTTTAAGTGCCACCTGACCAGAGTAGTCTTCGATCAGGTGGTCGATCATTCCCCCAGCAGTTGTTGTTCCGGTACTGCTGAAGATACTTGGTCTCTGGCTATCTGTTCGATTAATTCGCTCTTGCTGAGTCCAAGAGCTTTGGCCTTTGCATCCAGTCTCTCCACTCCTTCTGGTGTCAGCGTTAAGGTCAGGTCTTTCTTTTTCTGCCCATGCATCGGCTTTCTCATTATCAATTTTACCCGTGTACATTACCTTCATTCTACCCCTGCAATATGTTTACATTTAACCCTGGTAGTATTAGACTAACATTAACAAACTAGTTTAACCGGGGTAAAACTATTTTTGACAAGTAAGTTGCAATGCAAACCAGGCAGAGATAGCAGCCTGTCGCCATTGAGGCATCAAAAGACCTGCTAGTGCTGAGTGAACTTACTAGAGAAATAAAACCCTACCCTAAACCAGGCAGAGATAGCAGCCTGCCAGCACTGAGCGAACGCCAAAGACCTGCTAGGGGGAACGGACAACTGACAACTGACAACGGACAACTTCAAAGAACTATGTATGGAACATTTGACTGCTACTTTTAATTTTGCAAGCCAATTTAATCAGTTCGGGAGAGGCTTACTTATTCTTTATGCAGTTTCCAAAGCGTTAAAAATTGAGGCTGATTTTGAAAGCATCCCGTCAGGCGTTAAGGCTGAAGCGTGGAATACAACTACTACAGCTTTAAGCAATTTGACTCAGGTAGAACAACTGGCATTCGCCAGTAGCTTAATTGACGAAATTGGACGTGAAGTAATGAGATCAACAAAAAAGTAATGATCAACAAACGGAGATAAGCAACATGAAACTTACAGTTCAAGAATTAATTGAACAACTGCAAGGATTTCCGGCTGACTCGGCGATCGCGTTTGAATTTGATAGCGGCGAGGAAGAGGAATTTAATTTTGTCGGCTTGAACCCAGGAGAGGGCAAGGTGATTATTGTTCTGAGCTACATACCACTGCCAGAAGACGAGGAGGAATAAAGTTTTTGGCAACTGTATTCACCCATAAGTCGTAGCGTCGTGGGGTTAGCAGTACTTAGCTCTCATCCATGATAAATGTATTAATTAAAACTGTAATCACCCGTAAGTCAGCAACCACCCTATGCCAAGAACACCCATTCACATCCAACAACCGAATGATGAAATCATTTTCAACTGGCAAGCAATTAAGTTCATTGTCAAATCACAGGCAGGTGTTTTCGTCCACTTTTTGGGAGAAGAAGAACCATTGCATTTAGAAGGAGGAGCAGCAAAAGCATTCTGGGATAACGAATACGAACTAAGTAACAAGATTTACCCCGCAGTACCAGAGGAGGAACTTAAGGAGTGGGAAATGTAAAAGGCGACCACTACACGAGTGCGATCGCAGGGTTAGCAGTACTTAGCTCTCATCCATGCTGAATGTATAACAATCAACGACAACTTATGACTCTCAAATTCATTCACTTAGAACATCTAAAATCTGATACCTTCCTCTGCTTTGACAAAATTGCCTACGTGCAACGAATTGAAGATGTAGTTTTCATCTACTTTGACGGTAATTCAAAGCCAGTTCAGTTACCTAAGCAAGAAGCCGAAGTCTTTTTGCGGGTACTCCAAGACAACAGCTTGACTATCTACAGCTCCACTCCTTCTTTAGCAGTAGAGGTAAGTCAGTAAAAAGGCGACCACTACGCGCAAGCGATCGCCAAAAACAATTCCTCACTCAAAAGACAAATCTAAATGACCAACAGCCTAACAGATACAAAACCAAATGACATCATCACCCACGTCGAGAACTTTAACTTCGACCAGGCTATCGGCTTAAATTGCCTACTCTTCTTGGCAGTGCGCGAACAAACCACTGTTGCCTACCAATGCGAAGAAATGGGCTTTGAGGACATCCCTAAGCAGATCGTTACCCTTTGCGATCAGCTAGATGATGACGCACTACTCAAACTGGCAGGACAAATCACACTCACTTTAATTGCGGAGGAAAACGCCGCAGCGCTGGACGAAGAAAATGCCCAACCCTTTGCTGTACAAGAGCTAGACGGATAAAAAGCTATCGCCTTCAGGCTGGTATGGAGTGACTTACGAGGCATGATCGACCCACTTACGAGGCATGATCGACCCACTTACGAGGCATGATCGACCCACTTACGAGGCATGATCGACCCACTTACGAGGCATGATCGACCCACTTACG
>NZ_JBALDD010000090.1:0-53767 GCF_036917555.1 Nostoc sp. | reverse complement strand
ATCTATGGAGTATGCTTTCATTAGTGACAAATTTTACTTCTTTGATCTCTATAGTACATTTGATTGTCTCTCACTCAAGTGAAAACCGCTATAAGCAACTTTCAGGGACAACTGAGGGAAGTAATTACAGGTGGTGCAATTCGCCAAATAAATAAATCTTTTTCACAGTTTTGAAGAATTTAATATCAGCGAGGGGCGGGGGGCGTATTTCTTCAGTCTTAGCGCAGGTATTCAAAATATTTTGGCATCGGTGACAGGTAATAACCCTTCAGAAATTTTGGGGATATTTGGCACATTTGGTAATTCTAATCCTAATTTGTTTTTAATAAATCCTAATGGGATTTTGCTTGGAAAAGATGCCAGTTTAGATGTGCAGGGTTCATTTGTGGGGACAACTGCAAACGGGATACCTAAATGCACACGGATGGAATGTACCACAAATAGCAGAGTATTTGGATTGGGCAGAACAGACGGTAAGGCAGACGATTCGACGCTGGCAATTTTCTTGGGATAGGAGGTTTGTGGGAAGCGCCTGGACGTGGCAAAAAACGAAGTTGGCAGGAGTCAAACTGGCAGGCAATAGTAAAAAATGGTTGTCACAAAATCGTCGATGAGCGTGCCCGTCAGTTAAGTCAAAAGCTGTTGGAGGAACGAAACGTAGAGCTAGGAGCCGAACAAATACGGCAACTGCTCAAAGGGGTGGTGTTGGAAACGCATACGCTACAGTCCAGCGCTCAATCGAAACCAAAAATACCTACAAGTTAAGCGTCAGGATTGGGAGTTACTCAAGCTGTAGTGCAACTTGGTTTACTATCTCTAATTGCTCAAAGATTGCGTCGGTTTGAGGAATTTTTTTTGAGGTTGAATTTTCTTCACTCTTTTTAATTTGTATCCTAAATCATTTAATTTAACTCTAATTGTTTCTGATGTAAATAAATTTTCTTCACTGTAACCATATTTTTCTATTAATTGCTTTCTGACTTTAGTGGCGCTGAGTTTGCTATATAATTTATTACTTTTAAAACTAGGGTCAGTTTGACTTTGGGAGTCAACTATATTTTTTATATCATTTAAGAGATTTGGCAAGTGAACTTCTGCTTTATAGCGTCCTTTCCCACTCATGTTATCAACGCAAGTAATGCCAGTTGGTAACTCTCTTGTTCCTTTGCGAATAGTGTCTCGATTCCATCCTAGCTCCCTCTGGACTAGACGTTGCCCTCCACGACCCAGTTGTGTAAAAGTTTGTGCTATAAATTTACGTCTAGCCGAACCTTTGAGTTGAAATGCAGTTTCAATCAACAACTTTTTCTGACAATCAGTTAATACTATAGACACAGACATCGTTTGCCATATTCAAAAACAAACGTCATTATTCAAATTACTACAAAAAAGGGGGTAAAGGGGCTGCCGTCAGCAGCCCCTTTACCTACCTTAAAATGATTATCATTATTATTAATGGCATAGTTTATTTTCTGGAAGTCCCTAACAGATTACACTTATAGGCGAAAGGGAGAACAAAAACGTATTCGGCAAAGTCGGTGACGAGGTAGACGTATCAACATTTTTGGTATTTGGGAACCAAAAGTCCGTTTTGACTATGCCTTGATGGTTAGAACACTCAAAACACCAACTTATGTGCAGCTGATAAATTGGCAAGCAATACGTGCAGCACATCATTTACTGACAACCGGACAAATCACTGTCATTATTCACTATAATGCCTCTGTTTATAAAAGTCATTTAGCACGCCAGCACCACCAACGTTGGCAAGAGCAAGGTTTATACGTCTTTTTTCTACCACCTTACAGTCCTCAAATGAATCGCATTGAAGATGAGTGGTCACATCTCAAGCGTGATGAGCTTGCATGTCGGGTTTTTCAGGATGAATATGAATCTAGCGATCGCCATAATTAACAGCGTTCAGTCTGACAGAACTGGTAAAGGTGGAAATATTGAAATTACAACAGGTTCCTTGAGTGTTACTGGGGGAGCGCAACTGCTAACAAATACTGTTGGGCGGGGTTCAGCTGGCAATATAATTATTAACACTAGTGATCGCGTTTCCTTTGACGGCACTACTCCAAGTGGAAGATTTTCAAGTGCCGCTTTTAGCAGTGTAAATACAGAAACTAATTTTACAGGCAAAGGCGGAAATATTACCGTATACACCAATCTTCTCCGCGTCATAGATGGCGCAACTATAGATGCACGTACTTTAAATAGTAGCGATGCAGGCAATATTACAATCTAATGCAGGCTTGGTTGAAGTGCTAAATGGCGGACAAATTATTAGCGCTTCTTCAGGCAGTGGACGCGCAGGTAAAATAACAGTTAATGCTACAGACAGAGTGCTTGTCAACGGTACTGATGCAAAGTTTAATGAACGCCTTGACAAATTTCCTGCAAGATTTACTAATTTTGGCTCTGCTAGTGGCTTTTTTGTCCTTGCTTCCAGTTCCGGTATTGCAGGTGATATCGAAGTAACCTCACCCACAATTACCTTAGACAACAAAGGAAGATTCATCGCCGAATCTTTTTCAGGAAATGGCGGCAATATTAACTTACAAGCAAGAGACTTGTTATTACTACGCCATGGTAGTCAAATCTCCACCAGCGTGGGTATTGATAAAAAAGGTGGTAATAGTGGTAACGTCAATATCAACTCAAAATTCATCGTCGCCATTCCCAAAGAAAACAGCAAGATATAGTGCCAACACCTTTCAAGGGGGCAGTGGAAATGTCGAAATTAACTCGCAAGGTATCTTCGGTATCGAAGCGCGTCCAAAGCCAACTGAAAAAAACGATATTACTACTAGTTCCGAACTAGGCGTTTCAGGTACGATCAACATTAACGTACCTGATACCAGTTCCATTCAAAATAGCTTCACTGGATTATACCCAGTCATCGATACTAATGCACGCATCGCCAATAGTTGGATTTCACGCGGCACAAAGCGACAAGAAAACTCTTTTACAATTACAGGTTCTGGTGCTTTAACCACTAATCGTCCTGGTGTTTTGGTTTCTACCTATACAACTGGTGAGGTGATAGGTATCGAAACTATATCCCGTCTTTGGAAGAAAAGTGATCCGATTATTGAACCTACTGGTGTATATCGGCTTGATAATGGGCAGTTGCTATTAAGTCAAGAATATTCTTAATTTTGGATCAAGTCGAGCTAAAATCATGACGGAAAGAAGCCTATAACTCCTAAATATGTATCTCTATACAAGATGCATACATGGTTCACACAGATGATAAAATTTACAAATTTCAACAGTGCCGGTAAACTGACCGCTCTTTTGTTCCTGATAACTCTCTTCCTCTCACCTTGTGTGATTGTAAATGCAGGAGAACGTGGTGTATTAATGAAATTTGGCGAAGTACAAAACCAGATATTAGGAGAAGGACTTCACTTAATTATTCCTGTAGTCAATACTGTGACAAAGCTGAGTATTAGAGTCCAAAAACAGGAAATTTCTGCTGAGGCTTCTTCCAAAGATTTACAAAATGTTTTCGCTGATGTAGCTCTCAATTGGCATATTATCCCTCAAGAAGCAAATGCCATTTTTCAGGAAATTGGAGATGAACAAAATGTAGTTATTCGGATTATTAACCCAGCTGTTGAAGAAGTACTCAAAGCAGTAATAGCAAAATATACTGCTGAAGAAATTATTACCAACCGTGGAGAAGTCAAAAGTGGAGTAGATGATGCCTTGTCCACACGATTGGGTAGCTATCACGTTGCTGTTGATGATATTTCTCTAGTTCATGTGCATTTTTCAGAACGATTTGGTGAGGCGGTGGAGGCAAAGCAGATTGCTGAACAAGAAGCAAAACGAGCAGAGTTTATCGCACTGAAAGCAACAAAAGAGGCTGAGGCAAAAGTTAATTTAGCTAAAGGAGAGGCTGAGGCACACAGATTATTACGTGATGGCTTAACTCCAGAAATTCTGCAAAGGCAAGCAATAGAAAAATGGAATGGTAAGTTGCCATTAATTGTAAGTAAGGAGCCTCCAAAATTGTTGAATTTAAGTGAATTTTTAAAATTTGACGAAAATTGATCTTCTTGCTAGCTGATTTGCTCTCCATCCAGAGACTTAAAACCCAGACTTCTTGAATAAGTCAGTTTTTTTTGTTCGTAACTCCTCCACCTATTGCTATATATACATAAGGTGTTCCTGAATCCAAATATGAATCATGCGATCGCCTCAAGCTTGCGGGCGCTACGCGCCTGCAGCGCCACGGAACCATACTTGAGATAATGTATAACCAATCGAATAGAGAGTTTAAGCATTTCCTCAGACTTAGAGTAACAAAAAGTTTTACGATGTAGCCTAGCTAAATAATGTCTAAAACGACTATTTTCACACATCACGAGTGTCATATAAGTTTTACTAACGATATGATCCTCATTCCTAATAAAACAAGAGTAAACTGGATAACCATCTGTGACGTAAAAATAAGAATGCCAGCAGTTTATTATCTGCCACAAAAGCTTAAAAGTTTCAGAACTGCGGTCTCCTAAAACCCAAGCTATAACTCCTGGAACATATTTATTTACTGCTGTCCACAACTAAATTTTGTTTTTTACCTACAAAAGTTTCAAGCTCATCAATTTGACTAATTTCTGGTATCTCATTATATTCAGGTGAATTAGGTAGGGTATTTCCAAGCTCTCTAACCCAATTTCTTACAGTTGTATGATGGACTTTCTTAACTCGCTTAATTGTACGAAATCATGAACCATTCACATACATCTCTATACACTCTTTTTTTATTTCTTCAGGGTAGCCCTACTGTTCATAGGAATCTATAAACTGACAACCACAATGAACACATATATGATTTTGTTTACCATACTTTTTACCATTCTTGTGGATATGAGTGGATGCACACCTTGGACATTTCATCGCGATCGCTCAAATTCATACTTCAATTATGCAACGCCTATACATAGTATGGGTGTATAGATATGCACCCATACTATCGATTCCTTGTAAAAAGGTGATAAACTAAATTAACTGTTGGAGAATAAAATAGGAGAATCAAGAATTTTCAACTGGATCAACAGCATAATCAACAGGGTATAAACTGTCGAAGAAATTAAACCTGTGAACAATTCTTTTTTGAGGTTATGCTCTTGAGGTTCTTTTTTAAAAATGTCCTTAGAACCGAATTGCATCAAGAGAATTCCCACAATATTAGAGAGCCAGTATCCGATAATTGAACAAGGTAAAAGCAATTTTGGGGAAAGTAAACTACATGCATATCCAAAACCATAAGCTATTGGCAAATTGAATAGTAAGTCATTCCACCAACATAGTGGTGATAATAAATATCCTACTACTAAGAAAAATCCACCTCTGAGTTTTGTGAAAATGTCTTTTTTGAACTCTACTGGAGTAGACTGTTGTAATTGCTCTAGTGCTGTGTCTCTTGTTACATTCAACTCTTGACTAACGTTTTGGACGCTTTCCATAAAAAACCACTATTCCTATCGTCTTAGTGTAGTTTAATATATAAACTAAATTAACGTCTAGTACACGAGTGATGACATTTTGGCTTTTTAATGCTGAAAGTTTGACCACTAAATAGTCTCAGTAAAATCGTAAAAAGTAAAATTGAGTTTAAATCAACTGCAACTTCACGATATCTGAATTTCTGCTAGAGACACATCAGTTAGTTAGCTTCTTGCAGAATTTAGGTTTTTCCTTGAATATCTGAGTGAAATAGAACAATTTATACACAATTGAGACAATCAACGCTATTTATTGCTAAATAAGTTTCAAAATAAATATATATCTTCCTAAATCATAGCATACGATGAGTTCCAACACCGATACTGCAATAGCCAGAGCCTTATTAGGTTGGGGTGAATGTTGAGTTGCAAAATTTTTATGTTTTTGCATATAGCAGGAGCAGAAATTTAAACTAATAATAGCTACAATAAAAGTGCTGAGATATCTTAATCGAAAAATGACAGATTTAACTCCAAACAGCACCTTTTTAATAGTAGGAATTGTTTTTATAACGATTGCTGTCATCGGGCAATCTAAATTAGCTTTTATTGAAATAAATCCTGGTTGTTTTGGGAGAATTTTGGCTTTACTTATTGGTATTTCGCTCCTACTATATGCTTTAGAACTACTCAATTTTTCAACAGTAAACCTAGATTTATTAAGAACTTATCTGACAGAACAAATAAAACAGAGTATAAGTTCAATTAATGACCTTTTGCAAGGTTCGAAATAGATCATAAATAAACTTTTATGTCTACATCTTACAGCAATTTTCAGGTAAATAGACCACAGTGGTTGAACCAACCGAAGGTATCATCTTCGGTAATGTAAATGTACATTTTTACTGAGTATATTAACGCTTCTTCCCCTATCACCTTGATTCTTTTACCTAGATGCGAAATTTGCCCAATAATCGCTGCCAAGCTAATTCTTTTGTCGCTTCATCCCAATGCCAGCACAATAAATTAGCGGGTTGACTCTTGGCAATTCCAGGCAAACCAATCGCTTGTCTAGGTGCATCTGTAGCTAGTAAAATAGCAGTCTCTACATCACAAATCCCCCACTTTACCAAATTCTGCACTCCCACTAGTAAGGGTAAAGTCGTCCCCGATAAAGTGCCATCGGCTAGTCGTGCTGTACCGTTTTGAACTTCAATTTGCCGACTGTCCCAAGGATAGACGCCATCGGGTAGCCCCAGAGGTGAAAGGGCATCGCTAACGAGGAACAGCCCTTTTTCTTGATAGCTAGCGCGAAGTAATATTTGTAGCATCGTGGGTGAAACGTGTTCACCATCAGCAATAAAACCACACATCACATCAGGATGGGTAATTGCTGCCCCTAATAATCCTGATTCACGGTGATGTAACGGTGGCATGGTGTTGAAAGCATGAGTTACCATCGTTGCACCGAGTTCAAAAGCAAGTTGCGCTAGGGCTGATGTTGCCTGAGAATGTCCTAAACTAACGGTAATTCCCAAAGAACGCAAATATGGAATTACTTCACCAGTGGGATCTAACTCCGGCGCTAAGGTAATGACTTTCACAACATGGGCATAATCACCCAAAACCCGCTTCACCTCGTCAATTGTTAAGGGTAACAAGTACTCTGCCGGGTGTGCGCCGCGCTTTTGGTAACTCAAAAATGGGCCTTCTAGATGTACTCCAAGAATCTTGGCAGATGACCTCACCCCCAACCCCTCTGCATCAACAGAGAGGGGAGTAAAATTAGCAATGACTGCAAGCGATCGCTGAATCTTTTCTACTGAAGTTGTCACAAGTGTCGGCAAAAATCCATCTACCCCGACATCCCACAAAAATTGCGTTATTTTCTGGAGTACATGAGCATTTTCAGCCGTTAAATCAGGAAATGCCAAACCCAACGCACCGTTAATTTGCAAATCAACACCACCCAATGAAATCCAGTTGCCTGCAACATCTATCACGGATGCACAGATGTCCTTCCCTACTGTACCCATTGGCAAGATTTGCTCAATTATGCCCTCTTGATTAACCAAGAGCATCTGCAAATCTTTGTAACCAGGTACTCTAGCATTGATAATATCTACAGGATTTTGTGTTGCTTGGGTCATCACACTGACGAGAAGAGAGCTAAATCTGATTTTAAATGCAACCAACATCAATGAATCAATTCAAACAACGCCAATAGATGAGATGATGATCCGCATTACCTAGCTTCCATAAGCTAGCTCAAATAATTTTGAATTTTAAATTTTGAATTTTGAATTATTATGACTCCTTTAGTTGGTATCATCATGGGCAGCGATTCCGATTTGCCCACTATGAAAGATGCGATCGCAGTTTGTGAAGAATTTGGTGTTGAGAGCGAAGTGGCGATCGTTTCTGCTCACCGTACTCCAGAACGTATGGTGCAATATGCTCAACTTGCACACCAACGGGGTATTAAGGTAATTATTGCAGGTGCCGGTGGTGCTGCCCATCTACCTGGAATGGTAGCGTCTTTAACTCCCCTTCCTGTGATCGGCGTTCCTGTACCCACTCGGAACTTACAAGGTGTAGATTCTTTGTATTCTATTTTACAGATGCCTGGTGGTATTCCTGTGGCAACAGTAGCGATTGGTAATGCCAAAAATGCCGGACTTTTAGCAGTACAAATCCTCGCAACTCATCAACCAGAATTGCTAGAAAAAGTGCAACAATATCGGCAAAACCTTTGTGAATCAGTAATTGCAAAGCAAGCAAAATTAGAACAACTAGGCTATGAGCAATATTTACAGCAGATGTTTTAATAAATATTAATACCAGAGCAACAGGGGAGCAGAGAAGGAGAAAGTCTTTTCCCTCTGTCCGACAATAGTGCTGAGTAGGGAATTATCATGTCTTTGCTAAGAACGGGCTAAACCCTAGCTATCCGCTAACAGAACTGTTTTACCCCATGACAAATGACAAATAATAAATGACAAACCAAACTATTCGCATTGTTGCCCGTATTATTGCTTTACCTAACAAAGTAGAAGAACTAAAAGCTGTATTGTTGGAACTCATTGAGCCAACTCGTCAGGAAGTAGGTACGATCGAGTATAAACTTTTGCAAAACCAATATGATCCAACAGACTTTACTTTTGTAGAGGAGTGGGCTTCATCAGAAGCCCTGAATACTCATCTAGATTCACCCCATTTCCAAGCGGCAGCAGCTAAACTCGAAGGTTTAGTGACTGCTGCACCAGATATCCGCCGCTACCATCTTTTGGCATAGTATCATGTTGCTAACTTGAAACAGACTCTTTATTGTTGGGGAGTGTTTGGAATATCTCAGCCTTAAATTCTAAGATTGAAGCGATCGCTCCAGAATCATGCAGCATTCTGAAGTATCTTGATCCTGAGGCCTTAGTCAAAAATTGAGAGCTGCAACATCCATGTGCCAACTGCTCGGAATGAATTGCAATGTTCCAACGGATATTTGCTTTTCTTTTGAAGGGTTTTCTGCACGGGGAGGAAAAACGGATGACCATAGCGATGGTTGGGGCATTGCTTTCTTTGAAGGAAAGGGATGTCGAATGTTTTTAGATGCTCAACCTTCTGTTGCTTCTCCGGTAGCAGAGTTTGTGCGGAGTTATCCCATCCACTCAACCCATGTCATAGCCCATATCCGCAAAGCTACTCAGGGTGAAGTTGCCCTACACAACTGCCATCCTTTCCGCAGAGAATTGTGGGGTCAGTATTGGGTATTTGCCCACAACGGTAATTTGCCAGATTTTGATCCAGAAAATTTGGGCTTTTATCAAGCCGTAGGTGATACCGATAGTGAAAAAGCATTCTGTATGATCCTAGAAACATTGCGATCGCGCTTTCCTAAAGGTAAGCCCGATATAAAGGAACTGTACTCTGTGCTGCAAGAAATTACTGCTGTAATTGCGAAAGTGGGTATATTTAATTATTTATTGTCAGATGGAGAACACTTTTTTGCTTATTGCTCAACTAATCTCAGCTACATTGTTCGTCAAGCGCCCTTTGCTGCTGCCCATTTAATTGACCAAGACATGACCGTAGATTTTCGGGAAGTGACTACTGAACGCGATCGCGTTGCTGTCATTGCTACCACACCCCTGACTGACAACGAAGTTTGGACACAAATCCAACCAGGGGAATTACTAGTTTTTCAGGATGGACTACCTCTGAAATATGCAATCAGTTAATAATAAATAGTTGTTCAATTTTGCCCATTTAGATGATTTCTAGATGGGTTTTGTTTTTCATGCTATCTATATTGCAATACATACAGTTTAGATAAGCCAAAAATCATGATGTAGAGACGGCGATTCATCACGTCTTTTGCTTTAACCGAACAGTATTGGATACGATTCACTGTTAATTTACCAATTTATATAAATTCATCCAACTTAGTTGTTACCAACATATATAAAATTTACCGTTTTTATTGGTATAAAAATATAAGTTTACACTGAATTTTATTTATATTAATATAGTTTAAAAAAACCGTATCTCTTTTAAAAATGCGGCTTTAAATGTCTTTTGTCTCCTGCAATAAACATTGAAAAAATGTATTGATAACAACATAAAAATCAAATCTCTAATGACTGCTACCCAATTACTTTTACTCATCACAGTTTTCTTTCTAACAAGTGTTATAAGCGTCATTACAGGAAGCACTTCTTTAATTACCGTCCCTGTAATGTTGCAATTGAGTATAGAACCGCGTATTGCTCTTGCCACTAATATGCTGGCATTAACCTTTATGAGTGTTGGTGGTACGTTGCCTTTTATTGGTAAAAAAGCAATTGACCGCAACCGCTTGCCAATAATGATTTTCCTAACGCTTTTAGGCTCAATCATCGGTGCATTACTTGTTTTAGTTGTACCTTCAAAATCGATGCCTCTAATTATCTCGATTTTGATGATTTTGGTTGCCGTGTTTTCAATCACCAATCGGAATGCTGGAATCGTTTCAAGAATAGGAAAACCATCACCAGTAGCAGAAATTGGTGGATATTTGGCAACTTTTGCGCTTGGTGTTTATGGTGGTTTTTTTAGTGGTGGCTATGTCACTATACTCACAGCAGCTTATGTCAGCCTATTTCGGATGACATTTGTGCAGGCAGTAGCAAACACAAAGTTTATCAACATTTTTTCTTCCCTAATTGCCACTATTATTTTCTTTACACAAGGAATAGTTGATTACAAACTAGGTATTATTTTGAGTATTACTATGTTCATTGGAGGAATTGTCGGATCGCGGGTTGCCCTCAGACTAAGCAACCTCTGGTTACGACGTATATTTCTCATTACAGTAATTGCTCTTGCACTCAAGACATTATTTGATTTTGTTGCATATTCACCAAAAATCTAAACACTTAACAAGCTGTTCATAAAAATTGCACTCATGAACAGCTGTTGAATACAAATCTAAATCAAAAAGGCTATATTAGCGTTGCCCACTTTGTATTTTGTCGAAGATTGCGCCGTCATCAAAAAACTTCTTCTGAATAGTATCCCAACCTCCCAAACTCTGAACGTTGTAAAGCTTAGAAATCTTAGGAAATTTATTCTGTACTTCCTTTGTTACAGTAGAGTTAACAGGTCGAAAACCAACTTTGGCAAACTCACGTTGAGCTTGTGGTGTAAAAAGAAACTTGACGAAACTTTCCGAAACCTCGCGGGTACGGTGCTTGTCAACATTCTTATCCACAACTGCTACTGGAGCATCTATAGAAATGTTTACCTGGGGAACCACATAAGAAGGTGAAGTTTTTGCTTGTTGTGCTGCTAAGATAATCTCGTTTTCGTAGTTAAGCAGAACATCCCCTTGACCTTTTTTATAAAAGACATCGCTTGATTCTCGTGCATCTTTAGGTAACACAGGGACATTGCGAAAGACTTGGGTAACATAGTTAAGAGCTTGGGCTTCACTTCCACCATTTTTGGTTATTGCACCCCACAAAGCCAGAAAGTTCCACCGCGCACCTCCTGAAGTCTTGGGGTTGGCTGTAATTACCTTGACCCCTGGTTTGCTTAAATCACTCCAATTTTGGATCTTTTTCGGATTACCTTCACGCGTTTCTAGGGCAACTACTGAGTGAGTCACAATTGAGTTATTTGGTGCTTCCTTCTCCCAACCTGATTGAATCAGTCCGGCTTTTTCAATTTTTTTGGTATCCAAAGCCAGCGCCAAAGCTACAACATCTGCTTCTAATCCGTCAATTACTGCACGGGTTTGAGAGCCAGAACCACCATAGCTTTCCCGAATCACTATATTTTGACCTTTTTCGCGTTTCCATTTCGCTACAAATTCAGGAATGATTTTCTGGTAAGCAGCTTTGGTGACTGCGTAGGAAACTAGAGTTATTTCAACTGTCTTACCGCCTTGACTAATCAATTGAGGCTTCTGGTTAACAGAAATAGTTTTATCAGCACTCTCCACAGCATAAGCAGGAATAAGGACACTTAAGCTCAAGCCAGTTGCTAATAATAACGCAGAGGTTTTAGTTGAGGTGAGTTTTAATTGCAGAAATAGCTGTTTGGCTGGGCGGGAAACTTGTAACTTTTTGGCTTGCAGATGTGTCATGGAAACTGAATGTTGTATAGTTGCTTGATTAAACAACGGTAATTTGATAGCATTACCGTTGTTTGTCTTTAGAAAGAGATTATCAGATTAATTCTCGAAATTCAAATTTTTATACTAAAAATTTTCATTTACACTCGGAAAACTCGTACTAAAAACATGTGATACCGATTATCTGTGAATTTATATAGAACCAGTTGCTTAAGCCTATTGTCTTACCAGGGTTGATTTTATACAGCGTCAGAAAGAATTGGTATAAAGTATCTGATTACTCTTTCATTGGAGCATCAGAGCAGGGAGAAATCATCAATGCCCAATTCCCTAGCAAGTTGCTTGATTGCAAACGATACTTTAAAGTCAAAGCATTTTTAATTCCTCACAGAACTGGTAAAATCACCATATTCTTGATAAAGAATATGAGGTTTTTTGGTGTTTGTACTAGATACATGGAATCATCCAGTATGATAAACACTATATAACTGTATTCCCATCAATTATTTGTAGATTTAGTGGAGGAAATAGAATGAGTTTGTGGCAACGCCCACTGAAAAGATTACAAGCGATCGCTGAACATAGAACCTATCGGTTCAGACTAAATTCGCTCAAAGGCTTTGTATCACTCTTTTTGGTAGGTACTGTATTGAGTGTAACCCTTGCTGCCTGCTCAGGTGGAGGAACTGGGAATAATTCTGCTTCTGAAACTCCTAGTGCTAGTGCTACTCCTGTGGCTGCAAGCAAAGATAATGTTGAATTAACTCTAGTTTCCTTTGCTGTCACCAAAGCAGCTCACGAAGCAATTATTCCTAAGTTTGTAGAACAGTGGAAGAAAGATCATAACCAAACTGTCACCTTCAAGCAAAGCTATGGCGGATCTGGTTCCCAAACTCGTGCTGTTATCGATGGTTTGGAAGCAGATGTTGTTCACTTGGCACTAGCTGGAGACACCACAAAGATTGAGAAGGCTGGGTTGATTCAGCCAGGATGGGAGAAAGAAGTTCCCAACAATGGTATTGTATCCAAATCTGTTGCAGCAATAGTCACTCGTTCCGGCAATCCTAAAGGCATCAAGAACTGGGCAGATTTAGCCAAAGACGGTGTGAAATTGATTACTGCTAACCCCAAAACTTCTGGCGGTGCTAAGTGGAATTTCTTAGCACTATGGGATTCTGTGATTAAAACAGGTGGCGATGAGGCTAAAGCTACTGAATTTGTGACTAAAGTTTACAAAAATGTGCCAATCTTGCCTAAAGATGCGCGGGAAGCTACTGATACATTTGCCAAGCAAGGGCAGGGAGATGTCTTAATCAACTACGAAAACGAAGTTATTTTGGCACAGCAAAAGGGTGAGAAGGTTGATTATGTCGTTCCCGATGTGAATATATCCATTGACAATCCGATCGCTGTGGTAGATAAAAACGTCGATAAGCACGGAACCCGTGAAGTTGCTGAAGGTTTTGTGAAATATCTCTATAGCCCAGAAGCACAGCAAGAGTTTGTTAAATTGGGATTCCGTCCTGTGGATGAGACTTTAGCTCAAAACAAGGAAGTCACAGACAAATTTCCTAAGCTGAAAACTCTGGGTACAGTTGCAGACTTAGGCGGTTGGGAAGCAATTGATAAGAAGTTCTTCGCAGATGGGGGCGTGTTTGACAAGATTCAAGCCAAAAAATAATTCGTAATTCGTAATTCGTAATTATGACCCCACAACTTTCTTTTCTCCAGAATTAAAAGTAGTTGGTCTGTGGTTGAATTACGAATTAGCAATTACGAACATTGGCAAAAAGCTCCTTGTGAATTTTAAATTTTGAATTTTTCACTATGACATCTGTATCTCCTTCTGTGGAAGTTGAACGCAAAACGCCATTCTGGAAGAGATTAGGGCGAGTTCCTTGGACTTGGCGAATCACCATTGCATATCTGACGGTGATGTTGTTTGTCCCCATAGCTGCTATGTTCCTGAAAGCAGCTACAGAACCCCCATCTAGGTTTTGGGCGATCGCAACCAGTGATATCGCACTAGCAACATACAACGTAACTTTTGTTACGGCAATATTTGCTGCCTTACTCAATGGCGTATTTGGAACTCTGATTGCTTGGGTTCTGGTTCGCTACGACTTTCCCTTTAAGCGCTTGATTGACGCCACAGTAGATTTACCCTTTGCATTACCAACAGCGGTAGCAGGTTTAACCTTGGCAACAGTTTACAGCGATAACGGATGGCTAGGTTCACTACTAGCACCACTGGGAATTAAGGTGTCTTTTACCCGCACGGGAGTAGCGGTAGCAATGATATTTATCTCACTACCTTTTATTGTGAGAACTGTGCAACCCGTACTTCAGGAAATGGAACATGAGATTGAAGAAGCCGCCTGGTGTCTGGGTGCTTCTCAATGGCAGACCTTCTGGAAAGTGATTTTGCCACCTTTATTTCCAACAATTTTAACTGGTGTTGCCTTGGGTTTTTCTCGTGCAGTTGGGGAATATGGGTCAACTGTGATTATCTCTTCCAATACGCCATTCAAAGATTTGATTGCTCCTGTGCTGATTTTCCAGCGATTAGAGCAGTATGACTATTCTGGTGCAACAGTAATTGGCATAGTTTTACTATCAATTTCGTTGGTACTGCTATTGGCAATTAATTTCTTACAAGCATGGGCAAGGCGATATGACAGTAGATAAGCCAAGTTTTCACTCATCATCTGGGTCTGATACAGATACAGCCAAGCCTAAAGAGCAGAAGAGTTGGGTGCCAATAGTTTTAATTGGTATAGCGATCGCCTATTTAGCCCTAGTTCAATATATCCCGGCAATTAACGTTTTTGTTCAAGCCTTCAGCAAGGGAGTTGGGCCGTTTCTGTCCAACCTGACGCGACCAGCTTTTATCCATGCAGCTTGGCTGACACTGTTGTTGGCTGTGATTGCTTTGCCTGTGAATACAGTGTTTGGACTATGTGCAGCTTGGGCGATCGCTCGTCATAAATTTCCTGGACGCGCCATAGTTTTGAGCATTATTGACCTGCCTTTTTCGATTTCGCCCGTAGTTGCAGGATTAATGATTGTGCTACTTTACGGCCGGAATGGGTGGTTTGGCCCTTGGCTCCAGGCCTATGATATCAAAGTTATCTTTGCCTTTCCAGGTATGGTGCTAGCTACAGCCTTCGTGAGTATGCCCTTTGTGGCGCGGGAAGTGATTCCGGTTTTAGAAGAATTTGGTAAGGATCAAGAAGAAGCTGCTAGAACTCTAGGTGCTAAAGATTGGCAGATATTTTTGCGTGTCACCCTACCCAGTATCCGTTGGGGTTTACTCTACGGTTTAATTTTGACCAATGCCAGAGCAATGGGTGAATTCGGAGCAGTTTCAGTAGTATCTGGCAACATTGCTGACCAAACTCAGAGCCTACCACTGTTTGTAGAAGACGCTTACAAACAATACGAAACTGAAGCGGCTTTCTCTGCAGCTGTACTGTTAGCGTTGTTAGCAGTAGTAACCTTGTTGCTGAAGGAGATTCTAGAACGGAAAACCCGCATTAAAGATGTTGAATAGAAAAATCAAGTGATTATGGTTATCTTTTGAATAGGATACAAGCAAATCATGGGAGATGGTACGATCTACCTAGTACCTATCAGGAAATTACCGTTAGGGTTAAGAGTAGTTCTGTACCAATCCCGATTAGGGATTGAAATAATTCAGATATGGCTACTGACAATACACTTACCAATAAACGGATTCGACTCAGAATTCCTAAAGATTATCACCAGGAACCTGTCATTTCTCGCCTGGTGTCTGACTACGGACTGATTGTGAATATCACGGCAGCGATTTTGGGAGCCAATGCTATCGGAGATGGTTGGTTTGACCTTGAACTACAAGGAACAGATGCACAAATTCAAAGCGGGTTAACTTATCTCCGCGATTTGGAATTGGAAGTCTGGGATGATACTAAAGCAACCGATTGGTAAGGGTTATAGCAATACAAACAGTTTATTTATCTGGTTTTAAGAGAATTGCAACCCGCAGATCCCCGACTTCGTAAAAGTTGTCGGGGATCTTGTTTCTCATGAATGATTCAGGATTGCTGTAGTGGTTTGTCTACAAAATAATATACCAAATACCGTTATCATTTTGACGTAAAATACGGTATCTTCCCTCAAGAAATTCTAGCATTCTGGGAAAATTTTTGTTGATAGTAGGCTGCTGAATATAATCAATAAAGATATAAGGAGGCTTAGATGAATCTAACTCTTTTAGAAGTTTTGTCCATTGCTCAGGCAGAAAATATTCAAGTGCCCAACCACGTAGTGATGTTGCCTGAGTCCGATTGGAGAAGTAGTAAATAGATGGATCGCCAGCTACATAAATCTTACCAGGAAGACTTCCTGGTTGGGAGATAAATTCAGCCTCTGAACGAAGAGATGGATATTTTGCTCTAAAAACAGTCTGATATTTAAATCGTGTATCTTCAGCTAAAGCAAAGTTATTATTAACCAGAACAACACTCTTTTTTATAAGAGTGTTCGATAAAGGCAAGAAAAACAAAAATATTAGCAGGATTGTAGTAAATGGGGAACTCAATTTTTTTAAAGACTCCCATAAAACATCTAATCCTTTAGTTGCTAAAATACCTAAAGGTACAAACAATAATAAATAATGGTATTCCCAAAATGCCCCACGTTGTAGAACAATTACACCCCAAGCAAAAATACACCAAATCACAAGTAGCAAAGTCAATATATTCTTAGACTTACGTAATGATACATCTACTGCAACAGTAGCGGCTAAAAGTAGAGGGTAAAAACTATTTAAGAACCATTTTATTCCTGCAAAAAGCCCACTTGGGTCAAATTGGGAATTAGCAACAATTCGAGGTGGATATAAAAAGAATGTTTCATACAAAATTGGTAAACTATTAAACCAGGCAAAATAGCTAACAATAAATAAAATAGGAAATATAATCCCCATCAAAATTGGAATAAATATTTCTAGAAAAACTTTTTGAATTTGCTGTCGCTTGATTAGTACAGAATATATTACAAGAGTTAGCCAAAATGAAATTAATATTAGCAAAAGTATTAATTTAAAAATAAGGACAATTCCACCAATAAAACCTGACAGTAAAAGTAGAAAAAATCTTTGCTTTCCTTCATATTTAAAAGATTCAGAAGTCAGCCAAAGACAAATGAATAAAGGAAAACTAACCAGTGCTTCCACTTGAGTAAGATGCCAAGGCTGTGAAACAGTATAGTAAACGCCAACCGTTAACAAAGGTACTAGACTGGCGATTATCGGATGCCGAAAATAGCTTTTTAGACTCAGCAACAATACTATAGACAAAAACACCATGTAAATAAGTTCAAAGAGATGGATGCCAATCTCGTTAAAACCAAATAAAGTTCCCGCTAAAAAGTAAAAGTAAAAAATCCCTGGTTGCTTCACATCCCAAAAATCACGATATAGTAACTTTCCTTGTTGCATCTCCAAAGCACCGAGCCTAAAAAATGCTTGATCTCCGTCAAATGGGAAAGGCAAATGTATAAGACCAATAATCACAATTGCAATCAAAACAAGAAAGTCAATCTTATTGAATTTAGTAATATTAATCATCAAACTTTATAATTAAAACTTAACCGACTATCTTATGCTGATTAATATACTAACAGGGTAAAGAACAAGGCAATTTTAGGATATGAACTTAAAGTTTAAAGTTTCTGCGATCGCGTCAACACTGACTTTTCATTTTATTAAAAATTAGCTGAAGTACCAAAAATATTTAAGTAAGTAGGCAGGAATAAATTAAAGTATGTTAAGTAATGTAAAAAACAAATTTTTTCTCTACTTTGAAGCGAAAGCCTTCAAAGTAGGGCTAGATCCGCTTAATGTAAACCTTTAATTATTAACGCCGTTCTACTTCTTACACTGGAGAAAATAAGTATGAATAAATGGCTTGACAGATGGCTTGGCTCTTTGACAAGAGATTTACAGCCACAGTGTGAACTCCCAGTGACTAGAACTTGTCATCTCGGATTTGAAAGTTAGATTGTTTGTTGAGAAAATCGGCTATCTGTTTAATCCAGTTTGCAAGTCTGTCAAACTTGTGCTTAATCAGACTTTCAACACCATTCAGACGATACTCAACAAAAAGTTTCTTCTCGTTGTACTCAGTTAGTTAAGCTTCAGCAATATCTTTGTTAAGCCATCGCCTAACTGCTCAATAGATTCTTGCTGTTTCGGATCTTTTAACGTGCCATCAGCATTAAAGGCTTCATAAGCTTTGGATACTACTACTTGGTTGGGAAGTACCAAAACTTTGATGTTTCCCAAAATAGACCGCAGGTGAACCAATCCCCGCAAACCACCAAAACCGCCTGGAGAAGCGCTCATAATACTAGCAACCTTACCTGCAAAAGCAGCCAAAGCCAAAGGTGCTTCATTTGGAGATGGACGGGATGCCCAGTCGATGGCGTTCTTCAAAACTGCTGTGAGTGAACTGTTATATTCCGGCGAAGCAATCAGCAATCCTTGATGAGAAATCATTAAGTCTTTAAAAGTGCGGGCGTTGGCAGGTAGTCCTTCTTGAGCTTCCAAATCTTCATCATACAGAGGTAAAGGCAAATCGCGGAGGTCTAGATAAGTCACTTCTGCGCCTGCTGCCTTAGCGCCAGCCGCCGCAATTTTTACCAATTTTTTGTTGTAAGAATCAATCCGGGTGCTGCCTGCAAAGGCGAGGATTTTAGGTGTAGATGCCATAGTTCTAGGTTGAATGGGAAGGATTAACCTGTTCAGATGCATTATCCTGTTTTCAAGCGATCGCTATTTGCTACCTTTAGAGTTTCTTTACAAACTTTCTCTCCGATTATGGCGAATTGGTCAGACTCTTATCTTGGCAGGTTACGACAAGTTGTGGGCGATCGCCTAACTTCTATTATTTGGTGCACGTGTGATTATTGAAGATAGCTTAGGGCGCGTTTTGTTGCAAAAGCGGAGTGATTTCAAACTTTGGGGGCTACCTGGCGGTTGTCCTGAAGTTGGTGAATCTGCTGAAGAATGTTCAGCACGAGAGGTTTTTGAAGAAACTGGTTTAACGGTTAAGCGTTTTGCAGCTGTAGGGCTTTCTTCCAACCCAGCCTTTGAAACTGTAACTTATCCCAATGGCGATCGCGTCCAAAATTTCATTTTGATTTTGCGAGCCGTTAAATGGTCAGGCAGTCTCGCTTGCTTAGATGGAGAATCGCTGGCACTGGAATTTTTTGATTTGGCTAACTTACCTACGTTAATGCCAAACGATCGCCCCGTTTTGGAAAAGTTTCAGGAATACAAAAAAAGCGGCGAATTTCTGATGTTCTAAAGCATTTTTTCTAAGAATTGTTTGGCGCGATCGCACTGAGGATTTTGAAAAAACTCGTCAGGAGTAGTATCTTCTGCTAAACTACCCTGGTCGAGGAACATAATCCGATTGGCAACTTCTCTTGCAAAGCCCATTTCATGGGTCACAATCGCCATTGTCATTCCAGATAGTGCTAAAGCTTTCATCACTTCCAACACATCTTTAACCATTTCTGGATCTAGGGCAGAGGTGGGTTCATCAAACAAAATCATCTCAGGTTCCATTGCTAATGCCCGAGCGATCGCTACTCGCTGTTTCTGTCCCCCAGATAGTTTGGACGGATAGACAGACACTTTTGATTCTAAACCTACCTTAGCAAGCAATTCTAAGCCATGTTCTTCTGCTTTTTGCTTGTTTACTCCTTTCACCTTGATGGGTGCGTAGGTGACATTTTGCAGCACATTCATGTGGGGAAACAAATTAAAATGTTGAAATACCATCACCAAATGCTGACGTACTTTAGCGATGTTTGCTTTAGGCTTGGTAATTTCTTGATCATGAAAGTAGATTCTGCCTCTGGTGGGTTGTTCTAGTAAGTTTATGCATCGCAAAAAGGTAGACTTACCTGAACCAGAAGGACCTAATATGGCAACCACTTCTCCCTGGTAAAACTCAGTGGAAATATCTTTGAGTACGTCGAGTTTGCCAAAGGATTTACATAAGAATTCCGTGCGAATTACTACATTACTCACTTTCCCGTAACCTCCTTTCTAAAGCGGATGCACCCAAAGTCATACCCATTACCAAAACATAGTAGATTAACCCTGCAAATAGCAGTGGTTCAAAATAAATATACTTATTTGCACCAACAATTTGGGCACTGCGTAATATTTCCACCACCCCAATCGTTGACACCAACGCAGAATCTTTGAGCAATCCGATAGTTTCATTTACCAATGCAGGGAGAATGTTCTTTAATGCTTGGGGCAAAATCACATCCCACATCATCAACCAATAGGGAACACCCATAGACATCGCCGCTTCACTTTGTCCTTTATCTACCGCCTGAATCCCACCTCTGATGGTTTCCGACATATAAGCACCAGAATTCAGGGTAAAAGTTAGCACCCCTGCCTGCAATGCTGAAATGTCATAGCCTGTAAGCTGGGGTGTTGCGTAGTAAACCAACGCCAACTGTAATAACAAAGGTGTACCTCGGAAAACAGAGGTGTAGGCGTTAGCAACCCAGGTAAGCGGCTTGATGCCGAGAATTTTTAATAGAGATAGTATTGTTCCCCAGATTAACCCCAAGGATACGGATAATAGCGTGAACAACAAAGTTAAAGGGATTCCCCGAAGAATAAAGGGAATATCTGGAAGAATTCTAGTGAAGTCAAGATTCAATCCGCCTTTGGCAGGAGTTGAGGATGCAGGATTGGCGGTAATGTTCTCTGAAAACCATTTGGCAACAAGTTTATTCAATGTGCCATCGTCTTTCATTTGTTGAAGGACTTTGTTAAACGGTTCTACAAAAGAAGAACTTTTAGGAAAAGCGATCGCCGATCCACTTGCCTCCTCTGACGGAATAGTATTAAATTCTAAATCTGGGTTAGCTTGGGCAAATCCCTTAGCAACGGTATCCTCAACAATTGCTGCATCAATTCGCCCAGATTTGATTTCTTGAACTACTTCCGGCACTTTGTTGAGTTGCTTTAGCTGAATACCTGCAACTTTTTTCGCAATTTTCTCAGCATTTTGTTCTTGTATAGTTCCTAGTTGTACCCCAACCTTTTTTCCTGATAAGTCTTGAGGCTGCTTCAGATTGCTACCTTTAGGAGCGACAATTGTATCTTTGGCTTCGTAATAAATAATTGAAAAATCAATATTTTTCTGACGTTCTGGAGTCGGAGTCATCCCAGCCATTACAAAGTCAGCACGATTTGCTTGGAGTGCAGGAATTAATCCATTAAAATCAGATTCCATTATTTGAAGTTTAAACCCTAGTTTTTCAGCAAGGGTTTTGGCAATATCTATATCAAAGCCAACGATTTGGCGATCGCCTCCTTTAGTATCATAAAACTCATAAGGAGGATAATCTGGCGAAGTAATCATCGTCAGCGTGTCTTTCCCTAAAGGTGAAGCAGCTTTTAGAGAATTACTATGTCCGATGATGCTGATTACTACTGCTACAACCAGTATCGTTAATAGCCATAATTTTTTCTTCTTCATGGACTTGATAATTATATAACTTCAGCTAGTCAGTAACTATTTTTGGGATGATATAAATCGAAATAGCCCTTACTGGTCACTATTACAAAATTTTTTCAACGATATGAAGGCGACTGAAGTAATATTTCTTGAAGACTCCTTTATTTTTCATCTTAAAAATTACCGTTTTTAGTATTTTTTACTCTGTTACCGAAAATTAAAAATATTTTAAAATTCCATCCTTGCTGTTAAGACTCCTTAAAAATAGATAGGTAGGGTTCATAAATAAAAGCTCGATTACGTTTATTTCCAGTAATTTCTTCCACGATTCCTATACTACATAATTCTCTCACTAGAATGTTAGCGTTAGTGTATGATAATTGGGTAAATTCTTGAGCCATTTCTATATTAAAAACTGGCTTATAATAGAGCTTTTCGAGTAAAGCTATAGCATTCACTGCCTTCCGATTTCCCATTCGTTCCATTACTATTTTACGATGATCTTCTTTTAAATTAACTATTTGACGAGCAACAGTAGATGCCTCCTGGGAAACTTCATATACACCTTTTAGAAAAAACTTAAGCCAGCTTTCCCAATCACCATTATCCCTGATAGATTGGAGATGATCGTAATATTGAAACCGATACTTTTTAAAGTAATAAGATATATACAGGAGAGGACGTTTTAATATATTTTTTTCACATAATAAGAGAGTAATTAGTAAGCGTCCTGTTCTTCCATTGCCGTCTTCAAAAGGGTGAATTGTCTCAAACTGAGCATGAGCTAATCCAATTTTAATTAAAGCTGGCATTGGAGCAGAGTCATGTAAAAACTTCTCAAAATTACTTAAAGCTTCTTGCATATCATGGGGTGGAGGTGGAACATAAGTAGCTTCCTTCAAATTACATCTTCCCTTACCAATCCAATTTTGGCTGCGGCGAAATTCTCCTGCACCCTTTTCAGAACCTCGACCTTCTCTCAATAATTCTTTATGAATTTCACGGATCAATCGCAATGATAAAGGAAAATTATTTTCTAATCTTTCAAGTCCGTGATTAATTGCAGCAATATAGTTGACAACTTCGGTTACATCTTGCGGGTTGTCTGGTTCCACTGTACGCGATTCAAACTCAAGGACATCTATTAAAGAAGCTTGTGTTCCTTCTATTTGACTTGACAACACTGCCTCTTTACGAACATACATAAACACGAATAAGTCGGGATTAGGTAAAGCGTCTGTTGATCCATCTAAACGACCTAATGCTCTATCTGCTTGTGATAAAAGTTCTAACATTTCATCATCAATATATAATTTGGGTATAGGCGGTAAAGGATTAGGTATAAAAGCTTTGTATCCAGTAAGCTGTTCTATGTATCTACCTGCTCTATCGGTATCAACCATATTATCGATTTCATTCACAAGAGACAATTTTTTATCCATATTATCAAATGCCCTTACTATCAGCAATAAGAATTTTTTTGTATTTTTATATGATATAGTTTTATGTTCGATATATTGAAACAAACAGCAAATAAACTGCATCTTCCTTTTGCCTTAGTTCCCTGAGCGGTCAGTAAACTTGTTTTATCTTTGCTATACTTATGTGGATATCAGGAATTACTGTAGTAAATGAAACATTAATTTTGGTTTAATGTTTCATCAGTTTTAGTTTTAAATCTGTTAGAAATCAAGGAAAGTTAAACCTAAATAGGGATAGAATACGAAATATCTCATCCCCACTTCATTTTTTGATTAACTAACTCTATAAGATTTTGACCTTTTACCTTTCATCAAATAGACTTATCCTGCTTTACGCATATAATGCTAAAAACCAGAGTTTTGGTGAGGAACTGAAAGACTCTGGTGAAGACAAACTTTCCTCCCCGTCCGCTGCTTTGCAGATGCTATCAAAAGTCAAGAAAAGCCAAATCAAACCTTTAATTTGGTCGCCTCCAGCAACTTGACGCTAGCATAAATAGCATCAATATAAGGTGTAGGAATTTGAGTAAGTTTTCCCAATTCTGCCACCGCGCCAACAATAGCATCTATCTCCGTAGCACGTCCGGCTTCAATATCTTGTAGCATTGAGGTTTTATGAGCGCCAACATTTTCTGCCCCATTAATTCGCTGTTCTAAAGTGATGCCAAACTTTATACCCAAATTTTCTGCGATCGCTTGAGTTTCAGACATCATTTGTCGCGCTAGTTCACGGGTGAGAGGATAGCGGCAAATATCCTCTAAAGTCGCACCAGTCAGGGCACTAATGGGATTAAACGCCACATTTCCCCACAACTTAATCCAAATTTCTGTGCGAATTTGATTGCGGATTGGCGCTTTGAATCCTGCGTGTTTGAAAGTCTGTGCCAATAATTGGATGCGTTCTGTTTTAGTGCCGTCGATTTCACCAAGAGTAAAGCGATCACCTTCAATATGTTTAATTACACCTGGTTCAATTATCTCAGTTGCCGGATAAACCACACAACCAATAGCACGTTCAGCACCGATACTAGCTTCAATAATCCCATCTGGATCGACAGATTGAATCCGCGTACCTTCATACTCACCGCCATACTTGCGAAAGTACCACCAAGGAACGCCATTTTGGGCTGTCACCACCATCGTATGAGGATTGTAGAGTGCTGGGAGAAAAGGTGCGATCGCAGGCACACTGTGAGCCTTCACAGTTAAAATTACTACATCTTGTGGCCCAGCTTCTTGAATATCACTCGTTGCCAAAGTCGGACTAGCAATTTGGCTATAACCCTCTGCCATGAGCAACTTCAGCCCATTTTTTTGAATTGCCTCCAAATGAGAACCACGCGCGATTAGTGTCACCTCTTCACCTGCCAGTGCCAGTTTTGCCCCTAAATATCCACCAATTGCACCAGCGCCAACAATACAGATTTTCATTTTGTCAAAAGAATATGAGTCGTAGAAAACGGTATCCAGTTGCTTTTACTTTAAACAGCTATACTTTGCATCGCTTCTAATAAATCTTGATGAACAGATTTTGAGGCAGCTACGAGCAATCCAGGCAGACTATAGTTTTGACAAGTATGCAGTGGCGGTAAAGTCGAACCGTCCAGAGTAGTTACAATCCAGCCAGCCTCTTTTGCAATAAAAGCGAGTGCAGCACTATCAAGAAATTTGCCCGATTTGATGACTGCTCCACTCAAGTCGCCACTGAGAATACCATTGAGATTGGGAATTTGAATATCATTAGAGTAATCAGTTGCTATATCGATTACTTTATATCGGTCTTTTAAAAAATGTGCGATGGAATTCATTCCCCATCCCAACAAAACAGCAGGTTTGGCGGATGTTATATCTAAAGGGGCACAAGCTGCTAAGTTCATTTCCAGTGTCCCTTTAAAAGCACCTTCACCTCGAAGGGCATAAAAATAAATGTTTTGGGCAGGAGAAATGGCAATTACTGCTTCAAAGTCATCCGAATTTAGAATACTGAGAATAATTTGGTAATTAGAATGTCCATCCATGTAAAACTTTGTGCCATCAATCGGGTCGAGTGTGACTAAATAATCACCTTTTGAACCGAGTTCGGTAGCCCGAAAATACTTGGTGTTATTAGAACTTTCATATTCTTCACCATAAAAGCGAATATCTGGGAAAGTTCCTAGTAATACTACTTCTACCAGATTTTGAATAGCCACATCTGCATCAGTGAGGGCGGCAGCAAAAAAGTTTTTTGCTTGTTCTTTGGCAGGAAGTGCAGCAATTTTTGGTTGTAAAAAATGGGCATAGGCTGCTGCTACTTTGAGATGGGGGAGTAAAGTCTCTAAAATTAATCGAGTAGTTGGCGTTGTGGACATTGCAGCAAACTCCTTTTAGAAATAATCTACCCTTGGCGGGGCAATAGAATTCTATATCTAGACAAAATTACGGTATCATTTTGATGCAATGATACCACCGTTGCTATATTACTTTAATCTGTATATAGCGCTTCTGGTTTGCGTGAGGTACACCTGTAGGGCACGGCAGTGCCCATTGATGTCAACTTAAGCCAAGACTCATTCCATTCGCGGCTACACAGGCTCTCGTCCGCCGCCCCAAACTAACGGAAAATCAAAGTTTTGAAACCCACCGAGGTGGGTTTTGTTTGTGTAGATGAGCCAGTGTGTTGGGCGGGCAATGCCCGACTTGAAGCACCTGGCGTGCGGTTTCTAACCGCCCATTTCACGTTAAGTTGACACCACTGGGCACTGCCGTGCCCCTACACCCAAATCTTTTTTGCCAAAGTTAGTAGCTTTTAAAACGTACCTCACAAGGTTGGGAACTGCTATATCTTAAAGAGCCTATAGAGAGATCGCAAGTTTTCTCGTAAATTTAAGAGTTTAAGACCGAACGTCAACACTTAGTACAGCATTTCATTAATTCATCGCGAATTAAATTTGGCAATACTCTACAATGCCAATGCGTCGGCTTACATTGTTAACGCGTTCCCCTGCATTAAAAACGCTACGCTTTTACGCAAAACTGTACTTAGCTAAAGTTACCCTACAAAAAGCAAGCTACAATTAGGCTTTAAATTCCCATCTGAAACTCTCTTTTCTACAAGACGCTACGCGTAGCTTGCTTCCCTGTAAGGGTAAAATTTTGAATTTTGAATTATTATTGATGGTTTTAGGAAACTTTTTCGAGCTTCTTCTGAGTAAATTTAGATAGCTTGTTACGTTTGAGTACTGAAAATGCGCCAAGAGTGCAAAGGATGAGTAAGCTTAGGATAGAAGTGGGTTCAGGAACGGTGGTGATTATGGTTGCAGAAAAATTAATGGGTAACTCACTATCTTCCAATCCCAAATTTTCAAAACCTGGTGTGATTGGCGGTGCAGAAAAAACCTCTAAATAACCTGGTGTCGCCAAAAAACTCGCGAAAAATGGACTAGAATAGTTTCCTTCCGAAGTGGAATACCCAAAACCATCACCTGTTAACTGCTGAGTATTAAGACTAATTAAATTATCAACATTAAAAGGTTCGTTTCCTGGTATAAGAGTCCCAGTGGCTTGCAGACCAGTAATTGTTTCACCATTTCGTGTACCAGTAATTCCAGTAATCAAGTAAAAACCCAAATCGTTAGGGGTGTCATTAGTGGTGAAAGTACCGTTCGCCTCTATGCCAGTACCAGAATAATTCCAGTTCCAACTTAAAGCAGAAGCGGCTGGCATTGTCCCGAAAACTAATCCAGATGTGGTGGCGAGGGCTATGGCAGATAAAGCTAGATTTTTCATGGAACTCGTTAGTGCGATCGCGGTTCTTGTAGAAGGTTCCGGTGTATTATACGGAAATTAACAAAGATAGTATTATCAATCTTGGCTATTTACTTAGCAGCGATCTAATAACCACGCCAAAGCAGCATCAACATTACTAACCTGTTCCCCTGGCGGTATAGCTGGACGATTGACCATCACAACCTTTACGCCCAGTTCCCGCGCTGCAATAATCTTGGGCTTTGTGGCATCGCCACCGCTATTTTTACTGACGATAGTATCAATGTTATTCTGAATCAGAATTTGTCTCTCATTCTTGAGGGTAAAAGGCCCGCGATCGCACAATACCATCCCCGGTGGTACTAAAGCATCATCGCCAGGAGGGTCAATCATCCGCATCAAAAACCAAATTTTCTCCAAGTGAGCAAAAGCAGCGAGTTCTTGTCTACCAACTGTCAAAAATACCCGCTGTGCCTGGTTTTGCAGGGCTGTTGCTGCGGCTGCAACACTGTCAACTTCAATCCAGCGATCGCCACTTACTTTTTCCCAAGGCGGACGAATTAACATCAGACGGGGTACTCTAACTTCCATTGCTGCATCTGCGGCATTAAAAGAAATTTGAGTAGCAAAAGGATGGGTTGCATCAATTAATAAGTCGATTTGCATGACTTGCAGATAGCTAGCCAATCCAGCCACACCACCGAAGCCTCCAACCCGTAAATCGCCCAGCGGTACTGACGGTTCACGGGTGCGGCCAGCTAGAGAGGTGATTACTTCTAACCCTTGGATAGTCGTAACTTTGGCAGCTAATTCTGCTGCATCACCTGTCCCACCCAGAATCAAAACGCGCATCATTTAGATAAAGGTGGAATCTTTGCTAAAATGCCTTTCTTCATTGCTTCTGGACGCTCTGACCAAGGCAGTGAACCATCTGCTTTAGCATAGTATTGACTAGCACATTGGAGTACCGCAGAGGCACTACCATCAACGCCTAAATCACCAAATAAATATGTTAATTTGCCTTTGGCAGCAAAAGCGACTACACAAGAACGATTACAAGCACTCATGCATTCAACTTCCTGAATCGGGAATTGATCTCGTAAGTCCCAATCTTGTGCAAGCTGCTGAAGTTCGTGTAGAAGTTTTTCACCACCACTTTCACCTAAGCGTTTTCCATTTTGCCAAACACTGGCACAGGTTTTGCAAACAAATAGAGTATGTTCAGCAACATCCAAGGGACTGGTTGGGGAAATATTTACACTAGTAGTCATCTGTACCTCGCAGATATGTGAAACTAATAAATCTATTTCGGCGGGCATCCTGACTCACTCAATTTGGGATTTTCGATGTAGTTCCTTAATCTCAAATTGGTTCACAGTTGCGGGACAGCGCCGGATTTACACCGAACTTTCCCCGTTACCTCTGGTAGCTGACTCCCACCAGAACCGAATAACCTTATTGATCATACACTAGGGTTATCGGAGAGTACGAAACAATAGGCTTTGCGCTAACCATCAAACTGGGTGACAACCAGATAAAATACTGTGCATATTTACTACTTGTCCAATAACTGCGATCGCAGGCGCACTAAATCCAGTTTCCTCTACCTGTTTGACAATTGTCTCTAAAGTCCCAATCAATTCTTCTTGTTCTGGCCGCGTACCCCAGCGCACCAAAGCAATCGGCGTTTCTAAATTCAACCCAGCTGCACTTAATTCTTCCACAATATAAGGCAGATTGTGAATTCCCATATAAATTACAATGGTTTCGGAACCGTGAGCGATCGCACTCCAATTTACAATCGGTCTATACTTACCCGCCGCCTCATGACCAGTTACAAATGTTACTGACGAACTATACAGCCGATGCGTCAAAGGAATACCTGAGTATGCTGCCGCTGCAATTCCCGAAGTGATACCTGGCACTACTTCCGTTGATATTCCAGCTTTGACTAATTCTTCCATCTCTTCGCCACCGCGACCAAAGATAAAAGGATCGCCACCCTTTAGCCGCACTACAATTGCATGATCCTGCGCTTTCTCAATCAGCAATTGAGTTGTTTCTGACTGCAACAACGAATGTCTTCCCGCACGCTTACCAGCATTAATTTGCTCGGCTTGGGGATTAATCATTGCCAAAATTGCCGGACTCACCAAGGCATCATAGATGACTACATCTGCACATTCCAACAAACCTTTCGCCTTCAGAGTAATTAGTCCTGGATCTCCAGGTCCCGCACCGACTAAATAAACCTTTCCCAAATACTTGTTCCTCTCTGTTATTGTGCGGTTCATCTATCTGTTAAATCCCAAATTAGCTCGGCTAATTCTGCACTTGCTCCCAGTGGCTCTGCCAATTGGAAATTCACCGCAGAAAATTGTAATTTTAGCTCCTCTATTGAGGTGGCGATCGCATCGGTTATTCCACCAGCGAATAAAAAGTATGGCAAAATTGCAATTTCCCGATAACCAGCAGTTACCAATTCTTTCACCCGTAATTCTAAACTAGGAGGCCCAGCCCAATAAGCAGTCACGGCTCCCAAACTCGCCGCCATTGCTTCCACAGTTTTTTGCGAACCTGGGCGACGGCTACCATGAGCTAAGAGAATCCATGCTTCTGCTTTTATAGCAGCTATTTGCTTTGCCAGCAATTTCTCTAAATTAGGATGAGAACCTAAATATGGTTGCAACTCAATGATCATATCTTGACCAGCAGCCTGTTGTGCTAGTGCTACTTCAGCGGGAATATCTGTCATCAGATGCACTCCCGGCAGTAAAAATAGCGGTACAATTTTGAGGCGATTTTCATTTTGAAACAGTGGGCAATCGCCAAAAGCGCTTTTAGCAAATTGTTGAATTTGCTCGTGTAAAGGCTGAGGACTCATTTCTAAAGCAGCGATGCCAACCAAATGTTCGCTATTTACTGAGTTGTGATTTTTTGGCAATTTGTGACATACCAGCCTAGCTAGTTGCTGCATAGCAATTTCTGGGCGCGGGTCGCGACTTCCGTGAGATAATAGCAGATAGGCAGATGACATCGGCAAAGCTTGAACTCTCAGTTACTATATCTTACTTAACATTAAGCTGGGGTTCATAAGTACTCTGGTAATTATTGAAACTATTATCAATTACTAAACAGAAGTATTTTTAATCACTTTGACAGCGGATTACAAGTTGTAAACTACACACCTATTCGTTTCAAAACCGGGTATAAAGCCTGTTTTTCTTCTGTTAGCGCAACGGGGTGTAGCCCATTTTGACCGGAGCTTCGGAGTCTCCGGCTCCGCTCCTGAATTCTGTTTTATATTCTTCCCCTACTGCTTACCTTATTGTTCTTCAGCAGTGTAAGTATAAAATTGATTAAAAGCTCCTACCGTTTCAAATTTGTACGAAGGTATCCAAGAATTTATTTTTAAATCTGTACGATAAACACTAAAAATAACGTAATTTTGTCTTTCTGTAGTCTTGGCAATAACTTCTTGGATTTGCGGGCTAGCCGAGTCAACCAATTTATCGCAATTAAAACGGATTAAATTTTCTATAATATTCGTAGTTTTTTTACATACATCGGTTTTTAAGTATTTTGTCAGGCGTTGAACTGCATATTCTTCATATTCAACCTGACCGGGATTGGTTTTCGCCATTGTCACACCCAAGGCGGCGAGGCCTACTGCTGCTCCAGTATACGCGATGATGGTCAATGGTTTCATATTTCCCAAGTAAAATTCATTGTAATCGTTAGATTCCAGAGACTCTAAATCAACTAAGTCCGTTCCTTGAACAAAAACTCTTGATCGATTGCCAAATTATTGCTATAATTCAAATTGTTGAATGGCGAGCGTAGCCAAGTGGTTAAGGCAGTGGTTTGTGGTACCACCATTCGTGGGTTCAATTCCCATCGTTCGCCCTAGATAATTTCATATTGATATATAGATTCCTATATAAAGAGCGGTTGTGGTTCTGAACATTCATAACCATTACTTTAGCAACGATCTGTCGTCTACGAGTTCATAGACTTGGAAGGATTACAAATCTACGACAATTCATTATTTTATCAATAAGTTGATGTTTATAAGCAAATCTACTTTCTAAATGAAAATTAGGTGTGCAATGTCTTATGATAAGCTACTTCTCTACGAGACGGGTTAAGGATAGATAACCTGTTACTATGCTATCGAACTAAGCAGATGCTCATACTTCTCTGGAGCATGAGCTATTTATATTAAGATTCCCGATTTCTTAAAGAAGTCGGGAATTTGAGTGTCAGAAGTTCTTGAACGCACATTTAACTGTTAAAAAATGCCTAGAAGAATGATCAATAATATTGTAAAGATTAAATCAAGCAGTTGAGGGCGTGATAATTTGTGCCCAAAAGATCATGATGCAGTTATTTACTAACATCTATCAAAAGAAAGAAAAATTGTATTCCTTTAGTGAGATCAAAAAATACTGAGTCATAGATACTTTAAGTAAAGTAGAACATGATATAAGTGCCTACTAAAAAGTTGATACTTATAGGTACACAGATAAATATAATTTATCTGTGTTGTTTCGTGTTTATATGTATCTCAGAAAAGGTGGAGGCTTATTTGTCTCGCCTAAAAAGTTAACAATGCAAACATCGTCATTTAATGGAGTTGCTATGTCTGAATTGCTTCAAGCAGTCTTAGATAGTGAAGAAAGAAGTGATTTACGTTCCTTTATTAGTAAATTACGCCAACAAGAAAAGAAGTACTTGCTGCGGAACGACATACTCAATGTATATAGTGAGTATTGCTCCAAGTCCCAGAAACCTGAAGCTTTTTACACTTCCTCGGAGTTAGGAAAACTCATTTACTATACTCAGGAAATAATTCAGGAGGACTCAAACTTCTGTTTTATCATCCGTTCTAAGATTGCCAGCCAAGAAGTTTATTGGTTGACATCAGACTTAAGCATTGAGCCGATGACGGTGCAGGATTTGTTGGATCTGCGCGATCGCTTGGTGAACAAATATCATCCTAACGAGGGCGACCTGCTAGAATTGGACTTCGGCCCGTTTTATGACTACTCCCCAGTCATCCGCGACCCCAAAAATATTGGTAAAGGGGTACAATACCTCAACCGCTATCTTTCCAGCCAACTATTTCAAGACTCTAAACAATTGCTGGATAGCTTGTTGAATTTCTTGCGCCTACACCACTACAACGGTGTTCAGTTGCTGCTCAACGATCGCATTCAATCACAGCAGCAACTTTCCCAGCAAGTTAAAAAAGCCATCACTTTTGTTAGCGATCGCCCCGATGATGAACCCTACGAAAAATTCCGGTTCCAATTGCAAACAATGGGTTTTGAGCCGGGTTGGGGTAACACCGCAGGGCGAGTGCAGGAAACCCTAAATATTCTCGATGAATTGATTGATTCTGCCGATCCCCAGACTTTAGAAGCTTTCATTTCTCGTGTTCCGATGATTTTTAGAATCGTCTTGGTGTCAGCTCACGGTTGGTTTGGGCAAGAGGGAGTTTTAGGGCGTCCCGATACCGGCGGTCAGGTAGTTTACGTCCTTGACCAGGCAAAGAGCCTAGAGAAGCAGCTACAAGAAGATGTTCTGCTGGCTGGTTTAGAGAAATTGAATGTCCAGCCAAAGGTGATTATTCTCACCCGCTTGATTCCCAATAGTGATGGAACCCTTTGTAATCAACGCCTAGAAAAAGTCCTTGGTACTGAAAATGCCTGGATTTTGCGAGTGCCTTTACGGGATTTTAACCCTAACATGACTCAAAACTGGATTTCTCGGTTTGAGTTTTGGCCTTATCTAGAAACTTTCGCCATTGATTCCGAAAGAGAACTACGGGCAGAATTTCACGGCACACCTGACTTAATAGTCGGAAACTATACTGATGGTAATTTAGTTGCATTCTTGCTGGCGCGACGGCTGAAAGTTACTCAATGTAATGTTGCCCATGCTTTAGAAAAATCTAAATACTTGTTCAGCAACCTCTACTGGCAAGAATTAGAAGATAAATATCATTTTTCTTTACAATTCACAGCTGATTTGATTGCGATGAATGCTGCTAATTTTGTGATTAGCAGCACCTACCAAGAAATTGTCGGAACACCGGATAGTGTGGGACAGTACGAGTCTTATAAATGTTTCACCATGCCGGAGTTGTACCATGTTACCAATGGCATTGAATTATTTAGTCCCAAATTTAATGTTGTACCGCCGGGAGTAAACGAAAATAATTACTTCCCCTACACCCAGAATAAAGACCGAGTAGAGAGCGATCGCCAACGCCTTGCAGAAATGCTCTTTACTCTGGAAGATCCCACGCAAATCTTTGGCAAACTCGACGATCCGAACAAACGCCCTCTCTTCTCAATGGCGCGTCTTGACCACATCAAAAACCTCACAGGTTTAGCTGAATGTTACGGTCAAAGTAAAGAATTACAAGACCATTGCAACTTAATTTTAGTAGCAGGTAAGTTACGCGTCGAAGAATCAGGTGATAATGAAGAACGTGACGAAATTATTAAACTCTACCAAATTATTGACCAGTACAATCTCCACGGTAAAATTCGGTGGCTGGGTGTGCGCCTGACCAAAACTGATTCCGGTGAAATTTACCGAGTCATTGCCGATCATCAGGGAATTTTTGTACAACCAGCTTTATTTGAAGCTTTTGGTTTGACAATTTTAGAAGCGATGGTTTCAGGATTACCGACTTTTGCCACACAGTTTGGTGGGCCATTGGAAATTATTAAAGATAAGGTGAATGGATTTTACATTAACCCGACAAATTTAGAAGAAACAGCCACAAAAGTTGTGGAGTTCTTTACTAAATGCGAACAGAATCCTAACTATTGGAATGAAATTTCCCAGCGAGGAATTGACCGAGTTTACAGTACCTATACTTGGAAAATTCACACTACTAAGCTATTATCGTTAGCAAGAATTTATGGCTTCTGGAACTTTACCTCAAAGGAAAATCGGGAAGATTTGTTACGCTATATCGAGGCTTTGTTCTATTTAATTTATAAGCCAAGAGCGCAACAGTTATTAGAGCAGCATAAGTACCGTTAGTTTGTCATTTGTCATTTGTCATTAGCTAAAGACTAAAGACAAATGACTAAAGACAATCAATAAATAACTAAATTGTCAACGCACTCCAAGTTCGTTGCCCAACTACTCCATCTACTCCTAAATTCTGCTGGTTTTGAAAGGCTTTGATAGCAGTCTCTGTTAGTGCACCAAAAATCCCATCCACCCTCACAGCATAACCGTTAGACACTAATAGCTGTTGTAAGGCTCTGACAGCAATACCAGAACTACCGAAATAAAGAGTCGGTAGAGGTTGGCTACTAAACTTCTGGAACTTTCCTGTAGCCTTTGTACGGACTTTACCTCCAGACTGAAAAGACTTCTTAGGCTTACCTAAGTTAGAAGAAACTAGTCCCAGATTCTTTTTGCTGATTTTCTGAAGTATGTGTTCTTTTTCTAGTTTCAGCGCTGAGAGAGAAGCCTGGGAAATCCCATCTGTCTGCATGAATTCAGGTGGTGTAACTTTAGCAGTTATCTCTAACTGACTCTGTTTTGACTGGTTTTCGTCATTTTCCATTTGAAATAATTGCTGCTGTGGCAAATTGTTCCCAGATACTTGTCTTATTGTTAACACGCCCGTCATCATCAGGCCAATTTCAGTCATTTTAGTTTATTTTACTTCAACCAATATTTCTTTTAACCAACAACATTGTTGCTGTTCGGGATAGTACATACTGACCAAATCAAAAAGTCATGTACTAATTTTTCCAGATAATATTTTCATATTCATATTTACTCACCTCCGATTCCATTTAATCAGATTAATATCATTAATCAAGCCATCAAGTTATCAGACATACTATCTAAATCAATGGTTTAGACAATAACATACTATACGATCATCTGAGAATGCCATCAAACAAATTTACCTAGTTATATTTGGAGTGTGCTTGGTATGCTGATGTTGCTTTTATCAAGTTTATACTGCCAGTAAAAATACTACCGGATTCATCAAGTCAGTTTTTTAACTATTGATTAAAAACTCTTAATTTCAAACACTTTTTCCTATTTTACAGGAGGTTATAAACTTTTTATCAATCACAATTTATGCCGCTCTTTCAACCTATTATCGGAAAGCGCACACTTTAACCTCAAAAGAATGAAACCGCACAACATTGTTGCACGGTATTAAATTTGAGTTAAAGTTTAGATACTACATGACAAAATTACACAGGGGCATTGAACATAATGTTTGTGCAATTCTCTTGTCTAATCTGTGTTAATTTTTATATCATTTTGAAACTTTGAGAAAGGATGCACCTTAATCAAAAAGGATGTAGGCGTAGGCCGTCCTTAGATATCGCTTAGTACGCCCAGTTGTGGATATTGAAAAACTTTTTACCTTTTTTCATCTCGCCACAAAGCAATACCGCCTAATAAACCAGTGATATTGGGGATGAGTTTGACATTTAATGGTAGCTGGAAATTCACTCTCACAGCTTCACCACCACCAATGTAAAGGTAGTCATAATTAAACAGATGTTGCAAAGATGCGATCGCTTTTTCTAAACGCCTATTCCATCTTTTCTCACCAATTTTTTCTAACTCTGCACGCCCCAACTGCTGCTCAAAAGTCTCCCCTTTGCGAAACGGATGATGCCCCATTTCCATATTTGGTACTAGCTTACCATCTACAAATAAAGCCGAACCAAACCCCGTACCCAGAGTAATCACCAATTCGACACCTTTACCTGCGATCGCACCAAAACCCTGCATATCTGCATCATTAATCACCCGTACAGGCTTGTTTAAGTGTTTTAATAATGCTGTTTCCAAATCAAATCCGATCCAATCTGGATGTAAGTTTACTGCTGTTTCCGTGACTCCAGACCGCACCACACCAGGAAAACCGACCGAAACGCGATCGAATTCACTTTGAGCCGCTGCTAACACCACAATTGCATTAATTACAACATCTGGTGTTGCAGGTTGGGGTGTATCTAAACGTGCCCTTTCCGTTATAGGATTCCCCGTAATATCTAAAACCATAGCCTTAACACCACTACCGCCAATATCAACCGATAGGGTACGAATCGATCCATTTTGTTTAACCATTAAGTTACATCCTTGTTAATGCTTGTTATCTCGTTATTATGATCTGCTGCATTTGATAATATCTTGGATGTTTGGAGAGTCTTTATATTGATGGGGAGATGGGGGAGGAGGGGAGCAAGGGAGAAGTTGCAGTAAGTTTTATCCCCTCTGCCCCTCTGCTCCCCTGCCCCTCTGCCTCTTGTACCCCATGCCCAATGCCCAAAGTTAAAAATCCCATACATTCGATGCCGACAGCATCTAGATTTGTTAATCTAAGAATAATAGAGATAGTACTGGCATAGCTGCTTAAAATCTATCGGGCAGCAAATTTCTATTGAAAGTTATATAAGAGAAAGAATTATGACGGCGTTTGAACCTCAAAGCATCCGCTCGTATAGCCAAGAAGATGTCCAACAAATTCTGCACTTAGCGATCGCTCGTCAAGCAGATGATAAAGACACAGAATTTTCTTATGAGCATATATTAGAAATTGCTGCTGAGTTAGAAATTTCACCTGAGTCTTTAAAATTAGCAGAACGCGATTGGGTATTACAACAGGGCCAAGTTCAACAGCGAAAAGCTTTTGATGCCTACCGCATCAGAAGATTTCAGAAGCGTTTAAGCAAATATGCAATTTTCAATGGCTTTTTTATACTGCTTGATTTAATCACTGGTGGCGGAATTTCTTGGTCACTGTACATTTTGCTATTCTGCGGATTGCCTGTAGCGCTTGATGTCTGGAATACCTTTCAAATTAAAGGCGAAGAGTATGAAATGGCATTCCAAAAGTGGAGTCGTAACCATCAAATTAAGAAAACCATTAGCACAGTTTTGAATAAGTGGTTTAAGGTATTACAGGCTTAATCAAAACTTTCCTTAACCCTAACCTATCTCTACTTAATTCCCCCCGTTTCTGGGGGGAATGTTTTACGATCGAACTTAACTAGATACTGAATTAGCCGCCTCAGAAGCCTTCTCGGCTGGTGGAAAGCCACCCATACGAATCTCAGAAGTGAAGGAAGTGATGCTAAATCCACCAAAACTCTTGAGGACATTTACCCGCATTCGCAAATTGGGGCTAGCAAACCACAGGCGTTCCTCTGAGAAGATGGTTTCATCCTCTATAGTTAGGATCAAAGCACCATCACTGTCAGTTTTATAGCGTCCGGCAACTGGAGTTTTATTGGCATCAACTATTTCTCTGAGTAACCTGCCTTGGACCGGATTATCCGCATCAGGTACCGAAACTAACACAGTTGAACCACTATGTTTTGCTTGATCCTTGTCCATTGTGCCGTTCCAGGTAATTTTGGTAGCACAGGAAGCAGAACTAGGATTAATGTTGTAACTTTGACACAGCTTAACTGCTTCTGGATGATCTACTGCCAGCGCCTCAATGATAATATCTGACTTGCTATGTTCCGATTGGTTAAAAGCCAAATGTTGACTAGTACGATGAGAAAACCATTTACCAGCACTTAAGTGAAAAAACTCTTCAATATTCATGAATGAAATTACCCTGCATCAAAATGCTAAAATTCCCACTTAATTATTATTAAAAGGTAGCAGGAAGCTTTAATATTAAGCTTGATTGCCTATTTCCTCAAGCTTTTTGAGGCCAATTCTGGCTGCCTCAGCAACGTTGAAATGATTATCTTTTTCCAGGTATTTTAAAGCTGAGACACTCTTGGGAGTGGGAAGATTTCCCAAGGCTTCTGCCAAACGCTGCCTGACTAACCAATCATCTGATTCAGCAAAGCGCAGGATCTTGTCTACAGACTCGATGTCTTGAATTTCTCCCAGTGCAGAGATTGCAGCTTGTTGTAACACTACTTCTTTGCTATCCAATGCCTGAAGAAGAATTTGACGGGCACGAGGATCTTTAATATTACCTAGAGAAACAGCTGCACTAAAACGTACTAGCCAATCCGTATCTTCATAAAATGCCCGTGAAAGTACCTCAAAGGCTCTGGCATCACCCAAGTATCCTAAAGCACCAGCGGCATCAGCACGAATACCATAATCAGGGTCATTTTCGAGAATTTTTACCAAAATAGAATAACATTCTGGTGTTGGCTTGATTCCCAGAGCAAATATTGCCATCGATCGCAGTTGCAAAGATTCGTCGTCTAGTACCTTTTTAATCAAAGGTACTGCATCCTCAGCTGCAACGTGACGCAGATTAGCAAGGGCTACCATGCGATCGCGTAAATTCGGACTTTCTAGCTGAGTAGAAATTTCTTGTAAGCTTAGAGCTGCCATTTAGTTCAAAGCGTTTTCTTTACTTATCTTAATTTACCCGATTTGTTGATCAGGCTGTCGCCATAGTGAAGTAGGAGTTTGGCGACTTTACAAAATGGCTCAATTATGAATAAAGATGCGATCGCGCTTATACCAGTGAAGAAAGTCGGTGTAAAGCGTCTACCAATTGGGAAAATCACCCGCATCCATACCCTTCTCTAAGAAAAGGCGTACTTGCCAATTCTTTAAGAAATATTAAGTACATCTTCATCGTGAATTGGTACGAGTAGTTCTGCAATCGCAAAAAAGCTGCAAAACTGACGAATAACAACACATTAGTGTTTTTAAAACAGTATTTGGGGTAGCAATCGATTATGTACTTTTGTAAAGATATAACAAGAAGTTGCGTAAAGTTATTAGCTTGACTTGAGTAACTTAATACAAGTTCCCTTAGAGGCTATTTATAAAGTACAAATAAAATGATTGTAGGGTGTGTTAGGCGCATATTTTGAGATTACTTGTCACTAAAAATATGATATAAGATGAGCGCCTAACGCACCCTACTTAAGATTTACTTTATAAATGGTCTCTTAAACATAAAATCACAAGCCTAAAAAACTGCTTTGCAAAAATATCTCTGGGAAAAATACAAATGCTAGCACGAATGAATTATATGAAAATTAGTAAGCATGAGTCAACAGATTTTCCTATAGAAATCCAAGTAATACCTACACAGTCAGAAAAAATTATTGATCCGCCTTCAGTATTTAAGAGCAAGTCAGACTTTGAGAATAAAGAGGAAAAACAACAACGTCTAATCATTCTAGCAGAAGACACACGACGTAGGCTGAAACGAAGTGCTATGGACATTTATTGTATTGGTGTCAATTTGTTAGAAGCTCAAAAAATTACTGAACATGGTGAGTTTCTACCTTGGTTACGACAGGAGTTCGGAATGGGAAAAACTTCAGCCTATGAGTTTATTCATGTTGCTAAAGCATTTGAGTCCAAAATTCCGATTATCGGAAATTTGATTAATGGTATTACTCCTACTGCTCTCTATAAACTAGCTGCTCCTAGTACATCTGAAGCTGCTATAGATGAAGCAATAAATATTTTGAAAACAGGCGAGATAGTTGATCCAGAGGTTGTTAAAAATATCATTAAAAAATATAAAACTCCTAAAACAATAAAAGAACAGCAACAAAAAGCCTCTTCAGTTAGTCAGCAGAGGGATACAAATCAAGTAGAGGCATTAGTCTTACCCAAGGCTGAGGTTTCCAGTATTGAACAAACAACCACTAATCATCTGCCACTTTCTTCTCCACTTCAACAGAATGAACTGCAAAAATTGGTAGTGGAGCGTGATACTTATAAAGCACAACTAAAAGCACTACAAATAAAGAATCAAGAACTTAAAGTAGATATTGCAAAACTTCGTTCAGAATTAACTTCATTACAAACTAGTAAAGCTAGCAGTAGTTAGGGGAGTCTCTGATACTTACCTAAGCACTGAATTCTTTAGTAAATCTCATTTAGCAGAATCAATGGATATCTTCAACAATTAAATTTGTTTATCCATAAACTTTGTAGAGACTTAGCACTGCTAGGTCTATACATTCATTTTTACTCATATTTCTAATATCATCCCTTGAAGCTTGCGATTATAAAATTTGCCATAAATGAGTAAGCCTATAATTTATATAACTATAATTTTTTGGATGTTAAAATATCTTTTAAACGGCCATTCACGATTTTATAATCTATTCAATTGTTAAGTAGAGTGGCGTAAATTTTTGTAGTCAAAATGAGGTAGAAGGCAGGAAGGAAGACGATTTTAGCTCATTTATCTTTCTTAATATAGTTGTGTTTTTTCACACCAATTTAGCCTTTAACAAACCTCTGTACATCTAATTTTTCTCTAAAAATCTATTTCTGGCAAATCCCTAACCTGGATAATTTTTTAAGTTTTATATTTGGATAAAAAAATAATAGACTCAAATAAAGTAAGAAAAGAAAAATATTTAAATAATATTTTTTAGGATGTTGTCAGTTAAGTAAATAATGCAATACACTGAAATAAATACAAATAAAAAAATAAGGCTTGTTTTTTTTTGAAAAGGATGCTAAATATAAAACTAAGCAGCACACTAATGAAAAATTTAGTATTTTTATATATAGGCGTATTGCCAATAGTTTGGTAGATAATACTGCAAAAATTAACACAAGATGAATTTCAAGAATTAGCCGTCGAATCGAGAAGCTTATCCGGGTAAAAACTTTGAAATTTCAGTAACAAATATCAGAAACACTTTTGGGTAATTAATTCGATAAGTTCTAATCAAGGAAAAAGTTTCTAATATATTGCATAAAACTCAAATAATAGACTGATTGTTATTTGAAGGGTTAAAAAAAAAGATTCTTAAGTTTAGGTATCATAATTCAATCCCTAGTTGTAAATAGGAGATTTTAAGCAATGATTATAGTTATGAAATTAGGGACGCCATTAAGAGAAATCGAACATATTGTTAAAGAACTTAGTCGTTATGAAATCACCCCAGAAGTATGTCAAGGTCAACACAAAACAGTAATTGGCTTAGTTGGTGAAACGGCAGAAATTGACACCAGGCAGATTCAAAATATTAGCCTTTTAATTGAGCAAGTGATCCGAGTAAAAAAACCATTTAAACGTGCTTCTTTAGAATTCCGCTATGGAGAACATAGTGAAGTGGTTGTACTTACACCTAATGGAGCTGTTACCTTTGGACAAACCCATCCTTTAGTTGTAGTTGCTGGGCCATGTTCTGTTGAAAACGAGGAAATGATTGTTGAAACAGCACAGATAGTAAAAGCAGCAGGGGCACAGTTTCTACGAGGTGGGGCGTACAAACCTCGGACTTCACCTTATGCATTCCAAGGACATGGCGAAAGCGCATTAGGTTTGTTAGCAAAAGCTCGTGAAGCTACTGGTTTGGGTATTATCACAGAAGTCATGGATGCAGCTGATTTAGACAAGATTGTTGAAGTAGCAGATGTGATCCAAATTGGTGCCCGCAATATGCAGAATTTCTCCCTATTGAAGAAAGTAGGCGCTACTGGTAAAGCAGTCTTATTGAAGCGGGGACTGTCAGCCACAATTGAAGATTGGTTGATGTCAGCTGAATATATTTTGGCAGCAGGTAATCCCAATGTAATTTTGTGTGAGCGAGGAATTCGCACCTTTGACCGACAGTATACACGGAATACCCTTGATATATCTGCAATCCCTGTCTTGCGAACTTTGACTCACTTACCAATTATGATTGACCCTAGCCACGCCACCGGGAAATCAGAGTTTGTCCAACCAATGACCTTGGCAGCGATCGCAGCTGGTGCAGATTCCTTAATGATTGAAGTTCACCCTAACCCAGCTAAGGCTCTTTCAGATGGTCCTCAGTCTTTAACACCGGAAGCATTTAAAGACTTAATGCTAAAAATGGCCTCTTTAGGTAAGTTCTTTGGTCGTTGGTCTAAACAACATAGCACCACCGTTACCCCCAAGTTTGCAGCACGAGTTTCTGCGACCACTAGTCGGGCTTTATAAGCGTGCCATTACCCTCTCAACAAGGACATCCAATCAGTCCATCATCTGTGCAATCTAAATAATAATTGGAAATTCAATGAATACAACATCACTCAACAAAAACAAGACCTTTCAATCTTCTGCAACCTCCCTAGTAAATTCCAGTAAAACTGTACTTGTAGGCAACCAAGACCTAACGATAGACGAAGTAGCTAGTGTATTTCGTCATGGTGTTCAAGTACGCCTAACCAATAATCGAGATGTTGTACAAGGAGTTCAAGCATCGTGCGATTACATTAGTAATGAAATGCTGAACTTACTAGCAGATTCACGCTTAGTCTGCGAAGAACTAGATGGTTCTCACAACTATCGGGGTGGAGATCCAATTCAGGACCATTATTCACTGCGTTATTTACCACAATATATGGGGCCGATTGTAGATGGGATCGAGCAGATTAAAGAACAAATCAAAGTAGAAATTAATTCTGTCACCGACAAGCCACTGATTGATATTGAGAACCAAGTTAGCTATCATGGCGGTAATTTATTAGGGCAGTATATCGGTGTAGGAATGGATCATCTGCACTACTACATTGGGTTGTTGGCTAAATATTTGGATGTGCAAATAGCTGAGTTAAAAATTTTATATTTTTTTACTTTGACCACTATCATAATTTTAATAATTGTGCTAATATCAAGTTAACAACATGTTTTTAATCCTTTAATTCGTAAATAAATAACGCAAGAAAATGATAAACTTGGAATAGTAAATACACAACCCAAGGAACTTGAGTTAGCTATAAGAATTAAGGAACTCATGCAATTTACTGAAATTTGTCTTAGTCAAACAAAGATTATATACAAGGTTGTAAGATATTAACCTCCAATTAGTGGCAAAATCAGAATTTGTACCTACTATGGCAATGCTGGCGATCGCATCTGGTACCAATTCGTTGATGATTGAGGTTCACCCCAACCCGGCAAAAGCACTATCAGATGGAACTCAGTCTCTGACACTAGAACGATTTGAGTAATTGATGCTTGAATTGGCGCCTTTAAGCAAATTCTTTGGTCGTTGGACTCAAAACAATCACGCCACAGCAACGCCAAAGTTTGCTCCAAAAGTTTCCTGTAGTGTAGGCGTTGGAACAAATTAATTACAGGCGTGCAAATGACCACTACGAAGGTATTGGTATTATCCCCAATTTTTGACGTGTGTTATGAAACTACGTATAAAGGAGAACCCCATGAAGCTTTTTGAGACTATTAGAGAAATGGGTCATGAGCAAGTTTTCTTCTGCCATCACAAAGAGTCAGATATGAAAGCCATTATCGCTCTTCATGATACAAGCTTGGGCCCAGCTATGGGTGCGACACGTCTATGGGCTTACGCTAGAGAGGAAGATGCTTTGCGAGACGTTCTTCGTCTTAGTCGCGGTATGACTTACAAGGCAGCCTGTGCGAACATTCCTGTTGGTGGAGGAAAAGCAGTAATTATTGCTAATCCTGAAAATAAAACAGATGGGCTGCTTAAAGCGTATGGACGTTTTGTTGATAGTCTCAAAGGACGTTTTATTACAGGTCAAGATGTGAATATTTCCCCTGAAGATGTGAGGAAAATTCGTCAGGAAACAAGTTACGTTGTGGGCGGAGCAGAAAAAGCAGGTGGACCAGCTGTTACAACAGCTTTAGGAGTTTTTTTAGGAATTAAAGCTGCTGTAGAGTTTCGGTTGCCACAAAAAGAGCTACATGAACTTAAAGTTACAGTTCAAGGAATTGGAAATGTAGGAAAGAATCTCTGTAAACAATTGCATGAGTATGGTGTAAAAATTTTTGTAAGCGATCTGAAAAGTGAGAATACAGAAGAAGTTAAACATTTATATGGGGCAACGATTGTAGAACCGAACGAAATTTACTCCCTTGATGTTGATGTTTTTGCTCCTTGTGCTTTAGGAGGAATTCTTAACAGTTCAACTATTCCTCTTATCAAAGCTCCCATCATTGCAGGTGCTGCAAATAATCAGCTTGAAAACGAGCAGATACATAGTAGACTCCTTGAATCAAAAGAAATACTTTATTGTCCAGACTATGTCATTAATGCAGGAGGCTTGATCAATGTTTACAATGAAATGATTGGCTCTGATGAAGAAAATACTTTGAAACAACTTAATAACATTTACCACTCTCTTCTTGATATTTTTATAAGGGCTAAAGAAGAGGGAATAACTACACACGAGGCTGCGAAACATCTTGCCGAGGAGCGCATTATGAGAGCAAAAAATAGTTGTTTATTAAGTGCCTCCGCCTTCAGGACAAGTGCTAGTCAGTACTAACGCAGGAGTATCTTTGTATGAAGTTAAGTGATGCACTGGTCAAAGCTTTAATATCCCTAAATGTGCGCTACGTATTTGGTGTCAGCGGTGCAAATATTGAACACCTTCATGACGCCATCTATCGGTTAGGTAAGGGAAAGTTACAGTCAGTGATGGCTAAGAGTGAGGATGGGGCGGCTTTCATGGCAGACAGCCACGCACGTGTTCACCGAACGTTGGGTGTCTGCTGCGCAACGTCTGGTGGGGGAATGATGAACCTAATTGCTGGGATCGCTGAGTCCTATGCCGAGTCAGTGCCAGTTCTGGCTTTAGTCGGACAGCCACCGTTAGCGCTTGAAGGAAGGGGAGCCTTTCAAGACTCCTCGGGAATTGGTTCTACAGTTGATGCCATGAAGCTTTGGGGTGCGGTTGCCAAGTATGTGGGGAAGATTTCAAAACCGGACGACTTATGGTATCACTTGACTGAGGCTGTTAAAGTCGCTATTTCAGGTCGTCCTGGGCCAGTTGTTCTTATGTTTCCCCGGGACATATTTGAGCAAGAAGTCGAACCATGCCCGGAAAACTGGGCTGATGATTTGAGAAATCTCATCTGTCCGACACCTGTTACATTAGACATGATTCGTCCTCTTTTCGAGGAGATTTGTCGGGCTAAGAACCCCGTACTCCTGATGGGACATGGGGTGAGACGGTGCAGCGATCCGCAGGCTGTGGTCAACTTTGCGCTTTCTGTCGGTCTGCCAGTTGTTACGACCTTGTCAGGACGTGGCGAGTTTCCGAACGATGACCCGCTCTATTTGGGAATGCTGGGTGTTGCAGGTCATCCCTCCGTTCACACCTACTTGAAAGACCAAGCGGATCTGCTCATTGTTGTAGGATCAGATCTCAATATCATGACACGACAGCCACTCGGTTGTGCACTCGTTGACAAGAAGATTGCAGTAGTAAATGTAGACGTCGGTGAGATCACCCGTATTATCTCTCCGGCTCTGGTCATTGAAGCTGATCCTGGAATGGTCTTCAAAGCGCTTTTGGAACTACTAAAGCAAAAGCCGTTCAAGGTTAAGCCACTTCAAGGCTACGTACCTCAGATATTCAACCCGGTTCTTGCTTCACCTATTCCACTAGAGGATCGGAAACCGAAAGCTGATGGTTCGCCTCTGTTGCAAAGTGAGGCTATTGCCATTCTGCAAGATTTCCTCCCAGAAAGTGGACATCTCCTCTACGACGCGGGCAACTGCGCTGCCGCCTCACTCCACATGACAAGAGTGCCCCCAGGCTCAAGCTCGACAATCGCTCTTGGTATGGGAGGGATGGGTTATGCGATCGCAGGAGCTATTGGTGCCCAATTAGGTTCACCGCTAGGCGCAAGGACAGTGGTTTTTGCTGGTGACGGAGCCTTCTTAATGACCGGGTTTGAAATCCACACAGCTGTAGACTTAGGACTTCCAATCCTCTTTGTCGTGTTCAATAACAACATGCATGGCATGTGTGTAACGCGTCAACAGCTTTTCTTTGAGTCGCGATTGGAATGTGTACGCTATGCACCTGTGAATATTGCTCTAAGCGCTCGGGGATTTGGTACGACTGATCGGCTTTGGGTGGGAAGTGCTGGCACGGTTGACGAATTGCGCTACCAACTTGAGGACTATAGCAACCACCCAGACCTTCCCGGCGTTCTAGAACTTCGCCTCTTGCACGAAGAGGTGCCACCGTTTACACCTTTTCTGCCCGAATATGCACCAACAATTCCTGTTGGTAAAGGTAAGTCAAAGGGAATCTCTCATACCAAGTTGCCATCTAATTTCCCAGAAAACTTACCTTTTTTAGTTCCCTCTCCTCATTAAGCATTGTATTTGACGATGCGACTTGATATTAAACACTCACGGCATATTAAAAGGAGGTAGAACAATGCCTGGTGCACAGATTGTAAACGTTGTCAGTTTTATGCCGGAACGTGTCGTCGATAATACCAAGCTGGCACTGGATGGCGAAGACGATAACGAATTAGAAGAAAACGCTTTTTTCAAGGGTGTCAAGGAGAGACGCTTTGCTTCACCAGAATACCAGTCCTCAGATCTCGGTAGCAAAGCTTTGAAGCTCCTGCTTCAACGAACTGGTACAAAACCGGAAGCCCTTGACCTGATTCTGTGTTCGTGCATGTTTAGCGATTATTTCTGGCCCGGTATTGGATCTGCCATCCAAAATCAGGTTGGGGCAAGTCAGGCAACGATTTTGAATCTGGACACAAGTTGCAGTTCCTACCTGTCGATGCTAAATACTGCCCGGGCATTCATCGAGTCAGGGCTGTACAAGACAATTGCCATTGTCACCGTAACAAACTTCGTCTCGCGCCTCCCAGAATTTCAAAAGTCGAAGAAGTCTTGGGTGCTTGGCGATGGAGCATCAGCAACTCTGTTAGTTGACGGTAAGTCTAGCTTCGTGGCTAGTTATGAACGCTCTCATGGAGAACACTATGGGCTGTTCGTCTTTGAACCCGATATGGTTGATGGTCGGTTTTTGAACTATTGGGAACGTGGGTGTGGACCGATTACTGTCAACTTCTCACCAGATATGGTCACGGCTATACGTTCTAATGCTGTTGAATTAGTACCTGACGCGGTTTCAAAATGTCTCTTTAAAGCTGGGTTATCGACAGATGATGTCTCATTGCTGATCACTCATCAGCCCAATACCTTCTTGATCAAAGAGTGGCGTGACCGGATCGGAATCGGGGAGCCGCGAGTTCATGACACTCTCGAATACTATGGAAACGTTTTTCATGGATCGATTCCGATCACCCTTGCTGATGCTATTGAGAAGAACAAAGTGCAATCTGGTGACTTGCTTGCTCTTGGAACATTCTCAAATGGGGGAGATTTTGTTAGTTCTATGGTCATACGTTGGGCATAGCACTATGCAATAGATGTGTCAAGTTAGCAAGATTTACAAAATTTGAAACCATTTACCACATAGGAGGCAACCATGTTAGTACGTGATAATCTAGGACCTTGGAATAAGGATAGTCTTGTCACAAATGATATTCCGTCAATAAAGATACCAGGTTTGTACAGCTGCGAAGATCATGATATCCCAGAGGTCATGGCAAAGCTGAATGAGATGACCAAGGAAACTTATTCACATGAGGATATATTCGGCAGCTACTGTCACCTTGGTGAGTACATTCATTGTCCAGTAGATATAGCTTTTGAATACGCTGCGAACGTTTATAGCTTGGAGGAGTGGACATTCAGCATGCGCCACCTCAAACATATTGGCGGTGGTCTTTACAAGGGTATAGAGTATTTAGCCAAGGACACCTCTATCTACGTTCGCGCCGAAGCTTACCCCGACAGTCGAGTGGTTGACTACCCCTGTGCTTGGGATCAGGGAGAAGAACTTTGGATGCGATACTACTTCCGCTTCATTGATGCAATGCCCACGCTTCGCAAGCCAGGAACTGTCATGCTCTGGACTAACTGCAAACATCCTTATTACGACCGTAACGTTACTAATGTTCCAGACTATATCTCCAGTGCTCGTGAGCGCACGGATCGGAGTTGGGTCGGCGATATTTGGCCAGATTTTGATGCAATCCACCGAATCGAAGCAAAGAACTTGAAAGCTATCTTGGAATATCGCTTTGCTAATAGTTAGCTGAAAGTTTCCAAATTCTTTAGTGTTTCAATCTCACACAATCGTTTCCATTCAATCATTTAACAGTTTTGTTCTGTACTTAGACGGGAAGAGCCTTATGTACGATGTTATTGTGGTTGGCGCTCGCTGTGCCGGTTCGCCAACAGCCATGCTACTCGCCCGCAAGGGCTATCGGGTATTGCTAGTGGACAAATTCACTTTCCCAAGGGACACCATCTCAAGCCACTATATTCAGCAGTCTGGCGTTATTCAGCTCAAGCGCTGGGGTCTCCTGGACAAACTCGTGAATTCAGGCTGCCCACCGATCCAAAAGCTCACTTACAACTTCGGTTCCATTGTCTCTACTGCTTGGGGACTGTCGGTAGATGGCATCGCAGAGGGGTACAGCCCAAGGCGCACCGTACTCGACAAAATTCTCGTTGACGCTGCTGTAGAAGCTGGGGTCGAGCTACGGGAAGGTTTTATATTGCAGGAAGTCTGCATGGATGGCGATCGGGTTACTGGCATCCGTGGTCGGACAAGTAGCGGATCAACCGTAACCGAGAAGGCGCATATCGTCATCGGAGCGGATGGAATTAACTCGCTTGTTGCTCGTAGTGTTCATGCCCCTGAGTACAACACACTACCCTCCCTCGCCTGCTATTACTACAGCTACTGGAGTGGCGTTTCCATGGAAGGGACGGAAGCCTACATTCGAGACCATCGAATGGTTGTCACTTGTCCTACAAACGACAACCTCTTGAGCATCATTATTGGATGGCCTAACAGGGAATTTCGGGCATTCCGCGCTGACGTCGAAGCAAACTTCCTAGCAACGCTTGATCTTATTCCCGAACTAGCTGAACGTGTCCGGAGTGGCAAGCGCGAAGAAGCATACTATGGCACAAGTCACGTTCCGAACTTCTTCCGTAAGCCATACGGGAATGGCTGGGCGCTAGTGGGCGATGCTGGCTACTACAGAGACCCAATGCTCGCACAGGGAATTAAGGATGCTTTCTTGAGTGCTGAGCTTTTAGCAAACGCAATTGATATCGGTTTGTCTGGACGTAGACCACTCAAAGAAGCGCTCGCCGAGTACGAACGGCAGCGTAACCAAGCCGTCATGCCACTGTATAAACTTGTCTGCGAACGTGCTACTCTTGAGCCACCGTCTCCAGAGGCTATGCAGTTATTAGCTGCTCTTCAAGGCAGCCAGAAAGATATAGACCGCTTCTGGGGTGTCGAAGCGGGCACCGTGCCATTTCAAGACTTTTATTCACCTGAAAACATCCAACGCATCATCGGTGCAGCAGCAGTTGGTGTCGACAGAGACCATACGCGTGTCTCGCTCCACTGTTGAGGTTTCAAAACATGCGCCACCATTGTACTACTTTCATGATGAACTTTACTATTTACACAAAGTAAGGATTACAATCTATCATTCTCGTCAAGTCGCTCCAATTCGGTCATCTGTTTGTGACTTTCTATTTCTATGCTACAAGGTTCAGCTAGTTCACAGATTAATCTAGGAGGATAAAGACATGCAAATACCGAAAAAACGGTTTGATTACTACGACTACAACTTGAATGCCGATCAATGGTGGAAAGAAGATACAAATCTCCACACCCTATACTATTTTAACAAGCCCAGATTCGATTTCTTTGACAGTTATGTCTCGAATTGGCAGGGTTTGAAGGCATTGGATGTTGGTTGTGGAGGAGGCTTTACGTGTGAATTTATGGCAAACAGAGGTGTGATTGTATCAGGCATAGATCCATCTCTAAACTCCATTCAAGTAGCTCAAGAGCACGCTAGCAAAAGTGGGCTAAAAATTGACTACAAGCATGGTTTCGCTGAGGATTTACCCTATGATGACAATTCATTTGACATTGTTACATGTGTTGATGTTCTAGAGCATGTCGCCGATTTAAACAAAGTTATTTTGGAAATAAATCGGGTTCTAAAACCCAACGGTTTGTTTTTGTTTGATACGATAAATAGGAATTTTAAGTCTAGAGCTATAATGATTTGGCTTCTAGAAAATATCACGAAGGATATTGCCTGTGGAAGCCATGATTGGCGAAAGTTTATTAAGCCAAAAGAGCTACTTGATTTACTAAAAACGCATGGATTTACTGATGTTGCAATCAAAGGCTTCAATTTTAAAGGAAGAGACAAAAAAACGGGGGAAATCCGAGTCAGAGTAGACGAAGATACATCTGTGATGTACATCGGCAAGGCGGTTAAGGTCTAAATCGCTACTCCCGGACAGTTTTAGAAACGAAGTCTACCGTGAAAATTAACTGAATTGAAATAAAGTATTGCAGGAGGAAATGCTTATGATCAGCCAGAATAAACCTATAGCAACATCTTTGTCTATGGCTACTGTAAAAAAGTTATCTGTGGCGGTTACTGGAGCAGTGTTTTCCCTTTTGGTGAGTACTTCTAAAGGAGAAGCTGTTGATGCCCCAGCTGTTAATTTCCCAAAAATAACATCGCCTCCTAGTGGGGAAGCTTTTGATTTCCCAGAGGTAAAATCAGATCCAAATCCGCAGCGGATATTGTTTGCGGAGGGCGAACAGATTTCCTTTCTAAAAACAAGTGAAGATACTGGCGGAAAGTACGTCTTAATGGATATTATAATTCCACCGGGGGGCGGTCCGCCCCCACACATCCACCATAGGTCAGATGAGTGGTTCTACTTCATTGATCCGGGGTTTACGCTATACATGGGGGATGAGACTTATCCTGATGGTGTAATTCCTGGAATTGATACTCCCAAAGCAAATATTCACGCCATAAATGCAAAGCCTGGAACTTTATTTTATGGTCCTAGAGATCACATCCATGCACACCAAAATACTGGAACGACGCCAGCAAGAGAACTGGTGGTTTTGTCACCTTCTGCTGATACTGACAAGTGGTTCCAGGCAGCAGGTCTGCCAATTACAGACTCGTCTAATCCGCCAGCCCTTGACCCTAGCAAACTTGCTTCAGCTATATCAACAGGCCCTAATTACGGATTAACACTTAGTTCTAATTTTAATGAATTCGTACAGACAGTAGATTCTAATTATCCAGATGAAATGGTTAAGGACAACCATGCTGACGAATTAATAGCATTGTTATCTAATGATACTAGACAAGTACCCGAACCTTCTTCTCTAGGGGGCGTGTTAGTATTTAGTATTTTTTGTGCAATTTCAATCTTGAAGCGCAAACACAAATCAGTTAGTAAGGTTACAACAGTTGTCCCTAAAACTACACAAAACTATTCAAACCAAAATAATCAAGAAAAAATGGCGACTTGCGGCATCCAAAATTAATCCTTAACACCCTCAATTGAGGAATTTTCATCTTAATTGAGGATTTGAATAACAAGCTTTTGCGGGTTTAAGAGCTAATTTGTAAACTAAAGTAAAGTCTTTGTCTCGTCAGGGTTTCAGGAATTTGAGCCATAAGAGCGTTGATTCCCTGAAAGTCATACCCAACAATGAATTGGGTATCCTTAAGATTTTCTTTACGAATCAGCTCTATCTCTGTCGAATTCACATTAGAGAATTTTGAGAGGAATAGCAAATGTATTTAGATAATCATAACTACACAACTAAAGGTGAAATTATTGTGTCTCGCACCGTGACCAAGACTTCGATAGAGACTGCCATTGAGGATATTCTGTCACGGTTGGATTTTCAACGCGGAGGTTTACTAAAAAGCAGCTACGAATATCCAGGACGTTACAAGAGATGGGGAATAGGTTTTGTCAATCCACCTCTAGAACTTGTTACTAGCTCCAACTCATTTACAATCAAGGCACATAACGAACGAGGTATAGTGCTGCTTGTATATTTGGCAGAGCGTCTATGCAAGCATCCACAACTAGTTGCAGTTAACTTAGAGAATGTTTCTGTAACTGGCTCTATCCGACCAATAGAACGTTTATTTTCAGAAGAAGAAAGAAGTAGGCAACCATCTGTCTTTAGTATTGTTCGCGAAATTCTATATGCTTTTGAAAGCTCACAAGATGAGCATCTGGGACTTTATGGTGCATTTGGCTACGACTTAGTTTTTCAGTTCGAGCAAATGCCAAAGTATCTTACTCGTGCAGAAAATCAGAGAGATTTAGTGCTGTATTTACCTGATGAACTGGTAATTATTGACTACTACCAACAACGGGCGTTTCATTTGCAGTATGAATTTGATACCAAATACGGTAGCACTAGGGGTCTGCCTCGCAGTGGGGAAATTATTGATTACAAAGGTAAGGGCCATACCGCTACTCAAGCCTCTGACCATGCACCTGGTGAGTATGAAGAACAAGTTAACAAGGCACTCAATTATTTCCGTCGTGGTGATTTATTTGAAGTTGTTCCCAGTCAAAACTTCTTTAAAACCTGCGAAAGCTCTCCTAGCCTACTGTTCCGAACGCTACAGGAAATTAATCCCAGCCCCTATGGATTCATCTTTAATTTAGGTGGTGAATATCTGATCGGTGCATCTCCAGAAATGTTTGTGCGTGTTGAAGGCAGACGTATTGAAACCTGCCCAATCAGTGGTACAGTTCGCCGGGGAAAGGATGCGATTGATGATGCTGCTCAAATCCTGAAGCTGCTCAACTCACGCAAGGATGAATCTGAGTTAACCATGTGTACTGATGTTGACCGCAACGATAAGTCGCGGATTAGTGAGCCTGGGTCTGTAAGAGTAATCGGTCGCCGCCAAATTGAGTTATATAGTCACTTAATCCATACAGTAGATCACGTCGAAGGGTTATTGCGACCAGAGTATGATGCCTTAGATGCATTTTTGAGTCATCTTTGGGCGGTTACAGTGACAGGTGCGCCAAAACGGGCAGCAATCCAGTTTATTGAGCAGTATGAGCATAGCCCCCGACGTTGGTATGGTGGAGCAGTTGGATACTTAACTTTTAAAGGCGATTTCAATACGGGTCTAACCCTGCGGACTATCCGACTTCAGGACTCCATTGCAGAAGTGCGAGTGGGTGCAACAGTTCTTTATGACTCTGACCCAACAGCTGAAGCCCAGGAAACTCTCACTAAAGCTGCTGCCCTGTTTCAAACAATTGACCAGACAAATCACAGAAGTAGTAATTTTGCAAGCTACTACAACATTAATCATCAGGCAACCAATTTAGGGGAAGGTAAACGCATCTTATTAATTGATTATGAAGACTCTTTTGTACACACATTAGCAAACTATATCCGTCAAACTGGTGCTACAGTCAAAACGCTACGACATGGCTTTTCGGAATCATTGTTTGATACAGAAAGTCCAGACCTTGTTGTCTTATCTCCTGGTCCAGGTAGACCTACTGACTTCCGTATAGCACAGACAATTGCAGCTTGCACAAGACGGCGAATCCCCATCTTTGGTGTTTGTTTGGGATTACAGTCAATTGTTGAAGCTTTCGGAGGCAAACTGGGAGTTCTCGACTATCCCCAACATGGCAAAGTATCTCGCGTTTCTGTTGTAGCACCAGACTCTAAAGCTTTTAAAGATTTACCGCCATCGTTTGAAGTTGGTAGATACCACTCGTTATTTGCTCTGCCTGAAAACCTTCCTAAAGAACTTGAAGTTACAGCCATCTCTGACGATGGTGTGATTATGGGTATCGAACATCAAAAACTGCCAATTGCAGGTGTTCAGTTCCATCCAGAATCAATAATGACTCTTGGTGAAGGAGTAGGTTTGACGATTATTAAGAATATAATACATGCATACACCACTAAAAAACTGGTCTCAGCTTTGGTAAATGGCATGTAATTAATTCTAGTTGTAATCGCAGTTATAGTATTTTGTTGTTTTATATAAAACCAAGTACTTAATCGCTAAAGCAATGACCACGAACGCATATTTTGTCTAAATGAAAATCTCTAGATATTATATGCTAAATCCTCAGTATCAAACAATCCAGTCCCTTACTACTACTACTATAGCGGTTTTCACTTGAGTGAGAGACAATCAAATGTACTATAGAGATCAAAGAAGTAAAATTTGTCACTAATGAAAGCATACTCCATAGA
>NZ_JBALDD010000089.1:0-67653 GCF_036917555.1 Nostoc sp. | reverse complement strand
TTTACTGCTTAAGAGCGCTGCGTAACCATCAGAGTTACTTACTGTTTCAGTTTTTCTTCCTGATTATACTCTCCCCGTAGTAACAAAAGAGGGATTATTTCAGGTAGGTTAGAATTGCTAGCCGCAGCAGTGCGTACACTGGAGTTTTCGTCACCTGCAAGGAGTTGTAAAACAGTAATTGGTGTATTGCGGTTAGTCGCTACTTTGGTTCGCACCTCTACTTGTTCATCTCGCGCCAGTAATTCCAAAACACTTACAGGTGAATTGATTGTAGCAGCAACAGCTTCACGCACTGATATTTCCGCATCTTCTGCTAACTGTAACCACAACGCCTCCGTCAAATTGGGATGTCGAACTAAACCAACGCGCACTTCTACACAAGAATCTTGGACAAGAATGCTCAGTAGTTGTGGTATTAAGCTGGGGTTGTATACAAGCGATCGCACTATACTATCATCGGTTGTGGGTGGAATAAACGACTGAGGATCAGGTGTTGCACCAATAAATTCTCTTCTTGCTAAAATTTCCAATGCTTCTATAGGTGTGCGAGGATTACCAGCTATTGAACGCAGTACATCATTATGATCGCCTGGAAATGCACTTTTGAGCATATCCACTGTTTGATTTGGCGTCTTTCCTGAATTCTGGGTACTCAGAACAATTTCAGCAAGTGCGCGAGGCGGTGTGTTGGGATTGCGAACAACTTCCAAACGAGTTGTAAAATCTGGGTGACTAGCTAGCACTTCTAAAGTTTCAGGAAATGTATTAGCATTACTGGCGACAGCACGCACGGTAGCTACATAAGAGTCTCTAGCTAACTGTCTTAAAACGGTGGCTGGTGTATTAGGGTGAGATGCGACTCGATAACGCACTGAACTATCGGTGTGACTTGCTAACTGTGACAAAGTTTCCACAGGCATTTGTGAACCTTTGACAGGATGTTTAATAAAATCAGCCAGATTTTTGCTACTCATGCTTTTAACCGTCTGAGCAAGTACAATTCCTGGGGTATTAGGGTTACGTTGATTTACGAGATTTTCTTCTAAGCCCAAACGAGTCAGAATTGTGACTGGAGTATTGGGGTTAGCAGTCAGTTTCATTTTGACTTCACGGCTGGTATCGTTGGCTAACCGCGTCAAAATTTCAACAGATGAATCGGGATGTTCTGCAACTTTGGCTCTGACTTGCTCAGATTCATCTTGCGCCAATATTTCTAATAGTTGAATAGGTGTTAGTGTTTTGTTATGAGATGATTTGTATAGAAGCCACGAACGCACGTTCAAGCTTTTATCTCGCGCCAATTCGAGTAAAATTTGGAGTGGTAAATTGGCGTTTTGTAAAACAACTTGACGCACAGTTTCATCTGCATCTTTTGCCAGTTGTTCCAAGACTTTAATCGGAGTTTTATTGCTACATGCTGCGGTCAATTTAGCTTTTTGATCTCCCTTTTGCACAACCTGCGCTAAAGCATAAGAACTATCGGGACGCCGTGCCATTAATTGGTGATCGTTTGCAGTTTCCTCTGCCTCAGTTTGAGCCAGCAGAAACTGATAAATTCCTAACTGCATTTGGCGATGTGCTTCTAAATAAGGGACATTAGGATTTTTTAATGCACACTCCCTTACTTGTTGATCGGGATCTTCGGTAAGCTGAATCAAAATTTCTACAGAAGTTGAGGGATTTTTTGCAATATAATGGCGAATAATGTTGTCTGATGACTGTGCCAGTTTTTGTAACAAATGAGTTGGTGTACTGGGATTTTTAGCTAATTCTTCCAAGATTTTTTGCTCACCCTTTATCTCGAAAATCTGTTGAAGATACTCGTTGCGTTCGGCTTCTGGAACCTGTGGATTATAAGCTAGAGCCATACGTACATCATAATCATTCTGGTAACGCCCTTTTCTATCAGAGGAAGAATTAGCTGGTTTTTTAATTCCTCTCGCAAAGCTAGTGGAGTATTGGGATTACCTACTAGTGCCACGGCTACAGAACGCTGACTTGAAGTAGTTTTAATATGACTGTTAATTACTCCTAAAACACTTTGGATATTCATGACTACCTGTTTAAGTAAGTCTTCTGTTAACCCAGGAAGTAATTCACCCCATTGGGGGATCAATCTAGTCATTAATAGATTTAATTCAGAGTTTGTCTCATCAGATGCTAAATTTCTTCTCATTACCTCCAGTACATCTGAACTCTGAATAATTTCTATCCAACGTTCAACATCCACAGATATACCTGCTGGATACAAAATCTCGTGCTTTAAGTCAGACACGAATTTATCAGCAAGGGAATTGAACGAGTTAGCATTAACAGCATACTCAGAGGCTAAAACTTGTCGAATTTCACGTAAAAGCTTGGTTCGATAAGACTCATTTTGTCCTATCGCCTCTAAAACATACACTGGTGTTTCGGGATCTTTTGCAATCTTGGCTTTTATATCCTCCTCACCATAAAGTATCAACTCTGATAAAAGACGCAGTTTCAGTTGTTCAGGAGTTTGAGAATTTTGGGCAACAGCAAGCTTGACATTAGAATTGGGATACTGTGCCAATTGTTCTAAAATTTCTACTGAAACTTGCGGATGTTCGGTAATATCTGTGAGAAATCTAATCTCATCTTCAACCCATTTTTCAGATATTCCTGGCGTTGATCCGGCTTTTCTTTCTTGTTCTAGTTTTTCCGCTCTTAATGCTTCTAAATCAATATTTGCTAACTCAGCCAAAAACCTTGTTGGTGTATTTGGTTGTTTTAATAAAAAATAACGAAGTTCCTTATTTTTCCAAATTGGCTGGTTTGTTGTTAGTTCGTTAAAAAACCTCTCTAAAATACTAGCTGGGAAATTTTTCCGTTTTTTCAAAAGTTGCTGTTGAGTTGGGAACAGTTGATGCAATATTTCTTCCGTTGCATTCCCATGTTCCGCTACAGCCGCTTGTATCGCTTTATCTTGATGTTCTGCTAACACAGCCAACACATCTGCGCGTGTTTCTGGATTCTTCCCTACCGCTAACTGAATTTTGTACACCGCATCTCCAGCCAACTGCATCAGCGTCTCTGCTGTCGCTGAGGGATTTTGCGCCACAGCCAACCTGATCCACGCCCAACAACTCTGCCCCAACATCCCTAATTGTTCGCTATCGGTATTCCAGTCAGATGCAACGGCATACTGTCCTTCCACGAGTTCAATTAATGGTGGTGAACAACTGGGATTAAATTTCACCGCCAACCGGACTGGTAATTCTAAATCACCCGCTAACTGCTCCAATACTGCTGACGGCGTTTCTGGCGACTCTGCTACCTGTAACCTTGGTTCTAAAGTTGGTTCCTGTGACAGTCGTTGTAGTAATTGCAATCGGTAACACAACGGCATTTGGGGATTTCGCAATCCTTGAATTAGTCGCTCAGAGGGAACCCATTTGCTGAAAAAGCAAGGAGGGACAGGCCCGATTTTGAGGAGTTCTACCGCCAATCGGTCGTTTTGCCCTAGCTGACGCTGTTCCAGGATTTCATCAACTACTTGCTGCCAGTCGTCTGTTATTTCTCCTGCCAAATTTACGTGTAAGCTTGCTGCTTCTGCTACCTGTGCATCAGGACTATTAACTAGAATCTCTAGGAGACTATTCGGTGTATGGTGGAAACTGGCAATGGCTAATTGCAACGCTACTGACTATTGCAATAACTCCTCTGGTGCTGACAAAAATCTTTGCAAATCCGATCTGCTAACTGGCTCAAGAGGCTGCATAGCTATACAACTCAATAACAGTACATTTATACTATAAAAGGGATACGTCAAAACTATTGTGAAAGTTTTGTATCCATATCTTTATCATTCCCAATAGCAAACAGACTTAATACAGCAATCCTATTTGATTTGTGAGAATTGCAAGCTACAGGTGTCTCAATGCGGTTTAGTTAACGTTTCCTTTTAACCTTTGAATGGGATTATAAGGGTTCTTATACCTCATACGAGACGAGAACCCCACCCCGTAGGCGAGGAAGGGAATATGATGTACCTAATATGATTGGTAAACGCTATAATCATCAAAATTTGATATAAATTTCCACCGTTCGTAATCACACCAAATATTTTTGGTTATTTACTTAATTTGATTATGATTGTTGGCACTGTTACAACCCGTAATTTTAAAACCGTTTACTATACCTGAGTACTTTCATCAAACAAAAGTAGTTTGCTAAAAATATAAACCTCTAATTCGGTAGAGATATTCGTTGTTATTCTAACCAGCTAAGTCACTTTATCTAAGTAGAATTTCAACAATTTCCAAATTATTTTATGGACTTGGAAGTGATAAATCAACAATAACTGACTCAAGAAGTAGGAATTAACAAACAAGTAAGGATAAAAGCTTAATCTGTTCTTTTTTCTGCGCCACTAGTTAAGAGGTAATCTATGGTGCGAAACTCAAAGCTAGGGTACAGAATGTTCCCTAAGTCTATTCTGCGTCCATCCGTTGCTATAGGTATAACTATATCTTTATTGGTTGGTGGAATAAGTTTTTATATAGTAAAACGCTGGCAAAATTATGCAAACTCAGAGATACAAGTACCAGCAACACAATTGCCACAGTTAAAAACGGTAACAGCTTTAGGGCGACTCGAACCACAGGGAAAGGTCATTAAACTCTCTGCTGCGGTGTCTGCAGAAGGAAGTCGGGTAGAAAAGTTGTTGGTGAACGAAGGGGATAGGGTAAAAGCAGGACAAGCGATCGCAATTTTGAACAGCCGCGATCGTCTTCAAGCAGCATTCAAAGAGGCGCAAGAACAAGTGAAAGTAGCTCAGGCAAACCTAAACCGTACCCAAGCAGGTGCTAAACGCGGTGAAATTGCCGCCCAAAAAGCTGTGATCGCCCGCCTAGAAGCCCAACGCCAAGGTGATATTAATGCCCAAGCAGCGACAATTGAGCGATTTCAAGCCGAAGTGCGTAACGCCCAAGCAGAAGACGAACGCTATCAGCAACTATATCAACAAGGCGCAATTTCCGCTTCCCAACGGGATAGTAAGCGTTTAAACTTGGAAACCGCCCAAAAAAGCTTGCAAGAAGCCCAGGCACAGTTAAATCGTACCCAATCAACTAGTCAGCAACAAGTTAAACAAGCCACAGCAACACTCGATGAAATCGCTGAAGTGCGCGGAGTGGATGTAGAATCTGCTCAAGCAGAAGTCAATCGTGCCGTAGCAGCCATGAATCTGGCAAAAGTCAATCTTGAACAGGCTGTAGTGCGATCGCCCCAAAATGGACAGGTATTTGAGATCCATACCCATCCTGGGGAATTAATATCAAATGATGGCATTGCAGATATTGGACAAACCAGCCAGATGTATGTCATCGCCGAAGTCTATGAAAGCGATATCAGCAAAGTGCATTCACGGCAGCAAGTGCGAATCTTTGGTGATAACCTCCTGATTGAATTGCAGGGAATCGTAGATCGCAAAGGCTTGCAAGTGCGACGACAGAATGTCATTAACACAGATCCTGTCAGCAATATCGACAACAGAGTAGTAGAAGTCCACATCCGACTAGATGAAGCTTCCAGCCAAAAAGCTGCCACCTTAACCAATATGCAAGTTAAGGCAGTAATTGAATTGTGAAAAGGGCATGGGGCAGGGTGCAGAGGAAAGAAATTTTCCCCCTGCTCTCTGCTCTCTGCTCCCTGCTCTCTGCTCCCCCGCCCCCAGTAACTAATTATGGGATTGTTCAAACAACTGCAACGGCGAACACCTCTAGGATGGCTGCAACTGAATCATGAAAAAAGCCGTCTTTTAGTGGCATTATCAGGCATTGCCTTTGCGGATCTTCTCATGTTCATGCAGCTAGGCTTTCAAACTGCGCTGTATGACAGTAACACCAGACTACATCGCAGTTTGCAAGCAGACATTGTTTTAACCAGTCCCCAAGCCCGTAACTTGCCAAGCTTGTCTACATTTTCTCGTCGGCGACTTTACCAAGCAATGGATATACCAGGGGTGAAGTCGGCGGAACCAATGTATTTTAACAACACAATCTGGAAGAATCCCCAAACACACCGTGAGGCAGGGGTGTTAGTTATCGGCTTTAACCCAGACAAGCCAGCCTTTGACTTACCAGATGTTAACCAGCAATTGCAAGCGATCAAAATGCCGGATACCGTCTTGTTTGATCGTGGTGCAAGAGGAGATTATCAAAAAGCGATCGCTCAAATTGACCAACGTAAAACCCTGACTGCCGAAATAGAACGGCGCACAATTACCATTAGTGGCTTATTCCAAGTCGGGGCTTCCTTTGGCTTTGATGGCAACCTAATTACCAGCGATCAAAATTTTTTGCGGCTATTTTCTGGGCGACAATCCAGCAGTGTCAGTTTAGGTTTGATTCTTCTAAAACCAGGCTATGAACCGAAAAAAGTAGCAGCAATGCTCAAAGCCTACCTCCAAGATGATGTCAGAGTATTAACTCACGCCGAATTTATTGAATTTGAAAATAACTTCTGGAGAACAAATTCCCCAATTGGGTTTATTTTCAGCCTGGGTGTATCGATGGGGTTTGTGGTGGGCGTGATAATTGTCTATCAAGTCCTCTCTAACGATGTTAATGCCCACGTCCGAGAATACGCCACCTTTAAAGCAATGGGATATCGCAATTACTACCTGCTAGGTGTGGTGCTTGAAGAATCGTTGATATTAGCAGCGCTGGGCTTCTTCCCCGGATTGGGAGTTTCCTTAGCGCTTTATCAACTGACTCGTAGTGCTACAAATTTGCCCATGTACATGACTGCGATTCGGGCATTGCAGGTGTTAGTACTGACCATCATTATGTGTACAATTTCCGGTGCGATCGCCACCCGCAAACTCCAAGCCACCGATCCCGCTGATATGTTCTGAAACTAGTCTTTTGTCATTAGTCATTTGTTACTACAAAAAACTAATGACTAAGCACAAATGACAGTCATCACGAGTAATCGACCTACTTATGACTAACAAACTCGTCATCTCCATCCAGAATCTCGACCACCACTTTGGTCACGGCTCACTCCGCAAGCAAGTTTTATGTAATATCAACTTAGAGATCAACGCTGGTGAAATTATTATCATGAGTGGGCCCTCTGGTTCTGGAAAGACTACCTTGTTGACCTTAGTGGGTGGGTTGCGTTCTGCCCAATCTGGTAGTTTGCAGGTGTTGGGACAAGAACTTTGTGGTGCTAGTGCTGAAGAACTAGTGCAAGCACGACGCCATAACGGTTATATTTTCCAAGGACATAACTTGCATGGTAGTTTAACGGTACTCCAAAACGTCAAAATGGCTTTAGAATTGCACAAACATCTTGAGTTAAAAAAAATGCGAGCTAGGTCAGCCCAAATGTTAGAGCAAGTAGGATTAGGAAATCATTTGCATTATTACCCTGATAAACTGTCTGGAGGACAAAAACAAAGAGTAGCGATCGCTCGTGCTTTAGTCAGTTATCCTCAAATAATCCTCGCAGATGAACCCACCGCTGCCCTTGACAGTCAATCAGGACGAGATGTAGTCAATCTCATGCAAAAACTAGCAAAAGAACAAGGCTGTACCATTTTGATGGTTACTCATGACATCCGCATCCTAGACATTGCCGATCGCATAGTTCAGATGGAAGATGGCAAACTCAAGTCAAAAGTAATACTATCAGCCTAAAGTTAATTAGCATATTCCCTCATTCAGAGTTGATTTATAAAGTAAATCTGAAGTGTGGCGTGGCAGATTCACCTTTCTGCCTTAATATCATAGTTTTTTGCCAACTAAAGCCCTATTATCAACAAATTTTAAAATATTTACTACTAGTCCTATAGTTTAATATATCCTTACTGACTTACTTACCTAGTTTAAGTAATTTCCCCATACCGATTTTAACCTAACAATGTGATATTAGTGTCCAGTCGAAAAAGTGTCCAGTTGATTCCAAGATTTGCTTCAAGTATTATTTATGCAATCACAGTTAAATTTTATGCTCATTGTCAATGTCATACACCTTGGTTATTAGAGTTAAGACCAATTTCCTAAAATTACAGATAAAATGATTTGCCCTTGCAATCCATAAGTACCTGGAGAATTTCCAAAAATTTATGGTTGTCAACAACATTGGCTTCAAACAGGAAACACTAGCGATAATAAGCTAATCTATTTTCCAATACAAGCAAGGGATTTTTCTGTAGTTCTATGATTATTGAGAATAGTGCTAGTAGTTCAAACAAAAAGTTGCTCGGTTTTGATGCCAAAACTTTGACAGCCAATTGCCGTGCAATAAATGTGTTAAAGGGAATATTTGCTGTTCTCCCGATCGCCTTGGCATTGCCTGTAGATGCTTTGCAAGTAAAGGTGATTCCAACTAATCCTAAATTAGGGGATACACTCTCGGTGGAGATTAATTTAGATAATCCAGAGAATCGTCCAAATCCAACAGTAGCTAGTGGTAAGAATACATATCCAGCCTTTGAAATTGCACCCAATCAGTATCGGGCATTTGTTCCCACAACTCCATTAGAAAAAGCTGGAACTAGAACACTTCGGGTTGCAGGGGATGGTCAAGTTAAAAACTTGGCAGTGAATGTGCTTAATCGCAAATTCCCCGTACAACGCATTACTTTGCCACCTAGCAAAGCCGGAGTGGATGCCACAGAGTATGAACTGAAGCGTGTGGCAGCTTTTAAGGCGCTACAAACACCAGAAAAGTATTGGAATGGAGTATTTCTGAAGCCAAATGCAGGGCGGATGAGTACAAACTATGGTGTACGTCGCTACTATAATGGTACATTTGCAAAAGACTACTATCATCGTGGTCTTGACTACGCTGGTGCTGCCGGTTCACCGGTAATTGCCCCAGCCGCTGGGCGAGTTGCTTTGGTAGGTAGGGTATCCCAAGGGTTTCGGATACACGGTAACGTAGTTGGCATTGACCACGGTCAAGGAGTAACCAGCATTTTCATGCACTTGAGTCGTATTAACGTTAAAGAAGGTGATTTTGTAAAAGCTGGTCAACTAATTGGTGCAGTAGGTTCAACAGGTGCAGCCACGGGGCCACATTTACATTGGGGTCTGTATGTCAACGGACAATCTGTTGATCCAACACCTTGGCGAACTAAGGTCGTTAACTAGTAGAGGCAAAATTGATCGTGTCTTTGCATAATTTGTGTATTTTTTGCTGAGAATTAGGCAAAATACAATTGGATTGATACCGTCCCTACCTTGCTTGGCCAACATAAATGATGATAAGCGTTATGAGTATCGAAAAAATTGTAGAACAAGCTCTCCAGGATGGTTATTTGACACCAGCAATGGAAGCAGAAGTCGGTAGAATCTGTGATAACGCCTCGGAACTCTCAATTGAAGAGTATATGGCGTTGGATCGGCTAATGGGTGCGCTATTGACTGGTGAGGTAGTGGCGGTACCTCGCAAACAATTCATTAACGTTATGGAAGAATTGGTGCTGACAGAAGCGATCGCACGAGTCGCAGAAATTGAAGCTACCAGCGAAAGTTCTTTAGATGTCGGGGATATTGCCGCTTACGCTCTCAACCGTCTACCACCTTTGTATGCTACTACAGAAGAGGGTGCTAACTTCCAGCGCCAAACAGCTCAGGCACAACTGCAAGACTTAATTTCTCAACAAATAAGTGAGGCGATTAACCGTTACCTCGATCGACCCAATTTCTTCCCAGAACGTCAAGCCTTGGGTAAAAATACTGGTAATGAGGTTGTACGCCAAGTTAGTGCTTTACTCCAAACATACGCACCTAACTTTGAGCAAAAATTATAATTTTAAGAGTCATTAATCATTAGTCATTGGTCATTTGTTTTAGACAAAGCACAAAGGACGAAGGACTAATGACTCTTAACTAATTAATCACGTACTAACACTGTTGTCCCTAAACTCACTTGCTCATATAACAATCGGACATCAGAATTACGCATTCTTAAGCAGCCGTGGGATACAGCCGTTCCTACCAGGTCAATATCCGGCGTGCCATGAAAGCCAATTTCATTCCGTCCATCTGACCAAAAACCAATCCATCTATCTCCCAAGGGACTATCCGTACCAGCCTCAAATACTTTGCCAGTAATCGGGTGACGCCAGATTGGATAGTGTCGCATGTGGATCACCTGGAAAGAACCTGTAGGCGTTTCCCAACCTTTCTTGCCGACAGCAATCGGGTAGCTAGCTATCACCTCATCTCCTGCGTACACATAAGTACGGCGATCGCTTAAATCAACCACCACTTGCGTCTTGACATTGGCCAGCCTACTAGATGGTATTTGTTGGGCTGAAGCCTTAGACCACAGACCTTTTGGCCAACTATCCGCAACTGGATTTTGTCTTTCTACTTGCGCCACCAGCCGCGTTTGGGTTGGTAGGTCGCTTGCTTTAGCTACATTATTCTTAATAATTTGGGGCTTAGTTTGAGGCTTAATCGTAGAAGGCTTGAGAGAAGCCCTACGAGTAGTTGTTTTAGCTAGATTCTTCTTAATTATTTTTGATTTAGTTTTAGGTTTAATAGTAGAGGACTTTGGTGTAAACGTCCTCTGGGCAGTCGAGCCTTGGGTAACTTCATCAAGTGGCACAGATCCACCCAGCGCAATTTCCCCCAAACTCACTTGGGAAAGATTCTTGTAGACTCCCTCTGGCCGGCTTCCCTTAAGATTGGTTCGGGTAGAATCTCGCCGCATCAAAGTAGATGCAGACTTCTCATACTGCCGTTCCGCCGTACTAATGCGCCAATGGACAGCTAAGGATAAAAATGCTGTGCCAAAACAAAGCAGCATTACCATACGCCCTACAGATTCGTTTCTTACCATTGCCATCGCCTATTGTTTATCCCTGACATATCCAGCCGAGCAATTGGATGAGTTCATCATCCGATTATCAAAAATTTATCAATACTTATCATTTCTGCTGTAAATCTGCCAACACCTCTGGGCAAACTAAGACTATGCAAATTGTCCCAGCGGCAAAATTCCAAGTGAGCAACTTCATTCCTCAAAAGTTCTGAGGATCGTAAGCCTCTCCTAGGACTTTTTGGTGGAACTCTTGAAATGTAGCAATCAATCATTAATGGTGTAGGTGGATGAAAAACCATGTTTGAAAAACTATTGCTAGCGGTAACAATTACATTTTCCCTTAATTTATTTTTTCAAGTTCGCGTACCAGAGCAACATAACTCTAGTGCTGCCTTCGGGCCACAACCAGAACAATCAGCAACTATTCTGGTAACGAAATCAAAAAATTAAATCACCATTTTAGCAACCATAGCAACCTAACTTCCAGAAATTATTACCCGAATTTTAAAGGTATCAAGAAGTTAGAATTACAAAATTTTATCTTCATTCTTATAGCCAAATTTAATTATTTTGATCAAGCGTATATACCCAGTTGCTAAAAGTACTAAAATGTGCATCGTGTCGCGCCTTTGTTCGTTGATGGGTCTTAGGCGACTATGGGAGCAGTATAAGGAAAAGTGGCTCTGCTTATTGCTATAAATGTATCCAAAATTGTATGCTTCAGTGTTCCAGTCATAAATCCGTCACCTGAGCATGGAACTTCTGTCTCATTAGCAGGTCTAATAGATAGGGATGATTTAGAGCCAGTACGATCTATGAGTCAATCGATTACTGTATCCTGGTCAACGGTTGATGCAAAGTATCCAGAAGCATCAGTGCAAGTTGACAAACTCCCTAACCACGATTTAATTTTGCGCTGTCAAGCCGGACTGCGACCAGACCGTGCTGCTTTTGCGGAACTATTACGCCGCTATCAAAGTCAGGTCGATCGAGTTCTATACCACCTGGCTCCAGATTGGCCTGACAGAGCCGATTTGGCTCAAGAAGTTTGGATTCGAGTGTATCGGAATATTAACCGATTACAAGAGCCTGCTAAATTTCGGGGCTGGTTAAGCCGCATTGCCACGAACTTGTTTTACGACGAGTTACGGAAACGCAAGCGGGTTATGAGTCCTTTGTCACTGGATGCTCCCCGTTCCTTAGAGGACGGCGAGATGGATTGGGAAATAGCTGGCGATACCCCAGGTCCGGAGGAAGAACTGACAACTAGAGAATTTTACGAGCAATTGCGGGAAGCGATCGCGGATTTACCAGAAGTTTTTCGTACTACCATTGTCCTCAGAGAAATCGAAGGCATGGCTTATGAAGAAATTGCCGAAATCACTGGAGTTTCTCTAGGAACTGTAAAGTCAAGAATAGCCAGAGCTAGATCGAGGTTGCAAGCCCACTTGCAGAATTATCTAGACTCCTAATTTACAGTATCTTGCCTCTGCCCAATGGGAGAATTTAAGCATAGATTAAAAATTACCAGAAAGACGTAGATTGTTTCTGCCTTAAAGAGGAAAATTGCCTAATTTTCCGGAAATTCCCGCCCACTTTACCCGTGTATGAATTGGTAATAATGTTAAGATGACTACTGATTCTCAGTTTTATGACCGTTCTCCTTTGCAACTTCCTCAAGATTTGTCAGATGGAATGGCCAAGCATACCAATGAATCAACGGGTCTTATGGATATGGTGAAGCGCGATCGCTTCGAGTTATTGAGTGCTTATCTCGATGGTGAAGTCACAGCCACCGAACGCAAGCAAGTAGAAGAATGGCTGGCAAATGATGCCTCAGTTCAATGTTTGTATGCCCGATTGTTAAAGCTGCGCCAAGGCTTGCGGACGCTCCCAGTGCCAGCAGCCCAACAGTCGCCAGAAGAAACAGTTCAACAAGTTTTGACACGTTTGCGCCGCCGCTCCCGTTTAAACTGGATGGTGGGAGCTGCGGCCGTTGCCGCTTGCGCGATCGGTGCACTATCTAGCTTAGTAGGTGGTGGTTCGATGGTGCCGCAACTGGCACAACGACCACAAAGAGAACCTATACAAACGTCCTCAGCGTCTATAGTTCCCCCTTCACCGCTGATGGTGGGACTAAATAACCCGGTAATTGAAATTCCGAAAGCAGCAGTAGCCTCTCCAGAAAATTCAATTTATCAGGTACAGCCGCAACGACATGACCCGAAACAGGACATAAACTAATCGCAAAGTTAACAGTTTACAGATCATAACTGTACTTTGGGGTTAAACCACAGCCGCTCCACCAGCCCCCAGGTTGGAGGAAGCCTCCTAATTGATCAATTTTCTTTAAAGTCATTAAATAAACCCAAGCCCAACCCAGAGAGAGCGACTGTGGCTCATAAACCTCGATAATTTGTCGATTATAGAGGTTTTCTGGTGTTTGTCTATTGGGCTGGTAATCTTCCAGCACATCTAGCTCATTTAAAATCTTTGGATTGGAAAAAGAGAGTAAATATCTGTAAACTTGGCTATCCCCTAGCGTCATCGCTGGGTAGCCCATTGGCAGAGCAAATAATTTGCCTTGTACAAGAGCTATTTTGACATCAACTACTTTGCCACTACAGTATCTTTTATAGTTAGCTTCACCTGGTTTGAGCGTGCCGTAGACAAAAACCCTCACCAAATCAGAAAACTTTATATTTGATTCAACCATTTAAACCTTCATCAAATAACTCTTGCGATATCTGAAAGGGTCGCAGTTTGAGCATAATCAGGCTACTCCTCAACCGCATTGATATATATATAAATCTATGAGTAGTTGACCTACAATATTTAGATTAACCTGCTATGTTGACATAGGTGGTTGACATAGTAAATAGACTTAGACCCAGTAGGAGAATTTTTGGTGGATTCCCGATACAACCCAGCAGCAATTGAGGAAAAATGGCAAAAAACATGGGTAGAACTTGGCTTAGATAAGACACCGACAGTTAGCAACAAGCCAAAATTCTACGCTCTTTCCATGTTCCCTTATCCATCAGGTAGCCTACACATGGGTCACGTCCGTAATTATACAATTACCGATGTGATTGCCCGCCTCAAGCGAATGCAAGGGTATCGGGTAATACACCCAATGGGTTGGGATGCCTTTGGCTTGCCAGCAGAAAACGCTGCCATTGACCGTGGTGTAGCACCAGCAAAGTGGACTTATCAGAATATGGCTCAGATGCGGCAACAATTGCAGCGTCTTGGTTTATCCATTGATTGGGAATGCGAACTTGCTACCTGTTCACCAGATTATTACAAGTGGACACAATGGATTTTCTTGCAGTTTTTGCAAGCAGGGTTAGCTTATCAAAAAGAAGCAGCTGTAAACTGGGACCCGATTGATCAAACTGTACTAGCAAATGAGCAAGTTGATAACGAAGGACGTTCTTGGCGGAGTGGGGCAATAGTTGAGCGCAAATTGTTACGCCAGTGGTTTTTCAAGATTACCGACTATGCCGAAGAGTTGCTCAATGACTTGCATAAATTGACAGGTTGGCCGGAACGCGTCAAATCGATGCAGGCAAACTGGATTGGCAAATCTACAGGCGCTTACTTAGAATTTCCCATCATTAGGATAGATGAAAAAATCGGAGTGTACACCACACGCCCAGATACAGTTTATGGTGTCAGCTACCTAGTGTTAGCACCAGAACATCCCTTAACAAAGCGTGTCACTACAAAAGAACAACAAGCGGCGGTAGAAGCCTTTATTAAAGAAGTCTCCCATCAAAGTGAGTTGGAACGTACCTCTGAAGATAAACCGAAGCGGGGTATCCCCACAGGTGGTAAGGCAATTAACCCATTTACAGGGGAAGAAGTGCCGATTTGGATTGCTGACTATGTACTGTATGAGTATGGTACTGGAGCAGTTATGGGTGTACCAGCACACGATATCCGGGATTTTAAATTTGCCAAAAATTACGATTTGCCAGTTGATTTTGTCATCGTTTCCCCAGATGATGTTGAAGGTTTTGACTTAACGCCAACATCAGAGATTGATGAAGTCACACAACTCATTCAAATTGAATACAACCAGGCATACACTGAACCAGGAATTTTAATTAATTCTGGGGCTTTTACTGGTATGACTTCTACAGATGCTAAACAAGCAATAATTCAATACGCCGAACAACAAGGTTTTGGTAAAGTGCGGGTGCAATATCGCTTGCGGGATTGGTTGATTTCGCGGCAGCGTTACTGGGGCGCACCGATACCTGTAATTCACTGTCCCAACTGTGGGATAGTTCCTGTACCTGCCAAAGATTTACCCGTACAGTTACCGGAAGAAGTGGAATTTACTGGACGTGGCGGTTCACCTTTGACTCAGTTGTCAAGCTGGGTAAATGTACCTTGTCCGACTTGTGGCACTCCGGCAAAGCGTGAAACTGACACGATGGATACTTTTATTGATTCCTCGTGGTATTTTTTGCGCTTCCCTGACGCTAAGAATGAACAACAGGTTTTCGATTCTGGTAAAATCAATGACTGGATGCCAGTCGATCAGTATGTGGGTGGGATTGAACACGCGATTTTACATTTGTTGTATTCGCGGTTCTTTACTAAGGTTCTGCGGGACAGAGGCTTGTTAAATTTTGATGAACCTTTCCAACGCTTGTTAACTCAAGGTATGGTGCAGGGTTTAACTTACCTAAATCCTAATAAGGGTGGTAAAGATAAATGGATTCCTTCTAATCTGGTAAATTCAGCCAATCCGCGTGACCCCCAGACAGGTGAACCGTTGCAACGTCTCTATGCCACCATGTCTAAATCAAAGGGCAACGGTGTAGCGCCAGAAGATGTAATTTCCAAATACGGTGTAGATACAGCGCGGATGTTTATCTTGTTCAAAGCGCCGCCAGAAAAAGATTTGGAATGGGATGAAGCCGATGTGGAAGGACAATTCCGCTTTTTAAATCGGGTTTGGCGTTTAGTGACAGATTATATTGCGGTTGGGGTATCCCGTAAAAAAGCTCAACTCTCTGATTTAACTAAAGCAGAAAAGGAGTTGCGGCGGGCAATTCATACGGCTATTCAAGCGGTGACAGAAGACGTAGAAAACGAATATCAATTCAACACAGCTATTTCAGAATTGATGAAATTGAGTAATGCCTTAACTGATGCTGACGGCAAAAGTTCATCAATTTACGCAGAAGGTATTCAGACTTTGGTGGTTTTACTAGCACCATTTGCACCACATATTGCTGATGAATTGTGGCATTTATTGGGTGAAAGTGATTCAGTTCACACTCAAACTTGGCCATCATTTGACCCGGCTGCTTTGGTAGCTGATGAAATCACTTTAGTGATTCAAGTTATGGGTAAAACTCGCGGCTCGATTCAAGTACCAGCACAAGCAGATAAAGCCGCGTTGGAGAAATATGCCCGTGAATCAGAAATTGCCCAGCGTTACATCGAAGGTAAAGAGATTAAAAAGGTAATTGTAGTGCCTGGAAAGTTGGTGAATTTTGTAGTTACCTAAGTACAGCTTTGCATAAAATTGTAGCGAATTGAGGGTTTAAATTTAAACGCAGATGTGCTTCGCCTTTTTGCAGGGTAGGGGCGCAGATAATTCGCTACGAATTAATGAAATGTTGTACTTAGAATCGATAAAATTGTAAATGTAGCCTGACAAAACATCAGAGGATTTACATCTGTGACACTCAAAGAGTTAGAACAACAACTTCTTACTCTCAGTTCCGATGAAAAATTGCAGGCTATACATTTACTTGCTCAAAGTCTTGGTAACAATTGGCAAGGAATTGAAAAAATTCCTAGAGTCTATGGTGGAGAGGCTCGCATCGCTAAAACTCGTATTCCCGTTTGGGTACTTGTGGAAGCTCCTCATCTTGGATATAGTAATGCTGACCTTTTGACAAGCTATCCAACCATTACAGCTACAGATTTAGCTAATGCTTGGGTATATGCAGAAGCTCATCCCGATGAAATCGAATTGGCAATTGAGCGTAATGAGGTTGCCTAATCGATGGCACGATTTTATGCAGATGAGCAGTTTCTATTTCCAATTGTGGAATTCTTACGGGCTTTGGGACATGATGTTTTGACAGTTCAAGAAGCAGAAAATGCAGACCAAGGTATACTTGATGAGGAAGTCCTAGCATTTGCCATAAGTCAAGAACGCTCAATATTAACTATCAACAGAGTTGATTTTATCCGTTTGCATCGTCGTGATTCTAACCACTTCGGTATTATTGTTTGCACGAACAATCGTAATTGGTAACAATTTTCAGCACGGATAAATGAGGCTGTGGCAGCAGAAGAACCGTTGCAAGGAAAACTAATTCGTGTGGTACGTCCGGTCACTTAAAAAGGTTTTAATAGAACGCGCAAATGCTAAAGTCGTCAAGTATATGTTGCAACAACTCTTTTACCAATAGTTTACTTTTCTGATGTATGTGTATTTAAAAACATCTATCTGATCGTCCAGAGAGTTGGACTGTTTTATTTATACACAAAAAAGCGCTTGAGAGTTTTGCTCACTCAAGCGCTTTTCCGTAAAAGCTTATACCAACTCACTCGTTTGATGCAACATTTGAAATCTGCAACACTCCCTAAGGAGGGAGTATTACGAGGATAACTTGTGACAAACATGTGGTGAAATGGTATCACTCCTTGCACTAACTAAGAATATCTCTTTTGCAAGAAGACCGGGGATCTAGTGAGTGACAGTTTATGAACTGAACACTAGTTAAAAACGACTCACCGTGAATAGTAACTAAGAAGACTAAGCACGATTGTAGCAATTTTGTAAGTATAGTATAAAAACTTATAGTTTATGAGCGCCCGCCGTCAGCATCGCTTAGCACTAAGTGCAGTATCAAAAAGTGCAGCAATTAGTAGCATAGATATCTCAATTTCTGCGTCAAATTAGTTGCTATTAAATAAGCCAGAAAAGGCTTGGATATTGGTATCGAAGCGATTTTGACTCAAATAAATCATAGATGAAGGTATTTTTTAGAGAATGGCAACCCAAGAACAAATCTTTGACCCAAATAGATTGAAAAGCTTGGGTTGGGTATCTTCTATCTCTTAGCAAACGGTGACATCCAAGTCTTCCGTATAGTGTAGGGGGTTACTTCTTTCGTGGAAGCAAAACACAACTTTTTCACCGACAATTACCGCGATATTCAAAACGATTTTGCGTTTTTCTATAAAAACAACTGAGGTGGATTATGGGTAGATTTAAGAATTTATTGTACCTATGCTTCATCTACATAGATGTTTCATCCTTGGCTAAAATAGCCGTTCGCCTACGAACAGACACCTTAACCTGGCGTCTAGGTGTGTGGTAAGATTGCCTAGAACAAAGGTTTGATCTGAGTTGGAGTCTGGTATAAATTGCAAAGGTCAAGCTGACCGATCATTAACTCCCACGATACTTTTCCTATGAATTTGGAAAATATACAACAAGGCTGGTGACGATCTGAGTGGAATTTGTAGATGAATATCTAGGATTTACTATCAGACTTAACCAACTTCCCACAATTTTGACTTTTATTTGACTTTTAGGATAGACACATGAACGATAAGCTGATGCTGATGATTCCAGGCCCTACACCGGTGCCAGAAGCTGCCTTACTGGCATTAGCCAAGCATCCGATTGGGCACCGTACTAGTGAATTTAGCAACATATTGGCAGAGGTGACAGAAAACCTCAAGTGGCTGCACCAAACTCAAAGTGATGTGCTGATGCTGAATGTCAGTGGTACGGGTGCTGTAGAAGCGGGAATAATTAATTTTCTCTCTCCAGGCGATCGCATTTTAGTTGGTTCTAATGGTAAATTTGGCGAACGCTGGGTAGAAATTGGTCAAGCCTACGGTTTGAATGTAGAAGAAGTTAAGGTGGAATGGGGAAAACCCTTAGACCCCGCAGTATTTGCCGAAAAACTTCAAGCAGATACTCAAAAGCAAATTAAAGCTGTAATCATTACCCACAGTGAAACCTCGACGGGTGTGTTGAATGACCTAGAAACCATCAACCGCCACGTTAAAGAACACGGTGAAGCTTTAATTATCGTTGATGCCGTCACGAGCTTGGGTGCGTTCAATCTACCTGTGGATGCTTGGGGTTTGGATATAGTCGCCTCTGGTTCCCAAAAAGGTTATATGATTCCGCCAGGATTGGGTTTTGTTTCTGTCAGTCCCAAAGCTTGGGAAGCTTATAAAACTGCGAAGCTACCGAAATATTATTTGGACTTAGGCAAATATCGTAAAGCCACAGCCAAAAATACAACTCCATTTACTCCGCCTGTGAACTTGATCGTAGCGTTACACACCACGTTACGAATCATGAAAGAAGAAGGCTTAGAATCAATATTTGCTCGACATGAACGGCTCAAAAATGCTACCCGCGCCGCCATTAAAGGGTTAAATTTACCCCTGCTTGCAGCAGATAATTCCGCTAGTCCGGCGATTACAGCTGTAGCACCACAAGGAATTGAACCGGATAAAATTCGGTCATTGATGAAAAAACGCTTTGATATTGCCCTCGCTGGTGGTCAAGATCATTTGAGCAATAAAATTTTCCGTATTGGTCATTTGGGTTTTGTGAGCGATCGCGATATTCTTAGCTGTATAGCATCCTTAGAAGTTACCCTAACGGAACTTGGCTACGAAGATTTCACCCCTGGTTCTGGTATAGCAGCAGCAGTTAAAGTGTTTAGTCAGTCCTGAGTAATAAATCAAAAGAGCGAGTTGATAATTTAACTCGCTCTTTTAATTTGTATATACAGTAAAAACCGTCAGTCAAGAGAGCTATATATCAATCTTTGCATCAGGTAGAGTTGATGTGACATACCTCAATCTTCCTAAATGACACCAAGTTGCCCTAGATAGTATTATTTGCTTTGAAGAAAGTCGTACTATATCTTTGACACCAAACAAGACTAACTTTGGCAACTTAGTATCATACAAAATTGGCATCAATAGTATTCTTTGAGATTCTGCTAATATGCATTTGCTAGAAACTTTTAAACCAAAGTCTAAAAACTACAATCCAAAATTGGTATAATCTACGCCGTCTCCAGCCAATCATAAATTTGTTCTAATTGCTCTAGAGTAATTAACCCATATTGCCAAAGAATCATTGCCAAAGGGCCTGGGTCTTGCTCCCGATGCCGAAGCGCCACCGCTAGTGATGCTGTAGAAATTGCCAAATCTTCTTGCAAAAAATTAATCAGTCGAGAATATTTTGATGGTGACATTTGTATCTCACCTCCTTGTGCAGAATGTATTGTCATATATCAATTCATCATTACTTGGTAGACAGTAGCCAGTATTTCATCTGTCACTGTGCCGTTATCGGCCATACACCCCAGCACAGTTTTTGTTAATCTGCCTTCAACAGAGGCTTCCCATAGAAGGTCTGAGAAATAAAAATTCTCATACAAATCATCTGCTAGCTTATTAAGCAGTATTTTTACCTAATTAAATTGGCTTCATCTTATTTACCTTTGTGTTTTATTTAATTACACAGGTAGTAATAAAGATTCCATAGCCTATACTCTCTTATTGGCGACTATTTACACTTGCGCCCAAGGGAATATTTTTGAGACCAAACCTGAAGACTGCGATTTCAGGTTTGAGACAGTAGAATTTTACATTATTACCACAGTTTTTAAATAGTAGCGTTACAAGTGCTATTTGACCACATAAAGTGACATTTTTTACAGAAAAAATATATATTTCGACCGTATAGGCTCTCAACCGAGTAATTACCCAAGTTTTTATCCCCGCAAAGCACTGGAGTTTCAAAACTCAATTTTGAGAATATCGCCCACTTTCAACTTCAATTCGGCAGTTCTTCCAGAACGAAGTTCAATCACCTTATCAATTGGTGTATTGGGGCCATAGGTAGGACAAGGCTCACTTGCACAAGGAGGTGCAGCAACCTGAATATATTTAACTACACCTTTATGTAGAAACACCATGTCCAGAGGTACAGGTACATTCTTCATCCAGAAACTGACTGGTTGTGCTGAAGGGAACCCAAACAGCATCCCTCGGTCATCTGGCAAAGCCGGCCGATACATCAACCCCATCGCTTGCTGTTGTGACGTCTGCGCTACCTCTAATTGAATCGTTGTACCATTAGGCACAATGGCTTTAGCAGAAATTGGTAGTTTTTGACCTAAACTCTCTGGTGCTGGAGTTTCAGAACCAGAGGTGAGGCTAGAAGATTTAGCTGTTGTTGGCACAGAACAACCCATCAGAAAAATACTTAGCACTATCGAGAGCAAACTTAGCCGACGAGTCATATAGCTTTTTAATTTTGTAATTTAGACTTCAATTTTACAGTGTTGTAGGCAGAAAAACCCCTTGGGTGGGAGGCAGTAGCACCCAAACAAAGCATTCCCAGTCTGAAACTGGAAATGACGCAAGGAGATAAGCAAACTCCCGCTACAGTATACTAGGATTCTCTTAAAACGTACCCTACGCCTCGCACTGTTTGAATCAGGCGCTTTTGACCTTCATCTTCGATTTTTAACCGCAAGTAACGAATGTACACTTCAATCACATTTGATTCACCCAGAAAGTCGTAACCCCAAACATTTTCTAGAATTTGTTCACGGGTTAACACTTCACGAGGATGTTCCATTAAGAATTTTAATAGTTCAAATTCCTTCATTGTCAGGTCAATTGGTCGCCCATTATGTATGGCACGGCGAGTTGCTATGTCTAAAATTAAATCCCCAAAGCGTAATTGCTCCGTGGTATCTACATCGGGTTTTAAGTAGAGGCGAATCAACTTCAAAAAGTCTTCTGAGCGGTAAGGCTTAAGGATGTAATCATCCGCTCCAGCTTCTATACAAGCTACACGATCATCAACTGTATCCCTTGCCATTAAAATCAATACAGGCGATCGCATACCAGTGCTTCTCATATTTTTGCACAATGAGAGTCCTGATTCTCCTGCTAACATCCGGTCTAAGACAATTAAAGCAGGTTGGCGATCGCGACAGTGTTGTAAACCACTTGTCGCATCATGAGCCAAAATTGATTCATAACCGGCTTCTTGCAAATCGCAAGAAAGCTGATTTGCAAGGCTCTCATCGGTTTCAATCACCAAAACACAGGGACTTTGAGCAACTGTCATAACAATTTGAGATATTGGATTTGGGATTGTAAAGATATTCCAGAGAAAATCTTTACATCAGTTATTAAAGTGCAATTACCAGTTTTGAGTGATGTAACAATCCTGATTTGACGCGCTGCTAAAGATGTTTTAGCACGTTCAGGTGTCAGCTATCGAATTCTCGGATGCAATCTTAATAACTAACTCCAAATTCCATCTCTATACCAGTAATTCTGGAAGGAAATCACTAAGTTGGGGAGTATGGAGTAGGAAGATCAGGGAGAAATCAATTCAAAATTCAAAAACTTTTGCCTCCTGCCCAATGCCTACGGCAATTCTACCGAAGTTGGTTTAGCGATATGTGGTAAACCCCAACCTAATTTTTCTCGCAAAATTCGGAAAAACTCAGGCGGTTGCAGGCGAATAAATCTGGCACTATATTGCGATCGCTCCATATATACTCGATCTTCTGGTAAGATATAGCACCCTCCATTCCCATCTACTACCATTACCAGCCGAGGGATATTGACTGGGTAGATATTCACTGATTCAGTATCTGGAAATACCAATGCTCTAGAAGCTAGGGAATGGGGACAAATGGGTACTAGCTGTAAAGCAGGTACGCCAGGAGTCACAACTGGGCCACCAGCACTCAATGAGTAAGCTGTAGAACCAGTAGGCGTAGAAACAATCACACCATCTGCGGCAATATCTACTGGCGCATGACGCCCTATGGCAATTTCAAAATGGCACATAGAGGTCAAAGGTTCCCGGTGCAGTACCATTTCATTCAAGCAGAGCGCTTCCCACAGTACTGAATCATCCCGAAACACTTTGACGGTGAGCATGGCTCGTTCTTCAATTTCATACTCACCCGCCATTGCCTGTTCTAGTGCTTGGGGCAATTGGTTCAGGAAAGTTTCCGTCAAAAATCCCATGTGGCCGGTATTCACTGTTAACAGTGGAATCCCACAGGGGGCTACCTGACGAGACGCTGCTAAAACAGTGCCGTCTCCCCCTAATACCACTGCAAACTCCATATCTGAGTCAAAACCAGGGGGTGTTAGACCGTCAATGGGGGTGTGGCACACAGGACTATCCGGGTTAGGGTAGCCCAGTATACCACCAATACTCGATGTGATACATACATTCCAACCGGCTGCGGTTAGCTTGTCTTTTAACTCGATAGCGACACGGCCCGCTATCGGTTTAACGTCATTGTAGATAATGCCTGCTTTCGGCACACTCAAATATCCAATTTTAGGCGATGCTCTGTATTATGTAATCGTTACACATTTTTGGTCATGTAGTCATTAATCTAGAGTCAAATATCCAGAGTCTAGAGTTTTACGACTCATGTCTGTTTTGTAATGACTATTGACTGTTGGCTTTTGAAGATTGTTTAAAAGGAGTTTTTTTAGGTTTCTGCTTTTTATTTTTATTTTTTTGGTAGTCTACCTCTTTGAGTTTCTTCATTATTCGGCTGAAGTACTCTTGTAGATAGCTTTCTAGGGTTGTGGTTTGTTGCGGATCTAAACCAAACACTGTGTATACTTCATCCATTAAAGCATTTAACTGTTTACCACTAGCCAATACTTCTGTAAATGCCAGTCTGTCTGCTACGTTCCATCCCCACTGAAAGAATCGCATAATACCCTGCACAGCACGCAGTAAGTTTATTGGCATCCGCGTTACTCTGGCATCTTTTCCAGATAAGCGTTCGCACAGGTTGATAATTTCTTCTGCACTCCATGCACGAGTACCGACTACAGGAAAAGCTTGGTTTTCCGTTTCTGGTACACTCAATGCTCGGATTGCAAACTTAGCAATGTCTTGAGTGTCCATATAGGCGATGGGAGAAGAATTACCTGTTACCCAAACTGGCTGTCCTTCCAAAATGGGAATCCCATACTGACCGATTAAACCTTGCATAAACCCAGCTAGCCGCAAGATGGTATAATTCAAGCCTGACTCAGCCAAGAATAGTTCTGTACACCGCTTAATTTCCATTAGCGGCACTTCTGGGTATTTATCAGCATCTAAAATTGAAAAGAAGATAAAACGCTCGACACCTGCTGCTTTTGCTGCTTGAATCAATGCTACTTTGCCTTCCCAGTCCACTTGTTTGATACTCAGTGAATCTGTAGGGCGAGATGTTGAGGCATCAATAACTTGGGTTACACCTTCTAATGCTTGCGTTAGGGTATTGGGGTAACGTAAATTTCCGGGGACAAGTTCTGCACCCCATTCTTTAAGAAAAGCTGCTTTTTTACTGCTGCGGACAAGACAGCGTACTTTATATCCATCATCGATAGCACGACGAGCCACTTGTCTTCCTAAGGTGCCAGTGGCACCGACGATTAATAATGTCATGAGGGTTGTAATAAATTTTAATGTTTTATGAAAAGAATGTTATCAGAATAACCTATGCAAACAAAAGTTTACATCTTTTCTCAGAAAATCAATTTATTTGGATAAACTCATGAAAAAATAGCTGTCCGGTTAACGGACAAGCTTTTTTCTCATTTCGATGACAAAGGGAGTGGGGAATAGGGAGAATAATAACTTTTAACTCCTAACTCAGCACGGGCTAAACCTGAGCTATCCGCTAACAGCCCTCAATTATTCTTCTGTGCCCTGAATTTTCAGTAACAACGCGCCTAAGCCCCAGCCCACGAAGATTAAACCGAAAGACAATAGAGCTGCATTCAAAAGTTCGCCGCCCATTAGTATGATTCTCCTTATGCAAAGTGGTGTGTAAACTAGGTCTACTAGAAGCTTTTCAATAGTTGCTAGGATTAGACCTGTGTAAATAATTTTAAACTAGTTTAGCAGGTAATCCCTACTGGCTTGGGGGGCAATCCCTACTGTTGGGAGAAGAGAGATGGGTAAATTGAGAAAATTTAATGATAATAATTATGAAGAGATTTTATGTATCAAAATAATCAAGGTAGTTTAATAAGTTTTGTAAAAGAAAATTGTCCGCGTTTGGCGCTGACGCTGGGAGATCCGGCGGGGATTGGGCCGGAGGTGATTTTGAAAGCTTTAGCTGATCCAGAAATTCGTAAAAAATATGACGTTACAGTAGTGGGTAACGGAGATTTGCTCGCACAGATTTATTACAAACTGAATTTAACTGAGAATTTAGTAGCTTTGGCAAATCCAGATGAGTTGTCAGTCAGCAATGTGCAGTTGGATGGAAAAATTAAAGATCAAATTATTTCAGGAATAGGTAATGCAGCTAGTGGTGCGGCTAGTTTTGCATATATGGAATATGCGATCGCTCAAACACTGGCTGGTAAATTTGATGCTATTGTCACAGGACCGATCGCTAAATCTGCTTGGAAAGCCGCAGGCTATAATTATTTAGGGCAAACAGAACTTTTGGCACAAAAATCAGGTGTTGACCGTTTTGGGATGTTATTCGTAGCGCGATCGCCTCATACTGGTTGGACACTTCGCGCTTTACTTGCTACCACACATATTCCCCTACGTCAAGTAGCCGATGTGTTGACACCGCAGTTGTTGACACAAAAACTGGATTTGCTGGTGGAGTGCTTGGAGAAAGATTTTGGTATATATAGAGGGAGAATTGCGATTGCCGGGTTAAATCCTCACAGTGGCGAACAGGGACAACTTGGACATGAAGAACAAGATTGGTTAATTCCCTGGTTAGAGCAAGAGCGGCAAAACCGACCACAATTGCAACTAGATGGGCCAATACCGCCAGATACAATGTGGGTTAAACCTGGTCAAGCTTGGTATGGAAATTCTTTAGTAGAAAATCCTGCTGATGGCTACTTGGCACTTTACCACGACCAAGGCTTAATTCCTGTGAAGCTGATGGCATTTGATCGGGCAGTTAATACTTCTATTGGTCTTCCTTTCGTTCGGACTTCACCAGATCACGGAACAGCATTTGATATTGCGGGTAAGGGAATTGCTGATGCTACGAGTATGAAAGCAGCAATACATTTAGCGGCTGAGTTGGTTAGTCAAAGATTGGCAGTGGGTTGTGGTTAAAAGTTCTTTGTTGCAATATTTACTAGGAGTAATGCTTACTTGAATTTTAAAATTATCGGAGACATCACAATATTGAAATAATTGCTGTTGGTAACTCCATTCGTGAACTAAAACGCTTGCGTAAAACTTATGGTTCAGGACGGTAGCGGAAACTTAAAGGCTTTGCAACCATTAACTTAGACGACGGAAGCATTTATGAAACGGAGTTACACTGGTATGAAGCCCACAGAATTGGTAAGAAAGAAATTAAAATAAAACGTTTTCTATAGGAGTAGTTATGCAGTCAGCGAACACAGAAACTCAATATGTTGTTTGCATTAGCAACAAAGATTATCCTGCTTCTTTAGAAATTCGGAAAATTTACCAGACTGTTCCTGATTCTGATGCTGTTAAGCACCAAATGATTAGAGTTATTGATGAATCAGGTGAACACTATTTATATCCTAGTAATTATTTTGTATTGATTGAATTACCAAAAGCGGTTGCAGAAACTTTTTATCTAGCTAGTTAAAATTTCATTAAGTTATTTACTGTCTGAGGCTTGGGCAGACACGAAATCACCAAATCAGTTTGTATCAATGTCCCAAATTGACACAACTTATACGGTCAAGCCTTAGTAAAAGTATCTAGGTAAGTCAGATGCTATGAAAATTTATAATTATTACCCCATGCATAAATGCACCCTTTTGTCTCATTAATAAACAATGGTGCAAATACTCATTAATTACAAATTAGTATTCTCATCAGGTGCTTCAAACTTGTAACCATAGCCCCGTACAGTTTTAATAAACTCCGGTATGCTCGGATCGACTTCCATCTTTTTGCGAAGCTGACCAATATGCACATCAACCACCCGCCCATCTCCTATGTAGTCGCAACCCCAGATTTGTTGGATTAGTTGTGGACGACTCCAAGCCTGATTAGGATGACTTGCCAAAAAATGTAAGATATTAAATTCCAGCGCTGTTAAGGCAAGAGTTTTATCGTTAAGTGTTACCTCTCGGCCCTCTGGATTAATTACTAGTTGCTTGAAAACGATACGTTGTGTTGGGGAGGGATTGATGTAGCGTATCCGCCTCAAAAGAGCTTCTACTCTAACTTCAACTTCTGCAAGACTAAATGGTTTAGTCATGAAATCATCAGCACCTGCGCTTAAAATTTTAATTTTATCAGCCTCGTCAGTTCTACTAGTTAGTATCAGTACTAAAACATTAGTACGACTCTGCATTTCTTGGCAAAGGCTATAACCAGTAACATCCGGCAAATTCCAATCCAGAATTACTAAAGCTGGGTTGAATTGCTCAAACAATGATAAGGCAGTCCTACCATCTGCTGCCGACTCTATTTGATATTTCCGACTTAAAAAACGATAGACGAGATTTCGGACGCCAAAGTCGTCATCAACGATCAGAATTTTAGGAGTAGTAGCAGTAACCATAACCATAATGCTGTCTATTGTAGATTGGGCGATTTGCTGTTGCGCCAGTTTTACTTTACGTGTTTCTATTGAGAATTTATTTACGCGCTTCTCTGCTAAGTACCATCGCTACTGTAGTACTTGTATACATTTAATTTCCATGAAGCTTATGACAACCTCAGCCATTGTCATGCCGATAAAATTTATAATTATCGCATTATTTTTGCATAATTTTAAATTTGTATTATATAATATTAAACTTTTAGATTTTGAATAAGTGTAATTAAAACTCATCTCCGTAACCGCAAATAGTCAAAAGACACATCCAGAAGTGACGGCAATTGCTACAACTTTAAAAGAGTAACGCACTCCCTAATTAATTAGGTCTCTACAAAGGCTCACAAACTAACTTATCAGCCAATCTAGATTCTCAACTCCTACTTACTCGACTGTACTATAACCAATAGGTTTGTTCTCTTGAAGAAGTCTACGAAAATCTACCCTGGTGCATTTACATATAGCTGCCCTCTTAAGCATATACTATACTACAAGTTTCAGCCTGAGACTATAACAAGCTAAAGACCCAAAGCATCCCCAGAAGGTATATAGGGCAGCAAAACCAGCTTTAACAGACAAAAGCAACAGCAAAAAGAATTGCCTTAAGCAATATATATATATGATGTCAATAAATTGCTGGTAGCTTGCCTCATGCTGCTGACAGCAAAATTTAGCGCTGCGCTAACAGAAGTAAAACACCCTTTGTATCTGGTTAACAGATTTAGCTTGTGTACCTCACAAACTTCTAATTTTCTGTATATAAATATACAAGTACAGCAGGAGATTGAGGAGACATTATTATTAGCGATCACTGATATTAAAAAGCTATTAATAACTATATTCATCGCTTAATATTCTTCATTTTAAACTAATGTTTTTCTCGATTTATGAGGAATTTGGTAAAATTAAAAATATCTAAATGACTAAAATATCAAAAGTATAAACTTTAAATATATTGAATTAGATTTCAAAAAAAATATTGTTATTACTCTTAAATGGCGTTATTTACAATGAATCAATTGGTATAATTTCTGGAAACGACTCAGTCTATCTGAGGAGAGAGTTTGAAGATATTCATACCAGAGAAAGATCGATTAAATATCTTCAGTTCGCTAAATTGCTATTATTATCTTCAGTAAGGAAAATTATGGTTAATAATTTAGTCGGTGGCATCATTCCCCCACAACCACCAATAGAAGCACAAACTGAGGCTCATGTCCTAAAGACTCGTCTGGAATGGGGTGAACCAGCTTTTACAATCCTGGATGTGCGCGATCGCGCGACCTTCAACGAAGGTCACATTATGGGAGCAATGCCAGCGCCAGCAGATGAATTGGTAGAGCGTGCAGTAGCTTCTTTAGATAAGAGCCGTGACATTTACCTTTACGGTGCCAACGATCAAGAAACTGCCCAAGCCGCACAACAACTGCGCTCTAATGGATTTGAGCATGTCTCCCAACTTAAAGGTGGTCTTGGCGCATGGAAGGCGATCGGTGGCCCGACAGAAGGGATTGTTGAATCAAAAACTCCTCCAGGTGCAGATGACTATAATGTTGTAGATCGGCTAAAAAACCACCAAGAAAATCTGCAAAAGGGTGGTACTAGCGCAACGGAATCCATTAAGAAGGGAGCAAGTGACCTCAAGGAAGGCATTCAAGAGGGAGTCAGTAACCTCAAGGAAAATATTCAAGAGGGAGCCAGTAACCTCAAAGAAGGCATTCAAGAGGGAGCCAGTAATGTCAAAGAAAACGTTCAAGAGGGAGCCAGTAATGTCAAAGAAGGCATTAATGAAGCTAAAACTCCTAGAGATAATGTATGATTCCAATCTTGGATCTTAGGCAAAAAATAACTTAGAAAATTAACGAATAGACCTCTTGCATAAATCAAGAATAAGAACCCGACTCTATCTTTGACTAACGTTAAAGTCTCTCTTGTTTGCTTGCCGGGCAGAGTTTAAGAGTGGGCTGTTAGAAGATTTTCCAAGAGGTCTAATCTCGATTTATCATAATCAGATAAGTCACAATTCACAAAGAGAGCCGAAAACTGCGAAATTCCGGTCAGAAGACAGAATATTCTGTCTAGTAATGCTTGCCCTCCAGATAAATAACTTTTGCAAAAGGTTTACTGTTTGATCAATGTTCAAACAAATCTTTAAATTGCAATAAATCTAAAGAAACTATAGTTGGTAGAAATTCAAAACATTCTTGAGCAATTTGCCAACGTTCTTCTCGTTTGAGCATTTGTATTAACTTCTGCTGAACACTAAGTAAGTAGCGCACATCATTTGCAGCATAACTTAATTGAGCTTCAGATAAGCTAATGGCGTTACCCCAATCAGAACTTTGAGAGCTTTTATCTAGTTCCACTTGTTCTAACTCTTGTACCACGTCTTTAAGTCCGTGGCGATTTGTGTAAGTACGGGCTAATTTACTGGCAATTTTGGTGCAAAAAATCGGCCGTACCTGAATACCCAGATTGGCTCGCAAAGTGGCCAAGTCAAACCGAGCAAAGTGAAACACTTTCACAACATTGACTGCTTCCAAGAGTTTTTTTAAGTTGGGGGCGTCAGCTTGTCCTTTTGCTATGCGGATTGCAGTCACTTTCCCTTCAAGATTGCACAGCTGGACGAGACACAAGCGATCGCGCAATGGCAACAATCCCATCGTTTCTGTATCAACTGCGATCGCTGTAGATTCTAAATACTGGCTAAGGGCTGCGTCACTGAGGTCGCGATCGCTCACCTGAAAATCTGGTAATGTCATCAATTGTTCAAAAATAATAGCAGTGTCCAGCAGAAAAAAGTCTTGTCAGACACTACATTATTATTGTGCAAAAAAATCAGAAATTAAATCTACCTAGTACGAAAAAACATCTGTGTTAGGTAGACTTCGCCTTGATTATTAGTAGCAACCCCAATTCCAGTCAGGTTGTAATTTCCTTTAAGATTTTTTAGGTGTCCGGGACTTTTAATCCAACCAGTAACAGCTTCCTCCACGGGGTTGCTATATCCCCGGTTAAAAGCAACATTTTCCGCTGCACTGTTGTAGCGAATCGGGATAGCTTTGACTCGCCCTTCAAATCCCTGATGGCTAAATGGGGTTTTACCTTTAGCCATATTTTGACTATGAATTCTTGCCTGTCGAGTTAAATTTGCATTTAAAGTCAACTTTGGCAGCCCTTTAGAAACCCGATATCGATTAATTTGGTCAAATACTGATTTTTCTAACTCAGTAGTTTTAAAAGTAGGAGTCGATATTGCAACCTGACTAGAAAAAAGCGACAACAGCTTATTACGGGTGGATGTATTCGTAGAAGTATGATTTGGTATCGGAGCAGTCGTTAATCCACTAGCAAGGACAAGCGCACTTAAAGCGATGCCAAAAGCAGTTTGTCGGAACATGGACAATTGCGTAATGTGTAGAGATATAAGACTTCTACTCTACCTTATTGTTCCGAGGATATATACCACAATACTATTAAGTAATGATGAATTTCGGCAATTTGGCTACATCCTTTACAAGTAACACAAGCAATCATTTCCAATTGTCAGTACTTCAATGGGGCAGCTTCATGAAAATCACGGTTAATTTTGCTAATAATTTCAGATTTTCCGGAATTATCTAGCGAAAGCTTTACTAACAGGTTAAAATCTGGGGAATTTGAGAAAAAACCTAAATTTTACCAAATCTAACGCTGTGTGCAATTTTTACTCAAACCTAATCTCTTTGCCTAATAATAAGGAATGGGTAGAATTCAAAGCCTCTCTCTTTGCAGGCTACGGTGTACATACATCTTGGTAATGAAGCCCAAATTCTGGATTTACCCCCCTTAATCTCCCCGGTGCATTGGGGGAAATATCCGGTTCTCCCCCAAGGTATCGGGGGAGTTAGAGGGGGTCAGAAAGACTTGTGTGTACACCGAGCTTCTTTGCAGGAGAGAGGAATGCAAGTGAGGTAGAGAATATTAAGTTGCACATCGCGTCAAACATATCAGCGAATGAACATTTGTGTAAAGTAGATTGCACCTTGACTGTTTTTGGCAACACCAATCCCCGTCAGATTATAATTACCTTTGATATTGGCAAGATGCCCTGGACTTCTGAGCCAGCCTTGAACAGCTATTGTGGCAGGATCGCTATATCCCTGGTTGAAAGCGACATTTTCAGCAGCTGCTCTGTAAGAAATACGGGTTGCTCTAAGACGTTCTGAAAATCCATTATGTCCAAAGGGAACAGTACCATTAGCCATGTTCTGACTGTGAATCCTCACTTGATTATCGATGGCAGCATTACGAGTCAGCGCTGATAGCCCTTGGGAAATTCTGTAGTTATTAATTTGGTTAAAAATCGACTGTTCTAGAGCAGCAGTGTCGATGCTATATGCTGCAATTTTAACAGTATTATTTGACACATGTGAACCCATTGGTATAAAAGCTGGATTTGTCACAGGAGTAGCGATCGCTCCACTACTGAGAGCAATAGTGCCTAAAGCAACGCTGTAAATTATTGATTTAATCATTTGTTGGCAGTAAAGTTTTAGACAATCTAACCAACTAATATCAATGTGACAAATGACTTATAGGTCTATATAGCTTTATTTGTAGGCTTTTTTGCTCAAAAACTACTAGCAAACATTTAAATTCACGATTTAACGTAAAAATACTACTTTTCAATCAATAATTGTCTTATACCATTAGTATGATTATTTATATTCCAGATTCTGCACTTAGACTGCCACATAGTGTAATTACTGAATTTATTTAAACTCAAGAGTTTTAAATTATGCTTATTTATCTTCATAAGTTCAGCTATTTTACTGTATTTCAGTATATTAAATAGCTTTTCCATATCAAAAAAACAGTAAAAACCGATTGTGGCAGTTGAAGATACAGAATATCAGATAAAAATGGCTGGATTTCTTCAGCAAAATATCTATGTGATTTCAACTAGCTTTTTTTGAGGTTTTCTAACTCTTCCTGTACCACACGCAACACCCGTGCAATATATTCTGCACGCCACTGTTCCCGTTCCTTGGTTACTTTGACATCCGGCTCGTAAGCTTCAATCTCACTAGCGGATAAAATACCTTTCACCTCTAGCAACCGTTCAATGGTGTCTAGCCGCTCATGCAGCACAGACACCTCACCAGTCAAAGCCATGACGATCGCTAATAATTTATCAGTTTGCGGATTTTCTAAGTAAACAGGTCGTTTACCCTTGGCTATTTTTGTCATCCTAATACCAATTCTCCAAAAATAAGACTAGACATACAAAATGAGGAAAGCCAGATAAAATCTGACTTTCTCAATTACGAATTACGTTAGCGTAGCAGTCCGTAACCCATTACGAACTTGTACTGAGCGTAGCCGAAGTATTACGAAACTTCCTCAGCTTACTTAGTTGCAGCAACCATAAACCAAGTGCCTTGGGTAGCTGAGTTACGATTTGGAAATATACCATTAGTTTCTTTTGCTTTCCACGCCCCATTCAGGACAAATTTCTCAAATGTCTTATCTGCTGAAAAACCAGCCTCAGTAACTAGCGGCAGCAAATCTAAATCGCGTACAGCACTCCAGAAGGGTTCGTTGTTGTTAGCAGTTTGCCAATCAGAAATAAACTGTGTATAAACATCCATGTGATGATACAGGGGTCCTTCTAGATGAATCATCATGCCACCGGGAACCAGTAGACGATAAGACTCTTGCATAACTTTACGCACAGATGACGGGGGGATTTCATGCAGCAAAATGTGAGAAACCACTAAGTCAAATGATTCATCGGGGAAGTTAGTATGTTCGGCATTTTGCTGAGAGAAGTGTACCCGTTTTCCCAAGGCTTCGGCTCTTGCATGAGCATAACGCAGTATAGATGCACCTATATCTATAGCATGGACTTCCGCATCTGGGAAACCATCGACATAAGGTAATGTGCTATTGCCAATAGAACATCCCATATCGAGGATTTTGCTCGGTCGAAAGTTGGGAAACTCCGCTAAAAGGTAGTTTTGGACTATAGATAGCCCCATATTATCGTTGAGCGGCCCCAACCAACCGAGTCCATAAACGTAAGCGCCGCGATCGTAGGTTGCACCGGCTGCGACATCATCGGCAGTGAATTCACTGTGATATCCTCCGGGCATACAGTGAATGTCTACAGCCTTTTGATAAGTAGGTATTTGAAAATTTGGATCGAGGGTTAAAGTACCCAGTTCACCACCCTTATCTTTGGCACGCTCTATCAACTCTGGCAGTTGTCTGTCAACATTGGCATTTACAGCATCCCATAACATTTCCTGGTTGATGCGCTTTAGGGCACTAGTCCAACGGTAATAGGGTTCGTGCTGCATTACTTCCCGAATTTCATAACGATTCTGGGGAGGACGCTGATGTTCTTGTTCAAACTTCGGCTTGGCTAGTTTTTCATAAACTTCTTTATTACCAGGAAGGATATTCTTGAAAATGTGCATTGTCATACTTTGCACAAAGCTTTGGCGTGCCAACTCATCGTGAGTGGGTTGGGGTAACATTGGGTGTTGGAATTGTTGATCCATTATTGTTTTCTCCCAAATATTTTATGTAGATTTACGCTGGGTATAATAATTTGGCTACCGTTTGTACATCTTTGTCACCACGTCCAGAGCAGTTAATTACAATCCGAGGACTGCCGGTTAGTTGAGAAGAGAGGGTTTCGAGATAAGCGATCGCATGGGCTGTTTCCAATGCTGGGATAATCCCCTCCAATTTCGATAATTGCTGGAATGCCGCCAAAGCTTCTGCATCCGTCACACTATAGTATTCAGCGCGACCAGTATCCTTTAAATAGCTATGTTCTGGCCCCACACCGGGATAATCTAATCCGGCACTAATTGAGTGTGCCTCAATGATTTGCCCATCTTCATCTTGCAGTAGGTAGCTCATGGCTCCGTGCAATACACCAATTCGTCCTTTTGTCAAAGTTGCTGCGTGTTTTTCGGTATTAACACCTTCTCCGGCTGCCTCAATCCCAATGAAGCGTATAGAAGGCTCATTGATAAACTCATAGAATAGTCCCATCGCATTGGAACCACCACCGACACAAGCCAAGAGAATATCAGGTAATCCACCCCACTTTTCCATTGCTTGGGCGCGGGTTTCTTCGCCGATTACTGCATGGAAATCACGTACCATCATTGGGTAAGGATGAGGCCCTGCTACCGAACCCAGGATGTAGTGAGTAGTTTCCACATTTGTCACCCAATCTCGGATTGCTTCGGAAGTAGCATCCTTCAAAGTTCCGGTTCCCGCCTCCACAGGCCGCACTTCTGCCCCCATCAGCCGCATTCTAAATACATTCAGAGCTTGACGTTCCATGTCATGAACGCCCATGTAGATTACACATTCCAGCCCAAAACGAGCGCAAACTGTGGCTGTAGCAACTCCATGTTGTCCAGCGCCCGTTTCGGCAATAATCCGCTGCTTACCCATGCGTTTCGCCAACAATACCTGACCAACGGCATTATTGATTTTGTGAGCGCCAGTGTGATTTAAATCTTCACGTTTCAAGTAAATTTGTAGCCCGGTGCGATCGGGTCGGGCATAATGAGCAGTCAGGCGTTCAGCAAAATACAATGGTGTCGCACGTCCTACATAGTCTCGTAACAACTGCTGTAGTTGTGCTTGAAAACCAGGGTCATTACGGTATTGCTGATAAGCTGTTTCTAATTCAGCCAGGGCAGGCATGAGCGTTTCAGGTACATACTTACCGCCAAAGCGTCCAAAGCGGCCTAGCGTATCTGGAACCTGAGCAGTTGAACTTGGAGATAGGGGAGTGGTAGTCACAGGCTGTTTTTGATGAGGGGAATGACTTAATTATTATAGAAAAGTCTGAAGCATATCTGGGGAATGGGGAATTGGGAATAGGAGAATAATAGTCCTAAAAACTTAGCTTGGTGAGGCTTTTCTTATTCTCATGTAGAACATGGGAACGAGAGTAATGGCATTGTCAACCGAAACAATAGCATTGCAGGTCAAGAAACTTGTGAGTACACTGTAGTTTTTTTCTTCCCGCGTCGGGAATGGGATTAGGTTTCGCCCTCTTCTTTTCCACATGACGCGAAAAGTCAGGAAGAGATTAACCCAAAGCGGACTTTAATTCATTTTCCGCTTGTGCCAACGCATCTGGTAATTTACTTGCATCGCGTCCGCCGGCTTGGGCTAAGTTCGGTCTTCCACCACCGCCACCGCCGCAAATTTTAGCGATCGCACCCACAAATTTACCAGCTTGCAAACCTTTTCTGTTCACTTCTGGACTAAAAGCTGCAACTAGACTCACTTTTCCCTCTTCGGGAACAGAACCCAGTACCACAGCACCGTTACCGATTTTTTGCAACAAGCGTTCGGCTGCGGTTTTCAATGATTCTGGATCAACATCTTCTAATTGGGCGACAATAATTTTATGATCGCCTACGGTTTGGGCTGTTTGTAGCAAGCTGTCAGATTTAGCGATCGCTAACTGTACCTTTAAGGTTTCTAATTCTTTCTGGCTATTTCTCAGTTCGCTTTGCAGACTTGTGATTCTGTCTGGTAATTCTTCAGGTTTCACTTTAAAGCGATCGCTCAAATCTTTTACTACTTTATCCCGCAGGTTGAGATAATCTAATATTGCTGGCCCCGAAACGGCTTCAATCCGCCGCACTCCAGAAGCTACGCCAGCTTCTGAGATAATCTTGAACACACCAATTTCAGCAGTGTTACTTACGTGAGTTCCACCGCATAGTTCCATTGATACGCTAGGAAAGTCAATTACCCGCACTTCCTCACCGTATTTTTCCCCGAACATGGCAACAGCACCCCTAGCTTTCGCCTCTGCTAAAGGTAATACTTCCACTTTTGCTGCATGAGCCTCAGCAATCCAAGTGTTCACCTGTTCTTCAACTTGTTGAACTTCCTCTGCTGTCAACGCGCGAGGACAGTTGAAGTCAAAGCGCAACCTGTCAAAAGAAACCAGGGAACCTGCTTGAGATATACCTTCATCAACAATTTTCTTCAACGCCGCTTGCAATAGGTGTGTTGCAGTATGGTTAGCTTGAGCGCGACGGCGACAAGCTGGATCGATTTGGGCGCTGATGCGATCGCCTACGCGTAGTGTACCGCGTTCGATGCGTCCGAAGTGAACAAAGAAATCAGATTCTTTCTTCACGTCTTCTACCCGAACAACGATACCATCACCAGAGATATAACCGCGATCGCCAATTTGCCCTCCAGATTCACCATAAAATGGCGTTTTGTCAAGGATAATTTGCACCTGTGTCCCCACTTCTGCTCCCTCTTGAGAAACACCTTCTACCAAAATCGCTTCAACTTTTGCCGTCGCCGCCGATTGGGCATAGCCTAAAAACTCGGTGACTTGGATGTGTTCTGCTAATTTGTCAAGGGAACCTTGCACAGTTAAATCGATGGTTTCGTGTGCTGCTTTGGCACGTTCCACCTGTTTTTGCATTTCGATATTGAATCCCACTTCATCAACTTCTAGTCCCTGTTCTTCCGCAATCTCCTGCGTCAGTTCCAAGGGGAAACCGTAAGTATCGTAAAGGGTAAAAGCATCGATTCCAGAAATTTTTTGTTTTGGTGAACCAGAAACTTTTGGTTCTGGCAAACCAGAAACTTTTGATTCTGGCAAACCAGAAACTTTTGATTCTGGCAAACCGGAAACTTTTGGTTCTGGAGAAGAAGATGGACGATACTGCTCATCTTGTATTGAAGATGGACGATTTATAATTTCTTCTAGCAGTTTTTCGCCTCTATCCAGAGTTCTGAGAAAATTGGATTCTTCCCGTTGCAGTTCAGCTTTAATTGCTGCTTCCCGTTGGCGCACATTGGGGTAAGCTGATTCCGAAAGAGCGATCGCAGTTTCAGCAACTTGGGTAGTAAATTCGCCAGAAATCCCAATTAATCGCCCATGACGCACCACCCGCCGAATTAACCGCCGCATTACATAACCGCGTCCGACATTGGAAGCACGAATTTCATCAGCAATCATGTGGATGACAGCGCGAATATGATCACCAATGACTTTTAGGGAAGTTTTGGTTTTTTCATCACTGCTGTGGTAATCAACACCAGCAATTTGCGCAGCTGTTTGGATAATTGGGAAAATCAGGTCAGTTTCATAGTTATTGGGTACTTTTTGGAGAATTTGCGCCATTCTCTCCAAACCCATGCCGGTGTCGATGTTCTTGTTTTGCAGCGGCGTTAAATTGCCTGACGCATCCCGGTTATATTGCATGAAGACGAGGTTGTAAAACTCGATGAACCGGGAATCGTCTTCTAAATCTATATTTTCGTCACCGCGTTCTGGATGGAAGTCGTAATAAATTTCGGAACAAGGACCACAAGGGCCAGTCGGGCCAGATGCCCAAAAGTTATCATCTTCGCCCAAGCGTTTAATTCTCGCTACTGGCACACCGATTTGATCGCGCCAGATTCCAAAGGCTTCATCATCATCTTCAAAAACGCTGACCACGAGATTTTGGGGGGAGAAGTCAAAGACTTGTGTGGAGATTTCCCAACCCCAAGCGATCGCTTGTTCTTTAAAATAATCACCAAAGCTGAAATTGCCCAGCATTTCAAAAAAGGTGTGATGCCGTTTGGTGCGTCCGACATTCTCAATGTCGTTGGTGCGGATACACTTTTGCGAAGTCGTAGCCCGTTTAAATTCTGGTGTGCGCTGCCCCAAGAATATTGGCTTAAATGGTAGCATCCCCGCGATCGTCAGCAGTACAGTTGGGTCTTCTGGCACGAGGGAGGCACTTGGGAGAATTTGGTGTTCCCGTTGAGCAAAGAAGTCGATAAATATGTTGCGAATTTTGTTACCGCTTAGGTACTGGGAATTTGAAGACATAGGTGTTTTTAACTTTAGACTTTAGACTTTCGACTTAGGCGTAGCGGCACTAGGTAGGTGTATTTTCATAAATAGCTTTATATATTCTTGCATTTTGTTTTATATTACTGCCAGCGAATTCTGCCAGTGGGTGAGCAAAATGCATTGATTAAGACGCTTTTACAACATAATCCGACTCTGGCAAGATGCGTGTAGGCGTAGTCCGCACTTCTCTACGAGAGGCTGCGAACTGAGTGACCGTCGTAGACATTGTATTTCGATGCTTAAAATTAATCATTAAGAAATACTTTAAAATTCCCATACTGAGGTAACAAATGGCACTAAAACTGAAAGTATCAAATATTGCTTGTGAGGGATGTGCAGAAATAATTACTGAGTCTATCCACGTTATGGAACCTGAGACCAAAGTGGATGTTGATATTAACGCTAAAACTGTCACGGTGGAGTCCGAAGCTTCTGAGGAGTCAATCAAACAGGTAATTGTTACTGCTGGTTACGCTGTAAAAGGTTATCGATCGGATTCCAGCTTTTCACAGAAGAAGTTTAGACTTTAATATCTCAGGCGACGCTAACAAAATTTTTTTATATTTTCCGCCTGTAGAAGGGCGGAATAGAAATAATTTCCCTAAATTAGGGGCAGGTTTTGACATAATTTTTTTATTTAGCTTTGTTTTCCAAATTTATGATATTACAGCAAATAAAAAAGATGTGAATTAAGTAAATAGACAAATCCAGATAAAGTGTAAGCAGAAATATTTTATTTCTTCTGCTAATGCATTGTTTTTTTGTTAAATTTCACTTAAATTATAAATTTTTACCCGACACTTTCTGTCTTTGTCTAGAGGGTAGGTAAACCCCAAAGACCTGCTGTACATTGCAGGAGGTGGTTTTACTGTATACTTGCTATAAAATTTAAATATTTTTTTACTATTTAATAAAAGACTAGTTTGTAAAGGGAAAGGCTAAAAAAATTTATAGGAAATGACATTTTTAATTACATAATAAAATTTTGGATTTGATAATTCAATGAAAAACTTTATATTTTCTTTATTTTTCTATTTAAAAATAAATTTAACTGCCTAATGCAATGGTTATTACAAACTATTTATTTTGGTAATTTCATCAGGTAAATAGTACTTAAGAAACAACAGCAATAGTTTTTAGAGATTTAAATAATATTCAGTATTTTTACTGTTTTAAAAATAAACTGTAAAGAAGACATTAGTTGTTAGCAATGAATATTTCCGAAACTGTAGTAGTAAATACAAAGTCTTAAAATGAGATTAAATTTGAAAGTTTACTATCTAATCGATGCTCAAAAAACAAGATGTCAAAAAATATAATTTAGCTGAGAACATTATATTTAGTATTAGACAACAAGAGCAGTAGTTACCCAAGTGAATTTATTTAGAATTTAAATAGGATAAAAATAAAGCAATGAATATTTCTATTCTGATCTTTGGAAAAAATAATTTTATCGCCACACTTCCAGATCAGATCCGTTATGCGACTGCTTTTAGTGTAGAAGTTATAGATAATTTGGATCAAGCAGTGTCGTGGATTAAAACAACACCCCCCGATATAATCCTGGTGCAGGCTAGCCTGGATAGTAGTATGGAACTCTGCGGTTGGTTGAAAGATCAGACAAAACTATCGTGGATATATTGTATTCTTTTCGAGGATCGTTCCCAGCAGCTGACTGATAGAAATAAGGGTTGGCAAAGGGAATTGGAGATGAGTGCTGCGGCCCTAAAGCAAGGAGCCGATGCATATATTTGGCATCTTATTGAAGAAAAAACAGATTATAGGTTGGCAGAGTTGACTGCCAATCATGGACTAATACTTGCTCAATTGACAGTTGGTTTGCGGAAAGCACAAAAATACCGAGATTTGATTCGGACAAATGATATGTTATCTGCGATCGCCTTAGCCGATTCCTTGACAGAATTAAATAATCGTCGTGCTTTAGAATGGGACTTGCCCAGACAAATTCAAAGAGCCAGGACTCAAAAAACTTCCCTGAGTTTGATTATTCTGGATGTAGATCATTTTAAGAAAGTTAACGATACTCATGGACATTTAGTAGGCGATCGCATTTTGCAAGTATTATGTCAGCGTTTGCGCCACAATCTGCGCTGTCAAGATACAGCATTCCGCTATGGTGGCGAAGAATTTGTAATTCTTCTAGCTAATACTACCGATGACGAAGCACTACCAGTAGCCCGTCGTCTCAATCGCGTAGTCAGCGATGAACCATTTGCACTCAATAATAAACTAACAATTAATGTCACCATTAGCCTGGGTACAGCCTCTCTGCAAGCTGAGGATGATGAGAAAGGAGAGAGTCTGCTGCATCGTGCCGATCAATGTCTGTTACAAGCTAAAACTTCTGGGCGTAATCGGGTGATTAACTCAAACTACTTATCTCATCATGGCTCACATTTGAAAGCTGTTTCTTCTTAAAAGTGCGGGGCATACGTGTCAATTTAAGCTAAAACCCTTTTAAAACCTCATTGGGCAGCAGCCTCAAGTGAAAATCATTTTGTCAAAACTAGAATTGCTTTACTAAGGTACGTTTCAGTCGCAATTTTTTATGGCTAATGGTAATGCGATCGCGAGTTGCTATCAAAGGCTCAGATTTAGTATTAAAAATTACAATGGTTCAATATAATTTTTATATAATTCCTTGAAATCCGCTATTTGAGGTGTTGAATCAAAATAGAAGTCGCTAAAATCTATACATCAAACCAAGTATTTCTATTACTAAATGACAACTCCAATACCTTACTACATCTCTCGTAAGCAAGCGCAGGATTTTCTCGCTAAATTTACAAAAGCACTGGAATTTCCAGAGTCTAACCCACTGCTGTCCCAGGTTTATGGGTTCGGGGGAGTTGGTAAAACTACCCTCATCAAAAAACTGAAAGAGACGCACGAATTGCAAGTTGACTTTGTAGAAGTCTCTTTTGGTCTTACAGCAGGTATTGAAACGCCACTGAAGCTAATGGAAAAGCTTTATGAGCTATTACCAAAACCTACCGGACTCTGGCGAAGGGATTTATTACCTAAAACCGACCCTTTTACATCACTTTATGAGCAGTATCAGGAAACTGTTTACAAGCTGAAAACTGAACCTGTACAAGGTAAATCAGTTGATGCACAGCAACAAAACACGGTTAAAGATTGGTTTGAACTAGGAACAGCCACACTGCTAGCAACAGGTGCAAGCTACTTGGGAGATCACGGAACAGCATTGAGTTTAGGTTTGGATGCTACGGTCAAGGCTGGGGGAATGTTATCAGATGCATCACAGGCACTCAAACCGACGAAAGAGCGTATACAAGAACTGCTGCAACAGCATCCAGCAACAAAGAATGATAAAGAGCTTCAGGAGTTGGTGCTGGAACCAATACCCAAGTTGACTCATGCATTTGCTCAAGGGTTAATCCAGAAAACTCAAAAACACAAGCGCTCGATTGTACTGATTCTAGATACCTATGAAAAAGCATCGTCAGATATTGACACTTGGCTGTGGCAGTATTTGTTAGAAGATACGCCCCTTAAGTCTTATAGTATACGTATTTTGGTGGCAGGACGACGTTCTCTACTAGAAAAAGAAAGTTGGCGGAAGTTGCAACAGGATCGGGATTTAATCTATGAACAACGGCTAGATGAATTCAATAAAGAGCAAACTAAGGAATATCTTCAGCATATTGGTATTACTAAATCTGGAGAGATTCAGAAAATATATAAAGCTACTAAAGGCTTACCCTACTATCTCAACTGGATTAGACGGGAGAAAGAAGCAGGTAAAGAAATTGACTTTTCCCGTGGCAACCAGGCGATTACTGATCTGCTACTGCAAGGACTAAATGCAAAGCAAAAACAGATAGTACAATTTGCAGCTTGTTGTCGTTGGTTTGATCGGTCGTTGATTCAATACTTGATGCAAAAGCAAGGAATAGACTTTGAAACTGGTGTTCATGCAAGTATAGACTGTTTTGATTGGCTAACAAAGTGCGATTTTGTTGAGTTTGTTCAAGGTCACTATCGGCTGGATGATGTAGCTCGTAATGTTTTTCGGTTGTCATTTTGTCAGGAGGACAAAACGCGATTTCGTGAAACCCATGAAATGCTAACCAGATATTTTGAGCAACAAGCTAACCAAGAAGTTGCTCCAGATAGCCCTCAACCAGAAAAATACGATAACTCTGATTGGCGTCAAGACACTGCTGAATTTCTCTATCATGCTCTTTTTGCGAGAAGAGATGAGGGTCAGCGTCAATTTCTTTCCCATTTCTTTGCTTCTCGTTATCTCAATCAAATTGATGTCGTAATGATTCCTTTCGCCGCAATTGCCGCAGAAGCAGCAGTAGAGAATTATCGCCTCTTGCCCGATTCAACTGAGAAGTTTCTGAAAAGCATAAAATTGGGCTTTCCCTTTAGTTGGATGATGTTACCAGAAAATCCAGCTAAATATGATATTGAGTACAAAGGCTGGACTGGCCCCTCTAAGGAAGAGATAGAGGCAGCATTACGACCTTGTTTTTCTCAAGTTGACTTTTTGGAAGATGGACTGGGTAAATATACAGGGCTGTTGTCTAAATCCCTACGTAGTCAACCAAATCAGCAAGTTGATTTGCTACAGACGGCAGCAGAACAGGCTGAAAAAATTGCAACTGATAGTTATCCTCAATTCAGCGTTAGTCTATTTTTAAATTTAGGTCATCAGCAGCATAATCTAGATTGTGATGAAGAAGCGCTCGTTAGTTACAACAGAGCCTTAATAATTCAGGATGACAATCCCATAATTTGTTACTGCCAAGGCAATGTCTTAGCAAAATTAGGTCGTTATAAAGAAGCGCTCACTAGCTACGATAAAGCCTTGCAAATTAAAAACGACTATGGCGAGGCTTGGAACAACCGAGGCTTGGTACTGGGAGCATTAGAGCATTATCAAGAAGCACTTGCTAGTTTATATAAAGCTTTAGCAATTAAAGATGATGACCTGAATATATTGAGAAATATAGCTGTTACACTGATGAGCTTACATTCTTATAAAGAGGTAATTACTATCTGCGATCAGGTCTTAAAGATTAAACCCGAGGCTACTGATATTTTAAGCAACAAGGGTTTGAGCTTGAGTTTGTTGGGGCGTTATGATGAAGCATTGGCTAACCTTAATAAAGCTGTAAAACTTAAACCAGAATATCCGCTTTGGTGGGCTAACCAGGGCATTATCCTAGCTCGTGCAGGACGTTACCAAGATTCACTGGCTAGTTGCGAGAAAGCTTTAGAATTAAAAGCTAATGATGAGAGTGGCTATTATGGCAAAGCTTGCTATTTCGCTTTACAAAATGATGTTAATTTAGCCATTGAGAACCTACAACAAGCAATTAATATCAATCCCTCTCGATGCCGTATAGAAGCAAAAATAAACCCTGATTTTGATAGCATTCGGGATGATGCAAGATTTCAGGGATTGTTGCAAGGTTAAATCGGCAGATGACACTAAGGAGCAAGCAACTCCAAATAAAAAGATCCAATTAGTTAAGAGCATTCCCCAAACTATGCTCTAAAATTTATCTAAATTCATTAAAGCCTTAACTTATGCTTCTTACCGAACTCATCCCGCTAGTTAAAGAATTATCCCACACTGATAAACTCTTACTAATGCATTTTCTGGCAGCCGAATTGTTGAAAGAATCAAGTTTAGTTCCATTGGATGCTGAGGACAAAGTAGCTAGTCTTGGCTTATATGATTCTTTTGAAGCTGCTACTGTTTTAGCAAAGGCATTAGCAGAAGAAAAAGCGGCAACACATGGTTGATAAAGTTAGATTTGCATTTACTGAGGTAAATCCAGAACTTGGTGCATTAAGTACGCTGCCTTATCTACGGTTAATTCTGACTTATCAGAATCGTTCTGTAAGTGTATCAGGCTTACTAGATACTGGTTCTACTGTTAACGTATTGCCTTACGAAATAGGGTTAAGGCTGGGGGCAGTTTGGGAACGTCAAAGACTCTCTGTTCCATTGGGTGGTAATTTGGCTAGGTTTGAGGCGAGGGCATTGGTGTTGATGGCGAATGTTGAACAATTTCCGACAGTAGAGCTAGTTTTTGCTTGGACAAAAGATAGAAACGCCCCATTGATTTTAGGACACATGAATTTCTTTTTAGCGTTTGATGTGTGCTTCTATCGTTCTGAATTAGTATTTGAAATTAGCTCTAAAATAGCCTGATGGAAATAGTGAAACCCAACATCATATTAGGTTAACGGTGGGTTTCACAGAATTTAACTACCTTGATTAGGCGGTATTTGTTCCGGTGGCGTTTCTGCTGGGGGAGCGAGTACCGCATCCGGCGCAATTTCTTCTACAGGAATCGGTTGCTTGTCCTCAATTTCAAAATCTGGTTGCGCTGCTTCCACCAATTCAGGAGATGGGGGATGTGGGGGAATCGCTTCCGGTACACTCTCGGTTTTTGCTTCAGTGTCGGTTGTAACTGTCTCCTCTGCTGGTTGTTCTGGTATGACAATAGTTTTGTCGATAATCTCAACAGCAGGTTTCTCTGACAGTACAGAGATAATATCTTCAGGTTTGGGGGTTGTGGGTGTATTTTTACTCACAGTCTGTTGCACTTTGTCTTTTGCACCACTGAAGGTACTACCAAGACCTTTTTGCAACTGGCCCAGCCGTTCCTGAAGGGACAACTTATTCACCTGTTCTTGAATGCCAGTTTTTACCGTCTCAGCACTGGGTACTTGGGTTTGTTGTGCCTGTGGAGTCAATTGCCGACGTAATGATAGAGTTTGCCAGCCAAACCAGACCAAAAGAGCCACACTAGCCAGATGACCCAGCAACAAACCTCCAGTAATGCGTGGTGCAAACACCCATAAAACTAAAGCGTAGAATAATCCTACGCCACTCCAGATAAAGTCATTCTTGCGGTGGATTTCTGGGAAAAAGAAAGCTGCTATGTAAATGGCTAAACTACCAAGACCCACTACCAAAGCTAGGACAAATGCCAGCATTATTTGGTTACTCCTTACTGCGTCCTTTGATTATTTCAATTTTGCAAATTTTGCCAGTCAATTGTTGATTTAGATACAATTTAAAATTAATTATCCATGTTAGTTGTGGATTTTTGTCGTTTATATCAAGTCTTAAGGTCTTCTTTAGGGGAGAAGGAAAAATATCGGACTACCCTTAAGGTAAAAGGATCTGCAAGAGTTAGCCAGAAATTTTTTATGACACTACAAAGCTTTGGTGTGATTGGATTAGCCGTTATGGGTGAGAACATCGCTCTAAACGTGGAGCGCAATGGCTTCCCAATTGCAGTTTACAACCGCTCCCGAGAAAAAACGGATGCGTTTATGGCGCAGCGTGCGCCAGGACGGAACGTCAAAGCCGCCTTTACCCTAGAAGAATTCGTTGCCGCATTGGAACGTCCCCGTAAAATTCTAGTGATGGTGCAAGCTGGTAAGCCAGTAGATGCGGTGATTTCTCAACTCCGACCTTTGCTAGATGAAGGCGATATCATTATCGACGGTGGCAACTCTTGGTTTGAAGATACAGAACGACGCACTCAAGAATTAGAACCGGCTAAACTTCGGTTTATCGGGATGGGTGTCAGCGGTGGTGAAGAAGGTGCGCTAAATGGGCCTTCACTCATGCCAGGAGGTACAGAAAGCTCCTACGAGTATCTATCGCCAATTTTTAATAAAATTGCTGCCCAAGTTGACGATGGTCCTTGCGTAACCTATTGCGGTCCTGGTGGCGCAGGTCACTACGTCAAAATGGTACACAACGGCATTGAATACGGCGATATGCAGCTGATTGCTGAAGCCTACGACTTGCTGAAAAATGTTGCTGGACTAGACCATAATCAGCTACACGAAGTTTTTACCGAGTGGAACACCACCGACGAACTCAATTCGTTTTTGATTGAAATTACGTCAAAGATTTTCCCCTACATTGACCCAGAAACAAATCTACCCTTAGTCGATTTGATTGTTGATGCCGCAGGGCAAAAGGGAACCGGACGCTGGACAGTGCAGACTGCAATGGATTTGGGAGTTTCTGTACCGACAATGATTGCAGCGGTGAACGCCCGGATTATGTCTTCCTTCAAAAAAGAGCGGGTAGTAGCATCCAAGATACTTACAGGCCCTTCTGGCAAGTATGAGGGAGATACCAAAGCTTTTATCAATATGGTGCGAGATGCTCTGTATTGCTCGAAAATCTGTTCTTACGCTCAGGGCATGGCACTGTTAGCTACAGCTTCAAAAACCTACAACTATAACTTGCATTTAGGTGAATTGGCGCGGATTTGGAAGGGTGGCTGTATTATTCGTGCTGGATTTTTGAATAAGATTAAGAACGCATTTAACGAAAATCCAGCGCCACCTAACCTGCTATTAGCTCCGGAATTCAAGCAGACAATTCTTGATAGACAAACAGCTTGGCGTGAAGTGTTGGTAACATCAGCAAGACTGGGAATTCCAGTGCCAGCATTCAGTGCGTCATTAGATTATTTTGACAGCTATCGACGCGATCGCTTGCCCCAAAACCTCACTCAAGCTCAACGCGACTACTTCGGAGCGCACACCTACGAGCGACTTGATAAGCCCGGAGCCTTCCACACCGAATGGACGCCGATTTCTGAAGCATCAGTGCAAACTTCCACACCAAGAGAGCTGCAAACTTCAGAACCAACTACACCTACAACACCTACAACATCTCCAAATGTTTAGAGAGTTTTAAATTGTAAATTTTAAAGTGGCTCTTACAGAGCCACTTTTTTTGTTCAGTTATCACTGTTAATTGTTAAGCTAATACACATTTAACTTGCATATTTTTCATTTTAGAGAAAAAGCATCAATCTTTTTTTATTGTTCCTCTGCCCTTTTGCTGTCTAAATGTGCTTTCTTAGATGTATATAGCACTTCTTGTTTGCGTGAGGTATACCCACCCCGCGATATAATGTTGTACCGCATCTGAATGAGAACCGCTATAACAGCTTATGTCCTTCTCACTACCTTAATATTAAGAGTTGTTATTACCAAGATATTTGGCTTTTAATTCTTCTAATTCTTCATCTATTTTGCTTTTATTAGAAGGCTGAGGTGTTGGCTTTTGGGGCTGTATTTTATTTGGTTGAGGTTTGCTGTTACCCATAAATTGGGTTTTCATTTCTTCTAATTCTTTCTCAAGTTGACTAGGAGATTTCGATACAAAAGCGGGTGAAGAATTTGCTGGTGATTGAGGGATAGGTTTTGGTGGAATCGCTGGCTTTGATGCTACTGGCAAGTATTTATTTAAGTCTTTGAGAACTTCGTCTACTGTTTGATAACGCCGAATCGGGATACTTTCTAGCATCTTGTTGAGAATGCGGCTCAACTCATTACTGACGGGAGTTTGCAAGTATTGCTGCCATACCCAAGTATCGTTGTTGGTATCATAAGAATCGAAGGGCGATCGCACTGTTAATAAATTAATACAAGTCGCACCCAAACTATAAATATCGCTGGCGAAAATAGCCCTACCTCTCATTTGTTCAGGGGCAACATATTCTGGACTACCAATACTAGTACCAGTTTTATTTAAGGCAGCGCCAGTGGCAGATTTAGCAGCACCAAAATCTACTAAGACTAGTTTGCGTTCGGCATCGCTTTCACGAATAATATTTTCTGGCTTGATATCGCGGTGAATTACGTGTCTGGCGTGACAAAATTGCAAAACTGACAATAAATCGTTTAATAGTTGCCAGATTTGTGTTTCACTAAAAGCACCTCTATGTGCCAATTCCTGGGCTAAGTTTTGCCCGTCGATAAATTCTTGTACAAGATACTGCCGATTTTCTTGGGTAAAATATGCCAGTAGTTCGGGAATTTGGGGATGTTTGCCCAATTCATCTAACTGCACTGCTTCTTGGTTAAATAACTCTACGGCTTTGGCAAGCGTGTTAGTGCCTTGGGATTGGGGATAAAATTGCTTAATTACGCAGCGTGGTTTTGAGGGTTTATCCTCATCTACAGCTAAGAAAGTTTTGCCAAAACCACCTTGTCCGATTGGTTTGATAGCACGGTAACGTTCTTTGAGGAGTAACTTGGTACCGCAAGTCCGGCAAAACTTGACATCATCAGGATTTTCAGGCTTGGGACAATGAGGATTAAGGCAGTAGCTCATACAGGCGATCGCTCTTATATCTCTTTATTTTACTGGCGTTAAGGGTGGAGACTTTTGCGAATCCGTTAAAATATGAGCGATCTCTACGACGGGTTATTCGGCGTCGCACTACTAACTACTACAACGCGGCGGAAATCAAGCCACCATTTTAAACAAGCAAAAGCCTTGATATACAAACTTTTGACTTTTGACTTTTGACTTTTGACTTTTGACTTCCGCCTTGCGGTACTACCTCATACCTTCCATCACTGGATGGAAGTAGAAGGCGAACCCCAATACTGTATAAGCAGCTAATAACAAAGTGCCTTCCAGCCAATTGGATTTACCATCAGAACTAATACTGTTGGCAATCAACACTGACACAACCACAGCGACTAATTCAAAGGGTTTGAAATCCAAATCCATTGGTTGCCCCAATACCCGCCCTGCTATAACTAACACAGGTGCAACAAATAGGGCAATCTGCATACTCGATCCCACAGCTACCGACAGGGAAAGATCCATCTTATCTTTCATCGCCACGGTGACTGCTGTGGCGTGTTCAGCCGCGTTACCGACGATGGGAACCAAAATTACCCCTGTAAACAGCGCCGTCAAACCTAGCTGAGATGTGGCCACTTCCAGAGAATCGACCAACATTTCTGACTCAATTGCCACTAGCAAAGTACATACTAGCAGCACGCCAACCCATAAAGGCATATTTGGTTTACCATGAGATATTTCTTCAACTTCTGCTTCTGCCTCCGCTAGACCCACATCATAAAGATAGGAGTGAGTTTTCATCGAAAATAGCAGTGTTAGGGCATAAACCAAGATTAATACTACAGCAACAGCAATAGAAAGATTTTGCAGTGTTTGTTCGTTAATTCCTTCAGAGGTATAGTTCATTGCCGTTGGCATCAAAATGGCAATCACCGCCAAATTCATCGAAGCAGCATTCACCCGCGCCACAATTGGCTGAAATGTCTGTTCTTTGTAGCGCAGTCCTCCCAAAAGCATCGAAAAACCCATCACCAGTAGTAAGTTGCTAATAATCGATCCCGTGATACTGGCTTTGACTACATCTATTAACCCAGCGTTCAGCGCTACTAGGGCGATGATTAGTTCTGTAGCATTGCCAAAAGTGGCGTTTAACAAGCCCCCCAATGATGGCCCAACTACCACAGCAATTTCTTCTGTGGCTGTACCCATCCAAGCTGCTAAGGGCAGAATTGCTAATCCAGCTGTAATGAAAACTGTCAATTCTCCCCATTCTAGAAAGTGGGCTGCTACAGAAACCGGGATGAACAGTAGTAAAACGAAAAGAATAATGTTTTTGGTTGACATTTGTTGTCTTAAGTTGAGGGTATCATTCACAGCGACCAATCCTAAGTTTCAAATTTGGAGTGTTGAATTAACTAATCACTTTCACTCAGCACTCCGATATGGTACTCTCAACCGCCTGTAGAGCAATTCAGAAATTGTACTGTTTTCCGTTCAACGCTGCGGATGTTGTGTAAAGCAAAATTGCGATATAATGAGTTTTCGTAATCTTTTGTTGCAAAAGTATGAATTTAAGCCAAAATATTACATCAAAAATCGGGTTTAATATATTAAAAGACAATTAAAATATTGATTGGCGCTAAAGAAGAAGAAAAAACCCCTAACTGAGGCTTTGTTCAATGGCTAATTATTTTAAGTCTTCAGGGAAAGGGCTGTGCGATAACGCAGATTTCCCACTACAATAAGACCGCCTTGTCAAAAATTTGGTTGAGTTTCATAGTTGTTGTTTATACCGGATTTTGTGTGAAAACTATCGGACAAAGGTTTATGCACAATTATTTCGGTGCAAATGCAAGTTTTTTGTTTTGGATAAATATACATGACTTCTGCTGCCCAAATGCCAGCTAGCTCTGGCTCAACGTTAACATTACATTCAGATCCCAATAACACCAAAGAAACCGATCCCCTGAGAAAGGCTAATGGTGTTTATGTGACGGTGCATGGTCATTTTTACCAGCCACCAAGGGAAAACCCTTATCTGGACGCAATTGAACGCCAACCGAGCGCTGCACCTTTCCATGATTGGAATGAGCGGATTCATTGGGAATGCTATCGTCCAAATGCCTTTGCCAGAGTCTTAAATGACCAAGGCGAAGTCGTGGGGATCGTCAATAATTACGAGTATTTCAGTTTTAATATTGGCCCAACGCTGATGTCGTGGCTAGAACGCTACGATGTGGAAGTTTATCAGCGAATTTTAGAGGCGGATGCCAAGAGTAGCCAACGCTTGCATGGTCACGGCAATGCGATCGCGCAAGTATACAATCACATCATCATGCCTCTGGCGAACGAGCGCGACAAATATACCCAAATTCGCTGGGGTAAAGAAGACTTCCGCTCCCGCTTTGGACGTGATCCCGAAGGGATGTGGCTAGCAGAAACTGCTGTAGACTACGCCACTTTAGAAGCTCTTGTTGCTGAGGGTATTCGCTTCATTGTCCTGGCACCATCTCAAGCACTGCGTTGCCGTCCCCTCCCCACTCCAGATCATCCCAATCCTGAATGGATCGAAGTTGGTGGTAGTCAGATTGATTCCACCCGTCCCTATCGTTGTTATTTACAGCCCACACTAGATATTTCATCTTCACCTCTAAGTGCGATGGGCTACGCCCCGCCGGAGGCGATCGCTACAAGCCCCAAAGATGGTAGTACAGAAGAATTACCCTACATTGATATCTTCTTCTACGATGGGCCGATATCACGGGATATGGGTTTTAGTGATGTCGTTTATAATTCCAGTCACTTTGCCGGACGTATCGGTTCAGCAGTGCGTGGGGATCATCGTCTGGCACAGTTGATTTCTGTGGCAACGGATGGGGAAACCTTTGGACACCACAAAAAGGGAACAGAGAAAACTTTAGCCTACGCCTTTACCAAAGAGTTTCCTCAACAGGGTTGGACGGTGACAAACTTTGCCCACTACCTGAGCTTAAATTCTCCCAGTTGGGAAGTGGAATTAAAGTCAGTCACAGCCTGGAGTTGCGCCCACGGTGTCGGCAGATGGGAGGATGATTGTGGTTGTGGTGGGGAAGGCTCAGTTTGGCATCAGAAATGGCGTCGTCCACTGCGGGATGCCCTAAATTGGCTGCGGGATCAGCTAACTGAGGTGTATGAAGAACATGGTAGACAGTTATTTCGCGATCCCTGGCTAGCGCGGGATGAATATATCCAAGTAATGCGCGATCGCTCTGCTACCAATGTCAACCGTTTCCTCGCCCGTCATCAAACCCACAAACTAACCGCAGCCGAACAAGTAGACGCACTCCGCCTATTAGAAATGCAGCGTCACGCTTTGTTGATGTTCACTAGTTGCGGTTGGTTTTTTGAAGAAATTTCCCGTCCAGAGGGGACACAAATTCTGCGCTATGCCGCCCATGCTTTGGAATTGGCAGGGGATGTGGCGGGTGTGCAGTTGGAAAAAGGCTTCGTCAAACGTCTTGGTTTAGCCCCCAGTAATGTGAATCAGTTCAAACACGGTGCGGAAATTTATCGGCAACTCGTGCTAACTGCCCAACTTGGCTTTAAGCAAGTAGCAGCCCACTACGCCATTACTTCCCTGTTTACCAATCAGAAACTAGCAGAGACGCACAATTCCCTACCGAGAAAAGATACTGCTGAAAAACAGTCTCAACGTTACCATAAGCGGGTTTATTGCTACGCTGCCAATGAACTAGATTACCAACTGCAACGCATGGGATCGCTAACTCTGGCTGTGGGAAATTTAAAGCTAGTGTCAGAGATTACTTGGGAAAGTGAGCATTTGGTATTTGCAGTTTTGCATTTGGGAGGCTGGGATTTTCATTGCGGCATTCAGCAATTCACTGGGCGGCGTGACTACAGCCAATTAAAAGAAAAGCTGTTTGGCGCACTAAAACAAGCTAGTGCGGCTCATACTATTTCGGCGATGACACAGCTATTTGGAAAAGAAGCTTTCAGCTTGCAAAATCTATTTGCTGAAGAACGTCATCGAATTATGGGGCTGCTGAGTCAGGAAACACTGGCACGCTTAGGGCAGTTGTATACCCAAGCCTACCGCGATAATTACGGTGTGCTGATGGCGTTTCACCGAGATGAAATAGCAGTACCACAAGAATTGCAGGTAGCAGCCGATATTGCTTTAGGGCATCGCTGTCTAATGACATTACGATCGCTTGAGCAAGATATTGCCGATCCCCAAAAGAGTTGGAATCACATCTTAGAATTAGAGGCGATCGCTACTGAAGCAAAACATCTGCGTTGTCGGCTGAATATTCCCGACGGTAAGCAGATGTTAGAACAGTTAATTGCACGATCGCTCTGGCAATTATTGCACGATGCCAATGGTAATTTTAATGCAGATATCCAACTATTGGAACGATTGATTGATGTCGGGGATCAACTAAATATTCATATTTCCCTACAGCGATCGCAGGAACTATACTTTAGTTGTCTGCAAAGTCAGATAGCGCCAGTGTGTATTACTAGCCTTGGTAATGAAGGAGATAATCAGTGTCTTCAGTTGCTCAAGTTGGGTAAAAAATTAGCTGTTGATGTCAGTTCGATCTCAAATCAGTTGGGATAGATGTAGAGGCTGTACAGTGGTAAATTAGTTGGGGTAAAAATTTCACACAGAGAAAAGGGGATAATTATCCTCTTTTCTTTTTATAGCGGTTCCCATTCAGATGCAGTACAACATTACATCACCAGTGTAGGGGGGCACGGCAGTGCCCATACGTGTCAACTTAACGTGAAACCCGCTTGGTGAGAACGTTTTGCCCTCACCCCCAGCCCCTCTCCCATCCGTGAGAGGGGAGCAAGAGATTTAATTCCCCTTCTCCCAAGGGAGAAAGGGTTAGAGAATGAGGGCGTGAGGTGATGTGTAAAACACCTACCCAATATAGCTTTCAGCTTAAGTTGACACGTAGGGGCACTGCCATGCCCCTACGGGTGTACCTCACGTAAACGAGAACCGCTATAACTTCCTTTACTTAACATGAGAGCGATCGCAATGGTAGGGATAAAGCCACTCACACTTGAAGAGTCCACGGGTATGTTTTTCAAAAAATGTTCCTGCATGGCGTCCAGGTGATATATCGATCCCAGCTTTAGTTTTAATCTCATATAACCAGGGAAAGGCTACTACTAAAATAGCTATGACAGTAAAGAGGTAGAAAATCGTAGTTTTAATGTTAGGAAATCTTCGGGAATTGCTATTGTGATTTTGAGACATAGAAATGAAGAGAAACTAATAGCCCATACCATCGTAACCTAAAGCTGAAAATATCGCCGGAAACGCGGATCGATATTATCTGTTTTCTGCTGATTACAGGTAAAACAGAGAGTTTGAAGATTGCTGATATCATTGTGACCGCCACGAGCCAGGGGAATGATATGATCAATGCTGAGGTTAGTTTCTACATTAGTTTTACCGCAGCTTCGGCATTGATATTGGTCGCGTTGAAAAACATATTTTTTGACTTCCGGTGGGATACGAATGCGGGGAGTTTTGCTCATTTGTTTTCTAGTTACTAAGAAATTCTTCCAAACTGGGTACGTCTACCCAACTTGCTTTTTGATGCGATTCATGAGATAAATCCATCAACAACTGAGAATAAATTCCTTCGCGTAGCGATGGTGTGATTTCCTGATTGCGATCAATTCCTTGCACCCATTGGTCTACTACACGAATAAATGCCGAAATGCGGCCATCAGCATAATTTTTGGGAAAAATTAATCGATTCGGTATTTCTATTTCTATTAGAGGTTTACCTGGCTGGGAACCCCAAACACGAAAACCATGTATATAATCTTTTTGATTTTCACTGCCCACTATTAATGTACCGCGATCGCCATATACTTCTACCCAATGGGTTCTTGCTGCATGAACAACCGCACTGATAGAAAGTTGGCAAGGTGTACCATTCGTTAATTCCAGCGTTAATATACAGTTGTCATCTGTATTCACTAGCTTAGATTCCCCACTAATCGGGTCAACTCGTGTAGGAATAGCAGTAGTTAAATGGGCGTTTAATCTATGCACTGGCCCGAATAACCAGTGAATATAATCGAAGGCGTGAGAACCCAAAGAACCCAATGCACCGCCTCCTTTATCTTTATCAGAATACCAATTCCAAGGGCGTGAAGTATCAGCACGAGAAGAACCTAACCAATCAATTTTAATTAGGCGTAACTTACCCACATAGTTTTCTGACAATAATTCTGCAAAGAATTGCCATGCTGGTACAAAGCGAAATTCAAAATCTACAGTTGCAATGACGCTTTTTGCTTTAGCTAACTGATAAAGTTCTTTCGCTTCAAATACATTTAAAGTTGTCGGTTTTTCTAGTAATAAATGTTTTCCAGCTTGCAATACAGTTTTTGCCATTTCATAGTGTAAAAAGGGCGGTGTCGAAATGCTGACGGCTTGCACTTCTGGTAATGCCACAATATCTGCAAGTGAGTCGTAAGCATGACGAATATTATGAGATTCTGCTATAGCTTTGGCTTGATTTATATCTCGATGATAAACAGCAACTACCTCAGTGCGAGGATGTGCTTGGAATCCAGGGATGTGGACTTTTTGACCAAATCCAGTGCCTGCGATCGCAACCCCAATCATATCATCATTTACTCCCATAATTATCCAAGTTACTATTTGCTTAATATTCTTTGGTCAATCATATCTAATATATCCGAATCTTTACTTGCATCAAACTTTCTAGCGAATAATTTTTCTGATTGCCTGATTTTTTCAAACTCATTTTTATCTAAAGTTTTTGGATGATAAGGATTAATATTACTCCAATCTATATATCTCAAGTTATCGTTTACTACTTTATCTTTAAAAGGTGAATTTAAAATAAGTGTATGAAAAAATATCTCATCTGCACAAAAAGTGTAATTAAAACGTTTAACAAACTTAGGGTTTTTCTTTACAAAAATATTTATCCATTTTATACATTCTCCTGTTAAACACCAAAATTGAGAACCTCCATAAATAGCAAAGCCTTCAGGAAGTTTACGTTTTTTAAGGAAAGGTAAAATAAGTAATGAATATAAGAAAGATGCAATAGGAGATTTAAATTCCTGTTTTTCGGGAATAGAAAAGCATTTATTATTCCAACGGATGTGCCAATATTCTATTCTTCTTAAACCACCGCCGCCCCATCTACTATCAGGTAGTGAGAAATATTCTATAAATTCTTTACCTTGATTAGCTTGTAGAAACGTCTTGATATATGCATTTGATTTTATCAAGTAATCTTGCCCTGATAAGAGTATAATATAATCAAATTCAAGTCCTGTTTCTACTATTAAATTTATCCCTTCTAAAGTAGCTTTTACAATGTTAACAGTTCCCCATACTGAATTATATCTCTTGATAAAAAATACATTAGTCAACTCCTTAAATTGATTAAATATCTGATTATATATTGTCATATCTGTTTTTTTATCTATATGTATAAAAAAGAAAATATCATCTGTATTCAATTTAGAAATAAGATGAGCCAATTGTTCAGGATAATGATGTGCCAAAATTACGTATGCTATTCTCATAAAAATTATTTTGGTATATGTATAAGTAAATTTCGTTCTTCCGTTCTCTTGATTTTATAGTATTTATTTAATTTCAGCTTGATCACGCAATGATGAATGCCTCAAAAAAATTTTCAGACAAAAAAGCAAGTTCTAATCTATCAGTTCTCGGTTGAGTGATCTACAATAACCCCACCCTTAACCCCCTAAGAGCAAGCGAGGAGGGGAGGACTATGATGTACCTTGTCTGATTGGAAATGCTATATTGTATCATGCTAACATCCCATAAAGGGAGCGATAGAGGTGTAAATTTTTAGTCTTTGTTGAAAATTGTAAGTCTTACCCAACAAAGGCTTAATCATTTTTTATTGTAAAATTTTAATTGTAAAAGGGTAACGATCAGGCTCACCATTGTAAGCTTTAATAGCAGCAAAAATCACCAGAAACGATGGCAAAGGGCTGTAAATCTTCAGTGAGTAGTCGAAGTTTAAAACTACTAAGAATAGCTGCAACCGACAACTTTAGCAACTTGGGCGATCGCAATCTGAAAATAGTCTGAAAGTTTATACTGGGTACTGGCGAAACTAGCAGCCGTCTTTTGGGATACCTAATAGCAAGGGTCTTGCACAAATGCAAAATTCGCCCACTCTGAGGGATTTTGCTACATCTCTCAACCTCTTCTCCCAATTTTGGCATAAGGGGAGCCAAATTCAAAGTCCCTCTCCCAAGCTTGGGAGAGGGATTTAGAGGTTGTTTGAAAAGTATTTCACTGTGATTTTAGGCACTTTTAGATCCCCCCTAATCCCCCTTAAAAAGGTGGGAACCGGAATCAAAGTCCCCCTTTACAAGGGGGATTTAGGGGGATCTAAAACTTTTTATACCGACAATACGACTTTTCAAACATCCTCTTAGGGTGAAAGCTCATTGATTCATGCAAGAAGTCTAATATTCCTTATTAACATTGCAATGTTCCTCATCAGCATTGCAACGTTCCTCATCAGCATTGCAACGTTCCTCATCAATATTGCAATGTTCCTCATCAGCATTGCAACGTTCTTCATAAACCTTGAAATGTTCCTTATTAACATTGTAATATTCCTCATCAACATTGCAATATTCCTCATCAACATTGAAATGTTCCTTATCAATATTGTAATATTCCTCATCAATATTAAAGGAATTGCAAAGAAAAATAGGTAAAAACTGAGAATCAAGAGAAATTACTCAGATGGGTTTGGATTTTTTTAACAAATATAATTATTCACTAATTTTACTGAACCAAAAAACAGCTTTAGTAAGGCAAAGTAGCTTTAGAAACCTCTCTAAGGAATATATTGATGTCTCGTAAAAAACGTACATCCCGTGTTCTCGAAAAAGCTGAGTTGAGATCCGCTGGACTAAAAGCAATTGATTCAAATATGAATTTTGGTGATGATTGCGATTTGCAAAACTTGAGTCAAGCAATTGAGCAGCTAAGAACTATGCTTGATGCTTATAACATTGCTTTAACTGTAATTGATTCTTCCAAAACTAAAATCGATACGATGGAAAAAACTCTAAGTAATCTTACAGACAAGATGGTAAGAGGGGTTGCTTTTAAATATGGCAAAGATAGCAGCGAATATGAAATGGCGGGTGGGGTTCGTGATAGTGAACGGGTTCGCAAAAGTAGATTGAGCCGCCTGAAAGCTGTTGTTGGAGAAGCATCTAATGAAAATCCTAAAACTACCTAATACAGCCCGGATAAAAGCATAAGACAGAGCCAAAGTAATCTTCTTGCAAGGGATGTAGGCAGCGAACAAAGGCTACTTTGCTGATTAAAATTATTTTCTCAACTATTGCAATTGTTTATGTTACAGCATAACCTATTGCAATTTTTTATATTTACTAATGCTCATTGATAAACAATAATTATATACAGTTACTATCATGCCTTATCATGCATATTAGAGCGGGCATTTTGTAGTCCTACCTAATATTTTGTAGTACTGAGAGTCTTGCAGCATAGCGTTTTCAAGCATTTTACTTGTATAAATACTGATTAGAGTTTATAGTGATACGGTGTTTTCCGTTCCTTGTCTCGGCAGATTCATAACATGATATATTCTGGCAAATTACAAAAGTATTTTGCGGGCATTTCTTTGTCTGTAATTTTAGTAGGTGATCTAGTTCTCACACAAAAAACTGCTCCAGTTATAGCCAAAACCATAAATACATCGATCGGTGATGCTGTGACATTCAGTTGCAATGATAGTGAAGCGGCAATCGCAGCTAAAAATGGCCCCAAAGTAGTTAATGGATCAGCAAGAATTTACATTGGTTATCAGCAACTCTCAAATAACAAAAACCCTGTAACTATCCGCTTCAATAATGGGATAAAAGCATGGTGTCGTAATGATTACGAGACAACAAATGACGATGGTACAGGTTACGGATTGTATTGGAATGGAAGTGATGTTTTATATGGCATTTACTCTTCCACAGGCACTCAGACAGGTAATGATTTTCGCCGCTTTGCCAGTGGGCGTTGGTTGTCTAGCTATGGCAATGGAGGCGGGGCAAAAGCCGCAGTTATAGCTCGGATTAATCCAGCTAATGGCCAGGTTAATTATGCCACATTCTTATCTTCTAAAAAGCCAGATAATGGACAAACTAACTCTTTACTTGTCAATCACCTATCATGGAATGGCACAAATTTGACTGTGAAAGCTCAGTCATGGTGGAATCCCCGTGGCACTAATACAAATTCCATGAATTGCTCTGGTTCATCACCTTATCAATACACAGCTGTATTTACAGATGATTTAAGGGATATGAACTCAGCTTCAGCAAATACTTGTAGATAGCCCGTGAAGCAGAACTTGGTAAGAGATATGCAGATAAATTAGTTAAAGTCTGGCAAATTTAAGGACGCATTCAAACTCTTTCCCTAGAGCAATTAGAAGCACTTGGCGAAGCTTTATTGGATTTTACAATCATTTAGGATTTACTTAACTGGTTGGAGGCAAATCAAACAGCATAAGAAATTTCTTGATGGAAGATCAAAAAGATGCGATAAATCGCTGTCTCTACAATAATCAGTCTTTTGTCTTGATGGCGATTCCTCGCGTCTCTTGCCTTAACCGAACTATCTCTTTACCAGCTAATTACCCGGACATGATATGAGTTAATAGAAAAATAAAGCTTTTTTAAACCCGCCTGCGCGGGTTTTATCTATGTAGACGCTATAGCCGTCGATTTAACTTCCGATTCCTAACTCCCAAATTCTGCTGCATCTGCCCCTAATTGTTTCCATTTGGACGCTGAATAATTGTTTCCACCACTCGCCGCTTGGCTTTAGGATCGATACCTACTAAGCGCACATACTCACCGCTATATTCTGCCAAAGTTGACTCCAAATTTGAGATGGCATCAGACTCGGCATCAATGTGGCTATGAACACAAGTTTGCCAAGAACCTGTGCGGAAGCGGCGCTCATCTACGTGTTCAATACTAATTTTGTAACCTTGAGATAATAATTCCCTAATTTGAGCTTGTGTATCTAGAGTCAAATGTGGACTGAATGCTTCCTGTTTTTGAAATCCATTAGTTTTTGCTTCTTGAGTTGCACCATTGCTTGACGGTTGACTAATTGGTTTCACAACAGCAGGTGGTGCTGATTGAGAATTTCTACCTCGATTAAGTCGATTGTAATCATCAACCAAATGGGAATTTTCCACCCGTTTTTGTTCGCCAACTAGGAAGTTACCAGACTCGATTAAGTGAGACAGTCTGAAATCTGGCTTTTTAAACTCTGGTGGCCCTTTAGCGCTGTTAACCACACTTAAGGATATCTGCTCAAAACCTACTTTATGAATGTAGTTGCGGATTTGTTCGTCATAAATGCGCGATCGCAAAGCGCTAAAAAAGTCAATAGACTGATTGACAAAAGTATCAACTAGCTGTTCAACTTCCTTTTGTGACAGTCCATCCGATTCAAAAATACCCTTGACAATTCCTACTTTGTCATCTCTATCTGGTTCCCAGTAGAATTTCTCCATCCGTCCATCCCGAATTAACGGTGCATAAAGGGTGGAAAAATCATTACCTGTGACAATAATCGGCACACGATGTAAAGGTGTGGAATCATAGCTTCCCGGCAACTGCACATCTGTGGGATTATCAGCAATATTCATCAGTGTGGCATTCACCAACTGCGTGTTTACAGTATATTGAGTCCCTTCGTCAAAGCGTCCAGCACCGGCATCTAAATCGTTAATCATCAGTACACACATTTTGCCGCGTACTTTGATCAGTTCTGCTGTTTCCCGATAGCGCAACCGGATCAACCGTGCTGGATCTCCCGCATCTGGACTTTCCAATTCGCCGCCAGATATGTGAGTTACTTCGATACCCATTTTCTCGAAGACTAATTGACATTGAAATGTTTTGCCTTCTCCTTTGCGTCCATGAATACCCAATATCACGGGAACTCGCACGCCAGGAAGCTTTAGAAAATTTTTGGTGATGTGGACAGCAAGTTTGTCCAAAAAGCGGGGAGCGATGTAGTAACCCATGAGTTTATGTGATGAAAAATTAACACTTATAAGGTTAATGTTAAGTTTTTTTTGGGGATAGCGATCGCTTTTCTTTCAGACAAGCTTGTACTTGTTAATTTGTTGGGTTGATTGTCTGTTGCCATTGAACAGGCTCCCAAGCATGGAAGAAGTTAAAACTGCTGTTATTTGGTAGTGCCAAAGATTTGATTACAATATCAAATGACCAAAACAGACTCATGATACAAGCCCCTAAATAAATTTATGGGGATAATAATTTTGAATTTTGAATTTTGAATTTTGAATTCCCTAAAGGGGTTGACTTTGATCAGCCATTAGAATAATTCCAGGATTACTTACAGCAGATTGCAAGTTAATGAAGTACAAAAATACCTCTCCCTAACCCTTCTTGATGCATTGGGGAGGGAACTAGATTGAGAATTTACCCTCAATACATCGGGGGGATTAATAGAGGTAGAGGATATACTTCATTTAAATGCAAAATGCTGTAAATTAATCTATTTTTTTAGGATACAGTCTGTTTGAAAACATGTCCTAATATTACATATCATTATAGTTAATGGAAATCGTTTATATCTACTACGTCTTATCACCCAAAATTTCTTTTAAAGCAGACAACGCCTCTTCTGTTAATATATTTGGGTTGTTAGGATCATTAGTCACTTTAATACCGCGCTTTTCAAGAGCAGCAATAATTTCAGGGCTTAGTCGTGAAACAGGAGGTGTTGCACCACCGTATACACTTTTTAATTCCTGATCATTTGTTACTTCCTCAATAAACATAACTGGAGCTATATTTAAATCGATGTTATCTTTGATTTTGTTTTTAGTCATAAATCACGCCTCAATTAGGTATTTTTAACTAGTTATTGAATACATACTTAATCTATCACCTCGAAAAAGGATAAATCAAGGGTTTATACAAAATATCCTACTTTTATTACTACTTTTTTGATTAATGCAATTAGGCAATGGCTGAGAACGCGATGCCTGCGGCGGGCGTAGCCATCGCACTTGCTGGCAATCTGCCAGTTGGAAAATGTTAAGCCCACCGCTGACGGTGGCTTTTCGTGTGACAGCAAAATCGATTGTAAAAAACCTTGAGAGTGCAGTCTCAACGTTACAATTGACCCAATACTTTATTTGCACTTGTTATGGTTTAACATGACTTTTTATTTAATTTTACTTCTGTAATGTTGATGGATACTTATAATATGGGAATTAAAAATTTAACTATGGAAATACAACCGATACAAGTAATTGGAGGTGGACTAGCTGGGACAGAAGCAGCTTGGCAAATAGCCCAAGCTGGAGTGCCAGTAATTTTGCATGAAATGCGTCCAAAGCGATTTAGTCCTGCTCATCATACAGAACATTTAGCAGAATTAGTGTGTAGTAATTCCTTTGGGGCAATGGCAAGCGATCGCGCGGCGGGATTATTGCACGAAGAGTTACGCCAACTCGGTTCGATCGTCATCTCAAAAGCTGATGAACACGCCGTTCCGGCTGGTGGGGCGCTAGCTGTAGACAGGGGACAATTTGGCCAAGATTTAACTGAAACTTTAGCGAGTCATCCTTTAGTTGAATTTCGCCGGGGTGAAGTGTCTGCAATTCCTGAAGGAATTGTGGTTTTGGCAACCGGGCCTTTAACGAGTCCTGATTTGGCAGAAGATTTGCGCCGCTTTACGGGGATGGAATACCTCAGCTTTTTTGATGCAGCTAGTCCGATTATCGTGGGAGAATCGATTAATCGTGACATTGCTTTTATGGCATCACGTTATGACAAAGGTGAAGCCGCTTATCTCAACTGCCCAATGAATAAAGAGCAGTATTTGCACTTTCGAGAAGAACTCTGTAAAGCTGAACAAACAGAACTCAAGGGTTTTGAACGAGAAACGGCGAAATTTTTTGAAGCCTGTTTACCCATAGAAGAACTAGCACAGCGGGGAGAAGATACCATGCGCTACGGTCCCCTAAAGCCAGTGGGATTGTCAGATACTCGCACAGGGGAACGCTCTTATGCTGTGGTGCAGTTACGACAAGAAGATAAAGCTGGTCAACTATGGAATATGGTAGGATTTCAAACTAATCTGCGTTGGGGTGAGCAAAAACGAATCTTTCAATTAATTCCAAGTTTAGAAAAAGCAGAGTTTGTCAGGCTGGGAGTAATGCACCGCAACACTTTTATTAATGCTCCCCAGTTAATGCATCCTACCTTGCAATTTAAAGAGCGTCCGACATTGTTAGCCGCTGGACAATTGATTGGTACTGAAGGTTACACTGCTGCGGCTGCGGGTGGTTGCTTGGCGGGAATTAATGCAGCGCGATTAGCTTTGGGTAAAGAAGCTTTGGTTTTACCACCAACAACAATGATGGGTGCGTTATTAGAATTTATTAGTTCCGCTTCGCCGAAGCATTTCCAACCAATGCCGCCTAACTTTGGGATTTTCCCCGATTTAGGAGTGAAAATAAAAAGTAAACCAGAGCGTTATGGACGTTACCGCGATCGCTCTTTAGCTGATTTGGCAAACTGGAAAGTTAATCATAATTAATGGGAATGGGGCATTGAGATTTCCCCATTACCCCTTATCCCCAGAGGGGGCCCCACCTTCCCCACTCCCTATCTATACCTTCAGTACCCAGGCTTCACGATTCTCAGAGCTAACAAAAGACACTGGTACGATTTCGAGATTTACTCCAAGTGCTTTGAAAGTGGCACGAATAGCCGCAGCATGGGCAGCCTCAGTAGAACCGATACTTGCCCCGACAGTAATCAATTTTGGAGTTTTCAACTTAGCAATTTCGTGGCTATAGGCGATCGCAGCATCAGTCTCCAAAGCTAAAGCCAGCTTGGCAATATTCACATCGCTATCCAAGTTCCCCTCACCCCTTTTGATGTAAGATGAAAGATCATAGGTAGACTCTGTTTTTACTGGAGTTCCCCCTAAAGTGGTGATCGTAGCTGCTAAAGCATCTCGATGCTTTTTATGATCCGCTTGGTTGCGGAGCGCCAAAGCCAAAACAGCTTTACCAACTTCAGTATTAGTCAGTTTGCCAGCAGCAGCACCATAAGCCCAAATTGCCTGATGTTCGTAATAAAGAGCATTGTTCAGAATTTTTACATCGTTTCGCCCAGCAGTTGTTGTCCGAGCATCAGCCTTCTGGGCAATCAGGGGCAAACCTAACGCAGTCGCTATACCACCAACTGCTCCACTCACTATTACCCCACGGCGGGAGGATTTTTTGCTGAAAGGGTTTTGATAGTCCATGAGTTAGTGTCTCCTAAAGAAATTACGGTTTTTTTGATACGGATATGAAAATGAGCGAATAGCCAGGGCATGAATACAGCATTTTGCATCTAAATGAAGTACATCCTTACCCCCTTTATAAAGGGGGGAAATAAGAAATCTTGTTCCCTCCCCTTAGAAAGGGGAGGGTTAGGGTGGGGTATATTTGTACTTAATTAACTTGCAATCTGCTGTAACCCTGGCTGCAAGTATTACCCTTGGAAAAGAACAATTTTACCCAACGAATAGTTCTAATGTGTCTTGACTAGATGTTCACTTTCCAAGTCAATGACTGCTCATTTGTAACTCATTTTGGTAATAGTGTCAGCAATTACACTAAAGATGGATAAATACTATTTTTGTATTTTTAACGAAACGCAGTATAGTCAAGCATTTAGTCAGATTATTCACTTTTCAAAGAAAAGCGAATAAAAGTAACTTTGTATTATTTATGCTCGTTTAATTTACTTATCTTAATAGTGACTAATCCGTGTATACCTAGCACTGTAATTACAGTTCCTAGCAATCCCCAAGTCCCATCGGCAAATACGTTGATGCGATGAATATAGGTGCGATGATAGGCATACTCTAACTGTCTATCATTTACTTTTCCAACCTCTACCAGGTTTTCCACATACTTTTCAGCTTTAATCAGTGCTGCATAATCGAGATTAAACCAATACAACGATACTCCCACCACTGCCAAACCTGGAAAAACCAAGGTAATTACAGCTATTTTCAGGTAAATAGACCACGTGGTAGGGGCGCAAGGCCTTGCGCCCCTACAACAGATGTGGTTCAAATACATGAAAACTGCTGTAAGAGAATTGCTATACGTGCGTTCATACATTTCACCCACTCACATACCTGCTCAATGCTGACATAGCTGGAATCTTTGTGTTATATCATGTCCGCCAAATTACCCATAATGAAACGATGGGGTTCCGGGTATTATGCTTAATTGCCTGGACATTACAACTTGGCAGACAATTTAATAATGCATTGGAGTAGGTGAATCAAATTTTGGGAATAATCCTCATAGTGTTTGAAAGTATCGTTTTGATTAGGTTCGCACTATGAGAGGGCGATTTCTAGAAAAAAAGCAGATTTATTGCTGTTTATTGATTGCATTTTGCTGCATTTTGTGGATTTGTTTGGCATTAATTCCAGCCGACGCAACGTCTACAGGGTCTATTGATACTCTGCGACAACAGCAGCAACAAATGAACCAGCAGCGTCAGAGTGTGGTTAACGATCGCGATCGCTTAAATAATCTCCAACAAGAGGCCCAAAAACACCTCACTGGTTTAAAGCAAAATCTGCAAACTACAGATAGCTATCTTCAAGAGAGCGAATCACGATTACAACTCGCTACCCAACGCCTCCAGCAGTTAGAAGCTGATTTAGATGTGGCAGAACGTTCATATCAGGAGCGGCAAATCGCAACAGTAGCACGATTGCGTTACCTCCAGCGATCGCCTGCTTTTGCGGGATGGGCAGTTTTGCTCGAAAGTGAAAATATCAGCGACTTTTTCAGCCGTCGTCATCAGTTGAAGTTAGTGTTTCAGGCAGACCAGAAAATTTTACTAAAACTCAACACCCAAGCAAACTCAATCGATAAACAAAAAACGGAAGTAGAACAGCAAAAAAACGAAATTGGCTTAATTCGTGAGCAACTGTTGGCACAAAAAGCTGATTATCAAACCCAGACGCAATCACAATCAGAATTGATTCAACGCCTGAATAGCGATCGCCTCGCTTTGGAAGCAGCGCAAAATCAGCTAGAAAGAGAATCGAAAAATCTGGAAGTCTTGATTCAACAAAAGGTAGCAGAAGCCCAAGCAAAAACCAACAGCCGAACAAGTATCATCATTCGGGGAACTGGTATAATGGCATATCCTAGCGATGCTCCTACTAGCAGTCCCTTTGGCTGGCGGATACACCCTATTCTTGGCTATCGTCGCTTTCATGCGGGGTTAGATTTTGCCGCCAGCTATGGTAGTAAAATTCGGGCAGCCGATTCGGGAACAGTAATTTTTGCTGGGTGGTACGGTGGTTATGGCAGAGCGGTAATTATCGACCACGGTAATGGCATGACTACACTCTACGGTCATACCAGCGAGTTGTATGTTTCTGAGGGACAAGCAGTCGAACGCGGACAAGCGATCGCTGCTGTCGGTTCCACAGGTTTCTCAACCGGCCCCCATCTCCACTTTGAAGTTCGTCGGAATGGTACACCCGTAGACCCAGCTAATTATCTTTAGGGCTGCAAATTCTATCACAGACGTGCTATAATATTCAAGAATAAGGGCGCGTAGCTCAGTGGATAGAGCAACAGATTCCGGTTCTGTGGGTCGGGGGTTCAAATCCCTCCGCGCTCGTTACCTTTATAAGACTAACCACAAAATCGAGAGGTCAATTTTCTCTCAAGGGATAAACCTAGTTTACCCTATGAGACAGAATGGCAATGGATAGTCTGGAATACAAAAATTAGCCAAAAACCTTAAACTGTGTAGGTTGGGTTGAGGAACGAAACCCAAATTTCCGGGGCTTGGTTGGGTTAAGCAAAGCGCAACCCAACCTACAATTTTTCTTAACTCATTCAATCTTTCAGACTTATACCTACCCCAAACTTTTTTAAAAATAAAACAACGTCGCATTTGTTGGAAGGAATTCCTAAAGTAGAGATAGAGGCTAAATCTTCCCTATTTAACAGCGTATGGGTTTGATGCAACTAGGATTTTTGTAGAGCGCAATTAATTATGACTGCTTTAACCTTACAATTACCTTCTAATCTGCAATTTACTGATGAGGAATTTGCACAAATTGTAGCCGTGAATAAAGAATTACGACTAGAGTTAACTGCTGAAAGGGAATTAATTATCATGTCACCTACTGGGGGAGAAACTGGAAACCGTAATTTTGAACTGTATCTTGATTTAGGAGTTTGGAACAGACAGAATAAGCTGGGAAAAGCTTTTGATTCTTCTACTGGGTTTAAACTGCCAAATGGTGCAACTCGTTCACCTGATGCTTCTTGGGTAAGGATAGAAAGATGGGATGCTCTTACCCCAGAACAAAGAAAGAAATTTCTCCCTTTGTGTCCTGATTTTGCAGTGGAATTAGTTTCTGAAACTGATGATGTGGAAGATACTAAATCCAAAATGGAGGAATATTTAGCGAATGGCTTACAACTGGGTTGGTTAATTAATCCTAAAGATAAACAAGTAATAATTTATCGCCCAAATCTTGCACCGAAAGTTTTACAATCTCCTACAAGTTTATCGGGTGAAGATATTCTCCCTGGTTTTATTTTAAATTTACAGCAGATTTTTGCATAGATGACTGATTATCTTGATTTTATTTCTACAATCACTGAACGTTCTCAAATTCGCTTAAACCATCGACACCTCTTTAAACATCAAAAGCCTTGCTGACGTAGGCTACTGGAACTACATTTAAAATTTTATAGCGATGCCTGCGGCGGTCACTGAGCGCAGCCGAAGTGCGGGCTATGCCTACGCACGATTAGAAATCCCCTTCAAGGAACTTGTAGTAAGAACTTCCAATCTTTGATACCACTGCTTTCTTGACGCTCAAATTTATGCTGGCTAAATTCCCATTATCTGTATTCACATTTTTATTAGCAGGACTTACGCAACTGTCACAAGCGAGGGCGCGGCGCAGCCGTGCCAAGCGCCAAACAACTAGACAATAAACATAGGAATATCCGGACGTTTTA
>NZ_JBALDD010000088.1:0-25389 GCF_036917555.1 Nostoc sp. | reverse complement strand
TCCAGTTCAAACACTCGTCAACGGAGTTCAAAGGTGGATTCATCCAGTTCAAACACTCGTCAACGGAGTTCAAAGGTGGATTCATCCAGTTCAAACACTCATGCACAAGTATCAAAGACTTATTGTCGCATTATTTAAGACGCATCTCTTCTGGCTCCATACCCAATGCCCATTAAATTTTAGGCGAACTCAGGGCATTCAATAATAGCAGCGACCACGGCACTTTAATATCAGGTATGAGCCATGAGTACTTTCTCAGTACGGGTAATACAGCAGGTAGTACAAAACGCAGAGAGCGTAACGATGCAGGCTGATCGCCATTTTCATCTACAAGATTATATTTCTTAGCCAGTTCGGCAACAATCTGCACACGTCCTGTACGGCTTATAACATTTGGCTCACTAGCAAGTGCAGCGATCGCTCGTCCAGTTAATAAGGGAGTTTCCCAGTTGTAGCGATCGCTTAAAAATGAGAAATTCTTTTCAGTAGCATTGGTTTGATTCATTTCAGAAGCAAAACGGGAAAAAAGCTCAGTACCAACAATACCTGGCCAAATTGAAACAGAAGTGACGTTATGGGGTTTTAACTCAACAGCCATATTAGCAGCTAGGCGATCGCAAGCTGCTTTGCCAACACCATAAGCTATATCAAAGATATAAGACATCCCACCCCACGAGGAAATGGTGCAAATTAGTCCAGAGTTACGCTTAGTCATCATCCGAGCCGCAAAAACACTCGCAACATAGTGGCTGCGAAGACCAACGTTGTTGCTAGCATCCCAAAGACTTGGTTCAGAATCCCAAAAGGGCTGCCCATGAGCGTCTTTTACTGCCTGAACTCCTGAGTAAGCATTATTTACCAGTAAATCGAGTTGTCCATTCTGCTCATCTTGAATGCGATCGAAAAGCAAACGCACCTGCTGATCGTCGCTGTGGTCTACTTGGACGGGAATGCATACACCACTGACTTCCTCAATGGCTGATTTCGTTTCACCAAGACTCCCTGAAACTCCACCACTAGAAGAGTTGTTGAGGCTGCGACCCGTGATATATACAGTTGCACCAGCTTCACCAAGGCCAATGGCAATTCCCCGACCAATTCCCCGCGTAGCACCTGTTACCAAAGCCACTTTACCTTCAAGGTGTTTCATGAGCGCTCATTTCTAATCTTTTACCGTTAAATATTGATTATTACAATATTCTTTCGTCGCTGTGACTGAAACAACTTCTACTTCTATCGGTTTTTCTTTAGTTCCGTCGAGCAGAAATTCACTAGCTCCTTCACGAGGTTTTTTCGGATTTCCCCAATCATAGGTGTAACCTAAACCTGTCCAAGGATAATGTTCTTGACTAGCAACTGCATAAGAAGTTGTGTATATCTCTTGCAAAATCGGATAACTAGCAGGAATTGGTATATCAAAAACATTACAACTAGAATCATTAATTTCTGGATCGACACATGGTCTACTTAAATCTTCAGCTTTCACCCACATTTCGACAAAATGCGTCTTATTTGAATTTCTATTTAAAATTAAGCCTAAATACTGCTGTAACCTCAAAGAAAGCATGATATTACCGGGAATATTTATGCCGATACCCTGACAATTTTGACAAAATTCTTTAACTTGAGGAACAGCTGTTAACCAAGTCCGTGCTTCTATGCTTTTTTTTGTACCTACTTTCCAATCCTCAGTTGGGTTTTTGACATATTTCCAACTCGCCATCAAATATTCAATTTTGCCGTTATTTTCTCTCCACTTTATTTGAGGATTAGTTTTTGACAATGACCAAAGATTTTTTACTACTTTATCTTCACTTGGTGTTTTGGCATCTTCAATAGCTTTATCTAACTGCTTTTTCAGAGCGTTATAACTTTCTGGTTTATGTTTCTCCAGATACTCATTGACATTTGGATTATTTTCTGATTGCGCTAATAAATACTTTCTGAGGTTTGATGTACTCTGTATAGGAATTTCTGTAGCTAGCAAACTTGAATATCCGACTGCCAAAAATGCACCTGTCAAGCCTAAAAACACTTGAGTATTTAATTTTTTCATTAAAAGAATCCTGTGGATTTATAACAATAGAGTAAATGTTTTATCCCATGTAAATATGGGTTCAACTCAAAGATTGAATCTAATTTTATATTTATGTTTGGCTGAGATAATATTGTGCTTAATATTTTTAATTAACTCTATCTGTATAAAAATGAATATTTACGATCTAGTACAGGTCGGCGGAAATAAACCTACTGTTTTATTACAGCCAGAAAGCCTAAAATTAAATCCTTTTGATTTTTGAACGCCAGTTGCTTCAAGTCGGGAAACCGCAAGGGCGCACTGGCTCCTTTTGACTTCCGTCTTGCGGTACTAGTAGTCTGCCACAGGCATCACAATACGGTTTGGTTAAGGCAAGAGACGCGATGAATCGCCGTCAAGACAATATTCAGTCTTTTGTCTTGACGGCGATTTATCGCATCTTTAGCGATCTAGAATTTTTATCAAAAAACCTTAACTGAACCGTATTGACAGGCATCACAACAGATTAATAGAACTTGTAGTCAACAAGGGACTAGCATTTGTTACTCAGCACTTTCTTTTTTAGGCTGACATATCTGCGAAAGGAAGCGATCGCAGTTTATCTAGAGCTATTTACGTATAATTACTCATATAAAACAGCCATTTTCAGATCAATCGATTATACTCTACGGCTATAGCAATACTTATTAATATGCCCTTGCAAAATCTTAAGAGGCAACACTAACAAAACATTGTTTTCTCGTTTATATGAGGGGTCTAACCCTCTATTTATCACAGTGGGAAGGGGTTTTGGTCAAGCCATGCTTGTTGGTAATCAGCTTGAGCGTTTATTTACAGGATGACGCTGGCTAAACAAGCGATTAAACTATGGATAATGTCGAGCAATTGTTGCTTTTAACACCACTTACATAAATTTAATCTCATTGTTAAATCTAAAACCTCATCCTGTTATATAAAGTACCAGTTATGTCAGCGTATCAAGGAAGTTGTGGGGAGACCACCGATTTGATTATTGGTGTTCACAACCAAGAAAACCTCGAATTACCAGCAAATTCTGCTCCTGTGGGTGCTCTTGCCACAAGACAAGGAACTTTTTCTACGTTTCTTGCTCCCTTGACTCAGGATACTTTTAAACAGGTCGTTAAGGATGTCGAGCAAAAATTACAGATTGTTCATCAAACCCTATCAATGCTGGATTCTCATGGGTTTGAAACTCTTCTGCAAGAAATGTTGCATTCAATTACCTTGAAAACCGGGGAATTACTGGGGGCAGACCGGACGACAATATTTTTATTAGATGAACAAAAACAAGAACTCTGGTCAATTCTGGCTGAGGGGGAGGGCGGTCGTTCTTTAGAAATTCGCATCCCTGCAAATAAAGGCATTGCTGGTGAAGTCGCCACTTTTAAAGAAGTTATTAATATTCCCTTTGATTTTTATAACGATCTGCGATCGCATTTTGCCCGAGAACAAGAAAAGAGAACTGGCTATCGCACCTACACCATGTTAGCTTTGCCACTCTTAAATGAACATGGGCAATTAGTTGCAGTAGTGCAATTACTGAATAAATTAAAATCTGGCAATAATCACGATGCTCCACTTGCAGAGCGCATTGATACCAAAGGTTTTACTTGTGCTGACGAACAATTATTTCAAGAATTTGCCCCTTCGATTCGCTTGATTTTAGAGTCCTCACGCTCTTTTTATGTGGCTACCCAAAAACAAAGAGCAGTGGCGGCGCTGATGAAGGCAATCAAGTCCCTCTCTCAAAGCAGTCTCGACTTAGAAGATACCCTCAAACGGGTGATGGATGAAGCCAAAGAACTGATGAATGCCGATCGCAGTACACTATGGTTAATAGACCGCGATCGTCATGAATTATGGACGAAAATCACTCAGGATGATGGTTCAACCAAAGAGTTGCGAGTCCCCGTAGGTAAAGGCTTTGCTGGGATAGTAGCGGCTTCTGGCAAGAAGCTAAATATTGGCTTTGATTTGTACTACGATCCCGACTCAGAGACAGCCCAAAAACTAGATCAGCAAAATGGCTATCGCACCTGTAGCTTGCTTTGTATGCCAGTATTTAATGCCGATCAACAACTGATTGGTGTTACTCAACTCGTAAATAAAAAGAAATCTGGGGATTTTCTCCCTTATAATCCAGCTGATTGGCCCAAAGCTCCCGACTGCTTCCAAGCTAGCTTTGACCGCAACGATGAAGAGTTCATGGAAGCTTTTAATATTCAAGCAGGAGTAGCACTGCAAAATGCTCAGTTGTTTGCCACAGTCAAGCAACAAGAACAAATGCAACGGGATATTCTGCGTAGTCTTTCCAATGGAGTGGTTTCCACTGATAAAACTGGGTTAATTATCGCCGCCAATGAAAGCGCCCAACGTTTGCTAGGACTGGGAGTAGATGACCGATTAGAAGGTAAATTAGTTACTGATGCGATCGGCATCAAAGAAGGCGACTTTAGCAAGTGGTATCAGGATGCTTTACACGCAGTTGACTTAAAAGGCCGCCAGCAATATTACCCCGATCGCACACTCATAACCACTGATACAGAACAGCACAGTATTAATTTATCGATTAACACAATTGCCGATGCTAGCGACCAAGAGCAAATCCGTGGAGCGCTGGTAGTCATGGAAGATATTAGTGATGAAAAGCGGCTCAAGAGTACGATGTACCGCTACATGACCCAGGAATTAGCCGAAGAATTGCTGAAATTAGATGACGCTAAACTCGGAGGCGATCGCAAAGAAGTTTCGATTTTATTTTCAGATATTCGCGGCTACACCACATTAACAGAAAACTTGGAAGCAGAAGAAGTGGTGAGTATGCTCAATGAATATTTTGAATCAATGGTGGAGGCAGTTTTTAAACATAAAGGCACTCTTGACAAATATATCGGCGATGCCATCATGGCTGTATTTGGTTCTCCTCTACCATTAGAAGAACACGCTTGGATGGCAGTACAAACATCCTTAGAAATGCGCGATCGCTTGCACGAATTTAATCAACGTCGCCATACAGATGATAAGCCCAGAATTAAAATCGGCATTGGCATCAATTCTGATACCGTGATTAGTGGGAATATCGGCTCTAGTAAGCGGATGGAATTTACCGCCATTGGCGATGGCGTTAATCTTGGCTCTCGATTAGAAAGTGTTAGTAAACAGTATGGTTGCGATATTATTATTAGCCATAACACTTTTAAACCTTGCCAAGATAATATTTGGGCTAGGGAACTAGATTACATTCGTGTCAAGGGTAGAAACGAACCAGTAGCCATATACGAGTTACTGGGTTTGCGTTCCAATCCCATTGAGAGCGAAAAATTGCAAGTGATTGAGCACTATCATAAAGGGCGTGAGTATTACCTCAAGCGGCAGTTTTCTCGTGCCAGAGCTGAGTTTGCTAATGTTTTGGCAGCAGACAGCCAGGACAAAGCTGCTATGTTGCATCTGTTGCGTTGTCAGCATTGGTTACAATCACCCCTAACAGAATCAGATTGGGATGAAGGAGTTTGGACATTTCAGGAAAAATAACTAGTCAAATTTTCCACTGACTTTTTAGTTATACCAATTTGAAAAAAGATGTACATTAACTGATTATTTGTCACTGTTAAAAAATTATGTCTTATAATTCAATACGGTTGGGTTAGCACCAAAAATTTTAAACTGTGTAGGTTGGGGAGCCACTGCGCCCTTGCGGTTTCCCGACTTGTTCCCGTAGCGTCTCCCCTTCTCCCAAAGGGAGAGGCTAACGCCTTTCCTTCCCTACGGGACGCTCCGCGAACGGAACGCTACGCGAACGCGGAGCGTCTCGTAGAGAAGGGAGAAGCAAGTGGCGTTTGAGGAACATAGCAAGATACCCGCAGGGGAACCCAACATTTCCTGAGCTTTGTTGGGTCGCGCTTTGCTTAACCCAACCTACAATTTTTCTTAACTGAACTGTATTGTCTTATAACTATAAAGTGAACCAGATAATATTCAACCTTAAATCTCTAAAATAATAGGCTGTTTAGATCGAGTAATTTTTTATATTAGGAAATTAAACAATATGTTGAAAAATGACTTTTAGTAAATCTCCTTGTTGAAAAGGCTTAGTTAAATAGCCTGATGCTCTGACTATCTTCGCCTTAGCTCTATCTATAAATCCTACTTTTTCTGACACCATAATTACAGGTGTATTTTTAAAATATGAGTGTTTACGCAGCAAAGAGCAGAGTTCATATCCATCTAGATTAGGCATTGATATATCTAACAAAATTATGTCCGGTTTTATACGGATAATCTGCATTAAAGCTTTTAAAGAATCAGTGACTCCAATAACAGAAAAAGTTTGCTCATCTAAATAACTTTTAATAACATTCAATACTGTAGGACTGTCATCAATACACAAGATTGTATATATTTTTCTGTCAGCAGAGGGTTGAATGATTTGCTGACCCCTGTGTTCATTAGTATTAATAGAGTAGGCTGCTGGTTTATAGCCGTTTATTTTAGGCAACTTTGGCTTAGTTTTGGCTTTAGATTGTAGCTCATTTATTTGGAAAAATTGTGAGGTGTGTGATTGATAACTTGGCGATGTTTGACGATAAATTGCTTCATTTTGAGGCGTTAAACATAGTTCAACTAATAAACGAACATTTAGATGACAAAACTTTGGCATATCATCCAGAAAGCTCTCAGGAATAAATTCATAACTTCCCTGCTCTAAATTCAGAAATGACTCTAGAACTTCTAGCGCCAATTGCTCTATTAGCATTGCGGCTTGAGAGGAAGTGATATATTTCTGATTGACTAACCAACAAATAGCCAGATAATCTGGGTTCGGTATTGCCTGATTTTCAATACCAGTTTCAAATATCACCCGCAACTGGTCTTTGATTCCGTCAGGGAGAGTAGAAATTTGCTGACTCAAGCGTTGCAAATTTCTGTAAAGCGGCTCAAACATTTTCTCTGAGTAGGAGGCATAAATTAGTTTCCCCTCATCTACATATATTGACCAAGAGCCTGATGTGCTAAACACCTGTAAGCAACCAGTAACCGACTTACCAGTGATTTTTTTCAACAAAGGTAGGGGCTGGAGCTTTTGGAAAAATCTGTATCTACTAATCGGAAGTGTCTTCATTGGGATAGCTCTGGAATAAAATTAACATTTGCAGGCAAAATTAGTGAATTGCCTTTTCGGAATTCACCGTGACTTTGTTGGAAGCACTGTTCAGATAAATATAGCGGTCACAATTGAGTTAGTACAGAGATTCCACACCCCCCAACTCTTAATTCACCAATCTCTGTTAGGCTATAATCCACGAGTTACAACTAAACCAATTAATGCTACTGACCAATAGCAAAATTGCCCGACTAGTTGCCTGGATATAGTATTTCAAAAATTAGATTGGTTTTCTGTATCTTTAGCTAATCTAGCCAATCTAACAGTAACTCAAGTGCCACACAAAGACCATTGGCTCTCGCCCATCAGTCACAAAAGTATCATTGTTATCCGTATTTTGCAGCCTAAAATTATAGATACTTTAGTTCTCTTGCAAAAGTTTTTTGTCCCTAATGCGAAAGTCTGGAGCGACCAAAATCCACTATGATGTAGATGTAAATGGCTTTCTGTCAAGGCTCTTAGGCATTACTTCTGTGCTGACGAACTATATTCTTGTAGCCGTTACGAAAGTCATCAGGTACTTTTTCAAGAAGTTTATTCTTGAGGATAACTTCACAAGAGGAAAAGTATTATTAAAAACTAAGCATTCCAAAAGTTCAATATCTTACTTAAGTTTGTGATTGTAGAGCAACTCTTAGTACCGGGATTCGGCAAAATTATCACTTGCACAAGAGAATGGCAAACTTCAGGCCAAGAATGAGTTTGCTGATAATTGCCGCCATGATGGTGTGTGGTGAGATGCACAGGCGACCAAATCAGCAGAAGGGAATCTCTTCATAAGTACTGGAAACGGGTTCTAATGTTGTGTGGGGCTAAATAGTCACCCTGCACAAATTGGAGTGACAAATTCAAGAACTTACAGGGAAATCCTTGATTAGTAATAGATACCTGCAAAATAGCTGTTTTTAGCTAGATGGTAGATAACAAGTAACATACTCACTAAAACTTAGATTACTATAATTTTCAAAAAAAGTTACCAGAAATATATAAACTTCATGAGAAATCAGTAAAGTAAACATGAAAACTAATTAATATCATCTTCCAGAAAATTGTTATAAATATTTATTTGTTTAGATATCCGGGAAAGCTGAAAATATATAGTAAAAGATAATTATATGTATGCTTATTGAATAACACTTATAAAAAACTGAATCATTTTATAGTAGCAATTTACCTGAAAAATCCCAAGTTTTAAAAATCACAAATATAAATACAAAACTGTATGCGTAGGCGTAGCCCCTCGTAAACATCACATTCATTAACCCATAAGATATATATATGTAGCGAAAAGACGCAAAGAATTTCTTTGCGTCTTTGGTGTGAGATTTATAAGTGGACATTCTCACCGTTATACGTCTCCATCTACTTAAAATTGCTCTCGCCAGCACCAGCTTAAAAGTGTACCACCAGCTACCAGCTTCACTACTTCTAGTAGCCAATAACTACCGTGTAGTAAATTCATTGTCGATGGAATAGCAGCAGCAGCTTCAAATAGGTTGAGTTGGACTCCTATAGCGCACATCTGTGGAGTTAAGAAATAGGTGTCAAGCACAGCTATAGTTAGCAGCAGCACAGATAAAACAATACTGCCAATACTCCAGTGATATCGGGTTTTGCTCAAAGCTAGTGCCCCAGTCAGCACTACAGCGGCTGATAATAATTCCATCCGATTGAAGTTCCAAAAAATCGTATAGCCTGCTGTCGTAAAACCAGCTTGGCTCATCATCCCAGAAAGATAAAGACTAGGCATAATTACCCAGTCTAAAACTAGACTAGCACTAAGCCAAAAGCCCAAGGTCAAGACAATCGCGGTTTGCCAAATTGGCCGTTTGAATTCAAGGTTAGAAATAGCGGTCATAAAATAATTGCGTGTGTTGTATTTCTTTAGTTTCTAACTTCGCCAGCAATTTGACAACTAATATCAACTAACCTTTACAAAGCGATCGCTCCTACATTCTGAAGTCAATACCAAGATTTTTTAAACTAAGTTAAGAAAGCTTAAGATTTTATAAAAAGTAATTTAAATAGATTTTCTCTGTTAAAAATACTCAAGCATAACGCTTGAGCAACTCTTTAGAATCCATAACTCAATACGCTTGGGTTAAGAGTTATTGGTGTAGATAATTGGTCTTTCAAGACGCGATAAATTGCGCCTCTACATCTAGATTTTGTTGCTCATTCTGAACTGTATTGATCCATAACTAACCTAGATTATGCACATTTAAGATGGCAAGCTTCATCAAAACTTTAAAAAAATTAAGGCACAAATAACTTGAATATTTTTTTTGCTGTATGAAATAATTTAGATTTGTTGCTTTTGTTTTATTAACTTTCTCTTAATTTTAGACCCTTGTAAATCAGGTGAACGTTGTCAGTTTTCAACGCAGATATGATCTAAAAACAGCGTGTGTTCTATGATGTCTTAGATTACGCCACTTGCGATCGCATATCGTGGCAATATTGTGATATCTATGTGAATTAGTGTGCTGTTGAGTTCATCCGGTAAATTGCGATCTTTTACCCGTGAATCTGGTTGCAAAAGTGAAACATTGTATGTACGTGCATCTAGAACCGACAAGAGCGACGGATTTCGGGCAACGTAACGCATAATTAAATTCACCAGATGTCTGTTATATCAAGTCCAGTTAATTACTTATAATTATCACATCTGTGCAAAAATCCCAAAAGCCTTTTTCCCCTGCCGTCTGCTATCTAAATGATAAGTCTTTAATCAGACACGATATTAGATATAGCTGCTGCATAAAATATTTTGTTGTATAAAATATCTATCTTTAGATATACTTTTTTGGAGATGCCTGGTTATTCAGTACACTTCGGATGGTGGATTGACTTAAATATATTTACAGATGTTATGATTTACATTAATATAATGTTATGATTTGTGTTGTAGTTTTCAGTTAATAACTAGTAAATTATTTGCTGGTTTAGGCTGAAAAGCCTTAATTTAGAGCTAGTAAGGCAATTTAAGCAAACTTAAAAACCCATGACACACACAAACATTCCTTAAAAAAGTTAAACTTTTGTTACTAAAAACTCAGAGATATTTAAATTCTGAATTTTCACAACTTGCTGATATAGGTATTTTATTTACTGAGCAGTAAATAGACCGAATATGAAAGCATTATACTGATATTCTGAATAGAATGCAGTGAGTCATATTTGTTTTTAGCCATTTTATGGTTTGAGACTAATGCGAAAAAACAGCGAAATGAGGATTAATCGTTCCTGTAATATCAAATGTCAGCCTAGAGATAGACAATGATAAACAATATGAGTAGTTTACTAAGATATGAGTTTTGCAAAGTCTAGCGATCAGCAAGTTGCTAGAGACAAATATAGTGGAGTTAATAAAAATTCAGGTAAACTTCCTAAAAGTCCACTGTTATTCTGAAGCAAACAGAATGTAGCAAGTTTAGTAATAAAAGGTTTGAGACTAATGCTAATGAACAGCAAACTAACGATTAATCAGGGTTCTAATCTCAAATTGAAGCTTGGAGAGCAACGCTATAATCAGTTGTCTAGGCTAGAATTTTTGCAGAATCGTACAGTTGGAAAGCCACTATATTTAAACGTAGTGGAATAAATCTGAATTTAGATGAATTTCCCAAATTTAAAGTCAATAATCCACTGAAGAAGCAGGTAAGTATTATGCCCATATACTGCTAGTGGAGCTAGTTGACTTGTTTAAGGTTATGCCGAATTAAAGGTTAACCCATCTACAGAATTTACTCAAATGAATGGTGTTGTTTAAAAACATTGCCAGTCAGTAATAAACGTTAGCTTTTTCTTGAAAGCTAATTTTGTCCTGTCTTTTATCTGAAAGGATAAAGAACATAGTTGCTTGCTGGCATACATTAGGGTAAATCGCAATTATTATCGAAATCTCACAATTTTTTAATTTGAATCAGGTCAACACACATGAATAAAGTTCAAGCATCATTTGAAGCTACAGAAGCTGCGTTTCACGTGCAAGGTTACGAAAAAATCGATTTTAGTCTTGTCTATGTCAACGGTGCATTTGATATTAAAAACACAGAAATAGCAGATAGCTATGCAAAATTTGGCCGCTGTCTGATTGTAATTGATGCCAATGTTCATGAACTTTATGGCGATCAGATCAGGTCATATTTTAGACACTATGACATTGAACTGACAGTATTTCCGATCATCATTACAGAGACAGCTAAAACCCTGGCAACTTTTGAAAAAATTATTGACGCTTTTTCGGACTTTGGCTTAGTTCGTAAAGAACCAGTCTTAGTCGTCGGTGGTGGTCTAATTACTGATGTGGCTGGGTTTGCTTGTGCTGCTTACCGTCGCAAGAGTAACTACATTCGCATTCCTACCACGTTGATTGGTTTAATTGATGCGGGTGTAGCAATTAAGGTAGCAGTTAATCATCGCAAGGAAAAAAATCGCTTGGGAGCATATCATGCACCTTTGAAAGTTATCCTCGATTTCTCATTTTTGAAAACCTTGCCAACGGCTCAAGTTCGTAATGGGATGGCAGAGTTAGTGAAAATTGCGGTAGTTTCTAACTCTGAAGTCTTTGAACTGCTATACGAATCTGGTGAAGAACTGCTTTCCACTCACTTTGGACACGTGAATGGTACACCGGAAATTCAAGAGATTGCCCATAAAGTCAACTATGAGGGAATCAAAACCATGTTAGAGTTAGAGACTCCTAACTTGCATGAAATAGACCTCGATCGCGTCATTGCCTACGGTCACACTTGGAGTCCTACCCTAGAATTAGCACCTCAGATACCCCTATATCATGGTCATGCGGTCAATATAGATATGGCTTTGTCTGCAACCATTGCAGCACAACGGGGTTATATTTCAACAAGTGAGCGCGATCGCATCCTAGACTTGATGAGTCGTATCGGTTTATCACTCGATCATCCTCTACTAGATGGCGATTTGCTCTGGTATGCTACCCAGTCTATAAGCTTGACACGAGATGGTAAACAACGCGCAGCCATGCCTCGTCCGATTGGTGAGTGCTTCTTTGCCAATGATTTGACTCGTGAAGAACTTGATACTGCCTTAGCTGAACACAAACGTCTTTGTGCTAAATATCCTCGTGGCGGAGAAGGGGTTGACGCATACATTGAAAGTCAACAAGCCAAGCTAGTAGGGGTCTGAAAATATGACCAGTGTTGTAGGACGAGAAACAGCTAGACCGATAACGCCACACAGCATCTTAGTAGCCCAGCTACAGCAAACCCTCAAATTAGCAGAAGAGAACAACATTCCTGTAGAGATATTAGATTCTTTGCGGCAGGGAGTTCAATTAGCGGCGGGTTTAGATCCCTACTTAGATGATTACACCACCCCAGAATCGAGTGCATTAACAGCATTAGCCCAAAAAACTAGCATTGAAGACTGGAGCAAACGCTTCAGCGATGGTGAAACAGTGCGTCAACTAGAGCAGGAGATGCTCTCAGGACATCTGGAAGGACAGACTTTGAAAATGTTTGTTCATATCACCAAGGCAAAGCGCATTCTAGAAGTAGGAATGTTCACAGGGTATTCAGCTTTGGCAATGGCAGAAGCATTACCAAGTGATGGGCAACTTATAGGTTGCGAAGTAGATGCTTATGTTGCTCAATTTGCTCAAGCTTGCTTTAGTGAGTCTCCCCACGGCGACAAAATTGTTGTAGAAGTAGCACCTGCCTTAGAGACACTCCACAAGCTGGCTGCGAGAAAAGAAGTATTTGATCTGATCTTCATTGATGCGGATAAAAAAGAGTATGTAGAGTACTTCTGGACCATTTTGGATAGTAACTTACTGACTCCTGACGGGTTAATCTGTGTGGATAACACTTTGTTGCAGGGACAAGTTTACCTACCAGCCGAACAACGCACCGCCAACGGTGAAGCGATCGCTCAGTTCAACCGCGTTGTCGCCGCCGATCCTCGTGTCGAACAAGTTCTGTTACCCATCCGAGATGGTATAACCTTAATTAGACGCGTGGTCTAATGAAGTTTGTAGAGACGTTGCAATGCAACGTCTCTACAATAAACACGAAGGAAAGACTTATGGCACAATCAAATTCTTTATCTCTGTCTCAATCCCCAACGTCATCAACGGGTATTAGGGTAAAGGTAGTAGCTCTATTCAAGACTCTCGGTACTCTGACATTATTACTAATAGGCTTGCCGTTCAATGCTTTGATAGTATTGATATCTTTGCTCTGGGGCATTGTGCTTTCCCCGTTTACGAAAAAAGCTGTCGTAGCTGCTCATCCTCAGACGATCTTGGTGAGTGGAGCCAAGATGACTAAAGCATTGCAACTTGCCCGCTCTTTCCATGCAGCAGGGCACAGAGTTATTTTGATTGAAGGTCACAAATACTGGTTGTCTGGTCATAGATTTTCAAAAGCGGTGAGTCGTTTTTATACAATTCCGGCTCCGCAATCAGACCCAGAAGGCTATATCCAGGCGCTAGTAGAAATCGTTAAAAAGGAAAAGGTTGACGTTTTTGTACCTGTATCCAGTCCTGTATCTAGCTACTATGAATCTTTAGCAAAGCCTGCATTATCAGAATACTGCGAAGTTTTCCACTTTGATCTAGATATAACCAAGATGTTGGATGATAAATTTGCCCTTACCGAACAGGCGCGATCGCTTGGTTTATCTGTCCCCAAATCTTTTAAAATCACAGATCATCAACAAGTTATCAATTTCGATTTTAGTCAAGAAACTCGCAAATATATTCTAAAAAGTATTGATTACGACTCCGTTCGCCGCTTAAATTTAACCAAACTTCCTTGTGACACCCCAGAAGAGACAGCAGCCTTTGTCAATAGTTTACCCATCAGTCCAGAAAAACCTTGGATTATGCAAGAGTTTATTCCTGGTAAAGAATTATGCACACATAGTACAGTGCGGGATGGGGAATTAAGATTACATTGCTGTTCAAACTCTTCTGCGTTTCAAATTAACTATGAAAACGTCGAAAATCCCCAAATCCGTGAATGGGTGCAACACTTCGTCAAGAGTTTGGCACTGACTGGGCAAGTTTCTTTCGACTTTATCCAAACTGAAGACGGTACAGTTTACGCGATTGAATGCAATCCCCGTACCCATTCGGCAATCACAATGTTCTACAATCACCCAGGTGTTGCAGACGCCTATCTTGGTAAAACTCCTCTAGCTGCACCTCTAGAACCCCTAGCAAGTAGCAAGCCCACTTACTTCCTATATCACGAAATCTGGCGACTAACTGGTATCCGTTCCTGGAAACAATTGCAAACATCGGTTAATACTCTAGTGCGAGGCACTGATGCCATTTACAGTCTTGATGACCCTATACCATTTTTGACTTTGCATCATTGGCAGATTCCCTTACTTTTGCTGAAGAATCTCCAACAACTCAAAGGATGGGTAAAAATAGACTTCAACATTGGTAAACTGGTGGAATTAGGTGGCGATTAAATAATTCGTAATTAAAGAAAAATTCAGTAGATCATAGTCCCCTCTTCGCTTGCAGGGAGGGGGTTGGGGGTGAGGTTCTTGTACCTGACTCAACCGAGAACCGCTATATAAATTCTAACAATAATATAAGGAAGATAAATCATGTCAGTACTTCGTATCCTTCATTTAGTTGGGTCTGCACACAATGATTTTTACTGTAATTTGTCACGCCTTTACGCCCAAGACTGTCTAGCAGCAACAGTAGAGCGATCGCACTATGACTTTCAGATTGCATACATCACACCCGATGGCCACTGGCGATTTCCTCCTTCCCTCAGCCCTGAAGATATTGCTGACACCAAAGCGATGACTCTGTTTGATGCCATAGAATTTATAACAGCGCAAAATATTGACCTCGTGTTACCACAAATGTTTTGTATTCCTGGAATGACTCACTACCGCGCCCTATTTGACCTGCTGAAGATCCCTTATATCGGGAATACTCCAGATATCATGGCAATAACGGCGCACAAAGCCAGAACCAAAGCAATTGTTGAAGCAGCAGGGGTAAAAGTGCCTTGTGGAGAACTGCTCCGCCAAGGAGATGTTCCGACAATTGTACCTCCAGCGATCGTCAAACCCGTAAGTTCCGATAACTCTTTAGGGATGGATTTAGTCAAAGAAGCTACCGACTATGATGCTGCCCTGAAGAAAGCATTTGAATATTCAGATGAGGTGATCGTAGAAGAATTCATCGAACTCGGTCGAGAAGTTAGATGCGGTATCATTGTCAAAGATGGGGAGCTAGTGAATTTACCCCTTGAAGAGTATCTGTTAGATCCTCACGAAAAACCCATCCGCAACCATGCTGAAAAACTCAAACAAACGGACGATGGCAACTTGGGTTTTGCTGCTAAAGATAATAAAAAGTCTTGGATCGTAGACCCTAACGACCCGATCACCCAAAAGGTTCAGCAAGTAGCTAAAAAGTGCCATCAGGCTTTGGGTTGTCGTCACTACAGTTTATTTGACTTCCGCATCGACCCAAAGGGACAACCTTGGTTTTTAGAAGCAGGGTTGTATTGTTCTTTTTCCCCCAAAAGTGTGATTTCCTCTATGGCGAAAGCAGCCGGAATCCCTCTAAATGAGTTATTAATCATGGCTATCAATGAAACGTTGGGCAGTAATCAAAAGGTGTTGCAGAATTGATCGTGAATTTCTCAACATAAATTTTTCTGCTTGTAGTGGGTAGGAGAGCGATCGCTAATTAAGAGTCGGTTGAGACTGCGATCGCTTCTCTACGAAACGCTGTGCGTAGCTGTAGGGGTACGCCAACGCCAAGGGCGATCGCTCTTTAATCGCTATTTAAATATGGCTAAACCCTTATTTAACTAATAACAAATATTTCTTGATAAAAACATACATATTTTAAAATATTTTCAAGATATACAAATTAAGCAAATGTCTAACTCCCCCAGAAATTCGATAGGTTTTATTTTACTAACTCATGCAAAACCTCTACAAATTTATAGACTAATAAATAAGTTAAACAGTATGTTTAACTATCCTCGAATTGTGTGTCATCATGATTTTTCAAAATGTGATTTATCTGTAGATGCTCTGTCAAAGAATGTTTTATTAGTACACCCTTATCTACAAACCAAGTGGGCAGATTTTACTTTAGTAGAAGCCACAATCCAAGCACTTCGATTAATGTATGAGGTTCCAAATCCACCGGATTGGTTTGTATTACTCAGTGGCGCAGACTATCCCATTAAAACTGCAAAGCAAATATTGGACGATCTAGGCTCAAGTCAATATGATGCTTATATTCAATACGAGCAAATCACATATAAAACTTATAAATCTGATATAAAACCGAATATGTTGTGGCTGAAAAATTCTTATCAACGATACTGTACAAAGTCGTTTTCTATCCATTACTCAAAAAAATACTTAGCCCATCTAAATCTAGAGATATGCTTGGAACATCCGCTATTAACAAAACTATTCCTTCCTTTTTCCAAAAAACTTGCTTGTTTCAGTGGAAGTCAATGGTTTTGTGCCAATAGCAAAGCTGCTAAGTACATTATCGATTTTCACAGCAATAAAAATGCATTAACCTTGTACTACAGTAAGCTTAAGTATACAGATGAGTCGTATTTTCAAACTGTACTTGCTAATGCATCTCATCTGAAGCTGCAAAACGACCGACGACGCTATATCGATTGGTCAGATGGAGGCTGTCATCCCAAAACATTGCTTATGGAAGACTTGCCAAATTTACTCGCATCATCTGCTCACTTTGCTCGAAAATTTGACATTGATATAGATAGCAACATTCTTAATGAACTTGATAGGATTACATCGTAGCTGACTTTTCACGGTATCTAAAAAATCTCTCTCCTTCTAAGAAAGAGACTTTAAATTTTGTCAAGCTAGTAATGAAAAGTTTGTAGTAAGGACTTTAGTGTTGAAATAAGCACTAAAGTCTTTACCACAAACTTGCTTATTGATCAATTTAAACTTGATACAGTAGTAGCGGTTTCCAACTAGCGATGCAGTTCAACTCTAGGAAATATATCGCAGTCTATCGGCTCACCAGGTTTTTTAGCTTTGAATGAATTCAATTCTGGGAGATCAATTTCTTCAACAGGTCTGAAAGGCCATGCTTTCGGGCGGTGACAGTAAGTAACATCATCGCCAGTCCAATTAGTGACTACTGCACGTCGTTGTGTGGAAGATATGTTGGTTACTGAATGATGAATTGTCAGAAAATGATGAACCAAGCAATCTCCAGGCTCCATATCCCAGGACAAAATTTCGTGAGGCTCTGGTTCTGTAAACCAGGAGGGGTTTGATCCTTCACGTAACTCTTTGCCCCATCGATGAGAGGCTTTGATATACTCTAATCGACCATTCTCTTGATTCGCACTATCTAAAGCCAACCAAATTTTACAACACTGCCAACCTTGTATGGGCCAGTAAGGTAGGTCGTTATGCCAGCCGACACGGCTGTTTGCTTTCGGCTTTTTAACAAAAAAACCGTCAGCCAAAAAGTTTAGCTTTTCTGATTTCAAGACTTGAGCCGCGAGCGTTGCTAGCGGAGATTCAAAAGCCAAAGCCCGGAAATCAGCATCAGTAAGCCATAAGCTACTGGCATGTTCCACACGACCTTCTGGTCTGGGAATGCCCTTAACTTCTAAAGGGCCAGGGATTAATATATTCTTGTCAACGGCTGTTCGCATCCGTTTTACCCAGATGTCATCCAAAACATTTTTGACGCAGATAACACCGTCTCGCTCGAAAGCTTCAACTTGTTGGGTGGTGATTTTTGATGTGTCTACCTTGAGCATTATGAAAAAATGAATAAAGTCAGATTTATGTAATAACAGATTATAGAAATCTGTTTTACTGACATTAACTTGGTCACTATGTTATAAATCTTTATTACTGTAGAGTAAAGATGTAAGTTAGCAGTTCTTCCTATAGGTGGATAAATCTCTAGGTTGAGTACAACATTTTTTGTTCATATCCGTAACAAAGAAATTTCATCTTAGCTACCCAAATCTTTTTTAACAATGAGTGGGACAAGTGATGCTAATCGTAATACACCAGATACAATAAATACTTCCGCTATGCCAAAAGATCCAGCGAATTGAGCGATGAAACCACCGATAGTTGCTCCTAAAGCACCACTTGCCCCAGCAACAGCAGCAGCTGTTGCAAAATAGATAGACTGATTTTTTACTGGTGCAATCTCTATCTGGAGATTGTTGTTACACAAGTCAACTCCTCCCCAATTAGCTCCAATAAAAATGTGTAACAGCGGCAACCATAGCCAGAGATCGAGATGACTAGAACCCATCTTCAGCCATAGCCAGGGTATGACTGCAATTAGAATTCCAGTAGAAATTAGAATCGGACGATTGCCTATTTTATCTGCTAATCTACCCCACACGATGAGCATTAGCATGTGTGCTCCTGCTCGCAGACTGTTGTAGAAAGTTACCCAACTCACATCCAAGTTCAGCGTATCTAGCAAGTAGAGGTTAAAAAACGGGGCACTCAGATTAACAGCAAACGTCCATGAGCCGAAATAAAGTAGAAACACCAAAAAATTAAAGTTTTTCCAAATGCTGCTATCTATCTGGTTTTGAGGAGTTGGCATTTGCGGCAGAGAGATTGGTTCAGATATCTTACCAGGTTCATTTGATGCCGAGTCTGACTGAATCTCACTTGTTTGAGATGACTTAGCATAATAATTATTTTGTAATTGAGGATTTATATCAGCCTGGAAATACTGACACCCCAAGCTCACAATTCCAAAGATAATGCCTAAGAGCAAAATCACCCCGTAACCTTGGATAGACCCCCCGTACCAATGTGATACAGCTAGACCAGCTATTGGCAAACCGACCAACTCGGTTAAGTTGGCAAGGCTATTGCGTAGCCCAAAATATCTACCTCGTAATTGCCGTGGGACTAACATTGCTATCCAACTCAACCAAGATGCGGCTCCTAGTCCTCCTAAAAAATGGCTGCATACGAGAATCAAAAGCGACAATATCACTAATTGGTTGGAATTCAGCCCTCCCCAACTAAAGCTAACAATGCCAATTACTAAAATCAGCCACAGTAGCCGAGCAATCCCATAAATCCCAAGGGAATACTGAAAGCGGCTAGTGCTGCGTTCAGACAAGTAAGCACCTATTGGCTGAAAAAGATTCGCCAACATCGGGATAGAAGCCAGCATAGCAAACACTATCGGGCTGGCATTCAACTCCACCAAGAAATTACCTAGCAAAACTCCGCCAGTGCCAATAGAGAAAATTGCCGCGAAAACACCATCGACAGTGGAAGCCCTCAAACTGCTGCGAATAGCATCTTTAGAAATGCGAGGGCTGAATGTTGAGGTAGGAGAGAGTGTTGTTGATGGTGAGGCAATCTGAGCAATTTCTATAGAAAGAGGCGCACCTGTTTCAATTTGAGAAGAATCCATAAATCTAGTATTTAAGAAAATAATTAGGATTTACGCATCATACATATGTACTATACTAACCTTGGGCTTTTAGCTGTGTCTAACACCCAAAAGAGTAAATATACGACTAAATAAGAGTTGCAGTCAGCACCTGAAATGTATACATTGACTAATAATGCATATTGTGGAAATTTTGTAAAGCTCGTAAGTCTTAATATTAGCCCTTTCAACGTGGTGAAATTCGGAACCAAAATTGGTTATTTCAACCTTCAAAAATTTCAAAATCTGAGCGGAGGATTCCAGATGGTAGCACGGAAACAACGTATCTTCATTAATCACCTTGAAAGGGCTAGGTTTCTTGGTTGGTCTTAGCTTTGGTTATTGTTTTAGATACACAGTGATATCTATAATATAGTCAAGTTAGCTAGTGCAATCTAAGACATCTTACAGGTTAGAAGGCAGTAGGCTTGGACTTTGAATATCAGTTTGGCTATCAAAAAAGCCTTTTATGTGATTTTTGATTATCCTAAAAGGCTGAAGCCTTAAGGCGGCACCCGGATTTGAACCGGGGGTGGAGGTTTTGCAGACCTCTGCCTTACCACTTGGCTATGCCGCCACAGCAAGATTCCTTGAACTACTTGAATGTTGCTAAGGTATCTTAGTAGCCATTTAGTAGCCATAGGGCGCTAGTTAAATCATGATAGCATAGGATTCTGAGGTAGAGATAGTAGGTTAACTGGATGTTTTTGGTAGTCTTTGAGCGATCGCTAAAAAGTCACGATTACAGGTTGACCACACTACAGACAACTTTTAGCGGATTTAAGAGAGTTGTAATTCTTCACTCTTCACTTATTACACCTTGACTTCATCGGCAAAATTACCCCAACGGAGAAAGTGAAATGGACCAGCGATAGAACCCCACAGACGTTCATCAGTGTCTAAATCCCTTCCCCGGTCGAGGCTGAAAAATTCTTCAGCGTCAATCTCAAATTCGTTATCCAGATAAGTATTTTTGCCGTCACGAACCACTATGCAGCCTTTACCAGGTTCAACTCTGCCTTTGAAGCTCTTACCTGTCCACTCTACAATCATGTTGCAACCTGACATTTTTTCCAATTGGTCAAGAGACAACTCTTTGAGGCGTTCGGGTTCACGAGATGCACCGTAAAATTTCTCTTCTTCTTTAACCGTGTAGTGTTCAATCGCAATGTGGTTTTCCGCCGGAATTAACTTCATTACCCGCATCCGGTAGGGTTGATTGAGCATAAAATCATAAGCTTGTTCGAGAAACAAACTTACCCCTGAGAACAATTCTAAGGGGAGGGGACGGATACAGACACGGATATGGGCATAAAAAGGCGGATTTTCAAAAGCTTGTTCTTGATTGCTAAAGTCAGCTGCCATCCAGCGGGCTAAAGTGGCGATATCAGTAGAATGAGTCATTACAAAACGATCGACTAGTTACTTAAATATTATCTAGAATTATTTTGACATTCCCCTGACTCAAAAATCCTAGCTGCGATCGCAATTTTTAAAATTGATTACGGTCAAAATCCACCAACTTACAAAATTCGCAACTGGCAGAATTTCACAATTACGATTGCTGAATTTGAGAAAAGGCTGAATGAAGACCCAACTAACTGAGTCCGATATAATTTCACATCCAAATATTGGAGAAGGAAGTGACAAAGAGCGGGTGAGAAACAGAAACACGAAAGCGAAGCACACAAACCCGTTCAGCTAACCTCTTAGCATCTGTAGATGAATTTGAGCCAAATTTAGCTGCTTTGCAAACTACCATCTGGCATGATGGTGTCTTTGAGAATAGCCTCCGGGAAGTAAGCGTTTTTAGCATTCCTGAAATTAACAGTGGTCAAATCAACTGCACCAAAGTGGGTGTTAGTCAAAGTAGCTTTGATGAAGCTAGCACTAGTGAAGGAAGCATTAGAGGCAATAACTCTGTCCAATTTAGCTCCACTCAAATTAGCACGAAGGAAATCAGCGTGGAAGATATTTGCTCCACTCAGGTTTGCCCGCTCAGGTTGCTACCCATGAACAAGAAATAGTTCAAATCCAGCTTTGACAAATTGGCATGACAGAGAATCAAGCCTTGGGAGTACATCCGAATGGCTCTCAAATTGGAACCTCGGAAGTCCGCTCCGCTCAAATTAGTTCCACGCAAACACCCTTCCTTAATTCCTGGGCGCATAATACCATCGCCGGACTCATCGAACCTAGCCTCTTTGCTCTCATCCCGCTCGTACTCATCGAAGATCAAGTGGATTTTTCTAAAATCCCGCTCGCCAGCAGCATAACGTTGCAGCAGTTCTTCAACCGTAATTTTCTTCCTTTCCATACCTCATGCTGAAGCTACATAGCTCTCAGGTAGGCTTTTCTTGTAAAGCTGGAGAAAAGCTGGAGAATAGTTAGTCAATAATAGGGCATGGGGATAATCGCTAATTATCTCATGCAACTCACTCAAGGTAAAGTAAAGTATCCATGCTCAGGCACTTAATTGCGATCGCTACTGCCACTATACTCTTTAGTAATTCCTTAACACTGGCAGAGAGTAAACCGCCGAAACCACCTGATAAATTTCCTCCTAGCCCTCTAGAGATTACCACACCCGATCCACTGTCACCACGATCGCCCAAAGATAAACAACCGTTAACTCTCCAAGAACGGCAAAAGTTAGAACCAGCATTGGATGCGTTAAATCAAGAAGCGGCGGCGAAACTGCAAGCAGGTGAACCGATTGCGGCGTTTGAAATTTGGAACCGAGAATTGCGTTTGCGGCGCTTTTTAGGTTCATTAGCAGAGGTACAAGCATTATCACGAGTTGGGGCGATCGCTTGGAAGCAAAACGACGCACAAGAAGTACAATATATTACGCAACGATTGCAAGCAATTCAAAAGCAAGCCCAATCTCAGAAAAAAACTGCGCCAATCGATCTAGAATTGTGGCGATCGCTAGGTGAAGCTTATAAAAATGTGCGATCGTCTAAACTGGCTATAGAAGCTTACGACCAAGTTTTGCTAGTAGTGCGAGAACAAAAAGATCAAACAGCGGTATTAGAAACCCTCAAAACAATTGGAGAACTGCATTTGAGTTGGTTTGATTATCGCAAAGCTGCGCCAATCTATGAGGAATTATTGAGTTCAGCGACATCTGTTGGCGATCGGGTAAACGAGGTAACATATCTGCAACAACTAGCTTATATTTACGAGCAGACAAACCAACCGCAGCAGTCATTGAATGTACTTAACAAACTAGCAGAAATTTATGGCAATGAAAATAAACTTACAGAAATACTAGAATTAAAGCTAGCGATCGCCTCAGATTACGAATCTCTAGCCAAGAAAGATCCTAACTTACTGCTAGAAGCTTTTAATAATTATCAAGAAGCTTATACCACTGCTTGGCAATTAAAGGAGTATGTTCGTGCTGGTGATGCTTTGCAGAAGTTAATTGCGCTGTATCGTTCACAAGGACAAACAGAGGAAGCTTTGCAAGCTAGCCAAATTCTGGTGCAGATACAGGCGCAAGCCGCCAACTTTTACGGAATGATGCAAGCTTATGACCAAATTGGGCAATTGTATCTAGAACGCAAAGAATTTCCTCAAGCACTAACAGCTTTTCAACAAGGGTTAAAACTGGCACAACAACTCAAACATGAAGAAGCATACTTTACTGGGCAAATTGAAAAACTGTCGAAAGCAAATTAACTGAAGTTTCTGCGATCGCTTAATATAAAAATACCCGCCACGCCTATCCACAAGGTGAAAAGCTATGTCAGAAACTACCCTAGCTGCACCAGATATTCAACTTCCACCCACCCAAGCAGAGTTACCAGACGATGACGGTATTCCGATGGAAAGCCCGCGACACAAAGCCCAGATGGATTTGCTGATAGATGCTCTGATACCTTGGTTGGAAGAACGAGAGGATGGGTTTATTGGCGGTAATATGTTTGTTTACTACAGTTTGGCCCAGGTGCGAAACAAAGACTTTAAAGGGCCAGACTTTTTTGCTGTGTTGGGAGTCCCGAAAGGAGAACGTCGCAGTTGGGTGGTTTGGGAAGAAGGTAAAACACCAGATGTAGTTATTGAGTTGCTTTCTGACAGCACAGCCGAAGCAGACAAAAATGAGAAAAAGCTAATTTATCAAAATCAAATGCGTGTGCCAGAATATTTCTGGTATGACCCTTTTAACCCTAATGATTTGGCTGGTTTCTCTATTGAAAAAGGAGCTTATCAACCGATTGCAGTAAATGCTCAAAATCAGTTAGTGAGTCAATCTTTAGGGTTAGCATTACAGTTGTGGCAAGGAAGTTATAAAGGTATTGATGCTACTTGGTTACGCTGGGCAAATTTGGCAGGAGAATTGCTGCCAACTCTTGAAGAAAAGGAACGTCAAAGGGCAGAACAAGAAAGCCAAAGGGCAGAAAAAGAATGTCGAAGGGCAGACAAGGCAGAATTGCAGTTATTACAAACTGCACGCAACTTACTTGAGTCTGGGATGACAGTAGAACAGGTAGCGAGGTTAACAGGTTTGAATGTATCTGAGATAGATACTCAAAAGGATGGATGATTTGTGGGATTTGTTTAGCGATCGCTCCACTAACGCAATCATACAAGCGATCGCTAATCAATATCATTCTTGTTCTAAAACCCTTTCTATATCTTGCCCTGCATAGAGAATCTGCATAACTTCAATGCTTTAATCTCGCTCAAAATAAAAAATTAGATACTTTATAAATCCTTGAGGAAACGTTTAACGATCGCACCTTCGTTGATCAGAGAAAAGCGATCGCTCAAAATTAGTAGATTGCAAATATCGCCTGGACTCGCTCTTTTAATTACGAATTAATTTTTTAGCCAATCGCCACAACAGAGAAAACGGTAAAATTAATATCGTCTTTAATATTTGTACAAACTGACCTAACCGACCTTTGCGGATAGCACGGGGAGTAGACTGGCGTTGCAGGTTTGCTAGATTTTCTCGAATTGTCGCTGTAGTGGGATGATTAACCCCTAACACCCTTTGGCACATTGCCAAAGCATCACTGTATAGTGGTTCGGCACCGCTGTACCGCCCTTGGCTTTTGTAAAGTGAAGCTAAATTGTTCAAGCTAGTAGCCACATCGGGATGCTCCCCAGCAAACAGGCGCTTTCTCATTGCCAAAGCATCAATGTATAGTGGTTCGGCATCGCTGTACCGCCCTTGGCTATTGTAGAGGTAAGCTAAATTGCTCAAGCTACTAGCCACATAGGGATGCTCCCCAGCAAACAGGCGCTTTGTCATTGCCAAAGCTTCACTGTATAGTGGTTCGGCATCGCTGTACCGCCCTTGGTTATTGTAGAGTGAAGCTAAATTGTTCAAGCTAGTAGCCACATAGGGATGCTCCCCAGCAAACAGGCGCTTTGTCATTGCCAAAGCTTCACTGTATAGTGGTTCGGCATCGCTGTACTGCCCTTGGCTATCGTAGAGTGAAGCTAAATTATTGAAGCTAATAGCCACATGGGGATGGTCGCCAGCAAACAGGCGCTTTGTCATTGCCAAAGCTTCACTGTATAGTGGTTCGGCATCGCTGTACCGCCCTTGGCTATCGTAGAGTAAAGCTAAATTATTCAAGCTACCAGCCACATCGGGATGGTCGCCAGCAAACAGGCGCTTTGTCATTGCCAAAGCTTCACTGTATAGTGGTTCGGCATCGCTGTACCGCCCTTGGCTATCGTAGAGTA
>NZ_JBALDD010000087.1:0-34271 GCF_036917555.1 Nostoc sp. | reverse complement strand
AAGGCAAGGCGGCGACGTTGCACCAACTGGGAATGCTCAAAGCCAATAGCGGAGAAATCGAAGAAGCGATCGCCCTTTATCAACAATCCCTTGCTCTGTTTGAACAAATCGGCGATGTCCAAGGCAAGGCGGCGACGTTGCACGAACTGGGAAGACTCAAAGCCAATAGCGGAGAAATCAAAGAAGCGATCGCCCTTTATCAACAATCCCTTGCTATCACTGAACAAATCGGCAATGTCCAAGGCAAGGCGGCGACGTTGCACCAACTGGGAATACTCAAAGCCAATAGCGGAGAAATCGAAGAAGCGATCGCCCTTTATCAACAATCCCTTGCTATCAAAGAACAAATCGGCAATGTCCAAGGCAAGGCGGCGACGTTGCACCAACTGGGAATGCTCAAGGCCAATAGCGGAGAAATCGAAGAAGCGATCGCCCTTTATCAACAATCCCTTGCTATCGATGAACAAATCGGCAATGATGTCCAAGGCAAGGCAATGACGTGGTGGTTAGGACACATAGCAGAGCAACAGGGTGATTACAATCAAGCACTAGATTATTTGCAGCCAGCCTTGGAGATATTGCAGCGTATCCAATCTCCTGATGTTGAGGAAGTTAGGCAAGCTGTAGCGAGAGTGGAAGATTTAATTCGTAATTCGTAATTCGTAGTACCCTACGGGAAGCAAGCTACGTAATTAAGAAATTTAGAATTTAATTCGGCTTTTTAGGTTGGCATCTGTCGTCTATTTTGAAGAATTTCTGTAAGCGATCCGTCTATTTTGAGTTAAGCTGACTCATCCACGAGCCTTTGATACTCGTCGTCGAGTCTTTTTTACTCGTCGTCGAGTCTTTTTTACTCGTCGGCGAGTCTTTTTTACTCGTGAGCGAGTCTTTGATACTCGCGCGAGAGTCTCTGATACTCGTCGGCGAGTCTTTAATACTCGTGCGAGAGTCTTTGATACTCGTCGGCGAGTCTTTGATACTCGTGGACGAGTCTTTTATACTCGTGGATGAGTCTTTGATACTCGTTCACCAGTTTTTTAGACTTGTGGCTTGGTAGTCAGAGATTGCGATCGCCATAATTCACCCTAAAGCACATCCTAAATCAAAGAATCTGGATCTGCACCAAGCGCTCTGAGACGTTATGCTAGGATTTCCAGTGATTTTCTTTACCTTCACGGAAACCGCAAACATACTTAATTCGTAAACGTAATATTACTGAGTAAAAGGCTCATCTAAATGAGCCTTTTACCAGAGAAAGGAGATATTAGCCTAAATCGAAAAGCAAGATTTCGCCGCCGATATTAGTGCTAATTTCTAGCTGTTCTTCACCGTTGATTTGCACACCGTCACCGGCTCTGAGTTCCTCACCATTTAAGTCAACTATGCCTCGCGCTACTTGTAACCAAGCATAACGACCAGGTTTTACTTGATAATTAACAACATCACCATCCTCTAAAACAGATGTATATAAATCAACATCTTGGTAAATTGTCACAGCACCATCACGCCCATCTCTAGCAGCAATTAAGCGGAGTTTGCCGCGCTTTTCTTCTAGAGGAAAAGTTTTTTGTTCATATCTTGGTGTCAATCCTTGTCGCTCAGGAAGAATCCAGATTTGTAGTAAATGAAGTGGTTCAGTTGGCGAAGGATTAAATTCGCTGTGGCTGATTCCAGTACCAGCACTCATAATCTGTACATCACCGGGATGAATTATCGAGCCAGTACCCAAGCTGTCTTTATGCTCTACTGCACCTTCTAAGACATAAGTGAGGATTTCCATGTCGCGATGACCGTGGGTAGGGAATCCAGCACCAGGGGCCCCGCGATCGTCGTTAATCACCCGCAGAGAGCGAAATCCCATCCGGTTAGGATCGTAAAAACTACCGAAGGAAAATGTGTGATAAGTATCGAGCCAGCCCATATTAACGTGACCACGGGAATTGCGATCGTGAATTAAGTGGGTAATTGTATTTTGAGACATAAATTTACCTCGTTGTTAATTGTTTTTAGAAGAATTTAGAATTCAAAATTTAGAATTCTGCTTGAGTAGAACTAATTTGTAACTATTTAAATAGTAAAGTATATACATATAAAATGAAAAGTACGCACTTAAAAGTGGCGTACTTACCAAAAAGATACTGTGAAATTTGACAGATGTTTTCAATTGAATAAAAAACACTCTTTGAAAACTAAATTACTGCAATTTCAATTTTTGTACAACCAGATTATCTGCTAGGGTGTATTAAGACGCAGATCAAAAATCCAATCGAAGTGTCTAAGGTAATGTGAATTCGACGGTTCATATAGTGTCCGTTTAATTAGCCCAATCAATAACCTCTCCCTAGTTTTACCACGTAAAAGTGTCCCTCTCCAACTCGGAAAGGGACACTTTTGTGCTTTAGTTCTAGGTAGAAAGTTTTGTAGCGCTCACATAAGATACATACCCTTATAATAGGGTGCGTTAAACTTTAGTTTAATGCACCCTATTAGTAAATCAAGTGTCTTTCAAAAGTGCTTAATTTACACTAGCAGGTATCTTTTGAGTTTGAGTAATACCCGCTTTGCCATTCTCTGCCTTAATTTCTGCTACTTGCAGATGAGCTTCTAAGAACCAGAGTCGTTTGTCAATGGTGCGAGAAATTTCGGTGTAAAGGTCAGCGGTATCAAGATCACCTAATTCATCAGTTTTATCGATCGCTTCCCGGAGATGTTTACCATAGGATGCATAGCGATCTGCCAAGGCTGTCACATGGTCTTTGCCATCCAAAATATCTAAGGGGTATTCTGGCAGGATGGAATTACTAGCTGCGGCGCGAACTGTTCCGAAAGCATATCCGCCTAAAGCTGTGACGCGTTCAGCTATCAAATCGATGTACTCTTCCAATTCCCCAGCAAGTTCATCAAATAATAGGTGTAGCTGATAGAAGTCAGTTCCTTTAACATTCCAGTGCGCTTGCTTTGCTTGGGTTTTTAAATCCGAAGTAGCTGCCAAGCTTTGGTTGAGAAGTACCACGATTTGCACTCGCGCTTCAGCGGGAATGTCAATACGAGTGGGGTACAAACGTGATGTAATGGTGTTGTCGCTCATAGTTCTACGTTAATGCCTTTTGCATTTAACTTTATAGATTTTGGTTGGCTGTGCGAAACTCTCTGACGACAGATTATATTAATGGCTGAATATGTTACTGGTTATGACTATTAGTTAGATACGATGGTTTTCTATGGTATTGAATGTACCACCGAAAAGGCGATCGCGAATTACATCATTGTGCAAAAAGTCATGGGGAAAACCTAGTTCAATTTGACTGACTTCATCTAAGCGTTGCAGATGTTCTGGCGAGAGACTGACTTCTATTGAAGCTAAGTTATCTTGAAACTGCGTTAACTTACGTGCGCCAATGATCGGAATAATCACACCACTTTGAGCGCGTAACCATGCTAATGCTACCTGTGAAGGTGTATGGCCAATTTCTGCTGCAACTTGACTAACAACTTGCGCGATCGCTAAATTCTTTTCAGAAACTTCTCCCCCTAAAGTTTCGAGTCGCCCTTGTTCGCCGCCTGCTTGAGAAGGCTGATTGTATTTACCTGTCAGCACACCACCACCCAAGGGCGACCACGGTGTTACTGCTAAATCCAAAGCTTTTGCCATCGGAATCAAGTCCCGTTCTGGTGTTCGCTGAATTAAACTATACTCAATTTGCAGGGCGACAAACTGCGTCCATCCTTGATAATGGGCAATGGTATTAGCTTGGGAAACAATCCAAGCGGGTGTGTCAGAAATGCCAATGTAAAGTACTTTACCTTGACGTACTACATCGTCAAGCGATCGCAAGACTTCTTCAATCGGTGTTGTGAAATCCCAAGCGTGCAACCAGAATAAATCAATATAATCGGTATTCAGGCGTTTGAGACTACCTTCCAAAGACTGAATTAAATTCTTGCGATGGTTTCCACTGGCGTTAGGATCGCCCTTTTTGTCATTCATTTGCAAGGGAAAGGAATATTTTGTCGCAACTACAAAGCGTTCCCGTTCTTTAGCAATCAACTCACCGACAATTTTTTCACTGCTACCATCGGTATAACCGTTGGCGGTGTCAATGAAATTGCCCCCTGCTTCTACATAGCTATCAAAAATTTTCCGACTTTCGTCAACAGATGCACCCCAACCCCAATCTTCACCAAAGGTCATGGTTCCCAAAGAGAGTTCAGAGACTCTTAACCCGCTTTTGCCCAAGAGTTTGTATCTCATGAATATTTTCTCATTAATGAAAAAACTAAGCAAATACCATTCCAAAGGCATGATAACTGGAAATCGAGGGGATATTTGAGGACAAGCCTTTTAGTATTTGTATTGTCGTGCTATTTAAATGCGAGGGTCGCCTTGCAATACGGTTCGGATAAGATCCCCCTGCCTGCGGCAACCCCCTTTTTAAGGGGGTAAAGAGGAGAAAAAGCTCCCCTTTTTAAAGGCAGGGCTGATTCATTCCATTTAAAACAGGATTTGTCAAGATGGTTAGCAAGAAAATTGTAAGTAAGCGTGACGAACAGACGAACATTTAAGCACTGAAATATCAGTAAAATAGTTGGTTTCATCGGTACGCCAGTAACAAAATAACTAATTTTTCATTGCTAGAACCCTTGATTTTTAAAGCTCTTTGGGGAATGAATCAGCCCTGCTTTTTAAGGGGGTTGGGGGATCTTCGAGAGACAAATATGTTAACCGAACCGTATTGGACCGCATTAATAATGTAATGGCTTGCATTATTAATGCAGTGGCTGCTTTGTGAATGCGGCCGCCTTGTAAATGCGATCGCTTCCAAAAATTAACCCACCTTTCCTGTACTTTGCAATGGCAGTCGCTACAATAAGCCTACCTCAAGTCAAAACAAGACATAATGACCTACATTTCACCCAAACTGCTTACCTTTGAGGAGTTTACCGCCCAATATGGTGACAATACACGTTACGAATTAATCGACGGACAATTAAGAGACATGGAATCTACAGGACCACACGAAGCTGTTGCAGGTAATATTGCTGGTAGAATCTATGTTGAAATTTTTAATTCTAATTTCAACTGGCTAGTTCCAAAAACTAGTCTGATTAAACCACCTGCGGCTGAAGCTACAGCACTGCGTCCTGATGTAATTGTTTTAGATAAAGCAGAACTTAGTAAAGAACCACTTTGGCAAAAAGAACCGATTATTTGTAACGGCAATACAATTAAACTTATTGCTGAAGTTGTGAGTACTAATTGGCAAGACGATTATGCAAGAAAAGTGGAAGAATACGCTTTTCTTAACATCCCAGAATATTGGATTGTGGACTTTCGTGGTTTGGGTGGATTGCAGTTTATCGGCAATCCCAAACAACCAACCTTTACCGTTTGTCAGTTAGTTGACGGTGTGTACCAGCAGCAACAATATCGCTTAGGAGATACTATTTCTTCTGATATATTGCCAAATTTACAACTTAAGCTAGACGACATTATGCATATTTGAATTGGGGATTTGAGGTTGGAGATGATTCGGTGAGGCAAGAGCGATCTCTACGGTTTTCTAAGCTAGAATACCAAAGTTGTGTTTAGACACATCCGACAAGTCAATTGCCAAAGAGCCATTATTTTTATGAATTACTACGTAATCTACGACGGAAATTGTAATCTCTGCGTTACCTTAGTGCGCTCGCTAGAAACCTTAGACCAAGGAAAGCTCTTTCGCTACAGTCCCATGCAAGATGAGCAGACACTTTTAAAGTGGGGAATTTCAGCCCAAGACTGCGAACAGGGGATGATTTTAATTGATGGCAATCAACCTCAGAGACGTTGGCAAGGTAGTAATGCAGCAGAAGAAATTGGGCGGTTATTGCCAGCAGGAAGTATATTTGTAGACGCTTATCGAGCATTACCGGGGATGAAATGGGCAGGCGATCGCTTTTACGAACAAATCCGCGATAACCGCTATGCACTTTTTGGTAAGCGTTCTAACACGTATGAGTCAGTATACTGTGTGGATGGTAGCTGCAAGTCAACTTAAGTTAAATATGTAGTTAAAAACCGCAGCTACACCAGGCCTTACCCCCCTGCGTGGGTTTCAAAATTCCTACCTCCTGTCTCTTGCCTCTCAATACTGTTGGTTAAGGCAAGAGAGGCGATGAATCGCCATCTCTACAATAATCAGTTTTGCGATCTAGAATTTTCATCACAAAACCTTGACCAAACTGTATTGCCCTGTCTGTTTATTTGTCATGAGACAGAATTATTTTATTTAAAAATCCGCCTCCAGATGCTAGCAAAAAGTCTGCTAGACCAACCATTATGCTATCTGGCGTGTTTATAAACATTGTACAATCAATGACATTTGCGATCGCTATAAAGCGGGCGGGTACGCCATCGCGCCACAATTCGGCACAACAAAGAGTTTGACGGGAGGATACTGCGTGAAAATTGGTGCTAACTACTTGGGTAACGGAGAGTGTGAATTTACAGTTTGGTCTCCGCTATTAGACAGCGTTACGGTAAAAATTTTGACGCCAGAACAGCAGTTAATTCCCCTCAAGCCTCAGTCTGAGGGATACTGGCACACGAAAGTCAACGATGTATATCCAGGTACGCTTTATCAGTATGTCTTGAATGGTCAAGACACCTTTGCCGATCCGGCGTCGCAGTATCAACCGGAAGGGGTGCATGGGCCGTCGCAAATTATCGATCATGATTTTGAGTGGACTGATGAAGGCTGGACGGGTGTTCCTGTGGAGTCGATGATTTTTTATGAACTCCATGTTGGGACATTCACGCCGGAAGGAACTTTCACCGCGATCATTCCCCGTTTACCAGAGCTGAGGGAACTAGGAATTAACGCCATCGAAATCATGCCTATCTCTCAGGTTCCGGGAGACACTCATATTGAGGCAACTCTTGCATATCGCAACTGGGGTTATGATGGCGTTTACCCTTATGCTGTGCAAAATTCCTATGGTAGTCCAGCTGAACTCAAGCAACTGGTAAATGCTTGCCACCAAAATGATATCGCCGTTGTGCTGGATGTGGTATATAACCACTTTGGGCCAGAAGGCAACTATATGAGTCAGTTCGCGCCCTACTTTACTCAAACCTATAAAACGCCGTGGGGTGAAGCGCTGAATTTCGATGATGCCCATAGTCAGGGTGTGCGAAATTATTTTATCGAAAATGCGCTGTACTGGTTGGGTGAGTTTCATATTGACGCATTGCGGTTGGATGCCGTTCAAGCAATTTATGATTTGGGCGCTAAACATTTTTTGTGGGAATTAGCGGAAGCAGTTCATCATTTCTCACAACAAGGGCAAAGATGGAAACGCCATCTAGTTGCCGAAAGTGATATGAATAATCCGCAATTAATTCGTCCAGCAGAATTGGGTGGATATGGACTCGATGCTCAGTGGAGTGATGATTTCCACCATGCATTGCACGCACTTTTGACAGGCGATCGCCAAGGATATTATCAAGATTTTGGGCAGGTTGCTGATCTGGCAAAAGCTTATGAAGATACTTTTATCTACGATTGGAAGTACGCACCACACCGCAAGCGATTTCATGGTGTATCTTGCCGCGATCGCCCTTCATCACAGTTTTCTGTCTGCATTCAGAATCACGATCAAATCGGCAATCAAATGAAAGGAGAACGCCTCAGTCAGCGGATCTCTTTTGAAGGATTAAAGTTAGCTGCTGGCGCTGTGCTGCTGTCGCCCAACTTACCCCTGTTATTCATGGGAGAAGAATACGGCGAAACAGCACCCTTCATTTACTTTGTCAGTCACTCCGATCCTGATTTAATTCAATTAGTTCGCGCCGGACGCAAACAAGAATTTGAAGCATTTCACTATGCAGATGATCCCCCAGACCCAGAATCAGCAGAAACTTTCCTAAAGTCTAAACTTAATTGGGAATTACGCAATGAAGGAAAGCACAAAATGCTGTGGGATTGGTATCGTCAGTTAATTAATTTACGTAAGACGCATCCAGCCCTTTTGAATCAAGACCGCAATTTCATCCAAGCGACTAGCGATAAAGAGAAGGATTTGGTTATCGTGCGTCGTTGGTGCGAATCGAGTGAAGTCATATTTGTGATGAATTTCAATTCATCGGCGGTGACAGTGACTTTGCCGTTTGAGCAAAATGCTAATAAATTGTTAGACTCGGCTGATACCTCATGGTCTGGGCATGGTTCTGAAGCCCCTGAACATCTGTCTGTGAGCCAAGAAGTGAAATTGCAACCTACTAGTTTAGTACTCTATGAAAAAGGATGAGAGGGAGAGTTAGAACTTAAAGTTTCACCTTAATAACCTCAACGTTCGAGTAAAAAGGCTCAACGTTCGAGCAAAAAGGCTTAACGTTCGAGCAAAAAGGCTTAACATTCGAGCAAAAAGGCTCAAACTCCCTCACCTCTCATAAACAATTTCAGATAAGATCCCCCCGCCTGCGGCGACCCCCTTAAAAAGGGAGTAATCGGAAAAAGTCCCCCAATTTATCGGGGGGATCTTTGAAAGACAAACATCTTAACCGAACCGTATCGCCCCATCTCTCATTAGAACAAACTCATGCGAATTCCTACCGCCACTTATCGAATTCAGTTTACACCTCAGTTTGGCTTTGACAACGCTAAAGCGATCGCAGCTTATCTAGCAGATTTGGGTATCTCTGATTTATATGCCTCCCCCATTTTCAAAGCCCGATCCGGGAGTACACACGGCTACGATATAGTAGATGCCACTCAACTGAATCCAGAACTGGGAACCAATGAGTCCTTTGATGCATTAGTTGATGAAATCCAATCCCTTGGTATGGGCTGGTTACAAGATATTGTGCCCAACCACATGGCCTATAGTAGCGAAAACGATTACTTGATGGACATATTGGAACACGGCCCAGATTCCAGTTATACCGACTACTTCGACCTTTCTTGGAATGCACCCTTCGGCGATCGCCAAGAGCGAATTCTCGCGCCGCTACTGGGAGATTTCTATGGTGTATCCCTGGAAAACGGACACATTCAACTGCAATACGAACAGAACGGTTTAACTGTCAACTATTACAGCTTGAAATTGCCACTCCGCTTAGAATCTTACACAAAATTTATCACCTATAATTTAGGGAAACTCACCCGCACACTGGGACGCAATCACCCCGATTTTATTAAGCTTTTGGGGATTCTCTACATTCTCAAAAATGTGCCTTCAGAGGTGGCGGGTAAACAGCGACAAGACCAGATTGCATTTATTAAAGGATTAGTTTGGGAACTCTACACCACAAACGATGCCATCCGTGAGTTCATTGACGAAAATATCGAAACTTTTAACGGAGAACCCGGTAATTCTGAAAGCTTTAACCTTTTAGATGAATTACTAAAAGACCAGTTTTACCGTCTTGCTTTTTGGAAAGTCGGTGCGGAGGAAATGAATTACCGCCGTTTCTTTACTGTCAACGAACTGATTTCTGTGAAAGTTGAAGAAGTACGGGTTTTTAATAATACTCATAGCCTAATTCAAAAGCTGGTTGAGGAGGGCAAGTTTACAGGTTTACGCATCGATCATATTGATGGACTTTATAACCCAATCCAGTATCTCGAAAGGCTGCGGGAAAAAATGGGTGATGTTTATATTACTGTTGAAAAGATTTTAGAACTCACCGAAGAACTACCAGAAAACTGGGGAATTGAAGGAACATCTGGATATGACTTTCTCAACTATGTAAATGGCGTATTTTGTCAATACGAAAATCAAACACAGTTCGATAAAATATACCAAAACTTTATCGGTTCCAGAGTAGATTATGCATCAGTAGTGAAGGATAAAAAACACCTGATCCTAGAAAAGAATTTAGCAGGTGATATTGACAGTTTGGCTCTTTTATTAAAAAATATCTCCAGCAAATATCGCTATGGCAATGATTTTACGCTGAATGGATTAAAAAGAGCGATCGCTGAAGTTTTGACACTGTTCCCGATTTACCGTACCTATATTACGCCCGATGGAATTGGAGATAGCGATCGGGCTACCATTGAGGAAGTAATTCGCCAAGCCAAAGAACAAACGCCCCTGTTGCAGCACGAACTGACCTTTATTGAAAAGTTAATGCTGTTAGAGTTTGATAATTCTCTGACTCAAACAGAACGCGAACAATGGATATATTTTGTCTTGCGAATGCAGCAATACAGCGGCCCGCTAATGGCAAAAGGCGTAGAAGACACCACATTATATGTATACAATCGCTTGCTGTCATTGAATGAAGTCGGGGGTAATCCCGGTCATTTTGGGATTCCAGTAACCAAATTTCATGCCTTTAACCAACAGCACCAAGCAACCTGGCCACACACCATGAACACCACCGCCACCCACGACACCAAACGCGGCGAAGATGTGCGAGCCAGATTGAATGTCCTCTCAGAAATCCCCGATGAGTGGGATCAGCAGGTAAATACTTGGAGCGCCATTAATCGAGGACATCGTAGCGATGGCTTTGCCAACCCCTTCGGTGTACGCCACGGCTTCGCTATACCCGATCGCAACGATGAGTATTTTCTCTATCAAACCCTAGTGGGGGCGTTTCCTTTTGCCGAACACGAACATGAATCCTTCGTGGAACGGGTGAAGGATTATATAATAAAGGCAATACGAGAAGCAAAAGTGCATACAGCCTGGTTACGGCCTGATAGCGAGTATGAAGAAGCTTGCACTTCCTTTATAGGGAAAGTACTCGATCCTGCCATCTCCGGGGAATTTATAGAAGCCTTTCGTCCCTTTCAACAGCGAATTGCAGATTATGGCATATTCAATTCTCTTTCCCAAACTCTACTGAAGATTACCGCACCCGGCGTACCCGATTTATACCAAGGAACGGAACTTTGGGAACTGAGTTTAGTCGATCCAGACAATCGCCGTCCCGTGGATTTTGAACAGCGACGTACTTACTTAAGCGCCATCCGCGAACAGGCAAAAACAGACATTCTTGGACTAATTCAGGAGTTACTGAACAACAAAACAGACGGTAGAATCAAACTGTTTTTAACGGCTCAATTACTCCAAGCCAGAACAAACTATGTCTCATTATTCCAGGATGGCGACTATCTGCCGTTAGAAGTTCAGGGAACCTACGCCAATCACATTATCGCCTTTGCGCGGCGCGAGGGGAATCAAACAGCGATCGCGATCGCGCCACGCTTTTTAACTAGCCTCATCCAGCCTGGAGACAATCCCTTGGGCGAGTCAGTTTGGCAAGATACGCATCTGCAATTACCCTCTGGAACTTCTCACTCCTGGAAAAACGTTCTAACTCAGCAATCCTTAAAGGCTACAGAAACCCTATCTATCGCAGCAGCCCTCGCTCATTTTCCAGTTGCGTTGTTAGTCAGTGATTAAGGGGTATTGGGCAAAAGAGGCAGAGGGGTACAGGGACAGAGGGATAGAGGGGTAGAGGGGCAGAGAGAGGGGAAGACTTACTGCTCCACTGCTCCCCATCTAGCCGTATCAAGGTGATATGTAGATTGAATTTCGTATTTGTTCAACTCAAATCTTCACTTGTTCCTTTAAAATTCTGAAAATTCCGAGTACTGATCTCGAAGTTGCGAGTTCTGAGCTAGTAATGAAATAGAAGTTGCAGTCTCATCCAGACTCACCTTGATAGAGCTACTCCCTGTTTTTAGTCCTTAGTCTCTATTCCCCAGCCCCCATTTTGAATTTTGAGATGAATTATGACGACTCCAACTTATACCGACACTCCACCAGCACTTACCACCGCGCAGATTGACGCCGTGCGCCTCCACATTAAAAAAACGTGGAAAACTTTGACGCGATCGCACGAACACTTATTACAATCTGCAAGGGATACCAAACTAGAGCACAAAAAAGATACTAGTTGGATTGTCTACATTTCCCCCTTAGAAGATTCTCCCAAGGTTCAAAGTGTGTTGGAGCGATCGCTATCTCCCAAAGATATGCAATGCCTGGAAATTCGCACTTTGCCAAGTGAAGTGGAGGCGATTAAAGATCACGGATTGTTGTACCTACCAGGGCCTTATGTCGTACCAGGTGGTCGTTTTAATGAAATGTATGGCTGGGACAGCTACTTTATATTACTGGGACTTTTGCACGATGGGGAATTAGAACTAGCGCAAAGCCAAGTAGACCAACTGCTGTACCAGGTGCAGAATTACGGCATCGTCCTCAATTCTAACCGGACTTATATGCTGTCGCGATCGCAGCCTCCTGTCCTCAGCATGATGGTTTTGGCATTATTTGAGCACACCCAAGATGAGGAATGGTTAAGGGCAACCGTACCCTTGTTAGAGCAATTTTACTATTACTGGGTAGTTCCGCCCCATTTGAATGCTGCAACCGGCTTATCTAGATTTTATGCCTTTGGGGAAGGACCCGCGCCAGAAGTTGTGTTCTCTGAGCGGGATGAGCAGGGGAAAAGCCACTACGATCGCGTCAAGGAGTACTATAAAACTTTTGAAGTTGAGGATTATGACGTTAGTCTTTATTACAACCAGGAAACTGACCAACTGACCAACCTATTTTACAAAAGCGATCGCACCATGCGCGAGTCTGGTTTTGATATCACCAACCGATTTGGCCCTTTCAGTGCTGATATCCTCCACTACGCTCCTGTGTGCCTCAACAGTTTGCTGTATCAGGTTGAACTTGACATGGCGCAAATTAAGCATATTCTGGGGAACGAACAACTGGAACAAAAATGGAGCAATCGCGCAGATATCCGCCGCGATCGCATCGATCAATTTCTCTGGGATGAAGAACAAGGATTATATTTCGACTACCACTTCCAGAGTGGAAAACGTCGCCGCTACGAATTTGCTACCACGTTCTATCCTCTCTGGTTGGGAATTGCTTCTCCAACTCAAGCCAAACGCGTCGTCAAAAATCTCTCTTTATTTGAAGCCCCAGGCGGAATTTTTACTAGTACTCGTGTCACCGGCAACCAGTGGGATGCACCCTTTGGCTGGGCACCATTGACGTTAATTGCCGTCCAGGGACTTCACCGCTATGGGTATCATACAGAAGGCGATCGCATTGCCAACAAATTTCTCTCTATGGCAGTTAAAGAATTCGAGCGTCACAATACCCTAGTTGAGAAATATGATGTTGAACGCTGTTCTGCCAATGTTTCTGACGAAATCTGCTTTGGGTATAGCTCTAACGAAGTTGGTTTCGGCTGGACAAATGGAGCGATTCTGGAACTTTTAGCAATCGGTGATAAAAAAGTTTAAATAAAAAGGCGTGAGTTTTTTCCTCGCGCCTTTATCTGATTTATTACACTTGACTCTATATTGATTCTGTGGAGAACCTACTATGAGTATCTCGCCCAATCGACTTAAAGAACTCGAAAATATCCCTGATACAGCAATTGATACTTTAGATATTCCTGAATTAGAGCAGCAATTCTGGGAAACAGCTAAAATGATAAAACCTGTTAGCCAAGAAGCCACATTAATTCAACTAGATCAAGATATTCTAGATTGGTTTCAAAGCAAAGGAAAAAGCTACGAATCTCTAATTAACTCTGCTCTTTGCTCTTATATTGAGCATAATTCATCGCTATAACGCCTTACCTTACTGGCTCGTACCAAATCATGAGGAATAATCACAATGGTTCAATCAGCCTCAAAAGTTCTAACTGTTGATGAATTTATTAGCCATTACGGTGAGTGCGAGCGCTATGAACTAATTGATAGTGATTTAATTGAGATGGAACTAACCGGGCCACACGAGCAAGTATCTGCATTGATTGGGCGAAAGCTGAATGTAGAAATTGATCGTCAGGATCTAAGCTACTTTATTCTCCATCGCTGTCTAATCAAACTCTTAGGAACAGAAACGGCTTTTCGTCCTGATGTAATTGTGTTAGACCAAACTCAATTTATTAATGAACCGTTGTGGCAACAACAACCTGTAATTACATCAGGAAACTCAATTAAACTGATTGCTGAAGTTGTTAGCACAAACTGGCAGAATGATTACGCCCGTAAAGTTGAAGATTACGCGCTATTAGGAGTTCCTGAATATTGGATTGTTGATTATTTGGGTATTGGTGGCAGAGAATATATTGGCAAACCCAAACAGCCAACGCTGACAATTTGTACCCTAATAGAGGATGAGTATCAAAAACAGTTGTTTCAAAACAACGATCAACTTATTTCCTCAATTTTTCCCAACTTGCAACTAACTGCACTACAAATTTTTATGGCTGGGCGATCTGTCATTGAGTGAAATGCTGTAAGATGCGATCGCTTTGAGTAGTTTGTCAACTTAAAATTGCTCTGACTTTTCACGGTATTTGGAAAACCTCTCTCTCTAAATCTCTCTCCTAAAAGGAGAGAGACTTTGAAATTTCCCCCCTTCCCGCCACGGGTTGGGGGTTAGGGAGTTAGATTTTTTATGGACTTTTTCAGATAACGTAAAAAGTCAGAAAATTACGTAACTATTCACGCCATCAATTTTATCTTGACAGATGTTAATCAGCCGTTGAAATGCTCAAAGCTTGTATTTTATTTCAACTGTGAAAACGCTTAATTGTAGCAGTTTACATAATCAATAGCTGCCAGCCCGTCGCGATAAGTAGTCCAAGTAATCGAACAGGTTTTTGTTGACGAATAAGCCTCACGAAGTAAATCAGTAACTTCTTGGTACAAAGCATTATCCTTCCACAAACATAGCCAACCTCCAACAGTTGGTAATGTAGGGTTCATTTGAATACATACACCCCTTCCTGCGAACTAACTATTTAGATGATATTCCCTAATTGTACCAGATGCAGTATCAGCCAGAGCTGATATATTACCCAGCATAAATAAAGCACAGGGTAAACCCAAATACTTGAAAAGTTTTGCCTTCATGAACTTTCACTCTTTTGTTATATGATTAAATGTTTAAAATAGACAAAACAAACGTACAATCTTAGACCAAAAGTAGTTTTGGTTACTCTTTTCTAACACCAAACGCAAATATAGCGTTGCAGCTTGAATTTTGAACGCGTAATGAGACTAAAACTCTGATTGCTATATAATTTTTGCAAGATGCCTATTTGTCAGAGAACAAAATGCAGAAAAATTGGAATAGTGGCGTATTAGAATACGCCACTACTTTTGAATAAAGGGATTTAAGTACGAAGCTAAATCTACAATTTTGTGGTTTTCAATTATATGGTTTGCCTAAACTCTCAGTAATTGCCCTCGTCTGAATTCTGAATTTTGACTCCTATTTATCAATGCCGTATCAGCACCTACCAATTATCATCTGTCTCTTCATCGTAAGGCTCACCTGTAAAAGGTTGTACGCCAACAGCAGGATAAGCATCATCCGTAGGGCCAAAAATCCGCATTGCAGCTTCAGAAATATACTGAGTTATGTTCGCAATGATTTTGGAAATATCCATAATATTGGACTCCTTATTTCAAGTTGCTTTAATGGTGATGACTATACTGTAATGCTAATATTCAAAGCTGGCTCTAGTTCTCAATATATTGAGAATATATGCAATGTTTATTTAGATAACTTCGTAATACTGTAGCTTGTCAAAAAGTCAAACTTTATCTCTTTGATTCTAATTGTAACATAGTTATTTATTCAACCCTAGTCGGGGAAAGAGGCTGCCAAACAAACTTTCTCTGACAGAATCTTGTTTCCTTTCCTTAGACACCTGATCCGATTAACATTATTGCTAGCTTTTACTATTAAAAAATATTAAGTATTCTATGAAGTTAGTATTAATTTGCTGATAAATCTATTGTTATACAGCAATCTCAGAAAATATACTTGCCAGGAGTTGACATTACTTATGGTAAATATTACCATAAGTAAAAGAAGCATCTTGTAAGGAAGCTCTTGCATGACAACTTTGCCAGATTTGGACTATGTACATAAACAGCAAAGCCAGCAGAACCAGGAACTAAACTTTTCTGCCGATGACTACAGCTTGCTGACCGACCTTTACCAATTGACGATGGCAGCTTGTTACACAGGCGAAGGTATAGAACAACGACGGGCAAGCTTTGAATTGTCTGTTAGACGATTGCCAGAGGGTTTTGGTTATTTAATAGCAATGGGGCTGACGCAGGCATTAGAATATTTAGCCAAAATCCGCTTTAGTTCCGCGCAAATTGCGGTATTACAAGCAACAGGAATTTTTGCTCATGCTGGCGATCGCTTTTGGTCACTTCTAGCTGAGGGAAAGTTTACAGGTGATGTTTGGGCAGTACCAGAAGGGACAGCTGTGTTTGCCAATCAACCACTGTTACGGGTGGAAGCACCCCTTTGGCAAGCGCAACTAGTGGAAACTTATCTCCTAAATACAATTAATTACCAGACTTTGATTGCCACAAAAGCAGCACGATTGCGGGATGTAGCGGGGGAATCAGCAACACTTTTAGAATTTGGCACAAGACGAGCATTTAGTCCCCAAGGGTCTTTGTGGGCGGCGCGGGCAGCCTTGGCGGGTGGGTTAGATTCCACTTCCAATGTGTTAGCAGCGCTACAACTGGGACAAAAGCCAAGTGGTACGATGGCACACGCCTTGGTAATGGCATTGTCAGCAATAGATGGCACTGAAGAACAAGCTTTTAGTGCATTTCATCGATATTTTCCGGGTGCGCCATTGCTGATTGATACTTACGATACCATTGCTGCTGCCCAGCGCTTGGCCGAAAAAGTAAATTCCGGGGAAATGCAATTAACAGGAGTGAGATTGGACTCAGGAGATTTAGTTACCTTATCAAAACAGGTGCGATCGCTCCTTCCCGGTGTGCCAATTTTTGCTAGTGGCGACTTGGATGAGTGGGAAATTGCCCGATTAAAAGCTGCTGGGGCTGAGATTGATGGTTACGGACTGGGAACGCGACTAGTTACAGGTTCGCCTGTCAATGGAGTTTATAAACTTGTAGACATTGATGGCATCCCAGTGATGAAGCAGTCTAGTGGTAAAGTTACTTATCCAGGACGCAAGCAGATTTTTCGCTCGTTTACGGGAGATAAGGTAAAAGCAGACAGGTTGGGACTTTTAGATGAAATCTCTCAAGAAGAAGAACCTTTGTTGCAATTGGTAGTGCAAGAAGGTGAACGGGTGCAGCCGTTAGAGTCGTTGGCAACAATTCGTCAGCGTACCGCCGCTTCAGTTGCCAGTCTGCCAGAACAGACACGGCGTTTGGATCATCCTGTCGCGGTACAAGTGGAAATTTCTGCAGCACTGCAAGAGTTGACAGAGGAGACTAAGAAATGTAGACGCGCCAGCGGCAAGCCGCTGGCTACCGCCAAGGACGTAAAGGACGCAAAGTAGATGATGAGAATTGCTTTGTTTGGTACTAGTGCCGATCCACCAACTGCTGGTCATCAAAAAATTCTGAGTTGGTTGTCTGAGCGTTATGATTGGGTAGCAGTTTGGGCGGCGGATAATCCATTTAAGTCCCATCAAACACCCTTAGAGCATCGGGCGGCAATGCTGCGACTGTTAATTGCGGATATAGACGCGCCACGGCACAATATTGCTTTGGAACAAGAATTAAGTAGCTTCAGAACACTGGAAACAGTGGAAAAAGCGAAGCTTATTTGGGGTGAGGATGCTGAATTGACGTTAATTATTGGTTCAGATTTACTGAGTCAGCTACCACGTTGGTATCGCATTGAAGATTTGTTACAGGAAGTGCAACTACTGATTGTGCCGCGACCGGGATATGCAATAGATGAGTCTAGTTCAGAGGTAGTGCAAAAGCTGGGAGGGAAGATTGCGATCGCTAGTCTGACTGGTCTAGATGTTTCCTCAACAGCATACCGCGAACATGGAGATCCCCAAGCCCTCACAGCCCCTGTAGTTGCCTATATTAATCAAGAGCATTTGTACGAATGCCAGGACGTTCACAAAAAAAGATACCAACTCCGTTAAACCAACAACCTTTGGCCGATTTCAAGGTTGGTGTTGATAATGTAATTTTTTCTGTAGATACTGTACAAAATCGGCTGTTAGTTCTACTAGTAATGCGACAGCAAGAACCATTTTTAAATCATTGGAGTCTTCCCGGTACTTTAGTGCGTCCAGGAGAGTCTTTAGAAGATGCCGCCTATCGCATTATGGCGGAGAAAATTAAGGTCAACAATCTCTATTTAGAACAACTGTATACATTTGGCGGGCCGAATCGCGATCCACGGGAAGCAACTGATAGTTATGGTGTGCGTTATTTATCAGTTAGTTACTTTGCCTTAGTGCGATTTGAAGAAGCCGAATTAATTGCTGATCGCATGACTGGCATCGCTTGGTATCCAGTCAAACAAGTGCCGCAATTAGCTTTTGACCATAACGAAATTTTGGCTTATGGCCATAGGCGGTTACGAAATAAATTAGAGTATAGCCCAGTGGCTTTTGAAGTCTTACCAGAAATGTTCACCTTGAATGATTTATATCAGTTATACGCCACAGTTTTAGGTGATAACTTTTCCGATTATTCTAATTTTCGAGCGCGTCTACTCAAGTTAGGTTTTTTATGCGATACCGGAATTAAGGTATCACGGGGTGCTGGTCGTCCGGCTAGCTTGTATAAGTTTGACGCGGAAGCTTTTGCTCCCTTAAAAGATAAACCTTTGGTGTTTATTTAATCAATTGTTACCCAGAGTCCAGAGTTAAAAGTCTCAAGTCCAGAGTAAGTTATTTGAGCATTTACCAATGACAAATGACAAATGACAAACAAAATGACAAACAAAATGAAAATTGCGATCGCTCAAATTAATCCTACTATCGGTGATTTGCTTTTAAATGCCCAAAAAATCCTGGAGGCGGCACAACAAGCAGCATCTAGCGGTGCGCGTTTGTTGTTGACACCAGAACTTTCTTTGTGTGGCTATCCACCAAGAGATTTATTACTAAATCCTAGTTTTGTGGAAGCGATGGGCATCACTTTACAAAACTTGGCTCAGGATTTACCGCCAAATTTAGCTGTGTTGGTAGGAACTGTTGAACCAAACCTCAAAGCATATATTAGTGGCGGTAAAACATTATTTAACAGCATAGCTTTGTTAGAGAATGGCAAAGTTAAGCAAGTTTTCCACAAGCGACTTTTGCCTACTTACGATGTCTTTGATGAACGCCGCTATTTTGAAGAAGGCTTGCAAGCTAATTATTTCACTCTCGATGATATCCATATTGGCGTAACTATTTGCGAAGATTTATGGAATGATGAGGAATTTTGGGGCAAACGTAGTTATACAGTGAATCCGATTGCTGACTTAGCAATTTTGGGTGTAGATTTGACTGTAAATTTGTCTGCTTCCCCCTACACGGCTGGAAAGCAGCAGTTCCGCGAAATCATGCTCAGGCATAGTGCAGTACGTTTTCAACAACCGATGATTTACACTAATCAGGTTGGGGGAAATGATGATCTAATTTTTGATGGGCGTAGTTTTGCCTTAAATCGTCAAGGTGAAATTATGTCTCGCGCCCGTGGTTTTGATACTGATTTATTAATAGTAGAATTTGACGAGGCGCAACGTGATTTGCAGTTGGGTTCTGTAGAACCGATGTATGAATCGGAAGATGAAGAAATTTGGCAAGCGTTGGTTTTGGGAGTGCGAGATTATGCCCGCAAGTGTCGCTTTTCTAAAGTGGTTTTGGGTTTAAGTGGCGGGATTGACTCGGCAATAGTAGCTGCGATCGCAACTGCTGCACTTGGTAAAGAAAATGTCCTCGGTGTTCTCATGCCTTCCCCTTATAGTTCCGAGCATTCCATCAGTGATGCTGAAGCATTGGCCGAAAATTTGGGGATTAAGACTCATCTTTTACCAATTGGGGAGTTAATGCAAGGCTTTGATCAAACTTTAGGTGATTTATTTGCGGGTACAGAGTTTGGGCTGGCTGAGGAGAATATCCAATCTCGGATTCGCGGTAATTTATTAATGGCGATCGCTAATAAATTTGGCTATCTGCTTTTATCTACTGGTAACAAGTCAGAAATGGCAGTTGGTTACTGTACTCTCTACGGGGATATGAATGGCGGGTTAGCAGTGATTGCAGATGTTCCTAAAACCCGTGTGTATTCACTTTGCCATTGGTTAAATCGCCATAATGAAATTATTCCGCAAAACGTTTTGACTAAAGCACCCAGCGCCGAACTCAAACCAGGTCAAGTAGATCAAGACTCTCTACCCCCTTACGAAATTTTGGACGATATTTTGCAACGCCTGATTCACAACCACCAATCAGCAGCGCAAATTGTTGCAGCCGGTCACGATGCGGTGATTGTAGACAGAGTAATTCAAATGGTAGCGCGGGCTGAATTTAAACGGCGACAAGCACCCCCCGGCTTAAAAATCACCGATCGCGCTTTTGGAACCGGTTGGCGAATGCCAATTGCTAGTAACTGGGTTGGTGTCAAAAATGCTTACCAGACTAAAACCACAGCTACACCTAACCTTAGTTTGTTGTGATGGACAAAATGCTCATCCGCATTGTCCAGGCGCGGATAAGCATTACCATTAAAACTAAATTCTCAAAGAAAATTATGTTAGATGAAGCAAATTTTGAACAACGTTTAGCGACTCTTGAACAAACAGTTGCAGATATCAAACATCGAGTCATTGATGCGCCTACCTCTAATAATTGGCTGGAAAAGGTTATTGGCTCAATCTCTGATGAAGCAGCATTTTTGGAAGCTTTAGAGTATGGTCGGTCATTACGCCACGCTGACATATTTACAGAAGAGACTGGCGAGCAATTGTGAGATATCTACTGGACACTGACCATATCAGTTTTCTTCAAAGACGTTCAGGAACAGAGTTTTTAACATTAACTGCTCATATTGCCCAGTATCAGGCTACAGATTTCGCTTTTTCTATTGTTAGTTTCCATGAGCAAGTAATTGGCGCTCATACCTTTATTACTCGTTCCCAAACACCTGGTGATGTAGTTCGGGGATATACTCTGCTAATGGAAATCATTCGGGGGTTTTCAGCAGCACCAATTTTACCATTCGATGCTGGAGCAGTAGCCATATTTGAAGGGTTACGAGCGCAAAGAGTTCGCATCGCCACGATGGATTTAAGAATAGCTTTGATTGCACTTTCACGGAGCTTAGTATTATTGACTCGCAACACTAGCGACTTTAGCAAAGTTCCAAACTTGATGACACAGGATTGGACAGTGTAAACTCCAAAGTGAATTAAAGAGCCAAAGATTTACTTTCAACCTTCACCATTCCACCTCTGAACTTGAAGATTGCACCTTTTAACACCAATTGTCGAGTTAAAAGAGCGATCGCTTGACCTTTAACCCTCGCAGTTGCACCTTTTATCCTCGAAGTTGAGCCTTTTATCCTCGCAGTTGCACCTTTTATCCTCGAAGTTGAGCCTTTTATCCTCGCAGTTGCACCTTTTATCCTCGAAGTTGAGCCTTTTATCCTTGAAGTTGCACCTTTTATCCTCGAAGTTGCACCTCAGAACACAAATTGTCGAGTTAAAAGGGCGTAGGCATAGCCTGTCGGAGACATTGCTCTATCTCAAAGCGTCACTAATAGTCTAGTTTTACTCATCTAAACGGTGTGCGATCGCATTCAACAATGACTCAAAGTCTGATTTGCTGTGAATATCAGGAGTGAGCGTGTTCATATCTTTTAGCAGGTTGGTGAGTTCTGCGATCGTGTTGCGAATCTCAGTATATTGGTCAATTTCTTCACGAAATCCCTGCAAATTAGCTGCACCAACTTTTTTCATCTCTTCGTCTAATTCTTTAATTTCGTCTTCCCAATGCTTAATATATTTAAGTCTTGCAACAGGTTTATAAATTTGGGCATCTGCTAACACAATCGGAAAAATCCGATCATAAAATTCCCCATTTTTAGCAATTTGCACTAGCTCAAACATACAATTGGAAGATTTTAAATACTTGTCACTAATAACTGCGATCGCACATTTACCGCGTCCAATCCGTTTCATGAAGGCTTTAATTAGTCCTTTGTAACCCAAATCGCGTTTATCGCGGATGATTTTGATTCCTTTAGCTTGAAAAGTTTCATCCAGTTGATTGACAAATTGCTCACTTTCTTCACCCCAAGCATAAGAGATGAAAATTTCTTTCTCGAATTCTGGTGTAGATGGACGAGTTACTATGCTATTTTCTTCTTGATCGTCTTCACGCTGTCGTTCCTTTCGTTCTTTTTTGAGTTCAATGCCATCAAGCAGTTGTCGAGCATTGAATGGTTCTGTCAAACCTGGGGGAATGATAGATAAGTTCTTCTCTTCATAAACGAGCAGGTTTTTGTAGTCCACAACAATATTTAGGTGTCCCGGAATCGGTACTTTCTCTTCTGGTAGCAACCCTTTAATAGTTTGGTGGATGGCATCAAACTGAGAACGGATCATTGCTAGTAATTCTCGGCGAGTGGAGCGTGATCCGCTGATGGTGATAAAGATTTTGCGGTCTTCCTGATCGCTTTTGACAAGTGCCCGATTACCACGGTGTTTGAGAACAATGCCGCTACGCCACCAAGTCTGGCGATCGCTGTTGTGGTGCATCCGTACAATAAAGCGGGAGATGATACTGTTGGGGAGGACGCTGTAATGATACTGGAATGCCAAACCATTTTCCCAATCCCCTGTGGCAGGTTCTTCTTTAGGCAATAAGTCGGGGATGAGGAAGCGATCGCCGTTGCCATCCTCTAGCGGAAAGCAGAGTTCAAACTTCCGCATCATATCGATGATGAATAGTGGCTTATTGCCAGGATAGCGGGAGTTATCTAAAATTCGGTTAAGTTGAGTGCGATCCAGAATACCCCGAAATTCAGTCATCAAGCGATTGTCATTGAGGATCTTGTAAACTCCGTTCGTGACCCATTCTGGATTTAAAACTCCCATTTCTGCCAAACGCGGATCATCTCGGAAATTCAGAACGATACCAAGTTGATGCAAAAGTTCAATCAGGGTAGTTTGGCTTAATGGATCGCTGACCTGCTCCTCCTGAGACAGACTTTCGTATTCACTATAGGGGATGTAATCCTTTTCCATCTGTTCCAAGCGGGTTTTGACCTGAAACCAGCTTTGGGGTAATGGGTCGTGAATGTGATCTAAGTTGGCAATTTGGTTAGTAATAGCTAACTGCAATTTATCTAAACCTTCCCCAGTCTGACAGGATATAGACATAATGCCTTTAATAGCAGGATATTTATGGCACAGGCCGCGCTGATCAATATCGAGGGGATGTTGGTCAATTTTGTTGCCAACAATCAAAATAGGGGAATCGTTGCTAAAACTGTGAATAATCTTGAGCCAGTATTCTAGTTTGTTTTGCAGTTCATCTAGGCGAGAATCAAGCACTAGTAAATAAAGGCTGCGTTTAGTAAGAAAAAACTGGTGGGTGGCGTGCATAATTTCTTGTCCACCAAAGTCCCACACGTTGAGCCGGATTAATTGATCGTTGACAGAAATCTGCCAGTTTGTGATATTGATGCCTTCGGTCTTGCCTTCGTGGGGATTATAGCAATTATCGATTAGCCGTTTAACAACAGAGGTTTTGCCAACACTACCCTGACCAACTAGTAGCATTTTGGCTTCATTGAGAGGCTTTTTCTGTTCTTTCTGAAGTTGGAAAAAATAGTTGAGAATTGTAGATGGATCACCAGGATTTCTCCAAAGATCCGCTGCTCCTAAAATTTCAGGTGGAATAGGAAGTTTATTGCCTCTTAGGTCTAATCTTTTCAGCTTGGTGAGTTGCCAGATTTGCTTAGGTAGTGTGTCTAAGAGATTGTTGCGAAGGTTTAAATTGCTCAGTTCAAAAAGCTGCTCAATCCTATCAGGCAGCATTTTTATTTGTCCATCACGTAGGTCAAGTACAGTCAAGTTGGTGAGTTTCCATGTTTCTACAGGCAAAGTCTCTAGTCTACTATTACTAAGCTTGAGTTCTTGTAATTTAGTAAGTTGACCAATTTCCTTTGGCAGAGTGCTCAGTTGATTACTGTCGAGGTCGAGGGTTTGCAGCTTGGTGAGTTGACCAATCTCTGGTGGCAGACTGCTTAGTTTATTTTGGTTGAGTTTGAGCTTTCGCAGGTTGGTGAGTTGACCAATCTCTGGTGGCAGACTGCTCAGTTCATTTAAGTCGAGATTGAGCGTTTGCAGGTTGGTGAGTTGGACAATTTCTGCTGGTAGACTGCTCAGTTGATTGTCGCTGAGATTGAGGAATTGCAGGTTGGTGAGTTTTCCAATTTCCGGTGGCAGACTGCTCAGTTGATTGTCGCTGAGATTGAGGGATTGCAGGTTGATGAGTTTTCCAATTTCCGGTGGCAGACTGCTCAGTTGATTGTCGCTGAGATTGAGGAATTCCAGGTTGGTGAGTTTTCTAATTTCCGGTGGCAGACTGCTCAGTTGATTACTGTCGAGGTAGAGGAATTGCAGGTTGGTGAGTTTTCCAATTTCCGGTGGCAGACTGCTCAGTTGATTGTCGCTGAGGTGGAGGGATTGCAGGTTGATGAGTTGGACAATTTTCGGTGGCAGACTGCTTAGTTGATTACTGTCAAGGTCAAGGAATTGCAGGTTGGTGAGTTGGACAATTTCTGGTGATAGCGTTGTTAAGCCGTTGCAAGAAAGGTCTAATTCTGTCACCTTGTCTTTGGCAGCTTGTTCAATAATTTCCAGCAGTTCTTCGTTAGTCATTTCGGGTTTTACAGAGGCGATGCCTGAGGACGAGTTGCTGCTTGGACGCGCAGCAGAGAAATTGAGTTAATTAATAATGTAGCCTGCCTGTATTAACGATCGCATTCAGGCAATGTGCGTGCGATCGCAGACTCCAGATGACATCATATTTGAGGTTATAGTATAGTTTTAGACGACATCAGTTTTTAAAATGATGTTTATACTTAGAACTCGGTAAATGAAAGCAGGTGCATAATGAAACTACAAGATTTCTTGGGAAAAGATGAGAAATGGTCATTTGATGCGATCGCAGAAGATGCAGACTTGGCTCGTCAGATTCAGATATTGTTAATCGGCTTAGGTTTGCTAGAACCTCCAGCCGATGGTAAATTTGGCCCTGTTTCTGTGATATTTCTCAAAAAATTTCAAGAATTAACAAAGACTGAAGAGAATGGCTTTTTAGGAGCAGTCACAGCCAAAAAACTAATTGAAACCAAAATAGATGATCTTCCTAAACCCCCCTTAAAACTAGGCAATGACATCCCTAGTAAGATTGTAAAATATATGCTATCCAAAGGTTATCAGGTATTTACCAATCCCAAAGAATACAACATTGTTTATGTAGAGGGCATAGATGCAGACTGGAAGCTCAACAGTGATACACCCAATCAATTTAACGATCGGCGGATTGTGATTGAAATAGTAAATGGTATTCCCAAAATCGTAGATCACTGGGAAGCAACTACAGAACCAGGGAGGTACTACACTTATAATCCGATGAATCCCAAAGGAGCGGCTAGGATTCAGTTTGGACAATACAAAGCTTGGGCTGTTGGCACTCACGGCACAGCAGAGCCTCACGAGGCATTAGTGCAAGTTGGAGATATAACTGTTTGTAGAGATTTCAACCAAGATTTTAAACGGACTGGCGACAAACTTGATACAGGTGATGATTTTTATGTGAATCAACACTACGGCTTTGATTTTCCCCGGAATGATATTCGCCTTGCTAGCGCGGGTTGTTTAGTAGGACGTACCCGTGAGGGACATAGAGAGTTTATGGCGATTGTTAAACAAGACCGTCGTTATGTCGCTAATCGCAAATATACTTTTTACACTACTGTAATTCCTGGGGATGATTTGCTGTAAACATTTCCAGGATGAAGTAATAGTTAATTGGTAGGATTTGTTGTTGTGATGCAACGTTTAGTAGGGGCACACAATTATTGGTGTAAACTTAAGCTCAAACGCTTGTCCCACATACGCTTTACCCCACCCCGGTTTTGGCTTTAGACAAAACCGGGGTGGGGTGATGCAGTGAGTAACCGTAAGTGAATGAACTCAATGTCTAACTTTGTTCTTGTGGTTGTCCTATCTGTGCCGTCAATTTCTCTTTATCCTGCCTGCGTTTTTTGGCGTAAAGTTGAATAGTGACTGCCATCAAAATAATCATGGCGAAAATAGCCCAGGCAGCGATATCTGTAGGTAGATTATTTTTAAACACAGCCAGCAAGACGATCGCCACTAACATAACTGTAGGTGCTTCATTTAAAGCACGTAATTGCTGACTATTCCAGCGACATTCATCTACTGCTAACTTTTTCATTAGCCGAGCGCAGTAATGATGATAGCCAATTAAAATAGTTACAAACAGCAGTTTGATATGCAACCAACCCTCTTTTAAAATATCCGGTTCAGTGCTTACTAAACCGATGGCCATTGCGATCGTCACGAACATTCCTGGGTTAGTGATGATAGAATAAAGGCGCTTTTCCATAATTTGATACTGATTTTTCAGTATCGTTCGTGCTGGTTCAGGTTCTTCGTTAGCTTCAACGTGATAGATAAAAAGACGTACTAAGTAAAACAAACCAGCAAACCAAACTACAAATCCGACAATATGAAAGGCTTTAAACCATGAATAAGCCATCAATCCTAATCTCCTTTACTTGTGGTTGTGATACATTTTTAATGGTAATAAAAAGTTCATAAATGCAGGTGGGGATAACATTAGACCTCTTGCAAAAGTCCTTAACACCCCACCCCCAACCCCTCCTTTTAGCAAGGGGAGGGGAAACAAAGTGTAGCTTTGGCAGGGTGGGATTCTTATTTTTGATTTATCCAAAAGTTATATTGATAAATCTCACAAAAATCCCAAATTTATTTTCTACTACAGATAAATATCTATGATTTCTCTATATTTATCTGTGGGGTTCATTTTTATAACATCGATTTTTGCCAAAGCTATATTCTCAATGAGCATCTTTACGACGCACAAAGGGTAAAAGGTCTTCTAAAATCGCCTCGTGGTAGTGTTCTTGAGGATAATGTCCAACGTTATTAAGTTTTATTAATTCAGTATTTGGTACGGATTTGGCAAAGTTTTCGGCAATATCTACAGGTAGCCAAGGGTCAATCATACCCCATTGAATCAGAATTGGTTGTTGCCATTCTTTAAAGCCAGTTTGTATTTCTGTCATGGCTGAATCAAGCTGTAAATTGCGAATACTTGCTAAGAGACTTCGACCAGACGAAGAAGCGGTTAAAAATGGTTTTCGATAAATATCTAAATCTTTATCTCCTATGCGATAACGGCTTCCACCTTCTAGTGTCCGATCGACTAATAAGGGGTCTTGGGTCATTACTTCACCTGCTAAGGGTAAACCCATTTGTTTAATTTTCCAGGGTAATTTAGCAGCAGTTGAAATTGGTGTATTTAAAATAGCCAAATTAGCAATTTGTTCTGGATGACGCAAAGCATATTGTAGTCCTACAGAACCTAAAAAGCCTTGGACGACTAAAGAAAAATGTTCAAGTTCTAGGGATTTAATAAATCCTTCTAAAGCTGTGATAAAAGCATCGGGAGTATAAGCAAAATCTTGTTTTTCTGGTTTGGCAGAAAAGCCGTAACCAATCCAATCTGGAGCGATCGCTCTTGTCCCCTGATTCGCCAAAGCAGGTATAATATGACGCCAACTGTAACTTTGTGAAACTAAGCCGTGTAGCAACAATACAGGTGCTAAGTCACTTCTACCGATTGGTAAAGATTCCCGATAAAACCATTTCAGTGAATCTACATTGATTTTATGTTCTGTTATTGACACGTTATTTTCCTATATTGGGCATTGGGAATTGGGCATCGGGGAGCCAGTGCGTTGGACGGGCAATGCCCGACTTGTACCCCTTCGGGGAAGCAAGCTACGCGTAGCGTCTCCGACAGGAGAAGCAACTGGCGTCATTGGGCATGAGTTATTCTCCTTGTCCCCTTGTCTCCCTTGTCCCCCTCATCTCCCCACTCCCCATTCCCTGAGAAATAATCATCTCACGAATCGCATAAGCTGTAGCGGGTGCTAGTAAAACGCCGTTGCGATAGTGTCCGGTAGCTAGGAGGACGTTACTAAACCCTGGCAACTTACCAATAACTGGGGCTGGGCGTCCTTCAGGGCGGGGACGTAAGCCTGACCAAGTGCGGAGAATAGTTGCTGTGGCTAATTCTGGACAAAATGCGATCGCTTGTTTTCTAATAGATTCCAGCAGTTCTTGATTTGGCGGTATCTCATCGCCATTGCTAGGAAATTCTACAGTTGCGCCTACCCAATAATCTCCACCGCCCACAGGAACAATATGGACATCGTTACCCGTTATCGCTGGTTGGAAGTTAGGATTACCTAATGGATGCCCCACACGCATTTGCAGCGCTTGCCCAAGTACGGGACGGATATCAATTATCTGATTTAATTTTGCCGTTAAGGGTGTTGAACCTAATCCTGCTGCAATTACAAACCAATCAGCGGCTATTTTTCCTTCTGTAGTCTCAAGCTGATTGCAAAATTCAGGTGTTGAGGTTGGGGCATCCAAAACAGTCACGCCAAATTTGAAAGTTACACCATTTTGCTGGGCAGCCTCAACTAAAGCTAAGGTGAGGGCAGTTGGATCGAGCTGGCGGTCTTGGGGAGAATAGACAGCGCCAGTAACTTTTTTGCCATCGACTTGAGGACAAATATTCTGGAGTTTAGCCGTGTCCCAAATTTCTAAATTCCAGCCTTGAGAGTGGCGAATTTCTACTAACTTTTCCCATGCTGACATCTCCTCTGGGGAGGAATCAGACAAAAGCATGAGAATTCCCTGACGATTAAAAGGAATTTTGCGGCCTGTTAAAGCTTCTAATTCAGGAACCAAGGTTTCATAGCGTTGGATGCTAGTTTGTCGCATCTGCCAAGCTTTGCCCTTGATTTTTTGGCTGATTGCGCCCATCAAAACGCCAAGTGCAGCGCCTGTGGAAGCTTGTGCTGGTGGTTGGCGATCGCAAACTGTGATTTTCAACCCTTTAACTTGACTCAGTTCAAATGCGATCGCAGCTCCAACTACACCACAACCGATAATAACTACATGACTCATTGCTGTTTTCAGGCAAAGATGGGAGAGATGCGGGAGATGAGGGAACAGGGGGAGCAATTTTTACTCTCCCTCATCCTCCTCATGCCCCTTTGCTCATCTTACCTTGGGCTTAACTTGCCTCTGCTTCACTGCTGGTCTTAGGAAGCAGTTGGAAAAATTTGTCAATCTCTGCGAAAGCAGCTTGGGAGTTATTTAAGGCAACTTGAGGATTGCCAGCACTAGTAGCTCTATCAAGTTTAACTAGGTCGTTAAACAAATCTCGCGTTATTTGACGTGCTTGGGGTTGGTCTTTGGGTAGAAGGTTGGAAGTGACATAAGTCAGATTCAGCCTTGCTTCTGTTATGGGCCCATGTATAAAGTTACGCACATTAATCCAATCACCTCTTTTAATCAGGGTTGTCAACTCTTGTGAGCGATCGCGCACAGCCTGAATTTCAGGAACATAAGCCTGAATTTTTTCAAGTTGTACTGCTGTGTAAGTCGGAGGTGCTACCGCAACACCAGGGCCACCACAACTAATCAGGAATGTGGCCAATAGTACTAGGAAAAATGAAAAAATCGAGCGTTGACGCACCATATATTGAACTTAATTGCTTTTGGTTTACCGATTAACAGTGTCATTTTAGATCGCTAGCGCAGTTAATCGTTCTTGTCAGCCAAGGATTTTGCAGAAAATCTTGATATTTTCTCCAAAGAGCAGAGTTTCATCTGCTTTGGAGTAATTTTTAAGTACAATTACTTAATAGGTGTTAGGCAGTCCCAACAAGAAGCGATTTTTGGCTTCTGTTTAGTAACGAGGATTGTTAGGAAAATATGATTTAGAGTTGCTAAATCTCAAAGGTCTTGATAAGCTGAAACACCAATCAGATAAGCCTTCTGGCGGTTTTTCTGTCTTCACATCCCCGAAGATGCCGACGCTATATAGGAGTATTTTTTAGTGAACGCAGCTGAACAGGCAACGAACCTTGAACTCGCCAGCAACATTGCTACGGTAGTTAATTTATTTAAATTCGAGTTTCCTGATGCCAAATCCGATCTCAAACCCTGGAAAAATGACCCGGAAACTAGGGAGTTAGTCGATCCAGATTCTATAGATATTGGCTTTCACTTTCCTGGTATTAGCAAATCTTGGCGAAGTCGTAGTATTTTAATTCAAATCCGATTTTATCAAGATCCCATCAATAATTCCCGCCGGGCGATCGGTGTAGAGGTGGCTGGATTCGATCATCGCGGCGAAGCGTGGCGACTTTCTACGGTAGAAAACTGGAGTGTTGTCGGCGCATCTTCGCCTTCTGGTGAAATCGAGGAGAAGCTCAAACAGATTTGCCGACAGATTTTAGAAGTTTTTAATAAGCCAAGTGAATGAAATCAGCTTGTCTCAGAGAAAGTAGTGAGGAATAATACAGAGGAAAGCTTTGCGTAGCCATAGCCCGCCTTATCACAATGACCACTGTAATATTTGTACATGGCACAGGCATTAGGGAACAAGAATACAACGAAACTTTTCAGATAATTGAGCAAAAGATTCACGCCCAACGTCCTGATATCAAAGTTTCTCCCTGTCTTTGGGGTGTATTAGGTGCAAAATTCAACGATAATCGGGCATCAGTACCTTTGGAAGATGCCACACTGGCTTTATCTTCAAAAGAAGAAGATGCAGATATTGTGTTGTGGGGGCAATTATACCGCGACCCTCTTTATGAATTACGGCTGTTGTCTTTGAAACCTATTGAGTCAAAAAATCCTTTTGGGGAAGAACCAGGGGATGTTTTACAATCTCGTGTAGCGAGTTTTACTCCGACATTGGAACTGCAAGCTAAGTTGCAAGAAGCGGGAATTGCAGAGGTATTTGAGCCAGCACGAGAAGATGTTATCCACAGTGAACCGTATCATCAGGCATTGCTCACGGTTTCCGAATCTGATTTGAGTGAATATTATCCACCAATAGCTAGAGCAATTGTCGCTCAAGCAATGTTTATTAGCGAACAGCAAGAAAAATTTCCTTTGATACTCACCGATGCCCAATTGCGGGATAAAGTTGTGGAATTGCTGACTCTGGCTTTAGGAGAGGCGGAGTTAGGATTGGGTGGCTGGTTGTTAAAGCCACTTGTGGGATTAGCACAGCACGGCGGAACCAATTATGTCAGAGGAAACCGCCTGGAGTTAACTGATAAAATTTCGCCTATGCCTGGTGATATTTTGTTGTATCAAACGCGAGGTGAAAAAATCAGGGCGTTTATCCAGCAACAAATTGCCCAAGCAGAACCGCCAGTGGTTTTAATCGCCCATAGCTTGGGAGGTATCGCTTGTGTAGATTTGCTAGTGCAGCAGCAGTTATCTCAGGTGGAATTATTGGTAACAGTTGGTTCCCAAGCACCATTTTTATATGAGATTAACGCCCTCTACAGCTTAGAATATGGGCAGTTATTGCCAGAGCATTTCCCTCAATGGTTGAATATCTACGATTTACGGGATTTTCTCAGTTACGTGGGTAATAGAATTTTCCCTGAGCGTGTGCAGGATGTGGTAGTAGATAGTAAACAACCATTTCCCCGTTCTCACGGTGCTTATTGGACAAATGCCAAAACCTGGGAGGCGATTATTTCGAGGTTGCCATAATGGTTTACTTTTTACGGTATCTACAAAACCCCTCTCCAAACCTCTCCCCTAAAAGGAGAGAGGCTTTAAATTTTCCCCCTTCCCTACTAGGGAAGGGGGTTAGGGACTGTTTTCAAACTCGAAGATCCCCCCTAACCCCCCTTAATAAGGGGGGAAAAGAAACTCTAAAAGCCCCCCTTTTTAAGGGGGGTTGGGGGGATCTCCAAAGACTCAGGTGCTTCAAGAAAGGTTTGAAAACACGCCCTAGTGGGTTAGGTCATTTTCCACATAATGTGAGAGGCTAGGTCATCATGCAGTTGATGGCGAAACCTGAGCTGACATTTGGGTTAATTGTGGGTATTGAAAAGTACCACGAATCTGCTTGGAATGTGACGGGTGGGGGGCCAGCCGATGACGCGCTGAAATTTGCTGATTGGCTGCATCGGCGCGGTGTACCGAGGGAGAATATCCGATTATGTTTATCAGCGCTGGAAGAAAATCATCAGTTAATTGGGGAATGTGAGTTAAATGTAGAGTTAGCGACAGAGCAAAATATCTCCGACATTGTGACTAACTTTTTATCCCCAAAGTCGGGGGATTTACTCTACATTTTTTGGGCGGGACATGGTTTGATTACCCCAGAACGAGAGCGCCGGTTGCTTTGTGCTGATGCAAATAAACAAAATTGGCAGAATTTAGATTTAAAGTCTTTATTAGATTTGTTGGGTTCCGATAAATTTCAGATTCGGAATCATATTTGTATTATTGATGCCTGTGCTAATTATGTTTTAGAGTCGAACGGAAGACCAACTAACTTAGGTGGCAAAGCTTTTTTGAGTGGTCAGCCAAGGAAAGATAGTCAACAATTTGTGTTACTGGCTACGCGGGAAGGAGAGCAAGCTAAGGTAAATTCTGAAAATAAAACAGGATACTTTTCTCAAGCAGTGAGAGAGGCTTTTGCTGAAGCTAATGGGACTTTTCCGCCGGATATGAGGGAAGTTACCGAGGCAGTTAAGCAGCGATTTAACACTTTAGATAAGAAACAACTGCCGACTTATTTTTATTCCCGCAGTTGGGATGGAGATATTGAAAATTCTCATTTCAACCCGTTTGAGATCCCGCATAATATCCAACAGAGTCAAGCTCGTAAGTTTGTTGGGAGGGATAAGCAAATAGAACAATTGCATCAGCTATTACAAGCAAATGATATTGTGGCTATTACCGATGTGACTGGACAAGGTGGCGTGGGTAAAACAGAGTTAGCTATTCAATACTCATGGCAATATTTGGAAGATTATTCTGGCGGGTGTTGTTGGTTAAATCCCCAAGGTATTGATTTGGGAACCCAGTTAGTAGAGTTTGGAGTTGTGAGGTTGCCTAATTTTAATCTACCGGATGGATTAAGCCTAGCAGGTCAAGTTGCTTATTGCTGGCGGAACTGGCAAGCGGGCAAAGTTTTATTAATATTTGATGATGTCAAAGACTGGATGCAAATTAAACCTTACCTACCACCTAAAGGTTCTCAGTTTAAGGTGTTAATTACCACTCGTCAAAACACAGGGTTAACCTATCCATCACTGCCGTTAGGTAAATTATCAGCAGATGCAGCCTTAGAATTATTAACAACCCTGCTGGGAAAAGATAGGGTTGAGAAGGAATTAGAATTTGCTAAGGGACTTTGCCAATTTGTGAATTATGTACCTGTTGGACTTTACCTAATAGCAGCACAGTGCCGAGAGCCAGGGAGAGTATTATGCTAGCAGACATTCTCGCACGGCTACAAAAGCAAGCAACAGATGGCGAGTCTGGTGTAGCAGCAGCTTTTGAGTTGAATTGGCAATGCTTGGAACCAGAGGCGCAAAAATTGGCTTGTCTGTTGAGTTTGTTTGCTTTGGCTCCTATCCCTTGGTCTTTGGTAGAATCAGCAGCAAGTTATAGCCATTGGGAATTTGACTTAAAAGTTAACTGCACGGTTTTACTTGAGCGTTATTTGCTGCAAGAATTGGCAGAGGACACCTACCAAGTTCATGAACGCATTCGGGAATTATTGCGGCAGAAGTTAGAAGAGTTAGCGGAAGTAAACGAACTCAAGTGTGACTTTTGTCAAGCGATAGTACCAGTAGCACGGAATATTCCTGAGAGACCTACACTTATAGACATTGCTAAAGTAACTCTTGCCATTCCTCACCTGGGGGAATCTGCCACCGTTGACCAAGCTTGGTTAAGCGATGATGATTTAATATCACCATTTGAGGGCTTGGTTAGATTTTACGCAGGTCAAGGAGCCTATAACCAAGCTTTGTCTTGGGGTGAACAAAGTTTATCAGCTACTAGAGAGCGTCTAGGAGAATCACACCTGAATGTGGCGTCGAGCCTGAACAATTTGGCAACGGTCTATGATTTACAGGGAAGGTACAACGATGCCGAACCTTTGTACATCCAAGCTTTGTTCATAAGAAAACGCCTACTGGGGGATGAACATCTGGATGTGGCAACTAGCCTGAACAATTTGGCAACACTCTACAATTTACAGGGAAGGTACAGCGATGCCGAACCTTTGTTAATTGAAGCTTTGTCCATGATAAAACGCCTACTGGGGGATGAACACCCCGATGTGGCGTCGA
>NZ_JBALDD010000086.1:0-45610 GCF_036917555.1 Nostoc sp. | reverse complement strand
AGGTGAAGCTGCGTCAGATTGGTTAATTTAGCGATCGCCTCTGGAATCTGGGTTATTTGGTTGCCACTGAGGTGAAGCTGCGTCAGATTGGTTAATTTAGCGATCGCCTCTGGAATCTGGGTTATTTGGTTGCCACTGAGGTGAAGCTGCGTCAGATTGGTTAAATTAGCGATCGCCTCTGGAATCTGGGTTATTTGGTTGCCACTGAGGTCAAGCTGCGTCAGATTGGTTAAATTAGCGATCGCATCAGGTATTTCAGTTAGCTCTACTCGAATTAAGAAAAGTTCCTCTAAATGTAGTATTTGCGTTACCACATCGGGAATGCTCTTTAAAGGATTGCCACTAATATCCAACTTACGCAAATTAGGCAAATTCAATAGTTCGAGTGGAAGCGTTTTTAAATTGTTGCCTGAAACCTTTTCGAGAATGCGGTCTCCTACTTCTTCATAACCTTCAACCTTCTTTCCCAAAATCAAAGACTCAAGCTGCTGCAACTTACCAATTTCTACAGGTAACTCAGTCAACTCCTGTCCTGACAAGTCTAACTCTTGCCAACCCTCAGCCACAGCGCGATCTATCAGTATCAATAACTCATCCTGCGTCATAATTCCAAGGAGAAGGGTAAAAGGAAAGAAAATTGATAAAGATGATCTTAACTGATTAAAGAAAAATGCTAGACCATGATTTTTTGGCGATGGCGTTGACTTGTAAGTTCACTGTTTGGGATATTGCGGATTTAGGCGATCAAGCACAGATGAAGGAAAAAGCGATCTCAAAACATAATAGCTATCATTACCAATGCTCTATAACCAATCCATCCACATAATCAAAATCTGAATCATCGGTAACAAGCACCCAACCATGTTCCAGACAGTGCGCTGCAATCCAAACATCATTCATCGGAATTGGTCGCCCTTTGCGCTTCAAAGCCAAACGAGTTTGAGCATAGATAACTGCCGTTCGCTTTTCCACAGGCACAACTGCACAAACTTCCATAAACTCCAAATATCGAGGAAGATTTTTCAACGGTCGAGTCGAGTTCTCAGATCCAAACAGTAACTCTCCCACTACTATGACCGACAAAAATATTTCTGGTAACGCCAACACCCTTAAAACAACATCAGGATCGCCATTTAGAAAACGTACTGCAACAGAAGTATCTAACGCAATTTCACCACTCATTTAAATCAACCTGACGACAATCAGTTTGAATTGCTTTCTGTAAATCAGCCGCCTCATCATCACTCAAAATACCCGCAAATTTTGCTAGAGGATGATGACTACGCGTTGTCTGAACCCGATGCAAAAAATCTAACATTACTTTGACTAACTCATCTGGAAGCTCTGCAATTTCTTGGATAAGCTGCTCGCGGCTAGTCATATCATTTGCCCTCTTTAGCAAAGTTTATCGTCAATATTATAACGAATCAGTCTCAAAATGAATTATACAGGTTTTGCGTAGGCGTAGCCCGTCGCAGACATCGCGCCTTGAGATGTGGCGATCGCATATATCTAAATTTGGTTTCTAGCTATCTCTGTGATTATACCTGCGCTCAATTTTTGGCATTGTTTACAAAATCGAGCGATCGTAAGTCGGAAAATACTTCATCCACCAAAGATTTGCGGTGCGTTACGCTGGCGTGACAAAGCTAAATTGTTGCAATCATGGCGATGCCTACGGCTGGCTACGCTTACGCATTTGTTATTTCGGCGAACTCATTTGCTATTTCGGCGTACCCATTTGTTATTTCGGCATACCCATTTGTTATTTCAGCGAACTCATTTGCTATTTCGGCGTACCCATTTGCTATTTCGGCGTACCCATTTGTTATTTCGGCGTACCCATTTGTTATTTCGGCGTACCCATTTGTTATTTCGGCGTACCCATTTGTTATTTCGGCGTACCCATTTGTTATTTCGGCGTACCCATTTGTTATTTTGGCGTACCCATTTGTTATTTCGGCGTACCCATTTGTTATTTTTGAGTAAAGCAAACGCTTCCCTTATCAAGGGTACGGTGTATATACAAGTCTGAAATAGCTGATTAACCAGGGTTTTACCCCACCCTAACCCTCCCCTTGGAAAGGGGAGGGAACTAGATTTCTTTTTTCCCCCTTTCCAAAGGTGGATTAAGGGGGGTAATTCGACATTAAGTTTTGACCATAATCACTGTACAATTACTCTTGCGAGAAATATTCTCGGCAATATTTCCTTGAATTGCTTGTTGCAGTAGACTTTCACGGCTAGCTCCCAAGACAATCACATCACTATTGTCTTGTTCGGCACACTTGAGGACAGCTTCCGAAACAGAATTGGCACGAACGGGAGTAGCCACCACTTTACCACTAACTCGGCGTTGCAGAAAGCGAACAGATTTATCTAGTAATGTTGTGTCAGGAATCGAGTTAGTCGGCTGAAAAACCTGACATAGCTTGATTTGGGGTGATGTACTTAAAGAAGCCAGAGCAGGTAATAACTTAATTGCTTGGCTGGAGTTAGGGCCGCCTGCCATTGGCAACAACCAACGGTCAAAGGATCTTTTATCATCCAATTTAGCCAAGATAACATCACAAGGAACCTGTCGAATTATCGTATCCACCACTCGGCTAAAAACTCTACCAGGAGTTGATGTACTACCTTTCCATCCCATCAGCACCAAGTCAATGTGTCGTGCTTTAACAGTCTCTAAAATTGCCCCAGCAACATTATGGGCAACTCGGATCTCGGTATGAACGGGAATCCGCCATTCCTCTCCTAACAGTATTGCCCGTTGGAAAAGTTGAAGACTTTTGCTGATTTGCACTGGTGTTTCCGATGGGATGCGCCCAGACGCAACGATAATCACTTGTAGGCATTCTATTTCGTAATCGCGATCTTTGGCGATCGCAACTGCCATGTCTAGTAAAGTCTCGGCTGTTTGAGGATGTGAAAGTGGTACTAATAACCTTCCTTTGCCTGTAGCCGGGGCGCGAGTTTGGTAAACCACATAAGAAGGTGCTGATTTGGGTTCTATTTGTTCACTATTACCACTCAGTCGCTCTGCTTCTACACGGATAATATCACTACGAGTAATAATTCCTATGAGCTTGCGACCTTCTGTAACGGGTAAGCAACTGAGGTGATAACGATTGAGTATATGCAGTACATGAGCCAGTGTTGCTATGGGAGTTACTGTCACCGGTTCTGGTGTCATAATCTCGCTAACAGTTGTATCTTTGCCTGACTGTTGCGAAGCAATATTAACTAAATCTTTTTGAGTTACAATACCAACAACTTTACCATTTTCTAAAACTGGAAAGTTGCGATGGTTAGAGTGGGAAAATGCCTGTACTGCTTCATCAGTACTCATTTGACTAGAGAGAGTTTCCACACGCCGTTGCATTACATCTACAGCACTCAGTTGTGCCAGAAATCCCTCTGTGCTAGGCTCTTTGGTGATGTGAATCCCTTTCCACTCTAGTAGAAGGTCGTAGAGCGATCGCCCATCGATTTTTTCCGCTACTAAATAGGCAACCACAGACGCAATCATCAGCGGTAGCACCAGATTGAAATCTGTTGTCATCTCAAACACAATGACGACTGCTGTAATTGGAACCTTAGAGACGGCGCTAAAAAAGGCAGCCATGCCAACATGAGCATAGACTGTTGCAGCACTCATTCCCAGTAAACTGTGTTCCACAGCACCCACTAAGTAACCAAGGGCAGCTCCCAACACCAAGGTGGGAACTAGTAAACCCCCTGGCGCTCCAGAGCCGTAGGTCAAAATAATTAGGATAAACTGAACTAAAAGAGCGATCGCTGCAAATGACCAATTAGCACTACCCGCAAGCAAAATTTCTCTCAGCCCAGCATGATCGCGAAAGGCAGCAGGTAAAAAGGCGATCGCCGCACCACTAACTAACCCAGCGATTCCAATTCGCCAGGGTAAACTCAGATGTAGCAGGCGGCGGTTAATTGCTAAACTTTCAAGAATACCTTTATTAAATAGAATGCCTAGAAGTCCCGCCAGCACTCCCAAAATTAAGTAGAAAGGGATTTCTTGAGCAAAGAAAGTTGTATCGGGAAGACCTAAATTTAGATGATTCAGATCCAGGCTGTGACTACCATAGAGCCGGGAAATGACTGAAGCGATGAAAGAAGCCAAAATCGCAGTACCAAGAGTTATATCTGATACATCTTGGAGTAATTCTTCCACGACAAAAAGCACACCTGCGATCGGTGCATTAAAAGCCGCAGCTAACCCAGCCCCGGCTCCGGCGGCAATCAGTTGGCGACGATGCTCTGGTGAAGTCGGTGCCCAGTTACTAAGTTGATTTGCCAAGGCTGCCCCAATTTGGACAGTCGGCCCTTCTCGTCCTAAAGGCATTCCAGAACCCAACACTAATGTAGCGCTGATCAACTTGACCAAAGCAATCCGTAGATTTAATGGCATCGGCACACGAGCCAATACGGCTTTGACTTCAGACATCCCACTACCAGATGCTTCCGGTGCGAAGCGCTCTACTAGCCAACCACCTAAAAGTCCTCCTACTAGTCCAATACCTGGTAGCACCAAGTAGGCAGACCAATGGTAAGAAAGATGCACTCGCCATGCACCAGCCGAATCCACTGTCTGTCCTAATAGAACTGCCGCTAACCCAGAAACTAGACCAATCAGGCAAGCTTCCACGAAAGCTAACCGCCTGGGTTGAAGCAACTGACGGGAAAGCCTCAACCAGAGAATTTTACCCCTGGCTAACATATTTTTAGCAATCACTTGTGATCAATGAAGGTATATAAATGTCTGAAATGTCTTACCGTTCACCCTATTTATAGCCTTTCATAAAAAAATGAAATTAGAATAGAAATTTTCTATGCCTAAAGATAGATATATACAGTAGCAGTACAGCGAATCTGCCTAGTACCGCTACGCAAAAGTCAAAAGTTAAAAGAATTGTATTTCGGGCTTTTACACCATTTGAAATGGTATGTTTATTTACGCCGTGGTGTACTAGATTAGGATTTACGCATAAAGATTCTCTAGAAAAATTGAGTGTAAAGCTTACTAGTAACGTTGCCAATCATACATAAATCGTCCATGACGATCGCGCACAAGTTCCCATTCTCCATGACGATATCGTTGTCCGTGATAACGTATAGAGCGATAGTGTCGTCTATAATAATGTCGTCGATTCCACTGGCGTTGATAATAATATCTTCCAGTCCGATGCCGTCTATGATAACGTCGTCGAGTTCGTCTGTGAGCTAACAAAAACTCTTCACTTTGCTCTCCTACTAATTTTGTCTGTACGTCAATACTCTGTTCATTGAGAACGTTATTTAGAGTATTATCTTTGGCTTCAACCAAAGTAGGTGGATAAATAAAGGCTAATAACAGGAATACAATTGAGGATAGCTTTTTGAAACGGTTCACGTCTTTGCTTTTCCTAAACTATTGGTAATAATTTTATTTAATACTTAAGTTGAGCAATTATATAGTTCAGAATTTACAAACTTGGGTAACGCAAATGTAATTGAAAGTACATCTAGTAGTTTCAATTCAGATGCAGTACAACGTTATATCGGAAGGTGTAAGGGCACGTTGCCTCAACGAGAACTGCTATATATTAAATGTGAAGATGCTTAACTACGTCGGTAAACCAGGACAAATGGACACAACAGCGCTCATCAATTTTTAGCTTTACCATCAAAGTCTCTAGATTTCCTAGCTTGGCATTATATCGCTACAAACTTTCAAAGCTGGCTATGTGATATTGACTTTTTCCCAGATATCATACTCATCAATTGCCAGACTATGAGCTTCTTCCCCTCCTTGCTCGTTTTGAAAACTATAGTAGATGACAGGATATCCCCACCGATCAATTTCACTAATTATCAAAATAGCACGCTCGGCAATAAGTCGCTTGTATAGTTGCTTTGTATTTTCAAGCATTTGTATTTGTGGTAATTGCAATATACAAATATGATCGCCGACACGTAGATCGCGCCAAGATTGATTTATTATCATTTTTGAATTCTTTAGCAGATGTTGGTTTTCAGGAAGCATAACCTATTAGATGAGTTTAAAAAATTCTTTTAAAGAAAACTACTCAATAATCAGTGATAACATTATTGGTATAAATTTTGAGTTTTATAAGCAATGACATACATTTCAAAGAATGCAAAGTGGTATATAGCTGAATTGGTAATCGAGTGTAAAGTTGAAGGAAATCCACATAATGTTATTCATGTAAATATTGTTCTTGTCCGTGCTTCTTCAGCAGAAGAGGCTTTTGAGAAAGCCGAAGAACTTGGTTATGAGAGTAACGACACATATCTTAATCCGAAAAATCAAACCGTAACTTTTACTTATAGAGGCTTACGGCATCTCAATGTGATTCATGATGAATTAGAACATGGTGGTGAACTGATGTTTGAAGAAAAAATTGGTATACGTGAAAGCGAGTTACAACAAATGCTGACTCCAAAATCTCAGCTAGCTATTTTTCGTCCGTTAAAACCAATAGATCCATCTAAGCCAGACTATAGGAGTAAAGAAATTATGGATGAAGTCGCAAAAATGATGAGTGGTGATGGTGTTATTGAAAGACTTTAAATGCTTCAGCCTAACAGTGCATTCGCCATTCTAAACCTTTACAGAGCTAACGTCATAAATACGCTGTTTAGGTCATCAATGTAGTCAGCAAAAGGGCCTCGATACTCGAAAGGTCAAAAGAATGATATTCTAAGCTCTTGCGCTATTTGAAATGGTATGTTTATTAACGCCATGCTATGCTAGTGAGTTGTTTGATGCAATCCACTGTGAGTATTGGTTGCATGTGTGTGCGATCGCTACAGTAAGTAAGATATGCTGAATCAATTAAGCACTGCTGTAGCAAAGAATGCTCTCGCTAGCCATAGTTAATTAGTTTTTTGCAGATTGCTAATTGTAAAAAATATTTCATCATCAGTGATCTGGCTATTATAATCAATGTTAATTTGAGTTGGATAACCAAGTATTGGATCGTATTGTACAGTCAAGTTTGCTGCTTTACGAATCAGCGCATCCCTGATGATATTAAATAGTTTAGGAATTGTATTATATTGTTGAAACAATTCTGCCTCAGCTGGCTGTTGAGTTGCTTTATAAGTAATAGAACTTGTGACTCGATTACGTACTTTAATAATCACTGGTTCTGTAGCTTTAGGGAAACAATAGCAACTTCTAGTGAATTCATAGCGATAGTTAGAGATTTTTTGCTGTCTCCATAATCGGTAATTAATCTTAAATTGTTCTAAGGCTAAACTACTAGGCGCGGGTGTTTTGGCTACTTGTATAGGAGGAGGTTGAGATATTACAGGTGCACTAAAACCTAAAGATGCCACTAAAATAGCACTAATTGCAATTGGTAAGCGCATATAAATCCATTCTTAACTCCAACTGCTCACTTTAACGTAGCTTCAAGATGATTGCCAAAACATTGAAATTATTTGTGACACTCAAAGCTGGTATGGGGATTTTCAGCTTCATTAGCGATCGCAATGTGGATAATCTGCTTGAGGGCTGCTTCGAGGGATAAACCACTGTCCACAGCGAACATTCTAAAACTTTATTCCATAAAAAGAATCAACCAAACATTTGATAGGTGTCGTGTTAGTTATTACCTGGTTGACAATTCATCTCCTGTTAAGTCTTTCCTGCGGAACGCTGCGCTAACCACTGTGACGGGATTCCTCTGACTCCATTAAGATAGATTCAAGTTCCCAGGAGCAATATCTCCTGAACATGGGTTTAGATTTTGGAAAAACCCTTTGTTCTTCACATCGGGTTATCAGCTGTATATGTTTTCTGAAGTTAAAAAATGTCTCATGTTAGCCGTACCTTTGGCAGCGGCACAACTGGCTCAATCTGCAACTGGTTTTGTAGATACGGTAATGATGGGCTGGTTGGGAAGTCAAACCATTGCATCTGGAGGTTTGGGAGCTGTTATCTTTAGTTTTTGTCTGTTGATTGTTGCTGGTATCGTTTCTGCTGTCAGTCCGTTAGCTGCCCAAGCATACGGAGCCGGAAATAGAGAAAAAGTTGGCACAATTGTCCGGCTTGGACTAGGGATATCTCTGGTTCTAGGAATACCAATTACATTGCTGCTTTACAATGGAGGTGCTTTACTACTTTTACTAGGACAGGATGCTAACACAGTAGCACTAGCAGAGATTTTTTTAAGGGCGATCGCACTGGGTTTTATTCCTGCTTTAGGCTTTGCAGTACTTAAAAGCTTTCTTTCTGCTCTGTTGCAACCGCAATTAGTGATCGTGACTGTGGTTTTGGGTACTCTGTTCAATATCACAGCTAACTATGTGCTGATGTTTGGCAAACTGGGATTCCCGGCGCTGGGTTTAGCTGGTATCGGTTGGGCAAGTACGCTTTCACTTTGGAGTATGTTTGTTGCTTTGACAGTTTATATATGTAATCAGCCTCGCTTTGCAGTTTACGGTATTTTTCGACCTTCGTCTCACGAAGCCTTTCCTCTAGAGCATCGCCGGATCATTGGCGAGATTTTTCAGGTTGGATTGCCCATCGGGGGTCTAATTGCGGTTGAAGCCGGACTGTTCACTGTTGTCACTTTCTTGATCGGACAATTGGGAACAAATGCCCTTGCTGCCCATCAAATCGCTTTACAAACAATTTCGATATCATTTCAGATGGCACTAGGCATTTCTCTAGCGACAACAATTCGTGTTGGACAGTTAGCCGGACAGAATGACCTAGTTCGCACTCGTCTAGCTGGATATGTAGGCATTGCCATTGCAGCTTTATCTATGGGTGTAGTAGCCATTGCATTTTGGCTAGTACCAAAGTCGATTATTTCTCTTTATATTGACATCAACAATCAGAAGAATGCAGATGTGGTTGCCTTGGCGGTGAAATTGCTAGCAGTCGCGGCAATTTTTCAAATAGTTGACGGTGTGCAAGTTACTGCTGCAGGAGCATTACGCGGACTCAAAGACACTCGAATCCCGATGCTGATTGGCATTTTTGCTTATTGGTGTGTTGGTTTATTCACTGGTTATACTTTTGGGATCTCGTTGGGGTCTGGAGCTATTGGTCTTTGGTGGGGATTGGCTATTGGTTTAGCGATCGCTGCAATAATTTTAACTTGGCGGTTTAGCACCAGGAAAACTAATAACTAGTTTACATGACTACCTATTTTATAGGTGGTGCTGTAGGTACCAGTATTGGTCTATTATGCTGGCATTTTGGTGGCTGGAATTTGGTGACTTGGCAGATGTTAGTTTTTACTTTGCTTGCATTTATTGTTATAGTCAAACCCAAAATCACTACAGCAAGCATAAATAAATAATAAATAGACCTCTTGCATAAATCAAAAATAAAGAACCCCACCCCGCATTTGAGTAAAGCAAACGCTCCTCTCCCCTTGGTAAGGGGCTACGGTGTACACACAAGTCAAATTACCCCCTTAATCCCCTCTTGATAAGGGGGGATTAAGGGGGTCTATTCGACTTATGCAAGAGGTCTAATTTGTTGATATTTGCGATCAACAATGTTGTTTTAAGTTATTGGGCGGTTACCATCTATCTCTAGAGTATCTTTAACTTGAAGTTTACTCTTGGCGATCGGACGTTGACCATCTATATCAAGAATTTTCTCAACCTCTAAATCACTAGGGTCAATTGGACGCTCGCCGTCTACAGCTAGCATCTCTTGTTCTTGAAAATTACTCTTGGCGATTGGGCGTTGACCATCTATATCAATTGTTTGATCGCTATAATTCTGACTTTTTGCAATTGGTCGCTCACCATCTATATTAATTGTTTCTTTAACCTGAATGTTACTTGGATCGACTGGACGTTGGCCATCTATATTAATTGTTTTAGTTGACTGTTTAGGTTCGTTAGATAATGAATTTTCGTTAGTTTCAGCCATTTTTGCCTCTTGATTTAAATTGCTTTTAGTACTATCAACTTTGTTTTTGTTATCCATATTTTTATAGACTATTTATCTGTTGCCAATATCATTGTAATAATTGTTTTTCTCAATTAAAGGGACTAACTTTGGGTAAATAGTATGAAAATTTGTTCATCTAATAAGATAATATACTGAAGTGGAATAAAAAAATCCTCTACCACAGCACAGAATATATCTGTGACTTTAGAGGGATTTTTCATCTTTCAAAAAATACTTAATTAAATTGTTGGAGGAATGTGAGATTTTTTAACGCAGCCAAATCCGGTGACAGCAGCACTGATTGTAAGTCCAATAATGTTCGCGTAGCGTCTTTGTCAACAGAAGGCAGGTTTCCCACAGGGCAAACGTATCTAAATATTGACGAGCCTGGATCAATACCGTTGCCAAATTACGAAGGTTCAATGCCTGTAGTAACGGGATGAATACGTCCTAAAGAAGTCAGCTTGGCAAAAAACTGGGTTAATAAAGTACACTCAGGAATTTCTGTAAGTATCGCCAGCCCTATCTCTTCATACTCTTTTTTTAGCAAAGGTTAATACATCGCTAATTTAAAACACTGGTGAGAGTCGTTGATTTTGCACAGTAAGTGAGATGATTTTTGCCCTCACGCAGAGATGCAGTTTGCTGTTAGGCGTTTTTGTATGATAACGCGGAGAATCAGAGATCAAGAGATTGAATTTTCATCTTCATATTCAGCAACTTACGGCTATTCAATACACCTCTTGCACGATTCTGAACAGATAACTGGCAAGAGCCATCTTTTAGCTCTTTTTTCCGCCTTTACGCGAACTTCTAAATATTTTTATGCAAGTGGTCTAACTTCATTGTCATCCCAAATCAATGTCGGTACTGCAACAAGCAAGGAAACTTATTCTGGCAATGTCCGTGCAACAGTAGCTTTAATAGTAACAATTTCTATTAATAAGTGTCCCAAAAACTACTAGTGTCTGTTTATGTATTTTAATAAGTAGTTATAACAAATTATACAAAACTAATGTAAAAATCTTGACAAAGTATTTTTAATTTGCCAAAACATTTATATTAACTATTAGCTATTAGTAAGCATTACGTCATCTTCCAACTCAAAGGAAAATGCATACTGCATTTTTGCTTGATTTTATACTGCTTAGTTTTAACTGCTAAGTATTATCTCTGTCTTCATTCCTTTACCAATGAGACTATATGAGCATTCGCTTTTTCCATATTCCTTTAAGGAAAATAATTCACTTTTCTATGCTCACTCTAGCTACGACCGTAGCACTTACAACCATTGAACCTAGTCGCAGCATAACACCTGGGTATCAATGGAATCATGTCTCCATAGGGGGAGGAGGCTATGTTACCAATATTTATCTGCATCCTTTAGAGAAGAATTTAGCCTACATTAGAACCGATATAGGTGGCTTCTATCGTTGGAATTCGTTAGAGAAGAGATGGATTCCATTAACAGATCAGTTTGGGTCTGATAAAAGTAACTACTACGGTGGAGAAGGATTAGCGCTTGACCCTAGCAATCCAAATATTGTCTATATCGCAGCAGGCAAATATACTAAGGCTGGCTTAGGAACAATCTTCAAATCGACCAATAAAGGTCAAACCTGGAATAAACTGAACATAGATTTGCCAATGGGTGGCAACGAAACTAAGCGATGGACCGGGGAAAGGCTGGGAGTTAATCCATTTAATACTAATATCATCTTCTTTGGCTCACGTTTGGATGGGCTATGGAAGTCGGTGAATGCTGGTCAAACATGGAAGAAAGTAAGTTCTTTCTCTGGAAAACCCAATGCATATATTGGTATTACAGGAATTTTGTTTAGCAAAAAGAATGCTGGCTTGGTTTATGCAAATGCCTATGGAGACGGGATATATAAGTCTACTGATACAGGTGTTACCTGGAGCAGAATAGCCAAAAGCCCATCAAAAGTAAATCGAATGGCGCTTAATAGCAATGGAGTATTGTATGTAACGCACACATCAGGAGTTAGCAAATATGCAAATGGGACTTGGAGCAATATTACGCCGACTAATATCAAAACTATTTCATTTAATGGCCTTTCTGTAAATCCCAAAAACTCTAATCACGTTTTAGTTACTTATGACCAATACCATGAAAGTACTAATTACTCTAGAGTCTTTCAATCTACCGATGGTGGAGCTACATGGCAACAGAAAAGCCATTCATTGAATTCTCAAGTCCCTTGGTGGTCAAACTGGTATTTTGCTTCTGCGGCCTCAGCGATTGAATTTGACCCAAATATTGCTGGCAAAGTTTGGTTAACAGACTGGTTCGGAACTTGGCAGACAGACAATATCAATGCTAACAAGCCTACCTGGTCTAACTATGAAAAAGGACATGAGCAAACAGTTGCTTTTGCACTGATCTCACCTCCAAAAGGCTCACTATTATTAAGCGGTGTGGCTGATGTAGAAGGCTTTAATCATGGCCAGAAATTAGATACTTACCCATCTACTCAATTGGGTGGTACTAACGGCCCTTGGTATCAAGAAACATACAGCATTGCCTACAGTGAAAAAGATCCCTTACGCATGGTACGCGTTGGCGGACATCGAGGGTTCAATACCTTTACAGGAGGAACTTCCACAGATGGCGGACATACCTGGAAAAACTTTTCCTCCTTTCCGCAGAACACTATGCCACTACGGATAGCGATGTCTGCAAGCAATCCAAATTTGTTTGTAGCGATCGCCAGCGAAAAACAACCTATACGTACAACTAACGGTGGAGCTTCTTGGAGTGGAGTATCAGGTTTACCCAACGGGTCTAAGGGGCCGTGGTACTGGGGTCAACCATTGGCATCAGACAAAGTAAATGGCAATATTTTTTACTACTATAGCGGTGGCAAAGTCTACCGCAGTCAGGATGGAGCTGCATACTTCAGTGTTGTCAACTCAACACTTCCTAGCGAAGATTGGTCTATGCTCAAAACAGTTCCGGGGGTGAGTAACGAAGTTTGGATAAGTCTCAATTCAAATGGGCTTTATCGTTCAACAAACGGTGGTACAAAGTTTGCCAAAATAGCTGGTGTGGAGAAAGCTTATTTATTTGCCTTTGGCAAACCACAAACAGGAAGTACAGTTCCAGCATTATATTTATATGGCAAAATCATTGGTCTGGGAGGAGGAATTTTCCGTTCTTTGGATAGAGGGCAAACATGGACAAACATCTCTAATCCTCTATATCCCATCGGCAATGTCCCTAACGTGATGGAAGCTAGCAGACAGCAATTTGGCCTAGTCTTCATTGGCACTGACGGTAAAGGAATCTACTATGGAAAACCAAATTAATATAATTTCTCACTTCCCTCCGCCTCCTTTGCGCCTCTGTGGTTTGCTAAATAAATTACTGCCACCTCATACTCATACGCACTCAACCAATCTTCACGAGTTGTAATATCCCTAACTTTCAACTCGAAACAGAGATTTTGGATTTGTTCTTAGGACAGCATTTCATTAATTCATAGCAAATTAAATTTGGCAATACCTTGCAATGCCATTGCATCCCAATACAATGTTAATGCGTCCCTCTGCAATGCCATTGCATCCCAATACAATGTTAATGCGTCCCTCTGCAATGCCATTGCATCCCAATACAATGCCAATGCGTGCCCCTGCAATGCCATTGCATCCCAATACAATGCCAATGCGTGCCCCTGCAATGCCAATGCATCCCCCTGCATTAAAAACGCTACGCTTTTACGCAAAACTGTACTTAGCTTTTCTTGCAAGCCTTTACATAAATAACAGCCGGGTTTACTGTATAAAATGAATTGTATTTCAGTTGTTGCAAGAAGTTATAAGTTTAAGATAACGTAGACGCTTTGGCTTGCCGCAGGCTACCGCAAAGGGTGCAAAGGAAGAGAGATGAGAAGAGAAGGGTTTGATGTAGGTGAATATGTCGATCAAATAGGGTTTTTGTTGGATTTGCAGTTAAAAGATGAGTATCGAGATGGTGTGGTGGCAAATTTTGAGAGAATTAGGGCGATCGCTAATCTTGTAAATTCTTTCCCTTTACCAAAGGAAATTGAAGTTGCACCAGTTTTTGAACCATAATTGCTTCAAGAATAGCTATATTGATGTTTTAGTGAAGCAAAAACTATTGCTGACTGCTATTACTCAAAAAGCTAAACGCGCTATCTCTATAATATTTCAGCATGAATTTTGATTCAGCCGATGCCATAACAATATCAACTGCTGTACGCGAAGGTAAAGTTAGCGCAGTGGAAGTTACTAAAGCTGCGTTGGCACGAATAGCAACGCGGAATCATCTATTCAACTGTTTTACGACTATAACTGCTGAGACAGCTTTAACAGATGCAGCACTGATTGATAGGGAAATTGCCCAAGGCAATCATCCTGGAGTGCTTGCTGGTGTGCCTTTTGCGGTGAAAAATCTTTTTGATATCGCTGGTTTAACAACTTTGGCAGGATCGAAAATCAATGCAGAAAACCCAGCAGCTACTCAAGACGCAACAGCAGTAGCGAAGCTAAAACAAGCGGGTGCTGTGCTAGTTGGTACTTTGAATATGGATGAGTACGCTTATGGGTTTGTGACGGAAAACTCCCATTACGGTGTTACTCACAACCCCCATGATTTACAGCGAGTTGCTGGTGGTTCATCAGGTGGTTCGGCGGCGGCGGTTGCGGCTGGGTTAGTACCGCTGACGCTGGGTTCTGATACTAATGGTTCAATTCGCGTTCCGGCGGCGTTGTGTGGCGTTTTTGGTTTCAAGCCAACTTATGGAAGATTATCTCGTGCTGGAGTAGCTTTATTTTCTAGCAGTTTTGACCACATTGGCCCTTTTGCGCGTTCGGTGCAGGATATTGCAATGGTGTTTGATGTGCTTCAGGGAGAAGACGATCGCGATCCCATTTGTACAAAGCGTCCACCTGAATTATATTTACCACAACTCAAAAAAGATATTTCTGATATCAGAATTGCCATTGCAGCTGATTATTTTACCAAAGGTGCAGAACTAGAAGCTTTAGCAGCAGTGCAAAAAGTAGCTGATGCAATAGAAGTTACTAAATACGTAATCATACCAGAAGCAGATTACGCTCGTGCAGCAGCCTTTGTAATTACAGCTAGTGAGGGAGCAAATCTGCATTTAGACAAGTTGCGATTGCGTCCTGAAGATTTTGATCCAGCGACACGCGATCGCTTTTTAGCTGGGGCGTTAATTCCTAATAGTTGGTATCTCCAAGCACAACGGTTTAGAAGATGGTATCGCGATCGCATTCGGGAAGTGTTTCAAAATGTCGATGTAATTCTTGCCCCAACTACACCAATTTCCGCACCATTAATTGGTCAACAAACCATGATTTTAGATGGGGAAGAAATTCTTGTCCGTCCTCATTTAGGGCTATTTACTCAACCATTATCTTTTATTGGTTTACCCGTTTTATCAGTGCCAATTCAGCGCCAAAGTGCATTACCTTTAGGTGTGCAATTAATCGCAGCACCATATAATGAAGCCCTAATTTTACGGGTTGCGGCTGCGTTAGAGGCAAAAGGTGTAGTTTCAGCACCAGTAATTTTCAACGCCTTTAACTAATCAGATATCCTTTAACTTAATTGATTGCGAAACTTGCTAAGACTAATTATCTGTGAAGTTGCACATTATTTTAACCCCTCCCAATCTCCTCAAAGCATCAAAGAGGTGCCGTAGGCAGTGGGGTTTTTTCTATCGGTATTTATAAATAATTGGTATAAGGCAAACACATCTAAATAAAATTTTAAAGCTTTGACTGAAATGAATATGCATTTGCATCGCGCCATTAGCGACATTACAAGCACGACGTGAAAAATGAAGGGCTAGATTTTAACTCCAGCCCTAAATATGCAGCTTTAGATAATGCCTAAAGCATTAATTTGTCTAAGTGGGTGAAGTCCTACCCACGCCATATGCTATAGTCTCTAAGCGGAAAAATTGTTCGTTACCACTAAAGATAGTTCCAGTGGTTATATTGGTAAACGATGATCCACCTTGAGTATAGGCTGCACCTACTCCTGTGGCTGCTGTAAAAACTTGAAAACCCCCATGAACAGCATCCAAATCTATAACTGATACTTCTTCAAGCAAGCTAGATTGTAATTCAGCGATTTTGATATTAGCCATAATTTCCTGTTTGAGTTTTGTTGATAGTACGTTGACGTATCTTATTTACTATGCTTTGAAAATTTTCCCTGATGATTTTTAAAAAGGGAAAGACCCTGATAAAGCACTAGCACCATAAGTACCACCGAAAAATGGCAACGAGTCAGTCCCTCCTTGATAGGAACCAACAGAATCAGTAGCGTTGTAAACACTTCCCTGACCACTACTTACACCTGCGGCAATAGCACCTCCAGTTAAAGTAAATTGGTAACTACTAGCTCCTCCATTAACTAACCGTAAATCGGCATCAGAAAGCATCTCAAATTGACTTTCTGGCAATTCAGATATTTTTATCGTAGCCATAGATTCTATCTATTCAAAAGAGATTAATTGAAGTTTGAGCGACATTAGGTCAATAGAATAACTATAAACCATTTAGATCATTTTTCAACATTTTTTTCATGAAATGTTATAAATTTACTTTTGATATCTTTGCTGAAAAACAACAATTTAGATGGAATATAATCCCACCTAAATTATTGCCTTAGTTCTGAGTTTTTAGAATAATTAATATGCAAATTAGAACTGGATTGATAATTCACTTTTAGAAGAATTATCTGGAACACCAGCACTTTTCATTCCATTCTTTATCTAAAAGTACTTAAAGCAAAACTACTTGAAGCCTAAGTGGTAAGCAAGCGAATTGTGATTTTATTTGACTCTAAAGTTGGCTCGACATCCATTTTTTTAGCAAAATGAATACTATTCCTAAAAGCTTTGTGCAACACTAGTCTTAACTTTTTTAACTTTATCAGTAATCTGTGAAGTGGAAAAAGTATTTGCCTAAAATCCAGGGTTTTTACTGGATAAACAAAACCGAGTTTTGATTTTTGAGAAAGTCGAGTTTAGAGTATGTTTGCGAATTCAAACATACTCTAACGGTCAGATTACTTCGGTTAAATTCTATTGCGAAACTTGAAAAAAGGTATTTGAGGCTGACAAGGCTAACGTCGTATTCGTGTTATTGTCTCTTGATTGGTCTTACTGTTGCTTGAACTAAAGTTCCACCGACTACTTTTTTATTACCGAAAGCGTCTGCTGTTATTGAAGTAGTACTGATACTACTAGCGTTTATCTCAGATCCGGTGTCGTCATAAATAATAAGTGATCCACTTGTCAATCCTAAAATTGTAGTACCAGCGCCTGCAACTAAGTTTTCGGCTTTCTCATCAGTTAGAGATTCTAAGTAACTCTGCTGGCAGTCTAAATCACGAATTTTAAGCATACTTTTCCCTCGTTAACTTTCTATTTAGGATTCTTGTTTGAGTCCAATTTACTGATTGCTTTTTAGCGTCATAAAAACTGATTGCTTTTTAGCGCCATAAAAAAAGAATAGCACTATTAGAAATTAATAAATAGTAGTTTTACATAATTTTTTTGCTTGTGATTATTGAAGGCCTCATGTATACAGCTATTTACCTTATACTGTATTTAAAAGCTATTTGAAAAGTGTTTTCCTGTGACTTGAGGTACTTTTAGATCCTCTCTAACCCTAGCTAAATGATTTTTAGATTTCAGGTATCAACAAGCGAGTCTGTGATCATACATAAAAATATTATCTTTCTTCTCTGTTAATATACTTATCATTGCCAAATAGAATATTACAAAGTTTTGAAATCAAGCTGGATCTCAAAGTAGAAAGCGATAAGCGATCACTTGCTGGATGAGAGATATCTTTGATAATTTGACCCCTCCGAACATCCCCAAAGTATCAAAGAGGTGCCATAGGCGGTGGGGTTATTTCTATGGGTATTCATAAAGAATTGGTATAAAGCAAATACATCTAAATAAAATTTCAAAGCCTTGACTGAAATGAATATGCATTTGCATCGCGTCATTAGCGACATTACAAGTACGACGTGAAAAAATGAAGGGCTAAAGTCAAACTTTAACTCCAGCCCTAAATATGCAGCTTTAGGTAATGTCTAAAGCATTAAGTTGTTTAAAAAGGAAAAGTATAACCTTGAGTTGCCGTTCCATACTCTATGTCAACACTTTTTGAGTCACCACTAGCGAAACCGTAACTGTTTGAAACGATACTTCCCCTTCCACCATAAGCAGAACCAATACCACCTCCTGTGGTTGTTCCAACAAATTGAAAAGCACCCCCATGAACAGCATCCAAATCTATAACTGATACTTCTTCAAGCAAGCTAGATTGTAATTCAGCGATTTTGATATTAGCCATAATTTCCTGTTTGAGTTTTGTTGATAGTACGTTGACGTATCTTATTTACTATGCTTTGAAAATTTTCCCTGATGATTTTTAAAAAGGGAAAGACCCTGATAAAGCACTAGCACCATAAGTACCACCGAAAAATGGCAACGAGTCAGTCCCTCCTTGATAGGAACCAACAGAATCAGTAGCGTTGTAAACACTTCCCTGACCACTACTTACACCTGCGGCAATAGCACCTCCAGTTAAAGTAAATTGGTAACTACTAGCTCCTCCATTAACTAACCGTAAATCGGCATCAGAAAGCATCTCAAATTGGCTTTCTGGCAATTCAGATATTTTTATCGTAGCCATAGACTCTATCTATTCAAAAGAGATTAATTGAAGTTTGAGTGACATTATGTCAATACAATTACTATAAACAATTTAGATAACTTTGCAACATTTTCTTTCATGAAATTTTATAAATTTAATTTTGATATATTTACTAAAAAACAGTAATTTAGATGGAATATAACCCCACCTAAATTGTTGCCTTAGTTCGGAATTTTCGGAATAATTAATATGCAAATTAGAACTGGATCGATAATTCACTTTTAGAGGGTGTTTCAAAAGTTCTGAAGGGTCAAATTTTAAGCCAACCGCCTAACCATAATACGGATCATGGCAAGGTAGATAAACATCTCCGATGTTTTTGGCAATAACTCATAGTCTCGAACCAATCGTCGACACCCCATCAGCCAACCCAGAGTCCTTTTCACGACCCATCACTTTTTCACTAACACAAACCCCTTAGTTTGCTGTGGACGCAGCACTACTTGCACAATCCAACGGCAGACATCCATCACCCACATTAGGGAAGAATAGTTTCAATGTTGTGACGCTTGTAGTAATCCATATTGATTTGCGATCCGTTCAACATATGTTGAGAAAACGGAACTTCCTTATGGAATTTCGCAATCATTGAGTTTAGGAAGGCGTCTACACGCGATCTGAGTTCCGGTCTTTTATGCTGATCAATAGGCTTTTTCATTTTTGACAGAATTGATTATTTTCAATGGTTTGAGAACTTTGGGAAGGGCAAAATCAGAAATTGGCAATCGAGAATGCTGGTGTTTCAGAATAGTTTTTCTCGTTGCATCCAAAAATTACCTATTTTTCTAATCTCTCATTATCTACGGGTTTTACCTTAAGTTAGTGGATTCAGTTCTTACTTAAGTTGCGTTAAGTAGAATATTTGGTCGTTAATATTATACCAACTTAGTTGATGTTATACCAACTTATCTGGTAATAAATCATATATTAATCTTATGAGGTAAAATGTAACGCAAGATACACTTTTTGATTTATGTCTTGAAATCCCTATTGAATCGATTAGTTTTTTAATTTAGTCAGGACTTACGCAACTGGCACAGTGCGATCGCCATTTGTTAGTAATTATGTACTAGATAACAAGTAGCGTATTCAGAGGAGATTCCTGAAATGAGTAATAGTAATCAATTAACCCAAGTTGTGGGTTATCGATTGGTGTGTGCTTGTTACCATTCAATTCATGCGATGCCTGCGGCGGGCTACGCCTACGCGTGCAACGAAACTGATATGAATACATACTGTTATTGCCCAAAATAAATCTGGTTCTAAATGAGTTATAGCAGGGGCCATCCCAATCCCGTGCAAAAAATATTCTTCGGTTTTCAATGGAATATTCTGAGTAAATGGGAGTCTGCTAGAACTGAGAATCTGACTTCAAACCAATGCCCGCGATCGGGACAATCTACAATCATTAATTGGTTTAGCTGACAGTTGTAAATATCTAAAAATATGCAACCTCTGATTTGAATTTGTCTAAAATATCCCTTGGCTAATGGATGCTTGTAAGTAATATCAAATTCATCAGCATAGCCATGTTGCTGAATTGGTTCTGCTTGATTCAGTAATTTCCAGTAATCAGCGTGAGAGAGTATGATTGTCATCGTGAGGAAAGAAGATGAGAACAGAGGGCTGATCTAGTAGAGCTATTGTTTTGCAGGACTACTACTGAAAAGCTGGGATTGCATAATCCGCATAAATACTAAAGTGGTAATTCAACTATTGCTACATTATTTCCACGATGGTGTTTACTCGTTTTTAATTAATTCATCTCGCAGATATGCAACGTCTAACTCTGATTATTTTAGTAAAAGTAACACATTTAACTAAATTTTGCCTACTTAGTTGGTAAGTTAATTAGGTAACTAAAAATTAGCACACACAAAACTCACCTTAAAAATATGGAGCCATAGATATCCCTCTAGGTGTAATCATTACAAGTCTAGGAGTTCCCCATTTACCCCTCTTCTGTCACTCTCCGAAAACATTTGCCTTTTCTAGAATCTAGAGCTTTCGTATAGCAAGTGATGTCTACGACGGGCTACGCCTACGCGCGATTCTTTTCTAATAACAAATACAAGACTGATTTTTTTCTAATAGTATAGCTTGTATTGATTGCCTCATGAGACTTCTAGCGATGGTCCTCCTGGAGAGTGACAGAAGAGGGGTAGAATGACAATTACTAAAGTTGATTTCGTGCTTTGAGTTGCAGATATCGCTCAACCAACTGATCGGCAATTTGATTTGCTGGCGCATCTAGCACCAATACACCTTTTTGTTTCAGTTGGGCATAAGCCACTTGTCGTTGCATCAATAAATCTAGTGCTACTGCACGGGTATAAGCACTTGCAACATCATCTGTAAAAGTGTGTGCTAGACGATCGACTTGTGGATCTCGCAAAGTCACGCAAAATGGAAGGTAGCGGGGTGCTAACTTGGAGAGGGCGGCTAGGAGTTCTGTAGAGGCAGTAATATCAATTAAGTCGGTAATCACTACCACCAGCGCCCTCCGAGTTTGTCGCTGCAAAACATTTGTCACCGCCCCCAAATAATCAGATTCAAATAACACTGGTTGAATTGGAGTTAAGCGATCAATTAGCTGATTCAAATGATGTTGACCGCGTTCTGGGGGAATCCACGTATGCATCTGGCGGTCAAATACACCAACACCCACGCGATCGCCTCGATGTAAACCTGCCAAAGCTAAAGATAAAGTTGCATTCAATCCCCAGTCAAATCGCTGCAAATTCTGCACTTTTGCCGTCATCAGCCGTCCGCGATCGAGTAAAATCAGTAATGTTTGTTCCTGTTCTGGTTCTAAAACCCTCACCAGTGGCATAGCATTACCATAAGCCCCAACCCGACGGGCGGTAGCTTTCCAATCAATAAACCGCAAATCGTCACCAGTGCGATAGTTTCGCAATTCGGCAAACTCTGTACCAATACCAGTTTTGCGAGATTGGCGCATTGATCCTGATGATTGCAGTGTCAGACGAATTGTCAGCGATCGCAATCCTACTAAATCAGGATAAACTTTTACTGGCAGACTTTGGGGAATTTGCCAATCATCCCAAGCTAATCCCCAAAGCCCCAACTGTCGGACTTGAATATTTCCCCAAGGAAACTCTCCCCGCTGTGTCGGGTGGACGGTATACGTTAATTCCTCAGTGCTGTTACTAGGAACAATGGCGCTGAGTGCAGGTGCAGACACGCCAAATCCTATCGGGTAATAGTCGCGGATTTCAATTTGGGTGTCGGTATTTGGCGATGTCACCTTTAGCACTACAGGATTATCTCGCCCAATGGATAATCGTGACGGTAATTCGCGGGTAATTTGCACACGAGAACGCCGCACCCGCAAACCATCTACAACCATCAGTCCGAGAATAATGGCATCAAATAGCAGAGTGAGAGCAATGGTTGCTCTAACAATCAGAAATAAGGATAGGATCGGGGCGTAGGCGTAGCCCGTCGTAGACATCGCAATACCCAAAACCAATAATAAATAAACTCGTTTGGAAGGAACCATTTTTTAAAGCGAGAAGTTAAATTTTAGGAGGCAGAGGGCAGGAGGTAGAATTAATCTACGTTTATTACAAGTCTGGGACTCAGGTTGTGGAAGCTTCGTATCTCGCTGCACTCTACTCAATACAATTATTCTTTTTAAACCGGGTAATGTCAGCAGCCAGAAAACTATCTATTTAACGAAAACGAGAAATTATGTAAAAATGGCGATCGCGTCTGGATAGTCTGAACCAATAAACCCATTTTAGATGCACAAGCTGATAGGGTGACAAAGAAGCTAAAAGGATTTTGCAACTAATTGAACAAATTCCACGAACTCATTCTGCTTTGGCAGAAAAATTGGCAAATTTAGTCCGCAACTTTTGCTTCGATGAAATTATCGACTTAACTGAGGAAAATACCCAATTATGAATAGCAAAACTAAATTCTTGACTTTTGTCACCGTAACACTAACAGTTTTTTCTTTAGCTATTAGTACAGTTGTAGCAAAGGCGAAACTAACTAATCAGTCAAAACTGTTTATTAACGGTATTGGCACAGTACAAGTTGGCATGACTGTCCCTCAAGCGGTAAAGGCTGCTGGTACGAAGCTAGTGGGCGATCCACCAAATAATAATTGCTATTATGTAAAGCCACAAAATGAACCCAAAAATCTTTCGTTCATGGTGACAAAAGGTCGGATTTCTAGAGTAGATGTGAGGCAAAATAATCAGATTACTACCCTCAAAGGTGCAAAAATTGGCGACACAGAAGCGCAAATCAAGTCCCTTTACCCAGGACAAATTCAAGTCACACCTCATAAATATGTCCAAAATGGACATTACCTAACTTTCATCCCGAAAGACCGTGGCGATCGCAACTATCGTCTAGTCTTCGAGACTGATGGTAAACTGGTCACTGAGTTCAGAGCGGGTAAATTGCCAGAAGTCGAATATGTTGAGGGGTGTTCTTAATTTAATCATCTTGCAAAAAAGTTTTGTAGTATATTGAAGCGTTTTTCAGCAAAAGGTTTTAGCGGTTCTAGTAAGTTATTCGTTTTCAGCTGACAATCCTCAATTTGCATTCATCTGAATATTGTTTGCTTCAAAGGCTTGCCGTACCCGTAGACGAAACTCTCGCCCAACGCTCCATTGTTCCATAGGTGCGGTTTTAATCCAGACGCGCACTGACATACCTGTATAGGATAGGTCATCAATCCCCAACACTTGAGGCGATTCTGGCAGGCGATCGCGCCATTCTACTTCGCTATACAATTGTTTGCATACTTGCTTGAGAATCTCTAAAACCTGCTTGGGGTCGTTTTCATACGCCACTACAATAGAAAAGTCTACCCGCGACCAAAGGCGGGTTAGATTGCTGACATTCATGATATTGCTATTGGGAATGGTAATTAGTTTACCTTCGTTATTACGTAGTTGAGTCACCCGCAGGTTGAGATTTTCCACCAGTCCGCTTTTATCTGCGATCTCAATTACATCTCCCACAGCAAATTGATCCTCCATCAAAATCAAACAGCCATTGACCAAATCTTTAATCAGACTTTGGGAACCAAGAGAAATGGCGATACCAATGACAGCGCCCCCTGCCAAAATTGAACTGGTAGGCATATTAAATATTTTTAGAGTATGCAAGATACCGTAGGTGATGAAAACAAAAGTGATTAATCCTTTTATTGCCCCAGAAACTGTTGCAGCTCGTACCGCAATCCGTTGAGTTTCACTCAAAGGAACAGAGGAATGGGTTGTCCAGACATGAGTAAGGCGGTCAATTAAGGTTTTGCCGATCCGAATAACAAGACTGGTGAAAAACCAAATAATCAGTAGCGCCAGGGGCCTGACTAAAGCCTGTGTCCACCATTTCATAAGGTAGGGGACGCGAGACATGATCGCCACAATCCCGATGTACCACATCAGAATAAATGCCCAAAACAGTAGCCATGTGAGCAGAGAATAGATCCCCAGTTGGCGCTTGAGGCTGAACTGTCGCTGGATCGTGTCTAGAAACTGCGATCGCTGATGGGCGATCGTGTCTGTCTTTGTTTGATCGCTGGTTTCTATTGTGTGAATAGTTGTGGATGTTTCTGCCTCAGATCGTTTGACCACATCCTGTTTTACCGCAGCTATCTGCTCTTGATGACGAACTTGCAATGCCGTCTGTTTGCGAATTAGAGTTCGGCGCAGTAACCACAACACAACACTCCCCAACACTAAGCCAATGCTGATTTGCAGTGCCTGTCCAATCCGTTGCCACAATACCTTATGCGAGAAGAGTGTATTAATGCGTTCCACTTCTGCTTGTAATATTTTTTGCCACTCTTGCGCCAATTCCTCCAGAGTTTTCCCGTGGTAGTCAGCATCTGGCTCTGTTACTGTCACTAGCCTTAAAGGACGGGTCGTTTGATCGTCACTGAGTTGGAGGATTGAATCCTGATTCAGAATGGCAATAGAAACCAAAGGAGTTTGTTTAGCTTTGTTAGTTCGGTCGAGCGCTCGCATCAGCCGTTGTGTAATTTCTTCGGCACGTACCTCTACTGGAAGAGATCCGTCTGGCGGTTGGCTACGATTAAAAACAGTGGGAGAGACAATCTCAAACAAGGAGTCTCTGTCTAAGGGTGAATACACAGAGGCAATTTCATACATCCCAAGGCGGGTAACACCCTTAGGTGGCTGGTGTGGGTCGTTGGAGGCTGCGGTAGGTAAGGAAGGCAGTTGACTGTGAGCGATCGCACTCCAACCAAGTACTAATGCGATCGTCATCACACTGACTAGCACAAACCGAATTATTGAATGGAGGAAGCGATTAAACAAGAACATAATCTATGGGAAAGTGATTGAATAACTGATATTAGTATTGGTCATCGTCCGACTTTAATTTCTTATCATCAATTAATTTTAGATGTTTTAGGGTTATTAGAAAAAACTTGGTGATTGCTTCCTATACAAAAGCTCTAGAATTCAGAAATGGCAAAAGTTTTCGGAGAGTGACAAAACGAAATAGTTTAAAAATATTTTGCAAGTGTTAACTAGCAAATGCACATTTATGAAATAATATCAAATGTCATCTTCGTTGTCATAACTCAGGAGTTTTATGGTGATGAAATCTTCAAATTCGTTTTTAGCAGCAGCACTGGCGATCGCTTCTTTTAGTTTTCCTGTATCTGTCAAAGCCGATACCGTGAATGCTCGTTGCGATGTGTTTCCAAAAGGAGAAGACCGCGCTACATCCTCTGGTGCGTGTACCTTTTCCCAACGGCAGGGTGGGGTTAGCATTCAACTGGAAAATGGTTCTAGCTATGACCTGCTCCCTTCGGGTAATCGACCCGGCAATTATCGCGATCAAAATGGTGATGCTGCCTATCGACAAGCTGGACTTGGCGATCGGGGACAGATTTATCGCCTCGCCAATGAGTCGATTTTTGTCTATTGGGATACATCTGCTAATCGACAAAACTCAGGTAACAGAAATCGTAGGGCTGCTGCTAGGCGTCAGCCTGAGGCGGGTACTACTGTTTCTCGGTTAAGTGATTTAGTGGGGGCAAGGGCAGGACAGGCAGAAAACACAGTGAAAGAACGGGGCTATCGATGGGTCAAGAGTGATGATTCAGGCTACGGCTACTGGCTAGAAGGCAGAACTAACTACTGTGTAACGATCCGAACAGACCAAGGACGCTACCAATCGATTGCTTACACGGGCGGTCCAGAGGATTGTAAGAATTAGTTCTTTATGTAACAGTTGAAGGTGCGGAATGTGAGATAAAAACTGCGAAGACATGGGTTTCGTCTTTGCCTTGACGAAACTCAACAATACAGCAGATTAGAAACGAGTTCTGCCACTGCTCCAGTCGCCTGAATCGCAAGTACCACGGAAATGCTCAATCCGAGCGCCATCGGCGTTAAAGCTGGCAATGTTTTCATTGTTATGTTGATTGTTGTTTTGAATAGATATGAATTAATTGGATCACTTTATCACCAAGAGGTTGAATGGTAAAGTCAGTAGACCGAAAAGTTTTGCCAACGCCAAAAATAAAAGCCTATGATACCGCTTTTGGATAAGAAGTTGTTAGCTTTACTTACAAAACGAATTCCTGACAAAAAAATAAAAGACCATATTTTGAGATACAGTTTTTGAATTCAAAATAAGCTTACTGATGCCGATAATCCAGAGTGATACCTTCTCTGTGAGACGCTGCGCGTAGCTTGCTTTCCCGGAGGGGTACGCTAACGTTTTCAGTCTACTGAATGTGCTTAAACCCTAGCAATCGCAATCAGCAGCAGGAGAATTTTATTATTTTTGCGCTTTTTGTTTTTTAACGTCAACTATAAATGTTTAACAATCTATTTTTGACGGTAAATTGTCTGACTGAGTTAAACCAAAAGTAGCAATCACTTGTTTTGTCGTCTCCTGGATAACTTTTTTGCTTTGCTCTGGTTTTAATAATCTGGTTTTAATAATCATCTTGCACAAATGCAAAATGTGCCCTCATCCCCCAACCCCATCTCCCAAAATTGGGAGATGGGGAGCCAATTTCAAAGTCCCTCTCCCAAGCTTGGGAGAGGGATTTAGGGTGAGGGCTGATATTACTCCTCATTTATCAACTTTATTTCTTCAGGGAGTAAAGTAGTTTCATCTTTTGGACGTTTGCCATCTACGGATTCGGCTATAGTCGTATACGGATTGATAATTAGACTGACACCAATTGTCCAACCTAATGAAACCATCCAACCTGCAAGAATGTCACTGGGAAAATGAACCCCCAGATAGAGACGACACCACGCAATAGCTATGATGTATAAGCTGCCAAATATGAGAACCAACCAGCGCCAGGAACTAGCCCAAGTTAAAAATAGCAAAATTGCTACCAGAGTTATACTGGTCATGGCATGAGCGCTGGGAAATGCAAAACTAGACTCAGGTGCAATGGACTGCCACAATTGTGGACGCACTCGATGCATTAATTCCTTGGCTGTGCGGTTGATGATAATGCTTCCTGCTGAGGTGGTGAGTAAATAGGCTAGCGATCGCCAGCGTTTTTGAAGTAGTAACATCAGGGCGATCGCACCCAAAATCAGCATCGCTGTCCAAGGCAACCCAATAGTAGCTAAGGTGACAGCTAAAACATCTAACTGTGGGTTTGTTATAGAATGAACTGTTAACAGAATCGGTACATCCCACGGAAAGCCCGCTTGATTCTCCCATATCTTCACAGTCAGGATTTCAAAAATCTGCAAAGGTAAATAGACTCCGAGCAAAAGGAGTAAGAGCGATCGCCAACGAGCAATCAACAGGTTTTTGAGAAAATCAAGCGGCGATTGACTCTCTGGATTGATTTGTTTCTCTTTTTCCATATCTAAATTAAAAAGGCGATCGACGACTTCACTGATTACAAATTACTGGAAACTTGAGAAGTTCCACAATGTTTACAGTACGACAAATGCTTATAAGTAAGATTATGACAGTTGTGGCATTCAATGTACTGATAATAACCGCAGTGTGGACAGTAAGTATCAAGATGTCGAATTTGCTTGGCACAATTGACACATCGTGATTTTTGAACTCTGCTAGCTGCTTGGACTTTAGCGTTAAAGACAAATTTTTGAAAAAACTGGATGATTCCAAAACCAATAACTGGAATCAGCAAGATATAAACATAATTTATCAGGAAAAGTAAACCGCCAAAAATGGCGCTGACTATATCAAATAAAAATCTAAATATTGCACCTACTTGCAGAAATTCAAATATTTTAACGATTAATGGGATAAAAAAGATAACTAGCAAATGCCAGCTAATTAGCGAAACGAGTCCATATCCTCTTCTTTGCGCAAGTTTATGAACTGATAAGGCAATGAGAATCAGTGGTAAAAGAAAGAGAGACTGAAAACCAAGCTGGATACTTGGATTCCAAAATGATGCCTGCTGATAGCCTTTCTCGACTTCTTGAAATCGATTGTCATCTTTAAGAAAATTTATAAAACTAATGCTTTCTGGTTTGGAAAGTAGTTCATTTTTAAGAATAGAAGTTTCTTGTTTAAGAGTAGAAATTTGACGATTATTTTCTTCTAATGCCTGTTTAGCTTTTTCTGCACTGACTTGATTAATTGATTGTTCGCGGTTCTGTCCGGCAATTTTTTCTAATAGCGTTGAGTCATATTGAGATTTAATAGTGCTATTGGCTTGTTCAAGCCTACTAATTTTCGCTTGTTTTTGCTCGATAGTCTTGATAATTTGCTGCTTTTCAGGATTGTTAATCTTATCTTTGTAATCGGCATATTGCAAGCACGTTTGAGAAACCTTACCCAGATGTCCTGCTTCGGCTTGTTGATAGTTTACCCGAAAACTAAATTGATTGTTCGTGTAAGATGACAATGAAAGTCTAACAATTTCATAATCTTTATCTTTAGTAGTTTTTGTCTGGTAATTTTGCCACTCTGAATAACATGGATAAGCCTGAGTTGGACTGATATGCCATCTGCTAATATCATCGAGTCCAGTAAAAACATTAATCAAGATAAAAATATCAATTATAATAATGACAATTAAACTGACTTTATTCAGTGGCTCGTTGTTAATTGTCCTTGATTTACTAAAAAATTGACTCAAAATTCGGCGAATTCTGGCAAACATATTGTCTTTTAAATAAATGTAAATTTAATCCGAATCAATTTTATCTGATCGCTAGTGAATAGCTGCACAAAAATACATCTACCCATCTGAAGATTTGTTAACTGTTGACGAAAAACAAAATCCCCGACAACTTTTACGAAGTCGGGAATCTGTGGTTTTCAATTTTCACAAATCAGGCTGCGGTCAAAAATATCATGACTTTCACCTGAAGTGTACCCCAACTCAATACCGCTCGGTTAAGAATATTCGTAGGTTGGGTTGAGCTTAAGCGTTACCCAACAAACCCCGCAAAATCTTGGGTTTCGTTTCTCAAACGCCACTTGCTACCTTACGGGAACGCTAAAAGCGAACAAATCGGGAAACCGTAAGGGCGCAGTAGCTCCCCAACCTACATATTTCTATTTTTTAGGCAAAACCTACGCAGTATTGCAACCCTACTCAACCCTATTTAGCAGCGAAATAGGCTTCTAATGCCTCAGAACCACCAATTAATTTACCATCGATAAACACTTGGGGAACTGTTGTCGCACCTGCAACTGCTTTTAACGACCGTGTGGTGATATCCTTGCCTAAGGTAATTTCTTCGTAGTTGATGCCATGTTCCTTGAGCATTGCCTTAGCACGCGCACAGAAAGGACAACCCACTTTCGCAAACAGGGAAACTACTTCGGGCTTAACTGCTTGGGGGTTGATGTATCTGAGCATTGTCTCAGCATCCGACACCTTAAAGGGATCTCCTGGCTCCTCTGGTTCAATAAACATCTGGTTAATTACACCATCTTTCACCAGCATAGAATAGCGCCACGATCGCTTCCCAAACCCCAAGTCTGATTTATCTACCAACAGACCCATACCTTCAGTAAATTCGCCATTCCCATCAGGAAGTAATGTGATATTTTCTGCCTCTTGATCCTTTGCCCATTCATTCATCACAAAGGCATCATTAACAGAAATACAGATAATGTCATCAACACCATTTGCTTTGAAAACTGGAGCTAATTCGTTGTAGCCAGGGAGATGGGTAGATGAACAAGTCGGAGTATAAGCACCCGGTAAAGAGAAGACAACTACTGTTTTATTAGCAAATAGCTTATCGGTTGTCACATCCACCCACTCGTTGTTATTGCGAGTATGAAAAGTGACATTGGGTACTTTTTGTCCTTGATGATTGGGTAACATAGTTTTGCTTGCCTTTAATAATCAATTCCAGTCATAACTTATCATGGGAGAACTGGTACAATGTAACTATCAATCAGCTAAAAAACTTCATTAATGAATGGAGCGATCGCTGCTACAAACTCAGCAGTTGATTCATAGGGTAAAACATTACGCCCATTTATTTTTATACCTCGACTTTTAGGCAAACAAGCAAGATAGTGAGCCAAGCGTTCATCTGGCGTTTCTTTTTTATTGTCTTGGCTAATACTCGATGCAGTTTCTCCCATAACTGCTAATGTTGGTTGCTGAATCGAGTCAATAAAACTAGTATAATCATCTCGCCAAAACCCTGCTAAAAAAGAAAACACTGCATGGCGGCTAGCAGGATTTTCTGCACCTGCAAGCAATGTATTCAACCACTCTGCATCCACAGCATTTTCAGAAGCAAAAAGTTGACGAATCGAGAAAGAACGTAAAAATTTTGGGGTGCGTGCATAGCGATAAAAAGCACTGCCAAAAGGCGAATCTAACACATTCCAAAGGAATTTTTCCTGCCATTCTGGTGGTTTATTTGTCATCAAAGCCCACGTTGGTGGCCCAGAAAGTACCAGTCCAGCAATTAAATTTGATTCCTTTTGGACTAATTGGATGGCAACTGGCAATAAAGCGCCTTGCACTACAACAATAACAGGTTTTTGGACTACTGTTTGTAAAAAGCACTGCAACTGTTCTGCCCAATCACTAGGAGTGTAAGCTATACGGGGCATATCACTTTCACCACATCCTAGTAAATCAGGGTTGTAAATTGAATTACGCTGACCTGTATTATACCACTCGCGACAAAATCGCTGCCAAAATCGCCGCGACAATCCCACGCCAATCGGATGAATTAATAGTAAGGAAATGCTCTCAAATGTTGTATTAATTGGTTGATGAACTTCGTAGGCACAACGATAATTTTGCCAACTGTAAAACTGGCTAGGAGATGCTGTCAAATTGGTTGTGTTAGCTACAGCAGATGGTTGCATAATTCCTAGTTTTTAATACTTGCTAAAAAATCATTTGTGGATGAATCAACTCGTATCCAGCTTCTTTGAGCTTTTCATTCGATACCCAAGCATTATATGGGCGAGTACTCTTGATAGATGTATCCCATTCTACTTTGGGTAAATTATGTTTTTCAAATAAGTTATCTAGCAAGTTTCGGCTGGTGAGATGTGCATCATCTACCAGATTGTAAATTCCTTGCAAACGACGGTGACGGGCAAATTCTATTGCACCAACAATATCATCTAGATGAATCCAATTTGTGGTATCTTCACCATTGCCCGGACGGGTTGTACCAGAATATCTACCAAATATTTTCAACAGTTCTCTACCAGTTCCATAAATCCCTCCTAAGCGGAAAATACAAACACGGAGATTTTCGCTAGATGCTGATAGTAACACATCTTCTGTTTTGCGGAGAATTTGTGCATTTAAATTAGCAGGTGCAAGCGGTGTTTCTTCATCTACCCATACACCATTCCTGTCACCATATACTGCATAACTACCTGTGTATATTATTTGTTTTACACTCTTAATCTGTTGTAAACACGAAACTAAAGTTTGGGCAGTTTGTAGATAAGTTTTTTCATAAACTTCTCCACTTTTTGCCCCAACACTCAAAAGTACAACATCTTGATTGTGCAAAACTGATTTTAGACTATCTATATCATTACCACAGGTAACTATAACTCTTTGAGATACTGATTGTAGGGCAGGGATACGCTCAGGCGAAGTTGTGGTTACACTGACAACAAAATTCATATCTTGCTGCCAATATTGAGCAACTTTATAACCAACATAACCACAACCAATGATTGCAAGGTTCATGACAAATTAGATACAAATAAATTAAACTACTCATTGAGAGAAGATTCTCAATTAATTGTCTGGAAGTAAATAATTTTAACAGTCCAGAGCTAACAGTCAATAATTTAATAGTACAGAGATTTTTACCTAATGACTATTTCGCTAATTCTTTCTCAATTGTGGCAATTATCTCTGGTGAATTTGGCTGGACACTACTATTAAATCGAGCTACTACTTCACCTTGCTTATTAACTAAAAATTTTTCAAAGTTCCAAGCAACAGTTCCTGTTGGCTCAACGGCTTTAGTAAGTCGCTCATAAAGTGGATGCTGCTGTGAGCCTTTGGCATGAACTTTATCGAATAGTTCAAAGGTAACACCATATTTACTCGTGCACAATTGCACAATTTCTTCATTGCTTCCTGGTTCCTGCGCTCCAAAATCGTTACAAGGGAATCCCAAAATACGTAAACCTGCTTCTCCATACTTTTGGTTCAACTTTTCTAACTCCTCGTATTGAGAAGTATAACCGCAGAAGGAAGCTACATTTACAATTAAGAGTACCTTCCCGGTGTAGTCGTTTAATTGCTTATCCTCACCGTTGATCGTCTTGACTGCAATATCCGAAATTGTGTTACTCATCTTAAATCTGATTTATAGGGAATATTGCCAAGTCTCCCATATTACAGGTACTCTAAACCCGGTTTCTTTAGGGAAATTAGGTTTGTTAGCCTTGTTGTAACAATTCTATGTGAGTCATGTAGTTGCAAAACGCTGTATTTTGTATAAATAGCTCGATCAAACTACTATCTCAGGATAAGTGTGGGAAATCTGCGTTGCTTTTAATACAAAATTTTGAGTGCAGCGATGAATTGATATACCTTTAAGTCACAAAGAATTAACTCTTTGTATAAAAAGTTAACAACATCCAAAATTGTCCAATTATGATATCGGAAAATACGTAGCTATAAAGGATATGGTTGCTTTTTTGTTGCATCATGAGTTATATTTCATCACAAAACCAAAAAATGTGTTTTATGATACAGTTTTTTGGTTTGAGTAAATAGACAATCAGTCAAATTTATCCGTTTAGGCATAAATTTACCAAAGTGAAATCAGGAACTAGTTTCATAATTTCTGTGAAGGAGTATTTATATTTTTCTTTAATCAGAGTTTTTTATATTAGAAAAACTGTGTTTCCAGAAAAATAAATAACTGATACAGAGAATGATCAGAAAATACATCATAAATTTCTTACGAAGAACTATAAAAAATATTTACAGATGTGCCAATAGTTTATTAAACTCCTACTAAGATTATTTGAGTTTTTGGTTTTTAAACAAGTGGCTAAAGCAAGGGTTTAAGACCCTCACTAAATTAAAAATTTGGTGGTTATCCCAGGTCTGAATCCCTTGTGAATAAAACCTTCTGCCTGGTTGTTGAGCGTAGTCGAAACGCTGCCCCCTGCCTCCTTCAATAATTTACCGATCGCATTTTACCTTGTGAAAATTTTATGCTTAAAGGCTTAAGAGTTAGTATGCTGCTATTGGCAGTTATGGGAAATTTGGCATGGTCATTTAGTGCCAAGGCAAATTTTAACGGCAAACTCACCGTGGAAATTGATGGCTTGAAGAATAAAGAAGGGCAAGTCTGTGCCAGTATATTTGCTAGCAGTAAAGGATTTCCTAGCGATCGCGATCGCGTCTTACAAAAGCAGTGTACCAAGATTACTGAAAATCCTTTACCAATTACCTTTGATAACTTGAAAGCAGGTAGTTACGCCGTTGCTGTCTTTCACGACCAAAATAATGACCGCACTCTCAATAGCAATATTTTTGGTATACCAAGCGAAGGTTTTGGATTTTCCAGCAACCCAGAAATTCGCACAAGAGCGCCCAAATTTAGCGAAGCAGCATTTTTAGTAGCAGGACCAGATACCAATATCCAAATCCAGTTGAAATATTTTTAAGCTGACAGCAGATTCAGCTTGGTAGACTGCCAATTTTAGATATTAGATTTTGGATTGAAGGAAAAATCTAATATCTAAAATCAAATGACCGAAAACGAAAAGGATACAGAGCAACTAAATTTATTTATGGGGATCAATAATGCAAGAATTTTGAATTCGGAGCGTACCCCTTTGGGGATCTTGCTACGTGCAGCGTCTCTAAGAGTTGCGACGTCACTTCTGCTCTATTGTTGTGAATCATTATCAGAATCTTCCTGTAGATTCTGTTGTTCCGGCAAGCCACGTATTCGATTCATCTGAGTTAAAGCATATCGTGCTGTTGCTTGCACATCGGCATCTGGGTCTTCTAGGGCATGGTGCAACATCTGACTCATTTGACCCATCATGTCATAAACACGCGTCAGGTCACGGATCGCATTTTGCCGCACTTGTGGACTTTCATCTTGGATTGAAATTGCTAAAGCACGGTTCATTGGTTTGAGTGTGCGGATGCCAATTTCTGACAAAGCTGCCAAAATTAAGCTACTTTCTTGAGAATCAGCATCAATTATCAGGTCAACCAGATGCTGAATTGCCCGCGAATCTCCTTGCTGACCCAAATCCCAAATAGCCTTGCGCCGCTTCGTTGGGTCAGAACTGCGTAAATCTTGAATTAATTCGTCAACGATGTTGAGTTTAGCAAGACGGGAAGTTTTTTCTGGTAGCAGTAATTGTGTGGAAACTGGTGGTGGAGGTGTTTGTAAAATAGTGACAGTCTCCAGTAAAGGTGGTGTAATCGGTTCTTTGTTAGCTTCACTCAAACTTTTAGGCTCTGATATTTCGGACTTTTGCACTTGCTTTACCTTCTGAAATGACCTCAGCAGATAAAAAAGTGCGCCAGTACATCCTAGAACTCCAATGGCAAATAGTAACCACCAGACAAAACCTCTCTCAGATGGTTTGGGATTTGTAAAAGTTGGAGCAATAGAGGTAACTATTGGAGAGGTAACAAACTGCTTTTTAGCCTCCATTGCTGCTTGCAGTTTCTCCTGAGTCGCCGGGCCAGCAATTCCATCTAATTTTAAACCGTTTACTTTCTGGAATTTAACTACAGCGATATCCGTACTGGTATTATACTCTCCATCTACCACGCCCCTGTAGTATCCCAACTGCTTTAATTGGGTTTGTAGTCTCTGCACATCTGATTTTCGACTACCATATCTCAAAACAGTCGGACTAGCAGTAACTGTCGAACTAGCTTGTGCAAGTTCTAAAATTTCAGGTGCTAGGTTAGGTGTGGCTGCGCTTAAGCGATTTGGGTAAAAACCCACGCAGGAAAAACAGGTAAATATCAGAATTGAGGAACGGCATAGCCTCATATTGCAAGTTTCAGCCTGAAAGTGCTTTTCAAATCTTCGATACCACAATAGCTTCTAGACGACCAAATGTTAACTGTCATTTTTAATTGGGAATTGCGAATGGGAATGGGGTATTTGGAAAAAGGAGGTAGGAGGCAGGAGGTAGGAGGCAGAAGTTCTTTAATTTTGAATGCGTGAATTTTGAATGCGTGAATTTTGAATTGATTTCTCCTCATCGCCTACTTAATTACCAATTAAGAATTATTTTAACAAGTTAGGGTAATATTTCTGGATCAGATTCTCTAATTGCTAGGCTTATGGGGTTCAATTTTTTAGCAGATGCTTCTAAAACTGGTTGCTGTATATTTGCTATCTCGCCGACAGTAACTGTGTCGTTTTGTCCTGCTAAAGTATCACGTTGGTTAATGAGATAGATGCTGATTAAAGTGAGAAATACTCCTACCCACTGCAACGGACTGAGGACTTCTGAGAGGAAAAGATTGCCGAATAGTAGCGCAAAGACGGGTGTCAGGAAGGTGAGAGAACTAAGACTCGTAAGACTGCCACTAGAGGCAAAGTAGAAGAATAACCCATAAGCGATCGCACTGCCAAATACGGTAGCATAACCCAAGGCCATGAAATCAGATCCTCCCAGATTCTCCCACTGCTGGGATTCAACAACTGATGAAATTCCCCATAGTGGCAAGCCGCCCAAAATCATGTGCCATCCTGTAGCGCTTACAGGGTCAGCATGTCGGCACACAAACCGAATCAACACTGTTCCTACTGCCATTGATAGTGCTGCTAACAGCATTAACCACTCGCCACTAGCAAACAAATCTTGCCAGTTAGCGATTGTCATATTTGCGCCTGAGTCGAAAAAATGTAAAATCCACTCATCAGGTAAGCCAATTAAACTAATGCCCGTGACTCCCAAGCCTAGCCCCAGCCATCCCCAAAAACCGATGTGTTCTTGGAATAGCCACAACGACAGCAAAGCAACAGCCAAGGGTTGCGAGTCAATCATCACAGACCCTAACCCTGCACTAGTTCTGACTAATCCCTCTGCCAAAAAGCCTTGAAACAGCGTCCCATCTATTAGGGCAAATAAGGCAATCCACAGCCATGCAGCCCAACCCTTCGGCTGAGGTTTACCCATGAATGCTGCTGCAATCAGAATTAACATCCCTGCTGGTATCAGACGCACACCTGCCATGAATAGCGGTGTGGTATGGGGTATCACTCCTTTCATGGCTACCATTGCCGTCCCCCATAGGAAAAAGGGGGCGATTAACAAGAGGGGGGCGAAGGGAAGTCGAGATGCACTGAGTTTCAGTTGCATGGGTTTGATGATGCCTTTGTTTAACAAGCGAAAAAATTACTTTACCTAATTTTACCGAATTATGTAGTTTTGCGTAGGCATAGCCTGCACTTCTCTACGAGACGCTGCGCGAACGACAAGCTCAGTGACCATCGTAGACATCGCCTTTGGCGGGTGCTTTGCATCATCGTGTAGTATCTTGGAGACGGTGAAACTCTCCAGCCTGAGTACATGGGTAGGGGCAGAATATGTTGCATTGGTGTAAACTTAAGCCAAAACCCTTTTAAAATCTCGTTTTCAGCTAGAGGCTGAAAATGCTACTCCTGGTGGCTTTGCCGCGAGTTCGGGAGGCGGAGCCTCAATGAGGGGCATTCCCAGTCGGAGACTGGGAACGAGATAATCTGCTAAAAGCTTTTTCTAGACTGGCTTTAACCTTAAGTTGACACCAATGAACATGTTGTGCCCCTACGATTATCTGTACCTCACAAAGTTCCAATCTAAGGACATGTCTTTTAGCTTAATTGACTGCGAAACTTACTAATACTAATAGTTAATAACACAACAGCAAAAGCGACTAAAGCTAAAACATTCATCCACAGTACATCTAAGCCAACACCTTTGAGCAAAATACCTCGAACGATCGCAATGTAATGGCGCAGGGGATTGAGTAGGGATAAGATTTGAAACAAAGGTGGCATGGCTTCAATGGGTGCGATCGCTCCAGAAGTTTGTACCATTGGTAAATTAATAAAGAAAGCTGTCAAAACTACCTGTTGTTGCGAACTACTCACAGTAGCTAACAAAATACCCAAGCTAATCCCGACAAATACATACATACTTGATAGCGCGAAAAATAATAGGAAATTGCCTCGAAATGGTACATGAAATATTACTGTTGCTAAAGTGATAGCTAATAAAACATCTCCCATTAATAAAAATGCTAAAGGGACGATTTTTGATAGTAATATTTGCCAGTTAGCAGCCGGAGTCATTAATAATTGTTCTAAAGTTCCGGTATCTTTTTCCCGAACAACAGTAATTGCTGATACTAATGTGCCAATTAATGTTAAAACTAAACCCATAACTCCTGGGACAAAAAACCAACTACTTGTCAGTCCGGGATTGTAAAGAAATACAACTTCAGGTGAAACTGGGGGATTTACTTTACCTTGGGCTAATTGCAGATTATATTGCTGGATAATTTGATTCATATAATTTCCGGCAATTCCGGCTGTATTAGCATTTACTGCATCAATAAATACTTGAATTTCTGCTGATTTTCGTGCCAGTTGACGCGGAAAATCGGGAGGAATTATTACCCCAACATCTAGCTTTCCTTCTTCTACCTGACGACTTAATGCTTTTTCACTGCTTGGTACAGATTCTAAGGTGAAAATTCGATTTGATGTCATAGCTGAAACTAACTCCCGACTAGCGCTGACGTTGGCATAGTCAATGACACCTAATCGTAAGTTATGAACGTCGGGATTGAGGATGAAGCCATACAACAATAATTGGACTGTTGGTGGGACAACTAAGAGAACAATTAATTGCTTATTGCGGAGAATTTGATTAATTTCTTTCCGCATTAACGCCCAAAATGGACTATCAAATAATCGCTGAATAAGTTTCATAAAGTTACTTTTTATCAAACTACAGAAAATATAGAGAGATTAATTTGGTAATTGCATTCGGCTTAAAACTCGGCGTGATACGTTGAAAAATACTAATCCCAAAGCTGCAAGCATGAGTAAATCAAACCAAACTCCGCCAAATCCTGTACCACGCACGAAGGCATCACGAGTGATATCGATGTAATAACGCGCCGGAATTATGTTAGGTAGTAATGACAAGGGGAAAGGAATATTATTGAGGGGATAAATAAAACCTGATAGTAATAAGGATGTGATAAAGCCTACGAGAGAAACGCCTTGTACAGCAGCATTTTGGTTACTACTGCGGACTCCTAAAAGTAATCCAAAAAAAACACTATCTGTCAGAAATAGTAAAGTGCCAACTACTAATGTTATGGGGTTGCCAACTATGCCAACTTGGAAAATAATTGAGCCTAATACCATGACTAATAATGCCTCGGCGATGGCAATTAATAGGTATGCTAATCCTTTACCAAGTAACAGTTCAGTGGCACTAATACTAGAAGTGTAGACTTGTAAAATTGTCCCTTTTTCTTTTTCCCGTACCATTGCGATCGCAGAGAGCAATGAAGGAAAAATCCACAGTACAACTCCGTAAGTTCCTGGTACAATATACAGCGATTCTAATCTCCCAGGATTAAACCATAAACGCATTCGTGCTGTAATACTACTAGTAGCAGGTAGCAGTCCATGCTCTTGCATAAAAAAGTTTGTCACTCTTTGAATACTATTTCTAATTACACGGGCATTATTAACATCAGTGGCATCGATTAATATTTGTACATTTGTATTTCTACCTGCTTGAATATCACGGCTAAATTCCGGCGGAATAATTACTGCGGCTTTAGCAATTCCCTTATCTATAGCATCGCGAATGGGATTGCCACCAGACCATTGTTTAGGTATAAATTGATTGGTGGCATATAGTCTTTCAATATAGCTGTTACTTAAGTTTGTGTGGTTAAAGTCTTGCACAATTAAAGGAATATCTTTACTCTCTAATCTAATCGCAAAGCCAAAAATTACTAAGGTAATGAATGGCAATAAAAATGCTAGTGCCAATGTCAGGCGATCGCGGCGAAATTGAGCTATTTCTTTGACACATTGAGCCAAAATTCTTTTCATCTATATTAAGTACGGCTTTGCCTAAAATCGTAGTGTTTTTAAATGCATAGGCGCTTCTCTACGAGACGCTACGCGAACGCCTTCCCGCAGGGTAGGAGCGCGGAGGTTAGCGCAGAGTAACGCGGAGTTTTTTGGGGTAGAATTCTCTATACAGATACTCTTTTTCTATTGCGATCGCTGTACTATACCAATAAAGGCATCTTCTAAAGAAAAAGGAATGGGACGTAAAGAATTGATGGTAATTTGATTAGCTGCTAAAAGTTGAGTTAGTTGATTTATTTCCTGTTCAGGATGATCGAGAACAACGTGTAAACTATCAGCGAAAATCGAGATGCGCCAAGACTCAAAGTGTTGTTTTAGGATTTTAGAAGCTACTTGGTTTTGATTGACAATAATTTCTATTAGTTGTCCCGGTTGCGAGGCTTTGACAGAACTAGGTGAACCTTCGGCGACGGTTTCTCCTGCAACCATAAAACTCATGCGATTGCACTGTTCAGCTTCTTCTAGATAGTGGGTTGTCACTAAAATGGCTGTACCGTTGCGGGCGAAGTCATTAATCAGCTTCCAAAATTGGCGACGCGCCAACGGATCTACTCCTGATGTTGGTTCGTCTAAAAATAAAATATCTGGTTCGTGCATCACGCAAGCACCGAAAGCAACTCGCTGTTTCCAACCACCTGGTAGCTGCCCAGTAATCATATTTGCTTGCCCTTCTAAGCCACAGGTAGCAATTACCCAATCAATTTTTTCCCGTCGAAGTTTGCGAGGTACGCCGTAAACTCCGCTATAAAATTCGAGATTTTGCAGAATAGTTAAATCGTCGTAAAGGGTGAATTTTTGACTCATATAACCAATGCGTCGCCGTAAGTCTGCACTACGCAGATTTCCTGTTTCACCACCCAAGGAAATTTCACCGCCACTTGCTTCTAGTAATCCACACAGTATCTTAATGGTGGTGGTTTTTCCAGCACCATTAGCACCTAACAACCCGAAAATTTCGCCATAGCGGACTTCGACATTGACATCTTTAACGGCTTGGAACTTGCCAAAAACACGGCTGAGATTGTGAGCATATATAGCTACTTCCGTTGTGTTTCCCATTCCTCTTTTGCGAAAACGAGGAAACGGGAAAAATTGCGGTGCAGAACCTTGTTGTCGCAGGCGCGTGACAAAGACGTTTTCTAATGTGGGTTCGCCATGTTCGATACTGGGAGAAGGTAACTTATGTTGTTGCAGTAGTTTCTGGACTTGGGTTTCGCCGGAATTTATATCTTTAACGAGGACATCCAAGCGATCGCCAAAAGTTTGCACATCTACTATATTTGTTTGAGTAGCCTGGGAGAGTATTTCTTCTGTCGCTTCCAGGTTGGCTGTTCGCACTTCTAAGCGATGCAAGCCTAAGTTAGCCCGTAAGTCTGCGGGTGTGCCAACTTCATGAATTTGCCCACTGTACATCAAAGCCACGCGGTGACAGCGTTCAGCTTCGTCTAAGTATGGTGTAGCAACTACAATTGTCATCCCCTCGGCTGATAATTCTCCTAGCACATCCCAAAACTCCCGCCGGGAAACTGGATCAACACCCGTGGTAGGTTCATCTAGTAACAATACTTCTGGTTGCGAAACCAAAGCACAACACAGCGCCAGTTTTTGTTTCATCCCACCAGAAAGTTGTCCCACTAAGCGATCGCCAAATCGCTCTAAATTCATTAATTTTAAATATTTATTGCGGCGTTCCCTTAATAAATCATTTGCTACTTGCCGTAATCCTGCTGCATAACGCAAGTTTTCATCAATACTCAAATCCAAATACAGCGAAAACTGTTGAGTGAGATAACCTGTGATTAATCGGGCATCTCGTGCAGGTTGATTAAATATTTGCACCTCCCCCGCCGTTGCTTCCATTACACCACCCAAAATGTGAAATGTACTAGTTTTCCCCGCACCATCAGGGCCAATTAATCCAAACATTTCACCTTTGTGGACACTCAAATCAATTCCCCGCACAGCAGCTAAGTTTCCATAGTGTTTGTGCAAACCGCGAATTTCAATTGCTGTGGTTGGCAGACTAGATGATCGGGGTAAGTTTGGAGAGAAAGTAGTAATTTGCTGTTTCATTCCCTTCTACCTCCTGCCTCACTTTGACTCCCTTCGACTACGCTCAGGGCAAGTCGCTCAGTGACCTCCTGCCCCCTGCCCCCTGCCTTCAAATTAATTTCGGCATCTGCTGGCATCCCCATTTTGGCGCAGGGTAAATCTGATTCACTATAAGGTTTTTCGGGGTTAAAGCAGCTATCAGGGTTTTGAACTTTGATCCGAATCCCTATTACTTGTCTGACTCGATCTTTTTGAAAGTAAATATTTTCTGGTGTAAATGAAGCTTGCGGATCGATGGCGATTACTTTACCTTCTAATGGTTTCCCCGGTGCAGAATCAATGAAGATTTTTGTTGTTTGTCCTAGACGCACTCTGCCAATATCACCTTCGGGAATAAAACCTCTAAAATAGACTGTTTTGGGGTCAACAATTGTCAAAATATTAGTCTGACTGCTAACTATTCCACCTGGTTCGACACTACGGGCTGTCACTATTCCATTTAAGGGACTAACTACATTTAAATCTTTTTTGGAGTCTGCAATCTGGGTGAGGATTTGTTGATTTGATGCTTGAGCATCTTTTACTTTGGCACGGGCAGAGTTGACTTTCGCCTGTGCAGATTTAAGTTGAGCATCACTTTGCTGCTGCTTTCTGACTAATGCTGTTAACTGAGCATTGCGAATGTCAGGATTAAAACCTGTAGTTTTAACTTGAGTTAGCGCTCCTGATGTAGCCTTTAATTGCTGGCGTTCGGCATTAACTGCTGCCTGTCGTGCTTCTAGGGTTGCTATTGCTGTATCTAGAGTAGTTTGGGCTTGATCGAATTGTTGTTGATTGATTGCCCCTTCTTTTACCAATTGGGCATAGCGATCGCGGTTGATTTTTGCTAAATTAACTTCTGCGGCTGCTTGTTTAACTTGCGCTTGTGCTTGCACTAATGTGGCTTTAGCTGCTGCGACATTTGCTTGTGCCTGCTCAATTCTTCCTTGAGTATCTCCTTGAGACTGCCGCAAATTCAGTTTGGCTTCGTTAATTTGGCTGTTAATTTCTTGAATTTCTCTGGTGACTCGCTCTACATCTGAAATTGCCTGCTGTTCATCATACCTAGCAGATGTCACTCTTGCTTGTGTACCAAGTAGTTGTTGTTGCAGCAATTGATCGTCTGTGTCATCTAACTTAATTAACTCTTGTCCCTTTTTAACTGCTGCCCCTTCCCGCACGGCAATTGTCTCAATTCTTCCAGAACGCTTGATCCCAATCTCGGTTTCATAACCCTCAATCCGTCCACTAACTTGCACTACATTTGCTGATACTTGCGGTTGAGAGCGCCACACCGCGTAGCCAATACCACCCACCACCAGCAGCACCCCGATCGCTAAAAGGATCGGTTTCTTGCGGCTTTGCTGCTTTGATACTGCATCTTTGAGATTTTCCGGGGATGTTGGGATAGTCTGAGTCATGGTAGCACCCTGGATTGTGAAAAATATTTTGTAAATTGAAAATTCTGAATTCTGTGTCAATATACTAGACTGTCTAGTATGATAATACAAGATAGTAAGTCAAAAAGTTTACTTTTCATGCCCATAAACCCTACTTTCCAACTAGAAAATCCTTTACCTGCGATCGCTCCAAAGCAGGAGCAAATCTTGCAAGGAGCTATACAGGTATTTTTGAAGGAGGGTTACGCGAGAACAAGTATGGATCGTGTTAGCGCGGCGGCTGGAGTATCTAAGCAAACAATATACAGTCACTTTCAAGATAAAGAAGGGCTGTTTAAAGCGTTGATAGAACGATTGACCCTCGCTTGTTTTCAAAGTATTTTTTGCACAGAAAAATTACATGTTGAACCAGCGATTTTTTTGCGTCAAATTGCTGAAATTTATTTAACTAAAGTCGCTGATAATCCCGATTATTTGGCATTGTTGCGTTTGATTATCACCGAGTCACAAAACTTTCCTGAACTAGCCAAACTTTATACTCAAACTGTTGTGCTACGCGGTCGGCAAATGCTGAGTCAGTATTTTGCAGCTCATCCAGAATTAGGAATCACCGACCCAGAAGCAATGGCTCATATTTTTTTTGGTTCGCTGGTATCCTACGTGATATTACAAGAAATGTTGTATGGAAAAGAACTCATATTTTTATCGCGCGATCGCTTGCTAGATAGCTTAATAAATGCGGTCATGAGCCAGTCCCTAAATACGCTTGAGTAAACAACAGTACTACACCCAACACCTTCAACGCTCAGGGATAATGGGTGTATTTGTTTGAGATTAGGAAGGCTAAGGCTCTCACTTTCACTCCTCAACCGGAAACCGTCGCATCATCTTCTGCCATAGTCCAGTTTCAGATCGATCTTATCGAGCAATTTCTGAGTTATATCTACGAAGAACTAGCCAGCCACAGGCATCGCAAATCAAACTTCGCAAAACTACACGCGCTCAGGGACAATTCATGAATTGCCCCTAAGAAGAAAATCATTTTTTTTGACTATTGTTTGCGTAAGTCCTGTTCACTTTTCACTGTCTGGCTGAAGAGTCGATAGTATAGTGACGTACTAGTTTCCTTTAAGGGAAACAGCAGATAAGTAAGAGGATTTATTGCCACAATAATATTTCGGAAGTCACGGCGTGCCAAAAATAAAATCGCACGAGCAACTTGCTGTGCAGACATCACTCCATAAGGATTCAGTTGACTCTTAAATGGGCCAAGAATTAACTTGCGAATTACACAATCCCCATCCAAACGCTTGAGGGTAACAATATCTCCTAACGCTCTTTTGCTGAGTTCATAAAGCGGACTCAGTGCTGGAGAAACCTCAGCCTCAGAAGTGTTCACCCAGATTTCCTTGGTTGCTTTTGCTTGTGGGCCTGTTACAGTTGTCGAAAATATATCTATCAACCGCAATGCTGAAAAGGTATTCACTTCATAAGAGGAGTTGATAGCCTCCGGTGTGCGGCTGGCGTAGACATTCACTCCGTGATTGATAATTAAAATATCTACTTTCTCTAAACTATCCCTGAGATTGGCTTCGTTGCCCAACTGCCAGGAAACCACCTTCACCCCAACTTGCTCTACTAATTTTTCTGGATTAGTGGTTAATGCCACGACTTTAGCATTATTCTTTACAAGTTCAGCCGCCAACGCTTGCCCCAACGCTCCTGATGCTCCGGTTAAAGCAATGGTTTTACCTTTGAGAGATAGTCCTGTACCAAGAATTTTATCCACTAGAGGAAAGACACCACTGTAGTAAGCGTTGACATCATCAAAATGATGCCGCCAATGGTAAGACCGATTCACCCACCAAATGGATGGAATTGTCTCTAAAGGGCCGGGTAGGTGGTTGTAATCTGTATCAATTTTTCCCTGAAAATATCGCACAGACGCGCCATACAAAAAGGTGCAACCATAAGCTACACCTAGCCATAACCCCATTTGCTGGACAATTAAGGCAATGACTACCAATACCACCAGCAGTAGACTCGACTCTAAAATGTCGTGATAGAGCTGGGATTCTTGGTAAACTTTCAGGGAAACTATCGATAAATCGCGGCGATAAGCCATGTGGTGCTTGTTGTGCCATTTAGCAAGCCAATTGACTTGGTGACACAAAGCATGGTAACTGTCTCTGAATATCTCAGCGAGTAAAAGTGAGAAGAGTGCCCAACTAGCAAACTGTAAGCTGGCATTTAGCCAAACCCAATTAATTTGTAAGCTTGTCTCAATTCCCATCAAGTTTTCAGCTAGCATTTTTATCATATTTGTCTATACTCGTTTTTCTTAATCATTCTTCATGATCTGACAAAGCTGCCTTAAGGTCGAGTCTAGAGCAAATAAAAATCAAAGGAAATAGGGAATAGGGAGTAGGGAGTGGGGGCAATACAGTTCGGTTAAGGTTTTTTGATGAAAATTTTAGATCACAAAGATACGATAAATCGCCGTCAAGACAAAAGACGCGACATTGTAGAGACGGCGATTCATCGCGTCTCTTGCCTTAACCGAACAGTATTGGGAGTGGGTGACAAGGAGAAATAAGCAATGCCCAATTACTAATTACGTTAGGGTGGTCACTAAGCTTTGTCGAAATGCTGGCTACGCCTACGCATTTGTTATTTCGGCGTACTCATTTGTTATTTCGGCGTACTCATTTGTTATTTTGGCGAACGCATTTGTTATTTCGGCGTACTCATTTGTTATTTCGGCGTACTCATTTGTTATTTCGGCGTACTCATTTGTTATTTCGGCGTACTCATTTGTTATT
>NZ_JBALDD010000085.1:0-11339 GCF_036917555.1 Nostoc sp. | reverse complement strand
GTAATGCTCACAACTTCCCGCTTGATTTGGCTGCTGGTGATTCCGCTCCTGTAGCTTTAACTGCTCCTGCTATCAACGGTTAATTCTGAAGTTTAGCTAAATAAGAGAGCGCCCTCTGGTAACGGAGGGCGCTTTCTTATTTGTCTAGGTAAAAGATAGGCTATACATCAAACATTCCGAGTGCCAAAGCATAAAATTAACTTTTGCACAAACTCTAGGTAAAATACATAAGCCTCATCCTTTTTCTTTAAGATCATGGGCAACACTTTTGGTCATCTATTTCGTATAACTACTTTTGGTGAATCTCACGGCGGTGGTGTGGGGGTTGTGATTGATGGTTGTCCTCCACAACTAGAAATTTCGGCACAAGAAATTCAAGTAGAATTAGATAGAAGGCGTCCGGGACAAAGTAAAATTACCACACCTCGCAAAGAAGCCGATACCTGCGAGATTTTATCAGGTGTATTTGAAGGCAAAACACTAGGAACGCCTATAGGAATTTTAGTACGGAACAAAGACACTCGGTCGCAAGACTACGACGAGATGGCCGAGAAGTATCGCCCTTCTCATGCGGATGCAACTTATGATGCAAAATATGGCATTCGTAATTGGCAAGGCGGGGGTAGATCGTCAGCGCGTGAGACAATTGGCAGAGTAGCAGCAGGTGCGATCGCTAAAAAAATTCTCCGTCAAGTTGCCAATATTGAAGTTATCGCTTATGTTAAGCGCATCAAAGATTTGGAAGGCATAGTTGATCCAAATACAGTCACCTTAGAACAAGTAGAAAGCAACATCGTGCGCTGTCCCGATGCTGAAGCTGGCGATCGCATGATTGAATTAATTGAGCAAATCGGTAGACAAGGTGATTCTATCGGCGGTGTCGTAGAATGTGTAGCTCGTAATGTGCCGAAAGGTTTGGGCGAACCAGTATTTGATAAATTGGAAGCTGATATCGCTAAAGGTGTGATGTCTCTCCCAGCTAGCAAAGGCTTTGAAATTGGTTCCGGTTTTGGAGGGACGCTGTTAACAGGAATTGAGCATAACGACGAATATTATATTGATGAAAATGGTGAAATTCGCACTGTAACTAACCGTTCTGGTGGTATTCAGGGGGGAATTTCCAACGGAGAAAATATCATTTTACGAGTTGCATTTAAGCCAACGGCGACAATTAGAAAAGAGCAAAAAACAGTAACTCGTGAAGGTGAAGAAACGCTATTAGCCGCGAAAGGACGACACGATCCTTGTGTGTTACCGCGTGCAGTGCCAATGGTTGAGGCGATGGTGGCGCTGGTATTGTGTGACCATTTGTTACGACATCATGGACAGTGTAAGGTGTTGTAGCGATTATACTTTGACTTTCAGAAAATATTTATGCTTCGGGGGTGGGTGTCTGACTCGCCCTTTTTTACTGGTATTGCTATAGTAGCGGATAACACACTTAAATACGTGCGATCGCATCTGTTAGCAATATGGGTAAAGAGTCTCAAAATCGCTTAGAACACTTTGCTGCTTTAAAGTCCAAATACCAAGTAACTCAATATGAAGATTCATTACCAACTAGTTTGCTGTATCTCATACTACGAAAACTTGACTTAGGAATTGAACTCCTTGACTTAGAATCTAATTGGTTGGGAGAATCTCGGCTTGAGGAGACTTTAGAAGCTATCAAGCAAAAGCAGAAACATAAAGTACAAGAATTTGGAAATTTAGAATTTGAATTCTCCAAATTGAAGTCTAAGTACAAAGCTACAATTTATAACGGTTCCTGGCAATCTAGTCATCTCTATTTCATTCTTTTGAAACTGGAGTCAGGAAATTTCCTTACTGATTCAGAGGTTAAATGGCTAAGAGCAAATGGTTTATATGAAACCAATAAAATTGCTAAAGAGGTAAAACTATTTAGTCAACTTAAATCTAAATACAAAGCTACTCAATATGAAGACTCATATCCTGATAGTCAACTTTATCAAATACTCAAAAAGTTAGAGTTAACAGAACGTTTAAGTAATTCTGAATATAATTGGCTGATAGATAACGAACTCTTTGAAACAGCAGAAGTTTTTCAACAACAAGAGTCCATAAAAGAAACTCACTTTGCTAAGTTAAGAGATAAATACCAAGCGAATCTGCACTCTGATTTATCATTATCCAGTCCATTATATTTAATACTGCAAAATATTGACATAGAAAGTGATTTGAGTGAGTCAGAAATTAACTGGCTGGAACAGCAAGGACTTAATGAAACAATTGCCATTGCTCAAGAATTGCAACAAACACGAGAATTTACCGCCTTGAGATATAAATATCAAGTAACTCATTATGAGGATTCATCGCCTAAGAGTCATCTGTATAAAATTCTTAAAAGGCTTGAGTTTTCTAATCAGTTAGGTGAACAGGATATTAACTTCTTGAGAAAGCGTAAGCTGAGTAAGACAATAGAAATTGCTAATAATAAATATGCTAATAGTCTCAAGTTAAATATAGAATCAGGGGAAACTCTAAATGAATTAGAAATTAAGTGGCTAAAGAATAATGGGCGAGAAGATATCATTGCCCTTGCACAACAAAAGCACTTTGCAGCTTTGAAATCAAAATATGATGTTTTAGGCTATCAAGATAAATCACATACCAGTCTTTTATACACAATTTTGCAAAAGCTTGAGTTAAAAGAGCGACTTGAACCAACAGATGTTGCTTGGCTTCAAGAGACTAAAATTGAAGTACTTCAACCAACATATAGTTATTATACATGGCAAAAAGAGTCTCAGTATCAAGAGACTAAATTATTTTCTGGTAAAATTTGGATTGCTTATCACACAATTGAAGCAAATTTCTATGAACAGGAGTTTCAACGCACTGATAACAAATGGAATTTAGCAAATGCTAGTAGCCATTGGCGTAAAGCAGATGAACCAGAACAGGCATTGCAACTGACAAATAATTTGGAATTAGACAAAATCAAAGAAAATAAACTCAAGTCAGCTTTGCTAACTAGCAGAGGTGGAGCTTTTCGAGATATTGATAAATTAGATAAAGCAGAAAATTGTGCCCGTCAAGCTATTGAATATCAACCAAAAAGCCATCACCCTTACACTTTGATGGGGGCTATTTGTTTTGAACGACATCAATATTCAGATGGTGAATATTGGTTTCAAGAAGCAATCAAACGTGGGGCTAATCCTAGAGATATGGATTCTGAAATCAAGCGAGTAGTGAAAAATGCTAAGGATGAAAGCAAGCGTCGGCAAGTGATAAACTACCTACTAAACAAAGATCCACAACGGTATGCTTGGGCAAAGTCTTATATCAAAAATTCAAATAATAAAATCTGAATTAGAAAAGCAAAAGATAAACTAAGTAAACTTTAATGTAATGCAAGTGTTACTCTAGCGTTACACTAAAAATGAATTGATCTGGTTCCATAGCATGGATTTTATAACAATTTTAGGATTAGCTGCCGCCACAATAACCACAATCTCTTTTTTGCCACAGATGTTTAAAACTTGGCAAACAAAATCAGCAAAAGATGTTTCTTTGGTGACGCTGATTACATTCATAAGTGGTGTTTTTTTGTGGCTAATCTATGGAATTTATTTACAATCCTTGCCAATTATTCTTGCTAACGCTGTAACATTAGTTTTTAACTTAATTATTCTATGGCTTAAAATTAAATATAGATAAACTTGCCTCTAACAAACACCTGTGACATCATCTGTATTTGACTCTGAACGCCTTCTATTTACACCTACTACCCCAGACACCAACGCTATCCCCATAATCTTCGCCTTTCCCAATGAGTACAGCGTAGGTATCACTAGCCTTGGCTATCAGGTAGTGTGGGCAACTTTTGCAATGCGTGATGATGTGCAGGTGAGTCGCCTGTTTACAGATACTCACGAACAACTCCCCAGAACGCCGGAAATTGTGGGATTTTCTATTTCGTGGGAGCTGGATTATGTGAATATTTTAAATTTGCTGGAATTTTTAGAAATTCCTATTCGAGGAACCTTTCGTGATGATTCTCATCCGATAATTTTTGGTGGTGGCTCCGTTCTCACTGCTAACCCCGAACCTTTTGCAGATTTTTTTGATGTAATTTTGCTGGGAGATGGTGAAACCCTGTTAGGGAATTTTATTGAGGCTTACAAAGAAGTAAGAAATGCCTCAAGACAAACTCAACTAAGAAGACTTGCACAAATACCAGGAATTTATATACCAAGTTTGTATCAGGTGGAATATCACACAAAAGGTGGTGAAGTAAAGTCTATTAAACCAATTTCTCCCGAAATTCCCGCAGTGGTGCAAAAGCAAACTTACAGAGGAAATACCCTATCAGCTTCTACTGTAGTCACTGAAAAAGCGGCATGGGAAAATATTTACATGGTGGAAGTCGTGAGAAGTTGTCCAGAAATGTGCCGCTTTTGTTTAGCGAGTTATCTCACCCTGCCTTTTAGAACAGCCAGTCTGGAAGATTCATTAATTCCAGCGATCGCTAAAGGTTTAGAAGTAACAAATCGGCTAGGATTATTAGGGGCTTCAGTCACTCAACATCCAGAATTTGAGGTGTTGCTAGATTATATTAGTCAGCCAAAGTATGATGATGTTCGTCTGAGTATTGCCTCAGTGAGAACTAATACCGTAACAGTCCAGTTAGCAGAAACTTTGACGAAACGAGACACGCGATCGCTTACCATTGCAGTAGAAAGTGGTTCCGAGAAAATCCGGCAAATCGTCAACAAAAAGCTGCATAACGATGAAATCATCCAAGCAGCGATAAATGCCAAAGCTGGCGGCTTAAAAAGCTTGAAACTCTACGGAATGGCAGGAATTCCTGGTGAAGAAGCAGAAGATTTAGAGCAAACCGTGACGATGATGCGTAATATCAAAAAAGCTGCACCGGGATTACGCTTAACATACGGATGCAGCACCTTTGTACCCAAAGCACACACACCGTTTCAATGGTTTGGGGTGAATCGCCAAGCCGAAAAGCGGTTGCAGTTTTTGCAAAAACAGTTAAAACCGCAGGGAATAGAATTTCGCCCAGAAAGCTATAATTGGTCGATTATACAGGCTTTATTATCGAGAGGCGATCGCAGACTCTCCCAACTTATCGAACTTACTCGTGACTTTGGCGATTCCTTGGGTAGCTATAAACGTGCTTTCAAGCAACTCAAAGGGCAAATCCCTGACTTAGATTTCTACGTCCACGCCGAATGGTCAACAGAACAAGTATTACCCTGGAGCCACTTGCAAGGGCCTCTGCCACAGTCTACACTACTAAAGCATTTGGCTGATGCTCAGAGTTATATCAATCCATCCTCAAAAGAATTACAGCCATTGAATTCGTAGCTGAAAACTTGATGCAAAACACAGCTGAGTATTACTGCGCTTATTGCGGCGAACCGAACTTAACTTTTATTGATTTGAGTGCTGGAGGGCAGCAATCTTACGTTGAAGATTGTCAAGTTTGCTGTAACCCAAATATTTTGTACGTGCGGGTTGATGAAGATACTCTAGATATCGAGATTGATACCGAATCTGAAAGTTGAATTTTAGGTTTTTCTTTCCATGCTGCACTTTAAACATTCCTCAGTAATTAATACCTCACCAGAAGTAGTTTGGAAATTTCACGAAAGGCCAGATATTTTGCAACTGTTGAATCCACCTTGGCAGCCAGTCCAAGTGGTTCGTCGTGAGGGAGGGCTAAACGTGGGCGCTATCACCGAATTTCGCTTGTTTCTCGGCCCATTACCCTTAACTTGGTTAGCGCGTCATACTGAATGTGACAAATATCGCCTGTTTACTGACGAACAGATATCTGGTCCCTTTGAATCTTGGATACATCGACATGAATTTGAAGCGGAAAATGGCAAAACCAGATTAACTGACGCTATTTCCTTCTCTATGCCTGGTGGAGGAGGAGTTGAATTTGTCAGTGGTTGGCTAGTGCAAGCGCAATTAGAAGCAATGTTTCGCTACCACCACTATGTGACTAAACGAGAATGCGAGTAATTATGAGCATTCTCTTGTAGTAAGTGGCTCCAGTTTTTTAGCTTACTAGGAGCCATATTCATTATTTTATCTTTATCAGTTTACATAAGAAAAACCAATAAATTTTCTAATTTACATGAGATTTTTTTGACAATATAAATACTATTTTGCTAATTTCAAAGTGTTTCCTGAAAAGCTTGAAAATCTCATCCTTAGAGTTGAGGTTTAATCCTCAGTCTGAACTTTAGAGCGATCGCTTGCCAATGATCGCTTTCTAGCTTACATTAGTTTGGGATCTCAACAGCTACAGTATCATACACGAATTACTCCACTTTATTCCCTACTGTTGCCGCTAATTATGTTACCGCCTTTTTCCCAGACTTTGGAAGTCCCTAAAAAGCCCCATATTAAAAATACTAGTTTTTATAATTACTAAAGCTATCAGTACTATGACTTATATAATCCAACCGCCATACCAAAAATAGTTGTTGGTTTGGCGGTTGGATGTGTAATAATAGTTCAAGTATCTTAATATTTCTAAACATCTTAAAGTGTTGGCACTATCCGATGCAAAACACTTACCACTGATAGAGTTTTCTGGCTGGTGGTTAGTGCTTTTTGTGATGACTATATTTTAGAAATTTTCACCTGAATACTAGGCGGAGTAAAAGCGTGATTCAATTAGAACAACCACCCAGTCATCAAACAAAACTGAGTCCAGTAGTGAAAAGTAAATCTCAGTTTAAAGGACTTTTCATTGCTATTGTCATTGTTAGTGCATGGGTTATTAGCTTGAGTTTATTACTTCCCCTTGACATCTCCAAGTTAAAACTTTGGATGCTATTGCCTAGCATAGCTTGGCAAACATTTTTATATACGGGATTATTTATTACATCTCATGATGCTATGCATGGGGTAGTGTTTCCCCAAGACAGCAAAATTAATCATTTTATTGGGACATTAACCCTATCTATTTATGGTCTTTTACCATATAAAAAATTATTAAAAAAGCATTGGTTACACCACCACAATCCGTCAACTCAAATAGACCCAGACTTTCATAATGGTAAACACAAAAACTTATTTGCTTGGTATTTCCATTTTATGAAAGGTTACTGGAGTTGGGGACAAATAATTGCCCTAACCATTATTTATAACTTTGCTAAATATATACTCCATATACCCAGTGATAATCTAAATTACTTTTGGGTATTTCCTTCGCTTTTAAGTTCATTGCAATTATTTTATTTTGGTACTTTCCTCCCACATAGTGAACCAATTGGGGGCTATGTTCAGCCTCATTGTGCCCAAACGATTAGCCGTCCAATTTTGTGGTCATTTATCACGTGCTATCATTTCGGCTATCACGAAGAACACCACGAGTATCCTCATGTTCCTTGGTGGCAGTTACCAGAAATTTACCAATCAAAATAGTTCTTGTTTATCTAATAAATAAGTGGGCGTGAATAATTAAAGGTTTGTAGTCAGCGTCTCCAGACCTTAAAATAAATCTGGGGCTGCTTACTAAGAGCGAATTTATTCTGCTTATGCTAATTAATAATTCTCGTCTTGTCACTTATAGCCCTGCTTATACAATCGTTCCCACTTACGAGTGCTTTAATCGGTGTAGTTACTGCAACTTTCGCAGCGAACCGGGTAAAAGTCCCTGGATGAGTCTTTCAGATGCAGACAGTATTTTAAAACCACTTCAAAGCGAAAAAGTCTGTGAAATTCTCATACTTAGCGGTGAAGTGCATCCTCATTCGCCAAAGCGTCAGGCGTGGTTTGGGCGAATTTATGATTTGTGTGAATTAGCGCTTTCAATGGGGTTTTTACCTCATACAAACGCGGGGCCACTGAGTTTTGAAGAAATGCAAAAGCTCAAGCGTATGAATGTTTCGATGGGGCTGATGTTGGAACAGTTAACGCCAACATTGTTAAATAGTGTACATCGGCACGCACCGAGTAAATTACCTGAAGTTCGTTTACAGCAATTGCAATGGGCGGGAGAGTTACAGATTCCCTTTACAACTGGGTTACTGTTAGGAATTGGGGAAACAGTTGATGATTGGTGGGAAACATTAACAGCTATATCTCAACTGCATCAACGTTATCACCATATTCAAGAAGTTATCCTGCAACCTCATAGTCCAGGATATCAGCAAACCTTTGATGCATCACCTTTTAACCCTCATCAGTTACCAGAAGTAATTGCTAAAGCACGTCAGATTTTACCGCCAGAGATTACTATTCAAATTCCGCCGAATTTAGTTAAAGATGACCGATGGTTACTCGCTTGTATCGAAGCTGGTGCGCGAGATTTGGGCGGAATTGGGCCAAAAGATGAAGTCAATCCTGATTATCCTCATGTTCAGGAACAGGCATTAAGAGAAATTTTACAACCTGCGGGGTGGGAATTGATGGCGCGTTTACCAGTATATCCCCAGTTTGATGGCTGGTTGTCGGGGGAATTGCAAAAATTGGTGAATCGGTGGCGAAAAACTTTAACTCCGGCTTTTCTTGTGTAAGAACAAAGAAGTAAAGATTTTTTCCTTCCCTGTTAGTGTCTTTGTTAATGAGTGTTTGATACTTGCCGACGAGTCTTTTTTACTCGTGAATGAGTCTTTGATACTCGCCGACGAGTCTTTGATACTTGTGAATGAGTCTTTGATACTCGCCAACGAGTCTTTGATACTCGCCGACGAGTCTTTTTTACTCGCCAACGAGTCTTTGATACTCGCCAACGAATCTTTGATACTCGTGAATGAGTCTTTGATACTCGTCGCCGAGTCTTTGATACTCGCTGACGAGTCTTTGATACTCGTGAATCAGTCTTTGATACTCGTGAACGAGTCTTTGATACTCGCCGACGAGTCTTTGATACTCGTGAATGAGTATCAGAACTTCACTAATGAATTTTAGAGCTGTTGATTACCCAATCCCCATGTAAGCTTGCGTTATCATCGCACTAAACTAGTAAATTCTACCTATGGTTCAGGATTTTGCAACTTTAAAAAAGATATACAACGTTTTTGACCCATTTCGACCCTTGCCCGCAGGAGACCCGGCTTATGTCGATTGTCAGGAGGTGCGAGGAGATGGCGACATTTTGGTAGAGGTGGGTAGAGAGATTTTGTTGTCAGACAGAAAAACTTGTCAACTTTATGCTGGTCATCGTGGTGCAGGCAAATCAACAGAATTGCTGCGTCTTCAGAAAAATTTAAACGATGAAGGTTGCTTTGTTGTCTATTTTGCCGCCGATGAACAAGATATCGAGCCGGAAGATGCCCAATATACAGATATTCTCCTTGCTTGTACACGACGTTTATTAGAAGCATTAAAAGATAACGCTAATCCTGAACCTTTGGTGTCATGGTTGAAAAGCCGCTGGCATGATTTAAAAGATTTGCTACCTGACGTATCTTTAGAAGGTCTGGAGGTAGAGAAGGAAATTTCTCTTTTTGCCAAAATCACAGCCAAATTGAGAACCGAACCTAGTCTCCGCCACAAAATCCGCGAACGACTTAACCCCCACACCCAAACTTTGATTTTGGCTTTGAATCAATTTATTGAAGATGCAAAAAAACGCTTACCTTCAGAATATTCTCAATTGGTAGTCATCGCTGATAATCTAGATCGGATTGTACCCATACCCCAGGAAGATGGACGCAGCAATCACGAACATATTTTTTTAGACCGTAGCGAACAACTCAAAGCTTTAAATTGCCATCTAATTTATACAGTACCGATTTCATTGGTGTTCTCTAACCGCGCTACAGATTTACGAGATATTTATGGTAGTGATGCTCAAGTTTTACCAATGATTATGGTGCAAACTCCTAAAAATAAAAATTATCAACGAGGAATTAATAAAGTCCAGGAATTGTTGCAAAAGCGGGTGAGTCAGATTGACCCTAACCTTTCTATCTCAAATATGTTTGAGCAGCCGGAAGCTTTACAGCAACTATGTTTAATGAGTGGAGGTCATGTACGGAATTTGCTATTATTAATGAAGGAAGCAATTAAATATACTGATAATCTACCCATTACGAATAGAGCTTTACAACGCTCAATCAGCGAAACTAGAATTACCTACCGCAATACAGTTTATGCAGATGAATGGCAAGCACTAGCTAAAGTTTATCATTCTAAACGAATAGTAAATGATGAACAACACCGTAACTTATTATTCAATCGCTGTATTTTGGAATATCGCCACCGTGATAAAGAAGAACAAATTCAATGTTGGTATGATATTCATCCTTTAATTAAAGGAATTAAAGAATTTCAGGATACTTTTGCTAGTTTGAACCTTAGTGAGACACAGCTTGATGAAACTGGAACTGACTGATTGGGATAAAGATTTACCAACAGAACCAAATGAAGAATATCAAGCCTTAGTCCGTACTCTTAACTTTACAGAAGGCTTTGGCTTGTTATTTGCTCGTTGTTCTCCGGCTGAGGGTGAGCAGTTAATTGGCAAAGTTAAAGAAGATATTACAAATAAAAATATTGAGGTTTTGCGATTAAAGCAAGCTGTTACTAATTTATATGAAATTATAGATAAATTAGATAATAAAGAACAGATAGATATTTTATTTATTACAGGTTTAGAGCATTCATTTTATGAATATGAAGAGTCTAAAAGATTGACAGGCTGGAATAGTAGAGATATTTATTCATATAGTTGGAAGAGTGTACCGCCTGTTTTAATTAACCTGAATCAACAGCGAGAACGTTTTAGAAATAGCTTTAATATTTGTTTTGTTTTCTTTCTACCTCTATTTGCTATTAAATATTTTATTCAACGCGCCCCAGACTTCTTTGACTGGCGTTCGGGGTTGTTTGACTTTCCTATAGATGCAGAAACTCTCAAGCAGGAATCATCACGTATACTCCAGAATGGAGACTATGAAAAATATCTCACGCTAACGCCAGAAGAAAGAACTCAGCAAATACTAGCTATTCAAGAATTAATTGCAGCAGATTATCAAAGAACTAGTAGCCAAGCAGAATTACTAATTAAACTGGGAGATTTGCAGCTTGCTGGACAAGATTACAAAGAAGCGATCGCATCCTACGACCAAGCACTGAAATTTAAACCAGATGACCACCAAGCTTGGTACAATCGCGGCAATGCGCTAATAAATTTAGGACGCACTGAAGAAGCGATCGCATCCTACGACCAAGCACTGAAATTTAAACCAGATTTACACCAAGCTTGGTACAATCGCGGCATTGCGCTAGATGATTTAGGACGCACTGAAGAAGCGATCGCATCCTACGACCAAGCACTGAAATTTAAACCAGATTTACACCAAGCTTGGTACAATCGCGGCATTGCG
>NZ_JBALDD010000084.1:0-3639 GCF_036917555.1 Nostoc sp. | reverse complement strand
AATATTTAAATGTGTCGCTATATTGATCCGTTTCGGCATAGTTCATAGATGCACTCTTGACTTTTATCATAAGCGATTATGCGAACATGATATAACCTCATTTCTGAAGCTATTCAAAGATTGAGCCCTATGTCTAGGCTCAATGTTCAAACTATAGGACTCCTATTTGATTTTTTATGTTTGAGAATTTTTTTAGCTATTTCAATTGCTTGACTATAACTCGGTATGGGTTTTGTAACAAAATCATATTTTAATTCTCGACTCTCTTGATTAGAATGTATGATTATTTCATGATTCTCTAATTCTGATTTTGCGATATTTTCAGATTTAGGAAAATTCAATTGAATCACACAATCATTATTTAGAATTTTTGATTATGTGTCTAATTCAATCATTTCGCCATAATCAAGTCTATGAGCTAGTTCCATTACTTGTGTGGCGATTAATTTTGGCACACTGATTTTAACTGTGTCTTTATTATTCCAAGTTGCCATCACCAGAATGAATTCATCACAAATTCATTTTCCTGCTTTGAGTGCCTAAATATGCATCAACACATATATTCTCATTTATCTAGACTTATTGACATCTAGTGAAATGAGCGTGTGTTGCTTAATCGCTTACTATGTCTAGTTTTCAGACTTTTTCTTAGATCAAACTTAGGTTGTTTTAGGGAAAAAGGGAAAGGAATGAAGAAACTCCCTCTTTAACTTTTTGTCAGGCGCAAGCTTTACGCCGCTACAGGCTGATACTCCCGTAGTTGTTGCCAGTCTTAAGCTGTTAGCTGTTCAAAGGGTAGGTCTTATGCCGGTGATGCCCATCTAGCAGATACGGAACCAAGTAAGACTTTAGAAGAGGCAATTTCAGCACTCAAGGCAAAAATACTAGAACTGTTCCAAGCTTTTTCGCCAGTTTGAAGTCCCACCGCTCTACTTAGTAAACCCAGTAGCGATATCATCGGTCTTAGCTGCCATAATGAAATCGTTGCGATGCAATCCTTGAATCGCGTGTGTCCACCAAGTAACTGTTACCTTGCCCCATTCGGTTAGTAAAGCGGGGTGATGTCCTTGTTTGTCAGCCTCTTCACCTACTTGTTGAGTAAAAGCTAGTGCTGTCTGAAAATCAGGAAAGTTGTAAACACGCTGTAGATGTGACTCACCATTCTCCTCAATCATTTTCCAATTAGGTATCTGAGGCTGAAGTTCAGCAATTTCCGTCTCAGTTACTGGCGGCGAATCACCACTACAGGGAACACAAGTTTTTTGTAGTAAAGCTTCCACTGTTCTTGCTCCTTCACGAGTCACAATTTCAATTGAGTGTGCTGAATCAGTTGTGGTTAGAGATAATCCCTAATTCAGTAGTCTGTTTCTAATTTCAGCTTACTACTACTCCCCTGGAATCGACTAAAATTCTACATCTGATGTCAATCAAAACCTAAAAGGCTAAAGAAGTAATCCAAGGGTTGAATGAAAGAGATAGCTATTGTTTCGGTTCGCTCAAAGGCTGATTTTTTCTTTGATAAGGCCTTTCCAAATAATAAAATGTCCCGCTCTATCAAATATATTTTGGGTTTACCCAAGGACTGGTGGGCGTTGCGCCTGAGGGCGCAACGCGAGAACGGAACATTTTATTTTCTGGAGACCCCTAAGCGATCACTTATGGCACTTCTAGAAAATAAAATGCCCAGCCCAAAGGGAAAGCCAGTTAAGAGAACGTGGTCAACCCGTCTACATTCAGAGGACTCACCGTATCAAATATATTTTGAGCTAGACTTTGGATTAAGGCTCTGAAAGCCCTTCTATGAAACTACTGCGAACGGTGCTTTCATAATTGGTGTTCACGTTCGCAAACGCGAACGGGTTCCATAATCCATTATCCTGCGAGGGGACTGGTATTAAGTTCGGCGAATCAGTGACGATATGTCTGAAGCGAGTGCAACGAAAATAAACTTACGCCATGCTACCTTTGCTGATTTGGATCTATTGCGACATTGGGACGATCAACCTCATGTGATTGCTTCAGACCCTAACGATGACCATTTTTTGAATTCAAAATGCAAAATTAAGAATAAGTAAAAATTTTGAATTGATTAATCCTTCTCAAGAGAGGAGACCAAGGCGAACGTGTCAAAGCCCCACTGATTTTTGGAATCAGTGGTCTACAATCACCTGTAAGGGTTTCAATCCTTACGCTGATTGCAATTTTGAATTAATAATGCAAGAATTTTGAATTGTTTTGACTAGGGCTGAGAGGTGGAACTAGATCGTAATCCTGATTGGAGGGAGCAATTGATTACTCAAATCGAAGGTCGTCCCATCGGATTTATCCAGATCATAAATCCTGCACGAGAGGAAAGTCACTATTGGGGCGATGTCGCAATAGTTTGGCTGAATAGAGAGGATGATAAATTTCTAGAACTCAAGTTGTGTGAATGACTAACACAAACAAATAATTTAAGGCAAAATGGCTTTTTGGAAATGTAAGCTTATGCCTGTAGCTAATGCTCCAGTAGGAGTAGAGTAATCGCCCCGACATTCCCCTACTCCTGCATCATCACTACCAATTCTACCAGCAGCGCTTCAATGATGCGCCACACCTGTTCACCTGTGACTTCAGTTTTAGTAAGACATCGTTTATTGTGAAACTGGGCTTAGTCATCTCCATCCATTAAGCGACAACGGCTTTGGGTCTTGCAAGCAAGTCGAGAAGAACGCTCTCGTACAATAGTCGCTAAATCTGGTCGTTGCGTTAGGAAAAGTCGCCAATCTGCCCAAATCCCATATAGGAAGTCGGCAATAGTACCGATAACTGGTAAGGAAGTTGGAGCATAGACCCAACCCATCCCCAAAATTTCATAAATGCGACGGAAAACCTCAACATTTTTAACTAGCGTTCCGTCTGGCAACACAGCATGAATACGTCCCATTGCAGTTTCATAGTCAACACCGCCATCTGCTTGGGGGTTGTAGTCATCAGCTGCAATATCTACAAACGCCACCAGCCCTCGACCCGCGTCCCGCTTCTTCAAAAAGTTAACCTCACGCAGACACAAGGGACATTGACCGTCATACAGCAGTTTAATTTTTGACGACGGCAGAGTGGATAAAGGCTGGTCTAGAGAGTTGTTGCAACCGTAGGATTGGATTTGTGGTGAGGACATTTCGGGATCTTAACTAAGTTTATTTCCTTACATCAAGCGTAACGTCTCTGGAATTATAAGTAATGCCTAATGTGAATTAAAAACGTCTCTTATCCTGTAAGGTTTTGAGAATTGCCAAAAATTATGCTTTTAGAATTATCAACGAAATTATAGGGGTTCTAACATTTAATTCACATTAAACGTAAGTATCTCACTAACAACAAAAAGTTCTACAATCTTACCCGCAGATGAGAATATTCAGATGCCTGAAATCTGGAACAACCCAGAATTTCCTGAACAAGGTATATGCTATAGGACTAATATTTGATTTCTGAAAAAACTCCGTACATCTGAAGAGATAGAAAATCAAATGTAGTGTTTCGGATAAACCACTCAAACATCCACTTTACAGCGTTTTTCAATTGAATAGACCACAAATTTAGGAAACTAAAGAGGCAGCAAAAATACTCATAGTTATGCCGGCTCCCTACTCAACTGAT
>NZ_JBALDD010000083.1:0-100468 GCF_036917555.1 Nostoc sp. | reverse complement strand
AAGTTTTAACTCAGATTCTGAATGAGCAAATCTCCTCTGACGATTCTTGGGGTTGGTTTGTCCACTGTAGTCTATTCATCTGAAAACTGCTGTAATAAATAATTCGGTTCCGAGAAAGATGATCTGTAACAAGTGATTGGAGTATTGTGTTGTTGAATCGTAGTGCGTTCAATTCAGCATTGGAATAAGACTAGCAATCAGGTGCAATTTTACATCTCCAGCCTCGCTAGTGATGCTAACTTTCCTTGGTAGTGCAATTCGACAGCACTGGGGGAGCGAAAACTCTGTTCATTGGACATTAGATGTCACATTCGATGAAGATAAGTGCTGAATCCATTAGACCTCTTGCAAAAGTCGCTTAGGAAGATCTGGTTTTGGGGAGACAAAGCTCATAATTGTAGAGAGCAGCAATCAAATTAAACCTTAAACAAAATCTTTTTCGACGATTTCTATAAGTAAGGGACAAAATTTTAAATACCTTGAGCTTCCGATGTACATGCTCACCTAAAACCCTGATTTTAGCTAATTCTTGATTACTCTTTTTATCTTCAGAGGTTAACTTACCTCCTCTGGGCTTTTTCTTCGGAATCCGACTCTTCCTATGCAGTTTCTGAATACCTTGAGAACCTTTATCACCCAAGCACTCTATATCTTCTCTCAACCTAACTTGACTATTTTTAAATATCCGAAAATCATGCTCTCTACCCTTGCCATGAGCGGTGCAGATGATTTTGCCATTTGCTTGGTCTACCACTACTTGTGACTTCAGCGTATGCTGTTTATTTTTGCCACTGTAGAACTTTTTTTGTTTTTTTTAGGGCGTTCAATCGGACTTTCTGTTACATCAACCACTACGACTTTTAACTGATGATTAGAAGTCGCAAGTTTTTTCTTGCCTGGAAGTGTGAACACCCTAGATTTAGTCAGCGTATCTTCTATTTTTCGGATAATTCGGTAAGCTGTAGACTCGTTTATTCCCCAAGATTGACCTATATGAAAGTAGGTACGGTACTCTCCGGAGGCGGAGCATCTCCGGCTCTGCTCCAGTATTCTAATGTCATCAACAATTGGTTTTCTAAACTTAATTTACCCGGTCGTCCTGTTTTCTGTTTTGTTTGCTCAAGCGGTAAGCGAAGCCATGCCGTTAGGCTTAACGCACTACCTCTACCATCTCGTTAAAAGTATCTGGACGTACACCACACATTGCTGTAAAGTCTTCTGACTTCAGCTCTTTACCTGTTCGTAGGTCATAGATGCTACCAAACTCTAACTTACTTGTCTCACGCATTTGGGACTTTTGCAAGAGGTCTATTGACCCTCAAAAGTTTGCTCAACTTGTGACAGATGCGCCCCAGTGGGCTGAATGGATGGTTTGATTTCTTCGGCACAGAATCAAAATTGCAGATGTCTACACCTTGAATGAGGCGTTGGGGAGAAAGCTACCTTTATGAAAGAAAGTGCCATTCGATTGGCACTATCGTTTACCAGATGCTAAAAATAGCACCTCGCAAACCGTAATGCTTGGATAGCAAAGCACTAATCAAAGATTAAACAACTATAAAATTCTTTTCGGTTAGTGACAATCCAGTATCTAGTTGTGCAAATTGTACTTGAGTAAACCCAGACGCACTGCCATCAAGGTCAAAGAACAATCCACCTGTAGCTCTGTTGTAGATAAATCGCTCTTCGCTAGTGGTGGCAGATGTTCCCAGGGTAAACTGACTTGTCTTAAGTGAACCTATTGATAATCCGCCACCAAAACCAATAGCTAATACCTGAATCAATTCATTGCTGGTGTTGAAGTCATCAAGTCTATCTACACCTTCATTGTAACTATTGAAAGCAAAGCTATCAGTACCAGATCCTCCAGTTAGGCTATCATTACCTTTGCCACCTGTGAGGATATCATTGCCATTACCACCATAAAGGGTATTATTACCAGATGTGTAAAAGGCACTAAGAGAATCATTCCCATCCCCCCCAAAGAGCAGATTAGCGCCTGATGAATAATCAACAATTAACCGATCGTCACCAGCACCACCGTCGAGCGTATTATTGCCAGAGACAGTATAAACTCCGTAGAAAGAGTATAAGGAGTCTGACCCAGAGGCACTAAGAGAATCATTCCCATTGCCCCCAGACAGTAGGTTATTGCCTGATGAATAGTTAGTAACTAAGTTATCATCACCAGCTCCACCATTGAGGGTGTTATTCCCAGAGATAGCACTGAGATGAAACTCTCGGTACTCGTCGTAGTAGCCAAAGGCACTAAGAGAATCATTGCCATCATCACCATCCATCAGGCTATTACCCTTTGAACTGTCAGTACTCAAATTATCATCACCAGTACCACCATTGAGGGTGTCATTGCCATCACTGCCGGAGAGTGTATCGTTGCCATTGCTGCCCACAATATTATCGTTGTAAATTGTGCCTATGATGTCTAATTGTTCAATATTCTTGTAGTTAAGCCGATTTTTGCCTTGTGTAATCGAGCCAATGTTAGTAGTAGCATTAAAAGCTGAAGTGATTTCCCCAGTCAAATTGGTGTCATAATAGAAAGACTGCAATGTATCGTCACCTGTTCCTCCATCTACAGTTGTAGTCACTAAGGAGGAAGTCTTTCGAGCACTGAACAAGAACGAGTCATTGCCATCGCCCCCATAAAATAAATTATTGCCTAATATATACTGAGCATCGAAAGAATCGTCACCAGTGCCACCGTTAAGGGTGTTATTGCCATATAAGCGAGAGTCGTCGTTGATAGAGACGGTGAAAGAATCATTGCCATCGCCACCATTGAGTAAGTTATCGCCTGGTGAATTGCTAGCACTCAAGTTATCGTCACCAGCGCCACCGTTAAGGGTGTTATTGCCATCGGCAGAAGAAAGAGTTAAACCATCACTGTCATTGCCACCACAGAGCAGATTATTGCCTGGTGAATTATCAACAATGAGAAAATCATCACCAGTACCACCAATCAGAGAATCATCACCAATACCACCAATTAGAGAATCATTGCCAGTATCACCAATTAGAGAATCATTGCCAGTACCACCAATCAGAGAATCATCACCAGTACCACCAATCAAAAAATCATTACCAGTACCACCAATCAAAAAATCATTACCAGTACCACCAATCAAAAAATCATTACCAGTACCACCTCTAAGTATGTCATCACCACTCAATCCGTGGATGATATCATTACCCCCTTGACCATTGATGACATCATTAGAGTCGTCAAAACCTGTAATATTATTATCAAGATCATTGAGGAAAGTAACAGTGTTCTTATTGAACAGGTTAGTTTGAGTGGAATTTGCATCAAACACATCAAAACTGTCAGTGACACTAGTTTGTCCATAAAACAGGATATTGCCAATAGCAGGTCGTGAAGAAGTTGCTGGCAAATTATCCAAGTTTTCTAAGAGGAAGTTTTGCAGAATGACTTTGCTATCACCGAGATTTTCAAAACCAATTTCTAAGTTGTTGCCATGATGAGTTAATTGCAGATTTTGAGCAGTGAATCCATTATCTGTAAATTGCAAGGTGTCTAAGAAGGCAATTGCCGTTGCTGAAGGATTTGAGCCTTTACCTACACCACCAAAATCGGTAATAGTCTCAGTATTTTCGCCGTTATAATAGGGGGCGACACTGTAAACAAATTTATCATTACCAGCGCCACCAGTTAGAGTATCGTTGCCACCATAGCCCCCAAAGAGCGTATCGTTGCCACTATTCCCCACAATCAAGTCGTTGTAATCTGTACCTAAGATATTTAATTGTTCGATATTCTTGTAATTAACCTGATTCGTACCCAACCTAATTGAGCCAGTGTTAGTAGTGGCATTGTAATTTGTTGCGATCGGCGCATTACTGTCGTTTTCACCGTTGTAATTGACGGACAGTACATCCTCACCCTCACCCCCATCTATGGTATCATTGCCAGCATAGCCTGTGGAGAGGGTATCGTTGCCACTATTCCCCACAATGTTATCATTGTAACCTGTACCTGAGATATTTAATCGTTCGATATTCTTGTAACTGACCTGATTCGTACCCGCTTTAATTGAACCAGTGTTATTAGTAGGATTGAATGTCGTTGTAATTCCTTCTGTAGCAGTATAATTGTAATCGACGGACAGTACATCCTCACCCTCACCCCCATCTATGGTATCATTGCCACCATTGCCCGTGGAGAGGGTATCGTTGCCACTATTCCCCACAATGTTGTCATTGTAACCTGTACCTGAGATATTTAATCGTTCGATATTCTTGTAACTGACCTGATTCGCATCCGCTTTAATTGAACCAATGTTAGTAGTAGGATTGAATGTCGTTGTTATCCCTCCTGTAGTAGGGCTGTAAGAACTGTAATCAACAGACAACAAATCGTCACCCTTACCCCCATCTACCGTTTGATTCTTTAAATTTAGATAAATGGAATCATTGCCATCGTCCCCAAAGAAGAAGTTATTTCCTGGTGAATCCTCAGCCCTCAAGGTATCGTCACCAGCACCACCGTTGAGAGTATTGCCTGAAGACAAGGCAACACCACTGTAAATGGAAAGACTAGAGATATCAAGATAATCATTGCCATCACCACCTAATAGCAGGTTATTGCCTGATGAAGCTTCAGCCCTCAAGGTATCGTCACCAGCACCACCGTTGAGGGTGTTATTTCCTGATGAGGTAAAATTAGGAGCTGCTGGATAATTAGAAACACCAGAGGTGGAGAGAGTATCATTGCCATCGCCACCAGATAGCAAGTTATTGCCGGATGAAGCCCCAGCATTCAAGTAATCATCACCAGCGCCACCGTTGAGGGTGTTATTCCCTGATGAGGTTATATAATTATAAACGTTTTGAATGTAAGAGGTGTAGAGAGTATCATTGCCATCGCCACCAGATAGCAGGTTATTACCGGATGAAGCCCCAGCATTCAAGTAATCATCACCAGTGCCACCGTTGAGAATGTTGTTGCCTGTTGAATATTCAACATCCAAGGTATCATTGCTCACACCACCAATCAGAGTATTATTACCTGCGCCACCTCGCAGTAAATCGTTGCCACTTTTGCCGTCAATAATATCATCACCCCCCTGACCATTGATGACATCATCTGAATTGTCAAAGCCGCTAACATTATTGTTCAGATCGTTAAGGAAGGTGACTGTGTTCTTATTGAAGATAGTACTTTGAGTGGAGTCATAATTGAAGACATCAAAGCTGTCAGTAATGGTAGTTTGCCCAGAAAACTCTATATTGCCCAAGTCTACAGTGGCTCCTGTAGATAAGCTTAGGTTATCCAGATTTTCCAAGGCAAAGTTTTGCAGGATGACTTTAAAATCATTTACTTTCAAGAAGGTGATTTCTAGATTGGTACCATTTTGGGTCGGCACCAAATTTCTGGCATTCAGGGAACTATCATGAGGAGAATAAGAAAAAAATTCTAATCTATCTACTTCGGCAATGACCCCTGCCGATGGATTTATACCTTTACCTACGCCACCAAAATCGGTGATAATGATCAGAGTATCAGAATAGTCTGGTATCGAATAAATATCGTTGCCGCCTCCACCAGTCAAGGTGTGACCGTAGCCATCGTCGTTTAGGGTATCGTTACCGTTAGTTCCAATGATATCTGCCATAACTTTTACCTACCTTAATCTATTTTTTCAGTAATTTCAGTTTTGAAGGGAGCTGTTAGTCGGACTTAAACAAAAAGTAGCCACAAAAGAGCCTAAAACCTATATGCAGATGTGTATTTTTCTTGACCTGCATGGGTTTCAGGCTTGTTTGTGATTAAAAATTCAGCTTTCATATTTAGTTTTTTACCAGTACCTAAATCCTACTAGAAGAGAAAATAGTCAATAGTCAACTCTGAGTTATAAATATACTTTTATACCCTTCTTCTAGGCAATCATGCGTAAATGTCTAATTTGAAAATACAGAACATTTTAATAACCTAACACTGACTATATATTACAGTATTTACTTAAATGTCTTTGCTTCCAAACACATCTTTGCATATTATTCACATTATTTACTGATAAATTTACGTAAAAATATTTTGATTTCTGCACTATTAATGTCTCGTCTTTTCCTCTTATACCAATTCTCTAAAATCCGGCTACAGATAAAGCCATTAAAATATATCGCCTTCTAGCAATAGATGCAATAATTGGTTTGGTTAATTTGTCAATTTCAAGGTAGAGAGCAGCACGTAAATCATCAAGGTTTTTGGGTAGTAACCAACGAAGTCGGCGTTTAAGATATTGCCAAACTTGCTCAATTGGATTTAACTCTCTTTGAATGTGCCGGCTGAAATAATAAAATGATATTATCTGGCAAGGAAAGACGTTTGGCTTTATGAAATGCACCATTATCGAGTTGAATAATTAGTACTGAATCAGCTTTTAGGTTGAGAAACTAGATTAAGGAATATCTGAAAACACTCAGTATTAAGATGTGAGAATTCCCAAAAAAAGCTCTCTCCAGTAAGTGGTTCGATGATTCCATATAAATACGTTGCCTTGAACTGCCATTGATGTACACCAACTGGTTTGACACCCTTGCGTGTGATTTTGCGCCCTGTAATTGTTTTCAATCCAATTCGAGTTTCATCCTCACAGCAAAAACGAATAGTTTTAGTTGTACATAAAACTGTCAAACAAAACCAATGGAGCATTGCTAAGTTGTCTGCAAAGTTTTTTTAAATGCCTCTACAAGTGGCTGTTGTTGTTCAACACTTTTAAGGCGAGGAATTTTCGGGGATGATTCCAAATGATAATACACAAGCTTGTGTACTGTCTTGTAGCAACTATTTACTCCCAAGTTATGTTCTAGCCACTCGACGATTTCTTGATAACCATTAAACCCAAGTGGTTCTTGCAATCTTTTATCTAATGCTTTTTGTGCCCAGTTTGGGATGGTTCTTGGTCTTCCAGGCATTGATTTTTGTTTTAATAATCCTTCAATACCGCCTGCTTTATACTGTCGAATCCACTTGTGTAGGGTGACTCGATTTCGACCGATTATTTCTGCGGTTTGAGAAATTGTTTGACCATGCCCTGTTTTGAGTAAATACAGTAGCTGCACTCTTTCTTTAGCCGCCGCAGTTTTTTGTCTTGCCAGTAAATCTTTGAGTTCTGCGACAGTCTCTTTAATTTCTAGCTGATATACCCCTGACATTGTTCATCTTTCATCTGGTTTAATCTTATTATCTCATCTGTAGCCTGATTTTAGAGAATTGGTATTACTAAAGGCTATTACCAGTTGGTATAGCTTTTGTAACCAAGAAATTTGCGTTCGCAGACATTACTACTTCTGCCTCCAAAGTACAGATCAATCACATGACCTTTGTTCTCACTATAAATTCCCTAAATTGCCAATCCTGAGAATAGACAGCGAATCTGTTGCTGACCCCTCTCATCCAGCTTTTGGGTGTATTGCTCACCTAAACGAGATTTTGACCTAGTATGATTTGATTATCGTTTCTCCAAGTTTAGAAACCGGGGTATCTATCGGTATTCGAGGACATTTTGATAGTGTTTGGGGGATTTTTCAGGGAGTACAGCCAGTTAACTTTGTGTGTCAGATGTTGGCATGCCTACAGGAAACAGTTGACCGTCATATTTGAGTGAGAGAGTGGGGGATGTTGCTTGTGGGCAATGGTTCCACATTTATCGGGGGATTGCTCAGAAGTCAGCACGTCGCAACACAAGCTAATATTGCGCTGTTGTCGGCGGCGGATAATGACGATTACAGCTATGTTGACCAGAATTTTCAGCCCGAATCTTTGCAGACTTAAAGCAAGCGTGGTTCCGTGATTAATGTTGAGATGCGGCGCTATCGAGAATCTGTGCTTACGGGTTTGGTCGAAGATGGGTACACCATTATTGATGCTGAGGATGTATCGGATGACGAGAGTGGGGCTGTAATCGAGTCGGTTAAAGCGGCATCTGTTGAATTGTATGCTGCAGAGTGTCAGGCGATCGCGCAAGCTGATGAACTCTCTGGGGCTGAACTCAAGAAGCTGCAAGACAAAAGAGCGAAAACGAAAACCGAACGACATCAGCAACGCAAGGCCCAATTGTCCCGTCACTACGAAATTGACGTAACCCCTGATTTGGTCGAGAAAGATGATAATGGGTGGTATCCCCAACTGCGGATGCACTACTATTTGACACTGGGGCGAGAGTTTCTGACGGACTGTGATGCTAAACGGGCGAAATCACAACTAGAAGCTGGAGAGAATTCGATATGAAAACCAGATTTTAACAAGGGGCAGCTATTGCCTGCTGTGTTGTTACTCGAAAATCTGAATCTGTTGCAGTTTCTTACACCAGACGTTCAGTTACGTGGAACTGATGAGAAAATGGTGGAGTTTAAAGCGCTGGCTGTAAAGTATCGGCACGTTATCAAGAATTACTTGAACGTCACTATTTCAGAAAAACTTACTCCTGTGGCGATCGCACAGAAACTACTTGCCAAAATTGATTTGAAACTGGATTATGTGGGTCGGCTTGGTTCACGGGATGACCGAGAGTGTGTTTATCAATTTGTTGCCCCTGATGACGAGTGTGATTCGATTTTCGAGCGGTGGTTAAATCGGGATAAACTATTTGTTAGTGAATCTGTGTCAGTCACTAATAATATAGAGTTAACCACACCCGTCATTGACACTCAATCCCTTGACATTGCCCAAACATTTACTCAAGTGGAAAGTCCGGCGAACCAAGGTGGAAGGGGCTGAAGCTGAAAATGCACCAAGGAATCGACAGTGCTGGTAAGTTCTACCAACTGCTAATTTTCCAGCTTGGTGAGGCTGTCGGCGTTGCTGATGGTGAACTCTTTTGGAATGGATACTTAGGGCTGTGGCAGGTCTGGGTTAACTTTGTACAGGCGTGTACGTCTGTGGTGTGCGATTGGTTGGTGGCAGTACATTCGTCAGAGGTTAAAGTTGAATAAAATTTGTCAATAAGCAATAGTACTTAAAATATTGTGAAAACTCAGGGTTAGAAACAGAATTTTTGAGTAGGTGATGCCTACGGCGGGCTATGCCTACGCGTCATCTTAATAGGCATCATTCATTTTTGACCCATCAGTTCAGTACAAAAGTTAAGTTAATACCTCCCATTTGCCAAATTTTCAGCATAATTTCTAATTGACAAAAGTGAGATTCTCTTAACCTCTCACTGATGGTGGCAGTGTAGGTCATTCACTTTCCTAACGCCTATTAATCACTCCTTATTAGCAAGAAGCACCTGGGGCGGGAGCTATACAGAATAGACCCTTGTAGGTATCGCTTAAAAGTTACCCTTAAAAGGTCGATTTTTATCTGACTATCTGGGATGGGTTTTATAATAAATAGTTCTGTCACTTGCGCGCGGCGTTGCTGCATACGTGAAAATGAGATTTATGGAACTTATGGATGAAGTCGTAGCTAAGTGGATACAAAATAAACAAATCGCTATAGTTGGTGGCGGTCCCGGTGGACTAACCTTAGCACGACTTTTACAACTCAAAGGTGCAAACGTAAAAGTGTATGAACGAGATTTTAATAAAGATGCTCGTATGGTAGGCTCGCCGCTTGATATGCATGAAGGGTCGGGAATGGCGGCTTTACGCAAAGCAAATTTATTAAGCGAGTTTAAAAAGAATTTTCGTCCCGGTGCCGATAAAATGGTTATCGTGAATGAACGTGCAGAAATATTTTTTAGCGACCACGAAACCAAACCTGATGAAGATTTTAATAGTGAACATTTTCGGCCGGAAATAGACCGTGGTCTATTACGAAATATGTTGCTGGAATCTTTACAACTGGAAACAGTTGTGTGGGACAGCCATTTTATTTCAATGGAAAAACAAAATGTGGGCTGGTTGTTGCATTTCAAAAGCGGTTCATCTGCTTACGCAGATATTGTCATTGCTGCTGATGGCGCTAATTCTAAAATCCGTCCATACATCACAGACATCAAAGCTTTTTATTCAGGCATTACAATGCTTGAAGGCAATATTTCTGATGCACAAAAAGCAACGCCTCATATTTATACATTGCTAAATGGCGGAAAAATAATGGCTTTTGGAAATACAAAGAATTTATTGATGGGTCCCAAAGGCAATGGTGACCTAACTTTTTACGCAAGTTTCAAAACAGATGAAAACTGGGCAGCAAATAGTGGCTTAGATTATTATGATAAAACACAAATGCTGGCATGGCTCAAAGAAGAATATTCCGAATGGAGCAGTATCTGGTACGAACTGTTTGAAAATGCAGCCACACCTTTTATTGGGCGACCCATTTATTGTATGCCTTTGAATCAAAACTGGGAAACCCTGCCCAACTTAACCATGCTCGGCGATGCCGCACATGTAATGCCGCCCTTTGCAGGAGAAGGCGCAAACATGGCTATGCTTGATGCTTTGGAATTGAGCCAGTGTTTGTGCAACGAAAATTTTAGTGAGATACAAACTGCTATTGCTTCTTACGAAAACCAAATGAGAAAAAGAGCGGCACAGGCAGCGCAGGAGTCTTTAGAAAATGGAGATCGGATGCACAGTGCAGGCGCGCTCGAAAAAATGCTGGCGTTTTTTGGCGCGAAGTAATTTCTAATCCTGAAAAAAGAAAGATATTTGCTTATGGTAACAAGAAAACTTTAACGGTCTAACAAGCGACAGAACAAAGCGCTGCACCGACCGTCTACAGTTTTGTTCGCTGCATTCGTTCCTCACTTCGCTCCCTTCGCTTCCGGCAGCGAGTGAGCTTTGCGTTACCTTTCCCATTTCAGGAGTCTTTGACAACTGAGCAAAGGTTAATTCCGCAGCATTTAAGAATTTAACTGCTGCATCCGTATTCCCATTAACCAATATATAATTTGCCAAATGTCGCAAATCTTGCGTTGCCCGGTTTTTGACAATTAACCGATAGTTCATGTATAGTTTTGGTTCCCCATGCTGTTCTAACCTAAAACGGTAGAACGCAAATTCTGCCAATATTCCGGTGTTACTTTCTGCCCAAGAGAATCAATACCTTCTTTCAATAGTCCTTCTAATTTCACTTGTGCCTTGTGTTTTTGGTCTTGCTGTACCAATGAGAGAAAATATTCGCCAATGCTGCTATAGGCACCTGCCATCACTTGTGCCTCTACATAAACGCGTACCTCATCAGGTATATCAATATTGATATTCATTGGCTAAGAACTATAACTATCCTCATTATTTTAGCTGACAATTTCCATCAATCTTAAATTCCGCTGTCGCTATCTTGATTATGTCCCCCATAAGGTTTTAACAGTTCTTCAAGGTAATATGCGAGCAAATTCCTCATGTACAAATCGAGTCATTCAATTGGGTTATTAAGAATTAATTGGAAGTGATTAATAATATTTTATCTGTATTTACAACCCATTTTAATCACACCTCAAATTGATGCTGTGAACGGTTACATGTTTCATGCTGTTTCACAATCAGCTACAGAATGCGCCCAACAATTGTGGCGGTATGAGCATTATCGTAAGATAGCTAATGCTAAAGATATTGACTGGAATGGGTATTTGGAGCAGTGGCAGATTTGGATTAATAATGATAGCGCGTGTATGTCTGTGGTGGGCGATTGGCTGATGGTAGTAGACTAAAGGTCTACCAACTGCGTGTCTGTTTTGGGTAAGTGTCAAATTTGACCCAATTGTTTAATCGTAGCGACTATCCTCTTGCTCCATTGAGATAGAAGAGTAAAAGTAAAATAAAATTATCCTCCACTTAAACCTATTGGCGACATTTAATTTTTAATTTGATACTCGATAACAATTGTGCTGCCTCCTACAATGCTGTACAATGCATATAAAAATACGATAAATTGATCAAAATATAGTAGTTTAATTTATTCTGGTGACCGTCATTGGCGGCAGTGGAAGCAACCTCTAAATTCACCTTTAAAGAGATGGAAAGTGACTGATATTGCAACTGGTACGGCGGCTAATGTTGACCCAGTGACGCTGCGGCGACGGGGAGTGGGATTAATTGCAGTCGATTACAGCCGCTGTGCGGGTGGTTATACACTGTTTGCGCCCCAAACCGACGCAGGCAAGGTTTATCTGATTGACATCGAGGGAACCATCGTCCACACCTGGCAACTGCCCTATCGTCCGGGACGAGATGCTGTGCTTCTGCCTAATGGCAATATGGGCTACAACGGCAATCACCCCGATTCACCGAACCTCTACCCCGCCTGGTCACTGTGGCATGGAGGCGCTTTCTTTGAGGTAACACCTGATGGACAAATAGTATGGCAATACACCGACTATTTCCATCACCACGATGCACAGTGGTTGCCCAACGGCGATCTGCTCTATGCGACAGTTGAGCCGCTGCCATTAGATTTTGCCAAACAGATTGTGGGTGGCAGTACTGCTCATAATCTGCCAGATGGGACGATTTACGCAGATGTGATCAAGCAGGTGAACCGAGCCGGTGAACTAGTCTGGCTCTGGCGCGTCTGGGAACATCTTAACCCCGCAGATTTTCCGATCTATCCGGGTTTCGACCGCTATCACTGGCCGTTGATCAATGGGCTTTGGTTGGCGCAAGGAGAGTTGGTCTTGATCAGCCTGCGAACGACATCGGGTGTGCTCGCTGTAGACAAACGCACAGGGAATATTGTCTGGCAGATTGGTCCTGACCAGGTTGCCCAACAGCATACGCCTATAGAACTGGACAATGGCAATATCTTGATTTTCGATAACGGCAATTTCCGACCTGGGATTGCGACTCCATTCTCACGCGTCATTGAGGTGAATCCTATCAATGGAACAATTGAGTGGGAATATACCGACGAGCTACGCACTGCATTCTTTTCGCCCTACATGGGGTCAGCCCAGCGACTGCTAAATGGTAATACGCATATTACTGAGGCGGCAACGGGTCGGCTGTTTGAGGTCACGCCGGATGGCAAAGTCGTGTGGGAATACATCATTCCTTACTTTAGGGAATATCCCGAAGCGGCAGCCCGTCTGTATGTGCCAGGTCATCACAACAGCGTGTTTCGATCGCACCGCTACGCCAAATCTCAGATCCCCTGGCTTTAACCACTCCTTGCGATCATGTCAGGCAAAGCGCAACTCTTAACCAAATAATTCGTAATTCGTAATTAAAGGTACAAGCCCCTGACTTTAGTTATGAAGACAAATAAATTTATTTCTTCGCATGGTTAATGCGTCATCGGCTGGGGCTGAGAGCGGTGTTGATGGATCTGATGGCTGGGGTTGAGATTAAAGGCGACGAGGCGATGATTCAAGTTTTGGCAGAGTTCTCGAAACGCAACGCATCTCACGTTTTGGGGGTTCTCAACCTCACTATCCCGCAATCAGAGTCTGCTTTGTGGATTTTGGGACAGTTCCTCTCGTAACTCGGTTTGTCTACTGAGTCACGAAGACCACAGGAGGATGGTCAGAGGGTTAGGTATCATCGGTTGAATACTGAGGATGTCGTGTTTATCCAGAAGGTACTTTCTTATCGGCAGAGGCAAAGGGAAGAGAAGGAACGTAAACGCCAAGAGTCACTTGAGCTTCAGGCGGCTTATGCGGCTAGAATGCAGATGCAGTATGGAATTAATGCGCCGTCTACACCCCCCATTAATGAAGATGGAGATAATAATCGGGGGGATATAGACACAGAAGTAGAAGAAGTGGAAATACTTCATGAATCCTGGTGGAAATGGGTGAAATATTATGCTCAGTTGGTAATTGAACGAATTGAGTACGGAATGGAATCTATTAAAGAACTACTCAGTACGCTAACGGGTGATGAGCGATTGGGTGTGATCTTGGAGTTTGAGGATGCTTACCTTCAAAAGTTTGCTCAACTGGTTATAGATGCCCCCCAGTGGACTGAGTGGATGGCTTAATTTGCTATTCAATATAGCCCAGTTGACTGTTAATTCCTCAAGCATCATAAAAGTGAGAGGCACACGTCCGTATCTCTTGAATTATAGCGATATAGTCTTGCTACCCGGCCACAGTAACCCCTTTTACAGTATGTGTCTTAGGTTGGTTTGAAAGCCGCCAATCGTCTTCAGTCTTGATGAAAAATGACCCTATCTTGTTTTTTGAAGCTGTCGCCTGCCTTAAAATGACCATATCTCGTTTGCAACCCAAGTAAAATCAGAAGGTTGAAGACTTCTGCTGTGCCTGTCATATTGGCAATGGTAAAGAGAACAGCGAGAACAAACACCAAAATCTGACATTCTTCAAGAAAAGCTTGACTTGCCTTACCTAGCCTTGTAAAGTGTTTCCTAGTTTATCATTTAACAGCTTTAAGCCGATAGACTTACCGTAGTTTATGAACCTAGTTTAATTTTGCCAGTTCTTTGAATGTCTGTTTAATAAACAAAATATGTGTGAAAAGCATGATTTTGTTTATGAACATAAAAAATGGATATTTGGCTCTAAAATTTGTAGTCTTTTGAGAGTCTTTTTAATTAGGATTAAGCAGCGATCGCAGATATTTTGAATAACTGATTTGTAACTGGTAGTTCTCATTTAAATTGGAGCAAAGCGACCATGACTGAACCACGCTATGGAATTTGGATTCCGGTCTATGGAAACTGGGGACCGCTAAATCAACCCGAAGATCCATTTGATGCCAGTTATGCTAGGGCGCGATCGCTTTTGATTCAAGCGGAACGAGTAGGTTTTTCATCTACTCTCCTCGCACAACACATCATCAATTGTTACGACCAAGATTTTGATCAACTAGAAACCTGGACAGCAGCAGCGGCCCTCGCTGAAGCCACTGAAAAAATTGAGATTATTGCAGCAATTAAGCCCTTATTATTTCATCCTGCTGTCTTAGCAAAGATGGCACTGGGTATTGATGCTATTAGTAATGGCAGATTTTCCATTAACTTGGTTAGTGGCTGGTTTCGCACAGAAATGGAAAAGGCTGGTATTCCCTTTCCTGAACATGATGAACGTTACCGTTACTCTGAAGATTGGATTAAAGTTGTCAAGGCTCTATGGAGTGGCGAAAGAGTAAACTATCAAGGCGAATACTTTCAAATTCAGGATCTAAGCTATCGCCCAACACCTCTAGCTCAACCTCGTCCACGAGTTTACCTGGGGGGTGAATCAGATCCAGCTAGATCCTTAGCGGCTCAAGAGGCAGATGTCTTCTTTATTAATGGTCAGCCGATTGCAGAAGTCCGCAAGATTATTACTGATGTCTCCCGCAGAAGGAGCAAGCAACTCCAGCCGCTACGGTTTGGGATGTCAGCGTTTATTATTGCTCGTCCAACTGACAAAGAAGCCCAAGAAGAACTAGAGCGGCTGACATTTTTGCAAGCACAGGAAACTGAGCCATATATGCCAAACATCTTGAATGGAAATGATCCCGCTACCGTTATGTTCAAAACTTTTGAGAAGTATCCCCATGTAGGTACTAACGGTGGTACGGCGGCTGGTTTAGTAGGCAGTTATGACACAGTGGCATCTCGAATTCTTGACTTTGTAGACATCGGTGTTGAAACCTTTATGTTGCAGTTCTATCCCTTTGCACGGGAGTTAGATCGCTTTGCCGCAGAGGTGATACCAAGGGTTAAACGCTTACAACCTGTAGTATAACCTCAGAGACATTTGAAGTTTATGTCCAGGAGAAAGTCAGTATGATTCAAATTTTCACAAGCGATGCCTATGACAACCCTAATCGGGAACGCACTGCACATATTATTACTAGCGATCAAGAAGCCATTGAAATAGCCCAACAATTAGCGACAGAATTTGCCCAAGAGGCAGCAGAACGCGATCGCGATCGGAGATTGCCCTATACAGAGTTAGAAAAACTGGCAAATAGCGGACTCCAGGGAATCACTGTCCCCAAAGAGTATGGCGGGGCTGGTGTTTCTAATGTCACCTTAGCAGAAGTGATCAAACTTTTGTCTGAAGCTGACTCCAGCATTGGACAAATCCCCCAAAATCACCTTTATATGGTAGAGGCAATTCGGCTTAATGGCACTCAAGAGCAAAAGCGTCACTTCTTCAGGCTAGTGCTGGAAGGTAAACGCTTTGGCAATGCTTTTACCGAAGTTGGCACTAAAACTGCTGTAGCTTTTAAAACTCGTCTAACGCGCACGGATACAGGTTATGTTTTGAATGGCAAAAAGTTTTACTCGACTGGAGCTTTATTTGCCGATATTGTCCCGGTAGTTGCATTAGACGATGATGACAAAACCGTAATTGTGTTTGCCCTTCGCCATAACCCTGGTTTAAACATAATTGATGATTGGTCAGGGATGGGACAGCGTACTACTGCCAGTGGGACTACAATCATTGAGAATATCCAAGTACAAGAGCGGGATATCCTGCGCCATTATCTAGCATTTGAAGAACAAACAACCATCGGAGCCGTTGCCCAAATCATCCATGCCGCAGTCGATGTCGGCATTGCTAAAGCAGCATATAAAGATGCTATTCACTTTATTCGTAACTATACTCGACCGTGGATAGAAACAGACTTTGAACATGGCTATGAAGAACCATTAATCATCTACGGCGTAGGTGAAATATCAGTGAAACTTCATGCCGCAGAGGCATTATTAAAGCGAGCCGGAGAGTTTATCGATCGCGCTTTTCAAGAGCAAACTCCAACCAGCGCCACAGAAGCTTCGATCGCAGTTGCCGAAGCTAAAGCATTTGCCGATGAAGCCTGTATTTTTATCACCAACAAATTTTTTGAACTAAGTGGTACCAAATCCACCTTAGAGCAATTCAACCATCATCGCCACTGGCGCAACGCTCGCACTCATACCTTACACGATCCCGTGCGCTGGAAGTATATCAACGTGGGTAACTATTACCTCAATGGCGTTAATCCACCTCGTCATGGTGCATTTTAATTCGTGGGGTATGGGCAATTCACAAATCAGAAAAACTACTATAAACTCATTGACTTACCGTATTTAGAAGCGATATCTAACTTATTCTAGAAAACTCAAAATTCATCAATAAGGATACTGAATATGGTTGTAGCAGCATCTAGAGAATCAAAAGAATATATCACTTTGGCTAGTGCGATCGCCGAAGAGTTTGCTCAAACGGCAGTTGAGAGAGATATCAAAGGAGGGACTCCTACAGAACAACTGCATCGTCTGCGTGCAAGTGGTTTGCTCAAGCTTCTGGTTCCACAAGAGTATGGCGGATTTGGTAGCGACTGGGTTACTGCTTTGCAAGTAGTACGAGAAATTGCTAAAGGTGATGGTTCCCTTGCTCAATTGATTGGCTATCATTACGTGAATCTAGCAAACACTGGATTGCTTGGGCGACCAGAGCAAATAGCGAAATATTACACTGAAACCGCTCGTAATAATTGGCTTTGGGGTGATTCGGTTAATCCTCGTGACCCTAACTTGACCCTTACCCCAGATGGAGAAAATTTTCGTCTCAATGGCACTAAAAACTTTTCCACTGGTGCAAGAAGCGGAGATATCGTAGTGATTGCTGCCATCCGCGAAGACTTGGGTAAAATTCTCTTTGCGCCTCTGCCCAAGAATCGAGAAGGTATCGTCTTCAATGACGATTGGGACTACATCGGACAGCGCCAAACCGATAGCGGTAGCGTCGAGTTTCACAACGTTCTCGTCTATCGAGATGAAGTACTAGGAAATCCCGATTCCACCGATCATCCTAGCCCATTCGCTACTCTGGTTAGCCCGCTCATCCAAATTGTGTTTGTCAACTTCTACCTGGGAATTGCACTAGGAGCATTTGAACAAGCCCGAAAGTATACCCTTTCCACAACCCGTCCTTGGATTTTTTCGCCTGCTGAAAAAGCTTCCCAAGACCCTTATATCATCGAGCAATACGGTAATTTGTGGGTGGATTTGAGAGCAGCCATTAGTCATGTGGATTATGTGAACACCGTCATCCAAGGTGCATGGGAGAAGGGAGAACAACTGAGTGCCGAAGAACGGGGCGAAGTTGCCGTTACTGTTGCTACAGCGAAAGTATTCAGCACACGAGTTGCCCTAGAGACAACTAGCAAGATTTTTGAAGTGACAGGCACTCGTACTGCTGCCAAAAAATATGGCTTTGATCGCTTCTGGCGCAACGTCCGTACTCATACCCTGCATGATCCAGTAGTTTACAAAGTCCACGAAGTTGGCAACTGGGTACTTAACGAACAAATCCCAGTTTTCACTTTGTATACGTGAAAAGGGCAGGAGACATGAGATTGCATAGCTGCCTTCCTAGTTAAAGCTTGAATTTTGAGTAAAAAATACTACTATCTATTCCCAATCCCCAATCCCTAATGACAAAACAACTGCATCTAGCCGGATTTCTGATTGCCTCTCACATAACTCATAGTCATCCTGCATGGCGACATCCTCTCAATGACTTGAACTTTTTGCGACCGGAGTTTTACCAAAATCTAGGTCGAATTCTCGAACGAGGCAAGTTTGATTTTGTGTTCTTTGCAGATGGATTGATGATTCCCAGTCGTTACGGTGCAGGTATCACAGACACTCTGCGCTATGGCTCTCAAGGTGCTGCTTTTCTTGACCCCGCTTTTGTTGTGGCGACGATGGCAGTTGCAACCGAATACATCGGATTGGGCGTTACCCGTTCCACCACGTACTCGGCTCCTTTTGATTTGGCTCGTACCTTTGCATCATTAGATCATCTCTCACGGGGGCGTATTGCTTGGAATGTGGTGACATCCCACAATACAGCTGAGGCGAAAAACTATGGTTTTGAAGAACATTTAGAACATGAAATTCGTTATGACAAAGCGGACGAGTTTATCGAAGTCGCCTATAAACTCTGGGATAGTTGGCAAGAAGACGCATTAGTTTTAGATAAAGAAACAGGCTTGTTTGCAGACCCCACCAAAGTTAGACACATTAACCATGAGGGGCGATGGTTCAAGTCACAGGGTCCATTGACAGTGCCGCGATCGCCTCAAGCTCGTCCAGCAATCATGCAAGCTGGCTCGTCTGACCGAGGTAAGGAATTTGCCGCTCGTTGGGCAGAAATTATCTTTGAAATTGACCCGACACCAGAAGGTCGCAAAGCCTACTACGATGATGTCAAGTCACGGGCTGTGAAATATGGGCGAAATCCCGATGATATCAAGATATTTCCGGCAGTAATTCCCTTTATTGGAGAAACAGAAGCGATCGCAAAAGAGAAACAAGCCTTTCACAATCAACTAGTTGATCCGATTGCAGGACTGATTACTCTCTCCAGCCACATGGACTATGACTTTTCCCAACTTCCCTTGGATGAACCAGTCAAAGATGTGCAAGTTGGTGGGATCAGAGGACTTTTTGAACTGGCTCTGAGACTAAGCAAGAAAGAAGGTTTGACCCTCAGAGATATTGGTAGGCTTTACGCTGAAGGCATATTGCTCCCTCATTTGGTGGGAACACCCACTCAAATTGCCGATCAGCTAGAAGAAAGCTTTAAAAATGGTGAAGCGGATGGCTTCATTATTTCAGCAGCTTATCTTCCTGGCGCATTTGAGGAGTTTGTCGATTTTGTCGTGCCAGAGTTGCAGCGCCGGGGTTTATTCCGCAAAGAGTATACAGGCAAAACCCTGCGTGACCATCTCTTACTGGGCAAAGCTAGCTTAACACCTCCTGTCAGGCAACCTGAACCAGTAGGTATTTGAAAGAGGCAGGAGGCAGGAGGAGCAATTCACTTATGATTGTTGACTGTTAACAAAAATTAAATTGAAAACGTATTGCGATCGCTGTCTACTCTACCTAACTAATATTATTGCTGGGTAGATGAGTAGTCAGCAGGATATTAAAGTAATTTTATGAAGGATTAAACCGTGGTCAAACTAATTCTACCTATAGAGCTTACCGCCGAGATTGAGCCACACCTACCATCGGATACGCAATTTGTGCGAGTAGATAGTGATGGTAATTTTGATGGTGATGCTAGTGATGCAGAAGTTTATCTTAATGGGTTCAAATTGAAGCCGACTACTCTACATAAAGTGCTAGCAGCTGCGCCTGGAATACGTTGGCAACAGACTCCTAGTGCAGGTGTGAATCACATCCTCACACCCATTTTTCTCCAACACGATATTATTCTGACTAATGGTGCGGGGGTTCATGCGATTCCGATTTCGGAATTTGTATTGACTTTGATTCTCTATCACGCCAAGCAGTTACGGCAACTGCAAGCTGCTCACGATCAACGCAATTGGCGAAAAAGCTGGTTGGTACTGCCAGAGTTGGCAAATTCAACTGTGTTAATTCTCGGTACTGGGAATATTGGTCAGGCGATCGCAGCTCGTGCTAAAGCATTTGGGGCAAGAGTTTGGGGTGGTCGCCGTCATCCTGAACCGTTACCAAATTTTGATAAAATCGTTGGTACAGATGAATGGCACGCATTATTGCCAGAAGTTGACTATATAGTTCTTGCGACACCTTTGACACCAGAAACCAAAGGCTTAATTGATGAAAAAGTACTGCGATCGCTACCCAGTCATGCTTATTTAATTAATGTGGGTCGCGGTGCGGTTGTAGATGAATCAGCATTAACTAAGGCTCTAACTGAAGGCTGGATTGCAGGTGCAGGATTAGACACAGTTTCTATTGAACCCCTACCACCAGAAAGTTCTCTATGGTCGTTACCTAACCTATTTATTACACCTCATACTTTCGCAATTTCCCCAGCATTGAAAGGACGCATCGCCAACTTGTTTCTCGATAATCTAGAGCGCTACCGAGCTGGTCAGCCCTTACAGAATGTAGTCAATAAGCAAGCAGGATATTAGAGTAATTCGTGAGGCAGGCGCTAACAGTGGGTTTCCCGACTTGTACTCCTACGGAGAAGCAAGCTACGCGCAGCGTCTCCCTAAGGATAAGGAGAAGCAACTGCCGTTAGTGCACCGTTAGCGACGCAGGAGCGTCACCCGAAGGGTAATTCGTAATTAACAATCTAAAATTAGGCGATCGCCCCTTTAGATTTAGCTTAAACCGTTAGAGACAATCCAACATGACCATATTCAATAAATTCAGTAGGAGTCAGATTTTTGCTCAGTCGTTGCTTAGTATTTTGCTGCTAACTGCTTGTTCTTCTCCAAATTCTCAATCTCCAACCGCCTCTACTCCAACAGCCGCAAGTAATGCTAGTGCTGCTAGTAATACCTTAAAGCTTCTCTATTGGCAAGCACCAACTATTCTTAATCCCCATCTAGCTCAAGGTAACAAAGACTTTGAAGCCAGTCGAATTACTTACGAACCCTTGGCCAGCTTTGATAAAGATGGTAAGCTAGTCCCCTTTCTCGCAGCAGAAATCCCCTCTTTAGAGAACGGTGGAGTAGCAAAAGATGGTAAATCAGTGACTTGGAAACTTAAACAAGGAGTCAAATGGTCTGATGGTAAACCTTTTACGGCTGCGGATGTGGTGTTTACCTACCAATTTGTTAGTAATCCATCTGTAGGTGCAACCACTGCTGCTACTTATCAAGCTGTCAAAAGCGTTGAAGCCTTGAATGACTATACCGTTAAAATCAATTTCCAGGAGCCTAACCCAGGTTGGTCATTGCCATTTACTGGTTCCAATGGGTCAATCATACCTCGTCATATATTCGAGAAATACAACGGTAGCAACGCCAGAGAAGCGCCAGCTAATCTACTTCCTGTAGGAACTGGCCCCTACAAAGTAGTGGACTTCAAGCCTGGTGACATTGTTGTTTATGAAGCTAATTCCTTTTTCCACGAAGCAAATAAACCTTTTTTTAAGCGAGTAGAACTTAAAGGTGGTGGGGATGCAACTTCAGCTGCTAGAGCAGTATTACAGACTGGAGATGCAGATTTTGCCTGGAACCTCCAAGTAGAAGCTCCAATTCTTAAGCAGCTGGAGGCAGCAGGAAAAGGTAGATTAGATATCGTCTTTGGTTCTTATTTGGAACGGATTACTATTAATCAAACTGACCCTAACAAACAAACCAAAGACGGTGAACGCTCCAGCATAGAGTTCCCCCATCCTTTTTTTAAAAACCTGAAAGTGCGTCAAGCTTTTAATTATGCTATTGACCGTGACACTATTAATCAACAGTTATATGGTCAAACTGGTCGTGCTGTTACAAATATCCTGGTAGCGCCAGATATTTATAATTCAACCAATACGAAATATGAATTTGACTTGAAAAAAGCTGCTGCTTTATTGGATGAAGCTGGATGGAAAGATACCAACGGCAACGGCATTCGGGATAAAAATGGTGTAGAGCTCAAGGTTTTGTTTCAATCTTCAGTCAACCCAGTCCGCCAGAAAACTCAGGAAATCATTAAACAATCACTAACTTCTATTGGCGTGGGGGTAGAACTCAAGAGTATCGATTCAAGTATTTTCTTTTCTAGTGACCCTGCTAACCCAGACACTCTTGCTCACTTTCACGCTGATTTACAAATGTTTAGTGGTGGCAATAGTAACCCAGATCCAGGTAGTTATCTGAAGGCGTGGACTTGTAATGAGATTTCCCAAAAGAAAAATAATTGGTCTAAACCGAATAGTTCTCGTTACTGTAACCCTGAATATGACAAGCTTTGGTTACAGTCCAATACAGAATTAGACTCACAAAAACGCCGACAATTATTTATTCAGATGAACGACTTGTTAATTAAAGAGCAAGCTGTAATTCCATTAATTTCTCGCGCTAATGTTAATGGAGTCAGTAACAGACTCACTGGTATAGATTCAACTCCTTGGGACGATCGCACCTGGAATATTAAAGATTGGCAGCTAAAGTGAACGATTGGGGATGAAGCAAGAGTTTTCCAATCCCTATGAATTTACGACAATCTCGGATCTAGCGCATCTCGTAAAGCATCACCTATATAGTTAATGCTTAACACAGTGAGAAATATTGCTGTGCCAGGGAAAATAACTATGTGGGGAGCATATTCTAGAAAGTTTTGCCCTTCGTTAAGCATTCGCCCCCAAGTTGGCACATCAGGTGGAAAACCTAAACCAAAAAAGCTCAGGGTTGATTCGGTAACGATCGCAGTACTTACTGAAAGAGTAGCAGCAACTAGTACGGGACTAATGACGTTGGGCAAAATATGAACCCAAATCAACCGTGCAGGGGAAGCACCAAGGGCGCGTGCTGCTGTGACAAATTCTAACTCCCGCACTGTCAAAAAACCTGCTCGCACTAATCTAGCCACAGACATCCAGTTGAGTCCACCAATCACCAGTACTATCAACACAAATATACTTATTTCTGGCCCGGCAATCACCTTGAGGGCGTCCCGAAACAAAAATATCACTAGTAATAATAATGGCAGTCGTGGTAAAGCTAAACACAAATCTGTCAAACGCATCAAAACAATATCCAGCCAGCCGCCATAAAACCCAGCAAGTGCGCCGATCAGTGTACCGACACTCATGGCTACTAACATCGAAAAAATTCCGACTGCGATCGATATTCTGCCGCCATGCAATACTCTCGCTAATATATCCTGACCTAAATCATTAGTACCAAATGGATGTACCCAACTAGGGCCAAGAGTGGATTGAGCAAAGTCAATTTTGTTGAGGGGAATATTATAAATAAATGGCCCAAACAAAACACTTAATACTATAATTAGCAAGACTACAATCCCAAACATAGCTTGACGATTACGGCGAAACTTGCCCCATGCTTCTTGTGTGAGGGTTTCTTGCTTAAAAACAAGATTGGTTGATGCTGGAGAAACTAAAAATTTGGATGGTTCTGAACTTTGATTAGGCGATCGCTTCAACATAAAAGATGTTCTATATTTAATTTGTATACTACTAACAGCCAGAGGAATGACTCTATTTTTGATTAATTTTGAATTTTTTAGCTATTTTGTATACTTGACGCGAGGATCTAGTAACCCATAGAGAATATCTGCAATTAGGTTAAAAATAACAATCAAAATTGCATATATAAAAGTAATTGCCATGACTACTGGTGTGTCATTCTTATAAATGGAATCAATTAATAAAGCACCTATACCCGGAACCCGAAAAACCTTTTCTGTCACTAGAGCGCCTGTAAAGACACTTGGAATATCCAAGGCTACTAAGGTAACTACAGGAATTAACGCATTCCGCAAAACATGACGATTGATAACCAAGAATTTGGGTAATCCTTTAGCATAAGCAGTACGCACATAGTCTTGATGGATATTTTCCAAAATCTCTGAACGCACAAAGCGCATCAGCATTGCTGTTTGCAAAATTCCTAATACACAAATAGGCATAACAGATTGTTTAATTTGAGCGATAAAGCTCTGCCAATCTGTTACCTGTAAAGTACTATTGTAGATAAAAGGGAACCATTTTAACTGTATACTGAAGATAATAATAAACAGTAATCCTGTAAAAAATGTTGGTAAAGAAAACCCAAAAAAAACTAAAGTAGTCAAAACTGTATCAACAATAGTATTGCGTTTGAGAGCCGAAATTACTCCTAAAGGGATAGCCAGCAATATACCAAAAAGATAAGCAGAACCAACCACCCACAAGGTTGTCGGCACCCGTTGGAGAATTAAACCAATTACTGGACTGCGGCTAGTAAAGGAATAGCCCATATCTCCACTGATAAAAGCGGTAAACCACTTGACATAGCGGATATAAATTGGTTGATCTAAACCTAAAGATTTTCTGATATTTTCCCGAACTTCAGCTGTGATCGAAGGATTCAGGGCAAATTCTCCCATTGGATCGCCTGGTGCTAATGCCAGAATAGTAAAGATCACAATACTGATGGCAATTAAAGTCGGAATAGCAATTAGTAATCGATTGATTAAATATTTACTCATTGACCCCCTATTGGCTAGCTGTATCCTTGAAGAGACTGGGGATTAGTATTTTTATTCTACACTTTCTTCTTCGAGATGATGAAATTACCCAACTTGACCAACTTTTGTAGCTTCAGTAACTTCAATTAATTGTCCTGTTTTGACATTATAAATATAACCATAAATAGGAATTTCAAGGGGAACTAATGGATGCAAACGAATTCTTTGCACATCTGCATAAACGCTTTTGGCAAGATCATCAATAGTCAGCCAATTGATAAACTTGCCTTCGCTTGATCCCGACCCAGACCCAATATCAGACCAACCTGTTTCATCCAGTTTGGCTGTTTTGAGGCTACTAGCAAGTAAATTACCGATGATTTCATTTGTGAAGGTTTCCATTCCGCAATTGGTATGATGAATTACAAACCATTCACGAGTACCAAGTAACTTGTAAGAAATCACTAAAGAGCGAATTGCATCATCGCTAGCACGTCCACCTGCATTGCGAATTACATGAGCATCCCCTTCAGCTAATCCAGCGAATTTAGCTGGGTCAAGTCGAGCATCCATGCAAGTGAGAATTGCAAATCGACGAGATGGAGGTATGGTGAGATTACCCTTATCACCGAAGTTTTCAGTGTAAGTAAGATTAGCTGCCAGAACTTCTTCTATAATTTGGCTCATTTTTAGTATGTGTAGGCAAGCACTTGATTAGTAAACTAAAAGCTAAATTTTTACCTATTGACTCTATTTTCGATAAAATTACCAGTCTAAACTACAGTAAATCGATAGAAATTTAGTATTTTATAAAGAGTAATGTCCCACAAATTAATACAAAAGGCAAGTTACAGCCTTGTAGCCCTAGCTGTCTAATTCGTGTTGTTTATGGGATACCAACGATAGCTGTACCGTGAGAACTTGGGATATGAGAACTGACGGTTGGGCTGAAGTATCTCAAGTCTTTCCTGCGGAATGTCATCTTAAACTATTGCTTGGTAAACATTTCAGGCTTTTATTACTCCAATTTCATATTTATTTGTGGTGGGCTAACACTTCTGTTGGGTTCATTTAGAAGCTGCGGCAAGCATTCGCTTTAACACTCGCTGCATCACTTGAAGTTCTTCATCATCTAGGTAACAACCAAAATATTCTGCGATGCCCTCTGAGTAAGCTTTCCACATTTTCTGTTGCATCTCTAATCCGGCTTCCGTCAGCACTGCATAGGTACCCCGTCGATCGCTGGGACAGCTTTTTCGATAGAGCAATCCGGCTTTTTCCAGGCGATCAACTAGGTGAGTCAGATTGCTCCGGCTTAATAGGGTTTTCTGTGCTAATTCACTCAAGCGCAAACAATGCTCTGGTGATTCTTTGAGCGTCAGCAACACATCATACCAATCCATGCTGGGCAGCCCTGCTTGAGAAAACTTTTCGCCAATGCGATCAAGAAGCTTGACGTTGGCAGTGATAAAGAGCCGCCAGACCGAGTTGCGTTGATTGTCCAGTTGAGATGTAGAGGTCATGTAAGAATTATCTCAAAAAAATAGTTGAAATTTCAACTATCCAGTGCTACCGTATTTTTAGTTGAAAGTTAAACTATCAAAAATTTAAATATTTTTGAGTTTGGAATGATGGCAATCAAACCGCTTCTTGCTGCCTGGAAATCTCGATTCAACCTGGGACAATACTTACCAAATTTATGGGAACCAAATCAATTGGGGCTATTGGCAATGATCTTGACTGTGTTTGCCTGGGCGATCGCGGCAAATGTTGCCAACGGTTTATTCCTTGCCGGTGTGCAGCCACTTGAGTTAGCTGGAGGAAGTGCGATAATCGCCACATTTGGATTTGCTCTTCTAGATTGTTTGTTCGGACGTGCCCATGCAAGACCACTCAACCGCCAAAACTTTGTCCTGGGGCTAATTCTCGTGGGACTGGTGGGTGCTGATTACCTGGCAATTCAACGGTTGCCTGTTGCTGTTGCGATCGTTCTATTGTTTATGGCTCCCGTTTTAGTTGTCCTATGGACTGCTCTAACTTCTCGATCTCTGCCTCCTCGACCTGTGTTGGTTGCCCTGAGTCTTTCTGTTGTGGGAGTGCTGCTGGTTTCTAATTTATTTGCCAGTCACAGAGAACCGATTGAGTGGGTAGGAATTCTCATTGGTTTGGGTACGGCAATCTTTTTCGCTGCCTACATTGTGTTGAGCGAACAGGTAAGTACAACCAAGGAAACCATTGGTGTGATGTTGAAGACGTTTGCTGTTGCCAGTTTAGTTTGGCTTGCCTACCAGTTGACTCAAGGTGTTCCGTGGACGCTGCTTGCACCGGAGAATATCTTGAAGGTTATCTATGTAGGTCTTGCAGGAAATTTGCTGCCCTATCTGCTGTTTTTCTGGTGTATTCAACGGGTTAAGGCACAACGAGCCGCGATCGCTGCCACATTGGAACCTGTGATTGCGGGTGTTCTCGCCTGGGTTTGGTTTGGTCAAACCTTAACTGTAATGCAAATAGTCGGTGGATTTGCGATCGTGGTGGCAATCACCTGGATGCAGTTTCAAACCGCAAAGCCCGCTTCAGTTTCAAAGTAGTCATTTTCAACCGAACTATCTTGCATCAAAAAACCAACGATCATCAGAGCACGGTGGTATTGCACCCATCTACCCTCTTGACAAAGAAAAGCTCAAATTCCACAGATTTGGAGAAACATTATGAAGGTTTTGATTGTTTTTGCTCATCCAGAACTCAAAAGTTTTAATGGAGCGCTGTTTCAGAGAGCAATTGATACACTCAAAGGACTTGGACACGAGGTTCAATACTCAGATATATATGCTATGAAATTCAATCCCGTATCCGATCGCCACAACTTTCTCTCTACAAAAGATCCTGATTACTTCAAACAGCAAATCGAAGAGATGTACGCGACTGAAGTTGAAGGCTTTACCCCAGAAATTGAAGTTGAAATTCAGAAAGTGGAATGGTGTGATTTGATGATTTGGCAATTTCCCCTGTGGTGGTTTAGTGTGCCTGCTATTTTGAAAGGATGGGTTGATCGTGTCTTTGCAATGGGTCGTGTGTATGGTAGTGGACACATTTATGAAACAGGTCGATTTCGAGGCAAGAAAGCAATACTTTCATTAACTGTAGGTGCAACAAAAGATGCTTATCTTGAAGATGGGTTTCATGGTGATATCCATGCTATCCTTCGCCCAATCCAACGAGGCATCCTTCAGTTTACTGGCTTTGATGTGCTTTCCCCCCATATCGTCTATGCCCCGGTTCGCCAATCTGATACCGTCCTTGGCAGTATTTTGGATGATTTTTCTCGGCGACTGCAAACTATTGAAAATGAATTGCCGATCGCTGTCGGTAAGTATTTATAGACTTTCCAGGCGTTGTTGCATAAATAGGGAAAATGGTAAATTTTACCTATGTGCTACACTTAATCGCATGATTCAGTTAGGCAAGCCGAACAATTATAAAGTAGAAGACTAATTATCAACTCTGTTGAGAGAAGGTGTGTCTTTTTCTGTTTCATGCAACAAAGCCCGGACATAAAGGTATGCTTTACCACTTCTGGTCAGGAACCCAGTTGTAGTTTTTATCTTTGACATCAATTTTCTTGGGAATAACTTTTAGCTCGTAGAAGCTGTCTGCCATGTTTTGTAACCCTGTGAGAACTTCATTAGTTACAGGTAATACCTTGCGATCGCCACCCCGCTTCTCTACAATTTCCATTGTTGCTAAATCAACTTTGTAGAGTTTGGAAAGGAGTTCGGCTGAATCTTTGTAGTTGTTTTTAGACCAGTTACCTGCTTTTTCCAGTTCTTGCAAAATTATTTTTACAATGTCTGGATGATCGCGGACAAAATCTGGAGCAGCGTAATAGAATGCAGAGCTTTCTATAGAAGCTTTTTCACCAAACACTGTAGTATTATCTGCCAACAGACGAGTATGAAGCTGACGTTCAGCTTCAGCAGTATAAGGGTCCCATATTACCCATGCATCGAAATCACCGCGCTCAAAGGCTGGTAAAGCTTCGGCTGGAGTTAGATAGACAGGTTTAATATCACTGTATTCTAAACCTACCTTTTTTAGCGCACGTACAATCATATATTGCGAACTCGCGCCTTTGGCAAAAGCGACTTTCTTACCTTTTAAGTCACCGAGAGACTTGATAGGTGAATTTTCTTGCACTAGAATTGCTGAACTTCTGGTACTACTCGTACTCGCAGCCACTCGCACGAAAGGTTTATCGCTGGCTTGAGCAAAGACACTTCCTGTACCACCGCCACCACCAAAAACAATCGCACCTACACCCATTCCCTCAAGTAAAGGTGCAGTCGAGGAAAATTCATTCCATGTTACAGAAATACCTTGAGGTTGTAAGCGCTTCTCTAGGCTGCCTTGGGCTTTGATAATATTCAGCAGTGCCATACCTTTTTGATGCCCCATTTTCAGCACTGTTAACTTGCTAGTCTGGGGTTTTTCTGTAGGTGTATTAGCTGAATTACTAGGAGTACAGGAAGCGATCGCCAAACTCAAGCCTAAACCTATGACAAATAGTAGAGCAAATGAGCGAATTCCTGGTTGCTTAAAAAACTTTAACCAGTCCCTCTGATTTATCAGTCGATTAAACATAAGTGAATCTTGATTAAATCTACTTAATTACTCACTGATAGAAGTGAGTTGAGGATTAGGAATATCTAGCAAGTAAGAAATTACTTCTTTACGCCAAGCATCATATATTGGTTCAATGCCTTGGCTATTGGCTCCATTAAAGTTTTCCGCGTCTTGCCAACGCTGTTTAATATAAGCAGCACGTCGTTGCTGAATTTCTTCATCTAGTTCTAATAATTGTGCCGCAAGTTCAACTCGTTCATTAGGTGAGGCTTGCTCAAACTTTTTACGCCACCAATTAGCAATTGTCACGCGATGCACTGCTTCATCATCACTGAATCGTTCACTACTTTGTGCTGCTAATACCGCATCACCAATTTTTGATGTCAGTTTATTGAACCACACCTGGGGCAGAATATGATGTTCGTAGTGTAATTCCCAAGCCAGAAATCCCAGCCAGTTGCGATACGGTACGTCTTCTAGAAATTCCCAATGGCGTTCTGCTTCCTTACGGATATCATCAATGGGATCGCGTCCAGTCAGAGCAATTACTCTTTCACGAAAAGCGATCGCATGTGCACCGTCATCACCAATTTGTCTACTCAAGATTAAATGCAAATCTGGGTCAGGAATTAACAAGATTGCCTTACTAGCGGCTTGCACAATAGACAAATCATGACCACCAGTAGCAGCCCAATATTGGTAGAAATTCTCTTTTTCCGCTTCTGTAATTGGTGGACGACTAGGGTGTTCACGAGTCAATGACACATGGGGCGCGTGCTTGCTAAATAGTTTTTCCAGAGTTTCTTTTTCAAACTCTACACTCCAAGTTCGAGTCAAAGTTGCAGTCATAATTGTTTCCTTGAGGTATTGTGTATTGTGATAACTCTTACCCAATTCCTAATCTTTAATGCTTACGAGCTTGGGCAGTTTGGAAACTGGAATATTCAAGAAGTAAGACAGTACCTCTTGCCGCCAAGTATCGTAAATTACATCTGTTCCCTCAACTTGAATTCCAAGGGCACGACGGCTAATCTTTTCATGCTCTTTGAGATAGGGATTCCGACGGCGTTGCACTTCTTCGTCTGCTTCTATTACCTGTGCTGCTAACTCAGCTTTTTCAGTTGATGAGGCTTGGTCAAACTTACGTAGCCACCACTCTGCAACGCCCGCACGGTGGAATGTTTCATCTGGAATGATTCTCGCTGTAGCAAAGCCTGTCGATTCTGGATCGTACAGGCGTGACAAACGTCGATTTAATGAGCCAATCGTAACAATATGATGTTCATAGTGCAGCTCGAAGGCTAAAAAGCCTAGCCAGCCACGTAGCGGCACATCTCCCATAAAGTCCCAGTGCTTTTGCACTTGCTTTCGGATATCCTCAATGGGATCGTGACCAAATAATGCCTCTACACGCCGACGAGTATTTTCTGCATGTGCGCCATCATCACCCAATTGCCGACTTAAAAATAGCTGCAATTCCGGATCGGAAATTTTATCAATGACATTGGCAACAACTTGAACAATAAATAGGTCATGGGCTGCACCACCAATCCGCAAGTGGTAGAAATTTTCTAGTTCTTCTGTTGTGGCGATCGCTTTTGGCTCCTGCAACCGCTTTTTCGGAATATGAGGAGCGTGTTTATCAATTAACCTATCAATAGTTTCATTTTCAAATTCAATTGTCCAAGCTGGACGAGCTATGCTAGCAGTCATATTTTGCTCCTATGTGTCGTAATTCATAAGGCAGTTGCCGTCAACGGGAATCCAAATCCTGTAACTTCCCTCAGACATAGCTTTTCAGAATCTTTGTAATCAGCGTTGAAAGTTTGCTTGGCAGTAAATTTTTAATTTCTTGAGCAGCTAACTACGGTAAATTAGTCAATATACCGTAGTATTTAAAATGATGTTTGCATATATGAGCAGAAAAAACAAGCGGCATATTCTCAAGCTTGCTTCTTTAGATGAACAGCGCACATTCCAGTATTTGTAGAATGAAATTTACCCTCTGCTCAAGAGCTGCACGGCAGTTGACGGTAATCGCACTCAACAAGGAAAACCCTAGAGCAGTGCTGGACTCAGCGCACTGCCTCCTATTTGTATCAATCTAAAAATTAAACGCTATAACCACTTTATATACACAATTTGAACAATGATTCTTAGCCACCGCCCCGGTTCAATTGTCGGTTGTGATCGCTTTGCAGCTCCGACAGATTTTGCCCAAAGCCCCCTCTCTCAAGCATTGAAACAGCCTATATTGTTAGGGTTGTTTCTGCCAATCCAGGCAGGCGGTTGGAGTGCCTCCACACTACCACGCACCACCGACTGGAGCTTTGAATACAATAAAGCTCTTGTGCTGCACGCTGAGGCGCTGGGCTTTGACTTGGTGTTTGCCCTGTCACAGTGGCTACCCAAAGGTGGTTATGGCGGTGTGTTCAATGGTCAAGCGCTAGACTCTTTCGTGACCACTGCTGCGCTCACGAGCCTGACACAGAAGATTATGCTGATCTCTAGCATCCATGTGTTATATGGACCAATTCATCCATTGCACTTAGCCAAGTACGGCGCAACGCTAGACCATATATCAGGGGGTCGCTGGGGCATCAACGTCGTGACTGGACATCGCGCTGTTGAACACGAGATGTTTGGTTGGAAACGCATTGAACACGATCATCGCTATGAAATTGCCGCCGAGTTCATCGAAGTGCTGCAACGCCTGTGGGGTGACGATGAGAACTTCTCATTTGAGGGCAAGTCTTCATGGAAGCTCAATGGTGCTTACGTTACACCTAAACCGAAATACGGTCGTCCAGTGCTAGTCAATGCTACTGGCTCAGACGCTGGTATCTCCTTCGCTGCACGCTACTCTGACATTGTGTTTATCACCAGCCCAGAGGGTTCTGACTTTGCCAGTGCCATTGAAGTGCTACCCACACATACCCAAAGAGTAAAGCAGGCTGCGCGCGACATTGGCCGCAAAGTCCGAACACTCCTCAACCCGATGGTAATCAGCCGCGAAACTGAGCGCGAAACTTGGGCTTACCACGATGCTATAGTCGCCCACGCCGACCCAGCTGCTCCTTTGGGCTTTAGCAGATTCGATAGTGACGCGCACGCTTGGAAGGGTCGCGTGGGTAAAGATGCACCAAAGCGCCGAGCTATTGGTGGTAATATCGAGGTCATCGGTACACCACAGCAGGTAGTCGAGCAGTTTGTACAGTTGAAAAAGGCTGGTGTTAACGGTCTGCAATTGAGCTTTTATGATTTTAAGGAAGACCTAGAATTTTTTGGCGATCGCATCCTACCTCTGATGAAACAGGCGGGTCTCAGGTTATAAATCCTTACACTATAAAGCTTTGAGATTATTCTCTCGCAAGAGTGATAGAAGAGGGTTAGAGAAGTGGTGTAAGGGTATAGGGTAGGGTGTAAAGATTTTAGGTACACATACATACACCCCTGCACTCTTACACCCTTACTTATTTTAAAAGTCAGGTATATAATTTTTGTGATTCAAACTAATCCGTTTGATTAAGCCCAGTTACGTACCACAACAATTTTGAAACTGCGTTCCTCAGAAAAATCGTAATCTAGAGAACCAAAATGCTCTAAAGCCCACTCACGTAAATCTCGCACAGCAGGGACAAAGATCTCATCAGGAATTGCCCAAGATGCACTTTGGGTTTTGTGTTCATAATTTTCTAGCAGTTTGCCAAGAGTCTGTTTAAACGGCCATTTAGCTGCAATTACTGTTTCTAAAGTTGCGCCTTGTGCTTCCAATTCTGCTAATACTTCCTCTTGAGTCGCACCATAACGAGGTAAAGGATGACCATAGCCATCTAAAATAGCCCGCCAACGCTGAAGAAATTCCCACCTCTGAAGATGAGTATCCTCACTAGGCACAGTAGCATTAGCCTGACCGTGACTATAGAGGTAAATTCCGCCTGGTTTCAGGACGCGGCGAATTTCTGCTAGTGCTTGTTTCCAAGCCGAAATGAGATGAAATACATGAACTGTCAACGCTACATCAAAAGAATTATCTTCAAACGGTAAGGCAGTAGCATCTCCTTGAACAGTTGTTAGTTTGTGGGAAACACCCTCTAGTTTTTGATGTAGTTCCGCTAACATTTTTTCTGAAACATCTATACCTGTATATGAATAACCCCTTTTAGCGATGGGAACAGCAATTCTACCTGTACCAATGCCCGTTTCATAGAACTTAGTCTCTGGTGTTGACGAAACTAAGTTCAAAATAAAGTCAGTCACCTGCTCAGAAACCCCTGGCGGAAAGCCTCTTGTAGCATCGTAAATATCAGAAACTCTGTCAAAAGAAACAGTCGTAGTCATATATATCCTTTATTGCTTGGTTAGAAAGAGTTAAAAGTAAGGAATTCTCTACCCTACAGATATTTAATAATTGAATATTTTGCTGATTTCCCACTCGCTACGCAAAATGCTATAAATATAATCATCCCACAGCTTGCCATCTAATTCATGGTGTTCTCTTAATATTCCATCTTTTTTCAATTCTAGCTTTTCTAGTAATTTAATTGAGGCAATATTAAAAGCAGCAGTTTGACAATAAAACTTATGAAAATCTGTGGTTTTAAATAAGTTGTTGATAATCAAAACCAACATATTTGTGCCTAATCCTTGATTTCTATATTTGGGATTGACGGTGTATCCAAATTCTGCCGAACGATTGCGAGGGTTAATATTAAAATATCTAAATTTTCCTACAGGTTCTTCTAACTCATCAATAAGAAATGCAATAATTACAGGTTTGTCATTAGAAGGCAGTCTCTTACCATCCATCACAGGGCGACAGGTTTTTGTTTCAATGCGATCAAATTTTCCCCATTCATTAAATATGCCTTCATGTTTGGCAGATGCAAGTTCAATTCGCATAATCTTGTCATTCATTAAAAGCCTCGCACTGTAATAAGACGTAAGTTATACTAAATTGACAAAGGATATATTATTTGAGAAGTTAGGCAAAGTGCTGTAAAACGCTTGGAATAGGACTTTTTTAGATATTTTAATTACGAATTACGTAGCTTGCTTCTCGCATGAAGGCGAGTATTACAAATTACGAATTAGTATTACAAAGATTTAAAAATAATAAACATAAAACTCCACCCTCTTGTAAGTGGAGCTTTTCATTAACAAACACTAAATCAAATCTGAAATAGTCTCCAGTTTGCAATAATCACACAGATACTAATTCCCGATTTGTAACTACAGACTCAGGCTTGACCCAAATCTTATCTAATCCACCACTCAACAGCCGATATTGCTGGTTGGGGTCTTGTTGTGGGTAATCCATGCGTTTGTGCATACCTCTAGTTTCTTGACGTTGTAAACCACTGTTGTACATCCACCGTGCAGTCGCAACCATCGCCGCCGCTTCGCGCGATCGCACAATTTGGCTATCATCTGGTGTGTGGCTATGGCGGATTTCTTGCCAGAGGTGATCTAGTCTTTCTAGAGATTCACTTAACCCTGTCGCAGTGCGGAAGAGGTTGCGGTCATAAGGGAAAACTTCAGCTTGGGTTGCGGCGATCGCTTCATCAGGAGAGAATTTCTGATGACCTTCACCATGTAATCCCGCTGCACCAACCCCCTGTACACTACGCTGGCTGGCTTTTCCTCCTAAACTTAGTGCATAGTTAGCAGCAGATTGTCCAGACCAATAGCCAGAAGACATTGCCCAAGCTGCATTATGGCTACCACCACCTGTGAAACCACCGCAGATTAACTCTCTAGTAGCAGCATCTCCCGCCGCATAGAGTCCGTTAACTGAGGTAGCACAGGTATGGTCAGTAATCCGAATCCCACCAGTACCGCGTACAGTTCCTTCCAAACGCAAAGTTATCGGAAATCTTTGACTAAAGGGATCAATACCAGCACGATCAAACACTATAAAGAAGTTAGGCTGAGACTTTCGCATCCAAGCCTTGGTTTCCTCATGCATATTTTGGTCGAGACGCGCATATACTGGCTGAGTCAGCAATGTTTTGGCAATAACTGAACGACCGCGCTTAGAACCTGCACCTTCAATAACTGTGCCATCTTCATACGTAAAAGAAGCCCAATCGTAATATCGAGTTTTGGTGACAGAAGAAAAAGCTGGAGAGATGGCATAAGCATTAGAAAATTCCATCCCAGAGAAGTCAGCACCAGCTTCAACTGCCATTAAATAACCGTCTCCTGTGAGGACATTACAACCAAGAGCTTTACTCAAGAAAGCACAGCCGCCCGTCGCAATCACAACTGCTCCGGCTCGAACTGTCCAGCGTTCCCCAGTTTGACGATTAATTCCCTTCGCTCCAGCAACAGCACCTTCTGCATCTACCAACAACTCTAAAGCGGGGCTGTGATCTAAAACTTTCACTCCTGCTTGCTTAATCTTTTTCCGCATAAAACGCATATACTCTGGGCCTTGCAAGGAGCGACGAATAACTTTTCCATCAGCATCAACACTAAAATGGTAGCCTTCATCTGCAAGAAAGTTAATGTTGTCGTAGGTGCGATCTAATACCCTCTTCATCCACTGTCGATCTGCCAAGAAACCTCCCATCGCTTCCCGGCTTGCCATTGCTGCTTCGCGTTGTTCTGGGTCTGGTGGAATGTACCAAACACCATTACCAGATGCGGCGGCTGCGCCACTTGTACCGCAGTAACCTTTATCTACTAAAACGACTTTTGCGCCATTGGTAGTTGCATTCCAAGCAGCCCAAGTACCAGATGGGCCGCCGCCAATAATTAATACATCGGCAGCTAAGTTAACCTGAGAAGCATCTTGACGAGTGTAAGTCATGAAATTTACTCCTTTAAAAGTCAGAAAAGGGAAAGGGCGGAACTTGCCCCAAGAGCGAGGCCAAACATGGAAACACTTTTAATAATTGGGAATTTGCCAATCTTTGATATCAAAATCAGATTTCAACAATTTTTGCTCGGCGAGAAACTGCTTGGTGGAATTTAAAAGTTTTAATCCTTGGGGTGTAAAAGGTTCTGTGGGATAAAGGTCTAAGGGGTAGGATTCTTTAGCGATCGCCAACGGCACATTTCCACTTACCTGAGCCGCAAACTGATAAAATTCCTCTGGATTAGCTTTGATTTCCTGCAAAGCTTGTTGCCTAATTTGATTCCACTTTTGTGGCAGTTCTGGGTGACGAGAGAGAAAATTCTCTGTCACCACACTTACCCCTGTCCCAACTAATCCCTGATGATCCTTGGCTTGGTCAATCACTGGGAATCCCTGAGAAGCTAATGTTGGCCCTGCCCCCATTGCAAAGGGATAGGCGGCAATATCTCCCCGTTCCAAAGCTGGCTTGGCATCGGCAGATGGAATTTGTACTATCTTCACATCCTTAGCCAGTCCTTCTTTTTCTAACAAACCCATCAAATACCTATGAGGGTAAGTACCCTTAGCCACCCCGATTTTTGTACCTTTAAGTTGTGCAACTGACTTTACATCATTTTTATTGGTAATTAGCCAAGCATTCTGACCAACTCTTGTCTGATTAATCAATCGGGTGGGAAGACCCGCGGCTCGACCAACTAAAGCTGGGGTATCGCCATACAAACCCATATCTAATTGACCGCTAACTAAGGCTTCGTTAAGGGCTGGGCCTCCCACAAAAGGAATAAATTTGACCTCTGTCACACCCAGGCTTTTGAGTGCAGGAGTTAACGTTCCTTTTTGCAATGCCCAACCCTCTGGGCCAATTGGTAATTTGCTTTCCGAACTAATAAAACCAACTTTTAAAACCAGTGTTTTTGGCTCTGCTGAATTTGCTCTTATATTAGATGAAGCTACTGTTGAGTTGTTGGACTGGCTTTGTTGGGAAGTACAACCTGTAAGAGTAAATAACAGTGCAACAGTTGTAAGTGGAACTAAAAGACGATGAAGAAAACTGCACTTAATTACTTGGGAACTCATAGAGTGGGGAGTGGGAATTAGGAATTAGTTTGCTGTGTTCCCCAAGGCAAAATTCTGCCTTGAGCATCTGTCGGCAAATTGCTGCTAGTTCGCATCTTTGGATAGTAGTAAGCAGACTTTTCGGTTTTAGCCGCAGGTGTGCGTCCTTTTCCCCAACCGACGTTTTTGCGATAACTGCCCAGTAACCCAGCAGCTACTAAAGCCTCTTCATCCACTGGGACTGATTCATCAGCGTTGGGATCAACATACAACGCATCTACAGGACAGTACAGTTCGCACATATAGCAAGTTTGACAATCACTCTGGCGAGCAATTTTCGGCGCGCGTCCTGGTACTGCATCAAATACATTGGTAGGGCAGGCAGTGATGCAAAGATTACATTGAATACAGCGAGACTCACTGACTAATTCAATCACAGTGTTACTAACTCCTTATTGACAATTTCTTGTTCAGGTTTTGCCCAGACTGTATCTAATCCACCACTAATTAACCGATATTGTTGATTAGCATCTTGCTGGGGGTAATCCTGGTGTTTATGCATTCCGCGAGTTTCTTTCCTAGCTTGTGCTGAAGTGTACATCCAACGAGCAGTGGCAACCATTGCTGCCGCTTCTCTGGCTGGTAATACTTGGCTATCAGATGGAGCAGTACTATGACGAACTTCTCGCCACAAACTATGTAATCGTCCAAGAGAATCACTCAAGCCTTGTTCAGTACGGAAGAGGTTGCGGTCATAAGGTAATACTTCTGCTTGGGTGGCTTGAATAACTTCTTGGGGATTAAAGGTGTGATTACTGTCAGAACTAACAGCCGCCTGACCAACTGAATGTACTTGTCTTTGGTTGGCTTTTGCTCCCAATTGACGAGTATAGTTAGCTGCCGCTTGTCCTGACCAATAGCCAGAAGACATTGCCCAAGCAGCATTGTAGCTACCACCACCTGTAAAACCACCACAGATTAACTCGCGTGTGGCTGCGTCTCCGGCTGCATAAAGTCCGAGTACTGAAGTTGCACAAGAATTATCAATAATCCGTATCCCTCCAGTACCTCTTACTGTGCCTTCCAAACGCAGAGTTACAGGAAAGCGTTGGGTGAAGGGGTCAATTCCTTTACGGTCAAATGGTAGGAAGAAATTGTGCTGGATGGTTCGCATCCAAGCTCGGATTTCTTCTGGAGTTTCGTGAAGGCTAGAGTATACAGGTTGAGTCAGCAAAGTTTTGGCAATTATCGAGCGTCCCCGTTGAGAACCCGCACCTTCAATTACTGTGCCATCTTCATAAGTAAATGTTGCCCAACGGTAGAAAGCTCCTTTAGTGACAGAAGCAAAGGCAGGGGTAAGGGCATAAGAATTAGAAAATTCCATTCCGGACATTTCCGCCCCAGCTTCAGCCGCCATTAAATAACCATCGCCAGTAAGGACATTACAACCTAGAGCTTTACTCAAGAAGGCACAACCACCAGTAGCAATAACTACTGCTGCGGCTCGTACCGTCCAGCGTCCACCCGCTTGACGGCGTATTCCTTTTGCCCCGGCTACTGCTCCGGTTTGGTCTACTAATAATTCTAAAGCGGGACTATGGTCAAGAATTTGCACTCCAGCTTTTTTAACTTGCTTACGCATCAAACGCATATACTCTGCGCCTTGCTGGAGAGAAGGATAGTAAGGTTGTCCTTGTTGGTTGGAGGGAAACGGATAACCCCAGCCACCCAACTGATGCAGATTAGCATGAGTTCTATCTAAAACTCGCTCCATCCAATCTCGTTCTGATAAAAACCCTCCTAAAGCTTCCCGGCTGGCCATAGCCATTTCTCGTTGGTCGGGGTTAGCTACATACCACACACTAGTTCCACCAGATGCAGTTGCCCCACTAGAGCCACAATAGCCTTTGTCTACCAAAATCACCCTGGCTCCACTAGCCACAGCATTGTAAGCAGCCCAAGCACCAGCTGGACCGCCACCAATTACTAAAACATCGGTTTCTAAATCTAGATGGGAGTCACTAGTCAATGATTGCTCAGACGTTAATTGATTTACGCTCACTAGCTCTCATTCCTTAATTCTATAGACAGGTATATTTCTTAAACCACAGACATGGCTAACCAAGTTCATTTGTGCATAACTTCAAGGAAGACCGAAAAGACTTATTTATAAGTTAGTACAGGGTTTTTTCGATAAAGTACTAATCATCGCTCAATTTACAGGTGTTTAACTTAGCAGTATTACACTGTACTCAAGAAAATTCAAGCCCTTAGAAGATTAAATATATGTATACCTAAACTTACGTAAGACTAATATTTAGTTAAGCTAATTATATTGTTTCAGATTTTACTTTATGAACCTATCTCACTAAGAGACTATTTATAAAGTAAATCTTTAGGCTATAAGACGACGCAGTATGATACGAGTCATCACAGCATATATTGCAGCTTCACTCATGGAGGGTAGACGCTCATAATCTTTGCTGAGACGATGATACTGGTTAAACCACCCAAATGTTCTTTCTGACTTTTCCCGTTAAGTGATGAAACAACCAAGTAGCAAGAGTTTTAGACTAGACTTTATTCTCAATAACTTAATATTAGTGACAATAACTCACGAGAGAATAGGGTTTTGGGCTAGGGGTATAGTAAGCGTAGACGCAGCAGCGGCTTGTCGTAGACATCGCTCAATCAAGGAGATAACGGGAAAAGTCAGTTACTAGTTTGAGGTAATTCGATTTCCTGTTCCAGGCTGATAGGTTGGCTTTCCAGTTTTGACCAGAGACGTTCGCTATCAGAATTTAAACTGCGGTTATGAGCTGCGCGAACGAGAACTCCCGTGTGTTGAAGTTGACGAACTTTATCAAAAACTTCTGTGATATCACCTTCTCGGTCGAAAGTACGAACCACTCGTGTATCCTCACTTACAAGGCTTTCTACAACGGTAAGTGCCTCTACCCACCTATAAGATTCTTTCTCTTCAAAGGGACGTTTTCGCGCTTCAATTCTTGCTGTTGCTTGTCGTTTTTTCTTCTTGGCTGGTGTTTCATTTTTGGGTGGCTTTTTTTTGGGCTCTTGATTCCAGAGTTTTTGCCACAACAAACCTATCGATTGACCATTTATCGGTTCTATAGCTAAAGCACTGTGTAATATTAGACCGTTACCTCCCTTGCCAATTGGGCCATAACCTTTTTTTTTAGCCACAATACTGCCATAATCAAGAAAAGTAGTGTCTCCGACACACAGCACTACATCGTATTCTGCAACAGTTTCCGCTATCATTTGACAGTGCGGCTCTATTACTTTGGCAAATTCCACTTTTGGGTTGGCAAAAACTCATAGGCTCTCTTGAGTACAGTTCCACTGTTGAAGATTTCCGACAGTGCTTTGCCAAAGCCAAGACTCAGAGCATAGCCTATAGACATTGCACGCTCATTTAATCAGCGATCGCCCAACTCACAAGTTGCAAAATTCTTTTCCCACCAGTCCAGCATTGCTCGTCACCTTTAGCACCCGATTTTAATTACTGTACCATATATGCGGTGCTGTTCCCTAAACCCTTTGTCAGTCTGCTGTTCGAGACTTAATGGGAAAAGTCAGAAGCCTAGAGAAGGCTCTAGCAAATCAGAAATTGGACTGCACAAGTTAACTGAGTAGCGATTAATACTGGTTTAATCATTTGCTGTCGAGCGCAATAATATCAATTGCACTGCCAAAGAATTGCGATCGCTCTCAAGAGTGAAGTGCGCTCAAGGCTGTCGTTAAGTATCGCAGACTACTCACATTAAGGCGATCGCCCCGTGGACTTGAATCAATATGCAGAATGTTTTCCATAGTCCCTCAACCAAAAATCTCATTTGGCAACTAGAACACCGATTCACTAATCCCCTTGTCGGTCTAAAAGCTTTATTCATCAGCTATTATTCAGACCTTGTATTCCTTTCTATACGACCTAAAAGGTCAATGATTGCTATTAAAGCTGCTGTCAGAATATATATAATAATACAGGGAATAATTAAATAAATTAAAGGCAAGAGAATAAATATATTACCTCCACCAAAATTTAAAGCTCGGACAAATATTGAAAATATTATGAGAAAAAAATGGCTACAATAAAAAAGCCGACAACCTGAAGAATCTTGAGTGTAGTAACTAATCTAGTGTACAGTCTATTGTCGTTATGTCTCTTGGATAATTGATTGTTGCTCATAAATACACCATTTTAATAAATTAGTTTGTGCATTAAAACTTATTTCATAATGAGCAGAAGAGTGTTTTTTTTAAAGACTATTCTCTGATTATAGCTATCACTTTTATAGCTGATAACTCGAATTATAATTAAGCTCCGGCAGCCTCCTTTTTAAATCCATATATCCCAATACTGATGCCAAGCATAGCAATTCAAAACAGTGGTCAGATTTAGTGATAGCTGACAAATGTTTAAAAAATCAAAGCCTCATTTTGGTCCGACTCCTGCTCAAAACTCGATTTTTCGTCACGATTCTGATTACTGAATCGTTGTTCTAGTGTCCGCAGTTGATTACAGCTACTTAGCTAAAAGTTTTCAATGACTACAGGCTCAACTGGTTGGGCAATTTCAAAATTGAAAATTCGTGAATAAAAGTAAAGTTCTGCTGACAAAGAACGCTTGATGTTTGCGGCTTTGCGGAAACCATGTTGTTCACCCTCGAAAGCAACATAAGCCACAGGTACACCTTTTGTTCTTAGCGCTGTAACCATTGCTTCAGTTTGATTGGGCGGAACTACTCGATCTTCTAATCCCTGAAAAAAAATCATTGGGCAGGCTAGACACTCACTAAAGTTAATTGGCGAGCGCTGTTGATAAATCTGACGCTGTTGTGGATAAGGGCCAACCAGACGATCCAAGTAGCGTGATTCAAACTTATGTGTATCCCGAACTAAAGCTTCCAAATCACTGACACCAAAATAGCTGGCTCCTGCTTTAAAAGTATCTCGGAAAGTTAAGGCACAAAGCGTTGTGTAACCACCTGCACTCCCGCCGGAAATGGCTAGACGAGCGCCGTCTACATCTCCCCGTGACACTAAGTAACGCGCACCAAAAACACAATCATCCACATCTACAATTCCCCAGTTTCCATCCAGCCGTTGCCGATACTCCCGCCCGTACCCTGTACTGCCACCATAATTTACATCCAAAACCGCTATTCCTCGGCTAGTCCAATACTGAATGCTAAAATTGAGGCTACTAGAAGTTGCTGCGGTGGGGCCACCGTGACTTTTGACAATCAAGGGCGGTTTTTCAGTCTCTGGAGCCGTATAGTCACTGTTTCGAGGTGAGTAGAAAAGGGCGTATGCTGTTTTGCCATCAGATGTTTCGTACTCAATGGCTTCGGGTAAAGAAAGATAACCAGCATCAATAGTTACATCACTAGAACACCGTAGTACTTCTAGCTCTTTAGTTGTCAGATCCAAACGGACAATTGCTGCTAATTGAGTTGGCGAGCTTCCGCGAAAAACCACCTGTTTAGAGGTGGCGTGGAGAGAGCTAATATCTGTGTAGGGCGTATTTATTAGTTCTAACTGACGTGTTAGTGTATCAAGGCTTGCTAAATACCAAATGCCTTGCTGGGTATAAATACAAATAATCTGGTTGGCAGACCCAAAAGCATAAGTGGACATCCCAAAATTCCATTGCGGCTGACCAAATTCTGCTTCGATTTGAGTTAGCGCTTCTAAATTTTCATCTTGCCAACGATATATATTCCACCAACCTGTACGGTCAGAAACAAAATACAACTGACCATCTGGCGACCACTGTGGCTGAAAAATAGACTCATCTAAATCCCCAGCAATTTTTTGAGTATTTCCCAAAGAACCATCTGCCTTTAATTCCCCAACCCATAGTTCAGTCCCATCCCAAGGCATATTAGGATGGTTCCAAGTCAGCCAAGCTAAACGTAAACCATCCGGGCTAAGGCGAGGCGAAGCATAAAAGTCATTTCCAGATACTAATAGTTGGATTTTATGATCTCCGTCTAGTTCCACGCCGACTAAACTATTACTCGCCTCCTTTGTCACATCTGTGTGATCTTCATACACACAAATAATTCGGTTGTTTTGACGATCAAAAACACCGTCTGCATAGCGTGTGGCAGCTTTTGGGGTGATGGCTTGTGGCTCTTGATCGCTCTGGTGATAATATAGGCGTTGATCAATAAAGTTGGAAAAGTAAACAGTGCCATTCACCACAAGAAAGGAACTGCCACCATATTCATGCACACGAGTACGCACATTGAAGCCACTAGGCGTGAGGGACTGGATTTTACCATCTGTACCCCGCCGCACTATGACATTTCTACCTGACTCTAATGGTCGTAACTCACTCCAGTAAATCTCTTCGCCACAGAGGGCAATTTGTCCCAACCCAATTATACTTGCGGTAATTAGGTCTGTTGTTATCGGCGATCGCCAACATCCGTAAGACGCTACTTCTGCTTTTATCACGCTTTATTCTGCTCCCTGTTCCCAAGAATCATACATTGTCTGTAAAGACAAAACTCTGACACACCCACTTATACTAATCCGTAATTCGTAATCCTAGCCTCTAGCTAGCAGCAAGCTACGTAATTGAAAGTTCTTTAATATAAATATTTTAGGCAACCAGATCATTCGCGTAAGCTCTCACTGCCGAAAAACTTATTTTCTGATTATCAGCAGCACTACCCTTACTCCAGTTAAATCTACTACCGAACGCTTGACCATTCCTGAACTACTAGATGGAGTCAAGAGTTATGATGAACTACCTCCCGGCTGGAAGAACGTGGAGGTTATTGCAGATTTAGCGATTGTCACTCCAGTACAAGTCTACAATCTCGTTTCTCGACAGTGGCAACCTGGAGCAGTGAAGGACTACTGGGAGCTAGGGGGGTTTCTGGTGGTGCGCTGTTGGAGGCGAGGGCTTTTATGTTTTCAGTGGGGAGTATGTGGCGGTGGAGAGTTGGGATAGAGGAAAGCTGTAGCTAAAAAGATATTATTAAAGTAGTGAGTCAATTCAATCTTTTTCAATCACGTTTAAACTCCATTTGGGCGAAGTGGTCTTGCAGAAGTTTGTGGATGAAGCGGTAACGACTGCCAACACGCTGGAGTAACATACGCTCAGTGCAGTAGTCGAGGAAACGGGCGTAGTTCCAGGGGATGTAGCCGTTGCGGTAGAGAATAAGGCGTAGGGCAAAGTGTTTAATAACAGGTGTTCCACTTCTAAGTATCCCCACCAATAATCCAAAAAATAACCCAAACATTAAGCTAGAAATTAAAGCTGACTTATTTAAACTATTATTTCCTTGAATTATTTGAATTAAAAAAATTAATATGGTAGAAGGTAAAAAATACAATACTGATAAATTAAATGTATTTTTAACAGATTGCCAAATACCTTGGTTAGGAATAGTTTTACTTTCTATTGCTAAATTATTAAATTCCCCTAACATCCCAAAAGTTAACTCATTTTTTAAGAAATAATGAAAAGTTTTTCGAGTTTCAAGTGCTTCAATTTTATCTCCAATTAACCCATTAATCAGTCCGATAATCAGCCCCCAGATCAGCACGATAATCACTCCTGTAATCGTCCCAGAAATCAGTTGATTGATTATCCCCCAAATCAGCCCGATAATTAGCCATTTTATCATGGTTTTATGAGAAAATTTATCAGACTGAATTAAACCTGTATTTTCAAGTTTGTCCTCTATTATCTCACCAAATAAACCATTAATTAGCCCGACAATCAGACCGATAATCATCCCTCCATTCAGACCCTGAACCAACCATAAAAAACCGATAATCACCCCTCCACTCACTTCATGATTAATAACCCTTCCAAGGACACTAACCTCTCCAGTCACCCCAACAAGCCCCAAAATTACCCCTAACATCCCCAAAATCAGCCCATTAATCAGCATTTGTATAACTCCCCAGACAATCAAATTATAAATAATTTTGGGAATTTTACTTTTTAACAAACTAGGCTGCATTTCTTCAATCAAAAATTCTGTTTTCGATTTTAAAAGCATTTGCCCTGCTAGCCAAACGAGCCACATTCGCGTTTTCCTAGCATTAGGAGGTTTGTGCTTCAAATATGCCCTACTATTAATATCTTGTGCTAACATACGTCCGATATAGGCATCTAGCAAATACTGATAACGCTCTGCTTTAGAACTCAAATGCCATTTTTCAAGAGATATGTCTTGAAATACTAAAATAGTAATACTGAGGAATAAGGGAGTTCTAACTAACTCTAGTAAGTCTAAATTAATACTGATGATTGACCACAAGTCTCTATATTTAATTTTACTGAGATAATCGCAAATCTGATTGTTAGTTAAAGGTCGCAAGTAAATAGTACCATTCAGCTGCAATTGAGTGGAATAACTCCCATCTTCTTCACTCCGACTACAAATAACTAGAAGAAGCGGTCTATTTCCCCCTAATAAAAATTGATTAATTGCCTGGACACAAAGTTCTTGACGTTGTGGCTCAAGTTCATCTAAACCATCAAGTAATAGTAATAAATGCTGATTACCTACCCAGTCTTTACCCAGTTCAGTTGAAACACCATATTTAGATTTAAGTTCTGCCAATAACCAATCCGTTAGAGATTGTCGATCATCTTTCCAAGAGGACAAGTTGAATAAAACTGGAACGGGATAATCAGGCTGTTCTTGGGCTCGTTGGATTAATTCTTGAGCCAGTTCTAATTGTGTCGTGGTCTTCCCTGACCCTGGCGCACCTAAAATTAACAGTTTACCTGCTACTTCTTGGGAATCAAAAACGGATAAAATAGTTGTACTCTCTGGCAGAGCCTCAGCAGGTTTGAAGCCAATTTTTCTCTCTGCATTCCAAGGTCTTTTTACCTGTTGCGGCTGTGATTCCTTCCCTAAATTAATCAGCACAGCATTGTGTAGAGATTGCCTTAATCGAGAAGTAACTTCTGACTTAACTGAGGCTAATAGTATCCGTTCATTCTTTGGTCGCTCCGTATTGCCTACTGGTGTTAAGGTCATAACGACTGCTGCTAAATATAAATGTTTATGCTTGCTACAACTGAGGTTAACGCCTTTACGGACTCTCCGCGCAATCTGACTGTTCCTGCAAGTAAACAACCCACTGCACGAGAATTTCAATTGCTGCCAACGGGTGCAAGACTCAAAGAAGGCCACCTGTATAAGAAAAACCTAGCGTGGCAAGGAGTCCAAGACAGCACTTGAAAAGGGAAATAAATAGGGGACTTTATAAAGAACCAAATCCACCTGTGTACATTGAAGACTACGTTTCTGAATCCGAATCCGAATACATTTCAGAACACTATCGCCCCCTACGCTCTGTTGGCAACTCTGGGTGGCAACCGTCTGACGTGTGGCGCGAGTTGAGGGTTGATGATTTCTGTGAGTAAATTAGGCTCTGACTGAATAAAAATTAATATATCATGCTAAATTACTTTCAAAAAAGCCATGAAACGCTTACTAGGCAACAAAAATCAACATTATTTACTAGTTATTTATGGTGTTTAGCACTGATTCGCGCTCTTGAGCTTTATTTTTGAACCTAGTTTTGATATCTAACTAATAATTTAGCATAACAGATACTGAAGAACCAAAATTATTAAACTTTAATGCTCCTAGAAAATTTTCTAGAGGCATTAAGTTAAGGTTTCGTTAAGTTATAGAGTTAAATATGGTGCTTGAATGAAAGTCTATATCCAGAGTAGTTAGTCAATTTCACCCTTGGGTAAAGAGCAAATGAATATTAGATGCAATTGAATGAAGATAAGGTTTACTAAATTTAATTGGCAATACTTGCCGATTATACGCCTCTTGATTGGCTAACTTTGATTGCGCTTTGCTTAACAATATTTACCAAAAATACAAGCTCATTTCAAATGTTCTAAAATTCATATAAATGATTTATCAGTGAAGTTTTGGGCTACAAGTAAATACTCTGGGGAGGGATGTGCTAAAAATGGTTTTACGGCAAGTATGGTGTGGTTAACATCTATATATTTGTTAAGTATTGCACAAGGCATTTCAAGTCTAGATAATTCATTAAATTTGATCAATATAACAAGTCATGAACAAAAAATGGGCTGTCAAACGAATCACAATAAATCTTGCATCTGCTGAAAGCGAAAAACTTGAAAAATATTGTGCAAGTACAGGTAGACCTGCAACTGATGTGATTCGGGAGTTGATTCGCTCTCTGACAATAACCGAGTTGTCAGCGTCTGAACAGACTATACCTACCCTAAAATATGATGTTCCCATTCTGAAATAATGGCAATTGAATCACTTGGGTTTGTTTGGCGTTATCCAAACTGGACAAGGAAATGCCCAGCAACCTAATACTGCAGTTTTCCAGATCAATCGACTCAAACAGCGCTTTGGCTATCTCAAAAATCGTATCTAGTTCACTGATGCAAGCAAGCATTGTCTTACTACAGGTTAACTGCTGATAATCAGAAAATTTAACTTTCAGGATTAATGTGCGTCCTCGTGTTTCATGTTGCTCTAACCGTTGCTCGACAATTTGGGCAATCATGTTCGAGTTCTTGCAACATCTGACCAACGTCGTTTAAGTCCTGTGCAAATGAAGTTTCTGCACCTATGGACTTACGAACCCGATTCGCCTCAACTGGGCGGTCATCTTCTGCTCTGGCAATCTTATAGTAATAATGACCTGCTTTACCAAAATGGTGTGTTAGCTCAGTCAGCGATGCCTGCGGCAACGTCAGAGACGAACGCTCTTTCAAATCTGCACCACTATGAATGCCGAGTGAGTGCATTTTAGCCGCCGTCACCTCTCCAATACCGTGGAACTTCTCAATCGGCAGCTGTACTACAAAGGCGATCGCATCCTCCGGTAAAATCACCGTTAGTCCATTGGGTTTATTCTGCCCTGATGCCATTTTTGCAAGAAACTTGTTAATTGACACACCTGCGGTTGCCGTCAATTTCGTTTCCTGGAAAATTGCAGTTTTAATATATCTTGCAATCGTAGAAGCGTAGGTGATATTTTACCTATTCTCAGTAACATCCAGGTATGCTTCATTTAGCGCAACTCCTTCCACTAAATCACTGTAGCGTTTGAATATGGCGTGGATTGAAGTAGAAATCTCTCGGTAAACGTCGAATCTCGGTCTGACGAATATCAATCCGGGGCATTTGGCAAAAGCGGTTACTGACGGCATCGCGGAGTAAATACCAAACTTACGAGCTTCATAACTGGCTGCTGCAACCACGCCTCGCTGATTGGGACTGCCACCAACGACTAACGGTTTTCCTCGGTAGCTAGGGTTATCCCTCTGCTCTACCGATGCGTAAAAGGCATCCATATCCACATGACCTATCTTCCTCGTCTGCATTGTTGTTGAAGTATTACCATTTTTACCAAGCGGCGGGAACGACTATTCTCTCTTTAATTTGTGATTCGATATATTTGAGAAATTTCTCACCATAATAGTACATTAGCACTAGCGCTTTTGGGCTTTCATCTGCTTTTTCACTGAGAAAGTTTTTGTAACAATAATGTTACACTTGATTGAGTAGCATTTTGTCATCACATTGCCAACGCACGGTATGAGAGGGAGCAAGGGCATGACTATTGGTGTTTGGGTTCTCGGAGATCAACTTTGGGCTGGGCAGTCAGCGCTGCAAAGTTGCTTGCAACAAAAGCAACAGACTCCCGTAATCTTTATTGAATCTCTAACTCATGCAGGCCAACTTCCTTACCATTTGCAAAAACTGGTACTGGTCTGGTCAGCCATGCGTCACTTCGCCGCAGAACTACTCAGTGAAGGCTGGGCAGTCACATACACTCAAAGCCAAGACTTCAAAACACCTTTAGTTGAATGGATAAATTCATACCAAATTAGCGAACTGCGGGTGATGACTCCAACGGATCGCCCTTTTGTTGCGTTGATTCAAAAGCTAGAACTTCCAATTCAAGTCACTTTTACACCCAATAATCGTTTCATCTGGAGTGACCAAGAGTTTCAACAATGGGCCGGTGGTCGCAAACGTTTAATCATGGAAGACTTTTATCGTCAGGGACGGCGGCACTTCAACATTCTCATGGAGGGCAACCAACCTGTTGGTGGTCGATGGAACTTTGACAAGCAAAATCGCAAACCACCCAAGGGCAAACTGACCTTACCCGAAGCTTTATGGTTTGAACCAGACTCAATTACACAAGATGTTATTAACTTCATTAAGCAATCTGAAGCATCCAGGACAATCAAAGTTACTGGCAATTAGAACCCTTCCTCTGGCGTGTAACGCGACAGCAAGCACTACTTATACTGAAGTTTTTTATCGAAACACGTTTGTCTTCATTCGGGCCATACCAGGACGCGATGGTGACTGGCGAACAGACAATGTGGCACGCGATGCTTTCACCTTATCTCAACATTGGATTGCTTCATCCCTTGGAAGTTGTTCAGGCGGCACAACTTGCATATTTAAACAACAGCAGCAACTGGGAGCTAAACAGCATTGAAGGCTTTATCCGTCAGGTGCTTGGCTGGCGAGAGTATATGCACGGTGTTTATGTTTACCTAGATGATGACTATTCAGAACGTAACTGGTTTAACCACACTCATCCACTGCCTGCTTTTTATTGGACTGGCGATACACAGATGAATTGTCTGCACCAAATTCTAACTCAGGTTAAACAAATAGGTTATGCTCATCATATTCAACGGTTGATGGTGTTAAACAACTTTGCTTTGATTGCAGGTATCTCCCCCCAAGAACTTGAAGACTGGTTTCATGCTGCTTTTATTGATGGCTACGATTGGGTAATGCAAACCAATGTCATTGGCATGGGGCAGTTTGCTAATGGTGGAATGATTGCATCTAAGCCTTATGCTGCTTCTGCTAACTACATCAACAATATGAGTAGACTATTGCTTGAATTGTACTTACAATCATAGTGAACGCACCACTGAAAATGCTTGTCCTTTCAACTTTTTTTATTGGGACTTCCTGGCTCGTCATTACGACTTGCTAAAAGAGCAGCCACGTATGATAACCATACTGCGTAACTTGGAGCGGCTCTCTCCATCGGAACTTCAAAAAATCCGCTCTCTGGCTTCTAATTGGCACACCATGTAATCAGAAACTGTTGGACAAGAAAATGCCCAGTAGCCTGATGCTGCAGTTCTCCAGATCAATCGACTCAAACTGTGCTTTGGCTATCTCAACTCAAAAATCGTAGAGAGTTTACTAATGTGAGCAAGCATTGTTTTACTGCGGGTTTAACGCTGATAATCAGAAAACTTGACTTTCAGAGTTAATGTGCGTCCTCGCGTTTCATGTTGCTCTAACCGGCAAACATTTTTCAAATTGGTATAAGTTTTATAGACTACTAAATCTAACCAACTATCACCCAATACATTCCATCTGGTGCAACTAACCCAAAACAGAGTTCACCAAATTCATTAGAGATAATTGTTGTAACGCTAGTAGCAGTGCTGCTCCTAACGCGCTGATGAAAAGCGGCAATATCCTCAACTCGATAAGTGAAAAGACTCAATCCGATTGAACCAGGTTGAGAGTATTCCCGTTTATCTGGCGTAGGGTAAAGTGGACTATAGACTTGCAAAAGTCCTACATTAGTTTTAGGTGAAGCGAAAGCCGAAAGATAAAACTCTTGCCCCTGACAAAGCATTAATATCTGGCGAGTAGAGGGTTTTTGATAGCCCGATCGCTTACCATTAGAGACTAATGGTATAAGTCCAAAAAAATCTGCATAAAACGATGCTAAGGCGTGGTCAGAGGTGATGAAGCTAGAGTGAGTTCCTTCACTTACCGATAGTGGAGAACTCGGATCAACTGTGCCGTAGCCAGGACGATTGTAATTATATCGCTGGAAAAATGCCTGTCGGGTTTCACAACCAATCACAAACATTTCCCTCACACCAACAAAGCGATTATATAAGCCAGTTCCCTTATTACCTGTAGCTTCAATAGCCCGAACTGGTTCTGTATAAATCCAGTCACCCCCATTGGCTTTGTCGTCGGTAAATGCATCGGCTACCGCATAAATATCTTTCGTCAGAGATGCAAACCATCGGCTACCGACAACAACAGGCAAAGTGTCACCTAAACCTTCATTGCGAGGTTGTTTCCACCACATCACCCGCACTAATCCATGATCTGCCGAGTTGCTGTTTTGTAGTCGTATAGATGTCAAATCAGACTCATGTCCGTAGAGTAACCCTGCTTGTTCTGCCCAAAGTTCTCCCCTGTTAACTTCTCGATAACCGAACTCCGCCCAATATTTCAGAGTAGCTTCAATATCCTTTGAGCCAACACAATTTTCAAAAATTCCACTAATCATTACTAGATATATGGGTGTCTAACATCTTAATTTTGTCACCAATTTGCTTTTCTACTAAGAGCATCTCTGTTAATCGCTACGCCGATTCGACAGATACCAGTCGTTTCGTTTATTGCTATGACTACCAGAGCAGACCAAAGTTATTAACTTACTCAATTAACCCCAAATGCTGATGGAATGCTTCAATAGCATTTGCCACCCCATCCTCACCCCTGATTTTCTCTCCCAACTCTTGAGCCAAGGAGCGCATCTTCTCATCGCCCAGTACTACTTTAATCGCCTCTGCTAAAGTTTTTTCTGATACCTTGTGGTACGGTATCGGTTGTGGGCTGACTCCCAACCGAGTTAGCTTTTCACCCCAAACTGGCTGATCTGCAAAAAAGGGTACAGTAATTGATGGTGTCCCCGCACGTAACACTGCCGCCGTTGTACTAGCTCCTCCGTGATGTACTACTGCTGGCAATTGAGGAAAAAGCCAATCATGGGGAACTTCGTCGATCACAAATGCGCGTAACGAATCTTTAATACCGACACTTCTACCGATTTCTCCCCAGCCTGACAAGATAATGCCGCGTTGACACGTCTTTTTCAAAGCTGACAAGATAAAGTGTGTGAGGTTCTCTGGATTTGGCATTGTCATGCTCCCAAACCCAAAACACAAAGGTAATTGCTTTCGTCCAAGAAAATCCTTTAGTTCCAGGGGTGGCTCGTATTCGGAGGCAAAGTCAATAAACCAGAAACCAGTCACATACGCCCAATGCGGCCAGTCATCAGGTTTTGGGATCACGTGTGAACTAAATCCATACAAAACAGGGATTTGTGATACATTTGCCGGAGTCTTCTGTCTGAAGCGTCTACCCAAATATGGTAAAGGCTGCAATTTCAAAGTTTCTGTTCTGAAGTTATTGAGCAGTGGACGATATCTTTGCCAGTACAAGAACTCTACCAGCAAGTAGCTGCCATAGTTGATCGCTTTCTTTAGCGGGTTTTTAGCTATTTGAGCAAATCTCAAAAACCCAAACATCCCTGTGGGAGTCAACGGCATAACTGATGCAAAAAAGCAAGGTACGCCTAATTTCTCTGCAATGTGATATCCAAAGGTAGCTAGCGGCGTGTAGATAATCACGTCGCTCCCACTACACGCTAGCCAAGCAGATTCCAACTGCTCAAGCAAAAGCTTATCTCCTTCTTCTTTTTTCAACTTTTCTCCCGCAATCAATCGCTGCCCTTGTTCAGATTGCAAAAACTCTTGCATATTTCCAGCGATAGGCGCAAACTTTAAATCGAATTTCCTCACAAATGGTTCAAAGTTCTCATGCGTTGCGAGCGTTACTTCATGCCCCGCACGCATCAAGCCAATAGCCAAAGCACAGTATGGTTGCAAGTCTCCCCTTGAACCTACTGTTAGGATTGTAATCTTCAATTTCCGGCAGGGTAAGGTGAATGAACTTTGGGTCAATTGCTTTTCCTACTGGTCACTTCGGTGTTACTAACAAATTGTAGCGAATGGAGAGTGGCGGTAAGCGATGGGTTGAACCTTGAGTTTTGACAATAGTATCACCAATTTTTTATATAACTCCCAAGCTGCTAAAACTGCTTATAACTCGTTCATCAAGTATGCTTATTGTGTGGGATCGCTGCTAACTTGAACAATCAGCTTGCCGAAGTTTTTGCCTTGTAATAAGCCGATGAAAGCGTGTGGGGCATTTTCTAGTTTTTCTACAACATCTTCTTTATACTTGAGCTTACCTTCTTGCAGCCACCTGAAGACATCTTTAACAAACTCTGCCTGCCGATATTGGTAATCACTTACAAGAAACCCTTTGATTAATGCCCGTTTAATTAGCAGTGGCATTAAATTAGGACCAGGGGGCAAATTTTCGGCATTATACTGCGAGATTAACCCAACCAATGGGATTCTTGCTCCTTTATTAATTTGCTGCAATACAGCTTCTAAAATGGAACCAGCTGTATTGTCAAAGTAAACATCGATCCCGTTGGGACAAGTGGATTTGAAGACGGAACTCAAATCCTGAGTTTTACGGTTAATACAGGCATCAAATCCTAATTCTTTCACCACATAATCACATTTGGCATCACTCCCAGCCACTCCCACAACCCTCAAGCCTTTGATTAGGGCAATTCTGACCTGCTACAGCACCCACCGCCCCAGCACCAGCAGAGACCACAACCGTTTCGCCAGCCTGGGGTTGTCCAACATCAAGCAGAGCAAAATATGCCGTCATTCCGGGCATTCCTGTTACTCCCAAGGCATAGGAGATGGGAGCTTGATTAGGGTCTAGCTTACGTAACGTTTCACCTTTCGATATCCCATAGGCTTGCCAGCCATCATAACCAAGCACAAAATCTCCGGCTGAGAATTGGGGATGGTTAGATTTCATCACTTGGCTAACTGTGCCACCGACAATCACAGACCCCAGTTCTACTGGAGCAGCATAAGACGAGCGATCGCTTATCCGACCACGCATATAAGGGTCAAGCGACAGGTAGATTGTGCGATTGAGAACTTCGCCTTCTCCTGGTTCTGGAATTGGTGTTTTGACCAACGCAAAATTACTCTCTTTCGGTTCTCCAATCGGACGGCTGTTGAGTAAGATTTGTTGGTTCATTGAACTAGTCATTGGTTGTGCCTGTGTAACTTGAAAAAGATTTGGGACAGGTAAAAGCAGAAGTTGGACTAATTGTAAGTTGAAATACTTATAACTTCATTAAGACATTAATCAAGCGATCAGATGTTTGAAAGAAGAAAATGGATACAAATCCACTTTCATACTACTCAGATGCCAACTTGGTGAAGAAGCGATCGCTGGATAAAGCATCTGTGCAACAGATTATGCTATGACAACTGACAACTGGCTAATGCTTGATTATTTGACGGCGGGTATTGCATTTTGGATGACTCTGTTTGGAGTACAAGAGTCGTTGTTAGAATTTCGCCTAGGTTATCTCGGTCGTTACTGGTTTCTTGCGATTAGTGCTAGCTTACTCCTGAGCTTTGAATTTCTGTCAATGCCTCTGTAAAACCAACGGATTTATTATTTGTCACCAGTTGGCTGGAATCTCATGGCTTGTTGCATAATGTTGGCGGGAGAAATAAACTTACGTCCTTGCTTAACTCTTGCGTGTCAGCAGTTAACGTCGATGCCTTAGCAGAGTTAATTCGAGAAAAAGCACAATTGAGAGCGGTGATCCAAACTGCTTTACACATGGCGCGTACAGCAATGGATGCCCCCTTGACTGAAACTACTGCCACTTCAGTCATTGAAATGGGACAACGAAAACTTTTAGAGTTGCGCCAATTGACTGTGCCTTGTCAGATGAAGCTAATGGCTGACATCATTCCTGACGTTTATGCCGAGATTGAATTGCCCAACAACGGTGAAGATGCGATTGAGGTGAATGTCCCCACCGGATTCTATGATTTGGATTCGGTGATTGGTGGGATGCCCTTCGGTGCTTTGACTGTTGTTGGAGGTCGCGGCGGGATCGGCAAGTCCACCTGGGCATTAGATATTGGTATTAGGGCTGCTGCTAGCGGGTTAACAACCGCTTATTTTGCTTTAGAGATGTCCGCTTCACAAATGGTCAAAAAGACTCTCTCAAGGCTGGCAGCGCCCCATGTTCCTGCTGACCTGCTTTTTAAACGCAATGTACTCCGGGAATCTCACTGGAATCCTTTGGCTCAAGCTTGTGCTGACGCGATGGCGCTACCATTTTGGTTAAATGACAACCCTGTAATCACCACCTCACAAATCAAGGGTGATTTGCAAGATATACAAGCTCGTTGCGGGTCAGTCAGTTTGGTCATTGTGGACTATGTGCAGTTGATTGAACCAATGCGCTTGCGGGGTAGTGAAAACCGCGTACAAGAAATCGACATACCTACGTTCTGGATTGGAAAAACTAAATCTTCATTGAAATAAGGGTGAAAGAAATTGAGTTACGATAATACTGCCAAGTACTTAGCTGAATTGTATCTAGCTGAGTTTGCCAAGTGGTTGCTACCAAATAAAACTACAGAAGTTACAGTACTTAAAACTGAACTTTCAATAGATCCAATTCGCGCAGATTATGTCACATTTTTGCAAACAAATAGCCGGATTTTGCACATTGAGTTTCAAACTCTCCCCAAATCTAATCCGCCAATTCCTTCGCGGGTATTAGACTATTACGTGAGATTAAAACGGCAATATAACACACCAGTAACCCAAGTCGTGATCTTCTTGCAACAAAGCAGTGACCCTATTGCATTTACTGAAGAATACACGGATGAGTTCACAAATCACCGTTATCAAGTTATACAGTTATGGGAACAAGATTCAGCTTTGTTTCTGAATAATCCAGCGCTATTGCCTCTTGCGCCTTTAACTCGAACTGATTCACCTGCCGCTTTATTATCCCAAGTAGCTCAAAATATCGCTAAAATTTCAGATAAGGATGAAAGGCAGAATATTGCTGGATGTACAGAGATATTTGCAGGTTTAAGGTTTGAAAAAGATTTAATTCGTCAATTTTTACGGGAGGATATTATGCAGGAATCTGTTATCTATCAAGATATTTTACAGAAAGGAAAGCAACAAGAAGCATTTCAGTTTTTAAATCGCCTGCTAAATCGCCGTTTTGGAGAAGTTAATTCTTTACTAATCGAGCGAATTCGAGTTTTACCTATTGAGGAATTAGAGGCACTAGGTGAAGCCCTTTTAGATTTCTCATCAGTTAACGATTTGGTGAATTTGTTAGAACAATTAGGATAAAGCAAAAATCAGATAGGGAGTCGGATTAAAATATCCATTCCTTATTTCTAATATCTCTTTATACAAGCATAAGACTTAAAAACCTATCCGTCATTTTCTCACTATCATAATACCCCCAACTAATAAATAGTTGCGCTGAAAGAAATTGCTGCTGACGGATTAGAACAGGAATTTTACAATCGTTTTCTACGCAAGGTAGCCAACTGAGAATGATTGAAACTTACCAACAACTTTTACAACAATACCAGCGATATCTAAGTCCTGCAAACAGCGATGGTGTACCCGCCCACTGGAGGCGATTGCTCTAGCCCAACAACTACTGAATTTTCAGAAGGCACTGTTATGAAAGCGATATCCGTTCGTCAGCCTTGGGCATGGGGAATTATTTACTCCACCAAAGACATAGAAAATCGTGGCTGACCCATCAATTACCGGGGTGATATTCTCATCCATGCAGCGAAAAAGTGTACCAAGAAGGAATATGAAATCGCCTCTATCTTCTTTCAAAGCATGGGTGTATCTATACCAGAATTAATCTCTCTACGTCGCGGTCAAGTTATTGGCATTGTCACAATAGTTGATTGCAAGTTTTCACAAGTTGCATCTGGCTGGGGGATGCCTCTTCAGTATCATTGGCAATTAGAGAATCTGTGAGAGATTACACCAATTCCTTACATTGGGCAACTGGGGATTTTTGAAGTGGCAGATGAACTGGTGAGGAGTGCAGTTGCATGACTAAAACAGTCCCAAGTCATACGCTACTTCCGAAGCCAAAATCAGTAATACTTGAGTTATCTGCAACACCCGAAAAATTCTTAGAGAAAGGGGTTAAAGCCTCACAAGGGGAATCGGTTGGATGCCTTTATCCGTACCTCGAAACTAAAAAGCTACTTGATGGGTCAAACGTTTTTTATCCGCGTGTGATTGGTGAACGTGACCCAAATAGCCCCGAAGATTGGTGATGGAGATTTAATTGTCAGGAAAAACACAACGGCGTTTGGAAGAGCAAAAGTATAAGCTCAATTCCCCCTAGCGCTGTCCCAATGATTCGTCTAATGCAACAACTCTTGGCAACTAGGGAAGATATTATCGCTTTTATCAAAAAAGCGAAAACCAAAAAGCCATCACCAAAATTAGATGTCTGCAAAAATTTTGATAACACATATAAAAAACCAACACTTCCAGATGATGCGCCAATCGCTGTAGTACTGTTCGCTGGTGGCGGTGGGATTGAAGCGGGGATGGTGCAAGCCGGGATTCGTCCAGTCATTGCGGTGGAGTTCGACCCCACAAAACCAGACTTGAGCAGGGCGATGCCTGCGGTAACGTCAAGGACGAACGCCAAAACCCATCACCACAACTTTAGCGAGTATGGCTGTAGAATAATCCAACTAACAGTGCAAGAAGTAGCACGGTTAGGATTTCTAGGTTTTCCCCGCCGCCCCGATTACCTTCACACCTCCTCAGTGTGCGCCAACGTAAGCCTTGCCCATACAGCTAAAGCAGGTAAGGGTATTGAAACGGCTGACGATCTGACGGCTGCGATCGCAGTAGCTCAAGCCATCCGACAGTTGCAGCCACGGGTGTTTACGCTGGAGAATGTGCCGCGTTATCAGAATAGTCAGAGTTTCAGTATTATCCTGTCAGCTTTAGAGCAAGAGGGGTACTCGGTCAATTACAGCGTGGTGAATATGGCTGATTTTGGGCTACCCCAGGCGCGTCGGCGGTTAGTCCTGATTGCAAACAAGGGTTTTCACGTTGCCCTACCTTCGGGAGCTACACCTTGCAGTTGGTACGAGGCGATCACGCATCTCATCCCCACAATGCCTAATTCACATCTGCTACCTAAACAGCAACAAGCTTTAGAGAAATTTTTAGCCGGGAATGCGCCCACGCCACTGTTAATAGAAAGAGTTGGGGGACATACACAGTCCAAATATAAACTCGGACATTTACCTTGGAACACCATTCTGCAATGCCTGCGGCGGGCTGCACCTACGCACTTCACCGATCACAAGGGCTGTAACTGTAGTAAGTTCGCTGATATTTGGTTGCCTGATGGTACGGTCAAGTCTTTGTCTATTAAGGGGGCTGCAATCTTGCAAGGGTTTCCCGGTTGGTACGAATTTCCCAACGAAACTGCTACGGCGGGGTCAATCATCGGCTATTCTGTGCCTCCCAGTTTTGCAACTCAATTATTCATGTCCGCACAAAGTATAGCTATGTAGCCAATAACTAAGGCTCTATTCCTTGATCAATCCAAGCATCAATTGCTGTTTTTACCTCTAATTCAGTCACGGCAGACCATTCTTTTTCGTTGATAGTTGTTTTAAATACCACTCTTTTACCGTGACCAATTTTTTCCATTGAGTGTCCACGATACACATTTTTAGGCTTAATCATTTTTCTTAATCAATTTTATAGAACATTATAAACTTTCGCTCAATAAGAAGAGTAGTTTGATGTTCTATAATGGCTGCTGATCGAGGAGATTATCATAACTATAGTGTTAAGTTTTTAGTGAGGACATGGGATTAGTTAAATTAAGTTCGTTTTCGCGTATATAAAGCGTAACAAAAAGGTTTCTTTGCTTAAAAGTGCGAGTATAAACGAGCGGTCGATCGGAAGTGAAGTTACTCTAAATGTTTGACCACAATGCCTGTAAGTTCATGTAATTGATTTGCAATAGATACCCGATGGCATTTTGCACTTTATAATTCTGCACATAGTAAAAGAATAGTTCCTTTTTGTCCAATTTGAGTAATTTCCAATAATGCCAACGTTGCTTCTTGTTGATTAGGAGAAATCCAATTTTTATAGATGTGTTACCTAATGCAGTTTGAGAAATATACTTAACATTTATGGAATTACAAAGTTTGTCAATTGCTGTTCCATACCACTTTCTACTTCAAGCGCGAGGCGAAGAACGTACATCCACAACACAGTTGACATTAAACGTTTTTAGGTATTTTAAAAATTTGTCATAATTTTTCCGATTTCCATACCCAAATGTCAAAATTAACGGCTCTATATTTTCAGCTTTATAATCCATTTTCCCCCTTTCAAAATAAACTTGATTGTTGTAATTATACTATTTTTGGGTAAAATAATCCAATAATCATAAACAATTTTCTGTAATTTAAAAAATTACCAACTATAAAATGTAAATCTTTATCTATAATAAACCCCTCTAACTTTTGTTTGACTTTATTTAAAAATTCCTGTTCCTTTGCTAATAAATTATTTGCTTGAGAATTATCTTTACAGTTTCTATATAATTGCATAATTTCCCAATCACTTATAGAATATTTATGCTGATCTCCTGCCTCATCAGTAAACTCATACCCAAATTGGTAAGGAATTTTTTCTAGATCAATTGATTCTTCAAACAAATCAAGTTGGTCTAACACTGCTTGTTGTTTAGGTTGCCATTCGCGTTCGGTTGGCTTACACTAATATCTTTTTATACTTTGGAGTTTAATTATTCCTAATGACTTATTCTGTTCTTTTATTTGTTCAATTAAGTCGAATTTAAGCGGTAATAGTAATGATTTTCTCTCCTGCAAATTATTTGAGGTATCAATTTTTCTAATAATTTTTATGGTTGAATGATTAGCCCGAAAGCTTTCCAGTCTAGAATCTTTTTCATCTTTGCTTATTTCAGCCCTAATAATAGACCATCTAAGATAGCGCTTATCATAATCCATGTACCTAAAAGGGATAGGATATATGCGAATCCATTGCTGTGGCTTTTCATCTTCACTTAATAAGATTCCTGCTGTACAGACTGTTTCCTTATATTTAGTGCTAATTGATGGGTAAGTTTTAGTGGCAATCAAGACTTTTCTACCTGGCATATACTTTAATTTCAATTTAAAGTTATTTTGAGAATAACAATAGTTATTACTATTTTAGTCTTTATTGTTTAATTAAAACTGAGTAAAGTTCAATATTTGATATTGCAATATTCAAAGAAATTACACTACAATATTAAACTCTTTCATCTCATATTTTAATAGTAAGTTTTATAGTTTTATAGCTAGCTACTTATAATTTTATATCCTAAAGTTGTTGCTTTTTTATTCATGGAAATGAACATTATTTCATCAGATAAACAGTTTTAATATTTCCCGTACTGGTGCTTTCACTATAGGGCTAGTATTTGATTTCTGAAAAATCTCCGTACATCTGAAGAGACAGAAAATCGAAGATAGTGTTTCTGATGAACCACTCAAACATCCACTTTAAATGAGAAAATTTTGGAATTAAAGCGCAGAAACGCTGCACCCAAGTTTTAGCCTGTAACCAAATATCTTCTATAGGATTCTGGGAGGGACAGTTGGGAGCGAAGCGAATGCAATGAATTTTCCATTGCTCTGGAGGTAAATCTTGATTTATTTCACCTAAAAAGTTTTGAACCAGATGTGAACGATGATATGAAGCACCATCTCAAAGAAGAAGTAATCTTTGGTTGGGAGATTGGTCTAATAAATAACGTAAATAATCAATCGTATTATTTGAGTTCCCAGCATTATAAGCTTTAAGAAGTAACTTGCCACCCTTGATAATCAACTGCTCCGTAGTATGTCTGTTTATCGCGTTCGTTAACAACTTTGATTGCTATTTCTTGGTCAGTTTTACCCCAAACATAACCAGTTACGTCTCCCCATAACAAATGACACTCATCTATTAGTAATACTCTCAGCCTTCTGGCTTCTATGTCCTCTCTGTTGTTTGCCAGCAATGTTTCAATCTGTTTTTTTTTGCAGCAACCGCCTGCTGATTAGCCTTCGGATTCAAGCCAGTAGTTTTTTTCCAACTAATTCCTGCTGCCTCAAATAAATCGTAATAGCTTCGTTTCGATTCGTAGATGACATCATATTCAAAGGCCATTTTGTACTCCAGTTCACCAAGCTCCCAAATCTCTTTAGTTTGCAACCAACTTAATACTTCTTGGAGTTGTTCATCGCTTAGGTAACTCTTTCTACCTTTATAATTTAAGCGCAGTCCGCAAATTCCATATTCCTTGTAAGCTTGCTTCCAGCTAGTTATTGAACCAACAGATACATCTAAAATTGTTTGAATTTCCTCATACTTGTAACCTTGATAAACTAGTTTCACCGCCAAAGCTTTTTTTACCTCACGGGCATCTGGACGACTATCGATAAATTCTTGTAATTCTACGATCGCCATTTCTAAGTGCTGGTTTATCATTGTTTTTTATTAGACAGATACTTCTATCCGTATTATCCCGCAGCTTTTTTCAGAAATCAAATATGATTTCTATATACGGCATATGAAGCTGAGATATAAAAATTGTGACTACCCGATAATTTGCATGACTGATTATGAACTTGATGCAGCTAAAAAATTAGAAATTCTTGCTGGTGCTGTGCAATTTTTAGGAGAATCAGGAGTTTAATGTTTGGTTTTAATGGTGAAACTAAAGGGCTGAAAAATATTCTGGAACGAATTGCTTGCAATGATGATTCAGGAAAGTTAACCCATAAAGAGGTAAGAGCTTATGCAAGGTGTATGCTTGCAATTTTTGAAGCCCTGAGTATAGATACAGAAATAGAAGCAGAAATCAAAATTTTACTCTTCTCGCTTTCTGCAAGTGGCATTCCTCATTATGATCGCTCTTTTATAGCTTCGATAATATTGGAATTACTTGAACGAAATGACAAATTAAAAATTCAACAAATGTCAACGGAGCATTTTTAAAATGACTACAACTGCAAACATTCCAGAACCAGATCCAACTTGGGATTACTATCTTACCTACCACAAACTACTCAAAGCTGAAGCCCAATTGAATCAATTGATTAATTACATCAAAGAACTTGAATCAGCTTCCTCTGAATCAGATGAGTCTATTAATGAAGATTTATTTGACTTGGTACAGTTTCTAGAAGATGAAACCCGACTCCCGGTTGAATTACTTATTAGCAACGAGGAATAACCGCCTGATGAGGCTAGCTGACACACTATCCGAAACGGTGGCATCGTTGCCACCGTTTCGGATAGTGTGTCCAAAGCACCCGCCCCACTGTTTCTAGGGAGTGGGGCGTTAGATTTGAATCGCACACCAATTTATGGGGTGTTGTATTTTTCAAGCGCACCTTCCCTAGTCCTACCGGGTTAAACCCAGCGTTAAGAGTGAATTGCACCCCTGTATTGGGATGTTAGGAGGATTTGAGCGTCAAAACTGGGTCTTTTAATTCGTGTTTGCACCACGAATATCAAAAAACTCCAATTATCAGCAGAACCATGATAATTAAATTGATTACATCTTTGGGGGTTGATGTTAGTAAATCAAGCGTAACTTGCCATATTTTAACACAATATCCTATCGGTGGATTGAAGACCTATTGGCAAAAAAATAGAACTAAACTCAACAGCTTATTTCCTAGTTTCTACTCTAGCCCCAAGCCAAACACCAACCAAAAATCAGCTTTTGATTTTGCTGATTATGTCACAGATAACAAAGTAGATATTGCAATACTCGAACCAACCGAAAATCATTACTCAAGGCTTTGGGCAAGAATTTTAGAAAACTTAGGAATTAAGATCCTTTGGGTTGGTCACATTGAGTTACGCCGCTATCGCGGTGGTAAAAATTTACCTAACAAATCTGATGCTGCTGATGCTTTGGCAATGGCTGCTTATGCTCAAGATCAAGAAAATTATTTAGAGTCTGGTGAACTCAACCAACGTCAGTTTCTTATGCACCGCCCACAGCCCATCGATCAGATCCACGAACTGGTGCAAAAGCTCGAACACCTTAACCGTGTTCAGTCACCAATTATTAACTACACTCGCCAGTCCCTAGCTTGGCAATTCCCAGAGAAGGCACATAGTAAAACTAAAAGCACCAAGCCGGGAAACGTCCCGCCGCTATGGGGATGGCTAGCACAGAGGGAGTTAGAAGTACACCCACAAAGTTACAAATCAATAACTAGAATTTACCAAAAATCAATTAGTTTACAACTTGGACTAGAGATAGATCCGATTGTTTGACTGCATGCTGACTGGCTTTGTGACATTGACATCGAGGAGCAGCGCCTAGAGATTGAACTTAAGGCACTGGTCAACGATGAGCTTTTCAAAATCTATAACCAGATATTCGACCAGTTTAATTTTGGTAGTCGGATTCGCGCACGCCTCTTGAGTCGCATCTACCCGTTTGAAGCATTTCTTACCAACGGCAAGCAGTTGATCGAGCGAGAAGTCCGAGAGGTAAAGAAAAAGGAAGTCACACGTGAAAAGGGTAAGCGTGTGGTGAAATTTCTTCCGGGTGATATAAAAAGAGTCAAGCGTAACCGCAGCCCCACGACGCTTTCAAACTCAGACTGGGCATGGGAACTGTTCTTGAACAGTCTGGAGATAGTCTAGTTGAAGTAGGTAGTGGTTCAGCTTTATGTCGAATGACGTTTTGGCAATACGTGATCACCAAAATTGAAATTGACGACCGCTTGCCTGACAATCCTATTGGTAACGAAATTACTCTTTATAAAGAAACACTCAAAAGCAAGGTTGATGCTTCAGGTAAACAGTTGCTTAACGGCAAGCACTTACAAAACAAGCTAGTGTCTAAGGTTGCCAACATGTTATTCCGGGAGTTATCAAGAGCGATACCTGCAGCGAGCTGCGCTAACGCAAAACTATGAATGAAGATTATCCAGTTTATGCTCGGCTTTCTACCCAAAAATTATGCCAAATCGTAAGGACAGATGACGACTACGACCCAACAGATGATTACGATGATGAATATAATTCAACATCTGATGAACCTAAGTATTGCCCAAGATGTTGGAAATATTCTGTTTTCTGGGGAAGTTTTGATGAGGTTTGGTACTGTGAAAACTGTGATGAATTTTGATTGACTCACAACAGATAATTATGTAATAGTCATTAAAAATAAGTTCACTTCTGAACCGAGTCAGCATTCAAAACCGAGGGGGGTGAGTAGGGATATTCATCCCCCCAATTTTTGATAATTTCGCATTCCGCAGTAAGTTAGAGTGAAGAATAATGGCAGATTGGCAAGAAATAACAGGTGGTATCACAGCACCAAGGGGGTATCAGGCGGCGGGAATTACCGCAGGATTGAAACCTTCGGGGTTGCCAGATTTAGCTTTGATATTCTCAGAGGTGGAAGCGATCGCAGCGGGTGTGTTCACCACCAGCCAAGTGAAAGCTGCCTGCGTAGAATATTGTCGCCAACGCTTGCAAGCCAAACATAGCGCTCGTGCCATCCTCTGCAACGCTGGACAAGCAAACGCTGCTACAGGAACTCAAGGCTACCTTGATACCCTAGAATCTGCTCTGGCAATAGCCCAAGCCCTAAACATCTCGTCTGAATCTGTGTTATTGGCTTCCACTGGTGTGATTGGTCAAAGAATTAAGATGGATGCTTTGCGAAGCGGAATTCCTAAGGTAGTAGCAGCACTATCAGAAACAGGCTCAGATGCTGCAGCTGGGGCAATTATCACTACAGACTTGGTAACAAAATCTATTGCCCTAGAGACAACTATAGGCGACCGCCCGGTACGAATTGGCGGCATTGCCAAAGGTTCCGGCATGATTCACCCCAATATGGCAACCATGCTGGCATTTGTCACTTGTGATGCTGTGGTTTCGTCTCACCTTTGGCAACAGATGTTAGCAAGGGCAGCTGATAGAAGCTTTAATTCCATCACTGTGGATGGTGATACCAGCACCAACGACAGCTTAATTGCCTTGGCAAATGGTCAATCTCGCACCCCAGCAATTATAGAATGGGGCGCAGAAGCAGAGAAATTAGAGGCGATGTTAACAGCAGTTTGCCAGCATTTAGCCAAAGCGATCGCTCGTGATGGTGAAGGTGCAACCTGTCTCATTGAAGTGGAAGTGACAGGGGCCCATGATGAAATCTCAGCCCGACAAATAGCCAAAACCATCGCTGGTTCATCCTTAGTTAAATCTGCAATCTTTGGACGCGATCCAAATTGGGGACGCATCGCCGCCGCCGCCGGACGTGCAGGTGTGCCCTTTGAGCAAGAAAACCTGCAAATTAAGCTAGGAAATTTCTTAATGTTAGAAAATGGACAACCTCTGCAATTTGACCGTGCAGCAGCAAGTGCTTATTTGAAAAAAGCATCGGCGGGTACTTATCTCCAACAGGATACGGTGTTAATCTCCGTTAATGTTGGCAATGGTTATGGTGTGAGTAAGGCTTGGGGTTGTGATTTGAGTTACGACTACGTGAAGATTAACGCCGAATACACTACATGAACTACTCCCAATTGTTTGCGCTGTAGAGACGCGATGAATCGCGTCTTTACCCAAGGATGTGTTGCAATCATTAATTGAATTAGTATCAGAATAGTTTTACAAATAACAACAAAGACACAAAACTTTGTCACGCAGAACTACGGCTGCTGCTTAAAGAGACGGGGTTTCTTCCTGGTGTTGGAAACAGCAGATAGTTGCGATCGCTAGATAAGAAATATATCTATTTGGGGTATTTGCTTAGGTCTACAACTTTCCCAGCCTTACCATCTTACTCTCATCGCAGTGCGCTCCTAAATTATAAGGATAACATAATAGTTGTGATAAATAAAAACTTATAGATGACAAATTACTACTAAACTTAAGTTACAAAAGAAGTAAAGATAGTCAATCATAAAGTAAACATAATAGTCTTCATAAATAAGAGTTTATACCTTAAAAATTATTCCTATAGTTAAGGATAATAGATAAATTTTTACTTATACATCCAATCTAATATTTGTTTAATAATCTCGATTTCAAGTTAACAATTTCGGCTTCAAAGGCTGTAAACTGATTTCAACAAGGTGAATGATACCTCTGCATCACACTAGAAAAGCAGAGCCAATAATTTAACCTAGTTCTTATATAGGTAGCTATTTCATTGACGAAATGGCTGCGATCGCTTGGTCAAATATAGCTTGATTAATTATTAATAATGCAATAAACACAAGTTTTTTTGCCTAAATTGTCATAGCTATAAAAAATAACATTTACGTTTTCAGGAGATATTTATGACAGAATTTTTTAATCAAATTTCTCGCCGCAAATTTATCTTCACAGCTGGAGTATCTGCGAGTGCTGTATTACTCAAAGGCTGTTTGGGTAATCCTCCTGAAAACCTCACTGGTGAAAGCACTCAAGCACAACCAACTGCTCAATCAGTAGTTAATATTAGTCCCGAACAAACACCAGAAACTACTACAGTCAAGTTAGGGTATATTCCTATTGTAGAAGCGGCTCCTTTAATTATTGCTAAAGAAAAAGGATTTTTTGCCAAGTATGGGATGACTAAAGTTGACCTTTCCAAACAAGCTTCTTGGGGTGCAGCTAGAGATAATGTAGAAATTGGTTCTGCTGGTGGTGGGATAGATGGCGGTCAATGGCAGATGCCAATGCCACATTTAATTACAGAAGGTTTAATTACCAAGGGTAATCAAAAAATTCCCATGTATGTATTATGTCAGTTAATTACACATGGAAATGGAATTGCGATCGCAAGCAAGCACCAAGGCAAAGGTATTAGCTTACAACTCGCCAGCGCTAAGTCTTTATTTAAAGAATTAAAATCTTCAACCCCCTTCACAGCTGCATTCACCTTTCCCCACGTCAACCAAGATTTGTGGATTCGCTACTGGTTAGCAGCAGGCGGCTTAGATCCAGATGCAGATGTCAAATTGCTCACAGTACCTGCGGCGCAAACTGTAGCCAATATGAAAACAGGAACAATGGATGCCTTTAGTACAGGCGACCCTTGGCCTTATCGCCTGGTGCAAGACAAAATTGGCTACGTAGCAGCATTAACCGCAGAAATTTGGAAAAATCATCCTGAAGAATATTTTGCCATCAGAGGCGATTGGGTTGATAAAAATCCCAAGGCTACCAAAGCAATTTTAAAAGGAATTATGGAAGCCCAACAGTGGTTAGATAATTTTGACAACCGTAAAGAAGCGGCTCAAATTCTCGCTGGACGAAATTATTTCAACCTTTCTTCACCTGAAATATTGGCAGATCCATACCAAGGCAAATATGACATGGGTGATGGTCGCAAAATTGATGATAAATCAATGGCTGCTTACTACTGGAAAGATGAAAAAGGTAGTGTTTCCTATCCCTATAAGAGTCATGATTTATGGTTCATCACTGAAAATGTTCGTTGGGGATTCTTGCCAAAAGATTACCTAGACAATAATGCCGTTAAAGCTAAAGAACTTATCAATAAAGTCAACCGCGAAGATATTTGGAAAGAAGCTGCCAAAGAAGCTGGGATTGCTACTGCTGATATTCCGACAAATACATCCCGTGGTGTAGAAGAGTTTTTTGATGGCATCAAATTTGACCCCGAAAAGCCAGAAGAATATTTGAAGAGTCTCAAAATCAAGAAGGTCAGTGTTTAGAGATGCGATTAATCGCGTCTAGAGATATCGATTATTTGCAAATGACAAATAACAAATAAAATTTGAGGAGAATACAACATCATGACACTCGCCCAAAAACGCCCTGCAAGCCCTAGATTTAATAATAGCTTTATATCCAGTCTGCAAAAGCAATTTCCTGACCTGATACCACCAGCGATCGCTATTGCAATTTTCCTGATTATTTGGCAATTATTTGCTTGGACTCCCGGTGCAACATTACCAGGGCCTATACAAGTTATCCAAGATACTTGGGTTCTGATTTTCTGGCCATTTTATGACCGAGGTGGCATTGACAAAGGTCTATTTTGGCAGATTCTCGCTAGCCTGCAACGAGTTGCTATCAGTTATACCCTAGCTGCGATCGTTGGTATTGGTTTGGGCATTTTAATTGGGGTGAATAAAACCATGTCCAAAGCATTAGACCCCATTTTTCAACTACTGCGGACTGTACCACCTCTAGCTTGGGTTCCGATTTCTTTAGCAGCTTTACGACAAAACGAACCCGCAGCATTATTCGTAATTTTCATCACCGCCATTTGGCCCATCTTAATTAACACTGCTGTCGGTGTTACCCAAATTCCCCAAGATTACAACAACGTCGCCAAAGTTCTGCAACTTAGTCGCAAAGAATATTTGACTAATATTTTGATTCCGGCGGCATTACCCTATATTTTTACCGGGTTGAGAATTGCGATCGGTTTAGCTTGGTTAGCGATTATCGCCGCCGAAATCGTCATGTCTGGTATTGTCGGAATCGGCTTTTTTATCTGGGATGCTTATCAAAATAACAACGTCAGCGAAGTAATTTTGGCTCTAATTTATATCGGCATTGTCGGCTTGGTGCTAGATAAAGCGATGGGTTGGCTTCAAAACAAGATTTTACCAGCAGAACAGAAATAGTTAGGAGTTAGGAGTTAAGAGTTATGAATTGAAAAAGTTCTAACTCCCAACTTTTAACTATCAACTTCCAACTCCTCACTCCTCACTTTTAACTTCCAACTCCTCACTCCTCACTCTTAACTTTTAACTCCTATGTTCGTAGCTGTTGACCAAATTGAAAAAGTTTTTGAATTAACTGGTGGTGGCAAATATATTGCCCTCAAAGGAATCGACCTTCAAATTAAAAAAGGAGAATTCATTTCTTTGATTGGTCATTCAGGTTGCGGTAAATCCACTCTATTAAATATGATTGCAGGTTTGGATTTGCCAACTGAAGGTATTGTTACCTTGGAAGGACAAAAAATCACCAAACCTGGCCCAGACAGGATGGTGGTGTTCCAAAATTATTCGTTATTACCTTGGCGGACGGTAAGAGAAAATATTGCCCTCGCCGTAGACTCGGTAATGAAAGGTTTACCTGCAGGCGATCGCAAAGCCATTGTCGAAAAACATATAAATATGGTGGGTTTGCGTCCCCATGCTGACAAACAACCGGGAATGTTATCAGGTGGACAAAAGCAGCGAGTTGCGATCGCCCGCGCCTTAGCGATTCGTCCCAAATTACTGCTGCTAGATGAACCCTTTGGTGCATTGGATGCACTCACACGCGGCAATTTGCAAGAACAACTGATGCAAATCTGCGAAGAAAATGAAGTTACTGCTGTAATGGTTACACATGATGTCGATGAAGCGGTGCTGTTATCTGACAGAATCGTGATGCTAACCAACGGCCCCGAATCTAAAATTGGCGACATTTTAGAAGTGGATATTCCCAGACCCCGCAAGCGGATGGAAGTAGTAGAACATCCCAGCTACTACAGTTTGCGGAGTGAGATGATTTACTTCCTCAATCAGCAGAAGCGGATTAAGAAAATTCGGGCGCGGAAAACTGCCGACATTGCCCGTCATGGGTTGGAAAAAGTTAACCTAGAAATTGGCTTTTTACCTCTGACAGCTTGCGCCCCCTTAGCAGTTGCTAAAGAAAAAGGCTTTTTTGTTAAGCATGGTTTAGATGAAGTTAACCTGGTGCGGGAAAGTAGCTGGCGGGGTATAGAAGATGGAATAAGTGGTGGTTATTTAGATGCGGCTCAAATGCCTTCAGGGATGCCGATGTGGCTAACTTTGGGAGGACATAATAACCAACCTCTGCCCGTTGTCACTGCCCTTACCATGACTCGCAACGGTAACGCCATCACCTTGGCAAAACGCTTTTACGACCAAGGTGTGCAAACCTTATCAGACTTCAGAAATCACCTGATTCTCACCCGTGACCAACGGCACACAATGGGAGTAGTACATCCCGCTTCTATGCACAACTTGCTGCTGCGTTACTGGCTAGCGGCTGGAGGAATTGACCCTGATAGCGATGTGGACATGAAGACCATTCCCCCAGCGCAGATGGTAGCTGACTTAAAAGCCGCAAGCATTGATGGTTACTGCGTGGGTGAACCTTGGAACTACCGCGCTGCTGTGGAAAATGTCGGTTTTACCATCGCTACCGACTTAGAAGTTTGGCTGGGACACCCCGGTAAAGTTCTTGGTGTGCGGGAAGATTGGGCAGAAAATTATCCAAATACGCATATCGCCTTGACTAAAGCTTTGTTAGAAGCTTGTCAGTATTGTGCAAATCCCGAAAATACCCAAGAAATTCGGCAAATTTTAGCAGGGCGAGATTACGTCAGCACTGATTTAGAATACATTCAACTCGAAGATCCAGATAATCTCACTTGTAGCTTAGACCATCCGTTGCGGGACTATGCCCATCACCAGTTTTATTCTGAGTCTGCCATTAACCGCCCCAGTCGTACCGAACAAATTTGGATTATGAGTCAATTGGCGCGTTGGGGTGACACTCCCTTCCCCAGAAATTGGGTAGAAGTTGTTGAACGGGTGTGTCGCGTGCGTGTTTTCAGCACTGCTGCACGAGAATTAGGTTTGGATATTAGCTATATTCGCCAACCGATTCAACTGTTCGATGGTACTCCCTTTAACGCCGACGATCCGATCGCTTATCTCAACAGCTTGCAGATTAAACGTGATTTTTCAGTCGCGGAAGTTGTTCTTGATGCACCTAGAAGAAGACTCGCTTCATAAAAAAATCGTGAAAGAAAGAGGGAGTGGAAGAAGTAGCACATCACGCGCGAACCTCTGAACTCCATTAATGAACCTTTTAACTCCATTAATGAACCTTTGAACTCCATTAATGAACCTCTGAACTCGATTAACGAGCCTTTTAACTCGATTAATGAGCCTTTTAACTCGATTAATGAGCCTTTTAACTCGATTAATGAGCCTTTTAACTCCATTAATGAACCTTTTAACTCCATTAATGAACCTTTTAACTCCATTAATGAACCTCTGAACTTCATTAACAAACCTCTAAATAGCGGCGAGTAGTTCCCAATTCCTAATTCCCAGCCCCTAAGCCCCAATCCTCAAACACCAAATACCATGCAAAACCGCAACCCAACAGCTACAAATACATTAGGAAAACCATTAGCCCCTGCAACCACCACCCCCAGACCTTTCCTAGAAATTAAAGACGTTACCAAAGTCTATCCCACAAAGCAAGGCCCCTTCACTGTACTCGATGGCGTTAACCTCAACGTCGAACAGGGTGAGTTTATTTGCGTCATCGGTCACTCTGGCTGCGGCAAATCGACGCTACTAAATATGGTATCCGGTTTTAACTTTCCCACTTCCGGGCAAGTGTTACTCGAAGGAGAACCCATTACCCAACCAGGCCCAGACAGGATGGTTGTCTTCCAAAACTATGCCCTGTTACCGTGGCGGACTGCTTTTGAAAATATCTATTTAGCTGTTAACGCCGTTTATCCCAACAAACCACAAGCTGAAAAAAGAGCGATCGTCCGCGATCATCTAGCAATGGTGGGACTGGCTGATGCAATGGAAAAGAAACCAATGCAAATGTCTGGCGGGATGAGACAAAGAGTTTCTATCGCCCGTGCTTTGGCAATTCGTCCGAAAGTCTTAATTTTAGATGAACCTTTTGGGGCGCTGGATGCTATTACCAAAGAAGAGTTACAAGAAGAATTGCTCAAAATTTGGGGCGATAACCGTTGTACAGTGCTGATGATTACCCACGACATCGACGAGGCACTATTTTTAGCAGATAAATTGGTAATGATGACCAATGGGCCTCATGCAAAAATTGGTGAAGTTATGGAAATTCCTTTTTCGCGTCCCCGCGATCGCAGCCGCATCATGGAAGATCCACAATACTACCAACTGCGTAACTATGCCTTAGACTTTCTCTTTAACCGCTTTGCCCATGATGACGTAGGTTGAGCTAATCGCCATTCATTTTTGCAAAATAGTACCAGATGCTAGCGGGAAGAATTCTGCAATCAATAGGGGCAATTCATGGATTGCTCCTACAACTACCTCTACAAGTTATAAAGTATGTGTAGAGCGAGTATGTTGAGAAAAAATCTGTATGACAAACTACCCAGAAACCCTAACTAATAACGAATCCGTTAATGAGTTAATCGCCGAGACGACAAGCATTAACCATCTGGAGGTAATTGAAAATGTCATCGACTCTTTGGAACAAGATGATAGCGCGATGGTTAGCCACACTCCAGAGGGTGGTTATCTCTGGAAGTTTAAGTATGGAAGTGTAGAAGTATTTGTCAAACTCAACGGGACAACCGATGAAGACACAATAACGGTTTGGTCTGCGGTTCTAAATTTACCTGCTAAAAATGAACCTAAGTTGATGCGGTATCTTTTGGAGTTGAACTGCTCTAGTACTTTTGAAGCACGTTTCGGCATTATTGAAAACCGGGTGGTTGTAATCTCGACACGCACCTTAGCAGAGTTATCTCCTGGCGAAGTGTCTCGGCTAATTACCATTGTGGCAACGATCGCTGATAATAACGATGAAGCCTTACAAAGTGAATTTGGTGCGGCTTAAGGAATTTTAGATTGCGCTATTGCTACATCCGATGTATAGCAATCCGGTTTGGACGAATCTGCAAAGACTTTTTTCTATGTACCAATTAAAAGCGCCTGGGAGTGTTGCCGTGTTTCCACCTCAGGCGCTTTTTATTCTTAACTTGCTCCTCACACAACTAAATAGTATCACTGCTTTCATCAAAAAGCGAGTTTAGTAAGTGACACTTTTAAAACTGCACCGTCAATTGAATTTAGGTTTATATTACCTTGACTTGACCACATCTGCATTTTAGGTGCGATCGCTCCATAAAGGCAGTTTGCTTGACAGACTCGATCGCGTCCAGGATATGTGTTGGACTGCTGATTTCATTACATAGCCGCTTGATTAGTAATCACCAGCCTTAAAAAGGTGGGTTAGGGAGGATCTAGCCTTTACAAGTCGTAACGTAACTAATTAAATAATTATTAAAGATATATGCATCCCTTAATTAATACCTGAAACTCTTTAGTAATCAATCAAACTCTCAAATAAATATTAGCACTCAATGCTTGTAAGTGCTAATTTATAGCTGAAGTTTAACGCCTATGATATAGATCAAAACTGCACTTTTTGCAGATGCTTTAGTTCCTTTCCAGATATTATTTTAGAAAGAGAAAAAACTAAATATTTCCTGTAAGTAATATAAAATTGGGAGTACTGGCATGAAATACACTTTTGATATTGTAGGAATATCTCCACTTTTGCAGTTTTTTCATCACCAACAGCAAAATGGGCAAAAACCACCCCAACAAGGTGTGCAATACTTGGGAATGCATACGTGTACGCTAGATACGTTTTTAGAATCGGTAGAATCAGTTCCAGCAAAATGGGATTGGAATCTGGATCAAGTGGTAGATACTGTGATTAAGTTTTGGTTGAATAACTCAGACAGTATTCGTTATTGGAAAGTACGTTTAAATGATGCTGGTAAAGATAATTTACTAGTCACAAGGTTGGCGGATATAACCGCCTTACAAGCTGAATTTGAATCCCTACTAGATAAGGAGTGGTGAAGAGATAGCTAGAATTGAAAAAGAATTCAGGAGGGGAGCGATCCCTGCTCCGCCTCCAGTCAAAATCAATAATTTACTCTATTTTTCTCGTTTTCAAGTACTTTGAGAACTTGGAGATATAAATTTTCTACTCTTTTTGTCTGAACTTCACCAAATGATGCATAGTGAGTTAAGCTAGGAGCGCCATTTACTTCAATAATTGTATAATCTCCCATTGGTGACGTTATATCATTAGCAAGAATATCTACACCTGATAATCTCAATTCCATATCTTTTGTAATATTTACTGCTAATTTTTTAAAATCAGGATGGATATTGTCGGTGAAATCTATTGCCTCACCTCCAGTTGATAAATTTGCATTGTCTAAAAGATAGACTATATTATTCTTAGGTATAACATTAGTAAAATTTAGCTTCCGTCTTCGCAAGTTTTTTTTTATTCTGTAATCTTCAAAATCTATAATTTCTTTTCTACCATTTTTGATAAAATTTTCCTGCTTCTGTTGCATAAGTTGCAAAACAGTAGATTGACCATCTCCGATAATAAATAAGGGAATTCTTTGATATGCCGAAATGACTTGATCATCAAGTACTACAATTCTATAATCATTGCCATTATAGAATCGCTCAACAATAAATCCTGAGATTTTTCGCAATATTTTCTTAGCTACTTGATAATATTCTTGCTTATTGTGAACCTTGTTAACAAACATTCCTTGACTAAGATTAATCGGCTTGACAATTACAGGAAATCCCAACTCCTGAGCATAATAAAATCCTGCATCTATATTTCTAGTATTATCTATTTCTTCGCATAATTCGTCACGAAAAAATGTTTTTCCTTCAGTAACCTTATAGCCAAATTTATTCATAAAAAAGTTTGAAACTGCTTTATCTTTAGCTATTGCTACTGAGCCAAAAGAATTAATACTAAACCTGGTACTACAAAAAAAGGTTTTATTGCCGTTTTTAAATATAATTAATCCCATAAAAGTGCATTCTGGATCTACTAAAACTACTGCTCCTATTTCCTCTGCTATTTTTTGGATGATTGATGTTATAAATGGTATTTTCATTATCGATAACTATAATTTTGTCGAAAAGATTTTAACTATTTTGTGACGATTAGTCAAGAATTTTAAATTTAAACAATTGCACTATATGTTGTCCCTAAAGCTTTAGTCAAAAGCTGAAGAAAAATTCATTTTTGAATATTTCAATAAACTCTGAAAATTTAATTATTCTCAACTAACTATAAAAAATGCAAATGCTTGCAATGTAGCTTTACTAATCACACTATAGAAAAATTAAGAGTGTATCCATGCTAATTAATTCTACGGACGTTATTATTCATTTTTTCTTCAGCTTCTAATAGTATGTTTTCAGACATTAATGTTTGTTTTACCACTGATGCGGACTTTACTTATGTGTATGCATACAAATTATGCAAACCCAATAATTGCTAAACTTTTTGCTTGAACATTCTTGTGTCCTGGAAACAATTGCAAGTTAAGGCTTTGAGATTCATTGTCACCTGAAAATTCCAACTTAATTGGTCTAAAATATAGCGCTCAGTGTTGACAATTTATAAATAATCGAATAACAAGGTGGCAGCAGCATTAAAAAAAGCGTTAGTGCATTCCTACCTAGAAACTAATTAACGCCCTTCATTAAACTTCATACGGTTAACATCATTATGCCAGAAAATACGGATAACAAAACTTCCCAATCAGACAATCAGACTATTGCGTATAAAGAACGCCTCAATTCTTGGGCGATCGCTCGTCTACTTCCTAATACGCAACGGGAGATTGTTGCTCGCTTCCGCAGCCGTTCTGATGCCGATGGCTATATGCGGCACCTTCCTCAAGAAATACCAAATGCTTCCTACATGGTTGTTTTTGATTGTCAACGCCAAGAAGCTGTAATTTAAAGTACAAGCGAATGGCATTAACCCTTGTTTTTAATCCAATACGCTTGAGTTAAGGGTTATTGGTCTTGAAAGACGCGATAAATCGCGTCTCTACAATCTGGGTTTTGGGCTGATCTGGACTGTATTGGTTTTTAATCTCCATTACCCTTTTCTTGCGATCACGGATGTAGCCTACTTAAAATTTGCGGGAATCACTATATTTAATTTGCTCTCCAGCGAGAGGCTTAGATCCCCAACTTCCTTCAAGAAGTCGGGGATCTTTTGGTTTGTAGTACCTTCTACCATCTCAATTAACCAGACAAGTTGCTCAAAGCAACTTGTTAAAGGTAAGCAAACTTCCGCCACGGTGTATTAGTACAGATGCAGTTCTCATACTAATTCTCGGTGAAGCTGCACATATTTTGATCCCTCCCAACCTCCCTCGCAGGCGGTAGGGTTCTTTCTATGTGTCTTCATAAATAATTGGTATCAAAAGAAGTGTAGTTATAATCAAAAATGATTAAGTTTTTTTGACAATATATAAACATATTAATATATTAACTAAAAATAAATTCCGTAATTGCCCCCTTCCTACTGATATTTTAGATTACTTAAAAGTAAAATTTAGTGCAATAGGCCCTGAAAGTGCTAGAGAGTTAATAAGTGATAAAACAGCACCGATATAACTGGTTCAATGTGATATTTTTCCGTCAACGAGAATTACTCGCCCTGTTGCTAGGGATTTTATTCTCAATCTCTGTATTCATACTCTGGCAGAGACTTTTAATCCAAAATCCGGGATTATTAACACAACTAGAATTGATCGCAGGGTTATTATTTGTTGTCACGCTGACATTATCAATCTATTTTGCCTTGGCAATGAATGCAAGAAACCAACAAATAATAGTAATCAATCAGGAGTTAACTCACAGGATTTTTGAACAGAAACAGGTAGAAATTGCCCTGATCGGCAGTAAAAATCGTTTGCGACAGCTATTAGAAACTGTCAAAGTCATCCCTTGGGAATTAGACTTGAAAACTTGGCGATTTATTTACGTAGGGCCGCAAGCGGTAGACTTGCTAAATTATCCGATCGCAGAGTGGTACGAGGAAAATTTTTGGGTTAATCATCTGCATCCAGATGACAAAGAAAATTCTGTTCGTATTTGTCAAGAAGCAACTGCTAGGTGCGAGAATCATGAATTGGAATACCGGATGTTAGCTGCTGATGGGCGAGTTGTTTGGCTGCGAGACATTGTTAGTGTCGTTGAGGAAGCCGGAACTGCGATCGGGCTGAGGGGGTTTATGTTTGACATTACTGATTTGAAACTGGTTGAAGAAACCTTGAGACTTAGGGAGAGGGCACTTGCCGCTATCAGTAATGGAATTATGATTGTTGATGCCAAACTTGCCTACAATCCCATTATTTACGTCAACTCTGCTTTTGAGCAAATAACAGGCTACAGTACTACTGATGTAATTGGGCAAAACTGTCGATTTTTGCAACGCACAGATACCCAGCAACCAGCACTTAATGAATTGCGCTCATCTATTCAAACTGGAACAAGTTGCAAAGTTGTTCTCCGCAACTATCGCAAAGATGGTACTTTGTTTTGGAATGAATTGAGTATTTCTCCTATTCATGACGACAATGGTGAGTTAAGCCACTTCATTAGCATTCAGAGAGATATTAGCGATATTTACGACGAGCTTTGCTTACGCAAGCAAGCCGAAGCTAGTCTGCGTCGGCAAGCCCTCACCTTTGAAAACATGCATGATGGCGTAATTATTACAGATTTAACTGGAAGTATTATTGACTGGAATCCTGCTGCCGAAAGTATGTTTGGCTATACCAAAGCCGAGATTTTGGCTAAACATCCGAGTACTTTGCATCAGCCGGAAGTAGCCGCAACATTAAGCGCCAACATTTTGTCAATAGTTAATCAGCAAGGACGCTGGTCAGGGGAAATACACTTTATTCGCAAAGATGGCAGTGAGGGAATTTGCGAAACAACCGTAGTCGCTTTACAGGATGAACAGGGGGAAACTGTTGCGACTGTCGGCATCAATCACGACATTACCGAAAATAAACGAGCGAAAGAGGCACTGCAACGGCAATTACATCGCACTCTACTACTTGAACAAATTACTCAGGAAATTCGTCAAAGTCTTGACACCAGCAAAATCTTTAAGACGGCTGCTACCCAAATCGGAAAAGCATTTGGAGCCGATCGCTGTTTGATCCACTCTTACATTAGTAACCCCACACCGCAAATTCCTTTAGTAGCAGAATATAATATGCTCCCCGGTTACTGCTCCATGTTGAAATTGGAAGTTCCCATGACTAACAATCCCCATGCCGAGCAGATGATGACCCAAGAAAGTGCGATCGCTTCTCCAAATGTCTACGTTGAGCCTTTACTGCAAATGACTGAACCTATCTGCCGAAAAATTGGGCTGAAATCTATGCTGTCAATCCGCACTTCCTATCAAGGAGAACCCAATGGTGCGATCGGCTTACATCAGTGCAGCTATTTTCGCCAATGGACACAAGACGAAATCGAATTACTAGAAGCTGTGGCGGCTCAACTAGGTATTGCTCTAGCACAAGCTCACTTACTGGAACAAGAAACGCGCCAACGTGAAGAACTTACCTTGAAAAACTTTGCCTTAGAGCAGACAAAACGTCAAGCAGAAGCCGCAAATCGGGCAAAAAGTGAGTTTTTGGCGATGATGAGCCATGAAATTCGGACTCCAATGAATGCTGTTATTGCCATGACAGGTCTACTGCTGGATACTGACCTCACACCTCAACAGCAAGACTTTGTGGAAATAGTTCACAGTAGTGGAAATACTTTACTCACCATCATCAACGATATTCTAGATTTCTCCAAAATTGAGTCGGGCAAACTGGAATTAGAAGAACAGTTTTTTGATTTGAGAGCTTGTGTGGAGGAAGCTATTTCCTTTTTAGCTCCGAAAGCTGCCCAAAAGGATATCGAACTAGTTTATCTGATCCAGCCCCAAGTTCCCATTCAGATCGTCGGTGATTTGACTCGTCTGCGCCAAGTCTTGATGAATCTTCTCAACAATGCTATCAAGTTTACCGAAACCGGAGAAGTAGTACTCTGTGTTGAACTGGGGACTTTTGAGTTGAATAAAAAAACTTCTTCCCAATCCCCGATACCTGTTGAAAAAGAGCAACTTCTCTACGAAATTCAATTTGCGATCAAAGATACAGGTATTGGCATCGCACCAGAGAAAATAGAGCGATTATTTCAACCTTTCACTCAGGCTGATGTCTCCATGACTCGACGATATGGTGGCACAGGGCTGGGATTGGCGATTAGTAAGCGGCTCAGTAAGATGATGGGCGGCACTCTTTGGGTAGAAAGCCAGGGGTTGGTTGGTGGCAATCCTAGCCCTAGATGGGATAATGGAAAATTATTATCGAAGAAGGCAGAAGGAATGCCCGACGCTCTCTATGAGACGCTGCACGTAGCTTGCTTCTCCGAAGGAGTAGGTGGACTCCCTAACACTGCGCTATCAGTTTCCTGGTATGACCAGAGTAAGCAAGGGTTAAAGATCCCCACTGAACTCTTGTTCAATGACTCCAAATCATCCGAGGTTGAATCCCCAACTGAAAAGTTCCTCCTGCCTCCTGCCTCCTGCCTCCTGCCTCCTTCAACATCTCCTGACTCTTCACCAGGTTCAACATTTTACTTCACCATTATTACCAAAGTGGCTGCTCAATCAGAACAAGCTGAATTAAGCACTTCGCCGCTGCTTGCGTCCAAGCGACTATTGATTGTGGATGATAATCTAACCAATCGCCAAATTCTCAGCTTGCAAGCTGAGTCTTGGAAGATGGAAACTTATGCTGCCAAATCTGGCAAAGAAGCTTTAGTTAAACTTGCTCAGGGAACGCAGTTTGATATTGCTATTTTAGATATGCAGATGCCAGAAATGGATGGCATAACCCTAGCTCGTCAAATCCGCAAGCAATCTAATTGTCAAAATCTACCTTTGGTGATTATGACTTCTTTAGCGAAAGTAGAAACTTCTTCTGACTTTAATGATGTCCAGTTTGCTGCTTCTTTGAGTAAACCCATCAAACACTCTCAACTCTACGATGTTATTACTTGTGTTTTGGGAAATCAGCCGATTCTAGCCAGTATTTCTCATTTCCCCTTGGTAGATCGGCATTTGGGACATCGACTGCCACTGCGGATTCTTTTGGCAGAGGACACGGTTGTTAATCAGAAAGTTGCCCTACTGATGCTACAGAAAATAGGTTATGGCGCAGATGTCGTCAGCAATGGGCTAGAAGCGATCGCAGCTCTGCAAAAACAGCGATTTGACGTAGTGTTGATGGATGTTCACATGCCCAAAATGGACGGGTTAGAAGCAACTCGGAGAATCTGTCAAGAATGGGGGGTAGGTTTTCGTCCCTATATCATCGCCATAACTGCCAATGCCATGCGGGGCGATCGCCAAGTTTGTCTTGCCGCTGGTATGAATGACTACATTAGCAAACCTATTCAACTGCAAGAGTTAGCTCAGGCACTGAGCAAATGTCCACCCCAAAAAAATTCTGAATTCACTTCCATCGAACAACAAGGGGAAGTGATGCGCCTAGAATTGCAACCTTCGTCAAATATCTTACAATCAGGGGAAAACCAGATATTAAAAATCACCAAAATTGATGCCAAAATCCTCCAATCCTTGCAAAATATGCTCAGAGGAGATCATGTGGCATTTGCTGAACTAATTGAGTGTTATCTTACAGAGACAGCCAGATTAATACAACATATCAGCACAGCGATCGCAACTCAGGATATCCAGACTATATGGAAGACAGCACACAAACTAAAGTCCAGCAGTGCTTCTATTGGAGCGATCACCCTAGCTCACCTTTGCAAGGTGTTAGAAGTACAGGCACGCAGCAGTAACTTAGAAAACAATTTAGAATTACTTTCACTATTGTATCAGGAATATGAACAAGTTAAAACTGCCTTAGAAAAAGAACTTGTGAGGGAAGCACCATGAAAGCCACTGCTCAAGAAAGCCAATCTTTAGTTTTAATTGTTGATGATGAACCTTTTATTCGCCTGATACTGCGGCATTTCTTAGAGCAAGAAGGTTATCAAATAGCGGAAGCTCAAAATGGCATAGAGGCAATAAATGTTTTTAACCAATTGCACCCTGATATAGTACTCCTTGATGCCATAATGCCGGATATGGATGGATTCGAGTGTTGCACTCAGTTGGAGCTTCTGGATTGTAACAAGCACACTCCAGTTTTAATGATTACAGGACTTGAAGATCAAGAGTCAGTTGACCGTGCATTTGCAGTGGGAGCAATGGATTTTGTTACCAAACCAATTCACTGGCCAGTTTTGCGACAACGGCTAAAACGCTTGATTCAGCAATCTCAGTTGCAGCAAAAACTGGAAGCTGTGAATCTGGAATTGCAGCGATTAGTTACTATCGATGGATTAACTCAAGTAGCTAATCGCCGACGGTTTGAAGAGTATTTTTACCAAGAGTGGCAGCGCTTAAAACGCGAGCAACGTCCGCTTTCTCTGATTCTTTGCGATGTTGATTTCTTCAAATTATATAATGATACCTATGGTCATCGGGTAGGCGATCGCTGTCTTCAGAAAATTGCTCAAGCTATCAAAGATATGATTAAACGTCCCGGAGATTTAGTTGCCCGTTATGGTGGGGAAGAATTTGCTGTGATTTTACCTAACACAGACACCGAGGGGGCGACTCATGTTGCCGACGAAATTTGTCATGCTGTCCGAACACTAGCAATTCCTCATCAAAATTCCCAAGTTAGTTCTCATGTAACTATTAGTGTTGGGTTTACGACAGAAATCCCTCAGCCAGATTCTGACTTAGAAGAAATGATTGCCGCAGCGGATCGGGCGTTGTATAAAGCAAAAGCAGCAGGACGCGATCGCTTTGTGCAAAATATTCTACTACCCGAAAGTACAAATTCCCGCTAATGTGCCAACATTCAGTTATCTGCCCATTCCCCATTCCCCATACTTCGACTCCTTTCGGCTTCGCTCAAGGCAAGTCGCTCAGTACAAGTTCCCCATTTAAAAATCTACACCTCGTTTAAGTTCTACACCTTGATTAGCATAGTGTTTGTGGCAATAAACCTCTGAGTGGACGCTAGCCAAGTCGAAGTACGCAGGTGGATTTTGGCAACGACCAGTGATAATAATTTCGGTATCGCGGGGTTTGCGGAGTAAAGCTTGGACAATGGGTTCAACGGGGAGTAGTTCTAAGTCAACGGTGGGATTGAGTTCATCGAGAATAATAGTTTTATACAGCCCAGAGGCGATCGCAACTTTTGCAATTTCCCAACCACGTTCGGCTTCTACATAATCTAATTCTTGTCGAGAATTTCGCCAGACGATCGCATCTCCACCGCAACGCTGATGATCCACCACTTCTGGATATGACTGCTGCAAAGCGGCGATCGCTGCGTCTTCTGTGTAGCCGCTACCACCTTTAAGCCACTGCATAATCAATACACGGGTAGACCCTGGATGATTAATTCCCCTACCAATGGCCTGCAAGGCTTTGCCTAAAGCACTAGTAGACTTGCCTTTACCAGCACCAGTATAAATTTCAATCCCTTCAAGAAAAAGGGCTTTGGCTGTTGGGTGGTGATGAGGTTTCATTTCTGAGTGCAAATCTGCAATATCGAGCAACTTTTGGGGTGCGGCGCGTCCGGTAGCAATGATTTCCAACTCTTGGGGTTTGGATTTTAATGTCTTTACCACTTCATCCACTGGTAGCAAACCTAAATCCAAAACAGGGTTAATTTCATCCAAGACGACAACTGAATATAAACCACTAGCGATCGCACCTTTAGCGACATCCCAACCGCGCATCGCTTCATCTCGGTCAAAGGTGGTAATTTCCTCACTTCCAAAAAATTCCGCTCTCCCGGTGCGAACCTGGTCAATTAAATGGGGAAACCCGCGCTGTAAAGCTGCGATCGCGCCATCTTCGTCATAATCACGTTCTGGCCCTTTTAAAAATCGCAGCAGTAAAACACGATTAGAATTGCTAGGCGTATTTATTCCCAAGCCAATGGAGCGCAAAACCACCCCCAAAGCCGCTTGAGATTTACCTTTACCCAGACCATCGTAGATGTGAATTTGACCAATAAGCCGTTCTTGACGCACTTGCGCCGTCCGAATCCCAATACCGTTCCTTGTCATCTCTCGAAAAGCTATAACTATGGCAGTCTTTAATCTTACCTAACCTCTTGTACTCTCAGATAGAGAAACTACCCCTCTAACACCTCTGTACAAAGGTCAGTTCGATCTATTAACAATATCAATAGAGGAATAGTGGCACACCCGCATAGTAAAGGACAAGAACAATGGGATAATTTCCCCCATCACCCTTACTATCCCAGTTATACTCACTACAGTTAACCCTTACCCTTAACCATTTATGCCTGACAATTGGATGCTTCCCAGGATTTTTCCCATTGGTGGATTTCTGTTTGACTTTTTATTTGTACTGATTGCTATCCCCATCGAAGCTTATGTTTTGCATTCTCGACTAAAATTTGACAAAAAAACCAGTACTTTTTATGCAATTTCTATTAATCTGTTTTCGAGTGTAATTGGTTGGTTAATATTTTTTGGATCAGAACCAATATTGCCAATACAGGTTAAATCAGAATTAATTAACTATATGCTTTTTAATAATTTTAAATCAGCAAATACACAGACTTTAATTATTTTAACGGCTTGTATAATTTTTTTTGTTACGTTTTTGATGAAGTTTTTCATTTTAAGGGTTTTATTATTCTCATTAAATGAATCATTTGCGAAGAAAGAAGAGGATACGAAAACATCTCAGCGGCTACAACGGCGTCGTTTTACCACCCTTAATTTCCAAAATACTAGTTTAGTTACTACTATACTAATAGCAAATTCTCTGAGTTATAGTGCAATAACCATTATTTTATTATTTCGTTCAAAATAGCAAGAAATTACTTGTTTAATTTAGAGGGTAATTATTGATTAATCAGGTGTATGGAGGAATATGAATACGCTACTAAAAGATGTCTTTGGGGTTTTTAAATTTGCTGAAGGACTTTATGCAGGAATTAGAAAAATATTAATTCCACCCAAAGCTTATTCTTGGCAGACATTTATTTATTTAAGTATTTTTTCTTGGGTACTTTCATATTGTGCCACAGGTTATATCAAAGATATAATTGCCTTTTTCGGTTGGTTATTTTTAATTGCTGGTACAGCTTGGTATACAACTGAAGATCCTTTGAGGGTTCCTGGGACTTTTATGCCAGTCGGGGCAGTAATAACTGGATTTTTAGTGAGTGTTTTTGCATTTGGAGATCAACAAGATGTAATTACACCCAGAACAATCGTTTTTTGGCCGACAATTTCAGCACTAATTACAGCAATACCAGAGTTTATTGAAGGAAATGATACTGATGCAAAAGCTCGAATTCCTAAGCCAGAAGACCGCCAAAGAATCATAATTTTAGTTGCTAGTAGTATGCTACTAAGTTGTTGGATTCAGTTTCACTTTGTGATGGATAATTGGTTACGGCAATATCCCAGTTTGCAGGCAGACACTTTTAAACATAGTACTTTTGTTCCCAGAACAGAAGAACAAGTAAAAATTCCTCAAAACGGTGTTGTAATTCTAGAAAAACTTCAACCAATGGTAGTAGAACAAATAGCCCAAAGACCTTGGTCAGAAGTAGAGAAATGGTTGCTAGATGCGAAACAACGGGTAGGAAATCTGGGTAGGGGAGTAATTCAAAAAAACCTGAGTAAATATGAAGAGAAGGAACTATGGCGCGTTGAACCGCGTGTAGCTAATACTAAGTCTGGATATATATTAGATTTATTAAGTATTTGGATAGGCCCAAGTTCTAACCCACGAGGCTATTACTTAAAAAAATCTTGTCGCATTGAACCAGTTGCAGCAGCCAATAATTCAGAGAATAAGATTACAGTTGCAGAAATTGAATGCGATCGCACCAGTAAATTAATTTCTGGTTCACCACCTCCGCAACAGTGAAGAGTAGGGTAGAGAGGACAAGGAAGAATTCTTGAATAAGTCTCTCCCTTGCTGTCTCCTCCCAATGACAAATGACAAATGACAAATGACAAATGACTATTAATAGAATTTTTGTATTGGCAAAGAATGTGTTTCAGGAAGTGGTACGCGATCGCATCCTATATATTATTGGTTTTTATGCGCTAATACTCGCCACTGCCTTCCGCGTCCTTCCTGAATTTGCAGCTACGGCTGAAGATAAAATGTTTTTAGACTTTGGGATGGCAGCGATGAATACCATCGGGTTAATTATTACGATATTTATTGGTACGGGACTAATTAATAAAGAAATTGAAAAACGCACTGTTTTAGTATTAATTGCTAAACCTGTTAGTCGCAGTGAAATTATCGTTGGCAAATACTTGGGTTTATCCGCAGTTCTAGCTGTGCTTGTCGCCACAATGACAGCAATTTATCTGATATTTCTGCAAATTGGTAATATTCCTCATTCTACAGCCAGCATTCTAATTGCTGCAATTTTCTTATTTTTGCAGTTGTCATTAATTACTGCTGTGGCTATTACCTTTGGTGTTTTTACTGCTTCTCTGCTAGCGACTGTTTTAACCTTTGCGGTATATTTAATCGGAAATATTACTCAAGATTTAGTACAACTTGGTCGTCTTAGCCGTAACCCTGGTATGGAACGTCTAACTCAAGCTTTGTTTCTTTTCTTGCCAGATTTATCTCGATTAGATTTGAAAAATGATGCCGTTTATGGTTTGCAAGCACTACCTGACACCACTGCACTGATTATGAATGCTGGTTATGGCTTACTTTATAGTGCCATGTTGTTAGCGATCGCTATTTTTATCTTTTCACAACGCGAATTTTAGGCATTGAATGTTGAGGCAAGCAGGGGAGAAATAATTACTAGTTAATAACTTTTTTTCCTCGCCTGCTTATTCGAACTCTATTGCCTACACATCTATAAAAGTTGAGTGGCTTGGCTAGATACTTTTTGTGCAATAGTTTTCAAGCGAGTCGCTCTACTTTTACGGATACGTTCACTTTTGCGAACTCCACCAGCCATCTCATATTCACGGCTATCTTTGCCGTATTTAAAACCAATTCTCATTAGCATTTTTTCTGATAAATTACCCAAGGTTTGTTCTAACTCTTCAATTTCTACTTTGGAAGAGTCAATCGTGCTGAGAGCAGTATTATGAGCTTCTAACTTGCTGCGTAATTACTCAATTATTTCTGTGAGTATTTTTAAATTACAAGTCTCTCCAAGATCCAGATTGGCATCAATTGCTTTGAGTCCAGCAAATCTTAACTCATCATTTTCTAGAACGCGGGATGTACGTTTTCTTAAAGACATAAATTTAGTTATTTGTAACATTTATACAGTTACCATGTCCTATTAACTCGCTTTGTGCATTTTTAATTCAGAATTGAGTTTTAGGAAAAGCGAAAAGGTTAAAGGTTTTGTCTTCCCCTTTTCCCCAAAACCGGAGAAGTATTGGGTTTCAAGTTTACTTAGCGCGATGTGCGACTTATTCTTAAAACCCCATTTCCATTCCTCTCCCCGAAGCAGGGAGAGGCTTTAAGTCTTGCTCCCCAACGCTAGTAGGGAAGGGGCTGGGGGTTAGGTTTGAGAGAAAGTTGCACACTGCGTTACTTATTCTGATTTCTGAATATACTGCATCTCGTTTCCATGCTGTGCATGGGAACGAAATCACAAGATTATCTCACTTTGGCAGAGCTACTTTTAGCTAATAAATAACTATCTGAGGTTGCTCAATTGTGCCATCAGGCATAATAGTATCTCGCAACTTCGCATAAATAAAATTTGTCTTCCAAAGGTTTGCCTTACTCAAGTTTGCTTTAGTTAAATTTGCCCATGTCAAGTCTGCACTAGTTAAGTTAGCCTCAGTCAAATTCGCTTCTAGTAATTTTGCTCCACATAGCTTTGCTCCTGTGAGATTTGCAAAACTTAAGTTAGCTTCAATCAGTGATGCTTCAATTAATTTGGCTTCACTTAAGTCTGCTTCTCTCAAATCCACATCACATAAAGAAGCACCCCAAAGATTACTACCTATGAATTTCACTCGCCATAAGAATGTTCCACACAAATTTGCTCTTGTTAAATCAGCATTAGTCAAATTGGCTTCACATAAAGATGCTTCATACAAATTAGCTTCACGTAAGCTAGCTTGCATCAAATTTGCGCCACTTAAATTAGCACGAGTCAGAACACAACCAGACAAATTTGCATCACGCAAATCTGCTCCAATTAAATTAATACCACTTAAATCGATTCCTTTCAGGTCGATTCCTCTCAAGTCACATCCACTGAAATCCCGACGCTGAAAATATTTATTTGTGATTTGACTTAAAATAAATTCCTGCTGTTGAGCATAATTTTTCATGGTATTCACCTCTGGGTGTAATTGATCTCAAAGGTTGAGTGTGGTAGTTACCGTATATTGAGAGTACACCGCAAACGGAGATTAGCTCGGTAAATAATCAAAAATAAATTAACAAAAAATCGGCAATCACTTGAAAATTCGTTTTTTCAGTAGTTTTTAAAACAAAAAATGCTGACATAAGTCAGCAAATATTCATATAATCAGAGTCATTTGTCATTGGTACTAATGACTTCGATTTCCCTACAGCTTTTTATGAAAAGCCAGGGGATGAGGTAAGATTCAAAATTTCCCTCAGTACTGAGTACTTCCTTTCACTTATAGGACTAGTATTTGATTTCTGAAAAAACTCCGTACATCTGAAGAAACTGAAAATCAAACGTAGTGTTTCGGATAAACCATTCAAACATCCATTTTAGATGGCGGAATGTTGAAATTAAAGCACAAAAACGTCGAATTTATTGCTATCTTAGCATGGGGATAGTGAGTTCATATCTTCAAAAAGGCCGCAGCTACAATACTCATTCTTTTGTCTTCACTAGCTATAACTTCATGTAAAAGGGGTTCAACCAAGGCTAGAGCAGGAACTTCCCCAAAATACTCCTGAAACTGAAAGCCTGTATAAATGAGTATTTCTCCAATATCAAGAGTTAATGGTTGAGGGTTAGCACTATTGCTAGGTTGAATTCTTAGCCCCGATGCAGGCCCAACAATAATTTGAAGAAAGCCTTTGTCCCGATGCATACTTAGCACCACCTGATCTCGATAATATGTAGATCCAACCTGAAGAATAAGGGATGGCAGCAAGTTAGATTGTAAATAGATAATTAAGTTTTTTAGAAGTGGTTTAAGGATATGGCGATCTATAAACCCAGCTATTTCATAGCCTTGTGCATGAGGCAATTGATCAACGTTATCTTTCCAGCTAGGCTCTAATCCATTTTCAGGAATCAAGAAGTTATCGCGTTCACTGTCACAAAAATTTCGGGAGTGATAATATTCAAGTGGAAACTTTTTGCCTTCATATTTATCCTGATATACGCTTTTAGGCCAATAACCACAACGATATCCCGATACTCTTAAATCTTTAGGTTGATCAGATTTAAACAAAAGTCTTTCTTGGATTGGTTGCTCAAAAAACTTTCTCATTGCTTTGTGGAAAAAAACTATATTTTGGTGAAACCTCTCCAGTTCAGTGGATTCCAAAGTTGCTTCAAGATAGTTCTGTCTGAGGATAAAGTAGCCTTGTTTTGCAAATTGCTGAAAGTTCATGCTGTTCATACTCTATTACTTGCTCACACTACGAGATTGATCTCAATCTTGCATATTAAGATATATCAAAGCTGCTAAACCATCATCCTTTGGAGGAGTAAACATTCTAAATATTTAGAATATTTTAAATTCATATTCTGCAAAATTATAGATAAATGCGGGATCTGCCGACAGCATCTAGGAGAAATGTGCGCAAACGATTAAACTAGTCTTGAAGAGAAGCTCACCGTACCCCTTTGGGGAAGCAAGCTACGCGTAGCGTCTGTCTACGACACACTGCGCGAACGCAGAGAAGGTATTGCCATTTCTAGATGCTGGTTTATCATTGTTCTTTATTACCCAGCACTGATAGCGAAGGCATAACCCAACTTAGTCATGACCTATCCTTTTGTTGCTTTCACTACTGCGATTTTTGATTTACTTGTAACCAAATTTCTAAACTAGCAAGCAACCACAGCTTGACTCCATAACGACTCCAAGTATCTCCTTGATAGTTTAACCAATTACGAATTGGCAACTGGTTTAAGTAAGGAGTGATACATGCATTTCGATTGAGCAATAAATCTCTGGCTTCTTGCTGCCAATATTTTCGAAATCCTAACTGCACCGGTACCATCATGCCACTTTTGGGACGATGAATAATTGTGTCTGGTAAAATATTTGCGATAGCTTGCTTTAAAACTGCTTTTTCTTCCACTCCAGAAAGCTTATACTCTGGAGGTATCTCCATGCTTAAGTCTACTATTCGTTGGTCAAATAAAGGAGAACGACCTTGCAAAAGAGCAGCTTGAGTCAAGTTACTGACTTTCGTCAAAATTTGGTCAGCGCCTTTAAATTTGATATTCATTGCCATCAAACGATTCAGATAGCTAGCTTGGGAATATAAATCTTCTGCAAAAATCCAAGGCGCTGTTTGTACTGCTGTCCAAACTTCTGGTTTTAAAAGTTGTGGTAAGTCTACAGCACACTTTTGAAAGGAAATTAAATAAGCTTGCAATGCATCCTGATTGGTGACAGAGCCATATAAACTATTAATTAGCATCGGCTGATTTTTTGGCCCGCCAAAACAGGGGTCGCCACCTTCACCATTTAAAACTACTTCTACGCTTTCTCTCGCCAGTCGTCCCAGCAACAGGTTGGGAACAGTCAGTGGGTCGCCGATGGGGTCATCTAAATAAGCCATTGTTTCCGGCAGGTGTGACCACATATCCTTAAAAGTAATTTCTAAAATGTGGTGCTGCGTTTGACAATGGGATGCAACCAGACTGGAAAATTCTAACTCATTGGGACATTCTGAACCAAAATGAATCGAGAAGGTGTGGACTGGTGCTTTGTGGAATTTTGCTACTAAAGCAGTGATACTGCTAGAATCCAAACCACCAGAAAGAAAAACGCCAACGGGTTCATTTGCTGGTGGTAAATATTCTTGAACAACTTGGTCTAGAAGTTCTCGCAAGCGATCGCCATGCCATGCTAGAGGTTGATCGATTGCTGTAATCTGTTCTTGAAGCTGCCAATAAGCTGCAACTTTCTGGTCGGGAAATTCTAAAACGGTTCCAGGTCGCAGTTCCCGCACCTGTTCCCAAAGGGTTCGTTCTCCAGGAACAAAAGCACAACAAAGATAATCTCGCAACGCCACCAAATCTAAATCAGATGAACGGTGGGGTGCTAAAGTTCTCAGTTGAGGCGCAATCCAACGAGCTGAACCATTGGTAGTGTAATAGAGAGTACAAACACCGATGCGATCGCGAATCAATCTCAACACCTGTTTCTCTCTATCCCAAACCACTAGTGCAAACATTCCCACAAGTTGGCTAAGACTTTCATTACCCCATCGTTCCCAAAGATTGGCCACTAGTTGCAGAGAACTTCCTTGAAAGCTATCAGGTTCAATTCCCAACTTTTGCAGTAATTGCACTCGGTTAGTTAACCAAACATCACCAACAACAACAAATCGTCCTCTAGAACTGATTGCTAATTTCTCCGTCGGAAATTCCGAAGTTGTGTGTGGTAAAATTACAGAAATTTTTTCATCTTGCCAAGCTATATCTTCATAATTTGGATTAATGTTTCCCCACGCTACGCGCCAGGTTGGGTTAGTCTTGATGAATTCGATTTTAGGAGATTTACGATTTTTAAACGCATCAAATAGCATAGGAAATTTTCAACCCTCACGCCCTCATCCCCCAACCCCTTCTCCCAAGGGAGAAGGGGAATTAAATCTCTGGCTCCCCTCTCCCCTGAGAAGAGGGGCTAGGGGTGAGTGCAAAACGTTCTCAGCAAACGGGTTTCACGTTAAGTTAATACCAATGCCTGCCTGCTTATAAAGATCCAGCAATCATCCCAGCAAGTAAAATAAAACCAATCCACACATTTTGCTGGAACATCTTACCATAAGCAGAATTAGGTAAATATCGCTCTCTTAATCGCAGAGACTGCCAAGCCCATCCGATAGTAGCAACTGCAAGGCTAATCCAAAAGGCTAAGTGCAGATGTATAACTACGCCTAACCAAGACAATAACAAGATTGTGCCAGCAAAGAAAATTCCAATGGCTATAGGGGCGTAATTACCAAAAAATAGGGCGCTAGAATTAACACCAATGCGGCGATCGTCTTCTTTGTCGCTCATGGCGTAAACTGTATCAAATCCCAATGTCCACAGTACAGTCGCACCCCAAAGTAACCAAGTTGCTTGGGAAATGGTTTGTGTTACTGCACTCCAGCTAATCAATACCCCAAAACCCCAAGCGATGGAAAGCACCAGTTGCGGTACAGGAAACACCCGCTTTGCACCTGGATAAAGCAGAATTACAGGTACTGCTGCTACGCATAACCAGAAGCTCAGGGGGTTAAGATAAAAAGCAAGAACAGCTGCACAAGTTAACGATACCATCGCGACTACAATCCCAACTTTCACAGATAAGGCGCGAGAAGCGAGGGGGCGATCGCGTGTTCTCTCTACTTCTGGATCGATATTCCGATCCCACAAATCATTGACAACACACCCAGTCGCACTCGTGGCCAGAGTACCCAGTATAATCACACCAACTAGAGGTAAAGGCGGTTTTCCTGAAGCTGCCAAAAACACAGCCCAAAGGGCAGGAATCATTAAAATTAACCGCCCTTCTGGTTTATGCCAGCGCAAAAGCCGGATAATTACAAGCCAAATTGGTGATTGGGGGCGTTCTGGCGTTGTTAACATAGAAATCAACAAATAACTTTAGATAGATGAATTCACACTTCTTTACATCTATAGAATAACGTTATTTGTTATTTGTAAAAACATAAGCGAAAGTGGCAACTTTAAATATCTTTAAATAGTCACTGCGGTTATAAATAGTAGGGTGAATATACATAGCTCAGTTACCCTCGACCAAGCTGAGTTGCGAATGCTGAGTATTTTTTAATTTACTCAATATTCAGCACTGGCTCAACGCCCTGCTACCGCTAACAGCACTCAGTCTGAGCAAGTGTGTTGTCGTAAATATCAGTGCTAGCTACCCCAACGTATTACCGTTTGCCATCATTTCTTAATAAAGAGAGAAAACTAGATGCTGAATTTAGTTTCTAGCTGGGAGAGTGTTCCAACTCAACCATCTAAGCAACATCGGATTATTGCTGCCATTGACCTGGGAACAAATTCTCTACACATGGTAGTAGTCAAGATTGACCCCACACTACCAGCTTTCAGCATTATTGCTAGAGAAAAGGAAACTGTGAGGCTTGGCGATCGCAATCTTACCACTGGAGAACTCAAACCAGAGATAATTAAAAAGGCGATCGCGGCTTGTGGACGCTTCCAAGAAGTTGCCAAAACTATCAACGCTGAAACAATCATCGCTGTGGCAACTAGTGCTGTGCGAGAAGCCCCCAATGGTAAAGATTTTTTGCACACAATAGAAACGGAGTTGGGTTTAAGCGTTAACTTGATTTCTGGTCAAGAAGAAGCGCGGCGAATCTATCTTGGCGTGCTGTCGGGCATGGAATTTAACAACCAGCCTCATACTATTATTGATATTGGCGGTGGTTCCACAGAATTGATTTTAGGCGATAGTCACCAAGCCCGCATTCTCACCAGTACGAAAGTTGGTGCAGTGCGACTTACTAGCGAATTAATCACTACTGACCCGATTAGCAACACTGAGTTTCAGTATCTACAAGCTTTTGCACGTGGGATGTTGGAACGTTCTGTAGAAGAAATCTTAGCAAATCTAGAGCTTGGGGAATCTCCGCGTTTGGTGGGTACGGCGGGTACAATTGAAACCCTGGCGATGATTCATGCACGGGAAAAGTCAGGTGCTATTCCTTCTACTCTCAATGGCTACCAATTTAGTTTTAAAGACTTGCAAGAGTTGGTAAATCGCTTGCGGAAACTGAGTAATTCCGAAAGGGCTGAGATTCCTGGTATGCCAGAGAAGCGCCCTGAAGTTATCCTCGCTGGTGCAGTCATATTACAGGAAGCAATGACCCTTTTGGGTAGTGAATCGGTTACAGTTTGTGAGCGTTCTCTCAGAGAAGGCGTAATCGTAGACTGGATGTTAACCCACGGTTTAATTGAAGATAAGCTACGCTACCAAAGTTCAATTCGGGAACGAAATATTCTCAAACTGGCGGATAAATACCACATCAACTTAGAATACAGCGATCGCGTGGCAAAGTTTGCCGAGAGTTTATTTGACCAAACTCAAGGTACGTTACATCACTGGGGAACTGACGAGCGACAAATGCTGTGGGCAGCGGCCATATTACACAATTGCGGTCATTATATTAGCCATTCGTCTCACCACAAGCACTCTTACTATTTAATTCGCAATGGAGAATTACTCGGTTATACAGAAACTGAGATTGAAATTATTGCCAATATAGCACGTTATCATCGCAAATCGCCGCCCAAGAAAAAACATGAAAACTACCAGAGTTTGCTAACTAAACAACAGCGACAAATTGTTAGTCAATTAAGTGCAATTTTAAGATTGGCAGTAGCATTAGATAGACGACAAATTGGTGCGATCGCTCAAGTCCAATGTGAGTATTATCCACAACTTAGGCAGGTAAACCTGCTAATTTTCCCATCTCAATCAGATGATGATTGTGCTTTAGAACTTTGGAGCTTAGATTATAAAAAAGGAGTGTTTGAGGAAGAGTTTGGAGTTAAATTAGTAGCAAGTTTAGAAAAGTCTAGCATTGCTAACTTGTCTTAGAAAGTGGGGTGCGTTAACCAGTGTAACGCACCTGAATATAGCTGATGTTTTATTCTTGCGAGCGCTAATTCAACTTGAGAAGTTAGGCTCAATATAAAAGCTTCAGGTAAAAATCAGACAACTTTATTTAGTGACTATTTAGGAAGGTATAATTATATAAGTAACTTTCTCTTGTACATAAAAACTTTAATTAAATTTGAAACTATATTAGATAAAGATATATATCTAATTTTGACATCTAACTTAAGGACGAATTTATAACTGTCCCAAGCACCATTTAAAAATAAAAATTAGTAATTATAATAAGCTTAACAATCTATTAAATGTAGGTTATGTTGCTAGTGGATATCTAAGTCGGGAAAACTTAGATATCCTTATATAAAATTTCAATAGTTTAATAATTAATCAAGCAAATATGATGTTAGTAACTGAAAATAACTTGCGCTGACTTTTACCGATTGGTATGGCGATGTCTGCGATGGTCACTGAGCTTTGTCGTACCACTTCGTGGAAGCAAGCTACGCGCAGCGTCTCGTAGAGAAGTGCGGGCTACGCCTACGCAGTTGCTGGAGACTTCAAGGTAAAATTTCGGTAGGCTCATTACCTATACGTGGGGTGGAGCGTAGTTGTCAAAGTCAAATGCAATGTTTCTAACGATACTAATTTAGTCTTACACACCCTACAGTAATTAAGGCAGACATCAACTTGCAAGCAGTCTTTCCGACGCTCCCCAAGAGTTTTTTCCTTTTTTAATAATTTGAAGACAAGTATCATGTTTTACATAAAAAACGATTTTTTGCAAAATTACGATGCTCATTAGGAATCTGGATTAATACATTTAAGATGTTCACAGCCAAAACCTTGAGTCATCATTGCAGATAGCTGTGGAAAAACTTGTTCATCAAAGTTGAGTTCTTGCATGATTTGGTCATGAGCTTGCCCCTGCGCTATCCGCTTTGCCATTTGCTCAAACTCTACCCAAGTTAAATCACTCTCAACAAATGCTTTACTAAGGGTAATTACCAGTTCCTCATAATCATTGTCTTCCAATTTTGTCATCATTCGATGTTCAATGTGAAGCGAATCATCGAAACAGTAATACCAGGATTTTGGTTGCTGCCTAAGTACTCTTCGGAAAAAATCTTGCTGTTTAGAGCGACTAACAACACTATCTGCTTCACTACATACCATTAAAATTGGGGCAGAAACACAGCCTTGAGCCTTGTCTAAAACCTGATATCCCAATTCCAGAAATATCCGTAAGGCCTTGAGACGAAAACCTTTATAACCAAAATTGCCGGGTGCATCTTTGTTGAACCATTCAAAGTAAATTGGCAGAATTTTGATAAGTTGATCGAATATTAAGTAGCGGCTACCTAAAAAAGGCGTGAACAATAAGGTGCGGTCAATCTCTTGAGGATGCTCTAAAGCTAGCCAAGCAGCTAAAGTTCCACCTGTTGATAATCCACCAATTACAACTTGTTGCCCTAGCGTTTTTGCAATCTCTAACCATTTGATTACAAATTTTTGATAAATCTCAATATCTGTTGGCAGGGGTGGAGGATTTTGAGACTTCCAGTCACCTGAGCGTCCATGACCGGGTTGTAAAGGAATCAAAACGTTATATCCCGTGTTAAAGAAGGCTTTACCAAGCGGCTCGAACTGGTAAGGGCCTGCTGTAAAACCATGCAAAAACAAAAAAACTTTTGAAGTGAAGTAAGGATGAATCAAAAATTTAGAACGGCAGGCTTCATTTTTAAGACCTAATGTGGACTCTAATTGGTGAACTTGCTCTAGAATTTCTACTGTATTTTGAATACCAACTTTCATTTATGTAATTATTATGTTCATATATATCTAGTAATTATACTTGAATTTTACTCAGATTGTGAAAAGGAAATCTTTGCCTGGCAAGCTTTTAAGCCGCTTAGTTATTCAAAAATTAAATATAAGTCTTATATATGTTACTTGATTAATTAAGTAGTTACTCCGAAACTAGCAAAGGATATATTGTTGAGTTACCCTGTCAGAAGTGAGAAACCTTTTTAAAGTCTGATGAGTATTCACTCCAAACTAATTTTCCACAACCCATCTAGCGGATTAGACAGTTGGAATTGACTATCATTGCTACCGAGCCAATTATTGTCATACACCAACCCAACACTGAATGTTCTATTTAGAGGATATTGTCCTAGTTTTCCAAAACCTTCAATATTCTTTGAGTCAGCGATCGCTTGCTGGTTCAACTGTATAGTTGTTTGGTTTCCATCCTCAAAGTAAATTGTGGCTCGTTTGTTGTGAAAGCGCACCTGAACTTTGTAGACTCCACCAGTTGCATAGTAATAAGCTCTAGCAGGCAGCTTTTGACCATCAATATTTTGTCCTTTAAGCTCAACTGCCATAGCAGGACTGCATAGCAGCAACAGGACTGGCAAGATTAACCCTAAAACTTTCATTGGTAGTAACAAACACTTTCAATCAACTACTTTCTACTTTAAAATACTAAAGAAGCAGACTATATGAAGATAAGTAAATACAGGTCGCGATCGCAGGAAAAAACAAGAAGCATACATTTCCGATTTTGACATCCAGCGATCGCTAAAAGATGAAATAAATTTCACAGCCAATGCCAGAAAGTCGTCTTTCATACTCTTGTAGAGAGACGCGATATAATCTCGCGTCTCTACCCTTACTCCCTACACATGAAATAAATCCAAGTCTGTGACAGCACCAACACTACTAGAGGAAACTAACTTGGCATATTTTGCTAAGATGCCTTTTGTATAACGGGGTGGACGGGGTTGCCATTTGGCGCGGCGACTGGCTAATTCTGCATCAGAAATGTTGATTTGTAACAAGCGAGAATTAGCATTAATAGTGATGCTATCACCTTCTTCGACCAGAGCGATCGCACCACCAACGGCGGCTTCGGGAGCAACGTGTCCGACTACCATCCCGTAAGTACCGCCTGAAAAGCGTCCATCAGTAATTAACCCGACTGCATCACCTAAACCTGCACCAATAATTGCTGAGGTGGGTGCTAACATTTCCCGCATCCCAGGGCCGCCAATCGGGCCTTCATAACGGATGACAATCACATCACCGCCTTTAATCTTACCTGCAAGGATGGCATCTAAGCATTCTTCCTCGGAATCAAAAACCCTTGCAGAACCGGTAATGCTAGGATATTTTATCCCGGTAATTTTTGCTACTGCTCCCTCTGTAGCGAGATTCCCTTTCAGAATGGCTAAGTGACCTTGGGCATACATCGGGTTATTCCAAGGACGAATCACATCTTGATTGCTTGGTGGTTCATCGGGGACATCTGCTAAAATTTCAGCGATGGTTTTACCTGTGATGGTGATACAGTTACCGTGGAGTAATCCATGTACCAATAGCATTTTCATCACTTGGGGAATACCACCAGCTTGATGTAAGTCTGTAGCAACATATCTACCACTGGGTTTTAAATCACATAAAACCGGGACACGACCACGGATAGTTTCAAAATCATCTAGATTAAGTTTTACACCAGCCGCACGAGCGATCGCCAGAAAATGTAACACAGCGTTAGTTGAACCACCCACAGCCATAATTATAGAAATAGCATTTTCTATAGATTTGCGCGTGATAATGTGCCGGGGTAACAGTTGATTGCGAATTGCTTCTACTAATACCTTGGCTGATTCTTCGGTGCTATCAGCTTTTTCATCATCTTCTGCCGCCATTGTAGAAGAATAGGGTAAACTCATGCCCATCGCTTCAAAGGCCGAGGACATAGTATTGGCTGTGAACATCCCACCGCAAGAACCAGCACCAGGACAAGCACGGCGTTCTACTTCCATCAGTTTGGTGTCGTCAATTTTACCAGCACTGTATTCACCCACAGCCTCAAAGGAACTCACAACAGTCAAGTCGCGGCCCTCATAGTGTCCGGGTTTAATTGTCCCACCGTAAACAAAAATAGCCGGGATATTCATCCGTGCCATTGCAATCATTGCCCCTGGCATATTTTTATCACAGCCACCGATGGCAATAACACCATCCATACTTTGACCATTACAGACGGTTTCAATGGAGTCAGCAATCACTTCTCGTGAAACTAGGGAATATTTCATCCCCTCAGTTCCCATCGAAATCGCATCACTAATAGTAATTGTGCCGAACATTTGCGGCATTGCCCCGGCTAGTTTAATTCCAGCTTCAGCTATGAGTGCTAATTGATTAATCCCCATATTACAGGGAGTGATGGTGCTGTAGGCATTAGCCACACCGACAATTGCTTTTTTAAAGTCTTCATCTTGAAAACCTACTGCACGCAGCATAGCGCGATTTGGCGATCGCTGCACCCCTTGTGTGACAACTTTACTTCTGAAATTCTCTGACGTTGTTTTTTCACTCATTGCTCTGGCCTCAATCAAATCTCTGTACGAGTATGATATGTAGCCTTTTTTGAGATGTCCAATATATATTTATTTAAAATTGAGACTTATAAAGTATCAAAGAGATGGGACTACAACACCTGAGCTACTTTATTGCTGTAGCTGAGGAATTACATTTCAGCAGGACTTACACAAACGTATAATTTTATTCAGCAATAAATCGAATGGCTCTCTGCGTTAATATTACTCACCTGCAGAAATTATCAACCCTCAACTCGCGCCACTTCACGAAGTTGAAATCTGCTGTATATTTAAACAGTAGCGCGACTCCAAGTTAAGTCGATTAAATCTAAGACGTAATCCACAGAGTTATCTATATAATCTTCTGATTCTTCATTACCAATTACACACAATTTACCACCAGTAATATAAATTTGATCTGGTTCTTTGTAGTAAGCTTTGTGATTACTAATCCATCCTGGCTTCTCACCATTTGTTTTTACTTTTTCTATTTCAAATGTGTGGATATGTAATCTATAAACTGGGGTTTCATTATAGATTCTTGTACCGCAATATCCTAAACTGCCAATAATATATATATATTCTCCAACTAATGTAGCTGAATGAAAATCAGTTGGCGGGAAAATATATTGGGGATAACCAAAAATCTGAAATTTACCATCACCTTGATAAACTACAACATCGTTATATATACAAAAATTAGAGTCATAGTAGTCTTCATGCTCACCAGCAATTTCTACAATTCTGCCATCTGGTAATTGTGTAATGGTTCTGCCAAATCGGTCATAGCACCATACTTTATATTGCCGATTTCCTATATCTTTAAAAGTATTTTGTGCGTCATAAGCAGAACAACCCTCATAAATCATCACCTGCCAAAAAGGTATTTTCATCAATTCTGGATTGCTTTTGCCAAAGCGCGGATGTTTGCCAGCAAAATATTGCTCTGGTGATAGTTCTGATAGTAAGAATTTGCTGTTGGCAATTCCGGTGAGCGATCGCCGCATATCATTGTTAATATCGCTCACATCTTCACCAGCTGCAATTAACATTTTGACGATTTCTTTCTTTGTCACTATCTTAATGGCTTTGTCATTGCAATGATTGATTCTGCTAGGGTTTGCGCCAGCTTCTAGTAAAATTCTGACACAATCAGTAGCACCATACTCTGCTGCGATTATTAACGCAGTGTTACCAAAATCATCAGTGGCTTCAATATCCAATCTTTCTGCAATTAGCCACTGTAGGATTTCTAGCCTATTGTCTTCTATCGCATACATTAATGGCGTTTTTCCGCAGTTTCCCGTATCGTTGTAATTTGCTCCCGCAGCTAGGAGTAATTTGGCTTTAGGTAGTTCACCCATTTGAATACTCAATAACCAAGGGGTTCTATACCAACAATCGCGCACATCTTGATCTGCTCCTTGCTCTAGTAATAACTTTACTTGCTCTAAGCTCCCAAAAACTATAGCATGCATTAATTCTGTCCATCCCAGTTGCTCTGGGTTAGCACCTGCGTTCAATAATAATTTGACAGCATCAAATCTCCCAATATGAGCAGCTACTTTAATTGCAGATTCGCCATAGCGACTAATGCCATTGACAGCAGCACCTCTAGAGATGAGTAAATTTAAAGTTGATATTAAGTTTTGATCCTGCAAGATATTTCGACCATGCATAGCATTGATTAAGACATCATATCCGTCTGGGCTTTGATAATTAATATCTGCTCCAGCATCTAGAATCAATTGAATTTTATCCAGATTTCCTGACTGCACAGCCAACCCAAGTACGGTGTTTTGCTTGACAACAGCATTCACATTCGCGCCATGTTTCAAGAGGAAGTGAATCATATCCACGTCTACTGTAGAGCTACTAACTGCACACATTAATGGTGTTTGCAAGGAATGCTTTTCTATGCAATCAATATCAACACCATTGGCTAGTTTACGTGCGACTCCAGCCATATTGCCCTGCTGTACATAAATATGAATTTTTTGCATAAATTTTCTGAGTTAACTTCTGATATAAATTATCGGCGTTAGATATCTTGCAAAAGTTCGGTTGAGGTAAGAGACCTGATGAATCGCCGTCTCCACAATAATCAGTCTTTTGTAGAGACGGCGATTTATCGCGTCTTTATGATCTAGAATTTTGATCAAAAAACCTTAACTGAACCGTATTACCTAACACCTACCCCTTAATTTTGTGATTTATGCAAGAGGTCTAATAATTTAAATTTTATCTTAACTAATTTTTTAACAGGACTTACGCAACTGGCACAGCGATCGCCATTTAACAGTACATATATATTACTGAGAGTGAACGTCCAAAAAGGCTCTTGCTTAAAT
>NZ_JBALDD010000082.1:0-106754 GCF_036917555.1 Nostoc sp. | reverse complement strand
GAATCAGGCAGTAGTCTTTGCCTGTGAAACTACTTTACACTGCTTTACAATTTTTAATCAAGTTTTATTACTTCAGTAAATCTGATATGAGTTATTAGGTTTGCTTATTTAAGCTCGATTTTTCTAGTGTTTGCGGGTGTTCCAAATGCAGCGAACACAGAATTTCAATATATTTACTCTGGTGTTAGCGCTGAAAAGATAAAATAGATAAGGAACATTGTTGCGATCAACTCTGAAATCGAGAGTTGATATGGATTAGTACCAAAATTAGGAGGGAAGGTGTGACATGACAATTACTCTAAATCACACCATAGTGCCCGTACATGACAAAGAAGCATCGGCGAGGTTCTTTGCAAAAATTTTCGGTTTAGAGGTCGAGCTTCCCGTTGGTCACTTCGCTGCTGTACATATAAATGATGCATTAACGCTTGACTTCGCCGACGCTGAAGCGTTCGAGCCACATCATTATGCGTTCCATGTCAGTGATGAAGAATTTGATGCAATTTTTGCCCGCGTCAAAGAGGCAGGTATTGAATACAGTAGCGACCCCATGCATCAGAAGAAAGGACAAATTAACCACTGGAATGAAGGTCGTGGCTTCTATTTCTATGACTCCGATGGCCACAACTTAGAATTGTTAACCCGTGCATAGATTTTTGACATCAGATCAATGCATTACTTCTTGACTAAAAAATATGCTGTGGCATAGTCTGGTAATTCGCTAATATTCTGCCCAAATTCTTTTTTATTCTTAAAAATACCTGCCAAAAAATCGAGCTGATAAAGATTGGGTAAAAATGCTCCACCTGTATCGGCGATGACTCCCATTTGCAGATGTTTGCGACCACCTTGAGTATGCTCAATTACAATCACTTTACCTAAACCGATATTTAAAACATCTCCAGCAAAAGTAACTCCGGGTTTGATAGAAATTTTTGCATCTATTTTGTATCCATAGCCTTTAATAGCATCAACTTCTCTAAAATACCAATAACGCTTTTGTGCTGTTGCCTTTAATCCGCGGATATAAGCTATTCCATTGTTTCTATCTACATTAAAAAATGCCTTATAACCATCTGTAAAATTAATTAGGATTGTTCCTTCCATAATTGCTTCTTCTAAGCCATTTCTGGTTAGATAAGCAAGATCTGTAACTTTTCCAAATTCTCGACCACCTGGTTCATAAATACCAGACAAAACATCTTGCTTTGTGTATCGAGTGTAGAACTTATCGTTATTAGAGTTGTCTTTTAAGCTATAAATTGGTATATTAAAAGTAGAGGTTTTCTTGCGGGAACCAGGGTGAGTAAAAACAGCATATTTGGTAATTCGTAATTGTTTTTGCTGTTGAGTTTTGGGATTGTAGGCAGACCATTTAATGACTCGAAAATTGGTATTGATAAACTTAGAGTCTTGTAAACGAGTAGCCCGATTATTAGCAATATCCTCCTTCAAAACAGCAATCATGAAATCCAAAGTTTTGAGGACATCTGCTACAGTAACTCCTTGAGTAGCAAGCACTCCTGTACGCATAATATCTGGGTCTTCTGAAGCATAATCTTGAAAATATTTTCTAGTATTAACGAGAACAGTTAATAAATCTCTTTGATTGAACTTAACCTTACTATTTGGTAGTTTTCCTGGAGTAGCAATCTGGCTGCCATTAATGTTAAATTTATATTTTTTGAACTCATCAACAACTGGATAGGGTGCAGATGCTGCTAACAAATTCTGTCGAGATGAAAAAGCATTTTGGAACCTTGAGGTAAGTTGATCGGCAGCTTGATTTGAGGTCAGAGAAATCTGTGATTGAAGTAGGGCAGAATTTTCTTGTTGAGTAAATGACTGATTTTGTTGAGCTAGTTGTTTAGTTTTTGAGTGGGTATATAGATAACTACTTGCTAAACTGACAAGTAATAAGGCAGCACAACCTACTGTAAAGTGAATTTTTTTGCTAAATAACATATTCATAACTTGAAAAATACATTTCTAATACTAAATAATTAACGTTATGTTTCTATCACCTCACGCACTAACTGCGCCAACTTTTCGGCACTATCAGGAACTGCGATCACTTTTGCTTTTTCCCCCATCTTTGCTAACTCTTGCGGTGACTGCAATAAATTCAACACATTATTTTGCAATACTTCAGTCGTCAACTCAGATTGCTTCAACGTTAACGCTGCACCAGCTTTTGTAAATACGTCTGCATTGTAAGATTGATGATCTTCTGCGGCAAAGGGGTAAGGAATCAAAATTGCTGGCGTTCCACACACTGCCAATTCTGTTAAACTACCTGCGCCAGAACGACTAATAGCAAGAGTTGCTCGTTGCAACAATGCTGCCATATTGTTGTAAAAAGGTAAGGCTATGTACTGTGGATGTTTGAGACTATCTGCTTCGGGATCGCGATCGCCAGTTAAATGTACTACATAAATACCAGCATCAAACCAAACTTTTGCAGATTCACGCACCAACTTATTGATTGCAATTGCACCCTGGCTACCACCAAAAACAACAATTAAAGGAACACTATCAGGAATAGCTAAATCCAGCGGTGCATCAATTGCCCTATCGAGAAATTGCGATCGCACAGGAGTACCAACATAGACATTTTTGGCACGAGGTAAATACTTAGCAGCTACTTCAAATCCCAAGGCTACCGCACTACACCAAGGGCCAAAAAAGCGAGTTACTTTACCTGGTAAGGCGTTAGATTCGTGGAAAATCACGGGTAAACCGAGAGAACGCGCCGCAATGACAGCTGGCCCGGCAATGTAACCCCCTGTGGTAAACACCCCTTGAAAATTTCCCTGTTTGAGAATTCGTCTGACTTCTAGAATCGAAAGGGCGAGTTTACCTAAAATGCGAATCGAGGAAAGTCCAAACCCTTGCTGAAACCCTTCAACTGCAATAGTATTCAAGGGATACTGTTTGGGGACAAGTTGAGTTTCTAGCCGATCGGGTACTCCCAGCCATTCTATTTGATAATCTGGAAGTTTTTGTGCCAGGGCGATCGCTGGAAACAAATGTCCACCAGTCCCACTGGCAGCTATTAATAATCGTATCGGTGCGTTTGCCATCAAACCTCTACCGTTTAGCGTCTAGCTTAACTAAGATAAAACAATTTGCTTACTTTCTCTAATCAAATCAGTAAACTCTTACCAATGACTAACATTATTACCGCCTTAGTGAGACGTCAACTCAGATTTCCAGCAAATATCTGGCTAGTTTCGTTTGTGTTGACCATTGGTTTAACAAGTGGTTGGCAACGTACTCAGGCAATGACACCACAGCAATTATCCCAAGCCACAACACCCCAAAATGCACCAGCCAATCTGAAAAACCTGTTGACACAAGTTGATACCGCCGCCAGCCGAGGCGATGTCAAAGGGGTGTTGCAATTTTACAGTCCCAATTTCACTCATGGGGATGGATTAAACCTCCAAACCCTGGAAAAGTCTTTGACTTCACTTTGGCAACGATATCCAAAATTGCAATACAGCACGAAACTGCTATCTTCAAAACCTGAAGCCAATGGGATTATTGCTGAAACAGAAACAAAGATAACTGGCTTACCCTCTGGTAACGGTAATAAGTTAGCTCTTAATGCCACGATTAAATCACGTCAACGCATTGAAGGTGGAAAAATAGTCCGCCAAGACATTTTGTCTGAACGTACCTTACTTACCTCTGGCAGCAACCCGCCCCAAATTGATATTAAATTACCCCAGCAAGTACAAGTCGGCCAGAAGTATAATTTTGATGCGATCGTTCAACAGCCACTTGGTGATGATTTTTTACTAGGAACGGCGTTAGAAGAATCTATCCAACCAGATAAATTTCTTAACCCTACACCCGTGGATTTGGAATTACTGACATCTGGCGGATTGTTTAAAGTAGGACAAGCACCATCTACCCCAGGTAGCCAATGGGTTTCTGCTGTCATCCTGCGAGGTAATGGGATGACGATGGTAACTCAGCGCCTGCAAGTGGTGAAGAAGTAATTAAGAGTTAGGAGTTAGGAGTTAGGAGTTATAGACCGACTGATGATAAATTATGAACGATGAAAGTTGTGCTAATTCATAATTCATAACTGTTAACTCCTCACTCCTAACTATCCTAATGACTTCCCTACAAAATCAAATCATTTTGATCACTGGTGCAAGTAGCGGTATTGGTACTGCTTGTGCAAGAATCTTCGCTGGTGGAGGTGCAAAACTGATTTTAGCAGCACGACGGTTAGAACGTTTGCAGCAGCTAGCAGATACTCTTAGTAAAGATTTTAGTACTGAAATTCATTTACTACAACTAGATGTGCGCGATCGCAATGCTGTTGAATCTGCCATTGCTACTTTACCCCCCGCCTGGTCTGACATCGACATTCTCATTAATAATGCTGGTTTGAGTCGTGGTTTAGACAAGTTGCACGAAGGCAGCTTTCAAGACTGGGAAGACATGATTGATACTAACGTTAAGGGTTTACTTTACGTCTCCCGCTATGTCGTTCCGGGAATGGTAAGTCGCGATCGCGGTCATGTGGTAAATTTAGGTTCCATCGCCGGACATCAAACCTATCCCGGTGGCAATGTCTACTGTGCTTCCAAAGCTGCTGTCAGAGCAATTTCTGAAGGTTTAAAACAAGACCTATTAGGAACACAGGTACGTGTAACTTCCGTTGATCCTGGTATGGTAGAAACGGAATTTAGCGAGGTTCGCTTTCACGGAAATACTGAACGTGCCAACAAAGTCTACCAAGGAGTTACACCCCTAACAGCAGATGATGTGGCTGATGTGATATTTTTCTGTGTGACGCGATCGCCCCATGTCAATATTAATGAAGTTGTGCTAATGCCTGTTGACCAAGCTAGCGCTACCCTAGTTAATCGACGAACATACAAGTAACCCATCTCATCCGATTCTAAAAGAACTTACCCCTTTCACTTACTCTACTCAAGAGACATTTGGTAGAAAAAATGTAGAGATGTACCAGTGCTACGTCTCTACAAGGGTTCTGGATAACGCATATTTAATTTCACCAGATATCTAAAGTTTTACAGTTTATGTTTCAGTTTACGTCTAGAGAGTTTGTTAAGGCTTTACCTACTCAGCTAGAGTGAAATTGATATATAAAAGAGCAATTTTCAAATGACCATTTACTTTTATAAGGCTTGGCAGCCTTATGGCTGTTTTTCTAACTTTTCTCTCCACGGAATCCACATCGAGGGTGCTTACTGGCTAACGGTTGAGCATTATTATCAAGCGCAAAAGTTTGTAGGCAGCACAGATGCGGCAATTATACCTCTCATTCATGCTGCCACCACTCCAGAAGAAGCTGCCACTTTGGGAAGATGTAGCACTCGCCAACTCCGACGAGACTGGGATTTGGTCAAAACTCAAATTATGCGAGAAGCTGTACTCAAAAAGTTTCTCACTCATGCCGATATCAGAGAAGTTCTCCTAAAGACAGGTGATGAGATTTTGGTTGAAAACTCCCCAACCGATTCTTTTTGGGGTTGTGGTGCTAATAAAAGCGGTCAAAACCATCTTGGTAAAACTCTCATGAGTGTGCGTGAAGAAATTCGTAATTTACTATCTTTAACAGGAATTTACGAATAATTTAATCAAAATAGTTACATTCAACATAAATTCAGCACTTAAACGGGGAATAGTCAAATTCCCCAGCCAAAAATATTTTAATAAATTACTAATAATTTAGTTATTGCTTTGAAAAAATTTTAATTAATTGTATTAATAGGCAAAAATGTTAAAGAAATATTTTTAATTTCCAGAAATTATTCCAGCTCTAAATTAAGTAAAATTACTGGAATAGTTTAATGATTGAGAATATAAAATTAGTAAATGTCAATGATTAAAAATTTCTTAACTTTAGACTTGAGATGAAACTTTACAAGTATTTAATGATACAGCGGTTTTATCTCTCCCTAAATCCACTTTACAAGGGCTATAGGGAACAAGCAAAATATCTGTTACTTTTCAAACATCCTCTAATCCATTTCCAAAAATATTTGTAATACATGTATGCCCTTAGCAACGCATTAGTAGCAAGAATTTCTTGAAATAAGATGAAAATCAAAGCATTGTAAGTTGAAAATTTTGATCAGTGACAAAGATATAAAAAATTATACTTAATTCATGGTGTATACAAGCAATGACACGTAGGGATGAACCAAACGAGTTGCAGGAAACCTTTAATCAAGAAGGTTTACTGCACCGGATGACAAAACAGATCAGGCGATCGCTCGACCTGCAAGAAATATTAACAACAACTGTTAGTGAAGTACGTTTATTTTTGGGTGCAGATCGGGTGAAGATTTATCGCTTTGATGCTGATGGTAGTGGTGAAGTCATTGCAGAATCTATTTATGAGCAACGTCTACCATGCTTATTGGGTCAACGCTTCCCAGCTGATGATATTCCAGAATCCGCCAGAGAGATGTTTTTGTTAGCGGGGCAACGTTCGATTGTCGATGTGGCAAATGAGAAGATTGGGCTATCGCCTCTACAGTCAAAAGAAACTGGCAAACGTCTAAAAACTAATATCTACTATCGGCAGGTAGAACAGTGCCATATTCAATACCTAAAAGCAATGGGCGTGCAGTCTTCGTTGGTAGTACCAATTTTAGATTGCGACCCACAAGAACAATCGGCAAAGCCTAAATTGTGGGGATTGTTGGTAGCTCACCACAGTGAACCGCAAAATATTTTGAAGCGGGAACTAAAAGTATTGCAGCAGGTTGCTGACCAGGTAGCGATCGCGATCGCTCAAAGTAATCTACTCACTGAAGCCCACGCCAAGCAAAAGCGAGAAGCCACTATTAATCGAGTCACTACACTATTGCATAAACTGCCGACAATCCAATTACAAGCAACACTAGAAGAAGTTATTACTGCTTTCTGTGGAGTCGGTGGCAGGCTTTACATTGCGGAGACTCAAGAACTATACACCTGGGGCGACCAACCGACACTCTCCTACGAGTTAGATAACAGTATTATCGAACAGCATCCTATCTGGCAAAACTGGATGGCTGAGTTTCAACAAGGTATTATTTGGGCAACTACTGACCTTTATAAAGAACCATGTTTGCGAGTTTTGGCTTTAGCATTCCGTTCTACTCAAATTCGCGGACTTATGGTGATTCCGCTACATTACCGCGAAAAATTTATCGGTGTATTAAGTATTTTCCGCTCGGAATTTGAAACGGAAATCTTGTGGGCGGGACGATGCGAACAAAATCGGCGACAACTGTTACCCCAGCTTTCCTTTGAGGTTTGGCGAGAGCAGAAAAAGGGGCAAGCACCTGAGTGGAAGTTGGAAGACATCTTTTTGGCACAAGCCTTATACGATCATTTCTCAATGGCAATTCAGCAGCAGCAAATGTATAAACAGGTACAATCCCTGAATGCCAATCTAGAACTGCGGGTGCAAGAGCAAACTGCTGAACTCGAAAAATCATTAATGTTTACCAAAGTAATTAAACAAGTTACAGAGCATATTCGCCGCACATTGGACTTGCAAGCAACCTTGCAATCCATCGTTCGGGAAGTCCGTCCCCTGCTAAATACAGACCGAGTGCTGATTTTCTACCTCAAGACTAAATCGGTGATTGTAGAAGAGATTAATGGCAATTGGCAGTCTGTTTTGGGAGTGAATGCACCACCGGAATGCTTTCCCGATGAGTATACGCATCTATATTGTCAGGGTAGGATACGGGCAATTAACAATGTTTCAACGGCTTCTTTAAGTGATTGTCATCGAGAGTTTTTGCAGAGCCTGCAACTGCAAGCAAACTTAATAGTTCCGATTAATATGGGTATGGAACTATGGGGCTTACTAATTGCTCATGAGTGTGAGGCTCCTAGAAATTGGCAGGATACAGAAATTGATTTATTGCAGCAGGTGGCAGATCAGGCTGCGATCGCTATTCAACAAGCACAACTCTACGAACAAACCTCTGAGGCCGAAACTGAAGCCAGAAATCAAGCCGCTCAGTTAGAGCATACCCTACATGAACTCCAAGAAACACAGACAAGATTGATTCAGACCGAAAAAATGTCCGGCTTAGGACAGTTGGTGGCGGGTGTCGCCCACGAAATCAACAACCCCGTCAACTTTATTTACGGTAATCTCTGCCATGCCAGTGACTACACTGAACAACTGCTAGAAATTTTACGTCTCTACCAGCTACACTATCCCCATCCCGATAGTGAAATTAAGGCCGCAATTGAAGCGATAGATTTTGAATTTTTGGTAGAAGACCTCCCAAAAATCATGACCTCAATGCAAGTAGGAACCGAGCGCATCCGCTCAATAGTGTTGTCGTTACGCAATTTTTCTCGCTTGGATGAGTCTGAAAACAAGCGTGTTGACCTGCATGAAGGCATTGACAATACCTTATTAATTTTGCAACATCGGCTGAAAGGAAATCCTGAATTTCCACGTATTGAGATAATTAAAGATTATGGCAACATCCCACTGGTGGAATGCTATGCCGGTCAAATGAATCAGGTATTCATGAATATTTTCAGCAATGCCATAGACGCTCTGGAAGTAGGAAGTAGAGAGTGGCAAAGTCAGGGTGACAAGGAGAAGAACTTATGCCCAATTCCAACTATCCAGATTTCTACTAAAGTCTCAGCAGACAACTCTCGTTTGTTAATTCGGATTACTGACAACGGCCCCGGAATGAATGAAGATGTGAAAAAGCGAATTTTTGACCCATTTTACACTACCAAGCCTGTAGGTAAGGGTACAGGATTGGGACTAGCAATCAGCTATCAGATTATTGTCGAAAAACATGGGGGAATAATGGAGTGCATTTCAGAACCTGGCAAAGGTACAGAGTTCTGGATTGAGATTCCCGTCAAGCCTCTAGGCAAAATAGTTAACTAGCAATAGAGAGTAGGGGATAAGGGCGCAGCAGGCGAAGAATCATTATTGGCTATTGACCAATGCTCAATTGTTAGTTTCAAAACTTAAAAATTACTGAATTAATTTTTAAATTCATCCAAAATGTCGATGATAATTTTCTTAACAATAGACTAAACAAAATATCTCTCCGTTATCTAAAGTGTGCAATATATTGAATTTGATTAAAAATCATTTAAAAGTAAAGTTTAGTTGCAAAACAAATTCTTCCTATCCACAAATGATAATCTAATAGTTGAAGTTAGAAAATAAGCTTACTTGTCAGATATAACAGCTGCATTTGAAATGTTAGTAAGAGGTATAAGACGCTGTTTAATTTACATCTGTCTCGTCAAAATACAGCAACACCCAACGCGAAAACTGCTATTTCCTTAAAGATTGAAGATTAGGGGGCACTGTCGCTGGTTTTCATTACTTGTTTACAAAAGCAATGAAAGTTAGTACATCCCTGGCTAGGATAAACAATGAGAGGAGATAGTTCAGCGAGTAGAGGTTTGGGTGTTGTTGTGTTTAAAGAGAAATCTAAAATAGGGCCTCCTCTGGGTGTAAGATTATACGAAGTTGAATAGCGAGAAACAGTTGAAATAGCGCCTTATGTCAATAATTGCGCTCAGAGCGTGGTATCTACAGGATTATGAGCCGATTCCAGAACTGGAAAAACGTGCGCCAGACATTCGTTTAAGCAAAAAAAGCCTGCTGAAATCAGCATTGCGAGCAGACTTTTTGGAAGACAGTGACGAAGTTAAGACATCAACTTGGTTTGGGCGCTATTTGGAAGGGGAAAATATTGAATTTTATATTGAAGGTAGTGGTGGCTATTGCGTCTCTAACATTGATTTAATTAGTCATGAAATTTATTTCACCAAGCAGGCGGTGTTGGCTCAGTTAGAACCAACGATTTTTTTATCCTATCAAACTGAGTATGTTGCAGCAACGAATATTCTCAAAGAAGAACTGCGAAAAAGTTTGGACAATTTAAACTTGCGATCGCGTCTTCCCCTAACATTAGTAGAATCCTCTCGTCCTAGCGGTGCTACTTTCCGAATTAACCGCACAATCATGCGGAAAATCCGTAAGAGTTTGTTATTTATAGCTGACACCACACCTATTGCTAGTATTGATGGTAAAGAAACCTCTCAATTAATTCCCAGTCCGAATGTCTGTATTGAGATTGGCTATGCCATTCAAAGTAAGCGGTCTGAACAGATTCTACTAGCGCAAATGCAACGCCCAGATTTTGAAGGTGAATTTCCCTTCGACTTACCGACACAGCAAATTTTGCAATTCCAAGACACTACAGAACTGAATAAAATCCTGACAGAGACGATTAAAAACCAGCTAGCACGATTCAAATTATTTTTTTGAGCAAGATAATACTTACTTACCAAAAATCAAACTATAGCAATCATAAAACATTCGTGAATTTTTTAGAATTATTTCTTTTTATCCTTATCTAGTTTTTAGTGGATAGCTTGGCGACAAAATTCTGGTGGATCTTCTTGTGCCTTCACCTCTTCCTTCATCTTTTCAGTAGCACGAAAACTTATAGTAGCTGTCATGGATTCCTCACCTTTTGGTTGTGCTGGCTCAAAATTATCTTAGTGCCATTCGATTATAATGAAAGCTCAAGACTCAACTGTTGATGAGCTTGAAAATCTTTATTATTGTTTTCATCTATATTAAAATTATTTCTAATTTCATAATTGGTGATGAATAACTCTTTACCTTTGGCAGCACTACTTTGTTTGTAGTTATTCATTCCATACTGCAATTCCCACTCAAAGAGATTAGAGTCTTGAAAATTTTCTCTAATAATAGGTGAGTCATCGTAAGTTATTAGCCAACGGTGACGACATTCTATCACTAATTCACCAAACTTCTGATGCTCAAAAGATGTGTGTAAATCACCATTTTTACCATACAACTTGGATTTTGTAGCAGCAAAATAAGGTGGATCTAAAAATATAAATAAATCTTTACCATCTGCTTGTAATAGTTCACCATAATCTAAATTAGTAATCTTTACATCTGCTGTTAAAATTTTTTCTAATTTCTCCAGGCGGTCTATCGACGAGTAAGTAAAGCGTTTATGAAAAGCTTGCTCAGAAAATCCCCCAGATTCTACAGTGCCAGAGAAAGTAATTCTATTCAGAATAAAAAAACGTACTGCTCTATCAAAATCCGATAAATTGTTGGGATCTACACTAGTTAATTCCTCAAATAGCAACTTTCCATCTGTGTATTTATCTTTAACACGATGTATTTCTTCCACTAGCTGAGGTAGATGAGATTGAGTAGATTTCCAAAACAGAAATAGTTCGCGGTTTAAATCGTTAATCCAAATTTTTAGGTGAGGAAATTTTTGCTTTAAGTAAATAAATACAGAACCACCACCTACGAAAGGTTCTCGAAACTCAGAAAAACTATCTGGTAAATATTCAGCTATTTGGTTAATGGCTTTTGACTTGCCACCTGGGTAGCGTAATGGACTTTTTATCATAATTGTTGTACCCAATAACGGTTATAAGTTTAAATAATCAAACAATTATCTACTTTAAATTATATTTGTATTAGTTACTTGTCACTTCTATTTTAAGCTTTTGATTATCTTCAGCCTCTACAGCGAGTTGTCTAATTATTTCCTTTTGGTTATTGTTAAAGATTTTCACATTAGTAGCCAAAAAAGATTCTAGCTCCGTTGCTGATGCCTCTGGAAACACAATAGAGCCTATCACGTTTTTACCAGTCAACTTTAACTTTGTTATAAAGGATACTGGTTGTCCACTGATATTTAACGAATCTAGATTAGAAAATAATATTAACTTGAATAAACCATCTTGGATATCAGGGAGCTTTGGCAAAGATTCTTTGGAAGTGTTTTTTGACTCTTGTATTATGTAAATATCATTTTCGTGGAATATTTCATCTGGAGTTAAATAATAGACTCCTCCTAAGTAGTTTTCTATACTAAAGGTAGCTTTTAATCCATCAATTAAATATTCTAGTTTATGAGACGTTAAAGCTTCTCTCTTACTAGCGCTCTGGGAACCTTTAAGAGAAATATTTTTAAACTCCTCGAATTCCTCTATAATTTTTTGTAAATAGCTATTCATGCCTTGTCGAGGGTGAATCATTACTCCAGTTGTTGTGGAAATGGAATCATAACAATCGAGAGCTTTTTCAAAAATTTGTACAAATCTTTCTTCAAATAAGTTTTTGTTCCAATGGAGAACACTTTGGTGATATGCTAGTATCTCATCAATTTGAGATTTGACAAATTCATTATTGAATTGCTGGTTGGTTATTTTATGCTTATTACTTTGTCCGCTTTTGGTACTTTTATGAGCAGTTTCATAATAAGCAAGAACTATATAAATATTAAGTAAATTCATCCACGAGATGGTTGAATACTGAATTCTATCTCTATCTCCATCTTTGCCTTCTTCTTTAATAACTGGGATAATAGTTATTACTTTAGAAGTATTATATGTATCGTAAATTCTGGCAAAGGGGTAACTTCTAGTTCTTTTAGGTGATACCCATTGCGAATAGGCAATTTCTGTGGTGGGAGACTTAATTAATCCAAATGTATTTGCTTGGTTAATATCAAATTCATTTAAACTAATCTCTTTTAATTTCTCTGCCAAGTAAGTTTTATAGGTTACTCCCTTGATAAATCCTGTAAAGTGTAGAACTTCTGTCATTTTGCGCGTTATTGTCTTGCGGCCCTTCAAGAAACGAAGTCAAATTTTAAATGCTTTGGTTTTTAAGAACCTTAGCCATTAAAGCATGGAACAGATGCCAATACCTTATAAGCTTCCCGTATATACACGAGGTGAAGTGGTAACACTCACCTCGATACCCCAAGAGACTCCTTACGCAATAAATAGCCGGATTGTCTTGGAAGCCTACACTCGTCCTTCGTACTGAGTGTAGGAGATGTTACAGAAAACAAAGGCTGAAAGTATTGTTATTGCTTTAATTAGAATAAACGAACAGGTTTATTTTGTAGCTTGGAACTAATTGAGCTTAACCGATCGACCACAGAAATCATGTATTTGTAATCTGGTACTTGTCCATTGGGTACGTATCCCACTTCTTGAGCTAAACCAGAAGGTGAATCACTCATCACTTTGCGGATAAATTCTTGACGGTTACGTTCTACATTCGGCCCAATCAAGACCACACCTAATGGTACATAGTGAGGGTCTTTAAATAGTATGCGGAATTCGGTTGGGGCCAACTGTGAACTGTAGAGACTTAATTCCGCCTCTGAGACGGCACAGGCGATCGCTTTTCCTTGAGCGACCAATTCCAGTGCTGCTTTGGGTGTGGGTGCAAACAGTATCTCAGCTAGTGTTGTACCATAAAGATTGTAAAGAGGGAAATAATATCCTGTTGCAGAACCTAACTGTCCTAAAGCCACTGTTTTGCCTTGTAGCTGTTTCAAGTCAGTTATCGGATTATCTTTGCGAACAACGAAGATGGAACGCAAATCACTAATACCTATTAAAGGAAATAGGGGAACATATTGGTGACGTGCGATCGCAATAGCCGCTAAACCCGGTGGAGCAAATACCAATGACCAAGCACGAGCATCAAGGCGCTCAACCGCTCTATTTTCATTAAAAACAGGCTCTAGCTGAATATATGAGTTTGTTTTTTCACCCAAATAACTATTAAATTTAGCATATTGATTAATTATCTGTTCACCTCCACCATAGTTAATCACACCAATAGTTAACGTGCCCTCAACTCCACCTTGTGGTTTGCAGGCAGCAAATGTAAAACCTAGTAGATGAAACAGAAATAAACGACGGGAAAATCGCACAAACATCACTAATTATGGTTAAAGAAATAATTTGGCTTTCAGGACTAATTTAGATAAATTTGACTACTGCCTAAACAGGTTATATTGTAATAAAAAATTAATATTTATTTAAATGTTGTTGAGATGCTTTCTAACAGGTATAAATAAATATTAGACAAACTCACAGGTCACCCTATTTGCTTAGGTTATGTTAAACAACATTACGTTAAAACACTTAAAAATAGGTGCTAAATTTAACTTACTTTTAGTATTAGTTTTCATCATCAGTATTTTGGGAAGTGGCGTTGCCTTATCCAGTGTACTTCAAGGGAGAGCGCAAAATGAAGTAAGTTCTCAAGCAGAAATTCTCATCCAAATGGTGAATGCAGTTAGAGACTATACACAAAATCGCATAAATCCTTTATTAGAACCTAGATTAGATAATAACCCAACTTTTATACCTGAAGTAATACCAACTTTTTCCTCTAAAGAGGTTTTTGAAAATTTTCGTAAAAAGCCTGAATTTCAAAACTTTTTTCATAAAGATGCAACACTTAATCCAACCAATTTAGCGGATAAAGCTGATAATTTTGAAACTCAACTTGTCGAGCGTTTTCGCAACGAACCTAATACTCTAGAAATTACAGGCTTTCGTAAATTGTCAGAAGGCGAAGTATTTTACATTGCACAACCATTAAAGATTACACAAAATAAATGTTTGCGATGCCATTCTACACCAGATCAGGCTCCTAAAAGTCAGTTGCTAAATTATGGCTCGGAAAATGGTTTTGGCTGGCAACTCAATCAGATTGTTTCTGCTCAAATAATCTCTGTTCCTTCTCAAGATATTTTTGCCAATGCCAAACGGACTTGGATATTGATAATGGGACTTTTAATTACGATCTTTGCGATCGTAGTTTTCTTAATTAATTTCTTAATCACAAAATATGTAATTCAGCGTATCAGAAGAATAGAAAAAATAGCTCAAAAAGTTAGTATTGGTGATATGAGCGCTGATTTTCAAGAAAGCTCTAATGATGAAATTGGCGGGTTAGCAGAAGCATTTAATCGGATGAAAGCTAGCTTAAAAATAGCTCTGGAGATGCTGAATAACCAAAGCTAATAATTCGTAATGCACGGAGATAAAAACGCAATTTTGAAAAAATCAAGATAGTAGGCGTTGCTCAAATTCCAAAACTTTTTGAGGTTCGGTAATTTGTGATGCTAAAATTTTCACAAATTCTGCACGAGAAATTTGTCCAGAAGATTTAATAGCTTTTTGAACTAGAAACTTAGCTATTGGGCCAATTAAATTAGCCAATTCACGTTCACACTCTTCCAGAAAGTTATCGCTAATGACTTTAGATTCTTGGTTTAATAAATTATTTGAGTTAATATCAGATTGATCGGATTTAACAATAAATTCTTGTAGTAACGTAGATTTCTCTAGTAAAAACATTGTTTTCTTCTTAAAATCAATTTGTTGATTCTCTCGAAGATGAAGGACTAATTGACTAATTAATTCTTCAAAATTGGACGCTGAAGCTGCAACTTGTCGTAGTAATCTTGAGGCGATGGGGCCGACAAATTCTAAAAGAATTGTTTCTAAGCGGTTGTAATTTTCTCCAGACAGAAGAGAAGCAGGCGGATACCCAATTGAGTTTTGTTGAGAAAGCGAAGCTTGAGGCGGTTGTGTAAAATACGGTAGTTGAAGTGATTGCGCTTCTACCTGGTAATCTTTACAATAATATTCTTGCTCCTTGGGTGTCAAAGATAGTAGTTGAAGTGATTGCGCTTCTACTCTAGTATCGAGATCCTTAAGCGCCCGTAAAACTTCAGCCGCAGACTGATAGCGCTGTTTAAAGTGATGTAGCACCATCTTAGATAGCACAGATGCCAACTCAGAACTGACGTTAGCTTGATGCTGCCAATAAATTTCTCCTGTATCTGGGTCTTCCTCAAAGTTTATAGGGTGTAAACCTGTCAGCGATTGTATACCAATAATGCCCAAGGAATAAATATCACTGTTGGGGCGGGGTTTACCTCGCCCCTGTTCTGTAGACATATATCCGGGAGTACCAATGATAATAGTAGCCCCCGTGCGCCCTGCAATTGTGAGCAGTTCAGTTTGGACTTGTTTAACAGCGCCAAAGTCAATCAGCACTAACTTACCGTCTTGTTGCCGCCTAATTATATTGTCCGGTTTGATATCTCGATGAATAACGTTGTGGCTGTGAATAAATTGTAGAATACCCAGAACCTGCTGGAGCAGTTGAATTACTTGATCTTCTGTCCAACGTTGATTGGGGAATAGTTCCGCTTTCAGGGTATGTCCTTCAATGAACTCTTGCACCAAGAAGAACTCTTGGTTGTCTTCAAAATAGGCTAAAAGCCGAGGAATCTGGTCATGGTAGCCCAATTGTTCTAGTGTTTCTGCCTCACTAGTAAATAGCCGTCTGGCAGTTTCGAGAAATTCAGGGCTACGAGTGACGGGCTTAAGGTGTTTGACAACGCATTTGGGGAAACCTGGCCGATGGGTATCTTGGGCTATGTAAGTTTGACCGAATCCACCTCCACCTAATGTCTGGAGGACTTGGTAACGTCCGTCTAATAATTGTCCTAACATTGTGTCACAAGCCTTAAGTCCTCAAATTAATCTTGGCACAACTACCAGCTTTGGTAAGGTTTGTTGAGACAGAAAGTAGGTAGTGCCAAAATTTCAAGCAAGGTTTTTTGAAGATTGTATTACAAGTTTATGACTAACTAGACTCCAGATCGGCTTGCAGGCATATTATTATTGAAGCTTTAATAATTCCTCAGAAATCGCCAGTGCCTCAAGTTTTGAAGCAGTTGTTGGTTGAGAGACTACGCTAACTTCTTTTAATTGAGTTTTATTTACAAAATAGGTGATTCCCCGAAAGCTCAATTTATTATAGGCTACTGGTGCTACAGGAGCTTCCGCCGATTTGAAATTTGCATCAACACGATAGTTAACGCCACGGTACATCAAATTATAAGCTGGTTCAACTTGAGGAACTGGTTGAAACGGCTGTTGTGTTTTTTTACTGCCAACTTTGCTTGAGTCGTATTCGTAGCTCAGACCACGATAGTAAAGTTTCATAATTTTCGCTTCCTGAATAACTATTTTTCAACAATCCCAATGACTTATCAGAGATTGATTAGAGAGTTATGCAAGAGCTAATGTAAACTTACACTTTTTAAGGAACTGCTTAAAGGATTAGGCGTCTAGAGTGAAAAGTCTATTGGGCATTGGGCATTGAGAAGAGACAAGGTAGACAAGGAAGAGGGGGAGATAAGGGAGAGACTTGTTCAATAATTTCCCCTTGTCCCCCTTGTCTCCTCGTCTCCCCTGCTGGCAACCTCCCGTATGCTTACCCTTTTCATTCGGGGGTTACGTGGTTAACAATGGGTTGAATGTTTTTTTAAATGATTCAACTTTATGGCTAGAACTGCAAATGAATATGCCGTATACCTACTACTGGAAAGCGGCCACCGAGAAGAAGTACGTTTTCCTACTATTCAAGAGTTTCAGAAATGGTATAGCGGCGAACTTGTGCCAAAATCTGCTTCTAATGACTTTATTAGCGTGCCAATCAAAAATATTCAAGGGGAATATATGGTAGTACGCCCTTCTCGGATTGTAGCAATCCGGGTAGAACCCATTTTTAGTTCCAGTGTTGAAAGATTCAACTAAATGATGAGAAAAACCCTTGCTTTGCTTTCCTTGAGTCTAGGAATTGCCCTCGTAAACCCTCTTTGGTCGGCTGTTGCTCAGGTTCCTAACTTACTGCCGTTGCCACTACCGACTACTCCTGATCTTCCACCTCTGCCAGTACCAACTACTCCTGAATTAACGCCGCCGCTAAAACCAATCACTATCGGAAGCGATTGTACAGTCCGGCCGACTTGCTTGGGTTGGGATGAGCAAATTTGGAGTCAAAGAGGCAAAACAGGCGTTGGCGCTTCGCCCACCGGAGGCGATCGCAAAGCGCTGTTGGCTTCCATTGATAACAGTCTGCTTTACCTAACAAAGGGTGATGCGATCGCAGCATATCAAAATTATCCAGTTCGGGAAATTACCCTCGATCGCGTCCGCCGGAGTTTGCTACGTTTCCGCCAACTAGTTGTCAGTTCTAACTCAGCAGCGCAACTACAAGCTGCTGTCAGTCGTGAGTTTGTCTTCTACCAATCTGTGGGTAACGATGGCAAGGGTACTGTTAAGTTCACTGCTTACTACGAACCTGTTTACACCGCTAGCCGTGTCAGAACTGCAATATATAAGTATCCTCTTTATCGGCTACCACCTAATTTCAGCCAATGGCCTAAACCTCATCCAAAACGAATTGATTTGGAAGGGAAGGATGGTTTAAAAGGGAATAAGAGTAAATTACATGGTTTAGAATTGCTTTGGTTTCGCGATCGCTTTGACGCATACATGGTACATATCCAAGGTTCTGCCCAAATTAAGTTAACTAATGGCAAAACAACGTCAGTTGGCTATGCAGGTGGAACTGATTACCCTTGGACTAGTATCGGTAAAGAACTGGCAAAAGATGGCAAACTTCCACTGGCAGGATTGACAATGCCACGTATGATTAGTTATTTCCGACAAAAGCCCCAGGAGTTGAGCAATTATCTGCCCCGCTGGCAACGATTTATTTTCTTCCAAGAAACAAGTGGTAGAGCTGCTACTGGTAGTATTCATGTGCCAGTAACAGCAGAACGTTCCATTGCTACTGATAAGTCTCTCATGCCTCCGGGAGCGTTAGCGCTGATTTACAATTCATTTCCCTATCCTGCCAGTGGTGGCAAACTAGAGAGGCGTACTGTCAGTCGGTTTGTGCTTGACCAAGATACAGGAAGCGCCATTAAAGGCCCGGGCCGGGTGGATTATTTCATGGGATCTGGTAAACTAGCAGGCGATCGCGCCGGTGTCACAGGCGGTAATGGCTCACTATATTATTTGCTGCTCAAAGAATAAAGTTAGGAGTTAGGAGTTATTAATTCAAAACTCATCACTCCTCACTCCTCACTCATCACTCTCTTTAATACGGTGGATAAGCAAAATCATCTTCATCAGCATAAACATAAGAGTTAGAAACTCCTGCCATTGCCAATTTAGGGGTTTCTGATTTTACAGGTTCCTTGCCAAAATCTTTGTATTCTTCAAAAGTCTTACAAATCATTGCAGACTCAAGAGCATCAGAAGCAATTAAATATTCCGTTAAAGTCCCTACAGTGGGATGTTTATAGTCCACAGTTGAAGCTACCAAAACTGTATTTGGTTCAATACCTCTTTCTTCACATTCAATGATAGGAGAAAAAATCCCGTGAGCGTGGAACAAAGGCCCTTTTGGTGTCAAAGGTTGCTTGCGGTAAATAGCATAAGCTTTTTCTAGTTCAGCAACGAATCCACTAACTACTTTGCCTTGTTGATATTCGCAGTAGGTTTTGCTGAAACTCGCTCCGGCTGCACCATTGAGAGTTAGTTGTAGTGGTGATTCATGTAAAAACTTTTTATTCTCACCCACGATAAAAATTAGATAGCGAGTAAAGGTTTTAAATTTAAGTTTGTCGGCTAAAAAAGCATCATAATTATCTTTGAGCGTACCCAGTTTTAGACCACTTTCCCGGTCTTTAACAGACAATGGCCCCCGACGCACTATAACCAAGCGTGGAGTAGCACTAATAAAGACTGTTTCTACTCCAGAGCTAAATTCATGCTCTACTTGCTGCCAATTATCATCTGGCACAAAGCCAACAGCATTAGCATTATCTAGCTTAATCGCCAAACCGTGAGATTGTATACCATCTGTGCCATACCGAGGATTAATCATCTGACACCAGGGAAGGACTTGAGAAGGCGGTGCATTGAATTTCTCGTCTTCAAAGTCAAAATTAGCAGATGCTTTCATCGTTTTAGGCTATCAAAGTGTTTTGTTGAACAAGGTTATCGGCAGGGCGCTGATCCTGGAAAGCCAGTTATGTACTGTGGTTCCCAAAGTTTAAGAACATTAAACTGGCGTAGTAGTTTTTCTAGAGTAAGACAGAATCAATCTATGTTGCAATCCCTGTTTAGTTTTTTAACAACAAATTCTTTCTTTGGCATCTCTCTATCTCCCTGCAATTTTCTACTATTTTCGGTCAATAATGCGATTTACTTTTTGTTCCTCTCGTGGTTAAATTCAAATCAGCAAATTACTGTAAACTTAAAGTAGCAAGAGTCTTCAAATCAGGCACTTCTAAATCAGGTTGAGTGACTGCTGGTAAATTCGCACTAACCCCTTGCTCTGCTCGACGATTTACCCAGACTGTTGATAATCCCAAAGATTTGGCTGTCACAATATCATGATATACACTAGCAGCAACGTGTAATATCTGCTCTAGCGGCAAATCAATTCTCTCAATAGCCAATCTGAAGTTGTTGAAGGAGGGTTTGTAGCTTTTTGCCTGTTCTGCTGTGATTATCGGGTCAAATTCCACCTCCAAGTGCTTTGCCGAGAAAGCAAAGAGATCGTCATCTACATTTGAGATAATTACCAGCTTAAACTTTTGCTTTAAAGTTCTAAGTGCCTCAATTGTATCGGGGAAAGGCAGCCAATGCTGAATCGAATCGGCAAGTGAATTTAGTTCGTCAGCAGTTGGCTCAAAGCCAAATCGTTCGCCAAATTTCTGGACTACTCTTTTCAAAACCTCTCGATATTTGATATATTCTTCTTTTTCCAGTTCTGCTCCAAATTCAGCAAAAATATTAAGAATTTGCTCGTCATCCAAATTAGTTTTGTGTGCCACCAGAAGTGGCTTTAGCACCCCTAAGATGCCATTCTCCCAATCAATTAGGGTTCCGTAACAATCGAAAGTTAAAGCCTTATACTGATTTAAGTTAATCACCTTTTTATACTCCAGAGGTTGATTAATAGTGTTCAGTTTTCACAAATCAAAAGACGGGTGAACCCATCTGCGTTGGCGCAGCCCGCCCCAGGCATCGCCACATCCACTGTTCTTGAAGTCTCTGAACATTTTTTATATATCAGGGCAACGCGGAACCTATAGGTTGCTCAAAGATTGACACAGTGAACCACAAAGGTAGTTTTACCGTTATACCTGCCTTAGAGAGCAGTGCTAACCGAAGTTGTATGGGCGTTATCCAAATAAATTGATATTACATTGATATTACACTGTTACTAAGTTTAGGGTATGGGATAATAGTTGTTCCAGAAAGGAAATTATTCCTAAGTATAGTTTGTATGGATGTTAAATTTCAGGATACACAAGCCAATACCACTAAACAATTAAACTCAAGTAAACAGCCAGCTTATAGCAAGACATCCAAAACTTTTTCGGTAGCAGAGGCAGTGGTAAAAATCCTGGAAGATATGGGAGTGCAGTATGCCTTTGGTGTATCGGGAGGTGCAATCGCCCCAGTGTGGGCTGCGCTACACCAAAGTTCCATCCAGGTGCTGCACTTTCGCCATGAAGCCGGAGCAGCTTTTGCAGCCATTGAGGCATATTTTGCTAGCGATCGCCCAGTTGTGATATTTACGACTGTAGGACCGGGGATCACCAACGCGTTAACAGGATTATTAGCTGCCCGTTGCGAGGGCGCTAAGGTGATTCTGGTAGCAGCTTCGACCTCAGCACCGCAGCGGGGACGTTGGGCTTTCCAGGAAACCAGCGCATACACTATGCCCAGCACAAGTATTTTTAATTTAGGGCAAATATTTCATTACGCGACTAATCTTGAACGTAGCGATGAACTTACAGAGATTTCTCGAAAGCTTGCTCTTGGACTGGTACAACCAGGAGGATTCGTCGCATATCTAAGTATCCCTACAAATATCCAGACAAGTTCACTAACAACTTCGTTGCCACAAGTAACTCTGTCTCATGCTGTGGCAACAGCAAGTGAGGAAACAATTACAGAATGTGCCCGGTTACTGACTGAAGGGCCATTTGCCATCTGGGTTGGCTTCGGTGCGCGCGATGCTGCCGAAGATATTCGCCAACTTGCTGAGAGAACAGGCGCAGCAGTAATGTGTTCGCCGCGTGGCAAAGGGATTTTTCCTGAAGATCATCCACAATTTGTAGGAGTTACAGGTTTTGCTGGACACAAGTCTGTTTTGACATATATGCAGAAGTATTATCCTTTGCATACTTTGGTTCTGGGAACGCGCCTTGGTGAGTTTACATCGTTCTGGAACCCTACCATGATCCCCCAGCGAGGATTTTTGCATATTGACATCGACCCAGATGTGCCAGGAGCAGCGTATCCAGATGCCAAGACGTTTGCTATCCAGTCTGACGTAAAAGTGTTCATGAAGGAGCTGTTGAAGCATTTTTCTGTAAGTAATAGTCACCCAACAGCGGTAACGCTGCCTCGACCTGAACTTGATTTAATCAAGCCATGTACAGACAGTTTAGTGCGACCCAAAGTACTTATGGATGTAATTCAACAGGTGATTGTTGAAGGAAGTGATGCAGTAGTAATGGCTGAATCGGGTAACTCGTTTGCCTGGGCAATTCACCATCTACGATTTACTCAACCAGGCCGTTTTCGGGTTAGCACTGGCTTTGGGTCTATGGGGCATTTCGTTACGGGCATTGTAGGTGCGGCACTGGCAAGGAATAGTAAGGCTGTTGCTATTGTCGGGGATGGTGCTATGCTCATGAATAACGAGATCAGTACAGCAGTGCAACACCAGATTTCTGCTGTCTGGATTGTACTTAATGACTCGCGCTATAACATGTGTGACCAAGGATTGACGCTACTAAATTTTAAGGGAGTGGATGCGAAGATTACGCCGACGAATTTTGTCGAGATTGCCCAAGCTATGGGAGCTGATGGAATACGCGTTGAAAAGGAGTCCGACATCCAAGTTGCACTGGAAAAAGCGATGGCAGCGAGCAGTCCATTCGTGGTTGACGTACTCATAGACCCTACTCATATACCACCCTCCGAGAGTCGCAATCAGAGTCTAATTTCGCAAGGCGCTAAGACTATAATTAACTAGGTGATTGGATATGGTGCATCCCCCAGTAGGTATTCGCTCACTCGCCGTGAGCTTTCCAAGGGTTATACGTAGAAATGATTATTACATAGAAAAATACCCTGAGCTAGTCACTCAGGCTGAACAAAAAAGTTTAGCAAAGATGTTCTCGCTCGTAGGAGACATACCCAGCAACGAGTTTGAATTAGAGATGATGCCCTATCTGTCAGACCCCTTTCGTGGCACTGTTGAGAGGCGGGTGCTAAGTCCAGGTGAGTCGTCGCTGACGCTGGAGTATCGTGCAGCAAAGGATGCTCTCGATGCGGCAAAGCTTTCTACGGACGACGTAGATATCTTGCTCGTCGCCTCGTTCTTACCTGAACAAATTGGATTTGGCAATGCTGCCTTCCTTGCTCGTGAACTGGGATTACAGTGTGGCGCATGGAATCTCGATGCAACGTGTGCCAGTACCCCAGTTTCCCTTCAAACTGCCTGTGCCTTGGTACAAGCTGGAGGGTACCGCAATGCGCTAGTGGTAATATCATGTACGTACTCTCGCTTTTTCGATGAAGATGATACTCTCTCATGGTTTTTTAGCGATGGTGCCGGAGCTTTTGTAGTTAGTTCGCTCAAGCCGAATCAGGGTATTCTAGGCACAAAGACTATTAACACCAGCATTTTGTGCGATCAATTCTTTTTTAAACTTATGGAAGATGAACAGGGCAAGCAGCGGCTCCGTATGCATGTGACCAAGGGTATAAACAAGGCGATCAGCGAAACAGCCGCAAGTCTTCTGCATACTTGTTGCGAAGGCGCTATTTCTGCTGCGGGTATAACCTTGGAGGAAATTGATTTTTTTATTTTCAATACAGCCTCTGCTTGGTTTGCAAGCTTCTGTACCCGTGTATTAGGCATTGATCCAGAGCGCACAATCAATGTCTACCCTCTTTATGCAAACATTGGGCCAGCACTAACCGTAGGCAATTTGTACCACGCTGCTCAATTGGGCAAAATTCACGAAAATGACTTGGTTTTGATCTATGCCTTTGGTGCAGCCAGTTCTGCCTCTGCAAGCGTGATCCGCTGGGGCGATGTGGTGCTAGGTCCTGTTCCGGTCAATGAAACTGATTCGACAGTGAAAAATTCCGAAACTGGAAGTATCATTCCTTGCTAAGATGTCCAGCAGGATTTAACCCGTAGTCAGAAGTTAAATGAAAAAAACAATTCTGACAACAGGATTTTTCTTGTTGTCTTTTATGTTTCCGCTTAAAATTCTAGCTGCACAGAATTATCAGGATATTTATGTCTTTGGTGACAGCTTTTCTGATACAGGAAATGCATTCAATGCCACAAATAAAACCTTTCCCCCAAGTCCGGCATACTTTAATGGACATTTTTCCAATGGTCCAGTTTGGGTAGAATATCTGGCACAAGACTTGGGATTATCCTTCAATCCTCGCAGCAACTTTGCCTTTGGAGGGGCTACCACCGGAGTCGATAACATTAGCGTTCCTGAGTTCCCCGGATTGCAACAGCAAATCGCTAGCTTTACAGCAAAAAATCCGTCTGCTAATCCCAACGCCCTCTATATTGTATGGGCTGGTGCTAATGATTACTTCAGTTACTTTGCAGGGGGTGTTACGAACCCCAACCAGGCAGTTGCAAATATATCGGCAGCAGTCACATCGCTTGTGGCCATAGGCGCTCAAGATATTATAGTAGTTAATCAGCCAGATTTGGGAAAGTTTCCAGTTGCAAACTTCAATAGTCAAATACCCAGCTTATTCAGCACATTGACCAATGCACATAATTCTGGCTTAAACGCGACCATCAACTTTTTGAACCAGCAACTAGACCCTGATATCAACATCATTCCTTTCAATGTTAATAACTTATTTAGTCGGATAATTGCCGAACCAAAAGAATTCGGTCTGACAAATGCTACCAACTATTGCATACAAGACTTATCAGTAGTGCCCTTAAATTTGCCCACCCAACCAGTCGCCTGTAATCCAGACGAATTTTTATTTTGGGACCCAGTTCATCCTACAACCGCAGCTCATCGGCTTATTGGAGAATCTGCATTTTCAGTACTGAAGCCAGTGTCTGTCCCTGAACCTTTTAATGTGTTAGGGGTGTTGGCTTTTAGTGCTTTTGGTGCAGTTTCGGCACTGCAACGCCATTATTCAGTTAATGCAGAACAAAGCAATTTAGAGGGAAAGTTACATCCATGACAGGTCAATTTGATGGAAAAGTAGCATTAGTTACTGGGGCTTCATCAGGCATTGGTCGGGCGACAGCGATCGCATTTGCACGTGTTGGAGCAAAGGTTGTAGCTGCTAGCCGTCGAATTGCCGAGGGGGAGGAGACTGTGCGCTGCATACAAGAGGCAGGAGGAGAGGCTATTTTCGTTAAAACCGATGTATCAAGGGCAGCTGAAGTGGAAGCGTTGGTTAACAAGACAGTAGATACTTATGGCCGTTTGGACTGCGCTTGTAATAATGCCGGACGCGCAATTTTCAAACCACTCATTGAAATGCCAGAAGAAGAATGGAACCAAATGTTCGACGTAAATCTCAAAGGAATGTGGTTCTGCCTCAAATACGAGATTAGCACAATGCTCAAACAAGAGGGCGGTGCAATTGTAAACGTTGCTTCAGTTGGTGGTGTGATAGGTGCCGCAGGTACTGCCGCCTATAGTGCCACTAAAGGTGGAGTTATTGCCTTAACCCGAGCAGCGGCAATAGAATATGCTAAATCTGGCATCCGACTTAATATTATAAGTCCCGGCAGCATTCAAACCGATATGTTAGAAACTGTGCCCACAGACCTACTCGCTCAAGTTGCAGCTGGGCATCCTGTAGGACGTATTGGCAAGCCAGAGGAGGTTGCAGAAGCTGTGTTATGGTTGTGTTCGGACGTAGCTTCCTTTGTTACAGGGCATAATATGATAATTGATGGGGGATATACCGCGCAGTAAGTGTGGTCTACTCCTGTTTCTCAAGCGCCCCTAAATCTTTCAAAGTAATTTTTTGAGCCTCAGTTAAACCTGTCACTTTAGTGATATTCATGTCTTCGTAAGGTCTATAGCTTTTCAAAGTTTTCAGGCACTCACCTGTCTTGACATTCCAAAGCTTAATCGTATCATCTTGACTACCACTAACTAGGGTTTGACCATCGGGACTAAAGGCTACTGACCAGACTAACTTGGTATGTGCTAACAAAGTTGTTACGCAACTGCTTGTCTTCAGATCCCATAGCTTGACCATTTGATCGCCACTGCCACTTGCCAGCGTGCAATTATCCAGAAAGGCAACTGTGTATACGCCACTAGTATGCCCATACAAAGTTCCAATACATTTACCTGTGCTGACATCCCAAAGTTTCACTGTTTGGTCAAAGCTGCCACTCGCTACTGTATTACCATCAGGACTTAAGGCGACTGACCAAATCCAGTCAGTATGACCGTACATAGTTTGAAGACAACGACCAGTGCTGACATCCCACAGCCTTACTGTTTGGTCATTACTAACACTGACCAGCGTCTCACTGTCCTGGCTAAAAGCGACTGCCCATACCCAATGAGTGTGACCTTGTAAGGTTTTGAGGCATTGCCAGGTCTTAGTATCCCACAACTTCACTGTTTGGTCTTCACTGCTACTAGCAAGCACACTACCTTGGGGACTGAATGCAACTGATGTAACCCGATTACTATGTCCCAACAAAATTTTGAGGCATTGACCGCTGGTAGTATCCCACAACTTTACTGTTTGGTCTTCACTGCCACTAGCAAGTATAGTACCTTGAGGACTGAAGGCTACTGATGTGACCCGATTACTATGTCCTCGCAAAGTTTTGAAGCACTGACCAGTATTAGCATCCCATAACCTTACCGTTTGGTCATTATTGCCACTAGCTAGTGTAGTACCTTGAGGACTGAAGGTAACTGACCAGATACCATTACAATAACCCTGAAAAATTTTAAGGCATTGACCAATACTGACATCCCATAACCTTACTGTTTGGTCATCGCTGCCACTTACCAGCGTCTTACCTTCTGGACTAAACGCAACTGACCAAACCCTGCTATTATGTCCGTGTAGAGTGGTAAGGCAGCGACCAGTACTTATATCCCAGAGTTTCACCGTTTGGTCATCACTGCTACTTGCCAGCGTCTGACCATCATAACTGAAAGCAACAGAATTTACGCAATCAGTATGCCCATGCAAAGTCTGAAGGCATTTACCTGTACTAACATCAAATAGCCTCACAATTTGGTTATGATAGCCACTGGCCAGAGTTTGACAATCCGGGCTAAAAGCAACTGATTTACTCCCACTATTCTCAACCTCCATAGTTTTGAGGCATTGCCAGGTCTTAGTATCCCACAACTTCACGGTTTGATCATCACTGCCACTGGCAAGCGTAGTACCTTGAGTACTAAAGGCAACTGATGTAACACGATTACTATGTCCCCGCAGAGTTTTAAGGCATTGATTGCTACTAGTATCCCACAACTTCACCGTACGGTCTTCACTGCTACTTGCAAGCAGTTGACCGTCTGGACTGAAAGCAATTGACCAGATTCCACCACTATGACCTTGCAAATTTGCAAGGCATTGCCCCGTATTAGTATTCCATAGCTTGACCTTTTGGTCATCACCGCCACTAGCAAAAATATGACCATCTGGACTAAAAGCCACTGGCCAGATAAAACCTGTGTGCCCATTAACGGTAAGTAATTGTTTTCCATCCGCAACCTGATACAGGCGAATCTCACCACTAGTATCCCCCGTAGCCAAGAATTTTCCATCAGGGCTGAATGCCACTGAGTGAATGCCTCCCAAGGTTTCAGCAAAAACAGACTTGGCTAGATCGGCGTAAGTGAAATTTACATTGTGCAAATTTACGTTGCGTAGGTCTGCTTGCCAAACAGTCAGGTGAGAAAAATCATAGCCACTCAGATCAGTTTCTAGATGATAAAGCAGATTCAGAATGTTGCCAGATGTATACCCTGGTTCTAAAGGAGATTCTTCTTTTAGTCTGGTGAGAATTTGAATTAACTGATTTTCAATTTTTCTTTTACTTCTTAAGATATTAAGCAACCCATCTATAACTGGTTTAATGATGAGACGAACTTGAGTATCTTTAACATAGTCTTTACCCATCGCCTTCATCAGAGCATGACATCTGAATAAATCAATATTCTGAGTGACAATCTCTTCACAGACGAGTTCTATCAAGCTACTAGTCACATACTCCATAACTACAGGCTGGAGCGTAAAGAATGATCCAGTTTTTTCAATGAGCGTAGACCTAGCCTTCTCGATTAGCGATCGCCTTCCTAAAGATTCCAGAGCTTCAAGTAATTTTGCTTGTGGTACTGGTAATATAATGTCATCTCGCAATTCTGATAGTGCGATCGACTCCTGATTAATCGCTAGCCAATACATTATTTCCTTTTCTAAATCTGACAAGCGCTCAAACTGCTGCTCTAAGATATCACGAATGTCTCCAAAAACAGCCGTGTCTTGTTGCAAAAAGTCAGTCATATTACCATCAAAGATATCTTGAATGGTCGTGGCAACTATCTTTAAGGCCAATGGATTGCCTGCGTAACGTTCAATCATTACTTTCCATTCATCCTCTGCCGCCGATAGTCCCTTGAGTTTTAAAATTTCTTGCCCTTCCGCCACCTTTAATCCACTCAGTGGCAATGAGCGAACAGGTAGTACTTGTCCTTCCAAAAATGCTATTTCTCTGGGTTTTTCACGGCTAGTCAGCACCAAGCAGCTTTGGTGAGTTGCTTCTCCTACCCGTCTTAAAAGCTCACCATATTCCTCATATCCTTCTCGATAAAGTCCGGCGCGGCTACCAGTGCGAAGAATTGATTCTGCATTATCAAGGATCACTAAACAGCGATAATTTTGTAAATAATAGAGTAGTCGCGATACGCGATCGCTAAAGCTTTCTGGTAAGTTACTTTCTGTTTCCTGTTCGTCAGATAAAAATTGGATTAAGTTACCTAGAATAATTTTAACAGGCGGTGCTTCTCGTAGCGATCGCCAGATCACATACTCAAAGTTGTCCTGAATTTTTTGAGCAAACTTTACAGACAGTGCTGTTTTTCCAATACCTCCTATTCCCAATAGTGCAACCAATTGGCAGTGTTCATTGAGAATCCATTGCTCTAGTGTAATAAGTTCTTCTATACGCCCATAAAAAGCTGAGTTAAAGATAGCCTCTCCCCAATCTAGACGATTATTTGAGCTTGTATAGTCACTTTTATCTATTTTTAAGTTAAAAACTGAAAAAAGCTTCTCAATAGTCTGTTTGTCAACTCCTCCTTCTCGATTCAATACTTTCGAGATGGTGGCGGAATATAAACCAGAATGTACACTCATTTCTTCAAGAGTATACCGATTTCCAAAATTTTCTTTTGCTTCTGACTGATGCTTTGCTTCTTTAATTTTTTGTAAACCCTTGGTAGTAAGTGCAACGCCACGCTTACGTCTCCAATTCTGTAAAGTCATGTATTAACTCACTGTTCGTTTAATTACTTTTTATTAAAAGGAATTATCTACTAGGTTGCTATAGATATGGGGTAATAGCCATAACAAACGAATAATCTCATGTTGCAGAGGATTTAAAACAGGTATATTACCAAAATATTCACTCATAAAAACCACCTTTGGCATCCACTTATCTCAGTAATTCAACACCGCTTACTCAACAGACAATCTAAACTGTAGGGCATTGCTGACATCATCTCTTCAGCCGAAAGCTTCTTACATTTGGTGATGGCAGACTTGTTACGTATGTATTAGTTATTTAATACCTCGTATTCTCCGTAATATTTTTGGGGCGTAAAGCTTAAGTTCAATCTCAAAATCTCGATTTTCACTGGTAAAGACAGCTCAGAATTGGCAATCTTAAAAAGGAAAGTTTGTATATATCTAGCTTATCAATCAATGAATAAAACTGCTGCACTTAAATTTCCCCGTTTCACAACCTCCAGTAAAAAAAGAGCGCTTAAGCGAATCACTATAAACTTGACATTAGATGAAGCCCAAAACCTTGAAAAGTATTGTGAACAGACAGGCAGAATAGCAATAGACGTGATTCGAGAACTCATTCAAGCTTTGCCTTGAGCAGCTGAACATTGACGCCAAGTCTGAAAAGCGCCAATCTACAAGAGTTATAGCTCAAGTAGAAGGTATTGCAGATTTGGACAAAGGTTTCAAATTTTATTCTGACGTGAGTAATTGCAAAAACAGTAATCATAGATTAGATTCTGACGGCTGTATATTTGCTACCTCAATGCTGTTGTTTGTTGCGAAAATTTTAAACAATATGGGTTAGAGATTATTTTCTGACGAAGATGACGACAGACTAAGGATAGTCACCGAACCAAAAAAATATTCTCTCACTCTTGATTGTGCAACTCAATAATAGGGATCATGTCATCTTCTTTTCGGCGCGTTGCGCCCGCCGTAAATGAGCGCAGCACGCCAAAAACTAAATTTTTACGTCCCTCTCAATCATCACAAACAATTACTACCTCTTAATTTAACACCTCCAATTAAACCAAATTTTAATGCTTATATATTGAAAATGAACCAAGGTGAAATGGTTTACAAATCTACTTTTATTTCGTCAGTGGCAAGGCTCGAATAAGTTCTCTAATGACATCTGTTGCTGGTCTGCCTGTCTGTTCACAATATTTTTCAAGGTTTTTGGCTTCATTTGATGCCAGGTTTATAGTGATTCGCTTGGCCGCCCATTTTTTGTTCATACTGAAACAGATAAATCGTGTAATTATAACTTCAAATTCTGATTTTACCTTCCAACTGGAAAGTAACCTAAATTTTGGATGTACTGAGATACCCTTTCAATAGGACACGTTGTAAATAAATATTGCAGGTGCGCTTTACTGATTTACTAACTTGTCTATAAATGATAAAGGAAGAATCAATATTTTGTACTCTATCATTTAATTTTTTAGCCTTTTTAGCTTAGGCTGTAGTCTCATGCTTAACGTTCGCTGTGCATAGCTTGCTATGCACAGCAGTAACCACAGGACAAAGGTGACAGATAAAGTCGCTAGTGTTTATAACAAGAGCGAACGAATGATCTAGAGTAAGCGAATTCAAACGCACTTGCAAAATAAAGATCAATTCTCAAAGTATCCCTGTCTTTTCAATGTTCATTCATTATTGAAGGTGCAGGTTGAGAGCTATATTATTACTCGATTGATAGAAAATATCTATGGCATCTAGTTAATTCTAGATAATCCAAATTTTACAGCCTTTCAATTAAACTATAAGCCTGCTTTATTCACCTCAGTAACTCAATTAATATTGGCAGAATATCTATTTATATCATTCTAATCGAATTCATAATTGAAGCTTAATTGCAATAAATTTATAATTAACAATATTGCAGAAAGCCTTAACCTAAATTTGTACTAACTTTAACTCAACCTTTGCTTACACTGTATGCCTTAGTAAGAAGATTGTGTAGTAACTATAGTAAAATACTGTATCCCAATCGGATTTTAGATGTATTGCTACCATTAATCCAGAGCTAAAAGTCAAATTGGAGGTTCTTACGAGTTGCTATTTACTCGATTAAGGATCAGAGATTCATGAAACTGCAACTGACCCAATTAGATATACTCTAAGCCAAATTAGCTAGAGCGTAGACACATGAGACGCACAGATGCTGCTTGAATAGCGGAAAACTAGGTGTCTACGCCCACAGCATGACATTTGCATATTTTCTGTGGAGTTTTCTTAACTATTCTTGAGGAGTACAAATGCTTGAGGCTATCGCAGTTGCTTGGTTATTACTGTTTTTTGGCGATTTTTTATCTACATTCTTTTACCACATACCCGATCATGTTTTTGGTAGCCTTCATTTAAAAACGCACCACTCCTGGAAAAAGGATTTCCGCCACTATGCTATTTTGACTTTTAATCCCCAGGTTCTTTTAGATGGTATCTTGGGAGCTTTACCTTATGTACTTGTAGCAGTAGTATTGTGGTCTTTCTCTCCCATTGGCGTTATCTCTGGATTACTGCTTGGTCAGTTTCATGTATGGTGGAGACACATAAGTGTACTGGGTTGGCAAACTCCAAAGCCTGTAAATATCTTATGTCAAATTCTATTTATCACCACTCCTGAGAGACACTGGTTACATCATCACAAAACTAATTTAGGTTTCGGCGATATTTTCACCTTCTTTGAACAACCTGCACAAATGTGGTTGCGCTGGCTGCGATTACTCAGACTTCGTTTTCGTGACTCTCGGATCTAACTAAAACTAGCGCTTACCTAAATACTTTTTAAAATTACCAAAAGAAGCTGCGATCGCAGCTTCTTTTGGTACACTCAAGGCGATTATTATACTCTCCGAAATGCGCTCATTTATATACTCAAAAAGCTAATTCCTAATTTATGATGAGTAGTAATAAAAGACATGAATGTACCATAGATTTAAATCTATGGTTTTATCTAATTATTTTTATTTTACTTATAGTTATTCTAAGCGATCAAACAGTAAGCGAGTTACAAGGACGGAAGAATGCCTCTGGTACAGAGTTTAAAGGTATTTGCTACTGCTCGACTTCGCTGTTATATAGCTAAGGTTTTTGGGAAAACTAGTCTTAATTAGTAAATTATTATATCCCTAGATTTTTATGACAATTCCTCTCTTTTCGGGAGATGCTAGGCGTAGCTTGCTTATACAAAGGGGTACAGATAGCTACGGTGAAGGTGGCACGAGGTTGCAATACAGTGTAGGTTTCTCTTTGAGACACTACGCCAACGAATCAACACTGATTGCTAAAAATTTGCAACCTGCTCTAGATGAGGTGTTTCATGCCCGCAGTTAGCCTCAGAAAGATGCTCAACAAAAAAGAGTTGCCATCTCTTATTCATAAATTAGTCTACCAGTTCAATATCGCGATTGATGTTGAACTGGTAGACGGCACGAAGCTGATTAGCATTGGGGAGCAAACTGTAGAAAACCGTTATCCAATCGAGGTTTCAGGAGAAATCATCGGTTGGGTTGTTGGAGAAGAACAGGCAACTATACTTGCAAATTTGCTCTCATTTCTGGCAAAGCAGGAAGCTGAGAAGAAAGTACTCGCCAAAGAATTGCTAGAGCGATATCAGGAAATTGATTTGTTTGACGATATCTCGACTCAACTGACAACAAGTTTAGATACGCGACAGATTGCCCAACTTGTGCTTCAAGAATTGAGTCAATTAATTGAATCATCTGCGGGGATGATTCTGCTTTTAAGTCCAGATGCAACTGCGTTTGAAATCATTGCCGAATTTGGAGTGTTTTTTGACCACAATCAGCCAGAACCGGGTAAGGGAATTATCGGCAACATTGTGCAATCCAACCGGGCCGAACTTGTCAATGATGTGCAAGCCGATCCGCGATTAGAGGGGCAAAAAAACGTTAGTGCAATGATTTGTGTACCGTTACGAGCCAAAGAGCGGGTACTAGGAGCGATCGCTATTGGAACGCCCAAAACTGACTCATACAAGGCTGAACACCTGAAACTGGTGAGTATCTTTGCCTCTCAAACAGCGATCGCTATTGACAAAGCTGTGCTTTACGAGCAAAGCACTCAAGCAGCCCTCCAGGCAAAAGCCCAAACACAGAAGCTTCAGCAAGCTCTCCATGAGTTGCAATTAGCCCAAACTCAGTTAATCCAAAGCGAAAAAATGTCCAGTCTCGGGCAACTTATTGCCGGAGTTGCCCACGAAATCAATAACCCGGTTAACTTTATTTGCGGCAATTTAAAGTATGTTGCTGAATACGCCCAAGACTTGTTACACCTGTTGGAAAAGTATCAGAAATTTCTACCTGTTGCTCCTCCAGAACTGGAATCAGAGTTAGACAATATAGACCTGGAATTTATCATGGAGGATTTCCCCAAACTGCTAGATTCGATGAAACTGGGCACAGGTCGCATCGTCGAAATTGTCCAATCCCTGAAAAACTTTTCCCGCCATGATGAAGCTGAAATGAAAGCCGTGAACATCCACGATGGCATTGATGGAACACTAATGATTCTTCATCATCGTCTGAAAGCAGATGTTCATCGTCCGGCAATTGAAATTGTTAAAGACTATGCAAAACTTCCTCTAATTGAATGCTATCCCGGACAATTGAATCAGGTGTTTATGAACATCCTGGCAAATGCCATTGATGCTTTGGAAGAAAGCATGGAAAATTGGAGACTCAAAAATAATCCTCAATCCCCAACCCCCAATCCCCAAATCACTATTCGTACCATAGCCATTGACCACCAGTGGGTTGTAATTCGCATTGCCGACAACGGCCCTGGCATGAAGGAGGAAGTAATTCGCCGCATTTACGATCCCTTCTTCACCACGAAAGATGTTGGTAAGGGAACCGGGCTAGGCATGGCAATCAGCTACCAAATTATTGTAGACAAACATGGGGGAATGCTCAAGTGTCGTTCTCAACCAGGTGAAGGCACAGAATTCTGGATTCAGATTCCAGTCAATTGTGCATTGACAGCCGCTGCTGAAGAACAAAATAGCACCTCTGCCTCACCAACTCCCACAACCGAATTATCCCCCACTCACGATGCAGACGGCTTCATTCCATCAACAGTTCCAATGCTCAAACCGACGGATTTGCTGATCCGCCACACTCAACTGATCCACCGACTTTCACAACACAATCCAGATGTGGAAGTTGCATCACCCGCTCAAATTTACCAGATGTTCCAACGCCACCCTATTTCGTTAAAGCTTTACGCCACTTTGTTGTCTTGGTTCTGTTGTTCTAACCCTACTCAAATACGCCACTAAAGAAACCTCAACCATGTTTAACCAACTTGATGAATACAATAGTCAGCTATTTGAACTATGTCCTGTTGGGCTAGCACTATGCCGAACAGATGGAACACTAATTAACATCAACCCCGCCTATGCTGCCATTTTGGGGCGTACTGTTCCAGAAACCCTAAATCTCACCTACTGGCAGATTACCCCAGAAAAATATGCTGCTACAGAGCAATCTAGCCTAGAAGACTTGGAACGAACTGGTCGCTATGGGCCTTATGAGAAGGAGTACATTCACAAAGGCGGGCATCTGGTTCCAGTAAGGTTATCTGGACTGATGATTGAGAAGGATGGGGAGCAATTAATCTGGTCTAGTGTGGAGGAGATCAGCGACCTTCGACGCGTTCAGCAGGAACGCCAACATCATGAACAAATCCTGAAACAGAGCGAAGCCCGATACCGCTCTTTGGTAACTGCTAATACACAAATTGTCTGGGTAAGCACACCAGAGGGAATTTGCTTTGAACTGGCAAGCTGGATAGCTTATACAGGTCAAAGTCTAGCTGAAGCAGAAAATGGGGGCTGGATTGATGCCGTTCATCCTGACGATCGCGCCTACACCGGAGAAGTCTGGAGTGCTGCCGTGACAAATCTGAGTATGTATCAAATTGAATACCGGATTCGTGGCAAGGATGGCAATTATCGCTACTTTTGGGTCTGGGGTGCCCCCGTCATCGAAGATGATGGTAGCGTCCGAGAGTGGATTGGCACCTGCACTGATATTCATGATCGCAAGCTGGCAGAAGCCGAAAATCAGCGTCTTAAAGAACGATATCGCTCGTTAGTAACTGCTACTTCACAGATCATCTGGGGAGCTACCCCAGAAGGACTGGGAATAAGCAGTGAAATGCTTACCTGGATGGCCTATACGGGGCAGAGTGAAGCTGAAGTTGAGGGTTGGGGTTGGATTGATCCAATTCACCCCGATGACCATGCTAGCTCCACAGAAGCTTGGAATGCTGCTGTGGCAAACCGAGGTATCTACCAAACCGAATATCGGCTGCGTGGCAAGGACGGCAAATACCGCTACTTCTCTGTCTGTGGTGCCCCGGTCTTGGAAGAAGACGGCAGCATTCGGGAATGGATTGGCACGTGTGCTGATATTCACGATCGCAAGCAGGCAGAAGCTGAAAATCAACGTTTATTGGATATGTTGAATCATTCCAGCGATGCCATCATCGTCCGCAACATGAGCGACAAAATCTCTCACTGGAATCAGGGTGCCGAAAGACTCTACGGTTGGACGCGTGAAGAAGTGAAAGGCCAATGCATTCAGGCTTTTATCAAAAAAACCTTTCCAAAACCAAAGGAAGAAATTGTAGCAGAGTTATTAGAGCAAGGTAATTGGGAAGGAGAAGTGCAACACCTTACCCATGATGGCAAACTGATTACCGTCCAGAGCCGATGGACGTTGCAACGGGACATCGACCGTCAGCCTTGCGCGGTGCTGGAAATTAATACTGATATCACTGCCCGCAAACAAGCAGAAATCGCTCTGCGGCAACTGAATCAAGAACTAGAAGCCAGAGTTGTCGAGCGGACGGCTGCTTTGCAAAATACCTTAGCAGAAGCGCAGGGATTAAATGCCATTTTAGATAACTTAGCTGATGGTTTGTTAGTGGCAGACACCACAGGACAAATCACCCACTTCAATTCTGCCTTTCTAGCTATGTATGAATTGACAGCTAACGCCCTCAACGGTCACTACCGAGAACTGCCGATATCTGGTTTAGCAGACCTGGTTGCACGAACTCAGTCCCATCCCGGTGAGGTATTCTCTGCCGAAGTTGCATTGACCAAAGAACGCATTGGTCAAGCAGTGGCAACCGCCATTTTCAAAAAGACGGCAAATTCAGAACCCTCTGCCTGCTTCGGTTCAGCATTGCTGATTCGGGATGTGACAGCAGAAAAGGAAATCGACCAGATGAAGACCGATTTCATCTCAACAGTTTCTCATGAGCTGCGAACGCCACTGACTTCTGTCCTTGGTTTTGCGTCCATCATTCAAGAAAAGCTGGAAACCGATGTGTTCCCAATGATTTCTACCGAAGACCGCAAACTTCAGAAAACGATTAAGCGGGTGGCTGACAATCTCAACATTATTGTGTCAGAAGCAGAACGGCTTACATCTTTGATTAACGATGTCCTGGATATCGCTAAGATGGAAGCAGGTAAAGTGGAATGGCAGATGCAGCCGATTGATCCCAGCGAATTACTGGATTGGGCAACCAATTCTACCGCTGGGTTATTTGAAACCAATGGCTTGCAGTTGGTCAGCGAGATGGAACCTGGACTGCCTCAGATAGTAGGCGATCGCAATCGTTTGCTGCAAGTTTTAATCAACCTGATTTCCAATGCTGTTAAGTTTACCGAATCTGGTTGTGTCACCTGCCGCGTCAAACAAGAAAACGACGGTGTTTGCATCAGCGTCATTGATACAGGCATTGGGATTGCGCCTGAAGACCAGCCGAAAGTATTCGAGAAATTCCGCCAAGTTGGCGACACCCTCACCGACAAACCCAAAGGCACAGGGTTAGGACTGCCCATTTGTAAACAAATCGTCGATCATCATGGCGGTAGAATCTGGGTTGAGAGTGAACCAGGTAACGGCAGCATATTCTCGTTTATCATTCCCACCTACGCCAGCGATCAAAAAAATACTGCTAATCTGAATTTGGATACGCTAGTCAAACAACTCAAAGAACACGTCATCACCAAAAATGCTGTGCTGAACCAAAACCGTAAAACCATTTTGGTTGTAGATGATGACGCTAACATTCGGGAATTGCTCCGTCAACAACTGGAAAACGAAGGCTACAACGTTCGCGAAGCAAAGGACGGCATGGATGCAATTCATCAAATCAAAACAGCCCGTCCCGATCTGATTCTCTTGGACGTGATGATGCCCCAAATCAACGGCTTCGATGTGGCAGCTGTTCTCAAAAACGATCCTCAAACCGCAGATATTCCAATTATTATTCTGTCAATTATTGAAAACAAAGAACGAGGCTACCATATTGGCATTGATCGCTATCTTACCAAGCCCATTGACACAGAAAAACTCCTCAACGAAATTGGCTCACTCCTTTACCAAGGCACTTCTAGTAAAAAGGTATTGGTTGTAGATAAAAATGCATCAGCTTTAAAAACCCTATCAGATGTACTGCAAACTCAGGGATACAGCGTGATTGAAGCCTCCGATCCCCAAGAATGCATTTATAAAGCCCTGTCAGCCAAACCTGACATGATCATCATCGATTCTATCTTCTCTCAAGAAGCCGATTTGGTGAAAACCCTACGCTTTGAGAAGGAGTTGGAAAATGTATTTTTTATTATGCTGTCTGAATAGTAATTGCTAGGGAATGGGGATTGGAGACTGGGGACTGGGAAGGAATTATTCTAATCCTCAATCTTTAATTTTCAATGCCCAATACTTCAGCTTACCTCGGCTTCGCTCGGCACAAGTCGCTCAGTACAAGTGCCCAATGTCCAATGACCAATCTCCAATCCCTATGACCCAGAAAATTCTAATTGTTGACGATGAACCTAATATCTTGATTTTGATGGAACAAGCCTTAGAAGCATTAGAAGATGAGGGTGTTGAACTTCTAACTGCTAGAAATGGAGAAGAAGCTCTCGAAACTATTAAAACTGAAAAACCAAATCTAGTTTTTCTTGATGTGATGATGCCTAAAATGAATGGTCTGCAAGTCTGCCACATTGTTAAACACGACCTGCAAATGACTGATATCTATATTGTGATATTAACAGCTAAAGGACAGGAATTTGATAAACAAAAAGGAATTGAAGTTGGTGCAGACTTATATTTAACTAAACCATTTCGCCCCAAAGAAGTACTTGAAAAATCAATGCAGGTGTTAGGTTTTTGAGGAAAGCTATGAAGACTTTTAGTTGGCTCAAATTCAGAATTATAGAACAAGAGGAGGGGGAGATAAAGCGAATCATCCTCCTATCCCTTTGTTATCTTCCTTGACGCTAGGTCTGCCCTGCAATCAATACAACTCTAAAATTTCTAATTCTGGTGAGAGTGGAAAGCCAAATTTTTCATGATAATGAGGAAACTTGAGTAAGAATAGGCATAAAGGTTTATTTTGATAAAAAGCTTTTAGCTTAAATATGCGAACTTCAAAACCTTCCTTTTCTGCTTCTTGTGATTCAGAAAAGCTTCCAGGAAAAATTTCATCGAAATGAATTTCAAATTTCCTGGCAGCTTCCAAAAAAGGCTTGCCAATCAATCTAGCAGCATTGTCATAGGCAGGGTTAGGTATTACTCTCCTATACTGGCTTTCATCGAATCCAGCTCTGAAAATAAATTCAAAAAAACCACTAAATATATTGAGGTTTTCACTTGTATTAAAATTTTGCCAACCTTGAACTAAACTATCTTGGAGTTCTTGAAAAAGATTAATTACAAATTCATTTTTTATAGAATTGATTTCTATAGTATTCATTTCCATTTTGACCTTTTATTAAATTGTTATTTATTTACAAAAAAATTGCTTAACTTCAATATTTATAAAGCACATAAATCAAAACAATCTTACAATCTCAAGCAAAAATATTTCAGGCATTGATCTAAACATAAATATAGGATTTTAAAAATTCCTCTATTCCAGCACCTCTTAGTAATGAAGTGCCATCAGTAGATTTCAAATTCGCGGATAATATAATCCTTTAAACTCGCTAAATTTTATTTATAACCTGTAAAGTTTATAAAATACTAAGTCGGAATACTTATGTGCTTATAATGCCATGATAAAATAATATAAGTCAACAATATTAGTCATAAATTAAAAAATTACTCAATATTATATTGATAAGTTTATATTTACTTAAAATTTATATCTAGAAACGCAATTTTACGCTAAAAATACGGACAACATAGATCGCAGTGTAAGATAAGTTAATAAAAACGGACTCAAACTCACTCAATTGAGTCTGTTTGAACTGATTCTTGCACCAGTCCCAACAACTGCCTTAGAATGAATTCCGAGGCCAATAGCTCAAGTCTTCTAAAAAAGACCGAACAAGGGCTTGATTCCATGCTTAGTAGAATTGAGCTACAAGAAAGAGAAATTTATTTCTGGGTGGGCGATCGTCCTAATCAAGAATGCTGCAAGATATCTATCAGTTTGAACGGACTTAGGCTATGAGCCTGAAACTTAAGCCTCAAGTTCCATATAGCGATGTCTACAACGGGCTATGACACTCGTTCGCGCAGCGTGCCTTCGGCAAGACTCGCTCTAAGCGAAGCCATGCCGTTGGTGAAGCCTCTCGAAGAGAAGGCTTTACGCAACTCTTGGAGACGTACTCGCATTCGCTATCGGCGTCGCTCGTTTGTATGCAATACACTCTATCTCTCCCCTGCTTGTTCAATCAGAAGGTCATTCTGGGAAACCTTAATTTGTGAGAGCAAGAGGCTTTTGCCAGAAGGAACTAGAATTAGGAAACACCTAGCTGGGTTCTTCTGACTTTTGAAATTAGGAGTGCATGTGTGCCAAAATCCCCTAAATATTTGCTGATTGGATCAACCGAGAATTACAGCGGTAAATCTGCAACTGTTCTGGGTTTGTCTCATCAGTTACAGCAAAAAGGTCTGGATATTACCTACGGTAAACCACTCGGTACGTCTTTCAATTCGTCTAGTGGAACTGTAATTGAGGAAGATGTCCAGTTCATCGCTCTTAGCCTCAATTTGCCGGAAAACCGTGTTGCACCTACAATGCTGGCTTTGGATGAACCAAATGTGCAAAAGCGCTTGCAGGGGGAAGACAAAACCGATTATCAGCAGTCTCTAATACAGCAATATTTACATAAGTCTCAAGGAGATTTGGTGTTATTGGAGGGGCCTGGTGATTTGTCTGAAGGCAATTTGTTTGACTTGTCTTTACTGCAAATGGCTGAAGTATTGGATGCTGGTGTGCTGTTAGTAGCCCGCTATAAATCGTTGCTTTCGGTTGAGGCGCTATTGGCTGCAAAACAGCGTGTGGGCGATCGCTTGATTGGAGTTGTCATCAATGATATTCCTGTCACCCAACTAGAAGCAGTTGACACTCTGTTGCGCCCATTTTTGGAACAGCAGGAGATTCCAGTGCTAGCAATGCTGCCGAATAGCGATTTGCTCCGCAGCGTCAGTGTTGGCGAACTAGTCAAGCAGTTAAAGGCTGATGTTCTCTGTCGCAACGATCGCATGGATTTGTTAGTAGAAAGTCTGGCAATTGGAGCGATGAATGTCAATTCAGCTGTGAAATATTTCCGCAAACGCCAGAATATGGCAGTGGTGACAGGAGGTGATCGGGTGGAAATTCAGCAAGCGGCTTTGGAAACTTCTACCCAATGTTTAATTCTCACTGGGCAACTACCACCCCCACCGTTCATTCTCAGTCGCGCTGAAGAACTAGAAATCCCCATTTTGTCTGTTGACTTAGACACTCTCACCACTGTAGAAATTGTTGACCGCACTTTTGGTCAAGTCCGTGTCCACGAGCCGATTAAGGTTCTGTATATTCGCCAGTTGATGTCCCAGCATTTTGACATTGACCGCTTGTTATCCAAATTAGATTTAACTCCCACAGCGGCATTGTCTTAGATTTATCAACTCAAACTATTAAGAGCATCAATGCTCAGGTATCAGTTAGGAGGCTGTATTGCTGGTGATGGTACAGCTGGTTCGCCGTCACCTCCCAGGCGACGGCGTGCTGTTTCCTTGTGCCCCATAGCCGGGACATGCTTCGTTGCAGCAGCTAATCCAAAGACAGGCATATTTCCGTAAACCGCCTCATATCTTCCCAGTTCAATTAAATAGGTTTCATGCCAAATGCCGACACTGCCATCAGCACCAATGGCTTGATTAAACCTTTGCCAAGCTTTTAAATGTGCATCGGCTGGATTTCTAGCAAAACGCTCCAAATCCTCGAACGATCGCCAATACTGAATCAGTCCCACTCCTCGCCAGTAAACAAAAGTTTCTCCCCCTAAAAACCCTTTTTCAGGATTCTGATTAAGGCTTTGTAGCATAGGTGACATTGCCCTGGCTGTGGGAATCCATTTGGAAAAAGCGAATAATTTATTAATTCGCATCCCAATCAGAAACACAACAAAAGGTTCATCAATCTCGGCTGTAAATCGTCCTGGTATTACTTGAGGCATCTCTCACTCCTTGTTGGTTAAATTAATATGCAACTAATTGCATGTTAATTATCCTTATGCAATTAGTTGCATAAGTCAAGTAGTGAATTAAAAATTATGGCATTAGCGCACGCAATATTAGCGGCTCTGGTTGAGGCATCCTGTAGTGGATATGATTTAGCAAAAAGGTTTGATGGCTCTGTAGGCTTTTTCTGGTCAGCAAGTCACCAGCAGATTTATCGGGAGTTGTCGAAGCTAGAAGATCAAGGATGGATCAGTTCCGAGTCGATTCTTCAAGCCGGACGGCCAGATAAAAGGCTCTACAGCGTTACAGACTTGGGAGGACAGCACCTCAAAGAGTGGATTGCTCAACCCTGTGAACCCACACCGATTAAAGATGATTTACTAGTTAAAATTTTTGCTGGTCATATTGTTTCTAAGCAAATTATCTTGGCAGAGCTAGAACATCACCAAAAAGCCCATGAAAAAAAATTGTCTACGTATAAAGAGTTAGAACAGCGTTATTTTCAAAATCCGCAAGAACTGCCAGAACCAGGCAAATTTCAGTATTTAACTCTTCTAAATGGCATTAGTTATGAAACACATTGGCTAGCTTGGTGTAACCAAGTAATAGAGTTACTGAACCAAAGAATCGAAAATTAGTCGTAATGTCTAACTTAAGTTTTCCTCGCATCTACACGCTGTTTGGTAAAATATCTGGGTCGTTTAGTCTGATTATCTCCATCTTTGAGCCAATCAACAGACCTTATTAACCTCGATACATTAGCCCAAGAACTAGCGACAATCCAGCAAACGGGTTCTAAAAGAATTGCCTTGCTGGGTTCTCGTCACGTCCCGATTACGCATCAGAATCTTATTGAAATGATGACTTATGCCCTAGTTTTATCGGGTAATCGAATCATCACTTCTGGTGCTATAGGTACAAATTCAGCTGCTATTAAGGGAGCAACCCGGGCTGATGCAAATTTGTTGACGGTGATTTTACCCCAAAGCCTGGAACGCCAGCCTTTAGAATCGCGCCAGCAACTAGAACAGGTAATGCATCTAGTCGAAAATCCCAGTAATGATAATTTATCTCTGGCGGAAGCTAGTTACTTGTGCAACAAGGAAATTGTCTCCCGTTGCCAGCAACTAATCTGCTTTGCGTTTCACGACAGTCGCACTCTGTTGCAAACTTGTCAGGATGCAGAAGAACAAAGAAAAGTGGTGACGCTTTTCTACTTTGATTAGTCATTTGTCATTTGTCTTTTGTCATTTGTATTTGACTAATGACTGATGACTGATGACTGATGACTAATAACCTACGACTAATAAGTAATGATAATTTTTTTGTACTCGATCGCTGCTGCTGCCGTTCTGATTTATGTGCCATTTTTGCTAGTAGCTTATGCCCGTGCGCGTATTGGATATGAAATGTTTTCTACTCCTCGCGCCATGTTTGATAAACTGCCACCTTATGCCCAACGGGCTACTTGGGCACATCAGAACACCTTTGAAGCCTTTATGATATTTGCCGCAGCCGCATTGATGGCTTATGTAACTGGTGTAAATTCTTTTACAGCCCAAGTGGCTGCGATCGCCTTTGTTGTGGCTCGTTTCCTATACTCAATTTTTTATATTTTGAATATACCCCTTTTGCGATCGCTCATGTTTGCTATTGGCATCCTTGGCTGTGCCACTCTCTTTTTCTTGAGCATCATCCAAGCGACTAGTTAATTGGGGCATGGGAACTGGGGAAGAGTTTTCCCAATACCCAATCCAAAATCGTTCGACTGAGCGAAGTCGAAGTCCAAAATCTAAAATCCAAAATGTTTTATGGCTTCTACTTTTTCCTTTGATATTGTGAGCGACTTTGACCGACAAGAGTTGGTTAACGCTGTCGATCAAGTTATACGAGACATCAAAGGTCGTTATGACCTCAAAGACACTCAAACTACTGTCGAGTTAATTGAAGAAAGCATTAACGTTAGTACTGACAGCGAGTTTACCTTAGATTCTGTACACACCATTCTGCGAGAAAAAGCCGCCAAGCGTAACCTCTCCCAAAAAATCTTTGATTTTGGCAAGGTTGAATCAGCCAGTGGTAATCGCGTGCGTCAAGAAATCAAACTCAAAAAAGGCATCAGTCAGGAAATCGCCAAACAAATTTCCAAATTGATTCGGGACGAATTCAAAAAAGTACAAGCTTCAATTCAAGGGGATGCTGTGAGGGTTTCTGCCAAATCTAAAGATGATTTGCAAGTTGTCATGCAGCGGCTAAAACAAGAAGACTACCCAGTTGCTTTGCAATTTACAAATTATCGTTAACAAATTCGTAATTCGTAGTTAAAAATTCAATTACGAATTACGAATTACGAATTATTTTAAGTCCGTCCGCCAATACTTCTTTGAAATGCCGGACGCTCAGATAACTGCTTCATATAGTTCAACACCGCTGGATAGGGGCCGAGGTCTAGCTTTAGTATCATGGGAATATAATTCAGAATAGACCCTACTGCCACATCAGCAATAGTGAACTTATTACCATGTAAAAAAGATTGCTTACTGAAAATTTCATTTAATGGAGTCAACAAGCGGGGCATTTCCCGTTCTCGATTCTCCTCTCCAAAAATCCCTGGACCAAGGGTAGCATTAGCAAACAACACCCATTGGGAAAATACAGCACGTTCCTCTGGTGAAAGTGGAGTTTTACTGTACTTATCGGCAAGATACAGCAAAATTGCCCCAGATTCCCAAAGCTGAAAATCCCCATCAACAATTGCTGGGACTTTACCAAATGGGTTAATTGCCAAATATGCAGGCTGGAGATGTTCACCCACCTGCATATCAAGCTTGACAAATTCGTAGGGAATTCCTAATTCCTCTAAATACCAGTGGACAATTGACGCTCGACTACGAGCGCTACCGTAAAGTTTTAGCATAATTACTTAAAGCACTTTGTGAGTGTGAGAATGCTGTTTAATATTGTCTTCTTTGGTGACAACTCTGGCGGCGTTTAACACCCGTTTCCGCTCAATGGAATATTTAAATTCAGTGTAGTTTGTACCTAATGGAATTAGAGATTTTGCAGATTCACGACGCTTGTAGGTACGCGCTGCTGCAAATGCCCGTGGTACAAATTCCTCTCCAAACTGAGCCGACTCTGGGAAGCCATCTGGCAGCAGTTGTGAATCGCCATCCAGCACAGATCCCAAAGTTGTGGCATGAGCCAGCTTATAAGAGGTAGGAATGCCCTTTAAAAGCGCTTCCAAAGCCGCAGAGGGAATCGGTTCTATAACTTCGATTTGATAAACCTCTCCATCTTCTTTGACGAAGCAGGTTGCCAAGCCGATCACAATGTAATCATCGGTTACTAAATCAGGGGCATTGGGATAGGAAATTGCAGTTGTCATCGGAAAATTTCTCAAAACTTAAAAATTGAATTTAGGGAATGAGGCACTTGTACTGAGCGACTTGTGCCGAGCGAAGCCGAGGTAAGCCGAAGTATGGGGCATTGGGGTATTAATTACTCTTCCCTTGCTTCCCCTGCTTGCTCATCCCCTGTTTAACGAACGGCTTGTTGGCATTCTACCAATTTGCTGCTCTCACTACTTGACTAGTTTTTGAGATTAACGTCTGCTATTTCGGGAATTCATCTTCAAGATCAAGTATCTATGATTAGGTTTGAGGAGCAATTGTTTATTAAGGGGTAGATTACTACTGGTGTGAGTAGTTTAAATCTCAGTCTGAAGACGGCTTTAAAGTAACCATAACTACCTTGAGAATAGACACAGTGGTAAAACCACCAGCCTTAAAAAACTAGACTTTTATTTAAAAAAGCAGGGATTTCAAGCAGGGAAAGATGAATATTCACTCATTTTTAGCTGACGATGACCAGCAAAGTAACCAATACAAGTATGTTCTAAATACTACAAATAAACTTCAAGAGCAGAGGAAAAACGATCGCAGCGAATCTACTTTCGAGGATAGCTACTTACGCTCTTTTGCTTTAAAGTTAGCTCAACAAGGAGATTTTACTGAAGCGAGCGCACTTTTAACCCAACTAATCTGCCGCCACCCCCACAATGCCGTTGATTACAACAACCGGGGGCTAATTTATTTTCAAAGTGGCGAAAGGCAAAAAGCGCTTGACGACTACAACGCTGCCCTTAAACTTAATCCCTATTTGGCTAGTGCTTATAACAATCGAGCAAATTACTACGCGGCTCGTGGAGAGTTAGCAGTAGCACTTGCCGACTACGATCGAGCGATTGATTTGAAACCTCACTATCTTCGGGCGTGGATTAACCGAGGCATTACCTGGCGTGATTTGGGGCAATACGAGGTGGCAATTGAGAATTTTGAGCTAGCACTGCTTTTCGGTCAACTAGAAGGTCATATCTGGGCTGAACGCGGCAGAACTTACCATCTTTGGGGCGACTGGAATTGTGCGATCGCTGATTATCGTCGTGCCCTTACTAAACTACCCTCTCTTGACAACAATAAGGATATTACTAGTTGTCGCTTGCGTTTACAACTCGAAAATCGGCTAGACGAGCTACTATCTCAATCAGCGTCCTAATTGGTAGATTAGTCCTTTTTGCAAATTCAAGATTCAAAAAGTAAATTCTTCATTTTGAATTTTTAATTTGGAATTTTTAATTGGAGCAAAGCGACGCTGTATCGTTAATGACTAATAGATGATAACTACATAGCTATTCAAAAATTAGCTATTAACCATTATTTATTAGCAATAATATAAATTAACACCGGGTTTATACGTAGCCTGAATCACAATAAACCTCAATAATCCCAAATTCGCCATTTGTCTTAAGGTAATGAGTCTGTTTGCTCATCTTCTCGGCGATCTTGATTCATCAACACGATCTGACGCTGGCTGGGATCAAATCGGTATCCTTGTCGTTGTCTAATAATTTTAGCTTCTTGCGGATCAAAGTTACGGCTAAATTCCGCCTGTAAACCATTGACATGTCCTTCCATCAGCTTGACTTCGGTACTCATTTCTCGCAATTTTTCTTGCTGTAACCAATGATAAGGCAAGAGTTGTGTTAAAGCAGATGTTGCAACGGCTGTAATCACAAGATTGACCGCTATTTTGGCTGTGCTTTCCAGTGCCATCACCTGGTAAGAACGTTGACGAAGATGCCGCTTTGGTCGAGAAATGACCCGGCGTTTTTGTATAGGTTGTAACGGTGCTCTAGAGGGTTGAATCGCGTTCATGATGCTAAAAGATAACCTCGCTTAGTGAAGGGAAGCACTATCAAGAGTGCTGAGTTATGAGTGCTGAGTGAAATTTCCAACTCAGCACTCAGCACTCGATACTCGGAGCTGAATTAGCACTCAGCACTCCTGAATGCTTGATTTAGCTGTCATATTACTTCATTTTTTCGAAATAGCTACAAGTGTCGCACTAGTTAAAAAATAACCTGGCTTACGTAAGTGCAAGGTTTCTAGGTACTTATGACATAAAGTCATAAAGTCTGGAAATTGCACTCCGTAATGCCAGGATTATTAGCTTTTTAACTGTGTCACATCGGAGCGTTATTTGTAAAGTTCTGTGGCTAATCGCCAAGCTAGAACTCCTGGGATCAAGGCTACAACTAGAGCGATGTAGACTTGAGTATCTGAGATGGAAGACAACTGAGCGATGTACAGAGTATCTAAAATAGGCATGCCTGAAAACCTCCTAATCTGAATAGATTTTGAACAGTTCGTTTACTACTTTTCCTTGTTTTGCGAGAATTGGGGAATATGTTGTTACAAGATGCAACAAAAGCAGTTATTAGTCAGTAGTCCTTATTTATTCTCCATTAAAAAAATTTATAAAAATTATGAATTTATATCTGGGTATCGACTTCGGCACATCTGGCGGACGCGGTGTGGTGATTGACGAGGAAGCCTCTTGTATTCAATCAGAAATGCGATATCCCTTCCATGACTCACCAAATGCCGTTACGCCAAAAATTTGGCAGGAGGCTTTGTTTGCGTTGCTGGAACAAATACCTGACCAATTACGGCGAGAAATTAAAGCGATCGCCATCAATGGGACTTCTTCCACCGTCTTACTGGTCGATGCTGCTGGCAACCCTGTAGATGCACCATTACTGTATAACGATGCGCGGGGATCATCTGTGCTAGAGCATTTGAGGAGTATCGCACCACCCAATCATACCGTGTTGAGTGCCACCTCCAGCCTAGCCAAACTTTTGTGGATGAGACAATTACCGTCTTTTAGTGAAGCTAGATATTTCCTGCATCAAGCAGATTGGCTGGCGTTTCTACTGCATGGACAGTTGGGTATTAGCGATTACCATAATGCTTTAAAGCTGGGTTATGACGTAGAAGAGTTGAAATACCCAGAATGGCTAGAAAATTTGCAAATATCGATTCAGCTACCCAAAGTTTTACCTCCTGGGACTCTGATTGCCCAATTACGTCCTGAAATTGCCGATAAGTTCGGTTTTTGCTGTGATTGTCTGGTGTGTGCAGGTACAACTGATAGTATTGCCGCTTTTCTCGCCAGTGGCGCAAAATTACCTGGTGAAGCCGTAACTTCCCTTGGTTCAACGTTGGTACTAAAGTTGTTAAGTCGTACCCGTGTAGAAGATGCCAGATATGGGATTTACAGCCATCGCTTGGGGGATTTGTGGCTGACTGGGGGTGCTTCTAATACTGGAGGTGCAGTACTAAAGCAATTTTTCATAAACGCTGAGTTAGAAAGCCTTAGCCGGGAGATTGATGCATCAAAAGCCAGTAAGTTAGATTATTACCCGTTGTTGAAGGTAGGCGATCGCTTTCCGATTAACGATCCCAATCTACCGCCGCGTTTGGAACCACGTCCAGATAATCCAGTGGAATTTTTGCATGGGTTATTAGAAAGCATTGCCCGCATAGAAGCGCGAGGGTATGAATTATTACAACAAATGGGTGCAGACAAATTGAGCCATGTTTATACTGCTGGTGGTGGCGCGGCGAATGATACTTGGACTGCAATTAGGGCGCGTAATTTGCAGGTTCCTGTAGTAGCATCAGTGTACACAGAAGCAGCTTACGGAACGGCGCTGTTGGCGATGGGAGGCGCAAGTAAGGGTGAACAAGAGTAATTGTGTAACAATCTTTTCGTAGGTATTTCGTAAATCAGTATCTATCCCAGTGACAATCGATATATCTCGGCCGATACTGGGATGATTAGATACCGGACTATAGATTCCAGGTTCATGATCTGGGCAGCTATTCGGGGATGGGTGCTTCGCAGCAAGCGAATGTCATCTGTCCCCTTTACTAATTATTGGTATAAGTTCTCAGCAGATTAGGAGAAAAAGGTTTTTTAAAAAGGTTTGACCTGCGCAATCAAGATTATCATCTAGGGAAAAGGTGAGGCTGCGGACTTGGATTTGCTCACTTTTAATATCTAGTCGCTGTGTCAAGTCTTTGGGGTATATCAAAAAAGCTTGCTTACATTTTGTTGTATTGGCGTAGCTGATCATTTGATAAATATCTGTATATCCTGCCTGTTCTGGGGCTTTATACTTTGTATCCAAAACTGCTATTGTTTTGCCAGTATCAGCATCACACAGTAATATATCTATAGTAAAGTGCCTATTCTGACTAATTTCTATTGGATGTTGCTGTTTGAAAAAATAACCATGTGGCGTATTTTTCTTTAGCCATTGCGCAACAAAAAGTTCATATAAATGTGCCATATCGACGAGAAAAGGTAGAGTTTTGTGATTTCCCCTCTCATGACTGGGGCTACTATTTTCTAAAAAGAATCGACATAAATTATGTAATAGTTGATAGTCTGGATTGAGGCGATTATATTGTCTGGCGATACAATCTTCTGCGTTACAAGGTTGCAGTGTTACTAATCCTTGTAAAGCGTGATAAGCTTTTCGTACTATTGGTGATACTCTTTCTGAACATAAATTGCTACGACCAATGATATAAAGTGTCCATGCCAGGATTTGATTTTCTTTAATATCAGCCGTATGTTCTTCGTAATTGCATTGAAGTTTAACATTCCACGGCTTTTGAATTACCTGTCGCACATCTAGCCTTCCTCGCACATAAAAAAGCTGCTGTGTTTTAGGCAAATAAGTACGATATAATCCTTTGCGGCATCGCTCTAAAACTTTATGGGATAATATCTGAGCCAGATTATTATAAAATTCCTCTATAGATTCACAATCCATCAGCCCTTCGAGAAAGCGAAACCCTTTTAAATTGTAGGCATATTCCAGCATTCCGAAGAGGTTTTGGATAGGCACTTTCGGATTTATTTTTAGATGCAATTCAGGAGTGACAGGAATGTAACCTACCCATCCTTTAGCTTTGAGTTTCCAATGCTGTCTCGTTGTATAGGTAGGAAATTCTATATCTACTTGTGTTTTGTATTTCTCATATAACTCGACTCCGGCTAAATAGGCTATTTTATCAAGCGGAAATAATTTATTTTCGTATTCTGTAATCTCAATAATTCTTGGTTGTGCTGGGTTTATATCCATAGTTTATTCTTGATTTCATCCCAGCGAAACTCATCTACTTTTTTTAGCTGGTTAAAAAAGTACTCTTCTAAATATGGCTCAATTTCCATGCGCCATATATCTTCTATATCTTCACGTAGGTTGTCTGTTAAAAAGAATGAAATACCAATTTCGTAGTTTTTATCTGCGATCGCCTGATTTAATTGCTGTAAAATGTTAATTAATCCCTCTACTCTAAAACCTTTTTTTAGGTGATACCGTCGCAGCACATCATAGTTTGGACGAAGTTCAATAAATGCAAAACGGCGACGAAGTGCATGATCTATATTGGCAATAGACCTATCTGCTGTATTCATTGTGCCAATAATGCGGACATTTTTCGGGATGCGAAACCTGTTACCGCCAGCTAATGGAATTTCTCTATCTCGGTACTCAAGTAAGTACATTAGTTCGCCAAAAACTTGAGCTAAATTTGCACGGTTTATTTCATCGATAATTAAAACACAAGTATCTTCACGAGATTCAGCTTTTTTACAAAATTCTAAAAATCTTCCTGGAACAAGTGGATATGCTAATATTCCATCTTGGCTTTGAGGACGAATGCCTTGAATGAAATCTTCATAAGAGTATCCTATATGAAATTGCACCAGTTCTGAGAAACCGTCACCACCAGCGATTAAGTGTTGAGCAAGTTTTTCAGCAATATAAGTTTTTCCTGTTCCAGGTGAACCATATAAAATTGCTTGACCTTTACGATGTATTATGCGTATCCAGCGCTCTAACTCTAAGTCTTCTGCTATTAAGCCAATATCTTGAGCAAAGTCCTTTAAGCTATAATTAGGATTATTCGGATTTATATATTTACTAATAGATGGTATTAATTCATTAGATACTGATAGCCATAAAAAAGGAACATAAGCTTTAAACCATTGATTAAATTCATCAATTAAATATTCCCAAGGATTATTTAAAATTTTATTTTTTTCCCAAAAGTAGCTATTAAGATTTGTATCAGAAAGATCACAAAATATATGTATATTTTGGGCAACTATTTTGGACATTATTAGAGGGTTAATCTCGGCAATATTTTCGGCTAAAACTTCACCTGTGTCCTCTACAAATCCTATTTCTATACCTAGCTCTGTTATCTCTATATATAAATTTGAAAATCTATCTAAATATGTGTGTAAGTGAGCCTTTTTATATAAAAGATAACGTTCCATTTTTACTATTCCACAAAAATCATTAGCAGCAATTTCCTTTGGTATTTGCTGATATATCAAATAACAAAAATCATTAAATGGTTGTTCTACTTTTTCTCTAAAATCTATATGTTCTTGAGAGTTTTGAAAACTATAATAACCATTATAATAATTTTTTTTGTAGCTTTTTATAATTTCAAAAGAATTGAAAATAAAGAATTTATTTGAGTTTTGGCTACTATCCATTATTTTTCATTTAAAAGATAATGTTTTCTCTTAATCCGCTACTATATCACCTGATGCTGCTGCCAAATTTACAAGTGGTACTAAAACAGCTATATAGCCTACCATCGCTAAGGTAACGGGTATATTAAGACGATCGCAACAAACTTTCACTAGGAAAAGAACGCCAAATTGTGGGTTGAAAGTAACCGGATGCTGCGGCGCTATAGTGTAGAAGCTAATGACAGCAAGCGTAACACGGAGACAAAAAAGTGCAAATCACTAAGCGCAATGTTGAGTTAAGAGTAGATGGCAGCTTAATGCGTGTTTATGTTGCGGCTCCCAAAGCAGCAGGAAAATACCCTGGTATTGTCTTCTATAGTGATATTTATCAGTTAGGTGATCCAATGATTCGTCTAGCTAACTACTTAGCAGGATACGGCTATGTAGTAGCAGCCCCAGAAATTTTTCACCGTATTGAACCAGTTGGTTTAGTAATTGAGCCAGACGATCTGGGACGGATGCGGGGTAATGACGATGCGCGTCGAACCTCCATAGCTGATTATGATGCCGATTGCCTTGCTGTGATTGAATTTCTGAAAACAGAGAGTGCGGTTTCTCCCAATCAAATAGGCACTCTCGGCTTTTGTATTGGTGGACATTTAGCATTCCGCGCAGCATTTCAAAGCGAAATTCGGGCTTGTGTCTGCTGTTACCCTACTGGTATTCCCAGTGGCAAACTGGGTAAAGAGGTAGCCGATACAATCCAGAGGGTAAGTGAAATCAAAGGCGAGATGCTAATGGTATTTGGTACTCTTGACCCTCATATACCAGAGAGCGATCGCAAAACCATAATAAGAGCAATTGAGAATGCTAACGTACCTCACCAAGTTTTTTTGTATGAAGCAGAACATACTTTTATGCGCGACGACGGTTATCGTTATGATTCTAGTGCTACCACCGCTGCTTGGTCTGAAATAGTAACTTTCTTGGGGCGCATATTTGCAGACTAAAAATTTCTATTATTGCTTTCTTCGCTTAACAGTTAGTAGCCCGTTAATTTTGAGTTGTCTGCAATGCCAACAAACCAGCACCGTAAGCAGGCTCATACCTGGGAAAAATTACTTTTATATTAGGAAACTTCTTAATAAGAGATGCAGCAAATCTCTGATGTATCTTGGATTTACCACGCCATACACTTCCCGTGGTAACTACATCTAAAACTGAGTCAGCACTAAAAATTGCATTAATTACTGTAGATGTAGCTTTTACCAACTCTTTTACAACATCGTCAATTACGTTATTCGCTACTTCATCACCTGACGCTGCTGCCAAATCTATAACTGGTGCTAAAGCAGCTATCTGTTTGACTCCCCATTCTCGCCGATATATTACTTCTATTAAATCTTCTATACTTGCCAAATTAAGATGTTGTTTGAAACCCTCTACCAAACTCGTTGAGATATCCCGTCCATCATAAGATTTTAATGCTGCATTCATACCAGCGATCGCAATTTTATAGGCACTACCTTCATCTCCTAGAATATATCCCCAGCCGCCGACTCGCTTAGTATGTCCTTGATGATTTCGTCCAAAAACTATCGAACCCGTACCTGCTGCAACCACAATTCCTACAGGCTGACCAATTCCACCAACTAAAGCAATTAAAGCATCGTTACAAATTACAATATTCGCTGGCTGTAATGCCCAAGTAATAGGCAATTTGTTATTCTGTAACTCTTTAACTAAACCTTTTACTACTTCGATATCTGCTGTACGACTTACACCCGCTAAACCCAGACATATTGCATCAATATTCACAGTATTTGTAATTATTGCTGCTTCAACTGCATTGTGAATTGCAGATTGAATAGATTGTAGAGTGGCTTTAATACCTATACTCTGATAATTAGATGGGCCTGCTTCACCACGACCTAGTACTTGACGCAAATCATTCATTAGTATACAAACAGTCTTGCTACCGCCGCCATCTATTCCCAAAATATAACTCATGAGCGGTAATAATATTAATTATTCTGACGCTTTGGTTCTTCTTTTAAAGGTATAAAAAATAGAGCAATCATCCCCGGAATGGTCAGCAAAAAAACCAAAATAAAAAATAATGGATAACCAAAAGCTTTTTGCAGATAACCACTAATTAAACCTGGTAGCATCATGCCTAAAGCCATAATCCCAGTAGAGATGGCAAAATGAGAAGTTTTATATTCACCTTGGCAAATATACATTAAATAAACACTAAAAGCTGTAAATCCAAAACCATATCCGAATTGCTCTAAGGAAACCAAAGGATACACTAATGTCAACGAAGGTTTCGTGTAAGCCATATACACATAAAATACATCAGGTAAATTCAAAGCTAAAGCCATAGGAAACAGGCACTTTTTTAATCCATATCTAGAAATTAGCAAGCCTCCTAAAATTCCTCCGCAAATCAGGGATATTACCCCAAATGTCCCGTAGACTAACCCGACATCTGATGTTGATAGCCCTAAGCCCCCTACTTCTAGTTTGTCCAATAAAAATAAAGAGGCTATCTTCACAAGCATTGCTTCACCAAGTCTGTATAGTAATATAAATGCTAAAATATTTATAATTTTATCTTGAACAAAATATGAGCTAATTATTGACCAAAATGGTATATTTTCCTTAGCTTGTATTTGTCGTTGATTGTCTGATTCAGGTAAAGGTAAAATTAGGCGATGCGAAATAAACAAAATTGCTAAAATTAAAGATGAAAAGCCAATAGCTATAGTCCAGCTTAAAGGAATATTATTGAGAGATACTTCAATCTGACCTGCTAAGACTACTAATATTCCAGAGCCAAAAATGACAGCCATTCTATAAAACAGTGAGCGAATGCCAACAAAAAAGGCTTGTTGTTCTGGAGATAAAGCCAGTAGATAGAAACCATCTGTAGCAATGTCATAAGTCGCAGAAATAAATGCTCCTATTGTTAATGTTGCAAGGGAGATAAAAAAGAAATTTGGCAGTTGTAAGGATAAAGCTATCAAACCCAAACAAGCGAACATGGCAAATTGGGTATAAAGTATCCATTTGCGTTTGGTAGAGTAAATATCAATGATTGGGCCCCAAAACATTTTGATGACCCAAGGTAGATAGAGAAAACTTGTCCATAAAGCGATTTGAGTATTATCTATTCCCAACTTTTTGTAAAAGATTACGGAAACTGTGTTGATGATGACGTAAGGTATGCCGGAGGCAAAATATAGCGTGGGTATATATGTCCAGGGTGAACAGTTGGTGGTTTGAGGTTTCATGTTTGCCTCTAATTATCGATGCTATTAAAATTAGCATCCAATAGGACACCAATAGGATAAGTTATCTGTAATTTCCCCTTCAGAAAGGCGGATTCCTACACCTCCAGGTATAAACTTATCGCTACCATCGTTATATAGCCATGCTCCCCAAACCTGAGTCATTGACTTGCCATCAATTTCTAGTTTAGGAAACTCTAATAACTCTTGATACACATAATTCTGTTGTGTATACCAAGGGTCATTATTACTACTACGCACAGAGATATTTCCTGAACTAACTGCAAATCCTCCTTCACCTTCTCTTCCTAGAATAGGTTTGGCAAAGTATGAATTACCTATTCCTGTTGTACTCAGTGATGTTTTCGGGAAATATTCCCAGACTGTCGCAGCATCTTTGTTAGAAAAAAAGTCATATCCCAAATCTGTAATTAGGGCAAATACACTCTTTGGTTGCAGTGCAAAAGCAGAACCAAAATTCACAATTACAATTTTATTCTCAATAATTAGTTGCTCTAGAGCCGGCCATAATCTTTCACCTTTTTCATCAGTATCATGGATTAGCCATTCCACCGGATACCACATAAAGAGTATATCTATTGGTTTTTGTGTTCTCTGGTCAAATAGATACTCACCATCTTTGATGCCAAGATATTCTAAGGGTAAAATGGCACTTTTAGATTCCAAGTAATTGCTTAACCATCGCATAGTACCTAAATCTTCGGCATTGTTCAAAGCTGTAAATGCTACGCGACAATCTGTAACTGGTTTACCCAAAATTAATGCGGCTCTATTGACATGTTGATTGAGTGTTATTTTTAAAATTTTTTGAGCATCTAAATCTGGTTCTTGCAATCCAAAATGTTTGGCGACTTTTTTATTACCATCTGTACACTCAAACCAAAAGCTAGGAGTTTGGGGATTAGTTTCTACTACTTTTTTTATCCCTGCCTCTTGATTCCAGCACCAATCAAGACGCATACAAAATGGTGCGAGAAAGTCATATTTAACTAACTTAATTGTAGCTTCAGGAAATCCATAATAAAGTAGTGTATCTTCATCAAGAGTACGAATAATTTTCCACGTTTGGGTTAAAATACTACCAACTAATTCCGATGCTTGCTGGATTTCTTGTATGGTCTGCGGTAAAACTTGATGGCAATAATAAAGAGCGTAAGGTGTTTCTTGGTCAGTTAGAGGTATACCTGTTCCTTCTTCAATCGGAGCAAAGTTGTACCAACCCATTTTCATCGACTGAAATAGACGTTTTCGTTGAGGACTTTTGAAAATATTCATAACTCTCTTATCCACCTGCATGACCACCGCGACCGAAACTACCAAAACCACTACGACCGTTGGAAGAACCGCTGGAAGTCCCGACCTCCGATGAATTACCATAACCGGATCTTCTAATGCTACTACCACCAGAGTAACCACTTGATCTACCGCTACTATTAGATGAGGGAGAACAGTTATTGGCTTGTTGGTTTGGCGACGTTGTGGAGTTGCAATCTGACTGTCTTGCTTCTGGGGTTGTCGCACAAGAAGCAAGTAGCGATACAGTCATAACTAACACGATCAGTTGAAATAAACCTGGTTTCAATTTCATGAGTCTTTCTGAGCGAATATACAGATGTCAGCTACGGAATTTATTCAAGATAACTACAAGGGTCAAAAATAGATTTCGCATTTCCAGATTTTTTAAGGGATATATCCACGATTTCGAAAATTGGTAAACAAACCCTCTCCAAGCCTGTGGCAAAATTTATTAGAGTCCTTCCATAGTTAGTTTGCCCCGCATGACTGCAACTATTCCCAATCTCCCTAGTCTCTACGACCCTTTTTCCACTGAAGCCAAGTGGCAAAAATTCTGGGAAGACAACCAAGTTTACAAAGCTGACCCCAATAAAGGCGGTGAACCCTACTGCATCGTCATTCCCCCGCCGAATGTTACCGGTAGCTTACACATGGGTCACGCTTTTGAAAGTGCGTTGATTGATACCCTCGTGCGCTACCACCGGATGCAGGGGCGCAATACCCTGTGGCTACCGGGAACTGACCACGCCAGCATTGCTGTGCATAGTATGCTGGAAAAGCAACTCAAGACAGAGGGGAAGACTCGCTACGAGTTGGGGCGCGAAAAGTTCCTAGAACGCGCTTGGCAATGGAAGGCGGAGTCTGAGGGAACAATTCTTAATCAGCTACGACGCTTGGGTGTCTCGGTGGACTGGTCGCGGGAAAGGTTTACCCTAGATGAGGGTTTATCTAAAGCTGTTGTTGAGGCGTTTACTCGTCTTTACGAGGAAGGTTTAATTTATCGTGGTGAATATTTAGTTAACTGGTGTCCAGCTTCTCAGTCGGCTGTGTCTGATGTGGAAGTTGAAAATCAAGAGGTGAATGGAAATCTCTGGCACTTCCGCTATCCCCTTACCGATGGTTCTGGTTTTGTAGAGGTGGCGACAACTCGACCAGAAACGATGCTAGGCGATACGGCTGTAGCGGTTAATCCCAATGATGATCGCTACAAACATCTCATCGGCAAAACTGTAACTCTGCCAATTCTACAACGAGAAATTCCGATCATTGGCGATGAATTTGTTGATCCCACCTTTGGCACGGGTTGCGTGAAAATAACTCCCGCCCATGACCTGAACGATTTTGACATGGGTAAGCGTCATAATCTGCCGTTGATCAACATTATGAATAAAGACGGCACTCTCAATGCTAATGCCGGGGAGTTTCAAGGACAAGACCGCTTTGTTGCTAGAAAGAACGTGGTTTCTCGCTTAGAGGCAGATGGCTTTTTAGTGAAGATAGAAGATTATAAGCATACCGTTCCCTATAGCGATCGCGGTAAAGTACCCATTGAACCCCTCCTCTCGACTCAGTGGTTTGTCAAAATTCGTCCCCTAGCTGACAACACTCTCGAATTCCTCGACCAGCAAGCTTCTCCAAGGTTTGTCCCCCAAAGCTGGACAAAGGTCTATCGTGATTGGCTAGTAAAACTCAATGATTGGTGCATATCTCGCCAATTATGGTGGGGACACCGAATTCCTGCTTGGTACGCTGTTAGTGAAACGGATGGGCAAATTACCGATAACACGCCCTTTGTGGTGGCAAAATCAGAAACTGAAGCTTGGGAGAAAGCTCAAGCGCAATTTGGTGAAAATGTCAAGCTAGAACAAGACCCAGATGTGCTAGATACTTGGTTTTCTTCTGGACTCTGGCCATTTTCGACTTTGGGCTGGCCGGAACAAACTCAAGATTTAGCGACTTACTACCCGACTACTACTTTGGTGACAGGCTTTGATATCATCTTTTTCTGGGTAGCCAGAATGACCATGATGGCTGGGCATTTTACCGGACAAATGCCTTTCCAAACAGTTTACATCCACGGCTTGGTGCTGGATGAAAAAGGTCAAAAGATGGGAAAGAGCAAAGGTAATGGTATTGACCCGTTGTTATTAATTGACAAATATGGTACGGATGCCCTGCGCTATACCCTAATTAGAGAAGTTGCGGGGGCTGGACAAAATATCCGGTTAGAATATGATCGCAAAAAGGATGAATCGGCATCGGTGGAGGCTTCCCGCAACTTTACTAACAAGTTGTGGAATGCTGCCCGGTTTGTGATGATGAATTTGGATGGACAGACACCGCAACAATTGGGGAACCCAGTAGCTACAGAATTGAGCGATCACTGGATTCTCTCGCGGTATCATCAAGTTGTCAAACAAACCACCAATTACATCGATAATTACGGTTTAGGCGAAGCAGCTAAGGGACTCTACGAATTCATCTGGGGTGATTTCTGCGATCAGTATATTGAACTGGTTAAATCCAGGCTACAAACAGATGCAGACCCCACATCGCGGCGGGTAGCACAACAAACCCTCGCCTACGTGCTGGAAGGAATTTTGAAACTGCTTCATCCCTTTATGCCACATATTACCGAGGAAATTTGGCAGACTCTCACCCAACAACCAGTAGATTCCTCGCAAACTTTAGCCTTACAATTCTATCCGCAGGTGGATGCAAACCTGATTGATCCAGCTTTAGAAGAACAGTTTGAATTGCTGATTGGTACTATCCGTACAATTCGGAACTTGCGTGCTGAAGCGGATATTAAGCCAGGGATAAAAGTGACAGCGAATTTGCAAACTGAAAGCGAGAACGAGCGGGAGATTCTCACTGCTGGACAGTCTTATATTAAAGATTTGGCTAAGGTTGAGACTTTAACCATTACTGACAAGCAAAAAAGCCAAGCTGTTGCTGTTAAAAAACCTCAGAGGAGTTTGAAGACAATTGGCTTAATTATTGTAGCGATTGTCTTTGGTAGATTGGGTTTAGCTGTGGGGTATGCCATTGATGACATTCCGATCATCGGAACTTTCTTTGAATTAGTTGGTTTTGGTTACACAGCTTGGTTTATTAGCCAAAATTTACTCACTGCTCAAGCGAGACTTAGGTTATGGAGCCGCTTTTTTTCGCAGAGAGAATTAGAACAACCACAAGAATCAGAAAATGCGATCGCAGGTGTGATTGGTACAATACAAGTGCTAATTCCTTTGAGCGGTGTAGTAGATATTGAAGCTGTCCGTGCCAAACTAGAGAAAAGCTTGAGTAAAGCCGAAGCAGAAGTTCAATCTCTGAGTACCAGATTAAACAATCCTAGTTTTGTAGATAGAGCTAGAGCCGACGTGGTACAGGGAGCGCGGGAAGCCTTAGCAGAAGCACAGAAACAAGCAGAAATTTTGCGCGATCGCCTTAAGGGGTTAATGTAGGCATCGCCTGCTTGGCTTAGGATAACTGTAATGGGTAATGGGAGTGTTAACAATTTCTAATTACCCATTACCAATTAACAAAATCCAAATATCCATTCTGGCACTTATTTTTTTATTAAATTTTTTTGAATTTTGAATACTTCGACAAGCTCAGTACAAGTTTTGAATTTTGAATTGGAGCGAAGCGACCCTCATGCTATATCTAGCCCAGGTGCGTAAAAACGATTTTTTAGACCAGCACCAGTTACGCTTATTGGCGCGTCAAGAAGCTGATAACTTGTGGGCGATAATTCCCGAAGAAGCTTTCATTCTGCTTGGAAAGGGAAAGATCATGAGTGAGAACTTGCTTGTTCTAGTTGAACTTTCTCCTACAGGCGATATTGAAAGACTAGAAGACGCCACTAACTGGGTACTGCATCTGGTAGAAAACTACCTCACCATCGGCATTACCCCAGAATTTTTGCAGCATGAGGCCGAGCGAGCAGAACATTGGCGACAATCCCTGACGTTGCAAAACCAAGACTTAGCAAGGCGTTCTTTAGAGTTGGAAGCCAGACGCGAACAAATTCAAGCCTTAGAAGAAAGCCTCAAACGCGAGAAAAACGGTTATTCCCAAGAGGAAAGTTAAAAGTTTGTAGTTGTGTTGCACTCAAATGTGTATTTTTGAGAGATTACTCAGTAAGAGTTGATCTGTCTCTTACTAAGTAATCTCTCAATGCTTGCTATAGTTAGCTTTCGTTAGACAATGACAGTAATATTTGCACTACTAAGCACTGCCTGATTCGAGAACTGAGCAATTTGAACTTGTGCAGCCTTACCAATCTCATCTGCGTCAAAGAAAAGATTACCTGTAGTTTGATCATAGATAAAGCGATCGCTTCCTGCTATCGCACTGGTACCAAGTCGAAACAAGCCCGAATCGAGCGTAGTATCTAATAATAACGGGTGTGTTTTTGTTTGTGGTGATGCTGTCGTTAACAGCAACAGGCGCATCATTCACCGCCGTAATATTAATATTACGGGTAACGGCAGTACTATTAGCAGTCTCATCATTAACTAGAAAGCTGACGGTTACGAGGTGTAAGACTAGGATTATCACTGCTGTTGGTATAAGTAATGGAACGCAGTGCAGTTTGATAGTCAGCAATGGTTGCGACTACCGATTAAGGTTAAAACACCTGTGCTGCTGTTGTAGCTGCCGATAATCCCATTTTGGTTGGTGAAGTTGAGGGTGTCTTGACCAGAGACAAAAACCACTAGTAATGCTGATGGTGGCACTAAATTTAGCCTAAATACGTATGATTATGCGATTCCTTTACTCGAAATCAGTAGAGGTAAAAGTAGCAAGGCTGACACGGGCTGCCTTGCAATGGCTGAAATTCCTGCTAAAAAAGGATTATAAAAATAAAATTACTATTTGACCCACAATTACCTAAAAAAGCTTTTTTAGTGTGCCATTTAAAATGTACGACGAAAGTAGGATGAGACAACAAAAGTGTGGTGTAACAGTATGGTTCACTGGTCTGAGTGGTGCAGGTAAAACTACTATCTGTCAATTCCTGGAGAAGGAACTGCGGATACAGGGATACAGAGTTGAAGTTCTGGACGCTGATGCACTACGTCAAAACCTATGCAAAGGATTGGGTTTCAGTAAAGAGGATCGAGAGGAAAATATTCGGCGCATTGGCTTTGTAGCTCAACTTCTTGCCAGAAATAATGTAATTGTATTGGTTTCAGCTATTTCGCCGTACCACGAAATTCGGGAAGAAGTGCGCCAAAGTATTCAATTTTTCATTGAAGTTTACGTCAATGCATCATTAGAAGTTTGTGAACAACGAGACGTAAAATGGTTATATAAAAAAGCAAGAGCAGGAGAAATTAAGCACTTCACTGGTATTGATGATCCTTATGAAATACCACTCTGTCCTGAAGTCGAATGCAAAACTAACCAGGAAAGCGTTGCTCAAAGTGCAACTAAGGTCTTAGAAAAGCTAGAAGAGTTAGGTTATATAGTTGCTAGAATGAATGGTTTATAAGTTAAATATAGTTTTTAACTCATAACTTTTACTAGGATGCCAATAATTGCCGAATTAACCTGGCTACAGCTTTCTGCGTGAAGCGGTTGGCAATTTGTTGACCTAAACGTTGTACATCTGAATTTACCAATAATTGGGCAATTTGGGATGCAAGTTGCACTGGGTCAAAGCCTCTTGTTTCTTGGAGAATACCTAATATACGTTTGATATGCTCTAAGGTTTGTTGTTGCTCAACTGTAGCCGCTGGAGTTTTATTAACTGCTGTCAATCCTACCCGTTCTCGCAACAAGGAGGTAAAGTTATGCAAAACATTTTTACCTAAAGCATCAAGTCCGTTAACAGATTCATCTACTAGTTTGTCACGAATAAAAGCACCGCGTTCAGATGACAGAAATTCTATCCCCTGATTTAGCACTAAATTAAAGTCGTAGTCTTGACTATTACGCGCATTTTTTAACAAGTTTTCTAAGCGATTCCAGCGAAATCTACCATCTTTAAATAACAAATCTTGCAATGATGCTCTTAATTGCGGTGCTGGATCTGTTAAGAGGCGTTTAGAAACGTAGGGATAAGCTTCGCTAAGAACTTTAAAGTTTGGGTCTATATATATTGCAATACCTTCAAGCGTCACAAGGGAGCGAATAATTAAGGCGTAGTAGGGCGGTACGCGGAAAGGATACTCATACATCAAAGCTGATAGTTCATCGGTGATGCTTTTAATGTTGAGTTCGGCAACGCTGGCTCCTTGGGCATCAGCAAAAACTCTCGCAAAAGCTGGGATAATTGGTGTTAAATCGGTTTCTGGTGATAAAAAATCTAACTTCACGTAGTCTTTTGCTAATCCTTCAAAGTCACGGTTGACAACGTGGACGATCGCTTCAATCAAACCATAACGCTGTGGTGGCTTAATCTCACTCATCATCCCAAAGTCGAGATAAGCTAATTTGCCATCGGTTGTCGCTAACAAATTACCAGGGTGGGGATCTGCATGGAAAAATCCATGTTCTAGCAGCTGGCGCAAGGAACATTGCACACCCACTTCAATTAGATAACGAGCATCTATCCCTTGGGCGCTAATTTCTTCTGTCTGGGTTAATTTAGTGCCGTTAATCCACTCCATCGTCAGGACCCGACGATTGGTGTATTCCCAGTAAATTTTCGGTACGTATACGTCTTTTATATGACCGTATAACTCAAAAAATCGTTCGGCATTTTCACCCTCATGGATGTAGTCCATCTCTTCAAAGATGCGATCGCCTAATTCATCGAGAATCCCAACTAAGTCACTTCTTACCCGTTTAACCTTTTTCTGCACCCAAGCGGCAAGGTTACGCAAGATATACAAGTCAATGGTGATTCCCTCTCTTAAGTCGGGGCGTTGAACTTTAACAGCGACTTCTTCACCAGTTTTTAGCTTACCTTTATATACTTGCCCCAATGAAGCCGCAGCAATTGGCTGGGCCGAGAGTTCGGCGTAAACCTCTTCTGGAGGTGCGCCTAATTCTTCTTTGATAAACTGGTAAGCAATTTCGTTGGGGAAAGGCGGTAATTGGTCTTGTAGTTTAGTTAATTCTTCTAAATATACGGGAGGAACTAGATCCGGTCTGGTGGATAAAGCTTGTCCAATTTTGATGTAAGCAGGCCCTAATTGGGTCAGCAATACTCGTAGCTGAGTGGCTCGGCGGCGGTCATTTTTGACAACAATTCCCCGTTTACTATCCGACCACAATCCAAAAACAAAGGATAGAGTCGGCCCCAACACGGCAAAAATTCGCCGTAAAACTTGCACTTTTTTATTTTGGTAATGCGCCGCTATGCCCACGGGATCGTAAAGCGTCTCAGGTTGGGCTGTTGTCCTCACCTTTTGGGCTGCTAAGAGTCTTGGTGAGCGTACAACTAAACTTGATGTACCATCTTCTGGCACTACATCAATAACATCCAGTTCGTCGCCTCGGCGATTTGTGCCGTTGCGACTGTCCTCCTGAATCGGTTGGGAACTAGGGGGAAGTGTCTTAACAATCATGAAGAAGGCCACCAGTCAGAACGATCACATTAAGTATTGTAACAATATGTTTAGAAATTGGGAATTGGGAATGGGGCATTGGTTATTTCTTCCTCATCTCCCCTTGCTCCTTAGTACTAATAGGTCTGCTACACTTAAACAGGCATACTAGTTTAATAGTAGTAGGTATTGCTAGTTGCTGAAAGATCATATTTATTGTCTTGTAAGTTAGAAGTATCTGGCATCTGCCCTCATGGAGAATTTGGCTTGATGTTGCTTTGCCTGCGAATCGAAAACTTTGCCCTCATTGACCAACTGGAATTGGAGTTTAGCGCGGGACTAAATGTCTTAACAGGTGAAACTGGCGCTGGAAAATCGATTATCTTGGATGCCATTGATGCCGCTTTGAGCGGCAAAGTCTCTAGTCGAGTCATTCGCACGGGGACAAGTCGGGCGATGGTTGAAGCTACTTTCACTTCAAACGCTCCTTTAGCGGCTTGGTTGACTGAACAAGAAATAGATTTGCTTGATGAAAATTCTGTAGTCATTAGCCGAGAAATCACAGCCACTGCGAGTAATGTCCGTAGTCGATCGCGGGTGAATGGTGTGTTGGTAAATCGGCAGATCATGGTAGGAATGCGCGATCGCTTGGTGGAAATCACTGCTCAAGGTCAAACTGTACAAGTGGGACAATCTGCCCAAGTCAGGGACTGGTTAGATTTGTATGGCGGCGACTCTTTAATGCAGCAGCGCCATAAAGTCGCCACGAGCTTCAGTTCTTACCAACAGGCGCATTTAGCACTAGAAAAACGCCGGACATCAGAACGGGAACGGTTGCAACAACTCGACTTACTCACTTATCAAGTGCAAGAACTGGGAGCAGCCAATCTTAGCGAACCTAATGAATTGGAACAGCTGGGACAAGAACGGGAACGCCTGAATCATGTCGTCGATTTGCAACAAATGAGTTACAAGGTTTATCAAGCTTTGTATCAAAATGATCATGAAACTCCCGCCGCCGCAGATTTATTGGGAGACAGTGAGGCGACATTAAATGACATGGTGGAATACGATACCCAACTGCAATACCTGTTGGAATTGGTACGGGACGCGCAAGCTGCGGTAATGGAAGTGGGAAGGCAAATTAATGCTTATGGGGACGGTTTGGAAGCCGATCCGCACCGATTGGAAGAGGTGGAAGAACGAATTCAGGAATTAAAGCAAATTTGTCGTAAGTATGGGCCGACACTAAAAGAAGCGATCGCCTATTACCAACGTATCCAAGCAGAATTAGCCCAACTTAATGACAGCGAACAATCTATCGAAAGTCTGGAACAGCAAGAAAAGGCGTGTTTTGAGAAACTCACCCAAGCAAGTAATCAGTTAACTCAATTGCGGAGTAAGGCGGCTGCTAATTTAGAATCACGTTTGATAGCTGAACTCAAGCCCCTAGCGATGGAAAAGGTGAAATTTTTGGTTGAAATATTACCAGCTTTCCCAACTGCGATGGGAGCAGACAAAATTACCTTTACATTTAGTTCCAATCCTGGAGAACCACTGCAACCTTTAACAGAAGTTGCCTCTGGTGGAGAAATGAGCCGTTTTTTACTAGCGCTGAAAGCTTGTTTTTCTCAGGTTGATGTTGCTGGAACTATGGTATTTGATGAAATTGATGTCGGGGTTTCGGGAAGGGTAGCCCAAGCGATCGCGGAAAAATTATACCAGCTAAGTCAACGCAACCAGGTATTATGTGTTACGCATCAACCTTTAGTTGCGGCAATGGCCGATAGGCATTTTCGCGTAGATAAGCAAACTATCAATCAAGGTAAAGGTAAAAAATCTAACGATGACAATGCCGAACAGCGTACCGTTGTCAGAGTTACTACCTTGGATAATTTAAACACCCGTCGGGAAGAACTAGCGCAGTTAGCTGGTGGTAAATCTGCAACTGATGCGATCGCTTTTGCCGAATCTCTGTTATTACAAGCTGCTAACCACCGTCAAAAAATTAAAAATTAAAGATAAACCTACACCGTTGATGCTTCTAGTAATGATTGACCTAGATAAGCTCCTTCAGCCTTGACACCAGGTAAAGCGAAGAAATATCCACCACCAATGGGGCGAATATACTCCTCCAAAGGTTCTCCTTTCAAGCGATTTTGCACTGTCACAAACCCCTTTTCTAAATCAGCTTGAAAACAGACAAACAACAAACCCATGTCTAAGTGTCCAGCTTTGTCAAACCCGCGTGAATAATTGAAACCACGCCGTAGAATCAAACTTGACTCTGATTTGCGTGGATTAGCAAGGCGGATATGAGCATTAAGAGGAATTTGTTTACCTTTAGGATCTTGATCATAATTGGGAATATCTTTCTCGTGCTTCATCCCCAAGGGTGCGCCAATTTCCTTGTTTCGTCCAATAATTGTCTCTTGCTCTTGTAGTGGTGTGCGATCCCAGCGTTCGACTAAGTTGCGGATCACCCGCACCACTTGATAGCTTCCTCCTATTGTCCAAGCGGGTTCACCACTGTTTGGCTGTACCCAGACAATCCGGTTCATCAATTTGTTGTCACTAGCATTGAGATTTGCCGTCCCATCTTTAAAACCAAGCAGGTTACGTACCGTAGATTTGCCTTGTTTTTTGTGGGTATTAGGTGGCAGAAACCCCGCTATTTGCCAACGCAAAGTTATCAAGTCAGGTAAGTTCTTAATGATGTCGCGTAAAGCGTGGAGATTCGATTCCTCTGTATTCGCACAGAATTGCAACAGTATATCCCCATGACATAAATCTGGGTCAAGCTGATCATTGGGAAAATTAGCCATAGTATCTAACCGCTTGGGTTTCAAGTTGCCGAGTCCAAAGCGGTTATCGAACAGTGAGTTACCCACAGCTAGGGTAATTGTCAGGTTATTGGGAGCAATCTTCGGGCCCATAATCCCCGAATCACTGGGGGGAAATTTGGGGTCGCGCGGCTTGGGTGTTCCCCCTGCCATGAGAAACTGGATGCGCTCATTTAAAGTTTTGAACAACCGCACTAAATCGGCTTTATTTGTAGCAGTTGTATCAAATGCAACCATCAACCCAGCAGCCGGAGTAGGAGTCAGAATACCTGCTTGGTGAAGCCCAAAGAACGGCACAACCTCTTCAGATGGGTCAAGAGGCGATCCCAGAAGAGTACGATAACCCAAAGTCGTCAAAGCTGCTATTCCACCTGCTGCTGCCATACCGATTAACAAATCACGACGGCGGAGCTTGGGAGTAATGCGTAAACTTGGTTGCTTTGTGATAGACATAATTTACTCCTCTAGGAATTCTGCATCAATTAGTTAACGCCCAAAGTGCCGCGCAACTGAGACAAATCTTCAGAAAGAGCAGCGATCGCTGTTTTCATGTCTTTCTTGTCTGCTTCACTCACCTTGTCGTAGGTAGCAAAACCACCATCAGGGGTTTTGTATTTAGCAAGTTTTTCGTTAACTTTGGTGAAATTACTATCTACACGCGTCAGCAAATCTGGATTAGCTTTTTGGATGACGGGACGCAATAACTCCACAATCTTTTGGGAACCATCTACATTAGCGCTAAAGTCCCATAGGTCAGTATGGCTGTAGCGGTCTTCTTCCCCAGAAATTTTGGTAGCAGCCACTTCTTCAATCAAGCCAGCAGCACCGCCAACCATATTTTTCGGTTCAATAGTCAAGGAGGCAATGCGCTTTTGTAGCTCTAGTCCATCTTTCTGTAGCTTTTCGGCAAAGGGTTTCATCCCTTTTGTAGTTTTGTCCTGGAATAAAGCTTTCTCTATGCGATGGTATCCAGTGAATTCTGGATCGACCTCTTTTTTGGCAAAGTCATCAGCACGGGAATCCATAGTTTTATCGAGATCAGAGAAAAGTTCCGCTATTGGTTCTGCACGTTCCCAGTGGACATGGGTAGAGGCATAGAGTTTCTGAGCTTTAGCAAGGTCTCCAGCAATCACGGCATCTGTGAAGGTCTTGTTGTCTGCCACCAGTTGGTCAGTTTCTTTAGTGACATAGACTTTGTATTCCGCGATCGCACCGACTAATTTACCTTGATCTACAGTCGTCTTGGCTTGAGAATCTCCAAGTCCTGCTTTCACACTGAGTTTCCCTTTGGGATTGCTGCGTAAACCGCAACCCATATCATACTCACCTGGTTCTAAATTGATTTTGACTTTCTGAACAAAACCAGGAGCAATATTTTCTCGTTCCTCTACGACTTTCACCCCAGACAAAATTTCCCACTCCAGAGGTTGGCTGCTTTTATTAGTAACCACAAAATTGTTTTGCCCAGATGCTACTGTCAGTTGATTGGGTTCGCAACCTTTATCTGTCACAGTCAAAGCAGTTTCAGCAGAATTGTTAGCAGAGGTATTGCTAGCTACAGTTTTAGCTTCTGGAGAATTACTTCCGGAAGTATCACTTGATTTATTAGATTCACAGGCAGCTACTGTCAAGGCAATCAGACAGATAATTGTTGAGTGCTTTAAAAAATTTTTCATTGTTGTATTTTCCTAAAAATTATTGAAGTTGCTAGGAATGACTTGCGGTAGTCTTCTGTCCAGCGTTACCGCCTAACAAGAACAGCAGCATGGTAGGAATTAGATAGCCAAAATAGGCGATCACCTCACTTACAGTAGGAGCATCGTTATAGCCAAAAAATCCTGCCAAAAGTGAACCAACAAACCCATTATTGGGAAGTATCCCACTAGCATCGAATACCACTGTTTGCAATGAATTCCACACTCCCGCTTCATGAAAGGCTCTCACCCCACTGGCTAAGAGTCCAGCAGCAACCAGGATAATGAAGGCTCCCGTCCATTTAAAAAATCGCCTCAAGTTGATGCGGATACCACCCTGATAGATGCCTACACCGACGGCTACTGCGGCTGCATATCCAAACAATGCTCCCACAGGAGCTTGAATTCCCAAATTTTGCTGAAACGTGGCCAGCAGAAACACTACTGTTTCCAGACCTTCCCGCAGTACTGCAAAGAATGCCATCCCCACTAGTGCTATGCCCCCCTTATCACCCGATTGAATGGCAGCTTCAACTTGGGACTGTAACTCACCTTTAATCGAACGAGCTGCACGGCGCATCCAGAAAACCATCCAGGTGAGAACCCCAACCGCCACGATGGAAATTACAGCTGCAAATAATTCCTGTTCTTGTTGGGGAAAATCTTGACTAGATATTTGCAAGAATATCGCCGCTGCTAGACATACAAAAGTCGCTAATACAATTCCGATCCAGACTGACTTCATCAAATGGGTACGACCAGTTTGCTTGAGATAACTAGCAATGATACCCACGACAAGCGCAGCTTCAACGCCCTCTCGGAACATGATCAAAAAGGGAAAAAGCATGAATAAACTTATTAACTATAATTACTATCAAATCATCATGAGAATAATAACTTACTTGAGAACATTTGTATATAACTGCAAGTAAAAAATCTCTAAAATCCTGGAGGAATAAATTTTCGGATAAAAGAACTCCTACAACGCATTGCTAGGAGTTGTTTCCAGCCTATTTTGTCGCCCTGTCAAAATCTTCTATATCCCAATCAGCAGCATAATATATGTGCGATAGATATATATGTGTGATCGCCTGGACGCAACTTTTGAAGTTGATTTTGGGTAACAATTGTTTGTAGCCATTTTGAAAATTATTGAACCGCCTTCTATACGAGACGCTATGCGTAGCTTGTTTCTGCGTCAGAGTATACTTGACAACTTTTCAAACAACCTCTAAAACAGTATTTCTGTATTTTTACTCACTCATAATGCCCATTTTTCAAGTCCGATTCATACCAATTTAAATGATCTTACCCTACAAATTTCAATGGAATTCCAAAAGAAGGTAGCTTCAATTCCGCTAAGTATGGAATTCCACAAGAAGGGAGCTTTGGTTTGGGTAGCTCTGGAATTCCACAAGAAGGCAGCTTCGACTTTACTAAGTATGGAATTCCACAAGAAGGGAATATACCAAATTTTGGTACTGGTAGCGGCGGTTTCCCAACTGCTTAGTACCAATTGCATAACTTGAAGGGCGAATTTAAGTTAGAAATTATCCCAAAATATGGGTTGTTCTAACTTCTAATAACGCGATGTGCGATCGCTAAACAAAAATCCCACCTGATGCAAAAGCTAACATATTCTGATTGTTATCTCTTGCTGAGGTGGGATTAATATTATCTATGGAATAAATGGTAGTAGTTAGAACTTTATCATCTGATACTACCATTTTTATTTTTACAGCAGTTTGCAAGTAACTGAGGTACAAAATGCAGAAATTAAAATCAGATAGAATTCTGTTTATATTCCTGCAAAGCCCCTAACTTACGAATTCCTGGCCAAATCATTGCGGTAGCTATCACCACTACAATTGTGCCAATTCCACCACCCACAACGGAAATCACTGGGCCAAATAAAGCAGCAGTCAAGCCGGACTCAAAGCCCCCTAGTTCATTCGAGGCACTAATAAACACGCTGTTAATAGCAGCAACCCGACCACGCAAATGATCCGGTGTTCTGATTTGAACTAATGTATGGCGAATTACAACACTAATACTATCTAGTGCGCCACCAAGGATCAGCATCAACATAGATAGCCAAAAGGAACGAGAAAGTCCAAAGATAATTGTGACAACCCCAAAGCCAACCACTGACCACAATAAGGCTGGGCCTGCTTTGCGTAATGGTGGTAAATACGCCAGGGTAATCGCCATAGTCAAAGCACCGATGGAGTGAGCTGCTTGTAGATATCCCAACTCCACTGGCCCCACATGTAAAATATCTTTGGCAAAGATGGGTAACAATGCGATCGCACCACCCAACAATACTGCAAACATATCCAATGTAATCGCTGCTAAAATCAACTGATTTTGCCAAACAAATTTAGCACCAGCTGCAAGTGCTTTGAGTGAGATTGGTTCGGTTGAGCGAATACTTTTTTGCTCTTTGATCGCTAGGGTTAAAATAAAACACAGCAACGCTGCGATCGCTGCTAACACATACACTCCTGTAGCACTTCCTAATAGCGCAATCCCGAATCCTCCGAAGGCTGGGCCAATAACAGCAGCTAACTGAAAGCTACTACTATTCCAGGTGGCTGCATTCGTAAACGCACTAACAGGTATCAACTGCCACATCAGAGCATCACTGGCAGGTTTGAGGAATGCCCTAGCGACACCTGTTAATACCAAGCAGGCGTAAATTAGAAAAATTGCACCCTGAGTATAGGAAAGTACCCCTAAAGCTAGGGAACAGAGGGCTAGCAACATTACCGAGAGTAACATGGTCACTTTGCGATCGCGGCGATCAGCAACATCTCCGGCAATCAAGGTGAGAATAATCATCGGTAGGACTTGCGCCAGTCCCACACCACCTAAAGCGATCGCTGAGTTAGTCCGTTCATAGAGTTCCCAGCCAATCGCTACAGTTTGCATTTGCGACCCCACGAACAGCACCAGCCGTCCAATGGTAAATAGCCGATAGTCTCGAAACTTAAAGGCTGCAAAGGGATCGTGTTGTGCAACCTCTAAGTTATGGGGCTTTGAGTTCTGTTTTCTCGAAGACATTTTTTAGTAGAGTTAAGCCTTCTTCAATATTGGAAATTTGGTCTTCTGTAAGACCTTTGAGCAAGTCGGTAATATGAGCGCGAGTTTGATCTTGGGATTGTTTGAGATGGTGTTTTCCATCTTCAGTTAAATTGAGCAGCACCCGCCGTCGCTCTTGAGGATGAGCAATCCGTTTCACAAAGTCGCGTTGTACCAAACGTTCAATGGTTGCTGATGCCGTGGCAGAGGTGACACCTAAATGTTCTGCCAGATCAGATAATGAAGCACCAGGATTACGGTTGATAAATGCTAGCGATCGCAATTGAGGTATAGATAAAAAAGCGGCACTATGGGCACGCATATCCGCTCGGATAAACCGCATCACTAATGGAACTGTTTCCATTACTCTAGCGGCACATTCTTCGGAAGTTGCACCTTGATTAGGTTTATCCAAGGTCATGGGCTTGTTGTTCTCCTAGTTACATGGCCACCCGTGGATAAAGTTTTCCACCAATGATGGCCAAAATTATTAATGTTAATAAGAGAATTGTACAATCCAGACCAAAGCCATAGATGCTAGTGCCGTTTAACAGCATGGTGCTGCGTAAGCCGTCAACCTCATAAGTCAAGGGATTTAAATGGGAAATGAACTTTAACCAACCGGGCATCAACGAGATCGGATAGATGGCATTGCTAGCAAAAAATAACGGCATGGTTAACAATTGTCCAATACCCGTCATCCTTTCTCGGCTTTTCACCAAACAGCCAATAATTAATGAGAAAATACAAAAGGAACCTGCCCCCAGCATCACTAGCAGTAGTACTTGGAGAATAGCTAAAGGATGAAGATTTAGTTTGACACCTAATAAAAATGACAATCCGTAAATGAATACTACCTGAGATAAGCACCGCACGCCACAGGCTAGAGCTTTACCCAACACCATCGCTACACGGGGTGTGGGACTAGCTAAAAATTTATGTACAATCCCTAAATCTCGCTCCCATATTAGCGTCATTCCACCACTAAAAATTGCCACAAACAAAATACTCTGAGCCAATATGCCAGCAGAAATGAAGTCCAAATAGGGTAAGTTTCCTGTAGGAATCACGCGAGTCCGGGAGAAAACTTGCCCAAAGATCAAGAGCCATAATGCTGGTTGTACAGCTCGAACGATTAAATCAGTCGGATCGTGGCGGAGTTTACGCACTTCCAATTCTGCGATCGCCAGGGTTTTCGTAACTAGCTCTTTAATTGCAGAGATCAAATTTACTCGGACAGTGGGTGGTGCTTTAACCCAACCGTTGAGCAGTACGTCTGGTTCTTGCTGTGTCACGGTAGTTTACTCCTGATGTTAACTGGTCGCCTGTATAGTGAATAAAGACATCATCCAAAGTTGCATTTGGGTTATCTAAAGAAGCTTTTAAGTCGCTTGGTGTACCTGTAGTAACAACTTCACCTTGCTGCATAATCGCCACCCGGTTACACAAGCTATCGGCTTCTTCTAAAAAGTGGGTTGTTAAAAATATAGTTGTACCGTAATCAGCACACAGTTGTAGTACAAGCTGCCATACTTGAGTTCGAGCGATGGGATCTAGTCCGACAGTCGGTTCATCAAGAAACAGAATTTGGGGTTGATGTAGAACTGATATGCCAATTTCCAGCTTGCGGATCATCCCACCAGAGTAGTTTCGTACCAAGCGTTTCGCTGCATCTTGCAAACCCATGTATTCTAGAATTTCATAAATGCGGCGATCGCGTCCTTTAGCAGGTATTCCATACAGCTTGGCGAAGATTAAAAGATTTTCGTAACCCGTGAGGCTACCATCAGCAGAGAGCGCCTGGGGGACATAGCCGATAGCCCGTCTTACAGGATTAGATTGACGAGTCACGTCATAGCCAGCTAAGGTTGCTTTCCCTGCACTGATAGGTAGCAAGGTTGTCAACATTTTAATAACTGTACTTTTCCCTGCACCATTGGGGCCAAGCAATCCAAATACTTCGCCCTGTTCTACAGATATGCTCAGGTTATTAACTGCGGTTAACTTCCCAAAACGGCGTGTGAGTCCCTGAGTTTCCAAAATCAACGGTTTTGGTTCGCTAAAAGGTTGCGATCGATTTATTTTTCCCGTCAGTATTGTCACTATTTTGATGCACTAGTATTAATTAGTTAAACTAACTATTAGTTTCTCAATATAATTGTCTGAAGTCAATAGACTTCTGTCATAAATTTGAATCAGAGTAAAAGGAAACTCAGTATTTAAACCATCAGCAGGGTAAGCGTAGCCTTTTTGATCTACTGCTACAGCTAAAATCATTTTCCGTTTGCCAGTAAGTACCTTGCCAGCAGCTTGTGCTAATCCGTCGAAACCATACTCCAATGCGGATTGTTTTGTTCACTTGTTCTGAATTCATAGCCAATTTGTGGAGTTGAGTTGACAGCTTTTAGTATTTAGTGTCTTTCTTGATAGCTATAAAGGTTAATTACGCCGTATTTTTCTGTGTTCTGAGGCTGATAGATGCCTTTTTTATCAAAAAGTGGTTACGCACTTGTTCTAATAGTACTTTTAAGGTTATCTTGGGATATTCGTGTTGATTGGGATTGTCAGTGTAATAATTACGCTCAACCATGACTAATTACATAGAAGCTACGTGTTCACTATTAAATACATAAAGAAAAATTAAGAAGAGAAAGTCGTGCAGAACTGCTCATATTGTAATGTTCCAATTAATGAGGCGCATAACTTCTGTGTTAGTTGTGAGCAGCAAGTAAAGTGCCTAAATCTAGAATGTGGTGCTTATCTACTTAAAAATAAAAGTAAGTGCCTCAGTTGTGGAACTCTCCTGAATATACCTCAACCTAGTTCTGCTTCTATGAATAATTTTTCTCTGGAAGAAGAACAATCGGATAGCCATTATTCAAGGAAGGTCAGTTTATCTTTTACTGATACTTCAATTGATAAAGTTGCATCTGTTATGGGGGGTTACGTACCTTTAACTCAAGTGACAAATTCTCAGCGTGTTGTAACTCGCGAACAACAGCCTGTCTTACCTCCTTTTCAGAAACCACTAGAAGAAGGACAGTCCAGCTATGATAAGCCTTTGCAGGAAGGAATTATTAATACTACGGTTCAAAGTAATATTGAAACTCATGCCCCTTCAAATTATTTTGAAAAAGATGGACAGGGTGTTCTTATTTCAATTAACCCTGATTACAAGGGCAAGAACAAAAAGGCTCAACAACAAAGATTTAGTTTACTTTATGTTTGGGCTTATAACTTCCTTCACGAAGAACCAGTTCCTAATAAGGAACACTTGAATCAAGCTGCTAAAACAAATGGAGTATATGATCAAAATTATTCAACACATCTGAATGATATTGCAAGCCGTTTCTTTATTAAATCTGATGGAACTTTTAAAATTAATCCTAGTGGACGTACAGAAGTCAATAAAATTCTTGTAGAAATGCAAAACCAAGATATTATTGGTTTTGAGTATTCAAAGTCAACTAGGAAGAATTCTAGTCGAAGTTCTCGAATAACAAAAGAAGAAACTCAAAAAATCGAAGAGTGGCTTCAATTACCATCAAGGTTTGACAGCTTCGATGTACGAAAATTAGATACTGGCGTTAAGTATGCCCTTTTTGCCTTATACGACATTATCAAAGAATTAAAAACTCAAGACGCTGTGAAACCAGGATTAGCATACGAGTACCTCACCAAAAGATATCAAACTGTTTCAGTGAAAAAAGATAATTTTACGAAAGCCTTGACTAATACCAAAGACTACAGCAAATACTTTGGTCGTACTCATGAAAATTTATATTATCTTACATCTGAAGCTGAAAGTCTTGTCGAAGAATGGCTTAACGAAGATCCTGTTCAGTAATTATAGAAATTGTGAGTATTCAAAGATCCAATATTGAAACAGCTTTATCTTCTAAGCTGCCAAAAGATATTCTGATTGTATTGCTTAATGAGTATCAAAATATTAAACAAAACTTTTTTCTAAAAAAGTTTCGTCCGACTGAATTAAATGCTGCTCGTTTCAGTGAATGTATTCTACGTTTAATTGAATTTCTAGATACGGGTAGTTTTACACCATTTGGAAAACAATTAGATACTCAGAAAATAATCAATCGTGTTACTTCCAACACAAATTTACCAGAGGGTATCCGGTTTTTTATTCCTCAATTAACAAGAGTTATTCTTGATATTAGAAATAAAAGGAATGTTGCTCATGTGGGCGGGGAAGTAGATCCAAATTACTCTGATTCTCTACTTGTAGCACATTTAGCAGACTGGATTTTAATTGAACTTATACGTAATTATCATACTAATAGTATTGATGAAGTAAGAAAAATTGTTGCAAGCATTAACGAAACAAAAATACCTTTAATAACAGAAATTGATGGTTTTATACGAATTCAAAATACAAAACTAAATTCTGAAGACAAAACTTTAATTATTCTGTACTACAAACAGCCAGATAAAATTAGTGATTCAGATTTGACGAAATGGATTAGATATACAAATATAAGTAGATATAGAACGCAAATTTTGAAAGCATTAGATGATGAAGCACTTATCCATTATGAGAATCGTTTCTGTGTAATTCTCCCCAAAGGTATCGCCTGGATTGAAAAAAATATCAATCTAGAATTAATTGTGTAATTATTGTAGTGTTAAAGCAGGTTAGAGATCGCCTGCTGTAATGTAAACAGTCATGTCTAGTTTAGGTTACGCCTAAGCATATTACACGTATAGCTGAAAGCGCGATCGCATTAAAAATTATTGAAAAACTGAGCGTTATGAATACGAATTATATAAAATCTCTAGTTATCTTCAACATCTGGTTTCCACCAGGCTGTAATTCGTATTCAACCTTTTCAATATCTATCTTGTAACCTTTAGAAGTGTAATATTTTACTATTTCATCTAAATGTTGTGAATGTTTCCACATTAAAGTTATCATGGGAAATATTCTGACTTCTTTAGCAATACGCAGCATCTCACCTACTGAATTTAAGTGAAAATCGTAATCGAGATGATCTGAATATAAAAATAATAAATGCGAACAAAGAGCTATATCAAACTCCTGATTATCATAAGCTAATTTTGGCAATTCACCGACTGCGTATCTGTTGCTTTTTTTGCCAGTTTCATAATCAGACAGAAATTCTTGAATAACTTTGACTCGATTGTGCCGCAAATCATCCGGGGATTTATGATAGCTCCATACCCAATTATTTGATGTAGCCTTAACTTGATTGATGATGTTATCTACCACTTCATTAAATCTTTGCAATATTTCATCACTGGAAAATTGGTATAGTGGATCAACAGAAACTACACTTTTACCCTGACGTGTCAGTTCTGCATTAAAGCTTGCCGGGCCATCACCAATCCCAATAATTCTTTTATTTAAATCTGCATTTGTTAAATTGAATATTTTTATATATTCATCCATTGATCTCCCAAAAGGAACTACTTTATCTAGAACCATTGCCATATAATTTACCTGATCAATAGACTGATTACAGTGGATAATAGCATCAAAATGTTTTATTCACTGCGAGACGGCAATCATTCAGAAGCGCGTTAAGCTCTTTTACAACTGTCAAGGGATTTCTACCTCTAAACACAGCAGCGATCGCAGCTTCATAAGGATTTCTTCCTGTTCTTTTGACAGCATTTATTGCAGCTTGATTTGATAATCCTCTGACACTAACTAGCCAAGCTGCTAATACATGTCCAGTACGTCCAATTCCACCAGAACAATGTACAACAACTTTCTCATTTTGCTTTTCTGCTTCTATTAAGAAAGGAAGTATTTTCTCTGTGAGAGTTTCTAAGTCAGATAAATGGAAATCTGCAATTGGTGCCCAACAAACTAACTGATTCCCAAATTCCTGTTTGTATATACTTAGAAGATCAGAGTAATAAGCTAGCTGTTGTTCAGCAAGAAGACAGCAAACACGCCTGATATTTTGGCGCTTCATGAATTCTATCCAATCCTGAACATTCTTGTCAGTGTATGCAGGTCGCGCAGCACCAAAGACTATTTGCTCTTTCTCCCAAGCTGGGGCAAACTTGTACATATTTAACTGTCTAGAGTCGACGTTGTTAAATCTCACCAATGGCAGAAAACAGCGATCGCAGTGCCAACGCTTTCAGCGATCGCAGTCTAAAAATCCCTCTACACCAGATGTCAGCTAAGGTAACTATATCAAAGACCTAATACAATACCTACGTATACCCCACTATCTTGCTTTAGACTTATACTGCACTGCATCTAACCTACCTGAAGAATAATAAGGTAGATCGAATGCTAAGAATAAAGTTTTTCAATAAATTTTATATTTTTGTAAATTGCTTTGCTGGCTATACTACCTCTAATGCTTATTTTTAGGACTTTTGCAGCTTACTTGCCTAGCTCCAGTTGTTACCTTGACTAATCAATGAGGTTAAGAGAAACTAACTAAATACTGATGTATGTGCTTATAATATTAATAAGTTTTGTAAAGATTATGAGATATATATGTTGAAAGATGGAACATTAGTTAACAAATGGCAAGTTTGTATCTAATATTTAAGTAAAAATGTTCCTACGGCTATATTTATAGCCTTCTGCTAAGGCAGTACAATTCAAGCGTACTTATCCTGGTTGGCCAAAAGAATGGAGACATTAGAGTTCATAATCTATCCAGATGGTAGGGTACAAGAGAAAGTCACTGGCATTGTGGGTGCTTCTTGCGCTGAAGTTACAGCGGCAATAGAGGCACAGTTGGGGCAAGTACTTAATCATGAGCCAACCTCAGAATATTTCGCCGCGAAGGTGCAGCAATCTAATGTGGCGAATGCACACACCACTTACAGCGATTGGTAAGTTTTCACAGTAGTTTAGTGTTATTAATTCACAACCACCATGTCACACTTTAGCCAAATTAAGACTCAAATCCGTAACCTTGATTCTTTGAAAAATGCTTTGACTGAATTGGGCGTAGACTGGAAACCCGGCCCACGCGAAGTCCGTGGCTATCGCGGTCAAACCCATCCTGCAGAAGTTAGTATTGAGCAGGAAAATGGCTACGACATCGGTTTTAGATGGAATGGCAAAGAATATGAACTGGTGGCTGACTTGCAGTATTGGCAGCAAGATTTGTCTGTAGATGGATTTTTGCGCCAGGTAACACAGCGCTATGCTTATCAAACAGTCGTGAAAGAAACTGCTCGTGTTGGTTTTCAAGTCTCTGAACAACAAAAAAATGAAGATGGTTCAATTCGCCTGGTAGTACAGCGCTGGAGTGCGTAATGGCTGATTTTCTGCCGTCGCCGGAAGAACAAGAAGAGAACCGTTCCGGTTTGGAACCAGAATTAGGGGGTTTTTTACGGGATGCCCCAGAACGTTCTGGTTTGGAACCGGAATTGGGTGGTGTGCTACGCCAAAATGGTGTTTATGTTGACGAAATCACCTGTATTGGTTGCAAGCATTGCGCTCATGTTGCCCGTAACACCTTTTATATTGAACCAGATTACGGGCGATCGCGCGTAGTTCGGCAAGATGGGGACACTGAGGAAATTATCCAAGAAGCAATTGACACTTGTCCGGTTGATTGCATTCACTGGGTTGATTACACTGAACTGAAAAAGTTAGAAGATGAGCGCAAATATCAGGTAATTCCTTTAGTGGGTTATCCGGTAGAACAGGCAGTTGTTGCTAGCGAACGTCGTCGTAAAAAGCAAAAGTTAAAAACCAAAAAATCCCGTTATTAAGATAAAAACGTTAAATCAATATAATAAAGGACTGGTATATCCAGTCCTTTTGTTTTTCGTTATGTAGTTAATTTCTGATGCAAGGATAATTTGGAATTTTGAATTCCCTGTAAGGGCTAACTCCCTTTATTTTAAATTTAGAGGATCGTGTTGTGAAAGTAATTTTTCTACTTTTGCTTCATCTAACCTAGCGGTTAATCTTCTAGTTTCATGCAAGTCTCTAGTAGTTTTCGCCAAAGTAAAAGTTGAGCCAACAGAAAAAACCATACCCATACCCATAAAGCCTTTCACCCAGCCATTTACAGGTAAGTTTACAATGCCGAAGGTGGTCATAGAAATAGAAATCACAAAAGCTGCCCAAGTTTGAATAACCCAAGCTGCACTGTCTTTTTGGGTACCCATTGTTTGCATATTTCCTACCTTTGATATGACTTATTAATACCAATTCTTAATTCGTAATTAAGAAGTGTAAGATTTAATCTGGGTTTCCAGATTTTTATCTATAGTTTAGTTTTGAAGAATTGGTGTTAACAGTAATTATATTTATTGGTAGGTTTACTGGTATTAATAGTAAGACCAGTTTCATAACTGGACTTCAACAGATAAGCTCAAGAGCAATTGTAGTAAGTAGAAACTGGCACAAGATTTGTACCAGTTTTACAAGTGGCATTAAAAGGATGAGTTTACTTATTGATCTGGAAAGGTCTGTACCTTGCCATCAGGGCTGAGAACAACTCGAATTCTGACATTTTGTCCATTTTTATTGGCGGAAACAAAAGGTTTGCCAACTTCAGGCATCCCAGCGTTATCAACGAATTCTCTTGCTGCCTTATTAAGCGGAAAAATTCGTTCAATTGCGCCGTCAACACCAATTATCAAACTGTACTCTAATGTTTGTCCCAGTCCAGTAGGTGGTTGCCAACGCTTTGTTAGGTATTCTCTAGCTTCTGCTACTTGAGGTGTGTCAAATAATGTGCCAGTAGCTACTTCTCTAGATGTGGGGTTTTTACCTGCGTCCCCTAATTGATCGATAAATGGATTATTAGCAGCAGTTCTAGAGGAGGGAAGTTGTGAAGTAGGTTTCTCTCCAGCAGAAGATTGCTGTAAGGAACTGATTCTTTCGTCTAGCTGTTGTGAGGTTAATGGGGAGGGTTGGGTTGGGGTATTGACACGATTATTATTGGGTATGGTGTCAAGAGATGGAGGCAGGACTGGTGAGATATTAGTTGGTAAGCTACTGGCGTTAGAAGATAGTCTGGGTGGCAAATTCCGCAGTTGAGGGATAGCATTAGTTTTGGGACTTGACCCGGTTGGATTCTGTCCCAGATTTGGTAATATGGCAATTTCCTTGCCTGGGATTTTGCTAGATGGTGCAATCGCTCGATTACTAGGAAGGGTTGCAGTCGTCCCTTGAGGTATTGTCAATGTATTTGGTAGCGGTGGAGAGAAACTACTAGAACTAGGGGCTGTTAGAGGTGCTTGGGGTAAAGTGGATGTGGAAAGTGGAGCGGTAGAACCTAGCAAATTATTTGATGGAGAGGTTAGCCCAGGTTCAGGTGTGGGAAAGTTTAGTGAGGATGAAGGTTCTAGAGCAGTCTTTACTGCTGCTGAATCTGATTTTTTGGCTGTCTGCTGTTGCTTTTCTCTAATATTGTTAGCATATTGCCAAGTAACTGGTAAAAAACCTATACCTAATACTAAGACTGCGGCAACAGGTGCCCAAGCAGGAAACCTCAGAGTCGAACCTGTGCTATTGAGAGTTGGAAGTGCCATGACATCAGTTGAGTATTCATCTAAAGCACTTGCCAAATCGAATAGTTGCAGCAAACTGAGTTGAATTACGGGGCCAGATGAATAGTTGGCAAGAGAACCGAGAAATAGGTTGTGAGTTAAATAGCTGCTTGGTTCTAAGTGGATATTTGCCCCTGGAATCTGGGTACTAAAGGCATTTAATGTTTTTGTTGAAGACTTTAATTCCGGCTCATCCATTGCTGTGCTTGACTCTTGGGTACTGGAGAAACTGACCCAAAAGCTTTCTGGAGACTGTTGGAGAAATTGCTGTACATAGTTGGTGACAGCATCACATAAAGCTTCGAGTTGCTCGCGATCGCCCCGAATTGGAACTCTTTGTTCTTCTGGTAGTCGAGGATCGTCAAAACGTAGCTCAAAACTCAGATGTTTAAGAACAGTTTTCCCCATCCAACGAGACAGAGGTGAGCTTTGCGCGAATACTTCTAGCGTGCAAGTCGGTGGTGTGTAGCAACGAATAACTGAATTTGATAGAGGCATGACAGGAACTACGAAGAAGACTATATTGGGATTTTGCAAAAATTGAGCCAGTTGCTTGCAAAAAAAAGTTGGAACAGTGGATTCCTCCACTCAAAAATTTGTCATGTTCCTTCCGTTGTGCAAACTGGCGTGCAAGGAGGAAGCATTGCTGATAGTGCATTGTCCAAGAGCTAATGACCATCAATAGAGTTTCCTGACCTAGCAAACTTTTCAAAACGAATTTTGGTTGAGGAATTTCAAATCTAAAATTTAAAATTTTATTGAACGGTCTATAAGTGCTAGCCAGAGACGGCGATGCCCACCAGGAGCGCTGTAAAAAAGTAAATCTACAAGCAGTTTTAGGGCCAGGTTGGTTAGTAAATCCGTTGAGATTTCCTCGTCCTCTTCCATCCGCTCTTGGTATGTGTTGCAAAAAGCATCAATATAGTCTCCAAGTAAAGCAGCCTGGTGAGGTTCCCGGTTATTTTCTGCCATTTGTTCTAACAGACCGACAGCGCGGCGAATCAATTCCTGGTGCTGTTTGGCTAGATAGCAGATGATCAAAACAAGCGATCGCGCTTCTTCGACATCTAGCTTTTTTCGCCCTCCTTGACCTTTGCGTAGAGGATTTGATTGGCGCAATCGCCATAAAGCTACGCGGTCTGGCACTCTTGACTCTAAATTCAGATCGGTTGCCGCCGAAAGCATTGCCTCTGAACCAATCCCAGTTAAGGTTTCTAGCGCCAACAGCACCAAGTCTAATTGGGTTTTGATATTGTCCCATTGGACTGTGTTTGGGGCTGGAAGCTTGATTAAATCCTCCCACTGGGAATTTGGAGTGGCTGAGTTGGCGGCCGAGTGCATAACTTTTAGCATAGGTGATCGAGCTGATAGGTGATGTTGCTGTTACCCATTTTGAAACCAGACTCTTAAGAATCAAGCTTGGTTTCCCATAGCTATGAGCCAGAGGCTTCAGCTAGCTTTTTTGTATGTGGTAAACAGTAGGTATCTTTGTCCTACTCTAGATGAAAATTTATTTTCGACAAAGTAAAAAATTATCAATTCTAATTAAGGTTTACCCGACTTTCGCTGCTAGCTCCGTATCAGAGTATAAATAAACTATTGTTTTGAATGCTAACCGCTAGCGATCGCTAAGTAATTATGTAGAATACCTCCTAATTTGTTTACAGTTTTAAATTTTGAAATTTCTTGATATTTATTACTTTGTCTTAATGTATACATAATTACTCTACAAATATTTTACCTGTTTGCTCAAGGCACTTTTTGCTGCTGGACATTATCTGTGTGCAGCCTGTTATTTCAGTATAGGCTGGGCAACATCAGGACGATTGACGCCTCCATGAATAAAACTGATGACAAACTTAAAAATTTGATAAAGTCAGCGTTTGAAGATGTTGGGCGATTGATTTATTCCAACTTAGTTGGTACTATAACTCTAACTGCAAACCACGCACATATCAGAACTCATTTATAAAGTTGATGGGCAGAGGTAATACTTTAGATATTTACCAAAACCCATACTTCACTATCAGTTACAGATCGTTCACCCAGTAGGAATAGCAACGCAATAATATAACAACTATGAAAAAGCATTTTTTTGCCTTTTCACTGATAGCTTGTGCTATCGGTGTGACTTTGCCAACTCAGGCATTTGCAGTTAAGCTATACGGTGCCGGAAGTTTGCGCGATAGTCTCACAGAAGTAGCTGAATCTTTTAACGAAAAATATGGAATTCCAGTAGAAACGCGATTTGGCCCGTCAGGTTTAACACGAGAATTTATAGAACAAGAATTCTCCAAAACTGGAAAATCCGCAGATGTTTTTGCCAGTGCAGATATTGATAACCCTCAGACATTGTTTGAAGAAGATTTGAGTGAACCTGTAGTGAACTTCACTAGCAACCGCATGACTGCTGTTGTCAGATCGGGACTTGGTATCACATCAGATAATTTGTTGGACTTTTTGCTAAAACCCGACATCAAGTTGGGAACTTCGACGCCTATAGCAGATCCATCTGGTAACTATGCATGGGAGATATTTGACAAGTCCGATCGGGTTACACCTGGTAGCTCTAAAATTTTGAAGAATAAAGCTTTACAGTTAGTAGGTGGTAATCCTAATGCTCCTATAGTTCCTAACGGCAAAAATAATTTAGTCTACTTTCTAGAAGAAACAAAGCAGGCAGATATATTTTTAGCTTATTACACCAGTGGCAAGACTGCCCAAGCAACAGAAGGTGGTGAAAATCTGCAAATAGTAGAGCTACCCGACTATTTAGCAACGAAAGCTAATTATGGACTAACTACACTGAAAAATGCCGATCCTGATGGTGAAAAGTTGGCTGAATATATCCTGTCACAAAAAGGGCAAGAAATTTTAGCAAAGTATGGATTTAGCGCCCCCTCTACTTCTGTTCCCGAACATCAGGGTGCGGGTGGAATTTTACTGGCGGTAGGTGTAGCTTTTATCCTGAATAAAAAACAAGTATTGCTCAAAAAGTAATTAATCAAAATTGTTAACGGAGATGCAGAACAAGAGCGCCACAACCTTTTTGAGTAGCCATTTATGACAATTTTAACTAAATCGGGCTACTAATTTTCTGTCTTATCCACGCACGAAATGCTTTCATTGTCGCATTTCTGCCATTGCTTTTACTCTGCATCAAATATTCGGGAATCGCTTGGAAAATTGGGATATTGGGAAAAATAGAACTGGTATTTGATTCTATATATTTACCATTGAACAGCACGTTGATTTCCAACTTGCTTCCATTCCATCGCCACAGTTCCAGTACTCTCAAAGCTTGATAATTATTAAAACGAGTCCGGGAGGTAATATCAATTTCAATAGCTAAATCTGGAGGCGGGTCGGTTTCTAAATTGATTTTATCTTTGCCTCTAATTATAGCTTCATTTTGGATATAGAAACAATCATCGGGTTCTACCCCAGCATCCATATTTTCCTTATCAAAAGTCGTAGAACCCAAACTCCAAAATTCCAGATCGAGTTCTTCTAATAATACTTTTACCAAGTCACCAATAATAACTTTAGCGACTTCATGCTCTGGTAATGGAGCCATTATTTCCAACACCCCTTGACTGTAACCTATGCGAGAACTGCGATTGTCTCCCAATTCCGCTAAAATGCGTTTGTATGCCGACCAGGAGACATCTTTAATCAACAACTGATGACCTGCTCTAACAATTAGTTGATTGAGTTCAAGTAACATCACAAATTTCCTTCTCTTGATTAATGGCAATACGCTTGGTGTTAGTGATATTTTTCTCCTGAAGATCCCCCTAACACAATACGGTTTACTTAAGGTTTAAGTCTTTGTCAAAGTCAATAGCTAAAAGCTGCAATGAAAGGTAAAATCTTGGTCTTCATACTGTTTTTATTCTGTAACTTCTGCTTCATCCTAACTTTGGGTGATGAAATATAGCAGTTCTCGTTTGAATGCAATTGAGAACCGCTATAGTTACATTTATTGCTACTTATATTTTATATGAGCAACGGTAACACCACTGCCGCCATCTGCTTGTTCTGCTGGTTCGTAGTTGTTCACTCTGGAATGGTGTTGCAAAAAGGCGTGAACTCCTTGTCGTAGTTTACCAGTGCCATAGCCGTGAATAATCCAGACTGGGCCTGTAGCTTCCGAGATGGCTTTATCTAAAATGTATTCGGCATCAGCCACCCGTTTACCACGCAAATCGATGGTATTTTGGGAAGTCCGAATTTCTGGGACATTTTGCGGTGGTGGGGTTACTGCTGCTGGGGCTGGTTTGGATTTGACTACTGGTTCGGCTTTTTGACCATCTAGAGATTCTACGTCTTCCAACTTCACAGTCATCTTCATTAGCCCAAAGCGAACGCTTAACTCGCCATCTTCATCAGGGGTGGTGATTACTTCCGCTGTCTGTCCCAGTTTGGGAACGCGGATGCGATCGCCTATCTTGGGCATAAACCCGACTTTTGGTTTTGCTGGCGTTACTGGCTGATATTGCTGACCAATCTGATTTAAAGCATTAGTTGCTTGCTGGGCTTCTTGGGCTGTAGGCGTACCTTTCTGCAAACGGCGGATAACTTGGGCAATTTCACCTTTTGCTTGAGCGATCGCTTGTTGCACTGCTACTTCCTGTGAAGCCCGCAAACTGCTTTCCCTTTCCTCCAAACTTGCGGCTTTTGCAGATACTTCTTTATATAAACGTTCCGCTTGCTGCAACAAACTTTGGGCTTCCGCAGCTTTGGTTTCCTGGCGGCGGCGTTGTGCTTCTAACCCAGCAATCACCTGGTTAACTTCATCGGTGGCCTCTCCAACTTGGGTTTTTGCCTGTTGTACAACTTCTGGTTTTAATCCCAAGCGCAGGGCAATTGTCAGGGCGTTAGAACGTCCGGGGATGCCCCAGAGCAGACGGTAAGTAGGCGACAAAGTACTTTCGTCAAATTCTACAGAGGCATTTTCAAACCGATCGTCTTCATATTTCAGGGCTTTTAATTCGCCGAAGTGAGTGGTAGCGATCGCTAGCTGGGCATGGTTGGCGAGATATTGCAACAAGGCGATCGCTAAAGCACTACCTTCTACTGGATCGGTTCCAGCGCCGACTTCATCAAGCAATACGAGTGATTGGGGATTGGGTATTTCCTTATCCCCATTCCCTATTCCCAATTCCCCATTTCCCAATGCTTCCAAAATCCGACTAATTCGGCGGATGTGTCCAGAGAATGTGGATAAACTTTGCTGTAAGGATTGTTCATCGCCAATATCTGCCAGCACTTTATCAAACCAAGGTATTTCTACTGGTTCGCGGGCGGGGACAAATAAACCCACTTTGGCCATTAATGCTGCTAACCCCAAGGTTTTTAAGGTTACAGTTTTACCGCCAGTATTAGGCCCCGTAATCGTTACTACCCGAATTTGCGGACTGATCAGCAAATCTACAGGAACTACTGGTTGCCCTTGTTCGTGCTGTTGTTGCCACACTAACAGAGGATGTCGTAAGTTCCGCAAGGTAATGATTTCCCTATCTTTTCGCTGGATAAATCGCGGCGGATTCGCTCCTAGCCAGAAACTATATCGCGATCTAGCGGTTGCCAGATCCAAAGTGGTAGCGATCGCTAACAATCTCTCTAAATCTGGTTTGACTGCGGCTACTTGTTCTGTCAAAATGCGGCGAATCGTTTCTTCTTCGGCTTGTTCTCTTCTAATTATCTGCCGCAGTTGGTTGCCTAGAGGTACTACTGAATTCGGTTCCACATACAGGGTGGCACCGCTGGTAGAGGTATCGTGGACTATACCGGGGATGGCATCTTTTTGGGGTGCTTTTACGGGGATAACAAAGCGATCGCTCCGTTGTGTAATCAGCTGTTCTTGAACTGCGCCGGATTTTGCCTGTAAGATATTTTGCAGCTTTTGAGTAATTTGGCTGCGTAATCGCCGCAAATCTGTGCGAATTTCTCCCAGTTTTTGACTGGCGCGGTCAGTTACCTGGGCCCGTTCATCAATACAGCGGTGAATTTCCTGTTCTAGTTCGGGATAAGTCCGCAAATCGGCAACCAAATCAGTCAATATCGGCAAATTTTCTTGATTGTCGATAACACGGCGCAAATTTCTGGCACCAGCGAGGGTGGTGGCGATCGCTAACAGTTCTTCCCCTGCCAAAACTCCACTGCGTTCTGCTCGTTCTAGGGAATCGCCAATATCTTGGATTCCTTCAAATGACAGTCCTGTGGTCAGGCGACTTTCTAGTTGGTAGATTTCTTTGGTTTGCTCTAATAACTGTTCGCTTTGAGTCTGAGAATCAGGTATTTTCAGATGACGCGCAGCTGTCGCCCCCAGCTTAGTTGCCGCAAAGGTAGCAAGGTGCTGGCAAAGGCGATGCCATTCTAATAATTCTAAGGTTTCAGATTGGATCAAGGTTTCAACATCTAATCTGAAATTATGGTAACAATTCTAGCTCCTAGATGGGTAAACATTAAAGGAGAAAATTTTGCTTTAGTCAATAGTCAATCCATTTTGGATTTTAGTCTGATACCTGCACCGACACCTTAAGCCGACGCACCCTCCGGATCTAGGAACAGACTTTCAGATATAAAAGTTCATGTTGAAGATGAGTTAGTCAAAAGTGTTCGGTGAGACTTGTTTAGTGTAGGGCTAAATCACAAAATGAAAATGTACTCTCAACGACTCTGTTTAGAACCACTAGAAACGTATCATGCCGAACTGCTTTTTGATGGATTACAGAGTGCTAGTATATACGACTTTATTGAAGATGTGCCGCCACAAAGTGTTGAATCGCTCCGCGAACGCTACATGGTATTGACACGTCGTCAATCACCAGATAGAACGGAGATTTGGTTGAATTGGGCTGTCTGGTCACTTGTAGAGAAATACTACATTGGATACGTTCAAGCAACAATTACTGTAAATAAAAGCGCAATCGTTGCCTATGTGTTTTTCCCTAATTTATGGGGAAAAGGTTATGCACGCGAAGTTGTGACGTGTATGATTAATTATTTAGTTGAGACATACCAAATTCTGGATTTTTGTGCTTACGTTGATGTCCAAAATCATCGTTCTATTGCTTTATTGCATAACTTGGGATTTGTAAGCTCGACTTTTTTTCAAAATGTTGAGTTTAACCAAAATGAATTTAACCACGAAGTACAGTATCGAAAACAACACATAAACTAATTAAGTGGGGGTTATTTCTTGTGCCAAAACGTAAGGTTGAACGATGAGAGTATTAAATCGCTTACTGCGGTCGCCATTCCATTCTCCCACCTGTACGGTTGTGGGTTTAGTAATCAATTGTTTATCAATCCACTGTTCCACTGATGGAATGTTATCACTGGCGATCGCTACTCCAACATCCACCAGGTCTAGCTCAAGCGCCACCAAAATTACTGCATCTCGTTGTACATGAGGAATTAACCATTCCCACTCTGCCTCATCCAAAATTTCTGTTAATTCCGCTCTTAAATCCGACATTACTTCCCAATGTTTATTTGTAAATGGCTATTTTTACATTATTCACTAGTTCCGAGTTCCTGACAAATGACCAATGGCAAATGACTAAACTTCAGATTTCATTTCATCAATTTCAAATAAAGACACAATTACTCCAGCGATGGGAATAGATATAAAAACACCTAATAATCCTGCTACTCTAGCCCCTACTAGTAAAGCAAAAAACACCACTACAGGATTAAGATTTAGCGCACCTTGCATAATTCTGGGCGCAATTAAGTTATCTTGTATCTGCTGGAGAACGATACAAGCTATTAATACTTTCACTGCTAACCAAACACCTTGAGACAATACAAATAGAGTAACTGTGCTTACTCCTAATGTTGCCCCTATACCAGGAATGATATCAACAATTCCGACTATTATTGACAATATCAAAGCAAAAGGTACTTTTAACATTAAAAAAACTAGGAACGTCGAAATTGTTAAAAATGCACTTAATAACAACTGACCTCTAAAAAATCCTAAAAAAGACTTTCTGATTATATTTGTAAATTTATTACGACGCTGTTTTGGAACTATTTTCAAAATAAAATTCCATAATTTATCTCCATCTAATAGCATGAAAAAAGCCACAACTGCAATCAAAATAAAAGTGACAAAATTCGTCATAAATCCCTGTAAAATAGCTAAACTATTAACAAGAGTTGATACAGCCTGATTCCGCAATTGTTCTTCAATAAAACTTAAATCTATCTGTAAATTACGATTTCGTAACAAACCTTCTAGTCCCTCTAATAAAGGCACTAAAGAATTTAAAAATGCAGTGATACTATCAATTAATTGTTGTCCTTGAGATAAAACCGTTAAGCTCACAGTAATTATCACACCGCCTATAATTACAATACTGAGCAAAAAAACGACACCAACAGCTATACCGTGGGGCAAAAAACGCCGTAGCCCTTGTACAGGATAACTGAGCAAAAAAGCTAAAATTGCCGCAAATGTAAAAATAACAATGACCGATTCAAAATAACCTAAAAGTTGTACAATTGCCCAGCCAGAAGCAACTAAAAGCAAAAAGCGAACTAATGCCAGATTATTTAATCGCTCCCAAAAACTCTTGGCTTCAAAGCCGCTCATAATAATTCATAATTTATAATTTGTAGTTCGTAATTAAAACTTAGAAAAAAGCTAGTTGTGTAGTGCGATAAAGTTGCCTACCCTACAAGATTTAAAATTTATTTGTTGAAAGTCCCTTAGTTGATTCCTAGAGTGAATTGATTTTAAGATTAGAGCAACCTAATAGTGATCGCCACCTCCTTAAAGCATACATCTGAGCTTGTCTAACTCATCTTCCTAAATCATGCATCTCGTTAATTACTGTGGCACACTTTTGTGTCAAACCTTCCAATTCCTCTTTATTACTGGAACTGGGAGCATCAATTAAGTTACCAATTCTCACTGTAATCGGAACTGCGTGAGGTAGGGACGATCCTTTTTGTAAAATCTTCTCAGTACCCCAGATACTCACCGGCAATATTGGGGCTTTTGCTTTCGCTGCTAGCAGCAATGCGCCTCTTTTGGGGTCTGTAATTCGACCATCTAGGGTACGAGTCCCTTGCAAGAAAACACCAACAGCCCAACCATTATCGAGATATTGTAAAGCGGCACGGATGGCATTGCGATCGGTATTTCCCCGACTTACCGGGTAAGCACCATACAATTTAATCGCTTGTGCCAAAATGGGGATATTAAATAACTCTTCCTTAGCCATGTACGCCACTGGACGACGTACACAATTAGAGACAATCGGCGGATCGAAGTAACTAGCGTGATTACTCACTACTAGTAGCGGTCCTGAGTTGGGGACATTTTCCGCACCATAAATTTGCCCCCGAAAGTAAGCGTGGAGCATGGGGCTGACGACTGACCATTTAAAGGCGTGGTAAAGTGCCAGACTGATCAACGGTTCGCGGTTTTTGTCCACAGAAGATAATGCAAATCAAACTGAACTTAGCATACGCGATCGCAACACCCAGATCAAACGCAAAAAAGCTATAGATATGAATTACTTCACCCATCTGGGAACACTAAATCTAGAAATCTTTAGAATTTAGCAGTATGTTTATCACTACAGTCAGTATTCCTGGATACAAGGTTAGCGAACAACTCTACAACAGTTCTCGAACCCTGGTTTATCGCGGTTATCGAGAAACTGATCAAAAACCTGTAGTGATTAAATTGCTGAAAAATCCTTATCCGAGTTTCAGCGAACTCTTATCGTTTCGTAATCAGTACACCATAGCTAAAAATTTCAACTCACCTCTAATCATCCAAACCTACAGCTTGGAACCGTATCAAAATGGCTATGCGTTGGTAATGGAAGATTTTGGCGGGATTTCTCTTAAAGATTATTTCACCTCTGAGCAGACGCGACATATCACTTTTCTACAAGAGTTTTTACGAATTGCGATCGCCCTGTGCAATACCTTAGATATACTCTACCGCGATGCCTCCGGCGGGCTACGCCTACGCATTATTCATAAAGATATCAAACCCGCCAATATTCTAATTAATCCAGAAACAAAACAAGTTAAATTAATTGACTTTAGTATTGCATCTCTACTACCACGAGAAACTCAAACGCTGATCAGTCCTAATGTGTTAGAAGGGACACTCGCTTATATTTCTCCAGAACAAACTGGAAGGATGAATCGGGGGATTGATTACCGAACTGATTTTTATTCTTTAGGTGTAACTTTCTACGAGTTGCTTACAGGTGAATTACCCTTTCAATCCAACGATCCGATGGAGTTGGTACATTGTCATATTGCAAAACTTCCACTATCCCTGCGGGAAGTCAAAAGTGAAGAGATTCCACAAGCGTTGTCTGATATTGTGATGAAATTGATGGCAAAAAATGCTGAAGATCGCTATCAGAGTGCATTAGGATTAAAATTTGATTTAGAAAAATGTTTATATCAGCTAAAAGAAACTGGCATAATTGATAACTTTGAAATTGCCCAAAGTGATGTGTGCGAGCGCTTTATTATTCCCGACAAATTATATGGACGAGAAGCCGAAATAACCGCCCTCCTTGAAGCATTTGAAAGAGTTAGCAAGGGTGCAACTGAAATGATTCTGGTAGCTGGTTCTTCAGGCATTGGTAAAACTGCCGTTATTAACGAAGTTCATAAACCGATTGTGCGCCAACGCGGTTATTTTATCAAAGGGAAATATGACCAATTTCAACGGAATGTTCCCTTGATCGCCTTTGTACAAGCATTCCGAAATTTAATGGGTCAATTATTAACAGAAAGTGATGCTCAAATTCAGCAATGGAAAAGTAAAATTTTAGAAGCTTTAGGTGAAAATGGACAAGTAATTATTGAAGTAATTCCCGAATTAGAAAGAATTATTGGCAAACAAACGCCAGCCATAGAATTATCAGGAACCGCATCACAAAATAGATTTAATTTATTATTTCAAAAATTCACTCAAGTTTTGACTAGCGCTAAACATCCATTAGTAATATTTTTAGATGATTTGCAGTGGGTTGATTTGGCATCACTGAAATTAATGCAGTTATTAATAGCTGATACTAAATATCTTTTATTAATTGGTGCTTATCGAGATAATGAAGTCAACCCAGTACATCCGTTGATATTGACTGTCAATGAGATGCAAAAAACAGCAGCAACTATTAATACAATTACTTTAGCGCCATTAAGTCAAGGTGATGTGAATCAATTAATTGCTGCAACGCTTAAATGTTCAGAAGATTTAGCATTACCAATTTCACAGATAATCTATCAAAAAACATCTGGTAATCCATTTTTTGATACTCAATTTCTTAAATCATTATACCAGGATGGGCTAATTAAATTTGACTTTACAGAGGGCTGCTGGCAATGTGATATCACACAAATTAATCAGCAAGCAGTCACAAATGATGTAGTTGAATTCATGGTATTGCAATTGAGAAAGCTATCACAACCAACTCAAGATGTTTTGAAATTAGCTGCTTGTATTGGAAATCAGTTTGATTTGAAAACATTGGCAGTTGTTTCAGAACAATCGCAAGTAGAAACCGCAACTAATTTGTGGAATGCATTGCATGAAGGTTTAATTTTACCTACTAGCGAAGTGTATAAATTTTATCTTGTTGAGGGAAATCAAGCTATTGCTGAAGAAAGTTCTGAAATTGTTAACTATAAATTTTTACACGATCGCGTCCAAGAAGCTGCATACTCTCTTATCCCTGAAGAACAGAAAAAAGCTACCCATCTACAAATAGGCAAACTATTACTTCAAAATACACCTGAAATCCAAAAAGAAGATAAACTTTTTGAAATTGTTAATCAGTTAAATATTGCATTAATACTGATTATTGATCCGATTGAACGAGAACAACTCGTCAAATTGAATTTAAAAGCAGGTAGGAAAGCACAATTGGCAACTGCTTATACATTAGCAGTTGAATATTTAACAATAAGTTTAGAACTTTTACCTCATGAGAGTTGGTATAGCCAGTACGAGCTAACACTATTACTATATCAATCCATTACAGAAGTACTTTGTCTTAGTGGTAACTTTGAACGCATGGAAAGCTATGCAATTGTGGTTATACAACAAGCAAAAACCCTCCTTGAACAAATTCCTATCTACAATGTCAAAATTCAAGCTTACATGGCACAGGCACAGCACAAGAATGCTTTGCAAATTGCACTGACTGTTCTTCAATCAATAGGAGTGGAACTGCCTCAACAAGTCAATCAAACTGATATCGAGTGTGAACTGGAACAAACAAAACGTCTTTTGGCAGATAAACCAGCGATAGATTTACTAGAACTGCCAAAAATGACTGATGAGAATATTCTGGCAGCAATGCAAATTTTGTCGAGTATTATGTCAGCGGCCTATCAAGCAAATCCTGCATTGTTTCGAGTAATTGTCTTTAAACAAGTTCAATTGTCAATCCTCTATGGTAATGCTCCAGAATCTACTTATGCTTATGCTAGCTACGGACTTATACTCTGCGGTGTTCTAGGAGAAATTGATACAGGATATGAATTTGGGGAAATGGCATTAGTGTTGGTTGACCGTTTAAATGCTTTTAAGCTGAAGTCAAAAACTCTATTTGCAGTGAATTGTTTTATTCGACATTGGAAATTGCCTGTTAAAGACACTTTAAATCCTCTTTTGCAAGCCTATACGAGTGGTTTAGAAACTGGAGATATTGAATATGCTGTGATGTCTGCCTATGTTTTTGGCAGATATGCTTATTTGAGTGGTCATGGATTAGAGGAATTAGCGCAAGCTATGGGAAACTATGGCACAATTATGCATCAGTTTAAGCAAACCACCTATTTGAATTTCAATAGCATCTATTATCAATCAGTTTTGAATTTATTGGGAATGTCAGATAAACCTTGTTTGTTAATTGGCAAAATTTATGATGAAGTCACAATGTTACCTCTGCATCAAGCTGCCAATCAAACTAGTATTATTTGTCAGCTTCATTTTTGTAAACTGCTATTATGTTATCTCTTTGGCAACTATCAAGAAGCATTAAAAAATGCAGGTGTTGTAGAGAAATATTTAACCAGTGTGACTGGATTAGTGCTAATTCCAACCTTTTATTTTTATGAATCTTTGATTAATTTAGCCTTATATAAAGACTGCTCAATAACTGAGCAAAAATTAATTATTGAGCGAGTGATGGAAGCTCATAAGAAGCTAAAAAAATGGGCAGAGAGTGCGCCACAGAATTATGCACACAAATACAACTTGGTAGAAGCTGAAAGCTTTCGGATATTAGGACAAAAAACTGAAGCAATAGAATTATACGATTGCGCCATTTCTCTTGCTCAAGAAAACGGCTACATCCAAGAAGAAGGACTGAGCAACGAACTCGCAGCCAAATTCTACCTCGACTGGGGTAAAGAAAAAGTTGCCCAAGCATATATGCAAGAAGCATACTACTGCTATGCTCGCTGGGGAGCAAAAGCCAAAACTGATGACTTAGAAAAACGCTATCCTAAACTGCTCCAACCCATTCTGCAACACCAACGAATCAACTTCAACCCCTTAGAAACTATTGCCTTGCATAGAACTTTCTCATCACCTCACACTTCGACTGTGGGCAGTACTGGTATTTCCAATGTTCTGGATTTTACTTCTGTCCTCAAAGCCGCTCAAGCTATCTCCAGTTCTCTAGAAATAGATCAACTCATTACCAGTCTCACCCGGATTATCCTAGAAAACTCTGGTGCGAAAAAATCTGTACTAATTCTTCCTCAAGAAGATACTTGGCAAGTTAGGGCAATTACCTTTATTAATCATGGATTAAATTCTCATATTGACATACAAACCATTCTTAATTCACAAGCACTCGATACTTGTCAAGATATTCCCACAACAATTATCAATTACGTCAAAAATACCCAACAAACAGTTGTGATCGATAACTTGCAAACAGATATTCCTGGTGTAATTGGGGAATATATGTACCGAATAAAACCCCAGAGTGTATTATGTACACCGATTATTAATCAAGGGCATTTAGTAGGGATTATTTACTTAGAAAATAAACTGACTCCAGGAGTGTTTACCAGCGATCGCCTCAACGTTATTAATCTCCTTTCTTCCCAAGCGGCAATATCTCTAGAAAATGCTCAACTTTATCAACAAGCCGGGCAAGCATTAGAAGACTTACAACAAGCCCAATTACAAGTTGTCCAAAGTGAGAAAATGTCTGCATTGGGTAACTTAGTTGCTGGGGTAGCTCATGAAATGAATAATCCTTTGGGCTTTATTTCTGCTAGCCTTCAACAGGCTAAACCCAGCCTGGCAGATATTGTTGAACACTTGAAAATCTATCAAGAAAGTTTCCCCAATCCAGGTGATGAAATTATCGACCATGCCGAAGAAATCGACTTGAATTATAGCTTAGAAGACTTACCCAAGATTATTGATTCAATGGTGATGGCGTGCGATCGCCTGAAAAATATCAGCACCAGTCTCCGCACTTTTTCCCGTGCTGATAAAGATTACAAAGTACCGTTTAATATCCATGAAGGTATCGATAGTACGATTTTAATTCTCAAACATCGCCTGAAAGCTAATGAACAGCGTCCAGCAATTGAGGTAATAACTGAGTATAGTAATTTACCTAAAATCCATTGCTTTCCTGGACAATTGAATCAGGTCTTTATGAATCTTTTGGCAAATGCTATTGATGCGTTAGAAGAATCGAATATGGGGCGAAGCTTGGAAGAAATAAAGATCAATCCCAACCAAATTATAATTAAAACCTCAGTAGAAAATGAAGGCGTGAAAATTACCATTGCTGATAATGCAAATGGGATGACTTCTGAAGTCAAACATAAGATTTTTGATCATTTATTTACTACCAAAGGTGTGGGTAAAGGCACGGGATTAGGATTAGCGATCGCTAAGTCTATTGTCGAATCAACCCACAACGGTAAATTGAGTTTTAACTCTGTTCTGAGTGAGGGGACAGAATTTTTTATTGAAATTCCACTATGAACTTTTGCTATTGTTGGTAAACAACTGCATATATCCGGGAACACTAGACCTGTAAGTCTTAAAAATTTAGTAGTATGGTTAGCACTAAAGTGAGCATTCCCGGATACAAAGTTAGTGAGGAACTGTACAATGGTTCGAGAACCCTAGTTTATCGTGGGTATCGAGAAACTGACTCATTAAGAGTAGTGATTAAACTGCTGAAAAATCCTTATCCTAGTTTCAGCGAACTCTTGTTGTTTCGTAATCAGTATACCATTGCCAAAAATCTCAACTCACCCCTAATCATCCAAACCTACTACCTAGAACCTTACCAAAATGGCTATATGTTAGTGATGGAAGACTTTGGGGGAATTTCCTTAAAGGAATGGGGAGTTACGGGAAGCGTAGAATCTTTAATAGAGTTTTTACAGATAGCGATCGCACTATGCAATATCTTAGATATACTATACTGCGATCGGATTATTCATAAAGATATTAAACCTGCAAATATTTTAATTAATCCAGAAACAAAACAAGTAAAATTAATTGACTTTAGCATTGCATCTCTACTACCACGAGAAACTCAAACGCTGATCAGTCCCAATGTGTTAGAAGGGACACTTGCTTATATTTCCCCAGAACAAACAGGAAGAATGAATCGGGGGATTGACTACCGGACTGATTTTTATTCACTGGGTGTCACTTTCTACGAATTACTCACAGGAAAGTTACCCTTTGAGTCCAAGGATATGATGGAGTTGGTGCATTGTCATATTGCAAAACTTCCTGCTCCTTTGGAGCCATTCAAAATTCCTAAATCGATTTCAGATATTGTCATGAAATTGATGGCAAAGAATGCCGAAGAACGCTATCAGAGTGCATTAGGACTAAAATATGATTTAGAAAATTGTTTAACTCAACTTCAGTCAACTGGCAAAATTGAGAGTTTTCCAATTGCACAAACAGATGTATGCGATCGCTTTATTATCCCCGATAAACTTTATGGACGAGAAACCGAAGTAAAAATTCTACTGCAAGCATTTGAGCGAGTCAGCCTTGGTGCAACAGAAATGATGCTAGTTGCGGGTTTTTCCGGTATTGGTAAAACTGTTGTAATTAACGAAGTTCATAAACCGATTGTCCGTCAACGCGGTTATTTTATCAAAGGGAAATTTGACCAATTTCAGAAAAATATTCCTTTTTCGGCATTTGTACAAGCGTTTCGGAATTTGATGGGGCAATTGTTAACTCTAAGCGATGCAGAAATTCAACAATGGAAAAGCAAGATTCTAGAGGCTGTAGGTGAGAACGGACAAGTAATTATTGAAGTAATTCCGGAATTATCAAGAATTATTGGTCAACAATCACCTGCTCCAGAATTATCAGGAAGTGCGGCACAAAATAGATTTAATTTATTCTTCCAAAAGTTTACCCAAGTCTTTACTAGTAAAGAACATCCATTAGTGATGTTTTTGGATGATTTGCAATGGGCAGATTCGGCATCGCTGAAATTACTACAATTGTTGATGGAACAGGCTGGACATTTATTAATCTTGGGTGCGTATCGGGATAATGAAGTATCATCGGCTCACCCGTTCATCCTAACCGTAGATGAAATCGTCAAAACTGGGGCAGTGGTCAATACCATTACACTGCAATCGTTAAGTTTAGTTGATATGAATCAGTTGGTGGCGGATACGTTGAATTGCGATCGCTCCCTAGCTCAACCGTTGACCGAACTGGTATACCAAAAAACCAAGGGTAATCCCTTTTTTGCGACTCAGTTTCTCAAGGCACTCTATGAAGAAGAACAAATTACTTTTGACAGGGAAGCACGGCATTGGCAGTGTGATATTGCCCAAGTCAGAGCTTTAGCGATCACCGATGATGTTGTCGAGTTTATGGCACTGCAATTGCAGAAGCTGCCGACACAAACTCAGGATGTGTTGAAGTTGGCGGCTTGTATTGGAGCAGAGTTTGATTTGGCAACATTGGCGATTGTGTCCCAGCAGTTTCCTGAAGATACGGCTGCGGCACTGTGGAAAGCATTACAAGAAGGTTTGATTATTCCAAATACGGAAATCTATAAGTTTTTTATTCAGTCTGACAGTGCGTCAGTTTGTGATGCAGCAGCTAATCCAACTTATCGCTTTTTGCACGATCGCGTTCAGCAAGCGGCGTATTCTCTGATTCCAGAAGAGCAAAAGCAAATCACCCACCTCAATATTGGACGTTTGCTGCAACAAGCAACGAGTGGGAGTGAACAAGATAAGCAGATTTTTGCGATCGCTAACCACCTCAACAAGGGAATATCGCTGATTGAGGATGAGACGGAGCAACAGGAACTTGTGCAGTTAAATTTGATGGCTGGACAGAAAGCTAAGGGTGCAACGGCTTATGGAGTGGCTTTAAACTATTTCAACACAGGTATTTCTTTGTTGAGGGGCAATTGCTGGCAGAACAACTACACTCTCGCCCTTGTTCTGTATGAAGGTGCAGCTAATTCTGCTTTCCTGGGTGCTAACTTTGAACAAATGGAGCAGTTCGCTGAGGTTGTACTCACTCATGCCCGCTCTTGGCTCGATCGGGTTAATGTTTACGACACGAAGATTCGGGCTTGCATGGCTCAAAACCAGCTTTTAGAAGCGTTGCAGTTGGCACGGTTCGTGCTGGAACCTCTGGGGGTGCAATTGCCAGAGCAGCCTACCCCAGCAGACATTGGCCAGGCACTCCAGCGCACCCAAATTCAACTCAGTAACAGCTCGATGGAATCTTTGCTGCATTTACCCGAAATGACTGCACCGGACAAAAAAGCTGCAATGATGATTCTGTCCACCATAATGTCGCCTGCCTATCAAGCTGCCCCAAACCTGATGCCCCTGGTCGTCTTTGCCCAGTTTGATCTATCGGTGCAGTACGGAAATGCACCAGAATCGATTCATGGCTACGGTCTGTATGGGTTAATGTTGATTGCCATATTGGGTGATATTAAAGCGGGCTATTGCTTTGGACAACTGGAGATAAACCTCTTGCAACACCTTCAGTCACCCAAGCTTGCTGGTGCAGCCCTTTTTGACTTTAACTGCTTCTTTAAACATTGGAAAGAACCTGCAAAAACCTCTCTGGCAGGACTACTGCAAGCCTATGCCAGTGGATTAGAAGTTGGTGATTTCAATCTTGCAGCACTCAGCCTGCTTGTGTATGACCATAATACTTATTTTACTGGTCACGAACTGTCTTCCCTCAAGCTAGTGCTGGAAGACCATCGCAAAGTGATGCAGCAACTGCGCCAGCATACCTATCTCTACACGCAAAGTCTTTACCATCAGGTAGTCCTGAATCTATTGGGGGCGTCAACAGAGCCAGATCAGTTGGTTGGTGAATACTGCGATCAGCGTGAAATGATTCAGCTTTACCAGAAAACGGGTGAAGTAACCGCACTGCACCAAGTTTATTTAAATAAGCTGATACTTTGTTACCTGTTCCACCACTATGAACAAGCGTTGGAAAACGCCAATAAAGCAGCCCAGTATTTGCGGGGAATGGCAGGACTCATGAGTGTTCCGCTTTTCCACTTCTACGATGCGCTAGTACAATTAGCGCTTTATCCAGATGCCAGCGAAACAGACCAATCAAGCATTCTAGAACGGGTTGCTACCAACCTGGAAAAACTCAGTGGGTGGGCAGCTTATGCACCAAGTAATCAGGCTCACCGCTGCGCCTTAATTGTCGCAGAACGGTGTCGGGTCTTGGGGGCTAAAGCCGAAGCAATAGAAAACTATGATCGCGCGATCGCCCTTGCCAAGGAACACGAATACCTCAACGAAGAAGCTCTCGCCAACGAACTCGCCACCAAATTCTATCTCGAATGGGGCAAAGAACGCATTGCCAAAGATTATTTGATTGAAGCCTACTATGCTTATTCTCGGTGGGGAGCAAAAGCCAAAGTTACCGATCTAGAACAACGCTATCCCCAATTACTTCAAGTCATCCTGCAACAGCAACGACTCAACCCCAATCCTCAAGAAACTCTTGGCTTGCATGAGACTTTCTCATCTACCCGCACGAATACCACTGGCAGCACCAATATTTCTGACGTTTTAGATTTTACCTCTGCCCTGAAAGCGGCTCAAGCTATTTCCAGTTCTCTGGAATTAGATACACTCATTGCCGGTCTCACCCGGATTATCTTAGAAAACTCTGGCGCCAAAAAAGCTGTACTACTGCTTCCTCAAGAAAACACTTGGCAAGTACGAGCAATTACCTTGATTCATCATCAGAAAATACAAACCATACTTGACTCACAATTACTAGATACTTGTCAAGATATTCCCAGAAACATTATCAATTATGTCAAACATACTCAAGAAACCATTGTTATAAATAATTGCGAAACAGATATTCCTGGGGTGATTGGGGAATATATGCTAGAGTATCAACCCAAAAGTATTTTATGCACACCAATTATTAATCAAGGACATTTGGTAGGTATTCTCTACTTAGAAAATAAACTCACAAGCGAGGTATTTACTAACGAACGTCTGCAAATTATCAATCTACTTTCTTCCCAAGCTGCAATCTCCCTAGAGAATGCTCGACTTTATCAACAAGCTGGGCAAGCATTACAAGATTTACAACAGGCACAATTACAAATCGTCCAAAGTGAGAAAATGTCGGCACTGGGTAACTTAGTAGCAGGGGTAGCACATGAAATGAATAATCCTTTGGGATTTATTTATGCCAGCCTTCAACAAGCTAAACCCAGCCTTGCAGATATTGTTGAACACTTGAAACTCTATCAAGAAAGTCTTCCCAATCCCGATGAGCAAATTATCGACCATGCCAAAGAAATCGACTTAGATTATAGCTTAGAAGATTTACCCAAGATAATTGATTCAATGGTGATGGCGTGCGATCGCCTTCACAATATTAGCACTAGTTTAAGAACATTCTCCCGCGCTGATAAAGATTATAAAGTGCAGTTTAATATCCACGAAGGTATTGACAGTACGATTTTAATTCTCAAACATCGTCTCAAAGCAAACGAACAACGTCCAGCGATTGAAGTGATAACTGATTATGGTAATTTGCCCCAGGTTGAATGTTTTCCTGGACAATTGAATCAGGTATTTATGAATATTCTGGCTAATGCCATTGATGCGCTAGATGAATCAAATACGGGACGGAGTTTTAAGGAAATTAAGTCCAATCCCAACCGAATTACAATTAAAACCTCCTTAGAAAATGAAGGCGTGAAAATTGCTATTGCTGATAATGGTCAGGGGATGAATGAATCAGTGAAGCAAAAGGTTTTTGACCACTTATTTACTACAAAAGGTGTGGGTAAAGGGACGGGATTAGGATTAGCGATCGCTCGTCAAATCGTTGAAGAAACCCACAACGGTAAATTAAGTTTTAACTCTGTTTTGGGTAAGGGTACAGAATTTGTAATTGAAATTAATTTATAAAGGAATTAAACAGGTAAATCAGTAGCACTCTGGATATTTTGCAAAATTAAATCAGGGCTATTACGTTTAATCAAGCCAGTTAATACTTTACCAGGGCCAATTTCCATTACTCGCTCGATACCATTAGCTGGTAATTGCAGACAAATTTCTCGCCATCTTACAGAACTAGTCATTTGTTTGTTCAGGCGTTGCTTTAAAATCTCAGCATCAATAGAGGGAATTGGCTCTACATTAGACAGTACTGGCACAATCGCGGGTTGAAATTCCACAGATTCTAAAATGTCTTGGAATTCCGCAGCTGCTGGTGCTATTAAATGTGAATGAAATGCTCCAGAAACTTTTAGGGGAACCGCACGCTTTGCTTTAACTTGAGTCATCACCGCTTGTACAGCCTCAGTCGTACCTGAAATTACCACCTGAGCCGAACTATTATCATTTGCTATTACCACATCAGGCGTTTGGGAAATGACTTTTTCTAACTGTTCGCGGTCAAAGTTCATCAAAGCTGCCATCATGCCATTAATGGAACTATCCATAAGTTCTGCACGACGCTTCACCAGATATAAACCAGCTGACCACTCAAAGACACCCGCTATATAAAGGGCAGTATATTCTCCCAAACTATGACCGGCAACTAAATCTGGCTGGTGTCCTCGCTCTCGAAGCAGGTCAGCAAGAATGCTTTCGACCACATAAAGACTTGGCTGAGTATACAGCGTCTGTGATAACTTCTCTTCTTGAGTTTGACAAATTTCAGTTACAGACCAGCCCAAAATATCCTCAGCTTTGGCAAGCTTGTCTTTAGCAGACGGTATATCTAATAATTCCATTCCCATCCCCAGCGTTTGGGAACCTTGTCCAGGAAACACCCATGCAGTTTTTGTCATTTGTCAATAGTCAGTGGTCATTGGTCATTTGTCATTGGTCATTTGTCATTGGTCATTAACAAAGGACAAATGACTAATGACATAGACGCGCTGCTTCACCGCTGGCGCAGCCTCTCGTAGAGAAGGGCTTCCCGTAGGATAGGACAAAATTATTTATCTTCCCCATTGAAAAATCGCCGCGCCCCAGGTAAGACCGGCACCAAAGCCGGATGTAGCAACGATGTCATTGGGTTTAATTTTACCTTGTCGTACTGCTTCATCTAAAGCTAAGGGGATGGAGGCAGCTGAGGTATTGCCATAGTGGGCGAGATTACTGATAACTTTATGTTCTGGGATATTCAGGCGTTGGGCAACGGCAGCGATAATCCGCTGATTGGCTTGATGCAATATCAGCCAATCTATCTGGTCAACGCTGATGTTGGCTTGGAATAAGGCTTTATCAATTATTTCTGGGACTTTTTGGACAGCAAAGCGGTAGACTTCTTTGCCGTTCATCGTAATCGGTTGGTAAGTGCCTTTGGTGATATTTATACCAGTCAATAGTTCTTGGGAATTACCTGCATAAGCAACGTTGAGGTAATGGTTTTGAGTACCATCACTTTTAAGTGCAAATCCTAATAAGCGATCGCTTTTGGCAGCTTGTAATACCACTGCCCCAGCACCATCACCAAATAATACACAAGTCCGCCGATCTTCCCAATCTACCCAACGAGAGAGGATATCTGCCCCTATTAACAATACATTTTTATAGACACCAGTTCTAATGTATTGGGCTGCTGTAACCAAACCAAACACAAAGCCAGAGCAGGCAGCGGTCAAGTCAAAGGCTACTGCGTTGGTAGCTCCCAATTTAGCTTGTACTTGACAAGCACTACCAAACAAATCATCAGGGGTGGAAGTCGCTAGCAGAATTAGGTCTAAGTCTTCTGGTTTAATTCCTGAAGCGGCGATCGCCTGACTGCTGGCGGCAGTAGCGAGTACACTCAAGGACTCAGATGGCAGAGCTAATCGACGTTGACGAATTCCCGTTCTTGTGGTGATCCACTCATCTGATGTTTCAACTAGTTCACTCAATGTCTGGTTGTGTAGGGAAGTTACTGGTACTGCCGAGCCACTTCCAATAATTGCTACGCCTAAGTTTTGCACTCCTAATCTCCCAAGCTATCAGCTTTTTGTCCTTTGTGAGCCAGTGCGGTCTTGGGGGTTTCCCCCATGAGCAACTGGCGAACCCGCAGGATCTGTTGTTTTACCCTGCAGGAAGCCGCTGGCGCGTCTATGTCAGTTGTCCTTTGTCCTTTGCAAATGACGAATGACTGATGACGAATACTTCTCTACGAGAGGCTGCGCCAACGACTACGCTCAGTACAAGTGACTAATGACCAATGACTAACCGCTCTCCCGCTCTAGGATATATTGGGACTGAATTCGTTGTATCACCTGATTGTCAACAGCTTCTTTTGCCATGCGAATTGCATTAAAAATTGAAGGTGCTTGGGAGCTACCGTGACCGATAAAACAGACTCCTGCCACGCCTAGCAGTAAAGCACCACCATGTTCTGCGTGATCCATTCGCTGCTTAATCCGCTTCAAGTTGGGTTTTAAGAGTGCTGAACCGATTTGACCGTGCAATCCTTGGGGTAATTCTTCCCGCAGAATTTGCAGAATCACTTCTCCAACGGCTTCGGCAAATTTTAACAATACATTGCCTACAAAGCCATCGCAGACAATCACATCAAAGCGACCGGAAAGTACATCACGCCCTTCAGCATTGCCAATAAAATTAATTTGGGAATTTTCGCGTAGCAGTTGGTGGGCGCGGACGGCTGCATCATTTCCCTTAGAGTCTTCTTCACCGATATTCAGCAAACCCACCTTCGGTTCAGTTGTACCCAAGACATACTGACTGTAAGCCGATCCCATAACGCCAAACTGCTCTAAAAACTTGGGGCGACAATCTACATTTGCGCCAACATCAAGTACCAGTACTGGCTTACCAGCAATAATTGTCGGAAAAACTGTCCCGATGGCTGGGCGATCGATTCCTGGCAATCTTCCTAAGCGGAGCAAAGCTGATGCCATAGCGGCTCCAGAGTGACCCGCAGAAAATACGGCATCTGCCTTTTGCTGCTTGACTAAATCCATCGCCACATTTATAGAAGCCTTGCGTTTGCGTCTAACTGCATTTAAAGGCTCCTCATCCATAGCGATCGCTTCTTCAGCATTCACGATCTCTACCTGCCCTAAATTTGTTTTTGATGGCAAGGCAGCTTCTATTTGTTGGGAATCGCCAACCAAAAATATATCTACACCCAATTCTTCTCTTGCTCGCAATGCGCCAGCAACGATTTCACCGGGTGCATGATCCCCTCCCATTGCGTCAATTGCGATCCGTACACGAGTCGATCCCATTGCTCACAGCTTCTAGAAACCTTACAAATTTTACCAGATGGCAATGCCCGAAAAAGCTTAATTTTCTGACCGCCAAATAAATTCTGTTACTATTGCAACAATTTTTGCTGGCAAGCTCAAGATAGCACGAATTGTTCTGGAGTAGGGAGTAGGGCATTGTGCATTAATTATTCTCCCCTGCCCCCCTGCTCCCCTACTCCTTATTCCCCTGCCCCCCTGCTCCTCTGCTCCCTTGTCCCCTACTCCTTATTCCCCGCTTTCCAGCACCCAATCAACTAACGTCCGAACGCCGTAACCAGTTGCCCCTGCCCCGTTGTAGCCATTTTCTTTATCTGTCCACACTGGACCAGCAATATCTATGTGCGCCCAAGGGGTTTGTTTGACGAATTCCTTGAGGAAAAGGGCAGCAGTAATTGCACCACCCGGACGCGGGCCTGTATTTTTCATGTCCGCAATACCAGACTTTAACCCTTCAAAATATTTTTCTTCCATTGGCATCCGCCAAATCTTTTCCCCTGAAGTTTGGGCAGCTTTTTCAAGCTGGGAAGCTACAGCATCATCAGGAGTGTACAAACCAGCAATATCGTCACCCAAGGCAATGACGTTGGCACCAGTCAGGGTGGCTAAATCAACGATCGCATCTAAGCCCAATTTGTCAGCATACACCAAGGCATCTGCGAGGGTCAAACGTCCTTCAGCGTCGGTGTTGTTCACTTCAATTGTTTTGCCGTTTGATGCTGTGAGAATGTCTCCAGGGTGCATGGCGTGACCGCTAATCATGTTTTCAGCCGCCGCCGAAATAAAGTGAACTTCAACATCTGGCTTAATTTGAGCAACTGCTTTTGCTGCCCCCAAGGTAGCAGCTGCACCCCCCATATCCATCTTCATGGTTTCGATGCCGCTACCAGCACCTTTAATGTTGAGTCCGCCGGAATCGAAGGTTACACCTTTACCAATAATTGCTAGTTTCTTTTTGGGTGTACCTTCTGGCTTGTAAGTCAGGTGAATGAATTTAGGTGGCAACTCGGAACCAAGCGATACTCCCAAAAAAGCCCCCATTCCCAACTTTTCACAGTCTTCTTTTTCCAGAATTTCTACTTGTAAACCGTACTCCTTTGCGATCGCTTGAGCAGTTTCCGCTAAAGTAATCGGTGTAACTGCGTTAGCTGGTGCTGCTACTAATTGCCGTGCTAAATTTACCCCGGAAACGACTTGATTGGCGCGAGTAATGGCAGCTTCTTGTCTACCAAAACCTAGTAAATCTACGGTTTCTATTTGTGAACCTTTATCTTCTGGTTCGGATTTAAAGCGAATATCTTGGTAAAGTGCTAATTCCACTCCTTCTGCGATCGCTTGGGCACTCGCTGCTGGATCGTTGTTCCACAATGGAAAGCTAAATCCGAGAATTTTGCTTTTTTGCTTTTTTCCTACCCTGGCTACAGCCGCAGCAGCGCGGCGCAGAGTATCTAGTTTTAGTGCATCTGGTTTGCCTAAACCTACTAAAATCAATTTCCGCACTGGGCTACCAGCATTTACACGGGTGAAAATAGTGCTATTGGCTTTACCTTTAAATTCTTCTTCGGCAATCAGTTCTTTTAAGACCCCAGAAAACTTTTGATCTAAAGTTGCTAGTTCTCCGGTTAACTCCACTGCATCTTCAAATAATCCAATTGCCAAACTATCGCCTGCCCACTCTAGCAAAGGCTTATCACTAGGTTGAATTTTCATTTTGGGATTTTGTGTAAATATTCCTTCTTGTACCAGTATTGCTCAAAATTCTGGTTTCATGGTGAGGGTAGTGGGCACTTGTACTGAGCGAAGTCGAAGTATTGGGCACGGGGGAGCAGTGGTCAGTAGCTATAATTTAGCCAATTGGTATAAATAGCACTTGTTAATGAGTCTTTGATACTCGTTAATCCACCTCAGAACTCCGTTAACGAGTCTTTGATACTCGTTAATCCACCTCAGAACTCCGTTAACGAGTCTTTGAT
>NZ_JBALDD010000081.1:0-2500 GCF_036917555.1 Nostoc sp. | reverse complement strand
TAGTATTTAGCCTTACGAGGTGGTCCTCGCTGATTCACATGGGATTCCTCGTGCCCCATGCTACTCGGGATTCAGCTACTATCCTTTAACTTTCAACTACAGGACTTTCACCTTCTTTGGTGCAGTATTTAGCTGCTTCGTCTAGTCTAGGGATTCGATATTGCTGTCCCACTACCCCAAAAGGTAAACCCTTTGGTTTAGGCTTTTCCCCTTTCGCTCACCACTACTGAGGGAATCTCTTTATTGATTTCTCTTCCTCCAGCTACTAAGATGTTTCAATTCGCTGGGTTGGCTCTCTCCTGCCTATATATTCAGCAGGTAGTATTAAGGGTTGCCCCATTCGGAAATCTCCGGCTCAATGTTTGCTTCCAACTCCCCGGAGCATATCGTCGGTAACCACGTCCTTCGTCGCCTCTGTGTGCCTAGGTATCCACCGTTAGCCCTTATTCGCTTGACCACTCAAATATTTTGGTCTTTCAACTGCATTCACAAGAGCATCTATAACAAAATGTCTGTGTCTGCCTGCTAATTTCGCGTTACTATGCAGTTTTCAAGGTTCTGGCTGAGACTATTCTCAGCAGTCTGACTATTTAGTCATGTTGCTGATTTCTCTTGCTTTTCTGTTTTGGCAATCACTTTCAGGTGGAGGTTAGCGGACTCGAACCGCTGACATCCTGCTTGCAAAGCAGGCGCTCTACCAACTGAGCTAAACCCCCAGACGAAAAGTTATGAGTTAGGAATTGCTAGTTATGAGTTTTTTATTCCTCACTTCTAACTTCTCACTCTTAACTATTCTTCAGGTGGGCCATCCTGGACTCGAACCAGGGACCTCACCCTTATCAGGGGTGCGCTCTAACCACCTGAGCTAATAGCCCATATCGAACCAAATCATAGTTTGAAAGCTTTCTAAATTATTTTGCAAATGTCTGCGACCGACCTAGGTAAGACCAACTTACTATCTATATAGCTGTTTGCTTTTCGATATCTAAGGGGTGTAGGTCTCCTTTAAAGGAGGTGATCCAGCCACACCTTCCGGTACGGCTACCTTGTTACGACTTCACCCCAGTCACCAGTCCTGCCTTAGGCATCCTTCTCCCCGAAAGGTTGAAGTAATGACTTCGGGCACTACCAGCTTCCATGGTGTGACGGGCGGTGTGTACAAGGCCCGGGAACGAATTCACTGCAGTATGCTGACCTGCAATTACTAGCGATTCCGACTTCACGCAGGCGAGTTGCAGCCTGCGATCTGAACTGAGCTCCGGTTTCTGGGATTTGCTTGCATTCGCATGCTTGCTGCCCTCTGTCCGGAGCATTGTAGTACGTGTGTAGCCCAAGGCGTAAGGGGCATGCTGACTTGACGTCATCCCCACCTTCCTCCGGTTTGTCACCGGCAGTCTCTCTAGAGTGCCCAACTTAATGCTGGCAACTAAAAACGAGGGTTGCGCTCGTTGCGGGACTTAACCCAACATCTCACGACACGAGCTGACGACAGCCATGCACCACCTGTGTTCGCGCTCCCGAAGGCACTCTCAACTTTCATCAAGATTCGCGACATGTCAAGCCTTGGTAAGGTTCTTCGCGTTGCATCGAATTAAACCACATACTCCACCGCTTGTGCGGGCCCCCGTCAATTCCTTTGAGTTTCACCGTTGCCGGCGTACTCCCCAGGCGGGATACTTAACGCGTTAGCTACGGCACGGCTCGGGTCGATACAAGCCACGCCTAGTATCCATCGTTTACGGCTAGGACTACTGGGGTATCTAATCCCATTCGCTCCCCTAGCTTTCGTCCCTCAGTGTCAGTTACGGCCTAGCAGAGCGCCTTCGCCACTGGTGTTCTTCCTGATCTCTACGCATTTCACCGCTACACCAGGAATTCCCTCTGCCCCGAACGTACTCTAGCTATGTAGTTTCCACTGCTCTTATCTAGTTGAGCTAGACTCTTTAACAGCAGACTTACATTGCCACCTGCGGACGCTTTACGCCCAATCATTCCGGATAACGCTTGCATCCTCCGTATTACCGCGGCTGCTGGCACGGAGTTAGCCGATGCTTATTCCTCAGGTACCGTCATTTTTTTCTTCCCTGAGAAAAGAGGTTTACGACCCAAGAGCCTTCCTCCCTCACGCGGTATTGCTCCGTCAGGCTTTCGCCCATTGCGGAAAATTCCCCACTGCTGCCTCCCGTAGGAGTCTGGGCCGTGTCTCAGTCCCAGTGTGGCTGATCGTCCTCTCAGACCAGCTACTGATCGTCGCCTTGGGAGTCCATTACACTTCCAACTAGCTAATCAGACGCGAGCTCATCTTCAGGCAATTAATCTTTCACCCCTAAAGGCACATCCGGTATTAGCCACCGTTTCCAGTGGTTGTCCCAGACCTAAAGCCAGATTCTCACGCGTTACTCACCCGTCCGCCACTGTGTCCGAAGACACCGTTCGACTTGCATGTGTTAAGCATACCGCCAGCGTTCATCCTGAGCCAGGATCAAACTCTCCGTTTTGT
>NZ_JBALDD010000080.1:0-127044 GCF_036917555.1 Nostoc sp. | reverse complement strand
TGAACAAGGTGAGAAACTGTTAGGTGGTAAGCACATTCAGGGAAAGCTCATGAGCAAGGTAGTAAACCTACTATTCCAAGAATTGTGTAAAATAAGTACTCTAACCTGATGCTATCAGTGAATCAGCATTCAAAACCGAGGGGGATGAGTAGGGATACTCATCCCCCCAACTTTTGGAAATTCCCCATTCTCCATTCTCCATTTCCCAAAAGTTTCAATTACCCTGAAGTTAGTTGCCTAATTAATATTGATTGTTGCATAGCATAGAATAGATGACTGAACAAACTTCTAGAATTTGTATCCTTGGCGGAGGCTTTGGTGGTCTCTACACAGCTCTGCGGTTAAGCCAATTACCTTGGGAATCTACGCAAAAACCCGAAATTGTTCTAGTAGATCAAAGCGATCGCTTCCTATTCTCTCCTTTACTTTACGAATTACTCACTGGCGAACTGCAAACCTGGGAAATTGCCCCACCCTTTGAAGAACTTTTACAAGGGACAGGAGTGCGTTTTTATGAAGGAGTTGTGTCTGGAATTGATATCGACCAGCAACGGGTAAATATACAAGAAGGCCCAGAAATCCCTTACGACCGATTAGTGCTGGCGCTAGGAGGTGAAACACCGCTAGATTTAGTCCCTGGTGCAACAGCTTACGCCTACACATTCCGCACAATCTCTGATGCCTATCGTTTAGAAGAACGCCTGCGATTTTTAGAAGAATCAGATGCTGATAAAATTCGGGTAGCGATCGTTGGGGCTGGCTACTGTGGTGTAGAGTTAGCTTGTAAATTAGCCGACAGACTAGGCGAAAGAGGACGCTTTCGGATTGTTGAAATCGCCGACCAAATTTTGCGAACTTCCCCAGAGTTTAATCGGGAAGCAGCAAAGAAAGCAATAGATGCCCGTGGTGTATTTCTTGACTTAGAAACCAAAGTCGAATCAATCGAGCAAAATAGCATTTCCCTAGAGTACAAAAACCAGTTAGATACGATTCCCGTGGATTTGGTAATTTGGACTGTAGGAACTAGGGTTGCGCCTGTAGTGAAATCTCTTTCTCTCAACCAAAATCAGCGTGGTCAAATCACCACTACATCCAATCTGCAAGTCCTCGATCATCCAGAAATCTTTGCCTTGGGAGATTTAGCAGACTGTCATGATGCTGAAGGACAGCAAGTCCCCGCTACTGCACAAGCAGCTTTTCAACAAGCTGATTATACTGCTTGGAATATCTGGGCAACTCTGACTAATCGCCCCCTCCTTCCCTTCCACTACCAGCAGTTAGGAGAAATGATGGCACTAGGAATAGACAACGCCACTCTCACTGGTTTGGGAATTAAACTAGATGGCCCCTTGGCATACGTCGCCCGCCGTGCTGCTTATTTATATAGGTTGCCAACTTTAGACCATCAGCTTAAAGTTGGTTTTAATTGGCTAGTCCGTCCGATCATAGAAACACTTTCAGGGTAACTTTCAAGGTTGGGCATTGGGCATTGGGCATTGGGCATTGGGCATTGGGCATTGGGCATTGGGCATTGGTAAAAACCAAGATGTTTACGATGATTTGTTTTATTTGTGCCAATCTACTTAGCAGATGCTAGACTCTACCCACAGAAGCTTTTAACAAGCCAAAATCTAAAATTCAACATCCAAAATTTTCAAACTTTAATGGAACAACCGAAAGTTATTTTTTTAGATGCTGTGGGTACACTCTTCGGTGTTAAAGGTAGTGTGGGCGACGTTTATAGTCAGATAGCCCAGGAATTTGGCGTTACAGTTTCAGCTGAAACATTAAATACAGCCTTCATCCAAAGCTTTAAAGCAGCGCCGCCACCGATATTTCCAGATGCAGAACTGCAAGATATTCCTCAGCGCGAGTTTGATTGGTGGCGGATAATTGCTCTGAACACTTTTGAAAGGGCAGGTGTTCTCAAGGAATTTTCTGACTTTTCGGCTTTTTTTAGCGAACTTTACATTCACTTTGGTACTGGCGAACCGTGGTTTGTCTATCCCGATGTGTTACCAGCTTTAATCAACTGGCGGCGGTTGGGAGTCACTTTGGGAGTGCTGTCCAATTTTGATTCTCGGATTTACTCAGTATTGCAAAGTTTGGGATTGAGAGAGTTTTTTACCTCCGTCACCATTTCTACTCAGGTACGTGCAGCTAAACCCGATCCGCAAATTTTTGCCATTGCCTTAGATAAACATAAATGTTCCCCAGAGGTGGCATGGCATATCGGCGATAGCATTGTAGAAGACTATCATGCAGCTAAAGCAGCTGGACTCAGAGGCGTTTGGATTAACCGTGGAAAATGAGGAAGAGACGACGCTCTCACAGCTATGAAAACATCTCTGTCACTTGTTTTCACGTAAAGCTGTGGAATTATTGGCTGAATCAGTCCACTTAGCAAAAGTTAGTTTTTAAATTCATACTTCAATTCAGCAACGCCAAATTTCAAAGTGGAATCCAATCCAATCTATCAATCCACTCTTCTGCCTCAGTCGCTTCCCAAATCAAATAAATTGTTTCTGCCCAAATACTGAGGTTCCTACTGGAACGCAACCAAACTAGTCCCCAAATATGTCCTCCATCTCCCCAGTGTTCTTCCAGATGTTCGGGCATACTTTTGCGGTTGTCTGTAACCAACATTCGTTGGGATAATTCCAGGTAGCGGAGGATATCTGGGTCTAAAAACTCAAAATAATCTTCTAGTTGCATCCATCTACCTCTAAAATGTCTTTTAGCATTATCCTAATTACCCTTGGCTAATTCCATACGATCGCTGGGGTACTGTACTGTTCATTTTTTCCAAGTTTTAAAGCGTCAGGGACATAAAACCTCTAAGTCTGACATGCTTAGTATTTATATTATCCACCTCAAAGACTCGTTCATCCCCCTTGCCCCGGCTCCCCACTACTTCGGCTTCTCTTCTCTACGAGAGGCTGCGCCAACGAGACGCTACGCGAACGCTCAGTACAAGTCCCCACTCCCTTATTCCCCTGCTGCCCTAACACTCGTATGATCAACATATCAGGAAAACATAACAGCCAGATTTTTACCGCAAAACATGGGCAGTATTTGGGAAATCGATTTTTACTCTCGTCCAATTTTGGACGCTAATCAAAAAAAAGTTTGGGAAGTCTTAGTCTGCGAAAGCCCCTTGGATATCGGCACAAAAGCAGACTCTTTGTTTCGCTACGCTCAATATTGTCCCAGTACCCAGGTAAATTCGGGTTCGTTGCGGACAGCATTGCAGGAGGCTATTAACCAAGCTGGAAAAGCACCAATTAAAATCCGCTTTTTCCGCCGCCAAATGAACAATATGATTACTAAAGCTTGCCAAGATTTGGGCATTCCCGCCCAGCCTAGCCGTCGCACCTTGGTTCTTAACCAATGGTTAGAACAGCGCATGGAAGAAGTGTATCCTCAAGAGGCAGGGTATCAAGGGGGTACTAATCCCTCAGTCCGCTTGGAGAAACCTTTGCCGCAACGTTTACCAGATGCTTTGGAAGGACAGCAGTGGGTATTTGTTACTTTAGATGCTGCGGATTTTGCTGATATGCCAGAGTGGGAAATTGGCTTTGGTGAAGCTTTTCCTTTAGAGTTGGCGAAAGTTTCACCCGAAGCCCGTATTCCTGGTATTTTGATTTTCTCATCAAGAGCGTTGCCCTTGGCTGGCTGGATGTCTGGTTTGGAGTTGGCTTTCTTAAGATTAGACGCCAGCGAAGAGGCGAGATTGCTTTTAGAAACTGGTGTAACTGAAAGCTGGATTGTGGCAAATATCAAAAAACCTCAAATTTTAGCAGAAGCTAAAGGTTTTGAAGCAGCCAAGCAAAAAGCTAATGGAGTACATTTTCTCGGTATACAGTCCGATCCCAAAGCACAATCTTTTGCTGGCTTTTGGCTGTTGCAAGAGGTTAATCTGTGAAAATTGGGGATGGGTCATGGGGCATTGGGGAGCCAGGGACGTGGGCGGGTTTCCCAACTTGAGGCGACTGGCGTCATTGGGCATTTACAAATGACAAATGACAAATGACCAATGACAAATGACTAGATTCGTTGAGACATGACAATGATTTGGGATAATTAACTGCGTCCATCAGTGTTGATCTGCGGTTCCAAATCGTAACTGTAAGGAAACACTGATGATTTTTGGATAGTTATCTGCGTTCATCACTGGAAAGTGCGTAGGCGTAGCCCGTCGTAGACATCGCACTTCTCAAGAGACAGCGTTGATATGCGGTTCAAAATCCACAATTCACTAAGGGTCATGGGTTCTGAAAATTTGTCACAAGATACACTCGCCGAACAGTTGCTGGAACTAGCTATAAAATCTGGAGCAGAAGCTGCTGAGGTGTATCAGTCGCGATCGCTTTCTCGCCCAGTGTTTTTTGAGGCAAACCGACTCAAACAGCTAGAAACTAACCAATCTGAAGGCACAGCACTACGGCTTTGGCGAAACGGGCGTCCGGGACTGACGGTGGCTTACGGTTCTGTCTTAGCCGAAGTAATGGTGGAAAAAGCTCTGGCTCTGAGTCAACTAAATCAACCGGAAACTGTAGAATTAGGCTCTAACTCTCAGCCCTCCTACCCCGATTTAGGAGAAAGTTTACCGATAGAGGTTTTGGTGGACTGGGGCAAAGAAGTGATTGCACTCATCCGTGATGCCTATCCCGATGTTGTATGCAATGGTGACTGGGAATGTGATATTGAAACCACCAGACTAGTCAACACCAAAGGTTTAGATTGTCACTATACTGATACTACCCTTAGCTGCTATGTATCAGCAGAATGGGTGCGTGGTGATGATTTTTTAAGTGTTGGTGATGGTCAAACTAAGCGGGGGGAACTCAACCCAGAGAGATTAGCTAACCAAATTTTACAACGGTTAATTTGGGCCAGAGAAAATATCTCACCTCCTACTGGTCGTGTCCCGATTTTGTTCACTTCTAAAGCCGCCGATATGCTTTGGGGTACTGTGCAAGCCGCTTTGAATGGCAAGCGAGTTTTAGAAGTAGCTTCACCTTGGGCAGAACGTTTGGGTAAGGAAGTCGTTGCACCCAGTTTCACCATCTACCAAGATCCAGAAGCTGGCCCTTACAGTTGCCCTTTTGATGATGAAGGCACTCCTACTCAATCTCTGGTATTTATCCAAAACGGGACTTTACAGCATTTCTATAGCGATCGCACCATCGGCTCCCAACTGGGTACTAACACCACTGGAAATGGTTTTCGCCCTGGTTTAGGTAGCTATCCCACCCCTGGTTTATTCAATTTTCTCATCCAGCCAGGTTCGGCATCGCTACCAGATTTGATTCAACAACTAGATGATGGCTTGATTGTCGATCAAATGTTGGGTGGTGGCGGCAGTATTTCTGGAGATTTTTCGATCAACGTCGATTTAGGCTACCGCGTCCAAAATGGTCAAGTAATTGGGCGTGTTAAGGATACGATGGTTGCAGGTAATGTTTACACAGCCCTGAAGCAATTGGTTACACTAGGCAATGATGTTGATTGGAATGGTTCTTGTTATACTCCGTCTCTGATAGTAGAAGGGCTATCTACCACGGGAAGAAGCAATTAAATGATTCGTAATTCGTAATTGGAGACAGGAATTGTGTAGTAACGAATTATACAGCAACTTTCAAGTTAGTGAAGTACACAATGATTCGTCTCAAAACCAGGTATAAAGCCTGTTTTACTTCTGACTCCTGAATTCGGCTGTATTTTGCCAACGACTTTTAAAATATCCTCTGAAGATTCCACCGAACAGCTTTTTAGTAAAGATTTGTAATAAAAAATCCAAAATCTAAAATCCAAAATTGGTATGAATCAGCGTTTTCGCACCTGGTGGCATCCTAGAAGAGGTTTAGCGATCGCCGAAGCCTGTATTATCGGTCTGGTTGCTGCCCTATCTGCGGTATTCCTGAAAGTAGGATCGGGATGGCTGGGGACATGGCGAGTGCATACTACCCACCTTTTGCCGGCATGGCTGGTACTACCTGCAATTGGTCTTGTCCTGGGATTTCTGGCTGGATGGTTGGTGGATAGATTAGCACCAGAGGCTTCTGGTAGCGGTATTCCGCAAGTCAAAGCAACTCTTGCCAATGTGCCTGTGACATTATCTTGGCGGGTAGCAGGTGTGAAGTTATTCAGTGCAATCATCGCCATCGGTTCTGGCATGACTCTGGGACGGCAAGGACCTACTGTCCAAGTGGGGGCAGGTTTGGCAGCAGGGATGAGTCGTTGGGTTCCCACTTCCCCAGATCATCGACGGCAAATGATTGCAGCTGGTGCGGGTGCGGGTTTGGCTGCTGCTTTCAATGCCCCGATCGCAGGTGTATTGTTTATCGTTGAAGAATTACTCCAAGATTTATCAGGATTGACTCTCGGAACTGCCATTATCGCCTCCTTTATTGGTGGCGTGATATCCCGACTTTTGGGTGGTGGCTCTCTTGACCTTAACTTGCAATTGGTAAAATCTTCCAGCCAATTCTCCATCCCAGAAATTCCCTTTTTCATACTGTTAGGTATTTTGGCAGGCTTGTTTGGTGCATTGTTTAATCGCGGCATCATATTTAGTATTAAATTTTATAGAAGATTACACATCAGCTTGCCGTTGCAGGTAGCTTTAGCTGGATTTATCTCTGGTGTTGTCGTGGCTATGCTACCCCCCTCTTTCCGTGATAATACGGAATTGCGTGAGTCATTAATTACCGAAGGTTCTCATCCTAGCGTCGCAGCGATCGCCTTTGCAGCCCAGTTCATCCTCACACTGATTGCATTTGGTTCGGGAGCGCCGGGGGGATTATTCGCTCCCAGTCTGATTTTGGGTTCTTGTTTAGGACACATCATCGGTGTATCTGAGTTATATATCACCGGAGTTGGTTCTCCTACGACTTATGCCCTAGCGGGTATGGGTGGATTTTTTAGCGCCGTTTCTAAAGTGCCAATCACAGCAATTGTGATTGTCTTTGAGATGACTACAGATTTCAACCTGGTGCTACCTTTGATGATTGTTTCTGTCGCAGCTTACCTGGTTGCGGATAAGGTAGTGCCTGGTTCGCTTTATGAGAAACTTTTGGAGTTAAAAGGTATTACTCTCACCAAAGAAGTTGCGATGGAAGGAGCATTAACCAAGTTAACTGCAAAAGATGTGATGCAAGAACGAGTAGAAACTCTAGATGCAGAGATGAGCTTGGAAGAAGCAATGCAAGCTTTTGCCCGTTCCCATCATCGCGGTTTCCCTGTAGTAGAAGATAGCAAGTTAGTGGGGATTGTAACGCAATCAGATTTGTTAAAAATCCGCGAGAGTACAAACCATACACTTAGCAATCGCAATCTAGCCGATATTTTCTTAAAAGAAATTATGACATCTGTGCCGATGACAGTAACACCAATTCACACCCTAAGTAATGTACTGTATTTACTTGATCGCTATCAAATCAGTCGCTTACCGGTGGTAGATAGACGAAAACTGATTGGGATTATTACCCGTGCAGATATTATTCGGGCGGAAGCAGATCATCTCAATGGTGAAAATGCGACACCGAAACTGCGACCAGAACCTTCATACATAGTTTACCAGACGCGATCGCCCAGCACTGGTAGAGGTAGATTATTAGTACCCGTAGCTAATCCCGAAACAGCAGGTGTTTTATTACTGATGGCAGCAGCTATTGCCCGCGATCGCCATTATGAAATAGATTGTGTGCAAGTGATGCTGATACCTCGCCACAGTTCCCCATCAGAAACACAGGTAAGAACAGCAAAAAGCCGCCGCTTGCTACGACAGGCAGAAGTCTTAGCAAAAAAGTGGAAAATTCCCTTGCACACCCAGATTCGAGTTACCCACGATGTGGCGCAGGCAATTTTAGAGACAATCAACGAACAACACATCGACCTAATTTTAATGGGGTGGAAAGGTAACACATCTACCCCTGGTCGGATTTTTGGCAATGTTGTTGACACCATAATTCGCCAAGCCAGCTGTGAAGTAGTATTAGTAAAATTAGGCACTACTCAATCCCCAATTCCCAGTCCCCAGTTCAACCGTTGGCTAGTTCCAGTGGCTGGTGGTCCCAATTCCCCACTGGCAATTAAATTGCTACCGGCTTTAATTACATTGGGAAATGATCCCAAAATTCGCCTGACACAGGTGTTTAAGCCATCTGAACTCAAGCCAGATATGTCAATTTCAGAACAAGCCATCCGCCATTTGATGCGTCGCCGCAAATTATCCACTACTGTAGTTGCTCTCCCAGTGCAAGCTAATTCAGTCGCTGAAGGTGTGATTAACCTAGTGCAAACCGAAGGTTACGACGTTGTAGTTTTGGGAGCATCGCGCGAGGGATTGCTACAGCAAGCGATTCAAGGTAATATTCCCGAAGCGATCGCCTCTGGTGTAGAAAGTACAGTAATTTTGGTTAGAGGTGCGATTCAAAAGTAAAAAACATAGATTTTAGTGATTTTATTAATGATAAAATACACCAATAATCAAAGTAAAAATTATTGGTATTAAGATTGGAATAGCAACTATCAGTCCCCACTTACCAAACTTAATTTCCTCACCCTCAGATTTTAGAAACGCAATCCAACCTACAGCTCCCATCAAAACCCAAATAAACCCAAAGGCAAGAAATATAACAAATACTGAATCGTCCATTTATTTACCAATTTTTCTTAAATTGTAACTAATTACCACCAACTAACTTTGCTAAACTTGCACGAAACTGGTTAAAATCAAAAGCTTCAATAGTTTTTTGTTGTAAGTATTTTGGTTGGTAAATTACTCGATTAGAGTAATCGCCTTGCAGGATTTGAATTAGATTTTCGGCAATTTCTTCAACGTTATCAGGATCGACTAAACATCCCAACTTCCCGTCAGCCAAGGGATCTATAGAACCATCTTGATTACCCGCCAATATAGGTTTACCACAAGCTAAAGCTTCTAGAAAAACAATCCCAAATCCTTCTCCTTTACTAGGCAGAGCAAAAACATCGCAGAGATTGTAATGATCGCACAATTCTTTATCTGGAACAAATCCGGCAATTGTCACACAATCTTGTAGATTTAACTTGGTAACTAAAGCTTTAATTCGAGGTATATCATCTCCTTTCCCTGCAAGAATGAAGTGAACATTAGGGAGATACAACTGCACTTTAACTAAAGCATACAGGATTTGGTCGTAACCCTTGTATTTTGCCGTGCTTCCCAGGCGCGTTACTGTTAAAATTACAGGCTGTTCATCTGTTAAATTATATCGCTGGAGTAAGTAGGTAGGTTTAGAATTTATTGGAAACTTACTAGCATCAAATGTATTAGGTAAAATAACTATTTTTTCTGAATCAATATTTTTATCTTGAAGCAAGCGTTGGCGAGTATAATTACTAACACTAATGATTTTATCTGCTTTTTCTAAAGCAAATTTTGTTGCCTTGTTTTCGATATCCCAAACTTCTAAGCCATGAGCAACCACCCAGTAAGGAATTCCAGTGAAAAATTTGAGAATATAACAAACGATCGCATAGTTAACATGAGTGGAAATTACTATAATGGGATGTTTAAGAATAGCTAAAATAATTATTTTCGTGGCAAATAAAATTGGTTGCAATAATTTTGGTAAATCTCCAAAATAATGAAATCTTGTTGAACTTAAAAACTGCAATTTATCTAGCTGTTTTAAACTATACTTATCATATTTTAGAAACACATCATAATCAGCTTCAGGATATATATCTTGTAAAGCTTTCAGCAAAAATTTTGAGTAAACTTGAATACCTCCCTTAAAATCAAATATATTCGGAAATATTAAGTAAAGACGAGCTTTAGCAATCATACGTTTTTTAGCATTTTAAATAATTTCAGGTTTTAATTGCATGACAATATCTTTTCGAGAATTGATAGCTGCTGCTATAAAATAAAACTCAATAGTTGTAAAAGTATAGTCTTCAACAAAAAAATCTATCATTTGAGATGCTAAAAACATAATAATCGGAACAGTAATTAAAGGATTAGCATATTTAACTTTAAATGCTATTTTCGCTAAAAAATTAGTAAATAGTAATAATCCAGGAATTCCTTGTTCTGCTGACACATTTAAAAATATATTGTGTGCGTGATAACCTTTTTTCCCCCAAACTTTTACTCCTATCTGGTCTGGAAAAACCCCTATACCTATACCAGTAAGTGGTCTTTTAATAGTTTCATTAATAGCTGCCTGCCATATTTGAAACCTTGAAAAACCTGTTACCAAAAGAGTATGAGGCTTTTTTTCGTTTGGATTTACTGAATTTGAATTTTCTAAAAATACATTAATTAATGGGAATATTTTACTATCTGCCAAACCAAGTCTCCATGTAGAAACTGGTACAGTTACAATGCATAAAAACAAAAAGCTTATTAGATAAATCATTTTTCTAAAACTAATAATTTTATATATTAGCAAAAGAAACATACCAATTATAAAAATTACCCAACCATTTCCGCTAACAGACAAAGCTAAGGAAATTATAAAAATTAATTCGCTTATATGTAATTCAATTTTAGAAATTTTATTCTGTTTTTCTAGAATCAGGCTTAAACATAATCCAATGGCGACTATGACCCCAAACTGATTAGGGTTTTGCATAATTGAACCAATCTCAGGATAAAAGCTGGGAAACTTTAATAATTTAAAAATCCAGTTATTGGGAAGGAAAAGTTCTAAAAAACCCAAACTTGCAATTATCTGTAGTAAGTACAATATACAACGATAATAAAATGTTAAATATGCTATTTTTATATTTTTAAAAGTTAACACTAAGAAAGCAAAAAACAATATATAATAAGTTGAGTATTTTAGACTATAAGTAATAGCAATATTTGGAAACTCGCTCATTAATGAAGACAGCCACATCCACAAATACATTAGACTTATAGATATCAAAATTATTTTATGCTTCTTAACAACTTCTGGTATCTCTTTTAAAGATAAACTGATGATTACCAAGCTAAATGCAGGAAGTAATAAATAATGAATACCAATATTTATCCCTGGAAATTTAATTCGCCCTAAAAGTGAAGAAAATAGTATGAGCAGGAAAAATATATTAATCATAACCTTTTATTTAGAGATATTTTTTGACAATATAAAACCTATATAAACCCACTTTCGTAGGTTTAGGGATAGATTTTGATATTTTTTTCAAGCTATAATCCTAAGAGGATGTTTGAAAAGTTCTTAGTAATGTATCAAAGACTTTTAGATCCTTATAAATCCCCCTTAAAAAGGGGGACTTTGATTCCGGTTCCCCCATTTTTAAGGGGAGCCAGCGCGGTCTTGGGGTCTCCCCAAGTGGAGCGACTGGCGTGGGTTAGGGAGGAGCAATAACTGCCTAAAATCACAGCCAACTACTTTTCAAACAACCTCTGATCACGTGAAGAATATTATCATAATACAGTCTTCGCCAATATCATCTTTTGAAGGTATGATTAATTTGAGATTTTTGCACAGCTAAATATTTTGAGGTAGAACTCGAAAAAGTCGCAATCTACCCTGAATCTACACTATCAGATATTTTTAATTAATCATCTGCCAAATTTTGAGAATGTTTTCACCACTTCCACCACCAGCAATGGTTTGTCCATCGGGGCTAATGGCAACGGCATAAATATATCCAGAACCTGTCTCCAAAGTGCGGATTTCCTTTCCTGTGACTGGGTTCCAAAGTTTGATTGTCTTGTCACTACTACCACTTACAAGGGTGATACCATTTGAACCTACGCTTGGCAAAAAGGCGACAGAATTAACCTTATCATTATGTCCTTTTAAGGTGTGAATTACCTTTCCTGTTTTCAGATTCCACAATTTAATTGTCTTGTCTTTACTGCCACTGGCAAGGATGACGCCATCGGGAGCAAAAGCGACTGAAAGAATCGACTCTGCATTTCCCTCTAAGGTGCGGATTAACTTTCCTGTACCCAGATTCCACAATTTAATTGTTTTATCCCAGCTACCGCTGGCAAGGGTTTCACCATCAGGACTGAAAACGACAGATGCAACACCACTGGTATGTCCCTCTAAGGTGCGGATTAACTTTCCTGTCTCCAGATTCCACAGTTTGATTTTCATATCCTTACTAGCACTGCCGCTGGCAAGGGTTTTGCCATCAGGACTGAAAGCTACAGAAGTAACTCCGTCGCTATTTCCCTGCAAGGTGCGGATTAACTTTCCTGTCTTCAGATTCCACAGTTTGATTGTCTTGTCTGCACTGCCACTAGCGAGGATTTTGCTATCAGGACTGAAAGCTATAGTCCAAATCCAATTGGAATGTCCTTCTAAAGTGCGGATTTCCTGTCCACCTGTCAGATTCCATAGCTTGATTGTCTTATCATCACTGGCACTGCCAAGGGTTGTACCATCAGGACTGAAAGCTACGGAATTCACGTCACTAGAATGCCCCTTGAAGGGTTTGGGTAGATAAGAATTTTCTGAGACGTTTTTTTGGGGCTGAATAGGCTGAGAAATAGGCTGAGAAATAGGTTCAGGAACCTCGCTGACTGTATGGGGACGAGACTGAAAATACCAAACTCCCCCTAATCCCAACACCAAAATGCTAGAACCTAACAGCAGTTGACTTTTCAGATTGTTAGTTGATTTTGGTGAAACTGGTTCCTTGTTTGCTGGGGTAGTTGCAAATGTTGGTGTAAGTATAGTTGGAGGCACTGATGACAATGGTGGTAGTTGAGGTGTCAAGTCAGTGATGACTTCATCAGCCGATTGATAACGCTTTTGGATGTCTAGTTGCAGCAGCTTATCCAAAACTTCACCCAACTCTACAGATATAGAAATTCCGTCTCTACCTGAACTGGTTAAATGTTCCCGCCAAGATGCAACCCAACCATAACCTTGGTATATCCACAGTTGAGATGGGCGAACTCCAGTCAGGAGATGAAAACAAGTAGCCCCCAAACTGAATAAATCACTGGCTGGGTAAGCTTTTCCATCTTGCATCTGTTCAAGTGCAGTGTAACCGTGTGAGCCAATAACAGTGCCTATTTTAGTCTGCACTGTTGCTGTCAGCAGCTTGGAAGCTCCAAAATCAATTAGGACTAATCGCCCGTCAAAGTGACGGCGAATAATATTCTGTGGCTTGATATCCCGGTGAATCACTCCCCGCACATGGATAAACTTCAGTACCAGCAGTAAATCTAGCAAAAGTTGGCGAATCTCCGTTTCGTTATAGTTTCCCCGCGTTTGCGATTCTTTGAGCAAGTTTTCCCCATTGATAAACTGCTGTACCAAAAATAGATAGCTATTTTGCTCAAAATAAGCTAATAAAGTTGGAATCTGCGGATGTTCTGCCAGTTCTTGGAGTCGGCTCGCTTCTTGTTTAAATAGTTCAACGGCCTTTGTTAGTGGCCCAGTTCCCTGAAGTTTTGGCGCGAATTGTTTAATAACACAACATTCATTCAGTTTGTGTACATCTTTTGCCAGATAGGTTCTACCAAATCCGCCTTCGTCTGATAAAACCTGAGTGGGACGATAGCGACCTCCTAGCAGGGGTATCAATTCCGCTCTACAACTGTGGCAATAGTTGTTTTTATCAGGATTTAAGGGTTTTTGGCAATCGGGATTCACACAACAGAGCATACTGGGAATCCATTTGAATTGGGGTATATATTCATCTTAAGTCATCCAGTATAATCTCTCTTGTTAGTAAATATCACTGAGACACCATAAAAATCCCCAATTTCCTTACCTCATCAGGTATTGAACAATTTAGATAACTTGCAAAAAATTGTGTTTGAGCGATGCCTCTTGACGAATTGATGGGCATCAAGTCTTTGTACATTACATCTGTGTGAGTCATTTAGTCAGGTTTACAAAAATATCTAGGCAAAAATCCGAAAAGCAGCAATTTAAGTTTGTAGCTCAGTATATACTTACGAAATTGAGATTTCCTCTAGTAGTCTAAATTGAAAATATAATTTTTCCGATTTGATTGTGGCAAACATTTGGGTATGTAGGATATACGAATTCATTTGATTACAGGCGATGCCTTTAGCAAGCCGCTAAGGTATATACACTAAATTTCCCTTTCTGTTTAAATAACTGCTGCGGTTAAAACAGCAACTAATATTAATTTTGTCTTTCAGAAAGAGACAAAATTACCAGCAAAATTAGGAGTGTAGTTATGCTATTAGACAACAAAAACTATCGCCACAAATTAAGTCATGTTTTAATTGGTTGCGTGACTAGTAGTTTGTTAATCACAAGTAATGTGCTGCCTATAAGTGCTTTGGTGAAATCTCAAAGTTCTCAAGACTTCATAATTGCTAAATCACCAGATGAGAGACAACCAGAAGCAGTAAAAAAAGGAATTGAGCAAATTCCTGCTTCTCAAGCATCAATATCTCCGAGACGGAAGACTTCTATTGAGTCACCAATACAGCAGACTCCTCGTGTATCGTCTCATAGAGAAAATTCTCAGCGAACTTCCAGCGTTTCAGATAATAGCTCTACTCCTAGATCGTCTAGACGTAGGACTTATAACTCGAACTCTAATCGTTCCAATGGTGGTGGCTCTGCATCTAGATCCTCTGGAACTAGAACTGCAAATTCAAACGCTAATCGTTCTAATGGTGGCTCCGGGAGAGTTCGCAAGCCAAGTTCTAATATAGCTACAACTGGGAACCAAAATCTCGATAATTCAGCACTTTCTTCGTCTGCAACACCAACTTACAAAGAGATTAACTTTGTAGATGTTGCATTAGGTATTTTAAGTAAGAGTGACTTTCAATCTGAAGGTAGATATTTTCATTTCTATGAGTTTGAGGGCAGAGAAAATCAATTAGTTCAAATTAGACTGATTGGCAGTAATGATACACGTAGATCCAATAACTTGAGTTTAAAACCCTTGTTGTTTCTGCACGATCCTGATAACAATATCATCGTTAAAAAAAGCGCTTTGGATAAAAGCAGTGGTGGCGATGATGCATTCATTTTTGCGCGACTGCCTAAGAATGGCACTTACAAGATTGCAGTTACTAGTCAAGATCCTGGAGATACAGGTCGCTATAGCTTGGCTCTTAGGAATGACAGAGCTAGCTATACTTTAGATGAATCAGACCAATTAACTGCCAAAAGCTCAACCCTGAAACAAAATGGAGGCGCTTACAATGTTTCTAATTTTCAAGGTAAAAAAAATCAGCTTATAAGTATTCGTGTAGATAGCGTTGATGAAGAGTTTTCTCCTTATGTAGCTTTACTAAATTCTCATGGACAGACGATCGCTATCGATAAAGACAAAGACAAAAGTGGTGTCTACAGTGCTTTAATTGACCGAGCTAGGTTGCCTGAAGATGATACATACTATATAGTTATTACTTCCAAAAATCCACAGGAACGCGGTAAATATAGATTGACTATTTTCTGAAGTAATTACTGATTGGGGATTTGTCATTAATTGTTGGTTATTCCTCCCCAATCCCCACTCACTCAGATAACCGCCAAATCTTAATAGTGTTATCTTCACTACCGCTAACAAGGGTTTTGCCATCAGGACTGAAGGTAACAGATGTGACGGTGTTGGTGTGCCCCGCTAATGTGAGAATTTCTTCTCCTGTAGCTGTATTCCACAGTTTGATAGTGCGATCGCGGCTACCACTAGCAACAATTTTACCATCGGCACTGAAAGCTACGGATGTGACAGTGTTGCCATGTCCCGCTAGGGTGCGAATTTCTCTTCCCGTAGCTAAATTCCAAAGTTTGATGGTGCGATCGCGGCTAGCACTGGCTAAAGTTTTACCATTTGGGCTAATAGCCACAGTTGTCACTGTTTGAGAATTTCCTTCTAGTGTGCGGATTGGGTATCCCTTTGCTAGATTCCAGATTTTGATTGTCTTGTCAAAACTGCCACTAGCCAGAATCACACCATCGGGACTGATAGCCACTGATCGCACCCAGAATGTATGCCCTGCTAGTGTCCGAATTTGCTCTCCTGTTGCCAAATCCCAGATTTTAATGGTGTTGTCATCACTCCCAGTAACTAGAGTCTGGCTATCAGCACTGATGGCTAGGGCATGAACTGAGTCAGAATGCCCTATAAGAGTGCGAATTTGTTTTCGCGTTGCTAGATTCCAGATTTTAATGGTGTTGTCATCACTAGCACTAACCAGAAGTTTGCCATCTGGACTAATTACTACGACATTCACCTCCTGAAAATGCCCGTTGAGTGAAGAGATTAGTTTTCCGGTTGCAAGATTCCAAAGTTTGATTGTGCGATCGCTGCCACTGCTGGCTATAGTTTTGCCATCGGGGCTGATGGCGACAGATAAAACTGAGTTTTCGTGCCCTTGGAGGGTGTTAACTAAGGAAACCTTACCCAAGCTAATCTGACTCAAAATCGCGTCATTTTTACCAGGATTATTGTGTTGAATCAACTTAGAAATCAAACTGGTTTGAATACGGCGAAAATTTTTATACCAAGATTCGCTGAATCCAAATAACAGAATGAAAGCACTTAGCAAGATTAAAATTCTCAGTAAGGGATAACTTTTTGCTAAAGATGGTGCTTTAGTTGGTGGTAATTTCCCAGATGACTTACCCGCAGGTGGCAGGGCGAGGAGTTGTTTTGGAGTCAAGTCTCTAAGGACTTCTTCGGCTGACTGGTAACGTTCATGGATATCTTTTTTCAAAAGCTTGTCGATGACAAAATCCAACTCAGGATTTAGCGGACTTTGCAAATACTCCCGCCAATTACTTACCCAGGCGTAACCAGATTCCATCCACAACTGAAACGGGGAATTTCCCGTTAGCAGATGAAAGCAGGTAGCTCCCACACCGAACAAGTCGCTGGCAGGGAAAGCTTTCCCATCTCTAATTTGTTCTAGGGGAGAATAACCATGTGAACCAATAGATGTGCCAGATTTCTGTTGAACTTTGGCAGTAAATTGCTTTGAGGAGCCAAAATCAATCAGACTTAATCGTCCATCATTTTTATTGCGAATAATATTTTCTGGCTTGATGTCCCGATGAATAATTTTGCGATCGTGGATAAATTTCAGGATGGGCAATAAATCTAGCAAAATAGATTGAATATCTCTAGCGTTATAAGCCTTGCGCTGTTGTAACTCCTTTAATAAATTTTCCCCATTGATAAACTGCTGTACCAAATATAGGCAACCGTCTTGCTCAAAGTAAGCTATCAAAGTTGGAATTTGCGGATGTTCTCCAAGGTCTTGTAATCGCTGCGCTTCTTCCGCAAACAACTCCATCGCCTTTTTTTGCGACCAAGTTCCTTGGAATTTTGGAGCTAATTGCTTGATAACACAGCGTTCATTGAGTTTATCTACGTCTTCTGACAGATAGGTTCTGCCAAATCCCCCCTCATCTGAAAGGACTCGGATGACACGGAAGCGATTTCTTAAAAGTGACACCAGGGGGGTGCTACAACTTTGGCAAAACTTCTTTCCATTGGGATTCAGGGGATTTGAGCAATCGGGATTTAAGCAGCAGATCATGATCTGACAGGCGCGACTGCATGACAACTTAGGCTAAGTTTGCCCCGAACTTTCCCTTAAGATAATTGACTCTCGCTTACTTGTGGTAGATAAACCCTGTTCTGGGGATTGGGGAATTACTTATATAATTAGCTTTTGTAAATAGTAGTCAGTCTTCCTCATCTGTGGAAAACTACGAGAGCCATAAGATTAATTATTCTATCGATTATATAATAATCTGAATAAAAATATTTTTTTGAACTTTTAAACCTAGTAATTTTGCTTGTATATTGGCAAGCGGTAATTGACTAAGTATTGAAGATAAACCCTGATTAATTAATCATTACTGACTATCAAATATAGTTAAAATGCTTACTAAATTTGTTTTGGCTATTTTAAATTGCCCATAATTAATTATTCATTTGATACTTTAGCTAAAAAAGGCTGCAACTTACAGCAGATTTCAAGTTAGTGAGGTACACAACGATTCGTCTGTTACTCAGGGATAAAGCGTGTTTTACTCCTGAATTCTGAATTCTGCTATATGGGCTATCTTGTTTCCTTGAATCTTGCTCTCCATTTCCGAATGGCACTAGCAGTTCTGGCTACAGGTGGCATGTATACATCATAATTTTCATGTTGTGTAATTTCATGTTGGGTCATTTTGTGTTGTGTAATTTCGTGTTGTATAATTTCGTGTTGTGTAATACTTTTATTATTTAATTTTTGGGTAGTTAGACAGTTAGCCAAAGTAGGCAAATAACTTTCATTACTTAAAGCTTTTATCACTTCATCGGCAGTCTTAAACCGCTCCTCTAAGGTAATTTTCACCATTTTTCCTAAAATCTGGGCGAAACTGTTGCTGATATTTACCTGTTTTTGCCAAGATATTTCACCAGTCTTTGGGTCGTAGTCCAATTCTAAAGGACTTTTAGCAGTCAACATATAAATACAAGTTACACCCAGTGCATAAAGATCACTGGCATAAACTGGACATAGAGAAAACTGTTCTGGTGGTGCAAATCCCTTAGTCCCGATAAAGTTGGTATTTGCAGCTTGATTGATTGAGTTTTCACAAGCATCAACTAATTTCTCTTTCACCGCACCAAAATCAATCAGCACTATGCGCCCATCATATTCACACCGCAATAAATTCTGGGGCTTAATATCCCGATGAATCACATGATGTTTATGAAGATACTGTAATACGGGTAATAATTCCTGTAAGAACTGCTTAACTGAGGCTTCACTTTTGGGCCCAGTTTGCCGCACTTCTCGCGCCAAAGTCAAACCCGGCACATATTCTTGAATTAAAAAGAACTCCCCATTTGCTTGAAAGTAATCTAATAGCATGGGAATTTGCGAATGACTACCGAGTTGTCCCAAAGTTCTTGCTTCTTTTTCAAAGCGCATACATGCCTTTTGCCAACTTTGGGGAGTAGTTACTTTTGGACAAAGCTGTTTAATGACACACAGTGGATTCCCAGGTAATACGGCATTTTTGGCTAAAAATGTCACACCAAAACCACCTCTACCCAAAATTTGTAGTATTTCATAGCGATCGCGAAATAGCCGTTTGGAACCACACATCTGAATCAACTGAGTTTGTTGTAAAATGCTCTCTTGAGAATTCGTTGTTTTTTGAGAAAAACGATTCAGATTCATTAGTATAAAATATCTACTCTTAAATGAATGTCTCTAATTCTATGACAATTCTTTATTGACAACAGTAAGATTACTGAATCTTTGCCAAATCCTCATTACTCTTCAAAAAGTAAAAATAAATTTTTGTAGAACTAGCCCTTTCACGGATGTGTGACGAGCTAATTTGTAGTTTAGTAGAGGTGAAAGTTTGTTTGCATGGGTACTTATAACAATTTTGTATGAAGATGCACATAATAAAACCCCTCTGGTTTAGCAAAAGGGGGACGGCGTAGCCGGGGGGTAAAAATATGTAGTTTCACGCTTAGTACATTTATAGAGATGCAAGTCGTTGCATCCTGACGTTCGCGGAGCGTCCCGCAGGGATGGGATGTTTTTTAACTATAAGTACCTAAGCTGGTGGAGTTTGTGAAGAGAAAATATCTGTGAGATTCTCCTCAACCAGCAAATCTGGTGTTTGCATAATAAATGGGAGTTCGGCTCCCACAAGACCTCTTTGGATGCGTTCTAAAGTCTCACTAAAAACGATAAACAGAGGATATATAGTATTAGCTCCCTCACTCAAAATATGACTGTGACGCAAAGGCATCAACCACTCATAGTCATTGTCTAGATAAACTTGGGTTTGTCGCCAACGTCCTAACAAATCAGAAAAGTCTTCGTGAGCGCGATGAATAAAGACTAAAATTTCGGCTCCAGTTTTAATTTTCCACTCTGGATCGCACATCAAAATTGCCACATCACAGGGTAAGCAAATCGTTTGTGGGGCTGTTGTAGCAGTATTGCGAAGCCGGACAATTGGCAAGGGTACAGTGATGACACTTTCATCTGGACGGCGCAGACTGGGAATCATCTCCAAGTATGGCCGATATTGCTTTAGTAAGGCGATCGCAGCTAGATGATTGCTGTACTCTGCCAAACTCGCTTCGTACTGAGATTTTTGCACAGTCATAGTTTATTAAATAGTGAGGAGTAAAGACGCGATTAATCGCGTCTGTACAGGAGTTAAGAATAAAATTAATCAGTTAGGAGTTAAAAGTTAGAAATCAAAATTTTAATTCCTAACTCATAACTTGTAACTCTTAACTATTAATCCTTTATCCCAGCTTTTCAAATACCGCAAACATAGGCAGATACATCGCTAGCAAAATAGTTCCAACCATTCCCCCTAGAACTACAATCATCACCGGTTCCAAAATACTGGTCATTGCTTTTACTGCTTGCTCAACTTCATCTTCATAGAAATCGGCAACTTTCATCAACATTGCATCTAATTCTCCAGTTTCTTCTCCGATACTAATCATCTGAATTGCCATAGCCGGAAAAACACCATCACTTTGTTGTAAAGCAATGCTAATCATACCTCCTTGTTGAATCTCCATACGGGCTGAGTCTATGGCATTGGCAATCACTTGGTTTCCTGATGTATCTCGGACAATTTCTAAGCAAGTTAAAATTGGTACACCTGAACGAGTCAAAGAACCAAAAGTCCGGCTAAAGCGGGCAACCGAAGATTTTTGAATTAAGTCACCAAACAATGGCATTTTCAGGGAAAGGCGATCAATTGTGATGCGACCAACAGGAGTTTTACCGTATTGTGTAAAGGCAAATTTTAGTCCGATAAGAGCAGCGAGAAGGACGAAAGCACCCGGACTTCTCAAAAATTTACTAGCATCCATCAAGAATTGCGTTAGAGGTGGTAATGAGATTCCAATTTGTGTAAAAATTGTGGCAAAAATTGGGATAAGAAAAATCGTCATACCCAGAAAGATTGCAACTGCGATAAAACCCACAACCGTTGGATAAGACAGTGCTGATTTAATTTGGTTTTGTAAACGGGCAACATCTTCTAACAACTTAGCTAAACGATTCAATACTTCGTCTAGAACACCACCAACTTCGCCAGCTTGAATCATACTCACGTATAATCCATCAAAACAGTCAGGATGCTTCCGCATTGCCTCTGAAAGATTCATTCCGCTTTGAACATCGGTGCTAATTTCCACAAGGGCTTGTTTCAATTTAGTATTACTACACTGTTCAGAAAGCACCCCCAGACTTCTAACGATCGCAACTCCCGCATTCATCAAAACGGCAAATTGACGCGAAAAAACGGCTTTGTCTTTCACAGAAACCTTAACTAAGGAATTCTGGAATTTTTTGAAGGCAACATCTGGCTGAAATCCTTGAGATTGCTTGAGTTCTTGAACTACAAAACCTTGATCTCTGAGATTAGTACGAGCTTGTACCAAGGATTCAGCAACAATTTTTTCTGTTCGGGATTTTCCTTGTGAGTCGCGAACACGGGCAACGTAGTTTGGCATAAATAAATTCAAAATTCAAAATTCAAAATACTCAAGGGGATGAAATATTCTTCATCTCCTCTATCCTTAGTTTCTTTAATGTGCTTTAGCAGCCACACCGGGTTTAGCACCTGCGGCAGCTTGCGGTGTAGAATTACCAATGAGACGTTGAATTTCATCTGGCTTAGAAGTCTTAGACATTGCCGCTTCAAAGGAAATCGTTCCTGCTTTGTAAAAATCGGCTAAAACCTTCTCTAAAGTTTGCATTCCCAATTTGCCACCAGTTTGAATAGCTGAGTAAATTTGAGATGTTTTGCCTTCTCGAATCAAGTTGGAAATAGCAGGAGTGACAATCAGAATTTCTTGAGCCATCACCCGACCATACTCACCAGGTTTAGGACTTTTCTTGGACACCAAGGTTTGGCTAAATACGGCCACTAACGAGTTAGACAACTGCACCCGCACTTGGGTTTGTCTTTCATGGGGGAAAACGTCAATAATCCGGTCAACTGTCTGTGCGGCGGAACTAGTGTGTAGGGTGCCAAATACCAAGTGTCCTGTTTCGGCAGCGGAAATTGCCAAAGAAATCGTTTCCAAATCGCGCATTTCCCCCACCAGAACGATATCTGGATCTTCCCGCAAAGCTGCTTTCAAAGCATTAGCAAAGCTCTTAGTATCTTCACCCAGTTGGCGCTGGTGAACCAAGCTTTTAATTGGTTCGTAGACAAATTCAATTGGATCTTCCACCGTCAAAATATGCTCTGCCTTGGTGCGGTTAATCAAGTCAATCATTGCCGCTAGAGTAGTAGTCTTGCCGGAACCTGTAGGGCCTGTCACCAGAATTAGCCCTCTGGGCTTATCTGTCATTTCCCGCACGATATCTGGCAAACCTAATTTTTCAAAGTTAGGAATCTTAGAACTTAATGCCCGTAAGCAAGCAGCATAAGAACCACGTTCTTTATAGACATTGACCCGGAAGCGAGCCAAACCTTTAACACCATAAGAACAATCCAACTCCCAGTTTTGCTCTAAGGTTTTACGCTGGGTGTTGTTGAGCATACTAAAAATCAGCCTTTGACATTGATCGGCTGTCAATACATGCTCACCTATGGGGGTGAGTTTGCCGCTGATGCGGAAGTAGGGAGGCAAACCTGCGGATAAATGCATATCCGAGCCACCCAATTCAATCAATTGCTCCATCAAGTCTTCAATCATCATTTCCATAGTTCTGCTTCCTTTTAATGTTTTTTATTTGTCCTTTGTCTGTTGTCATTTGTTTAAAGTTACTAAGTATCGACCAATGACCAATGACCAATGACTAATGATTAATAACCAATGACCAATGACCAATGACTATTAGTCTTAAAACCGAGCTGTCATACAGTAAGGACAATCCAGCCATTCTTGTTTCAATGTGGCATCACAACTCCGACAGGTAAGACCAGTCTTGCGTTTGGCTTTTAACTCTGCTTCCAAGCCAGTATCAGTAAACGTCACTCGTTCTACTTCTTCTAGAGTGGTGGAACCTTCACGCACTAAGTCCAAACTGTAAGCCAGTAAGGTTTTCATCCCCTCTTCTATTGCCACTTCCTTGATGCGTTCCGTGGGTGCATCTTCGTTGATCAGAGTTTGCAGATTTTCAGTGACTTGCATGACTTCATAAACACCACAACGCCCTTTGTAGCCGACACCATTACATTTTGGGCAAAGGTGATTTTTGGCTTTGGCATCTGCGATCGCATCTAATGTCAAGGTGTTAGCTTTGTAGAAGGTGACTCCCACATCCGAGGAAGCTGATAAACCATAACGAGCCAGTTCCTCAGTTGTGGGAGTGTAGGGAACACGACATTCAGAACATACACGCCGCACCAAACGTTGAGCTAAAACGCCAATTAGGGAACTAGAAACCATGAAAGGCTCAATCCCCATTTCTCCCAAACGAGCGATCGCTCCTGGGGCATCATTGGTATGTAAGGTAGTTAATACCAAGTGACCGGTCAAGGCAGCCTCTATTGCTGTTTTTGCCGTTTCCTTATCCCGTGTTTCACCCACCAGTAGCACATCTGGATCTTGCCGCAAGAAAGCCCGCAGAGCGGTAGCAAAATCTAACCCTTTTTCTCGAATCACCTGTACTTGAGTAATCCCTGGAAGACTGTACTCAATTGGGTCTTCTACAGTACTGATATTAATTCCGGGATCGTTCTTTTCAGAGAGTGCAGAATACAGCGACGTTGTTTTCCCAGAACCAGTTGGGCCAGTCACCAAAATTAGACCAAAGGGACGGCTAACCATATCCTGGACAATATGTAAAGTCTCTGGATCGGTAATTAACTTATCTAATCCCAATTGGGTGGAGGAGTTATCCAAAATCCGCAGTACCACCTTTTCCCCGTAGCGACTGGGTAAGGTATTCACCCGGAAGTCCACCTTACGTCCCTCAAACATCCGGCGGATACGTCCATCTTGGGGTAGACGGCGTTCAGCAATGTCTAGATTGGAGATGATTTTAAATCGGGCTGTCACTGCTGGGATGATTTTTTTCGGTAGGGGATCGAAAGCTTCGCGCAGTACCCCATCCTTCCGAAAGCGAATGCGTAAGTTTTCTTCTTGCGGTTCAATATGAATATCAGAAACGCCCTCATGCAAGGCTTTAGCCAGGATTCTGTTAACTAGGTTGATAACTGGGGCATCCTCTGCACCCTTCATCGCTGCCCCTAAATCAGCCTCCATTTCTTCAGGAGCATCCGAAATATCCAGATTTCCGAGGTTTTCTAAATCCTGATTAATATCTGTAAACTTTTCTTGTTCCAGATGCTTCTGCTTAACAGCCATTTCATCCAGGTATTGGTTGATTAGCTGCTGGTAGTCTTCCTGGGTAATCACCATGCGCTGCAACGCCAAACCTTGGGGGCGCAAGATCCGGTTCAGATCATCGGAAGCCTCTAGATTATCTGGAGCGACCATCGCCACTAAAACTGAGGGCGGGGTTTGGTCTTCGTGTTTCGACAGTGGTACTAAACGATGGCGACGGCAGATATCCACTGGGATGAGGGTTTCAATCAGGTTCCCCATCATCGTGTTGCCAACGGAATTGACTTCTGGATCGAGAAATTCAACTCCGTATAGTATTTTCAGTTCAAATAGCTGTTGTTTTTTGTATTGCCTAAGCAACTCAGGCGATAGTTGTTGCCCAGTGATTGACTCTAATACTTCTGTTAAGGGTCTGCCAGATTTGCGGCTTTCAATTAGTGCCTGCCTCATCTGTTCGGTATTGACATAGCCAGATTGCACTAGCTGGTTGCCGAAGGGCGAAAACTCTGTTCTGGTAGTTAGAGCGGTACTGCGCCGTTGTGGTGACGAGTAAGTCATAAATGAGCAATTGATTTGGGGAAACCTCTGCTTAAAGTATTCCCCTACCGTGAGACAGAATTCTCATTTCCCAAAAAAGTCCTGAGTCACGTCGCTTTGCTTTGAATTCAAAATTCAAAATTAAGGTGAGGTACAGATAATCGTAGGGAACATGGCTGTGCCTCTACCGTGTACTTCATTTACCTGAAATACGCTGTATTTTCAAATAAGATGAGGGGCGAGTCACATTTGGCGCTACTATTGCAAATTACTCGTTCGGGTTCCCGCCTTAGTAGCGTCTGGGCTAACGTGTTCACCATTTGTCACAATAAGAGGACGGTTACATCACTTCCAGGAACTTGTCGGCAATAAAATCAGCCTCAGTTGCAAGTCGTGGATGACGACGGTTGCAAGCTGTAGAGATACACTGCCATAAATAGGATCTGGAATGAGTAGACAATGATCAATGAAAATAAACAGATAAACAATACAAGCCAGCAATTGGGTGAACCAACAGAGGTAAAGCAAGCAATGAAGAGTGACTTTCCAGCCCAAATTAATTTCAATGAATCTGGTAGCGAGGTGACAGAGCAAGTGGCAGCCCAAACAAATATATCAGGAGATACTGCTGTCAATTCAGAAAATAGCGTTGCAGCAACTGAAAAAACTGAAGTAGAAAGGGCAGCTTTGGCAGAACTGACTCAACAAATCGAGTCTGTCAAAACGCAACTGGAAGAGCGTAGTACTCAATATATGCGGATTGCCGCTGATTTTGAGAATTACCGCAAACGCACTAGCAAAGAAAAAGAAGACCTTGAGTTGCAGGTGAAGCGGAATACGATTTTGGAATTGCTACCAATAGTCGATAATTTTGAGCGGGCGCGATCGCACCTCAAACCGCAGTCTGATGCCGAAATGACCATGCACAAAAGTTACCAAGGCGTTTACAAACAATTAGTAGATAGCCTGAAGCGCTTGGGTGTATCGCCAATGCGTCCCGAAGGTCAAGAATTCGATCCTAACCTGCACGAAGCAGTAATGCGGGAACCTACGGATGAACATCCTGAAGGAACAGTGTTAGAAGAGTTAGTGCGTGGATATTACTTGGGCGATCGCGTGCTACGCCATGCAATGGTCAAAGTAGCTGCTCCCAAGGAAGATACACCTTTTGCACCAGAAGATCAGTCGAGTTCAGCCAGCAGTTAAGCTGTAGTCGCTCGCCTCGCTGACCTGAAGTGCCTGGGTTATAGCAAGGACGAGCATCGCGTACCTAAAACTTGGACAAGGCTTGGATAACTCTGTTGTGTTTCAACTTCTTGATTGCTACCAGCAATAGGGGTTCCACAGACGTTATCCGCTAGCCTTTGTTCTTAACAAAAAAGTTAGTCCGCGACATATTACAGCAGAAATATTCAGTAAAAATACTGACAAATATGGGAAAAGTTATTGGGATCGACTTAGGCACTACTAACAGTTGCGTCGCAGTTTTGGAGGGTGGTCAACCACTTGTGATCTCCAATTCTGAAGGGGGACGAACTACTCCAAGTATTGTGGGATTTGGGAAGAGTGGCGATCGCTTGGTTGGTCAATTGGCAAAGCGTCAAGCCGTAACCAATGCTGAAAACACAATTTACAGTATTAAACGATTCATCGGGCGGCGTTGGGAAGACACTGAAGTAGAACGCGATCGCGTTCCCTATAACTGTGTCAAAGGTCGAGACGAAACCGTTGATGTCCAAATTCGCTCAAAAAACTACACGCCACAAGAATTATCCGCCATGATCCTGCAAAAGCTGAAGCAGGATGCGGAAAACTTTTTGGGTGAGGAAGTCACTCAAGCAGTGATCACCGTACCAGCATATTTTACAGATGCCCAAAGACAAGCAACTAAAGATGCTGGCACAATTGCTGGACTAGAAGTCCTGCGAATCATTAATGAACCAACAGCTGCGGCCTTAGCTTTTGGATTGGAAAAGCAAGATCAAGAGCAGCTAATTTTAGTATTTGACTTGGGAGGTGGTACCTTCGACGTATCGATCCTGCAACTTGGGGATGGCGTTTTTGAAGTGAAGGCAACTTGTGGTAACAACCACTTGGGGGGAGACGACTTTGATAATGCGATCGTCCTTTGGATGATGGAACGCTTCCAGCAACAAGAGAAAATCGACCTTTCCCAAGACAAAATGGCATTGCAACGCCTGCGAGAAGCAGCGGAAAAGGCAAAAATTGAACTCTCCAGTATGGTGAATACCTCTATCAACTTACCCTTTATCACAGCTGATGACACTGGGCCAAAGCATCTGGAAATGGAACTCAGTCGCTCAAAATTTGAAGAACTTGCCGCCAAATTAATTGAAGCGACCATCGAACCAATGATCCAAGCGCTCAAAGATGCGGATCTCAAACCACAATCCATAGATCGGATTATTTTGGTAGGTGGTTCTACGCGTATTCCCGCAGTCCAAAACGCGCTGATTAAGTTTTTCAACGGCAAAGCTCCCGATCGCTCTATCAACCCTGATGAAGCCGTAGCATTGGGAGCAGCTATCCAAGCAGGTGTGTTGGGTGGTGAAGTCGATAATCTCTTACTATTGGATGTCACCCCTCTATCCTTGGGAATTGAAACTTTGGGTGAAGTGTTCACCAAAATTATTGAACGCAACACCACAATTCCTACGAGTCGGTCACAAGTTTTTTCCACAGCCGTTGATGGACAAACCTCAGTGGAAATTCACATCCTCCAAGGTGAACGGGCGATGTCACGAGATAACAAGAGTCTCGGCAAGTTTTTGCTAGCAGGAATTCCCCCATCCCCCCGTGGTGTACCGCAAATTGAAGTATCCTTTGAAATCGATGTCAACGGCATCCTGAAGGTTTCTGCCCAAGATAAAGGTACAGGTAGAGAACAGAGTATCAGGATTACTAATACAGGTGGTTTGAGTAGCAACGAAGTCGAACGGATGCGCCAAGAGGCAGAACTGTTTTCTGAAGAAGATAGAAGACGTAAAGAACTGGTTGAACTCAAAAACCAAGCAGATAATTTGTTGTTCAGTTATGAATCCACGATTAAGGATAATAGCAACTTTATCGGCGACCAGATGAAAACCTTGGCCAGTGAAAAAGTTGTACAACTCCAAGCTGCAATGATTGACTCCAGCATTTCCACAGTGGAATTTAAGCAGCGCTTAGATGACTTCCAACAAACCTTGTTTGCAATTGGTGCTGATGTTTACAATCGAGCTAACAGCCAAACTGATGAGATTGAGGGGGGTTCATCTAGTCAATTTACCCCAGAAGTAGACTCACCAATGAATGGCACGCTAATACCACAATTCAACTTTGATTTTGACGAAGAAAGTACCGCTCAGGCTGATTATGAGGCGATAGATTAGGGGTTGGGCATTGGGTATTGAGACAAGACGCAGAGGGGCAGAGGGGCAGAGGGGAAAAACTTACTGCAACTTCTCCTCTGCTCCCCTGCTTTTCGACTCTCCCATTTCCCTAATTTGTAAATTTTTATTAAGATATTTTAATATATTTAAATATTTAGCGAAGTTTCACAAGACCCCAGCGGTTTGCTAGATTGTAGAAGCAAATTACTTTGGGCTAGGCAATGTGCAAGTTCAGGGCCAATCCAAAGCATAAGGGTGGTTTTCCACACCTAATGGTGCGGCTAGCCCCTCTGGTTGATGGGCGAGGTTTTCCTCTCCTACGTAGCACAATTGTAAAAGAGACAGCCGACTCGGCAGTGAGAAGTCTGAGCAGAGGCTTCCCCTGTTCTTAACTTCTATAGCTTTTGTCGTCTCCCACGAGGAAAGCACCTGTTGCTCAAGATTTGTCGGTGATTTTTGTAAAAGGTAAAGGGTAAAATCAGTTATTAACAAAAATTAATTTTATCTTCTGCCTGCCTTCCGGCAAGCCGCCCTCTAAAGGATAATGTGTTGCTCTTGCATATCTGTAGGCAAAACACTTAATCCATAGGGTAGCAAGTGACCGTGAATGGCGTTCTACTGACTTCTGCTTTCTTCCTTCTAACTTTTACCTTTGCTATATGGCCCGCGACTATTATGAAATTCTGGGTGTCTCTCGTGACACTGACAAAGAAGAAATCAAACAAGCCTATCGCCGTCTAGCCCGGAAGTATCACCCAGATGTGAACAAAGAACCGGGGGCGGAGGATCGATTTAAAGAAATTAACCGCGCTTATGAGGTACTCTCAGAACCCGAAACCCGCGCTCGTTACGATCGCTTTGGTCCAGAGGGTGTATCGGGTGCTGCTGGCGCGGGCTTTCAAGATGTCGGTGATATGGGTGGTTTTGCCGATATCTTTGAAAGCATTTTTAGTGGCTTTGCTGGCGGTATGGGTAATCCCACGCAACAAAGACGGCGCAATGGGCCTGCTAGGGGTGATGACCTGCGGCTAGACCTGAAGTTAGACTTTCGGGAAGCAATATTTGGCGGTGAAAAAGAAATTCGCATTTCCCATCTAGAAAATTGTGAAGTTTGTAGCGGTTCTGGTGCTAAACCTGGAACCCGCCCTCGGACTTGTTCGACTTGTGGTGGATCGGCTCAAGTACGCCGTGTGACTAGAACACCCTTTGGCAGTTTCACTCAAGTCTCGACTTGTCCCACCTGTAATGGAACAGGGATGGTAATTGAAGATAAGTGTGATGCGTGTGATGGTAAGGGCGCAAATCAAGTCACAAAGAAACTCAAAATTACCATTCCAGCGGGGGTGGATAATGGCACACGTTTACGGATTTCTAGTGAAGGAGATGCTGGTCAACGTAGTGGCCCTCCTGGGGATTTATACGTTTACTTGTTCGTGAATGAGGATGAAGAATTCCAACGGGATGGGATTAATATTCTCTCGGAAATCAAAGTTAGCTACCTGCAAGCGATTTTAGGTTGTCGGTTAGAGGTAGATACAGTAGATGGGCCAGTAGAACTAATCATTCCAGCTGGAACTCAGCCAAATACAGTGATGAAGTTGGAAAACCGTGGTGTACCCCGCTTGGGTAATCCCGTAAGTCGTGGAGATCACATGCTGAACGTATTAATTGATATTCCCAATAAAGTCACCCCAGAGGAGAGGGAACTGCTGGAGAAGCTAGCTAAAATTAAGGGGGATCGGACTGGTAAAGGCGGTCTAGAAGGATTCTTGGGAAATTTATTTAAGTGATGATGCCCTCTTCTGTTTTAACTCCCGATGCTCAACTTGATTTACGCGGCACCCCTTGCCCGATTAATTTCGTGCGGACAAAACTACGTCTGGAGAAAATGCCATTGGGGGGTTTGCTAGAAGTCTGGCTAGACCCTGGTGAACCGATTGAGCAGGTTCCTGATAGTTTGACAATGGCAGGTTATCAGGTGGAACAAATTACAGACTGCACTAATTATTTTTCTCTGTTAGTGCGCCGTCCAGCTGCTGACCAATGACAGGGGAAATTTTTGCCGCAACTGGACAGTTATTGGGTACAGTGGTGGCTGTACAGGCTAATTTTTACCGAGTACAGATGGATCAAGAGGCTGGGGAGCAGAGGAGCAGGGGAGCAGAGGAAAAACTGAATTTAAATGCCCCTTTGCCTTCGCCTCCTCCTCTCCTGCTTTGTACCCGGAGAACACGTCTGAAAAAAATCGGACAACAGGTGATGGTAGGTGATCGCGTTGTGGTAGAAAAGCCAGATTGGGCTGGGGGAAGGGGTGCGATCGCTGAGGTTTTACCCCGCCAAAGTGAGTTAGATCGTCCAGCGATCGCCAATGTCAACCAAATTCTATTGGTATTTGCCGTTGCCGATCCACCTTTGGAACCTTATCAGCTGAGTCGGTTTCTAATTAAAGCTGAGTCTACTGGTTTGGATGTGCTTTTATGCTTGAATAAAAGTGATTTAATTTCATCGCCAGAACAGCAACAAGTTAGCGATCGCCTGCTCGGTTGGGGCTATCAACCAATATTTATCAGTGTTAAAGATGGTATTAATACTGAGCAAGCAGCCAAATATTTGAGCAATAAAATTACTGTAATCGCTGGGCCTTCCGGCGTTGGTAAATCCAGCCTGATTAATATGCTGATTGACTCTCTTGATCTGCGAGTCGGAGAAGTTTCTGGTAAACTAGCTCGTGGTCGTCATACCACTCGCCATATAGAATTATTTAAGTTACCTAGCGGTGGTTTACTGGCAGATACTCCCGGCTTTAATCAGCCAGATATGGATTGTATCCCAGAAGAATTAATCCATTATTTCCCAGAAGCAAGAAAGCGGTTAGCAGTTGCTAGCTGTCGGTTTAGTGATTGTCTGCATCGAGACGAGCCTGAGTGCGTGGTGCGGGGAGACTGGGAACGATATGAACATTATTTAGAATTTTTGGACGCGGCGATCGCTCATCAAACACAGCTACACCAACAAGCCGATCCAGAATCTACCATGAAGTTAAAAAGCAAAAGCAAAGGCAAAGGGCAGAGTCAATACGAACCCAAGCTAGAAAGTAAAAAATATCGCCGGATTTCCCGGAAGACTCAGTTACAAGACTTGCAGGAGTTATATCGGGATGAAGAATAAGGAGCGCGATGTTTACGATCAGCTGCGCCTACGCATTTATAATCCAAAGGTTGGTCACGATAGCATAGATACAAACAGAAAAAGTATCTTGTATGTCTCAGCCCATTGCCAACACCCCTAGTTTACAAGCTGTCACTGAGAGTATAATTTTCCCACCAGGTGATATCTATAGTGATGAACCCCCCTTGGAATCTGATTTACACCGCGAACAAATTGATTTACTTATCCGCCTGATTAAATGGTGGTGGCGCGATCGTCAGGATTTTTATGCTACCGGCAACCTGACAATCTATTTCAGTCCCAACCAGAAAAAATCAGAAGAATTTCGAGGACCGGATTTCTTTGTGGTTTTAGATACAGAGAAAAAAGACCGCAAAAGCTGGGTTGTGTGGCAAGAAGACGGCAAATACCCCAATGTGATTATTGAGCTATTATCTAATTCCACTGCCTCAGTTGATAAAGGTTTGAAAAAGCAAATATACCAAAATACATTTCGCACTCCAGATTACTTTTGGTTTGACCCAAATAACCTAGAATTCCAGGGATTTCACTTAGTTGATGGGCAATATCAAGACCTTGTACCCACTGAGTCGGGTTGGTTGTGGAGTCAGCAGTTAGGACTGTATTTGGCAGTATCTTTGGGCAAATTACGCTTCTTTACACCAGATAGGCAGCTGGTGATGTTGCCAGAGGAAGAATCAAATCAACAGTTAGAGCAAGCAAATCAACAATTAGAACAAGCAAATCAAGAGCTAGAACAAGAACGTCAACGGGCTGCAATCTTGGCAGAACGCTTGCGAGCCGCAGGTATAGACCCTGAGCAAATATTCTGAAAAATAGAATTTTATCTCTAAACTAGGTATAGGAAAATAATGCTATGAACCAAACAATATTTAATAAAGTCCGTTGGACAACCTCGGACTTAGAATTACTTGCAACTGACGAATGGAAGCGCTATGAGATTATTGACGGAGAACTATTCGTGACTAGAGCGCCTCACTGGAAACATCAAGGCACTGCGGGCAATATATGCTTAGAATTACAAATTTGGTCTCGCTCTAGTGGGCTGGGGGAAACCCGTCAAATTCCCGGTATAATTTTTACAGATGCCGATAATGTTATACCCGACGTAGTTTGGATTAGTCATGAGCGTTTAGCACAATTGCTAGATGACGAAGGGCATTTGAGAGGAGCGCCAGAACTCATTGTGGAAGTGCTTTCTCCTGGGACAACTAACGAACGTAGAGATCGAGAAGCCAAGCTAAAACTATACTCATCCACAGGAGTCCAAGAATATTGGATTGCAAATTGGCAATTACAGCAGCTAGAAGTTTATCGCCGAGAAGCTGCCCAATTAAAACTGATCGCAACCTTGTTGGCTGATGACGAAATCACATCACCACTTTTACCAGGTTTCGGCGTTCGAGTTCAGCGTTTTTTTGTATAATTCTAGCGTAGGCGTAGCCCGCACTTCGGCTGCGCACTTCGGCTACGCTCAGGACAGGCTCAGTGACCACCGTAGGCATCGCTCATCAAACTTAGCTGCACCAACAAACTAGGCAAAGGGCAGAGCCAGTACAAATCCAAGTTATAAAGTAAAAAATACTGCCAAATTTCTCGGAAGACTCAGTTATAAATGACGTTTTTTTTAACCAACGTGAGTCTCCTACAAAAACGCACGTTAACCCAGAATATTGCCAGAAGAAGCAAACCCACAATTAAGTAAGTCGGCGATCAAAATTCAATGTACATGAAAAAATATAAATTTGAAGTAGGGTGTGTTACGCCATAGGCTAACGCACCTTGAATTGTTGAGGTGAGTTAGCTGAAAAATTGGCATAACGCTTACAAGCCAAAGGTCTTGAACCTGAGTAAATCTTTTCAGTGTAGGATTATACAATAAACAAATAGGCAGATTTTACAACTAGTTAACAACAAAAGGCGATGGAGGTACAACAATTGTTGTGTCCTCACAAGCACTGTAATTAACTCAATTGAAAACTATTCTTACGATCCCCATAAAGTCTTAAAATATTGTTAATTTCAGCCAAACCTCTCGACCTTCAACTTACAAGTATCACCCCAAAATCACTATGGCTATCGGCTACATCGCGCTTGTACTCCACGCACATCTGCCCTTCGTTCGTCACCCGGAAAGTGACTACGTGCTGGAGGAAGAATGGCTCTATGAAGCCATTACAGAAACCTACATCCCCTTATTGAAAGTATTTGAAGGCTTAAAGCGAGACGGTATCGACTTTAAAATCACGATGAGTATGACACCCCCTTTAGTGTCAATGCTTCGCGATCCTCTGCTTCAAGAACGCTATGAAGCGCACTTAGCCCAACTAGAAGAACTTATAGCATTAGAGGCAGAACATAATGTCAACAACGGACATCTTCGTTATTTAGCCGAACATTACGCTACTGAGTTTAGTGAAGCGCGTCAGCTATGGGAACGCTATGGCGGGGACTTGGTGACAGCTTTTAAGAAGTTCCAAGACAGTAACAACCTGGAAATTATCACTTGTGGCGCTACTCACGGCTATTTACCGTTGATGAAAATGTATCCACAAGCAGTATGGGCGCAAATTCAGGTAGCCTGCGAACATTACGAACAAACCTTTGGACAAGCACCCAGAGGCATTTGGTTGCCGGAATGTGCCTACTATGAAGGTTTAGATCGGATGCTAGCTGATGCTGGGTTACGCTACTTCCTCACTGATGGGCATGGCATCCTTTATGCCCGTCCCCGGCCGCGCTTTGGCACTTATGCCCCAATTTATACAGAAACTGGTGTTGCTGTTTTTGGTCGAGATCATGAATCTTCCCAACAGGTATGGTCTTCTGAGGTGGGTTATCCTGGAGCGGCGGAATATCGAGAATTTTATAAAGATTTGGGCTGGGAAGCAGAATATGAGTACATCAAGCCCTACATTATGCCCAATGGTCAGCGGAAAAATACGGGCATTAAGTATCACAAAATTACAGGGCGTGGCTTAGGTTTATCAGATAAGGCGCTCTACGATCCTTATTGGGCTAGGGAAAAGGCAGCAGAACACGCTGCTAATTTTATGTATAATCGAGAGCAGCAATCTGAACATCTCTATGGTATAATGCAACGACCGCCAATTATCGTTTCGCCTTATGACGCAGAGTTATTTGGACATTGGTGGTATGAAGGCCCTTGGTTCATTGATTACCTATTCCGCAAATCATGGTATGACCAAGGAACATATCAAATGACCCATTTAGCAGACTATTTGCGAGATCAGCCAACGCAGCAAGTCTGTCGTCCTTCGCAGTCGAGTTGGGGTTTCAAAGGTTTCCACGAGTATTGGTTGAATGAAACGAATGCGTGGATTTATCCGCATTTGCATAAAGCCGCTGAACGGATGATTGAAATCTCGCACTTGGAACCAGAGGATGAGTTGGGGGAAAAAGCATTGAACCAAGCAGCGCGGGAATTGTTATTAGCACAATCTTCCGACTGGGCTTTTATTATGCGGACGGGAACGATGGTACCCTATGCAGTTAGACGGACGCGATCGCACCTGATGCGATTTAATAAGCTCTATGAAGACGTTAAAGTTGGCAAAATTGATAGTGGTTGGCTGGAAAAAGTCGAGTTAATGGATAACATCTTCCCCGAAATCAACTATCGCGTCTACCGTCCGTTATAGTCTCATACAAAGTAATCAACAGTAGTAAGGTGGGCATTGCTCACCTTACATTACTAGTAAGGAGCGTTTACTTCGGCACCTTTCGGCTTCGCTCAAGGCAAGAAGCTCAGTACAAGTATTTTACCAACAACAGAGCAAGCCTTAGCCTGTGTACGGGTTTGTCAAATGCTGTCAAATCTTTATAAAGATATCCGCTTATTTCGAGTTGACGACAAAACTGGAGAAGTTTACATTCTATCTGCGGATGAACTGCAAATTATTGTTTATCGCAATGGCGAATGGGAGTTTGTCAATAAACCAGAATTATGAGCAAATGAGTTTTTCAGAATTGAGAGCTTATGTCGTAGAAAACTGTGAAGATATTGAAGCTATACGTTTTTTGATGAGTAAACGCGACCCTAATTCTCCAAAGTATCCTATGCCGATGACAGAAGCTGATATGCAAGCCCAGATGGAAATCATTAGGCGCAAGATTAATGGAGAACTTTGAGATTATTGTCTAACTTCAGTAAGCATAATTAGGGTGGGTAAATCATACTCACCCTATTATTTTATTAACACTGCCGGATTTAGCTAAAGGCTATCTGGATCGATATTTAATTCTCGGAGTTTAGCAGCTAATCTTTGCGCTTTCTCTTCTGCGGCTTGCCGTACAGTTGCTTCCTCTTCATGAGTTAGCAGTGTTTCACCCGTAGCTGGATTGTAAAAACGCAGTTTTCCTGCTTCCAGGCGCAACTCTAGCCCCAAAACTTGACTGGGTAAGGACACTGTACCATCTAGCAGGGTATTGGCTGCCACTAGGAAATAATTTCCATCGACCAAGTGTAAACCCTGGAGTTGGGGATTGAGATAATCCCCTGTGGGGTCATATTGGAAATATTCACGCACTCCCAAAAAGGCGTAAATTCCTTTCTTTGCCCCTTGGTCTTTGCTGCGGGTGGTTTTTGAGGTAATCTCTAGAACGAACTCTGGGGTTTGATTATTTTCTTCCCAGGTTTTGTAAGAGCGTTTGTCACGGTTTTCCACTCCAAACACCACAAATACATCTGGGGCTACGACTGATTCTGGATAACCTTTTTCGTAGTAAATAAATAAATTACCAGCCACGTATACATTTGGACGATTTTGGAAATAAATCCGCAGCGCATTTCTTGCATAAGTCAGGTAACTGCACTGGATATCTCCTTCAGCCATTGGCTTACCGTCCTCATCTGGATACTCTATTGGGGTAACGAAGATATACTCTACTGAGGCTGTCATGGGTAGTACCTCAACTCAACTAGGGCTAGATTCAATACTATCGCTCAAAATCCTGTTGCCATGACTGGGAGGTTGAGAAATCACGAAAAATTCCAAATCGCGTAGGCGTAGCTAGCCGTAGGCATCGCTTTCATTGAGCATCTGAATGAGAAATATTAGACGTTTCCAGATAAGATAAAGAAAAACTGGTGCGATCGCTAGTGCAGCGACTTGTTATGACGCAACCCCAAACCGAGAAATGTTCGCTTACTCTAGTTGACTGTCGCTTGTCAAATATGCAGCAAGCTCTTCTGAAATAACAAAACGAGCAACATCATTATAAGTAATTTCGTAAATCAGTCCGTAATTCTCTAAAATTCGTAATTTATTTCTCAAATGAGAGTGATCTTCAAAATAATACGCGAGAACCATGTTATTAGGGTCTGAATTGTAAACCCATTTATTGCTTAAAATGACAAATTCACGGATAAACGGATACTCACACAAGCCATTTTTCATATCTGCTAGAAGCTCTGGAATTAGTTTCTCAACGGACGAGAATACACTGTCTGATTGTTTAGGTAACAGAAGGCTGGGCTTAACGACACTCTCACGTGAAACTCTTAACCCTGAAAGCGTCTTCTCGATTTTTTCGAGTGTCCGTACCATTTTTTCAGGATTATCGTTCCTGATGGTAATTGGTGGAAGTGAGCCAACAACTTCAATTGGTGTTTCATAAATATAACGATTTGCAGAAAGATCGTAGTACTCTACTTCAAGACGAATATCTTTTCCAAATTGCTCTTCTGCTTGAAAAAAAGTTGCTACATCAAAGAAGAAAGGATTGTGGCGATCAATGAGAGATAGTTTTAGCGGAAAAAGTTTTTCAGAGTTCTTCATTATCTGAGGTGCAGGCGAGATTGTAATCTTGACATCGACTGCTGGAGCTTCGGTAAGAGCAAGAATACCAAGTTGAATAGCTTGTTCTTTTTCTGGTTTAAGTCGAAACAGATGAGTTAATCGCGGTTTTGAAAAGTGCCGTTTAGCCCAAATAGCATCAACAATAAAGTGTTTAGCCTGAACTGTATGGGCACCTGCTCGGATGTAGTAGTGCTTATCTGGAGCCATGTGTGGAGCAAAATAACTCTCATGAATCACAACTAGCAAAACTGCTGAATCAGTTTGGATTGTTCCTCTACCAGATGGATCTTGTATTAGCTTGAGGTCATAACTAGGAACTGGCTCTACTTGACTGATTATTTGATCAACCCAATCGCGTAAATCCTGCCTTCCAATCTTCAGAGGCAACCCCCTATCCGCATTACCATTACCTTCAACACCACCAACAAAGCACCCGCCTCCAGAATTCGCAAAGCCTGACACTGCACAGCCTAGTTTCTTTTTGAGTTCATTGTGTGAAGTCTCGCTTGACTTGAATTCAAAATTATCATCCTCTGCAATTGGAAGTTGCGTTAAGTCAAAGGTTTCGAGGTTGATTTTAGACATACTGTTAAACAATAATACCAATAACCTCAAATTAACACTGGACAGATTCTTCCATAAATCCTTTTTCAAAAAGGTGTATTTTGTTTGTGCTTTTAAAACATTTTCGCTCAAATACTAGCAGTTAAGTCCAAAATTTCCAGGCTTTGTGTAACTAACATATAAAAAAGACAGGCAAGATGCCTGTCCTACAAGAAATGATTTAGCAAAGAATTTAGAAATTCATTTCAGCAGCTTGGACTTTTTCAACCTGCTTCTTCTTCAGCACAAGCATAACTTGAGCTAACATTACAAGAGCGATGAACGCAATCATCCATTTGACTCTAGAAGCGTCTTGCAATACGATTTCTGCATCTATTTGACCGAATCCACCGACGTTCGGGTTGCTGGTCAAAGCATCACCAGTCTTAACTGCTTGACCTTCGGAAACAAGCAGGTCTGGCCCTAAAGGAATCGTATCAACGACAACATTACCCGATTCAGGTTGGATGTTTACTAAATATTTAACGTTACCGTCTCCATCTTCCTCTTTAGCAATCTTGGTAATTGTGCCAGTAGCGGAAGCGTTGTAAACATTGTTATTGCTCTTTTCACCTGTGGGAAAAACTTGTCCGCGTCCCCGATTACCACCTACGTGAACTGAATATTTACCGAAGTGGATGTTTTTGTCGGTTGCGGGGTTGGGAGAAAGAACTGGGAAGACGATTTCCTGATACTGTTCACCGGGTAAAGGGCCGACGATGACGACGTTATCTTTGTCTTCGCTGTAGGGTTGGTAGAAAGTGTCGCCAACTTCTTCTTTAAGTTCTTCGGAAAGACGGTCTTCAGGAGCAATCTTAAAGCCTTCGGGTAGCATCAGTACAGCGCCGACGTTCAAGCCAACTTTAGAACCATCGGCACCAACCTGCTGGGCGCTCAAATCGTAGGGGATTTTCACCACAGCTTTGAATACAGTGTCAGGTAGCACCGATTGGGGAACTTCCACTTCTGTAACCTTGGCGGCTAGGTGACAGTTGGCACAAACAATTCGCCCTGTTGGTTCGCGGGGGGTTTCGGGATAGGTTTGCTGTGCCCAAAAGGGATAGGCAGCAGCTGATTGGGGAAGGGCTAGATCGCTGGTGAAGTAAAATGTCACAGTAGCGATCGCTATGAGCAATGTTTTTACAATCGCTCTAGCACTGCGAGTTAACCTCGCTGTTATGAAAACATTTCTCATCTCTATAAGGGCGACAATTGAATTAGTCATTAGTCATTGGTCATTAGTCATTAGTCATTAAGCCCTGAACGAAGGACGAATGACTAAGGATTAAGGACAAAATTATTAAGCCCACCAAGCTGCATCGCCGGTGCGGAAGTCGGTTTCAGTCCAAGGGGTCAAAACGATTTTGTCGTCTTTTACATTGGTATGGGCCAAAGGTAAAGACAATGGTGCTGGGCCCCGAACAACCTTACCAGTTTCGTCATACTGGGAACCATGACAAGGACACTTGAATTTGTTCTCAGCAACATTCCAGGGGACGACACAACCTAAGTGTGTGCAGATGGCGTTAATGCCATAATCTTTGATCGCCTCTTTGCTGTCTACCACAATATAGGTAGGATCTCCCTTTAGTCCTTGGACTAGGTTGCGATCGCCTGCGTTCCGATTTTCTAGAAATTTAGTGACACTAACATCGTTACCTAGCTCGTCTTTTGCCGTTACACCGCCACCAGCACCACCTGCTGCTGGTGGAATAAAGTACTTGACAACGGGATACAATGCACCCAGAGCTACTCCAGTGACAGTCCCAAAAGTGAGCAGATTCATGAACTGACGACGCCCCATATCGGGCACGTCTGCTGATTCAGAAAATTGAGCCATAATCTACGCGCTCTTTGTGTATTTTGTTAAGCATTTTGACAAAAGTACTAGTACTTGAGCAACTCTTGTCTAAGTCGAAATGCTAGCGCTCACAACGATGCCATAATTCTTTGTTCCAAGATATAAAAAGCATCTTTTCTGTTAGCATTACATTTCTTTATATCCTTATCATACTGGAGTCACGGAACTTAACATCATAACTAAATGTAAAATCTGATTGAGAAAAGCTATGACAGGACAGGAATTACGCCAGATATTGCTTGATAAGTGGGGATACTCTTACGATGTCCAGTTCCGGCGGGCACAGGGAAAGATATTTTTGCAAGTAATGTGGAAATATCTGGAGCAAGCTTCTTTTCCCTTGAGTGAGGTGGAGTACCAAGAACATCTTGATAGCATTGCCAATTATCTTCATGGCTTGGGTGGGTCAACACAGGTACAAACTTTTATTGCCCAAACACGCGATCGCCCCCGGCTTGGCAAAGCTGTTAGCATCCCTCTAGATTTGGGTGAACGTTCTTCGGAATGGATATTATGACTGATTACTACATTAACGTTAATAAATTTCTGAGTATTTACAGTATTTTTTATTCAAAAATACCTTCAGAAAAAATATTGACAAATTGGAGGAAACTCAAATGAGCCGCCAACCATTGCTAGATCCAAATCGTTCGTATACTTTTAGTAATTACTTTGAGTTAGGGTTTGCGGTTGACGATTTAGTTGCGGAATTTGGTTATTCGTTCGAGCGGAAATTTATTGATTTACCTCAATATTCTGGCATATTAGACCGACTTGCTGACCTCAAGCAGCGAATTGAGGAAGTTTTACCCTATGTAGATTTGGAGAACGAAGCTACACGCCGAGAAATCCTAATCGCGCCAATTGTTGCCGATTTAATTCACTATTCCTGCGCTAAATTACGAATTGAATACACTATTAAAGTTGATAACCGACTTCAAGGTAATTTTGATTATTTCCTCAAAACACAAACTAATTTAATTGTGATTGAAGCCAAGCAAGCAGATATAAATAGGGGATTTACACAACTAGCAGTTGAGATGATAGCTCTTGATAGGTGGACTGATTCCACTCAAACAGAAATATTAGGAGCAGTAACAACAGGTAATGTTTGGCAATTTGGCAGATTGTATCGACAGACACAGCGTATTGAGCAAGCAATCAACCTTTATCGAGTTACCGAAGAGTTGGAAATGGTGGTTAGGATCTTACTAACCGCACTTATCAACTAAGTTGAGATTTTTTGGAATATCGTTATTTACCTGTAAGCTTCACCAGTCCAACACCGCCGAAATAAAGCGCTAAAACTGCTCCAGCTAAGAGACTTTGAGTCAAGGGGTCAGTAGAAGGTGTGAGGACGGCTCCTAAAACCACTGCTCCCATAATTACGTAACGCCAACCAGAAACCATGCGTTCTGACGAGACAATGTTCAAATTACCGAGCAACAGTTGGATGATAGGAATTTGAAATGCTAAACCAGTGCTGAATAACAATAGCAGCACAAATTCAAAATATTTATCAATTGACCAAAGTTGTTCGACTACATCTGCTCCGTAGCTAATGAAAAATTTCAACGCTGCGGGGATAAGAAGTAAATAGGCAAATACTAAACCCGCCCCAAATAGCACACTCGAACCTAAAACCACAGGCCCTAGTAAACGGCGTTCGCGGCGAGTCAGTCCTGGAAGCACAAACTGGATAATCTGGTAAAGAATGAAAGGACTAGTAAGTACGAAGCCAGTGTATGCTGCAACTTTCAGGGAGACAAAGAAATATTCTCCAGGTGCAAGTTGGAGAAATTTTACTCCTTGTGCTGGAACCTCAAGTAACTGGACAATCGGCTTAACGGCAAAGAAACAGCCAATAATGCCTACTGCTACGGCAATCAACGAATAGAAAATCCGCTGCCGCAACTCTTCTAGATGGTCGAAAAGGGACATTTCGACTTCACCAGGCAACTCATCAAGAGGATCGGTGTCTGAGTTGTCATATCCTTCTGGGTCGAGGTTAGGAACGTTTACAGTATCTACGTCTTGTGAAGGCGTCACGTCGCTTCGCTCCGAATTCAAAATTCAAAATTTGTACTGAGCGTAGCCGAAGTATTCAAAATTCACGCATTAACAATCCCCTAAATTTATTTATGGGCTTGTATCATGAGTGTTTGTCGGTCATCGACCATTTCGGTGACTCAGCATTCTTCATTATTTTATCTGGGGAATGCAGTTATTAAGATATGTTTTTGGGTGCTGTGGGTTTTTTTTCCTGTTTTTTGGGTTTGCATCTGCATAAGTTAGTAGGAAGCCATCTTGTAGGCAATGCCTAACCTAAAAAAAGGTGGAACCGATAATTTAGAAATCACGTCTTTGTAGCTAGTAGCGCTGCATAAATTCACACAACATCAACATTTTATACTCAGTTTTAAAAATCCGGTTCATCAAGGTGGCATCTATACATAGGGTAATCGGAAATTGTTAACTGAGGTTAGGTATGAACCGGATAATTTGCATTGCCCTCATGGCATTGCCTGTTTATTTATACAATGTTGAGCTAGGCAATACTTCTAGTAGTGACGTGACAATTGTTAAAAACCAATATCCCACAATAGTTGCTCTAATTGCTTACAGTACAAATGCTCAGTTACACATCTTGCCGTGGCAAATATCAGCTAGAGATGACCAAACCGAAGATTGCCTTCGTGCTGGCACTTGCAAAGATTGATACTAATTCGTAATTTGTAATTCGTAATTACGGCAGCCCATCATCAAAGAAAATTAATGGTTGTAGAAAATCAACGTACAGTAGTGGTTACAGGAGCCTCAACAGGAATTGGTCAAGCGTGTGCTTTGCTTTTAGACCAATTGGGCTTCTCTGTTTTTGCTGGAGTGCGTCAAGATGTTGATGCTCAAACGCTTAAACAGAAAGGGTCACAAAGGCTGATTCCGATTTTTTTAGATGTTACTGATGCTGAATCGATCGCAGCTGCGGTTGATACGGTAACAAATGCAGTTGGTGGTGGGGGAATTTTAGGTTTGGTGAATAATGCTGGAATTGCTGTTCCTGGGCCGTTAGAATTATTAGCGATCGCTGAATTTCAACACCAGATGCAAGTTAATGTCACTGGACAATTAGCAGTGACACAAGCATTTCTTGGTCTTCTACGCCAAAGTCGGGGTCGAATTGTCAATATGGGTTCCATTGCTGGTAGGAGTCCAACGCCGTTTTTGGGTGCTTACAACGCGTCTAAATTTGCTTTGGAAGCACTGACTGATGTGATGCGGATGGAATTACGACCTTGGGGAATCTCGGTTTCAATTATTGAACCTGGTTCGATTGCTACCCCAATCTGGGAAAAGTCTCTTAGTCAATCTGAAATAGCACAGCACGACCTACCACAATCGGCACAAAATCTCTACGGTCAAGCGATGAATATTGTCCGCAAGAAAATGCAGATTTTCGCATCTAAGGGAATTTCTGCGGATATTGTCGCTCAAGTTGTTGTCCATGCGCTGACTGCAAAACAACCCAAGACGCGCTATCTGGTTGGACAAGATGCCAAAATTGGAGCTGTGCTGAAGCATATTTTGCCCGATCAGCTACATGACAAGATAATTTTATACTCAATGGGGCTGTAGATTACTGATTGTCAATACTTCAGAGGTCGTCACTCTGAATGCAAAGGCTGTCATTAACAAAATCATGGTTTTCATCAACAAAATCATGATTTTCGTTAACAAAATCGTGATTTTCATTCACAAAGTCGTGATTTTCATTCACAAAATCATGGTTTTCGTTCACAAAATCGTGCTGATTTAAGAACGAAAAGCAAAATTTAGTCAAAAAGTAACTTTAAACTCAAGTTTACTTAACCAGCGTTTTGGTTAAAAGCCTTATGCTACAAGGATTGTAGATTATTATTTTGTAAAATTGCCGAAAGCTCGTTAATAAATCAAACTGATAATAAGTTCAAGAGAGCTACAAAACTGTACTTAACAGTACCTTTTTTTGTGTTGGATATTTTTAATATTCATAAGAGTACCTTATTTGATATTAGATATTTTTGCTATTTGTACTTATAGTAGTATTTCTGCTTACTTTAACTAAAACATCACCATTAATATGTGCTATATCGAACATAGATATAAACAATTATCCTGAATGCTGCTAGTTTAGTTAGTAGTTTGATTAAAATAAGGCATAAATTACCTAAAATCAATATATTTATCTAGTAAATTTTTGCATCCCCATTCCTGAGTGAACTTGATTAGTTATGCTCCTAGATTTAGAAAGATTTTATCAGGCTTGCAATCCCAGCAGACCTCTAATTATAGGAAACGCTAGCGATCGCAGGTACTATATCGATTTTGCTGCGGTGCGGGGTGGCAAAATTATCGAAGCTTTGCAGCGCACGATCGCTAGAATATCGCCGGATATCCCAACTTGTCAACTATTTACAGGACATCTCGGCTGTGGAAAATCAACAGAGTTGTTGCGCCTCAAAGCTGAGTTAGAAGTGGAGCAATTTCATGTAGTTTACTTTGAGTCTACCCATGTCTTAGAAATGGCCGATGTGGATGTGACTGATATTTTGTTAGCGATCGCTGGACAGGTGAGTGAAAGCCTAGAAGCGATGAAAATTAGGCTCAAACCTACCTACTTTAGCAAGTTGTTTGGTGAACTTGTAGATTTTCTGCAAACGCCAATTGACCTTGGGGTAGAAGCAGAGTTGTCTGTAGGGATTGCCAAAATTACAGCTAAAACTAAAGAAAGTCCCCAATTACGGCGGCGGTTAAGAGATTATTTAGAACCACGAACCGCAAATATTTTACAGTCAATTAATCAAGAATTACTAGAACGTGCTAACAAAGAACTGAAAGCCAGGGGTAAAAAAGGATTGGTGGTGATTGTTGATAACTTAGATCGAGTCGCAATTCGACCTTTACCATCGGGGCGATCGCTGCCAGAATATTTATTTATTCAGCGGGGCGAACAGTTACGCAAACTGAATTGTCATGTAGTCTACACTATTCCCCTAGCCTTGACTTTCTCCAACGATAGCGCCGAACTTCAGCATCGTTTAGGCGGTGGAGTCGCACCAAAAGTTTTACCGATGATACCTGTACGTCTACGCTCTGGTGAGATTTTTCCGCAAGGGCTAGCAATGATGCGGCAAATGGTGCTAGCTAGAGCTTTTCCAGACATTTTACCTAGCGATCGGTTAGGCTTAATTACAGAGGTGTTTGATAATCTGGAAACCTTAGATCGATTGTGCCTGATGAGTGGCGGTCATGTACGCGACTTACTAGGTTTACTGTTTGACTGTCTGCGAGAACAAGATCCACCCTTTGAGCGGGAATGTGTCGAACTGGTGATTCGAAGACAGCGGGATTACCGAGCCAACGCTATCGACCCTCATGAGTGGGAACTAATCTTTCAGGTGGTGCAACAGCAACGAGTTAGAGGTGATATAGAATACTACACCCTTTTGCGAAGTCTATTTGTATTTGAATACCGCGATCATCAGGGAGCTTGGTTTGCCGTCAACCCAGTTTTAGCGGAGACAGAAAAATTTAAATCATGGTTGAAGGACACGCACAAGTAGATATAACAGCAGCTAACGAGCGTGCTTTACGGAGTTTGGGGAGAGCAATTACCCTTTCTAGCGGTCAATTTTCCCTGGTTTTGGTGTGCTGCAATTATCGAGTTTTGCAAGAGCTTATGCTGCAACGACTCGAAGAACTCTCTTCAGGAGTACACTACATTCAAAAGGTAGTTCTGCCGCATAATGCCAGAAGTCTTTACACAAGTATTCATTTACAACTGCTAACCGAAGCTAATCCGCCATCGGCGTTGATGATTTTGGGTTTAGAGTCAGTAGATGGACTCGACGATTTACTGAGGTCTATCAATCATATTCGGGATGAATTTCGCAAACGCCACCCATTTCCCATGATTTTGTGGGTGAACGAGGAAATATTGCAAAAGGTAGTCCGTTTAGCACCAGATTTTGCAAGTTGGGCGGCGACACCGATTCGGTTTGAAATGACAACTCAATCACTGCTGCAATTTCTGCAACAGGAAACTGACTCTTTATTTGCCACAGTGTTAGCAAACGATGCTGCACAACACCAACCTCCTCAAGTTGCAAAGCATTATTTTACTGTCGAGCAAGTCTGGGAACATAGCTATGAACTCCACTTTGCGATTAGAGAGTTGCACAATCGTGGTATTAGCTTAGAGCCAGAATTACATGCTAGTTTAGAGTTTGTTTTTGGTCTAGATAATTATATTAGCGATCGCATCAATACAGGTTTAAGCCATTTTCAGCAAAGCTTGCAGGTTTGGCAAAAATTGGCAGAGACAGGGGAAGCAGGGGAAGCAGGGGGAGATGAGGGGGTATTTTCTTCGTCTACGCCTCCTAATCGCCCATCTCCCCTACTGCTGCGACAGGGAATCTTGCTGTTTTATATTGGGTTGTGTTATTGCCGTTTTGCAGAGCAAAATCAAATAGAAAACCGCCGCCATTGGTATACTGCTAAATCTTATTTTCAGCAATGCTTGAATATTTTGCAGGTGGCTGGGCGTTTAGATATAGTTGCTGGATTTATTAATCAACTCGCTGAGGTTTTGCAATATCTGCAAGAGTGGGAAGAATTGCAGACAGTTGCTCAAAAGTCTCTAGAGTTACATCAAACTTATGGTAGTCAAATCCAATTAGCTTGTGACTACGGTTTTCTGGCGCAGGTGGCTGTGCAGCAGTCGCGGTGGGTACAGGCGAGTATCTTAGCACACGTATCACTGCTGAAATTAGGTGAGGCACAAAAGCAGAACGACCCTTATAACTGCTTATTTCCATTATTATTGGGGCAAATTTACTATTTAGTTTTGGCGAAAGCACAGCGAAATTTAGGTGAGCTAGAAGTTGCTCGTGAATATCTCGACAAGGCGACAAAAGAACTGCCAGCAGCCTTAGAAAGCAGTGCCCATCAATACGATGCCCATCGTTATATTCGCTTATTGCGGAGACTGCGATCGCTCTACTTTGAAGAAGGGCGATATTTAGAAGCCTATTACATTCGACAAAAACGGCGTTCTGTTGAGCAGCAGTATGGTTTTCGGGCTTTTATTGGTGCAGGGCGTTTGCAACCCCAAAGACAGGCGACAAATCCAGCATTGATGTCACCTTCTGGAAGTAGTAGCGTTGCTTTAGAAATTGCGGCTTCTGGTCGAGAGCGTGATATTAATAACTTAATTGGTAGAATTAGCCGCGCCGATCAAAAATTGACGGTGATTCACGGTCAATCGGGGGTGGGTAAGAGTTCTACCGTCACGGCGGGTTTAGTGCCAGCACTGCAAAATCGAGCCATTGGCGATCAAATAGCTGTGCCTGTGGTACTACAAGTTTATACCGATTGGGCACGAGAATTAGGAAAATCTTTAAGTGAGGCGATGTCTAGTGATGCATCCCTGGCGATTTACGCTGATATTCAGCCAGAAGCAGCCATTGAACCGGAGGCTTTGCCTTACCCTGGCACACCGTTCACCATCGGTAGCATTTTACAACAACTCCAAGAAAATGCCGATCGCCATTTGATCACAGTTTTAATTTTTGACCAGTTTGAAGAATTTTTCTTTGGTTATAGCGATCGCAATCAAAAGCAAGAGTTTGATAAATTTATTAGCGATTGTCTGAATATACCCTTTGTCAAAGTCATCCTTTCCTTGCGAGAAGATTATTTACATCGTTTATTAGACTTTAAACATCTCTCAGCACTGGAAGCGATTAATAATAATATTCTCGACAAGCATATCCGCTATCAGTTAAATAATTTTTCGCCAGAATATGCTAAAGCAATTATCCGAAAATTGACGGAGCGATCGCAGTTTAATTTAGAACCTGCTTTAATTGATGCCTTAATCGAAGATTTATCCACAGAATTTGGAGAAGTCCGCCCCATTGAATTACAAGTTGTGGGAGCACAAATTCAAGATGAACGCATTACTACACTAGAAGAATATCAGCCATATAGACCCAACAAACTCATCGAACGATATATTAAGGAACTAATTAAAGACTGCGGCACAGAAAATGAACGAGCCGCTTTACTCGTCTTATACTTATTAACAGATGAAAGCAAGAACCGACCTTTTAAAACTCGTGCTGAGTTAGCGGCGCAGCTATCAGAGTTAGAAAATGCTGATAAATTAGAGTTAGTATTAGAAATTTTAGTGCGCTCCGGTTTAGTAGTTCTCTTTCCTGATGTCCCAGAACGCTATCAACTGATTCACGATTATTTAGTAGACTTGATTCGCTACCTGCAACAACAAGAATCGAGCTTACAGGTACAGCTAAATCAGTTGCGCTACAAAGTAGAACAAAGTAAAGCTGAGATTGAGCGACTTAAGAGCGAACTTAGTCAAAATAAGCAGCGTTCTAAATTGGTTGCTCCTCATCCCCAACAGGGATTAGACTTACTAACAGAACTGCGAGAATTACACAAGCGGGAAGAATTAAGTCAGTTAGAAATTGAGCAATTACGAGCTGAACTTAAAGAAAAAGAGTTAACAGCTAAACTTGCTGAAAGTCAAAAGAAACAAAGACTTAGTGAAGCTCAATTAAATCGTTCACTGAAAATTGCTCTAACCGCTTCCGTTCTCGCCATCTTGGGATTAAGTGTTTCCATAGTGACAGCAGTAGATAGCGAAATTAAAACCCTCAGTGCATCCAGTGAAGCCCTCTTTGCCTCGCAAAAAGGTATTGATGCCTTAAAAGAAAGTTTAAAGGCAGGGAGAAAATTACAACAAACAGTCTGGGTAGATTCCTATACAAAAGAGCAAGTACAGACGGCGCTTTATCAAGCAGTTTCAGGGGTAAGAGAATATAACCGCTTGGACGGGCATATATCTGGCGTCAATAGTGCTACATTCAGCCCCGATCGCTCTTTAATTGCCTCAGCTAGTGCGGATACTACAATCAAACTCTGGCATCCCGATGGTAGCTTAGTCAAAACCTTGTCGGGACATGAAGATGTGGTTAATAGCGTCAGTTTCAGCCCAGATAGTCAAATCATTGCTTCCGCCAGTCAAGACAAGACGATAAAACTTTGGAGTCGAGAAGGTCAATTGTTTGCCACCTTATTAGGGCATCAGGGTGTAGTGAATAGTGTTAGTTTCAGCCCAGATGGCCAGGTTATTGCTTCAGCGAGTACAGACAAAACAGTGAAACTGTGGAGTCGGGATGGTAAGCTGCTCAAAACTTTACAGGGACATGATGGTGCAGTTTTGAGTGTCGCTTGGTCAACCGATGGTCAAACTATTGCTTCCGGGAGTGCTGACAAGACAGTGAAATTGTGGAATCGGGATGGTAAGCCGCTCAAAACCTTGCAGGGACATGAGGATGCAGTCAAAAGTGTAGCTTGGTCGCCCGATGGTCAAACAATTGCATCTGCTAGTTTAGACCAGACAATCAAGCTGTGGAATCTGGAGGGAAAGCTACAGCGAACCTTATCAGGTCATAGTGCTGGAGTTACCAGCGTCAATTTTAGCCGCGATGGTAATACGATCGCTTCTGCAAGTACTGATGAGACAATCAAACTCTGGAGTTCTGAAGGTGTGCTGTTGGGAACCCTGAAGGGACATAATAATTGGGTGAATAGCGTCAGTTTCAGCCCAGACGGTCGTACCCTTGCCTCCGCCAGTCGAGACAAAACTATTAAACTTTGGCATTGGGACGATGTGTTACTACGAAAGCCCAAAGCCGATAATGATGACTGGGTAACTAGCATCAGTTTTAGCCCAGATAATCGCACCTTAGCAGCAGCAAGCCGAGACAAAACTGTAAAACTTTTCAGTCGTGATGGTAAACTACTTCGTACATTCACGGGGCATCAGGGTCAAGTTTGGGGTGTAGCTTGGTCGCCTGATGGTCAAATAATTGCCTCGGCTAGTAAAGATAAAACAGTAAAACTTTGGAGTCGTGACGGTAAACTGCTCAACACCTTACAAGGTCATAAGGATGCCGTTTTGGGTGTAGCTTGGTCGCCTGATGGTCAAGTAATTGCCTCAGCTAGTAAAGATAAAACAGTAAAACTTTGGAGTCGCAACGGTAAACTGCTCAATACTTTACAGGATCATCAAGAAGCAGTGAATTGGGTCAGCTTTAGCCCTGATGGCAAGTTGCTAGCCTCAGCCAGCGATGATAAAACCGTGAAAATCTGGAGTGTAGAGGGTAAATTACTATATACATTAACTGGTCATAGCCGCCGGGTGAATGGGGTTGCTTGGTCGCCCGATAGTCAAAGTATTGCTTCAGTGAGTATTGATAGCACAGTGAAGATTTGGAGTCGAGACGGGAATTTACTAGATACTCTCACAGGCGATGGCGATAGTTTTATCAGTGTTAGTTTTAGCCCCGATGGTAAGACTCTAGCAGCTAGCAGTGATGACAAAGTGAGGATTTGGAACCGAGCAGGGACGTTGCTGATTGCTTTGAAAGGTAATAAAGATGAGTTGACCAGCGTCAGTTTCAGCCATGACAGCAAGACTCTGGCTGCTGGTAGTGGCAATGGCACAGTAATTTTCCGAGATTTGGCAGATATCCAACTGGAAAAATTACTGGCACGAGGTTGCGATTTGCTACATGATTATTTGCAGACTAACCAAAAAGTAATGAAAAGCGATCGCGCCTTGTGTTCTGGTAGGTGATAGAGAAGAATGTTGAAAGGCGTTATATATTAAATTAATCATCTATCCAAATAATCCTAATTCATGCAAAAAATCGTATCCGATCCAAAAATAATGATGGGCAAACCTGTCATTTCAGGAACTCGTATTACAGTTGAATTAATTCTCGAAAAGCTTGCTGCTGGTGAAACATCTCAGCAAATAATCGAAGCGCATCCGCGACTTAGTGATGAAGGAATTAAAGCAGCTTTGGCATTTGCGGCTCAAGCTTTGCGTTATGATGTGGTTTATCCAACGATTGAGAAAGCTTCTTGAAGTTTTTATGAGACGAAAATTTAGATTGGCATATCGTTGAACGTCTACGGCTAGATGGTCACGAAGTTTTTTATGTTGTGGAAATGCAACCAGGAACTCCTGACGATGAAGTTTTGAACTTGGCTAATAATGAAAGTGCAATTTTGTTGACATCAGATAAAGATTTTGGTGAGTTAGTTTTCCGTTTGCGTCGAATTGCGGCAGGTGTGGTGTTAATTAGGTTATTCGGTTTATCTTCAAATGATAGAGCAGAAATTATTGCTAATGCCATTAATGAACACGTAAATGAATTATTAGGAGCTTTTACTGTTATTTCATTGAAAAGTATTCGCATTCGTAAAATAACGTAAATTTTAGATAACATTGAAGTCCCAACTTTACAACGTTCACTAGTTTACATTCATACTTTCTTCTAAAATATTACTTATAACTTGACCGCGAACATTACGCCCTTTTCTACTAGCAGTACCTTGATGTGTATAATAATAATATTGAGCAAACATATTTTTGGATACATTTTCTTTTTTATTTATATGTAGTTCTTCTTCTAAAGATTTTAAAGCATGAGCTAAAGTTTGCTCTTGAGGTAAATAACCATATTTGTTTTTTATTTTAATTAATTCAACAATTAAAGTAAATAAACTAGACTTCTTTATCCACAAGCTATCTGGAGGAAGATGAGAGCCAATAATTAATTTAGATGCTTCATTAAAACTATTAGACATTAATTCTTTATTTTGATATTCATTATTATACTTTTCTACATAGGTTTTTACTTCTTTATCACTATTAAAATAACCACCTTCTTCTATTGTTGACATAATTAACAATACATATTCAAGGTCTTTCATACGAGAAAATTCACCTTCACTAAATACCTCTAAACTTGTAAAAAGAGCATTATTTTCTAGAATATCTTTAGCAGTTGTGATGAACTCTCCTTCGTATAAAGAGTTGCTAATCTCTATTGCATTAAGTGCGTATTGTACAGAGTTTATTCTCTTAAAAACTTCTCTTATTTCACTTTCAGGAATTCTTCCTAAATCTCTGACGACAACTGTGTAATCAAAAAAATCTGTTTTTTCTTGTGTAGACAACTTTTCAAACTTCCTGATGTTTTTTATAGTGAATTCTGGTGATGCTGTGACATATTGGTAGATTGTACTTAATCTTTGTTGACCATCTACAACAAGCGTTTTTGATGTTTGAATATCAAGATCAATTTCACCATCAGCGAGATATACTTCAGGAAAAGGAAGTTTTAATAAAATTGTTTCTATAAATTTTTCTTTATGTGCATCATTCCATACAAGCTTTCTTTGAAAAGATGGAGCAAGTATTAAAGTACCAGTTTTCATCATATTAAATAAATCTAAAACTTTTTTATTAGTTGCAATACCATTTTTGCTCATTTTAAACATCCTCCTATCTCAGATTTTTGATATTCTGTATATGATATTTTTCAAACAGATCGGAATTATAATAAATACCCGCTGCTATTTTTTGGGGTGTATATTTATAAGAGATTGATTTAAAATATTCAAACCACTCATTTTTACGAGAATATTTAAATGGAAATAAATCTGGTCTTAGCCACCCTTTAAAAAAATATTTTAAAAAGTTTTTATATTTTTTTTCTTCTTTGTCAGTTCTAGATACCAGATTTATGTCGAAATCATATAACTCTGACCAAAATTTTTCAAAAATTTCTTTAGATATAATAGCTATATCTATATCTGATTCTTCAGAAAAAGAATTCCATAATTTCCTTGGAGCTATACTAAATCCTAATTTAGCTGAACCAACCATCAGTACACATTCTGGTCTTTCTTCAAAATAAGTAGCAATTTCATGTTTGAGGTCAAAATATTTATCTTCATCATCTTTAAAAACATAAGGCGTACCATGTATTATATATTTTTGAACAATTAATTTCTCTGTTAGAGAGTAATCACTTAATGCTGCTTTGAATATATCAATCTTTTGATTAATATGGCTTTGGTCAATTATTAGAGTCTGCCACATGGAGTATTTTATTTAATCAACATAACTTGAGCCAAGTTTTTATGGCTAAAAATACACATAATAGTAAATGTTAAAAGCTATCAAGTCAATAAGTGTATATACTTGAATAAATAGTAATTTGATTTTTTAGCTTTGTTAGGCCGAACAAAAGACACAGAATTTACGAACTATTAATAGTCACAGAATACAATCGGATAATTAAAATAAATATTTTCACAAAAAAGCGATCGCTTCTGACACCAACCAAAGGTGCGTAGGCGTAGCCCATCGGAGATATCGCTTTCTGTTACCTACCTCAAGCCGTTGTTTCAGAACTACGGCAGGAAAACCAGCCAGGACTCATAAACAAAGCTATACATCTTGGTAGGATTGAGTGAAGTACCCGTCAGCAAGGGAGCGAGGGCGATGTACGCAACCGTCACACAACCACTGACTTTTGAAGAGTTTCTTGCCTGGGACGATGGTTCAGGCAGAGAGTTTGAGCTTTTGGATGGGATTCCCGTGCCATTATCAGAACCAAATGCAAATCATGAGGATTTGATCGAGCGACTGTGTGCCTACTTAGAAAATCACTGCCAAGAGAATGACCTGCCTTACGTGTCGCGCCAGTCCAAGCAGGTTAGGCTCAAAACAGCACCAGGAGAAAAGGAAAAAAGCCGGAAAGCAGATATTGTCATATTTGCTAGAGAAGAATGGCAGAGGATGAAAACTAGCTCTAGTTCTGCTGCTGCATATATTCCACTACCCGGAATCATTGAGGTCGTTAGCAACAACTGGAAGGACGACTATCTGACAAAACTTGCTGAATATGTTCGCGTAGCGTCTCGAAGAGAAGACTTGGGCGTTTTCGAGTACATCATTGTGGACTATGCTGCTTTTGGTGGCATTCGGTTCATTGGCTCTCCCAAGCTGCCAACCATTACAATCTACCAACTTGAAGATGGAGAGTATTTACCCCCAAAGGTGTTTCGAGGGCAGGATCAAATTGATTTTAGATTGTTTGGGAACATTCCCTTAACGGCTGAACAGATTTTTGCAATGAGTCGCTGATTAGCAACGAGGAAATTTATTCTAGTCGTCTTCTCGCCACAATCGCCCAACGCTAATCAAATGTGGTGTAGCTGGCTGCATTATTTACACAGGTTGTAGATTGAGCGATCGCACCCAAAAAATCATTACATAATTAAATATGTGACATTGGTGTATGTATTAATACGGTGCAACAACACAGAAAGACCGACCGACTCAAGGTAACAAAGACACTGTAAGAGCGATCGCTATTATCACAGCACAAGTATATTTTGTATAAAAGTATATTTATCATGAACCTTGAAATAGATTTTTTTATTTTAACTAAAAATCTAGGTAAACATACTAATACACTGTGACAGAAATTTGCTTACCTTTAACAAGGGACTTGAGTAGGGACAATTCATGAATTGCCCCTACTTGTCTGCTTGCTTAATTGAGATGGTAGCTGGATTTGCGCCGCACTCTATTAGGCTGTGATTTGTTTATTTTTCTCAGCTTAATTTCGGTCTAATCATGATCAAAAACACTATTTTAGAGCCTCTAGTAACTGATATTCGGTGTGAAGAAATTTGTCAGATTTTGGGAGAGACTTACAATCAAGAACGCTGGAACGATTGGCGCTGGCAAATGCGGCATCGATTGACTAAGCTAGAACACTTTCAGAAATTATTAAGGCTTAGTACTACTGAAGAACAGGGACTTTTAATTGCACCAGAAAAGTTTGCTGTAGCTGTAACCCCATACTTTGCATCACTACTCGATCCAGAAGATCCGCTTTGCCCATTACGGTTACAAGTGATACCACGGCAAGAAGAATTAATCACTAGTCCAGCAGACATGGTAGATCCATGCGGTGAAGATAACGACACTCCAGTGCCAGGACTCGTACACCGCTACCCTGACCGAGTATTGCTGCTTGCCCTAGACAGCTGCGCCGCTTATTGTCGTTACTGCACCCGCTCTCGTTTGGTGAGCCAAGGTGAGATGTACCCAGTAACGCGGCGGTTGGATGCGATTGCTGCTTACCTGGAGGAACACACCGAGATCCGTGATGTGCTAATTTCCGGTGGCGATCCTTTATTGATGGCTGATGAACCTTTAGACAACTTGCTTAGGCGGCTGCGTGCCATTAAGCATATTGAATTTATCCGCATTGGTTCCCGCGTGCCAAGTTTCTTACCGCAGCGAATTACACCAGAACTGGTTGCCTTGCTTCGTAAACATCGTGTGTGGCTATCTTTGCACTTTTGTCATCTGCGAGAACTTACTCCAGAAGTCGCACAAGCTTGCGATCGCCTAGTTGATGGCGGCATTCCTTTAGGCAGTCAAACCGTACTGTTAAAAGGTGTGAATGATTCTGAAAAAGCCCTGAAGAATCTGTTTCACGGTCTTCTCAAGCTGCGTGTACGACCCTATTATCTTTATCAATGCGACCCAGTTGTTGGTACTGCACATCTGCGAACGAGTGTGCAAACTGGGCTTGATTTAATTTCTAAATTACGTGGTCATACTACTGGCTACGCTGTACCAACTTATGTAATTGATGCCCCTGGTGGTGGTGGCAAAGTCCCAATTCAAGCCGAGACTCTAGTTGCTTATGATAAGGGCACAGTTACAGTGCAAAATTGGGCAGGTAAGACGTACACCTATGTAGATCCAGTGGAGCAAGGCTAATATCGTGTCCGGCTAAAGACTTATCATTATAGACCGCAGTTCTTGCTGGGGAAAGAGGCTTTTCCGATTTTTGCACAGATGCGGTAATTATAAGTGATTAACCGGACTTGATATAACACTATATATTTGTACACGAGTTGATCGCCATCATCTAAAAGAGCCGATTGGAATATTTTTATTGAGTTCTTGGCAAACCAAAAAGCTAAGTAATAGCAGGAGATTAGTTGGAATGTTGATTGTTGGTAATACAAACCTAAAAGGTCGAGGTGTCTTCGCACAGAAGCACTTTTTGAAAGGAGAGATCATTGAGAGAGTGCCAGTTGTTGTTATATCCGCAGAACAGGTTGAATTCCTAGATAAAACAATTTTGGGCAACTATTACTACGATTGGGAAGATAAAGCTGCGGCGATCGCTCTAGGTTTATCTTCCTTGATCAACCATTCTTACCATCCCAATAGTTATTATGTGAAAAAATTCGCCGACCGAGAGTTGGATCTGATTGCCTACCGAGATATAGAAGCGGGAGAAGAAATTACTGCCAACTACAACGGTTCTCCTGATAATAAATCTCCTATATGGTTTGATGTTGTTGATGAGATATTGTCACTTAATTAACGATTTAGTAATTGGAATTCCTTAATTAAGATATCTGATTTGTACGTTAAAGCTAACAGAGAAAGTTTTCTCACTGGGAATTATCGGGCTATGGGGTTATTTATTGGTCTGTGTTATGACCTGAAAACAGACTACCTTAAGGCTGGTTTCAGTGCCTCTGAGGTGATGGAGTTCGACGATGAAGAAACTATCATCGGGCTGGAAACTGCACTGTTGCAGTTAGGTCATCAGGTTGAACGTGTCGGTAATGGTAAAGAACTTGCTCTGCGTTTGGCAAAAGGCGATCGCTGGGATCTGGTTTTCAATATTGCTGAGGGTTTAAAGGGTCGCTCTCGTGAAGCTCAAGTCCCGGCAATCTGCGAATTATTCGCTCAACCTTACACCTTTTCCGATCCGCTTACCTGCGCCCTGACGTTAGACAAAGCGCTGGCTAAGAGAGTAGTGCGCGATCGCAGTTTGCCGACAGCCCCCTTTGAGGTCGTGAATACTACCGCAGAAGCAGCAGCTGTGTCGCTGCCAATGCCACTTTTCCTCAAACCTATGGCAGAAGGCAGTTCTAAAGGGGTAACTGGACATTCTCTTGTCAAAGAACATGAGGAGCTAGTAAATGCTTATCAAGTGTTACACAAACTTTTTCAGCAACCAATACTCGTGGAAACCTTTCTTCCTGGTAGAGAAGTAACAGTAGGCATTATTGGCAACGGTAGCAACTCACGGGTAGTAGGTGTGATGGAAGTAATTTTTACAGGGCAAGTAGAAGCTTTCGCCTACACCACCCTCAATAAGGATGAGTATTTGGAACGGGTATCTTATCGTTTACTCATAGATCCTGAACCACTGGCAGCACAAGCAAGGCAACTGGCGCTGGATGCTTACCATACTCTTGGTTGCCGTGATGCTGCCCGCGTGGATCTACGCTGCGATGCTAGCGGTGTGTTGCAGTTTATAGAGGTTAACCCATTGCCAGGGCTAGATCATATCCGCTCAGACTTGCCAATTATGGGATGTTTGGGTGGTGTGACATACACAGAAATCATTGCTCAAATAGTCGAGTCTGCATGGCAAAGATATAAATGCTGAACAAGAGGCAGGGGGGCAAACTGACAGGTACAACTAGGTGCAACAAATCTACACCTGTCAGCTACTTCCCCCGCCCCTCTGCCCTTATTTTATGCAATATGAAGTTGCTCAAACTAAACTACAGAGGGATGTTAGGTGATACGCTCATCTTATAGTGTGTTAAATACTGTTACCTAACTGTGGAGAATATACTCATGAATTTATTATTTATGCAAACAGCAGCACCAGCTATAGATGCTGCCCCTCATTTTCCTGTTGCTTTTACCTTGGTGTATGTCGTTGGTTTTATTGCCGCTGTCACCATTGGGTCAATAGCTTGGTACAACTCGAAACGCCCCGCAGGTTGGGAAAGCAAAGAACGTCCTGATTTTGTGCCTAAAGTTGATAAAGAAGAAACTCCAGGTCTGGGTGAACCTAAGTAATAAGCAGTGATCAGTGCTGAGTTTAGTAGTCAAACTTACAGCAGTTTTCATTTATTTTGAACCACATTTACATTATCCAGAACCCCTGTAGAGACCTAGCACTGCGACGTCTCTACATTTGTCTATTAACTCTGCAAAGAGGTTACATTCATATCATCGTTCAATCTGCGAATCAGACGAGATAACTCACGAATGATATTCACCGCAATTTCGGGAGTTTCTTCGATCGCATCATATAGTTGCTCTTGCGTCAGTTCTAAAAATTCACAAGGCTCCAAAGTAGTTGCAGTGGCGGATCGAGGTTGAGTATCGAATACTGCCATCTCACCAAAGTATTTTCCCTGTTCCACCTCTGCCAACTGTTTATTCCCAATGTGAACTTTAACTCGACCGGAGACGACAATATAGAGCGATCGCCCTTCTTCTCCCTGTCGAAAGATGGTGTAATTAGCTGGAAATGACAATTCGTTCATCACTGAAGTGAGCCGCACAATAAAATCATCCCGCAATTCCTTAAAAATTGGGACTCGCCGGACAAATAATAAACGGTCAACACTGGTTAGCATAATTACAAGTTAAAATTCCAACATTACTGAACATCTCACAACTGAAGTCAGAGGGCGATTAGTCATATTAACCGATGTTAAATGCTAGCCGTCAAGGATATCCGAGGCTTTACTATCTGACAAGGGTTCTCTTCAATCAGAGCGATGCCTACGGTGGTCACTGAGCTTGCCGAAGTGCGGTAAACTACGCATAGAAGTTTCTCAAACAATAGCTCAGTATTCAATACTACTCGCTTTGTGCATTTTGAACTCAGAATTTTGTTTAGGGAAAAGGTTAAAAGTTTTTTCTTTCCCTTTTCCGTTCATGAGTGTCAATGGGTAGAAAGCCCAAAATATATAGTAAAATTTTCAATCACTTTTATTTATCCTTTTAAAAAACAAGAGTATTTGCTCTTATTTGGTAGAAAGCCATAATATTGACTCCATGAGCTCCCAAGGTACCTTGCTGAGAAAAAATCACCAATTTGATTGGAGGTGATGCCTCTAAAAATTGGGTAATTGGCTGATAAATAACGAATCTCGATCGGTTGTCGTTAGGAAAACAGTCACAAAATCTCCTAACCTGCCCTCACATTGAGAAGCAGAGAGGACTAAGACAAACAGCCTTGAATTATCGTGAGCAACAATTATGGCTTGGCTAATTAGTACATTATTGATTGGAATCTCTGTCGCTTTTGCAACTACCTTTGACGACAACTTATATTTGACAGCTTTCTTCGGGAAAGTCAATCGTAGCTTTCGTCCTAAGCATATTGTGATCGGTGAATTTCTGGGATTCACAGCCTTAGTGTTTGCTAGTCTCCCTGGTTTCTTCGGCGGTCTGATTATTCCCAGCACCTGGATTGGTTTGCTGGGTTTGCTTCCCATTGCCATTGGTATCAGTAATTTCATTAGTCGAGAAGAGGGAGAGACAGTGCAAGCTGTATCAGTTGACTTAACTTCTCCTATCAAATCTGCACGCCAGAAGAAATCACTATTAGCAACCATCCGCGATCCGCAAACCTACCGCGTTTCCACTGTCACCATTGCCAATGGAGGAAATAACATTGGAATTTATGTACCGTTGTTTGCCAGTAGCAATCTTCCAAGTTTGGGTGTAATTCTGTGTGTTTGCTATTTTACTGTTGGAGTGTGGTGCTTACTCTCTTACAACCTAACTCGTAATCCTCTCATGGCTCCCGTTTTAACTCGCTACGGTCGAAAAATCTTCCCCTTCGTCTTAATTTACTTGGGACTCTCTATCTTAATTAAAAGTGAAACATATCGACTTTTACCTAGTCTGGCAATGCTTGGGAATTAGGTATGAGGCGATTGCAATTCCTGATGAGTGCTATGTCCCTGATGTCAGCAAAAAAATCAGCGATCGTTTCCCATCCAAAAAGATTTTTAATCACTTTAATTTATCAATATGAATAACAATAATATTTGCTCTTATCAATCAAGTTATCTAAAGTGAGAATAAAGCACATTATCGATGGCTCTTATAAAAGCAAGCCCACCAATAGGAATCAGATTATGAAGGAACTAATGAATCAATCAAATTCTAAAAAATTAACTCGGTGGCTCGTAACAGCAGTATTTCTGGTAGTTGTCGCGGGATTTACTCTGCTTATCCAGCCCAGCGCTAGAGCGCGAACACTAACACGATCCATACCTACAGAATCTGAACTAGCTCCAGTTGAATTACCAATGGAGTCTGTAACAGTACCAGTAATATCTCCGGTTGTATCGCCAATGAAGCCTGTGACAGCACCAGTGATATCTCCGGTTGTATCGCCAATAGTGTCTGTAGCAGAAAACGTTAGACATTTATTACAGACCAATGAATGTGTTGGTTGTAACCTGGCTGGGGCAATGTTAAAAGATGTAAACCTGCAAGCAGCAAACTTGGAAGGTGCTAACTTACAAAATGCAGACTTAGAAAGGGCTAACTTGCAGCAAACAAACTTACAAGGGGCTAACTTTCAAGGAGCAGATTTAGGCAAGGTAAACCTTTGGGGAGCAAACCTGGTGGGAGCAAACCTATTTGATGCAGACCTAGAGAAAGCCAACCTCTTGGGAGCAAATCTGCAAACCGCTAACTTACAAAACGCAGACTTGGAAAAGACAAATTTGACAAATGCAAACATCCAGGGAGCTAACCTGATGGGCGTTGATTTGGAAGATGCTATCAGACCGGAAGGATTCGCTATTCAGTAACATCTTTTGTAGGGGCGCAAGGCCTTGCGTCCCTAAGTGGAATGCCCCAGATTCTGAGTCTGTGACTTAAGAGAAAGATGATTTTAACACCGTAAGCCGTCGCACCAATCAAAAATTAACAAACGCTTGTGATCTCAAAACTGTAGATAGCTGACCACAAGCGTTTTTGGTAGGTAATGCTGTGCAACACTTTTGCGCTGTCGGGGCTATTACTTTTGGTATTAACCACTCTCTACGCGCTTATTAACGTATTATTAAGTGTATAAACATTGGCAAATAATCCTGGTCGAAACGGATGATTGCAGGCTGGTTGATTATAGCCAAAGAGTACAAAGTACACAACTAAATTTGAGTTTGGCAATACTATGATAGGTACACAAGAACAGAAATATCTCTACCGTTTCAGCAAAGCACAGTTATTCTTTGAAAGCGTTGGTAATCAAGAGAAACTAGAAATGCTTGCAATTCCCGGTGGCATTTTTCAAATGGGATCTCCAGAAATAGAAATGGGGAGGGATGAGCATGAAAGTCCAAGGCACTTAGTAAAGGTAGCGCCTTTCTTCATGAGTAAGTATCCAATCACCCAGTTACAGTGGCGGCTCGTAGCAGCCCTACCCCAAATTAACCGCCCACTTGACCCTGAACCATCCGATTTTTTAGGAGACAACAGACCAGTGGAACGTGTCTGTTGGAATGATGCGGTAGAATTTTGTGCTCGGTTAGCCAAACAAACCGGACGAAATTACCGACTACCCAGCGAAGCTGAATGGGAATATGCTTGTCGCGCCGGAACCACGACTCCTTTTCATTTTGGTGAGACTATAGTTACTGAATTAGCGAACTATAATGGACGCTTCACCTATGGTTCTGCCCCTAAAATTATATTGAGTCCTGAAACAGCAAGTTTTGAGACTTTTGCAAATGGCAATGACTCTGGACGTGGGGATAAAGATGACTCTGGAGGTAAGGATAAAGATGACTCTGGAAGTAAGCCTAACAATCCCAGTCAAAATCACACGGGGGAAAATATATCTTCCTTTCTGCAGAAACACCAAGGCGAATATCGTAAACAGACTACTCCAGTAGGAATTTTTCAGGTTACTAATGCCTTTGGCTTATGTGACTTACATGGTAATGTCAGGGAATGGTGCGCTGACCAGTGGCATGATAACTACGAGCAAGCGCCGTCAGACGGAAGTGTATGGCTGTCTAATGATGAGAATCCATTCCGAGTGACGCGTGGGGGTTCGTGGAGTGACTACTCAGAGCTATGTAGGGCAGCAAGCCGCGCCAAGAGTGGATTGTACGACATAAGCTACTACATCGGCTTCCGAGTTGTGTTTACCTAAGCGTAAGTCTGTCAAGCTAGAGCCACTAGATAGAAATATATTGGCGTTGCTGAATAATAGGATGATTGAGGCGGAGGCACAGACGCAAAGACGCGGTGATTATTTATTGATGTAAATTCTCAAATCATCCCGCAATTATGCAACGCCAAATTATTAATAGACTTAGAAAGTCAGTGTGAAAAATGAAAGGTTTGCAGGGGAGCATCCCAATTTTGCACAAATAAATGCCGAACGACTATAAGTCGTGCGCCACATGATTGACTGCACCAAGCCGCAGGGTGAGGCGCTCCCGCAGGGTACGGCCGTTCGCCCCCATCCGTGTATTTCATTTGCCAGAGAAATGCTATAAGTGCTTCATAACTATGCATAATATATTAAATAACTGATTAGTGATGGATAGACAGCTAAACCCGTCTTATGAGTATCAAGTTGGTGGTACTTTACCAAGCGATGCACCAACATATGTGCAACGGCAAGCTGACCAAGACCTGTATGAAAGCCTAAAAGCAGGGCACTTCTGCTATGTCCTCAACAGTCGGCAGATGGGGAAATCAAGTTTGCGGGTGCAGACTATGCAACGTTTACAGAAAGAAGGAATTGCTTGCGCTGCTATTGATATCAGTGTTATTGATGCAACACAAGAGCAATGGTATGCTGGCATAATAGACAGTATTACTAATAGCTTGGAATTATACAGTTTTGATATAAATACTTGGTGGGAAAGCAATAGATTTTTACCATATGTTCAAATATTCAAAAAATTTATCCAAGAAGTATTACTAAAACTAGTTGAGACAAAAATTGTTATTTTTATTGATGAAATTGACAGTATTTTAAGCATAAAATTTAATACTGATGATTTCTTTGCAGTCATCCGAGAATGTTATAACAGCCGTGCAGACGAGCCAGCATATCAACGCCTTACTTTTGCACTTTTGGGTGTGTCTACTCCTTCAGACTTAATTGAAGATAAGCAACGGACACCGTTTAATATTGGTCGAGCCATTGATATAACAGGATTTCGGCTGGAAGAAGCACAGTTACTAGCAAAAGGGCTAGCTGCAATAGGTAATTTACAAGACTTGATGCAAGCAATACTAGATTGGACTGGAGGACAGCCGTTTCTAACTCAGAAAGTTTGTAACCTGGTGGCACAATCTGCAAAGGAAATCAAAGCGGAAAATCGGAATATAGCAGAAGACACAGAAGCACTAAATCCTGATTTTAAATCTACAATATATAAACCGCAAGATTTTGTTGCTCATGTTGTACAAACTCATATTATTAAGAATTGGGAAATGCAAGATGAGCCAGAGCATTTGAGAACAGTACAACAAAGACTGTTGCAAAGTAGCGAACAACGTACTGGAAGATTGCTAGCTTTGTGCCAACAGATTTTACAACAGAAAGAGATAGAAGCTGATGATAGCCCTGAACAAACTGAACTGCGGCTGACAGGAGTAGCAGTTAAACGCGATGGTAAGCTCCGAATTTACAACCGTATCTATGAGCAAGTATTTTCCCTAAATTGGTGCGAACGGGAATTAGTGAAACTACGCCCTTATGCTAATGCATTGAGTCAGTGGCTCACTTCTGGATGTCAAGATGAGTCGCGTCTGTTACGAGGACAAGCCTTGCAAGATTCACAAGCTTGGGCGGTGGGAAAAAGCTTGAGTGATTTAGATCATCAGTTTTTAGCCGCCAGCCAAGAGCTAGACAAGCAAGAAGTGAAGAAACGTTTAGATGTAGAAGAAAAAGCAAGGCTTTTATTGGAGCGAGCCAACAATGTTTTGATAGAAGCAAATCAAAAAGCTAATCGGCTGATACGTATAGGTACTGTAATCTTTGGGCTAACTCTTGCAGGTTCTGTAGTACTGGGAATAGTTACCTTACGGGGTATAGCAAAAGGTGATATTAATTCTCTTGTTTATGCTTCAGATGTTGCATTGTTGAGTTTAGATTCAGAGGGAGCTTTGAAAACAAGTTTAGAAGCTGTTGTGCAAATGCAACGTACACTGTGGGTAGATGCCGATACCCGCAGGGAAGTAGAACTAACATTACTGCACACAATTCACAACGTCGTGGTGCCAAGTACGTTAGGAGGACATGCCAAGGGAGTTAATAGCGTCAGTTTCAGCCCAAACGGTAAGATACTGGCATCTGCAAGTTCTGATAGAACTGTGAGACTGTGGGACATTGCCACTGGCAAAGAAATTAAAACTCTCACTGGACATACAAAGAGAGTTAATAGCGTCAGCTTCAGCCCAAACAGTAAGATTTTGGCATCTGCAAGTAGTGACAACACTGTAAAACTGTGGGACATTTCCACTGGCAAAGAAATCAAAACTCTCACTAGCCATACAGACGCAGTTGACAGCATTAGCTTCAGCCCGGATAGCAAGATACTAGCATCTGCAAGTAGTGACAACACTGTAAAACTGTGGGACACTACCACTGGCAAAGAAATCAAAACTCTTACTGGGCAGACAAATTCAGTTATTGGTATTAGTTTTAGCCCGAATGGCAAGACACTAGCAACTGCAAGTTCTGATAGAACTGTGAAACTATGGGATATTACTACTGGTAAAGAAATCAAAACTTTTGAAGGACATACAGACGGGGTCAATAACGTCAGTTTCAGCCCAAATGGTAAGATACTGGCATCTGCAAGTTCTGATAGAACTGTGAAACTATGGGATATTACTACTGGTAAAGAAATCAAAAATTTTGAAGGACATACAGACGGGGTTAATGACATCAGTTTCAGCCCAAATGGTAAGATACTGGCATCTGCAAGTTCTGATAGAACTGTGAAACTATGGGATATTACTACTAATAAATTACTCAAAACTTTTCAAGGGCATACAAACGGGGTTAATGACATCAGTTTCAGCCCAAATGGTAAGATACTGGCATCTGCAAGTTCTGATAGAACTGTGAAATTGTGGGACACTGCCACTGGCAAAGAAATTAAAATCCTCAGTGGACATACAGACGTAGTTCAAGACGTTAGCTTCAGCCTAGATGGCAAGATGTTGGCATCTGCAAGTCGTGACACCACGCTGAAACTGTGGGATACCACCACTGGTAAGTTACTCAAAACTTTTATGGGACATACAAAATGGGTTTTTGGTGTCTGTTTCAGCCCAGACGGCAAGATACTGGCATCTGCTAGTTATGACACCACGCTGAAACTGTGGGATATTACTACTGGCAAGTTACTTACAACTCTTAAAGGGCATACAAAGCCTGTTAATAAAGTTAGCTTTAGCCCAAACGGCAAGCTACTGGCATCTGCTAGTGCTGACAGAACTGTAAAACTGTGGGATACTACTACTGGTAAGTTACTCAAAACTCTTACTGGGCACACCCTTGAAGTTTGGGGAGTTGGCTTCAGTCCGAATGGTAAAGTACTGGCATCTGCCAGTGCTGACAGAACTGTGAAACTGTGGGATACTACCACTGGTAAAGAAATCAAAACTCTTACTGGGCATAGAAATGAGGTTAATAATGTCAGTTTCAGCCCGAATGGTAAGGTACTGGCATCTGCAAGTTCTGACAATACAGTGAAACTGTGGGACACTACCACTGGTAAGTTACTCAAAACTCTTAAAGGACATACAGAATGGGTTAGTCGTGTTAGTTTCAGACCAGATGGTAAGGTACTGGCATCTGCAAGTGGTGACAATACAGTGAAACTGTGGGATATTACCACTGGTAAGTTACTCAAAACTCTCACTGGACACACAAACTCGGTTCATAGCATCAGCTTTAGCCCGGATGGTAAGGTATTGGCCTCTGCAAGTGCTGATAATACCGTGAGACTGTGGAGGTGGGATTTTAATTATTTACTGAACGAAGGGTGCAATTTTATCAGCGAATATTTTAAAACTAATCCTCCTGATGATCAGAGTGACATGCATATATGTGACGGTTTAAAGAGAAACTCTGACTAAGTGTTACTTACCTTAAAATACATATTTTTATGCGCTAAACAGTACTAACAGAATTTTATAAATAACGAGATTTAAACTGCTTAAATTTTCTTATTTTCAAAGACTTTTAGGAATATTTTGTAGTAGAAATTTTATAGTCATACTAGATAGTGAACATACTACGAATCAGTACATTCGTTGATTGAATTTTTAAATGTCAAAAAAAAATATAGTAAAATTTAAAATTAATCTATTAGCGTATCTAATTAATCCATGATTCCTAGTGAGAGTAATGTGAAGGGCGTGATATACAAAGTCGAATGTTGGAAGTCTAATCTCTCTTTTGTCACTTTTGGCAGAGAATAATCTGTAACTCTTGCCCAGACAGCATTTTGCCTATAGAGCTTTGTTTTGAGGTTTCTATTAGTTTGCGATCGCTAATCTTCTCACTAAATCTAGGTTTCATCATTTAGGCTCAATTTTTATTTCCCCAGAGTGACAAAAGAGGGATTAGGCTTGCTTTTAGGGAAAACAAAGCATCGCTTTAGTTATTTTGGGTTGAATTAAAAAAATATTTTTAGTCATTTAATTCCATCAATTCTTTTGTTTTCAAATCAGCAGCTACAGGTTGAGAACATGCAATCTGAGGAGAGATAGAGCAAATCGCCTCTGTGGTTGTTTCAAAACAATTTGATAACCCAATTGTTTTTAACAATCCTGTGCGTTCTAGCAGTTGTTGGACTTCGGGTTGTAAACCTGTGAGAATTAATCGGCAATTGTGCCGTTCTAAGTCGTGATAAATATCCTCTAAGGCTACTAACCCAGTTGTGTCCATATTTGGCACAAACCGCAACCGCAGAATTAAATACTTTACTTCCGGTTCATCGCGGAGGAAGGTAGCAAATCGTTCAGCAGCACCAAAAAATACGGGGCCATCTACCCGATAAACGGCAATTTCCTTACCTAATTCTAGAGGAGTACCAGAGGGAAATACTTCAGTTTCAGGTATTTTAACTAAGCTTAAATCGCTCATCCGTTTAATAAATAAGGCTCCGGCTGCAATCAATCCCACTTCGACAGCGAGAACTAAGTCAAACAAGATTGTCACTAGCCAGGTGAGAATCATCACAGCAAAGTCTGAGTAGGTAGCACGCATCAATAAACCAATGGCTTCCCACTCAATCATCCGCAAGCTAACCACCATCAGAATCCCAGCAAGTGCTGCTAAAGGTATCTGTGCTGCCAGGGGTGCTAAAGTTAAAATGATGATGGCTAAAGCAAGACCGTGAATTACTCCAGATAGTCGGGTTTTACCGCCAGAACGGACATTCACAGCAGTCCGAGCGATCGCACCTGTGGCGGGGATGCCACCAAAAAATGGCACAATCATATTAGCCAAACCTTGACCAATTAATTCGCGATCGCTATTATGTTTCTCGCTGACTGTCATGCCATCAGCCACTACCGCCGATAGCAAAGATTCAATACTTCCCAATGCAGCTAAAGCCAAAGCTGGGTTAATTAGTTCTCGAATCACACTAAAATCATTCCAGTGGGGAATACCTTGAGGCATCGGTAAAGATTGAGGAATCGTGCCAATTGTTGGTACATTTAGATGGAAAGCAGAAGCGATCGCTGTTGCTAACACCAGTCCCACTAAAGAACCTGGTATTGTCGTATTAATTCTGGGCCATAAAACATTGGTTGCAATCACCACAACTGCCAAGGCAACTGCTGCCCAATTTAGAGCTTCTACATGAGTTAGACTTTGCCACAGCCCCGGCAAAAAATGTTCGCTACGTGGTAATTTTAAACCAAAGAAATTATTTAACTGACCACAAAAAATAATCACGGCAATACCATTAGTAAAACCTGCCGTCACTGGATAGGGAATAAACTTCACTAGTTGTCCAAGTTTGGCAACCCCTAAGGCAATTTGGATAATCCCAGCCATCACCCCAGCAATCCAAACTTTCTCAAGGCCGTACTTGGCGACAATTCCCACCAAAACCACAGCCATTGCACCTGTTGGCCCTGTAATCTGTACTGACGAACCACCAAAAATTGCGGCGACAATTCCCGCCACAATCGCGGTGTAAAGTCCCGCCTTTGGTTCTACACCACTGGCCACCGCAAAGGCTAAAGCTAAAGGCAATGCTACCACTGCTGCTGTTAGTCCTCCCGTCAAATCGCCACGCAGTCCACCAAACAAGCTACCCAGACGCAAAAGCTGTGGTTCTTTGAGGATATTAGATGTTGCCATATCGTCATTTTCAACTCTTATACACAATTTGCTGAAGCACACACAAATGTTATTCCATCTTTTCGGTAGATTTCATCAGAGTTGTCGAAAATTCCCTGATTGCGTATGGGTTTTGGTTCAAGTTCGCCTATTTGTTGATTAATGAAAGCGCAAGTTTGCTTGACATAATGGATATAATGTGTACTGTATGGTGTGCGATCGCTAACTTTGTTCTTTGGGATTTATAATAACAACGGTTGTAGCATTGCCAACAGCAGGAATTATGAACAATGAACATTGCCGTAAAGCTTTAAGTCTTTTTTCAAAATGAATTCATACACTGAAACAGAATTCTTTGTTGGTGCTATTCCGTACCAAATGTATGTTCAATATTACCGGCCGAGTCAAGACCAAAATTTAGTTCCGATTGTGCTTTTACATGGCGCCTTTCATACAGGTACTTGCTTTGTCAAAACACCCGATAATCGTCAAGGTTGGGCAGCATATCTGGCAGAACTTGGCCGGGAAACCTATATTGTTGACTGGCCAGGGCATGGTCGGTCGGGCTGTGTGCCAGACTTCGCTGTGATGTCATATCAACGGGTAATCAATGCTACAGTCGCGCTACTCCAACGGATTGGCCCGGCTGTGATTCTTACCCACAGTATGTCTGGTATCGTTGGTTGGCAGACGGCACAAACTCATCCCAAACTTGTTAAAGCTATTATAGGCATTGCACCAAGTTTACCAGCCAATCTATCACCAGTTATCACAAAAAACTCTTCTTTGGCTTTTCCCGAAGATCGTCCACGTATCCTGTCACGTGAAGATACTAAAAAGTACTTCACCAACTCAGATACTTTTCCGCAAGAGGCATTTGAGAATTACTTTTGCAGTTTGATTGCTGAGAGTGCGCGGATGAGCAATGAACTCAGAAATGTTGAAGGACGAGGGCTTTATATTGGCGACCCTCAGATACTATATGGTATTCCCATCTGTGTTATTACGGGCGACCAAGACCCGCGCCATCCTCGTGAGACAGATGCAAAAACTGCAAAATACTTCCGGGGTGATTTTATTTGGCTTCCTGAAGTTGGCCTCTCTGGTCACGGTCATCTGCCAATGCTTGAACACGGTAACTTAGCGATTGCTGACCTGTTTATCAATTGGCTGCATAGCAAAGGTCTATAGTTGAAGGCTTCAAAAACAAAAACCAGTGACACAAAACTCTAAAACAGGCGCAGCATTTATTGCAGGCGGAACTATAACAGGTGTTAGTGTTTCTGCAACGGTAGGTGGCATGGGACTAGCAGGCGGATTTGGTGCAGTCGGTATTGGTTGTAACTCCTGTAGTCGGTGCTGGCGCTGTAGCTGGTGCTGCTACTTATGGTGGTTTTAAAGCTATAGCAGAGGGAGATGCTGCTGCGATCGCTACAATGGGAATTGGTGCAGTCAGTGGTGCTGGTGTTTATAGCGTCGTCGGTGGTATGGGTTTAGTTGCACCGAAAGTAGGGCTGGCATTTGGGATTGGTGCAGTACCGATGGCAGGAATTGGTGCAGTAGTTGGACTCGCCGCCTGTGGTATTGCCAAACTGTTAGACGAATCAGGAATTAGCGAAACTCCAGCACAGCTTTTTGAGCGGATGGAAGAGAAAGTTTTGCAGATGAGCTACTATTGCGAAGCAGTGATGGAATTAGAAGCATTTTTATCTGGTGACGATCTCAACCAAAAATTTGCTGTTTTGGAAATCGAGGATGAGTTACAAGCGCTTAAGGCTAAATTCAAGAAAAAATCAGAATTTGTTACGCTTAAACCTTCTACTCCCAATATTGAACCAGAAAAAATATCTCTGACAACCCAGCTACCTGAAACTTGGAGATGTGTACGCACACTCAAGGGACACTTAGCGGCAGTTAATGCGATCGCAATCAGTCCTGATGGTACTACCTTAATCAGTGGCAGTGATGACAGACAAGTTAATTTGTGGAACTTGAAAACCGGAAAATGGCTTTACACATTCTTTGGACAAGCAGAAGCAGTTTTATCTGTTGCTATCAGCCCTGATGGACAGCAGATTACAAGTGGTAGTGTTAATGTCTACGACGGGCTACGCCTACGCAAAATTAGCAGTTGGCAGATGGACACAAAAAAATTTCTTCACACATTATTTTATTTAAACTCTAGTTATAGTCATAATGGTTTTGTTAACTCAGTAGCCTACAGTTCTGATGGAGCAATTCTTGCTAGTGGTGCTGCCGATAAAACGATTATAATTTGGGGACGCTACACGGGAACAGTAAAACGCACTTTGAATGGACACTCAGATGCAATTTTGTCTGTCACCATCAGTCTTGATGGTAAAACCCTTGCAAGTGGTAGTGCCGATAAAACTATTCGGCTTTGGGATACCAAAACTTGGGAACAACGCTACATTCTCACTGAACATTTGGGTGCAGTTAATACAGTTGCTATCAGTCTTAACAGTCAAACTCTTATTAGTGGTAGCACAGACACCACAATTAAACTTTGGAATCTCCCAACTGGAGAATTACTTTCCACTTTAACTGGCCACACAAGGGCAGTTTTGTCTGTTGCCATCAGTCCCGATGGAAAAACCCTCGCCAGTGCCAGCAGAGAGAGTACAATCAAACTTTGGAACCTCCACACTGGGGAATTACTACAAAATCTTTCTGGATGTAATCCCGTTGCTTTCAGTCCTGATGGCAAGACGTTGGTAAGCGGCGGTAATGGCGGAAGCATCAAGATTTGGAGTCAATTTACTTTCGACTCTGGATTATCTGGGGAATGGTGGGAAGTCTTGGGCTTAAATCAGAGCGATCGCCCCAATGTTGTTAAACTTGCCTACCACCGATTAGCCAGATTGTATCATCCTGATGTAAATAGTTCTACAATTGCAAAAGCCTCAATGCAAGCAATCAAGCTTATAAAGAATTCCAGCAGGTAACATAATGTTAGCAATTTATCGATGCTAATCAAAATATGAATAATATTTGAGGAAATAGTGTTATGTTTCAACATTTAGTAAAAGCGATAACTTTTGAATAATTTGTCGAATGGAAACTGGAGAACAGCAGATATGAATTATATAAAGAAGTAATAGTTGAAATGCAGCCGACAGGGGAACATGAGTTAGTCAGAGCATTTCTGATTATAGAACTCAATTTTGAGATTCAGAGGTTTAACCTAGCTTCTTCGATTCCTGCTCAAGTATTAATCAAATCTGTTGATAAAAAATCTGGTTATATTCCAGATTTGCTGGTATTAAATATCCCTAACTTAATGAACCACTTTGGAAAAAATCATCAACAGTTACTCAAGCTGCATCAATTCCATTAGTAGTAGAAGTTGTGAGTACCAATTGGCGAGATAATTACTTTCTCAAATTTGGTGAGTATGTTCGCGTAGCGTCTCGTTGGCGCAGCCTCTCGTAGAGAAGAGAGGAAATTATAATTTCAGAATATTGGATTGTTGACTATGCTGCTCTTGGTGGAAAACGGTTTATTGGCAATCCAAAACAACCGACAATATCAGTTTACAGATTAGTGGAAGGCGAGTACCAAGTAACTCAGTTTTATGGTAATGACCAAATTCAATCACCAACTTTAATAGAGCTAAATCTAACTGCTGAACAAGTGTTTAAGGCTGCTTTGGGAGAACAGTAATGAACATCATGCTAATACTCAGTACTTATGTATTTAGTATATCTCTATGCCTTATGGGCGGTATTTCGACTCAGTACTCTTGATTATTTTTGACGTACTCCGATAAATATTCCATATCATCTGTCAGCAGGGTAAGATATTTAAACCTTGAGAAGTATTGACATCTTAAAAATTTTGATAATTCATCTTGCATATTTTGAAAAAACGTTATAAATTATTAGATAATAGGGGAATAATCTGACTTATTAGTGTCAAAAACTAATCCTGCTCAAGTAAATACACTGCAACCAGTTTTAACTTCACACAAACCCTAAACAGCACTGAGGATATGTTTTTGTTTGGTAAAGCAAAGATTCTGGACAGACAACAAAACAATAAATAATCTAAAAATATATCTTATATGACTGTTTTTAGGAATTATGTTACTACTTGCAGTGGAGAGCAACAACTATAATTCACCAAAATAGTAATAGCTTACAAGCAATTAACTAACAATAAAGTTGTATAAATATCAGCAAATTTATTCCTTGTTAGTTGATTATTTTTTTGCAAAATTATCTTTGCTATTTAAAGAATCGTTTTTGTTATGCTGAGAATAGCAAAAATAATAAATTAAGACACATCTACCACAAATTCACAATCTTTATGGAGTTATTCTGGCAATGCACCTAAACGAATTGGAAACTACTGAGAATTTAAAAGAAGTGGAAGAAGCATGGCTAACACTAGAAAAATCAATTCTCTATTATCAAGGTCGCCCTGTTGGGACAGTAGCCGCTTATGATGCCTCTGTAGAAGCGCTCAATTACGATCAGTGCTTTGTGCGTGATTTTGTTTCTTCTGCTCTAATTTTTCTGATTAAAGGTAGAACCGATATTGTTCGTAATTTCTTAGAAGAAACCTTAAAGTTACAGCCTAAAGAAAAGGCATTAGAGGCCTATAAGCCAGGACGAGGATTAATACCAGCTAGCTTTAAAGTGGTATCAGACAATGGGCAAGAATATTTAGAAGCAGACTTTGGTGAACATGCGATCGCTAGAGTGACACCTGTAGATTCTTGCCTATGGTGGATTATTTTATTGCGTGCTTATGTAGTCGCTACAGAAGATTTTTCTCTCGCCTATCAACCTGAATTCCAAAATGGTATCAGGTTAATCATGGATATCTGCTTGGCGAATCGTTTTGATATGTACCCAACACTGTTGGTTCCAGATGGCGCTTGTATGATTGACCGTCGTATGGGCATTTATGGGCATCCTCTAGAATTACAAGTCCTCTTTTACACGGCATTGCGTGCATCTCGTGAACTGCTAATTTGCCAAGGTAATTCTGATATTGTTGAAGCCATTGATAACCGATTGCCTCTTTTATGTGCTCATATTCGCCAGCATTATTGGATAGATATTAATCGTCTGAATACAATTTATCGCTTCAAAAGTGAAGAATATGGCAAGGCTGCTGTTAATCTGTTCAACATATATATAGATTCTGTTCCTTATTATGAATTGGATAAGTGGCTACCAAAAAAAGGTGGTTATCTAGCAGGTAATGTTGGCCCGTCACAGCTAGATACTCGCTTCTTTTCACTCGGAAATTTAATGGCAATAATTTCAGACTTAGCCACCGAAGAACAGTCACAAGCTATTATGACTCTGATTGAGGAACGATGGGATGATTTGGTGGGAGATATGCCAATGAAAATTTGTTTCCCAGCTTTAGAACATGAAGAATACAGAATTGTGACTGGATGTGACCCCAAAAATATACCTTGGTCGTATCATAATGCTGGTAGTTGGCCAGTTTTAATGTGGATGTTGGCAGCGGCGGCTGTGAAAACTAATAGAACAAGTCTTGCACAAAAGGCGATTGAAACTGCCCAAGGACGCCTTAGTACAGATGAATGGCCAGAGTATTACGATGGGAAAAAAGGGCGACTGATTGGGAAACAAGCGAGGAAATATCAAACTTGGACAATCACTGGGTTCTTATTAGCAAAAGAACTGATGGCAAACCACACTTATTTACCATTAATTAGCTTTGGAAAATTACCAGCAGAACAGGTTTCTAGAGCATGTGAGTTCGAAATTGCCAGTGTAGACCCGTACATGTCTTGATAGGGTAAAGCGATCTCAAGGCTTACGTCTTTAATCATTCAAAAGCCCCCTGTAACTACAAGGGGGCTTTTACTGAATGTTTCCTGAGACGAAATTATTAAACAATACCTATTTTTACTTTTGTAGTCATGGCTTTCGACCTGTTACCTTAACCGCAAACCGAACAAAAGTGGTGCTGCGCTTTATCTTGTTCAAATCCTCTAATTTTTCAACGATTATTTGTGCGTGCTGCCTATCAATATAGGGATAACCCGCGTGTTCTTGGAAGATTTTGTTCAGTTGCTTTTTTGGATTTTGTACACCTTCTGGATTTTTCTTGTCCTTGACTTGAACCTGATGAGTTGGTCTTGAGAGAACAGCAGATATAGCACAAGCATCAGCGAGTAGCCATGCTTCTAAGTCTTCCTCAATACCAAACTAAGTGTACGTCTAGCGATGTCACTCCAGCTTGAACAAGGGATTCCATAATTGCGTCACAATCCTCTTTCTGGCAAGGGCGTTGTTTTTTCTCACGCCAAGGTAGATAGAGATCCCAAACAATAATAATGCGATCGCACCTTTCATTTAGCAACAAAGCAGCAACTTGACCACGTTTAGACAGTAAATTGGGCTTATTGTCAAGGGTAACACTGGAAATTTCGATGTCTGGTTGGAGCCTTCGCACTAGATTGCCTATAAAAACAGTTAAAGGAGTAAAATTGACAGTTCTACTGTCTTGCACAGCCTTGAAATTTTTTAATCGAAAGGATTCGAGCATGATTGTTTAATTAAAATTATTCTTGTTAAGATTTATTGATATATTGTCAAAAATCCCTGTTATTGGCATTCTATACTCCTGAAATGATTTTCCTTGACGGGAGTTAGGAAGTGGTAAGTGACGAGTCAGAGTGTGGAAAGCGAAGAAGAATAAGAAAATAAAAACTCTTCTATGCTCAGGGGCATCCTTCCCATTTTGGTACAATCCCAAATCTCAAATGTTTACATGACTAACCCCCGTCAACTAGCTTTTATCGCCCTGCGAGATGTTCATAAGGGGGCTTATGCTGATGTTGCCCTAGATAGAGTACTGCAAAAATTTAATTTGCCTGATTGCGATCGCCGCTTAGTGACAGAATTGGTTTATGGGAGCGTCAGAAGGCAACGCACTCTTGATACTCTCATCGATCAACTCGCTAAAAAGAAATCTCATCAACAACCACAAGACCTCCGCACCATCTTACATCTGGGCTTCTACCAACTGCGTTATCAAGAGCGTATTCCCACCTCAGCTGCTGTTAATACCACAGTCCAACTCGCTAAAGAAAACGGTTTTTTTGGACTCACGGGTTTTGTTAACGGTCTATTACGACAATACATCCGCCTTGCAGAGAAGATAAAGGGTGATCCGTTACAACTTCCAGAATCACCGGATCTGGAAAACCTCACTTCCATTCCTCTCTCCCCTAAAAGGGGAGAGGCTTTGAATTCTCCCCCAACCCTACAAGGGTTGGGGGCTGAGGGGTTAGGTTTCGCGTTAACTTTTCCAAATGATGTGAAAAGTCAGGTGGAACGCTTGGGCATTTTACACAGTTTTCCTGACTGGATTGTTCAAGTTTGGTTAGAACAACTGGGTTTGACTGAAACAGAACAACTGTGTGAATGGATGAACCAATCACCAACAATTGACTTACGCATCAACCCACTTCGCACTTCCATTGAAGAAGTTGAGGCGGCTTTGCAATCTGTTGGTGTTTTAGTGAGACGGATTCCTGATTTACCCCAAGCTTTACGATTTATTGGTAATACTGGGTCAATTCAAAAACTACCGGGTTTTAAAGAAGGTTGGTGGACTGTACAAGATAGCAGCGCTCAATTGGTAGGTCATTTGCTCGACCCCCAACCAGGTGAGGTGGTAATTGATGCCTGTGCTGCACCAGGGGGGAAAACAACCCACATCGCTGAGTTAATGGCAGATCAAGGTAAAATTTGGGCTTGCGATCGCACTCCTTCTCGTCTTCGCAAACTCCAAGAAAATTCTCAACGGCTGAATTTACAATCTATTCAAATTTGCACTGGTGACAGCCGCCACCTCAACCAATTTCAAAACACTGCAGACCGGGTATTACTTGATGCTCCATGTTCTGGTTTGGGAACCATGCACCGTCATGCTGATGCGCGTTGGCGACAGACACCAGAATCTGTCCGAGAACTTTCGCTATTGCAACAAGAATTATTAACACATACATCAACTTTTGTCAAACCTGGTGGTGTACTAGTTTATGCCACCTGTACATTGCATCCCGCAGAAAATGAAGAAGTAATTTCGGCGTTTTTAGCTGATTCACCTCAGTGGCAAATTGAGTCTCCCAGTGACGTTGAGTTACCTGATTTTACTGATAGTACACCTCAAGGTTGGTTTAAACTTTGGCCCCATCGACAGGACATAGATGGTTTTTTTATGGTGCGCTTAAGAAAAAACAATAATTCCCAGTGAATACTGTTTGGGATTGTACGATTTGGTAGAGGCCTGAATCTACCAGAGGAGGCAGCAATGGTTCCCCCTGACAATGTGAAAAATTTAGTTAAAATCCTGATTGGAGCAGCCTGGATCGATGGCAGAATCCAGCCAGAAGAACGGCAATATCTCCGCGAAATAGCTCAAGCTAAAGGTTTAGCTAACGACCCAGAAATTAAGCCTTGGCTGTACGAATTAGTTCCTGTACAGCCAAAAGAATGCTACGACTGGGTGCGGGAGTATTTAGGCGATCGCCCCAGTCTTGAAGATTGTGAAAATCTGATTGAAGCCATCAGTGGCCTAATTTATAGCGATGGTGAAGTTGCGGTCGAAGAAGCCAGACTCCTGACGCAATTGCAGGATATAGCGAAGCCGAATGAGTCAACTCAATCAGCTCCTACTGCGCTTCTCAAACAAATTCAAAAGCTTTACCGTCGTTGGGTTGAAGTCCAAAACTAACATGGAGTTATAAGTTGATCCAAGAGGAGGCGGTGAATTATCTCACCGCCTTTTTGTGTCTCTTTATCCCCATACTCCGCGATAAATCGCGTCTCTACATGAGGGTTTTGGGGTTATCGGGACTTAAACATTTTTGAAGCATAAACAAGCCTCAAATCCATACAAGGCAAGGAAAATACACCAAATGCTCAAGAATGCTTGAAACCCAGATATATCAAGAAACTAGGCAAAACGATGTCAAAGTCTCTCTGCATATAGATTTAAGGCTTTTTTATAGCTATTTTTTGTCTAAGTCCCATTAGGGACTTCCAGAAAATAAAATATACAGATAGTAAAAATGATAATCATTGTTAGGGGGGCGTGGGAGAGGCTGCCAACGGCAGCCTCTCCCACGCCAATTTTAATCTCTGGGATGTTGTAAAGACAAAAAGTAAGAAAGGTAGGAAAGGTACGATGTCTTACTATTTCTGTTGATTTCACTATTTACAGTTGTTAGCCTGTTATTAAATGTCTGTTAACTGATATTTAGGATTGCTGGATATGAGGTAAATAAAGCCTCTTTTTATTTCGCGTATTTAATTTAAAGCTTCTAATAATATCTGTAAAATTACTGGACAAAATCTCTGACAGTATTGTATTCTCCGTTTGTCCTCTTAGACCAACAGTATGAAATCATCCTATTATTCTTGCTTTTCAAAGTTCAATATATTGATGACTCTTTGCACATTTGGTGTATCAGTATTCAGTATTCCTGCGTTAGCATCTCCCGATGATGTTTGCATGAAAACATCATCAGGTCAAGTTGTCTGTGGAAAACCTGTACAAAGCCCAAATTCAAGTTCCCAGAAACCTGATAGTGATGAGACGATACAAACTGAAACAGTTGGTTCTTTAATCGTGGAACTAAAATTCTGTGCAAGAAAAATGAAGACAGTTAGTTGCACCTTTTCTCTGAGTAGTACTGTAGATGTAGAAGGGGTTGGTTTTAGTACGAAGAATTCTAGAATGGTAGACCCGGAAGGTACTGAATATCGCCCTAGTAAACTTCAAATCGGAAAGAATATTGCTGGAAGTAATGGCTTTACAAGAGTAAATATGGTGAAAGACATAAAGTATAAGGGTATTGTTGATATTGCAGAAGTACCCACTTCAACTCCTTATATCAGTTTATTAGAAATAGTGCTTGATTATACCATTAATGGCGCTCATTTTAACTTTCGGAATGTTCCTATTATTAATCCTGACGGTTCATCTGCTCCCGTTCCTGATACGCCAAAACCTCGCGTTTCACAACCATCATCAAATAATAATCCTGTTTCTATACCCAAAGTTTGCTTACCTATTGTAGGTTGCTTGCATCAGTGATGGGCTAAAATAAAGCGCATTTAACTTTGTTAAAAATTGACACTATTTGTTGATTTATCGTCGCTGAAATTTTTTGGCTCGTATGGTGGTTAGCTGCTTATGAGTGGATGTCGGGAAATAGAAGTTTCTACTAAAACTGAATTAACCTGCTCAAAAGCCCGTTGACGCCCCAATGCCAAACACTCACCAATGCGATTTAACAACTGCTGATATGAATCATCATTAACCGTTAAATCACTCATAACTCTAACCCCAACGAGAGCCAACTGCGTCTGAAATCTCTAAACAGTTGTAATAATGTAATTATCTATTTATGTAAATACAAATAGAATAAATTACTTTATTACATTAGCTTTTTAGCTCCTCCTCAACTGGAGAATTATTGTAATGAATGGCGTGAGAAAATTTGCTATTATAGCTGTTCTGTCTGGGCTTACAGCTTTAAACGTAATACCCTATAAAACTTTTGCTTACGATATACCACTAAAAAAACAAACAATCAAAGAAAATAGTTTTCAGTTCGACCATAAAACAGCACAAGTTAACCCGCAATCAGTAGCCAATTACCCATGCGACAACTTTTCAATTAACGCGGAGGATAAGATTTCTCCTGATGTTCCCAAAACAGAAGAAGAAAAAAAGCAGTTTGAGCTTGCCAATCCACCTAACCCTGGCTTAGTTACCTATAACTATTTATATAGGTCGGGTGATGTTCCAGACGCTGCCCGGCTTGCGCGTGTTTACGGTGTAAAGCCAGAAGATTGGAATGAACACCGCACACCAGGTTTTATAGTGAACGGACGTAAAGTCTATTTACGCTGGTTCCGTAATCAATACAGCGTGGTTGATTACGAGTATAAATTCGTAGCAGAATGCTATCAGAAGCCAGAGAAACCCAAAAATAAAAATGAACTCACTTTAACCAAAGCTACAACAACTGATGCTCAAAGTGTGACCGTAGACTATACCATTGAAATATCTGATCAAGAGGAAGCCAGCCAGCCTATTCATTTTGAGATTTATCGCTCACCCGTTGAGGATGCCGCTCCTGCAACACAAAAAATTGGGGAACAAGACATTTCCGATCCAACTTTATTAAGTTCAGGTAAGCATAACGTCAAGTTGATTTCTGGAACAGACCTAAAACCAAATACAGCTTTTCCTTACGTTGTTGTTGTCGCAACTTACAACGGTAAGAAAAGTACAACTTATTTTCAGAAGTGGATGCTTGGAGCTATATCGCATGGGTTTAATCGTTATGATTACATAGCTCCTACCTGGCTTGCGAGATATGCGGCTGGGAAAGTTAGCGATCATTTTGTGATCCCGGATTGGGAAATCCTTATGGCTGAGAAGCTAAAGAGTATAGACAAATATGATGATGTTATCGAGTTTAACTGGACTAGCACTTCCGGAACATCTAAACCGGGACTAGCAACAGAAGCTGGCACTAAACTTCGAGAAAAAATCTTAGATTGGATATCAATTCATCGTAAACAGCATACTGGGGATGTAGTTGATATTCATTTAATTGGCCACAGCCGAGGAACTGTTGTAGTTACCCAAGCATTAGTCGATTTAGTAACACAACTACGTGAGATTCATCTCGGTAGCTATATACAACTTACCCTTCTCGATCCCCACCCAGCAAACAATAAGCTTGAGCAAGCAACTTATGATTTGGGAAATAATCCAAATAACATGAAATCTTTGTGGGATAATATAAGTTCTGGTTCTCCACTTAGAGCTTGGATATCTTTTCCTAATCCTTTTATTCCTACAATCGTGGAGTTTCAGGAGTACGTGAATGAATCTAAAATGGCAACCATAAATTTCCAGAATGCGGCCGATGATCCTGCTGTAGAGATACCTTCGGGAGTAAAAAAGATTGATATATGGTATCAGAAGACTCTTGCAGATAATTTGGTCGAATCCCCAGATGAAGAATGGATGATAAATCTCTGGGGACTAAAGGACAATGCTATTCATAACAATAGTGGTGTGCCAATAGAATTAGGTAAAAATCTTTTTGATCTAACTACTGGAGCTAACGTGAAACCTGCTATTGGTCATAATGAAGTTCCAGATGTTTATGAAAAGCAAGTTGTTGAAACAGGGAATTTAAATCGCAGTGAATAGATATTCAAATTAATTTAAAATCTCCGTTTCAGAAAATAAAAAATAGCTGAGGAAAAGTAATGAATTTCCTCAGCTATTTTGTTGATAGAAATTTTTACTTCGTGAGCAATTACCTATTTCTCAAACTACGTGGAAATATCTGTAACTGCCTTTTAGAGAATTCGTAGTGGCAAAGATTTTTAGATTAATAACTATTTTTTAAAAATATGTTACTCCATAGCAAATATCAATAAACCATTTCCCTAAATCCGGGAAAGTTTCATGGTCATCAGTTTCTGTCGGAACTCGATTTCTACCACCACGGTCAAATGAACCAATACTTAGGGACTTCCAGGAAATAAAGTATACAGTTATTGAAAATGATAATCATTACAGAGTTATACCACTAGTTAATTCTTTAATTCCTTTATTAATAGTTACACGGTTCCATCCTAACTCTTGCTCTGCTAACGACCGTCCTCCGTGTCCTAATGCCACAACTGTTTGTGCTATAAATTTACGTTTGTTGGCTCCTTTTAATTGCCCGGCAGTTCCCTTCAACAACTTTTTTAATGAATCCGTTAGTTGTATTGACACCTATGCACACCCAAAAATCGAATCATCATCGAATTTACTACAAAAAGGGGAGGGAGAGGCTGCCGTTGGCAGCCTCTCCCTCCCCTCATAATGATTATCATTCTTATTGTCTGTATATTTTATTTTCTGGAAGTCCCTTATCTGAACTGTATTGTTAAATCCACGTTGCTGAAGATGCTACTTTTAGACATTCTTTAAGAAACTGCTGGGGAATTTCTCTACTTTCTCCCCAATGCAGATGAACATAAGAAGCATAAATATTTGCAGGTAAACCCCATCCTTCCCATCCCATATTTTCTTCACAATCGTAGCGATAAGTTTCAAATAGGGGCTGAGTGGGAGCTAAGGTTAAATGGGAACGATGAAATTCATGTCCGTAAACAGTTGTATTTGCCTTCACTAACAAATTATCTTGCAAAGCGACTGCACGACGATAGCCCAAAGTTAAACGCCCACTCATCACAGCAGATGTTGGTAGTACTCCCGCCATCGACCAAGATTTACCCTCAAAATCGATAATTTGCTCACACAAATACATCAATCCTCCGCATTCGGCAACTGTAGGCATTCCTTTAAGTATTGCCGTTTTCACTGCATCACGAACACTGGTATTTTTTGCTAGTTGCTGGGCAAAAACTTCCGGGAAACCACCGCCAAAATACATTCCCTGGATATCTTTTGGTATGTCAGCATCTTTTAAGGGACTCCAGAAAACCAATTCTGCACCAAGTTGTTGCAACAAATCGAGATTGTCTTGGTAATAAAAATTAAACGCGCGATCGCGGGCTACTGCAATCCTAACTGGGGATGAGGGAGATAAGGAGGATGAAGCAGAGCCAGAAAGGGGTTCTGATTTTAACAAAGGTAATAAGCGTTGCCAGTCAAAGCAAGTATCTCCTAAATCGGCGAGGCGATCGATTAAAGCATTAAGTTCGGGAAGTTCGGCTGTGGGTACTAAACCCAAATGGCGATCGGGAATTGTGATGTTATCTTGACGGCGCATTACGCCGAGAATAGGTAATTGTAAAGGTTCTAAGGAATCTTTGAGAAGAGAGAGATGGCGATCGCTCCCAACACGATTTAATACTACCCCAGCTATTTTAATTCGGGGATCAAAAGATCGATAGCCGTGAGCGATCGCAGCTACAGAACCAGATAAACGACTGCAATCCATCACCAACACCACAGGCAAATCTAACAGCCGCGCGATGTGGGCAGTACTCGCAAAATCAGTTGATTTTTGCTTTTCTTGCCCATGCCCCATACTTCGACTACGCTCAGTACAAGTGCCCCATTCCCTATGCCCAATTCCATCAAACAACCCCATCACCCCTTCCACGAGGGTATATTCACTCAGTTGACTATGATGGGCAAAACATTGCTGAACGTAGGCTTCAGAAGTCAATACGGGGTCTAAATTGCGACAAGCACGACCAGTTACGTGTTGATGAAACATGGGATCAATGTAGTCTGGCCCTACCTTAAAAGATTGCACCAGGCGATCGCGACGGCGTAAAGATGCTAAAAGGGTGAGCGTGACTGTTGTCTTACCCACCCCACTACGTTCCCCAGCAATGACTAAAGCCATAAATGAAACAAATTAGGTTTTATGCAGCAACTATTTCGATTATTGGCTGTGTGTCTATCGTCACTTTTTGCAAAAGCAGATACACCAGTTTCTCCAACCGACTAACTCAAACTTATACCAATTAGAAACAAGAAAACCAGCCAATTAGGAGAGTTAGGCTGAAAAAGTCTAATAGTATAGTTGGAAATTAGCCAAGAATCAGATAACAATAAGCTACCAAAAGAGGAACGTTTTATGATAGTTGTGCATCATCTTAACAACTCGCGATCGCAGCGGGTGCTGTGGCTGCTTGAAGAATTAGGTATTGAATACGAGATCAAATTCTATGAACGCGATCCAAAGACGATGATGGCACCGGAGTCGCTGCGCCAAGTTCATCCCCTCGGCAAGTCACCAGTAATCACAGATGCAGACTTGACGATCGCTGAGTCGGGTGCAATTATCGAATACCTAGTCGATCGCTACGGGAATGGTCGGCTAGTTCCAGCCTCCGGTACGCCAGAGCATCTGCGCTACAAGTATTGGCTGCATTACGCCGAAGGCTCTGCAATGCCACCGCTGGTGATGCGGCTGGTATTGAACAATTTCGGGGCAGGGGACAGCAGCGTGGTTAGCGGATTCGTCGCGCCCCAGATCAAACTTCACTTTGACTACATAGAAGGTGAACTCCGTAAAAATACGTGGGTTGTAGGCAATGAATTTACTGCCGCTGATATCCAAATGAGCTTTCCCCTAGAAGTAGTGGCTACGCTTCCCCAAGAGGTTGAGAACCGGCCAAAGCTCAAAGAATTTGTCGAGCGCATTCATGCGCGACCTGCTTACAAACTCGCCCTGGAGCGTGGAGGCAAATACGACCTATCCTTTCAATAGACTTCTTGTATGAATCAATGAGCTTTCACCCTAAATCCCTCTCCCAAGCTTAAGAGAGGGTCTTTGAAATTGGCTCCCCTTCTGCCAAAATTGGGAGAAGGGGTTGGGGGATGTAGCAAGATCCCGCAGGGCTGGCAAATTTTGCATTTTGTCAAGAAGCGATCGCCTTCAACAGGGCAACTGTACCAATCCTATAGGCGTTCCCGCTTCTTTTGTTGGAGACGCTACGCGTAGCTTGCTTCCCCGTTCGCGGAGCGTTCCGTAGGAAAGGGATACGGGTTGCCGTAGCCATCTATCCAAACTACTGACTTACTTAAAACCAAGGAAAATAAAAAAAACCTCCAGATTATTGAAATATCCAAAAATCTGAAGGGCTTGTAGTTGATTTTCACAATTTTGGTAACTTTTATGCTTTCCAAGCGAAACTAACTATTTGTTTCCAATTTGAAAATATTCGCTGTAATCCCCAGACTTTCTTCAAAAAGTGACTCACGACCCCAGCGTTGTACTTGCTGACTCAGCAATGCTTCCGCCTTTTGTTCTGAAAGTGAAGTCACCTGTTGAAACAGACCGGCAGATTGAGCACCACCGTGGGTTTCCATCCGCATACAACCACCAGTTTCTGAGCAAATTACTGTACCACAGTCTGCCTTCGGATTGGTCGAACTGAGACGCAAAGCAATCAAGTCGCCAGCAATCTCACCCACATCAGCAAGGGGAACACCCGCTAATTCGGCTTCTATTTGCCGTTGATCTTGAGCAATAAAGTTAATGCGAGTGATATCATAATCTCCGGTTTCCCTTTGATAGGAAACTGGCTGCCATTCTAGACGACTTGCCAACCAACCTAAAAATAATAATGCTTGTGCGGGGTTGCCTTTTTCATAATCAATAGTTACTCGGTCAACTTCCCGAAGGGCTGCCCGACGATGAGGTGAGTCGTATGCTTCAGCTGTCAATTCCTGCCATGCTGAGAGGCGACGCCAGTTGAGGTCAGCTAGGGGAACCCCACTTTCCACCAATTCTTGGAGGCGGAGTAAATCACTTTCTGGCTCGTTAAAGCGGCAAGAGTCCACAATCACATTATTGCAGACGTCTGCCAACCGCTTGAATAGAGTGTTATTGGGGTCTGGTGTTGCTTTCCACCAGAGAAACTTTGGTAAGCCGCCAATTAACAATGCTGGAATCATGCCCCCTACCCGTTCCAAGGCAGCAGCAGTTCCACTGAGAGTGATGTATTCGCAGCAAATTAGTGTACTTGACGATTGCTTTTGAATCGGGCAATAGGCAGAAACTTGAGCCTTGACCCCTTTATCTTCGCCAGTAATCGGAAATAGCGCGATGATGCGGCAAGGGTTGCGGAGGGCAATTTCATCAGCAATTCTGGGGCTTGGGGCATTTAAGCTTAAGCTGGGAAGTTCAATAGAACCATTGTCTCCCGTAGCCGCGTTTCCTTGACGTTTGATGAATTCTTCTCTCAAGAAAGCCAGGGTTTCAGGTGTTGCTGTTCCAGTATTTGGCAGTGCATATTTTGTCTGCACTTGCCGCAAGGCAGCTACCATCTGAGGCCCTAAAATCCCGTCAAGCGGGCCGTTGTAAAATCCCAAAGTGGCCAAAAGATACTGGGTTTCTTCGGGTTCGTAAACCACTAAGGTAAATGTAGTGGCGCGAGTAGCAGCAGGAAGCCCACCGTTTTCGCCAGTAATGCCGTAGCTTTGCCAAATTTGATTAAGTTCCGCATCTAATTCGTCAAGCGAAATATCTTTTGGTGCCTGAAGTGAAAAAATTGTAGAAGCTTGGGGAGCCATAGGAAATTTTGGATTTTGGATTTTGGATTTTGGATTTTGTCATTTGTCATTTGTTTTTACTAGTGACTAATGAGCGCCACTTGCTTCAACGGGGGGAACCCCCGCAACGCAGTGGCTCCTAATGACAAATGACTAATATTTACAGTCTGCGCCAGCGACGGCCATCCTGGTTAATTAAGAATTCTGCTTCTGCTGGTTCCCAAGTACCGGCTTCGTACTGGGGAATAGTAGTTGGGTCGGCGGGTGCATCCCAAACAGAAAGGGCTGGTGTTACTACTTGCCAAGCTGCTTCTACTTCGTCCGCCCTTGTGAACAATGTTTGATCGCCCATCATACAATCAAGGAATAGGCGATCATAGGCATCGGATGTTGCTTGGATGCCAAAGGAACCATAACTAAAGTCCATGTCAACGGAACGGGTACGAAATTCTGCCCCCGGCATTTTCACATCAAAACGCACGGAAATTCCTTCATTTGGCTGAATCCGCATCGTCAAAATGTTGGCGTTTGTCTGTTGGGCGGCAGATTGAAACATCCGAGACGGAACTTCGCGGAAGTGGATGGAAATCTCACTAACTTTTTTCGGCATCCGCTTACCAGTACGCAGGTAGAAGGGAACACCTTGCCAGCGCCAATTGTCTACCAAAAACTTCATGGCGACATAGGTCGGTGTGGTGGAGTTGGCAGCAACGCCTGGTTCTGTCCGATACCCTGGCACTGCTTGACCTTTCATCCAGCCAGCACTGTACTGTCCGCGTACTGCTGACCGCGACAGATTGTGAACATCAGCTAAACGAGTAGCTTGGAGTACCTTCACTTTTTCTGTGCGGATGCTGTCGGCATCCATTGCATTGGGTGCTTCCATCGCCGTTAGGCAGTAAAGTTGCATTAAGTGGTTTTGCAACATATCCCGTAGTGCGCCAACGCTTTCATAGTAACCAGCCCGGTCTTCCACACCTACGGTTTCTGCCACGGTAATTTGCACGTGGTCAACAAATTGACGATTCCACAACGGCTCAAAAATCGCATTGGCAAAGCGAAACACCAGCAAATTCTGGACTGTTTCTTTACCCAAGTAGTGGTCAATGCGGTAAACTTGGTTTTCTTTACAAAATTTCTGTACCACTTGGTTAAGACTCTGGGCAGAAGCCAAGTCGCGACCAAAGGGTTTTTCAATTACTAGACGATGTTTGTAGGGATCTTCTAGCATCCCGGCGCTTCCTAGCTGCTTAATCGCTTCAGGAAAGAATGAGGGGGCAACCGAGAGGTAAAACATTCGATTCCCTCGTGTGCCCCGTTTTTCGTCTAATTCACTCAATAAGTTTTTTAGTTTCTGGTAGCCTTCAGGGTTGTCTATATCCCCAGGACTGTAGAACAGACCTTGGGAGAAATCTTGCCAGAGTTCCCCTAAATCGACATCAGAATGTGCTTCTTCCATGCCCTTTTGCATTTGTTCACGGAAGTATTCGTGGCTCCATTCTCGACGTGCCACACCGACAATGGTTGTTTCTGGTGGAATACGCCGTTCTCGCCGCAATTTGTAAAGTGCTGGCACTAGTTTGCGCCAAGTGAGATCGCCAGAAGCGCCAAAAATGACTATAATCTGGGGTTCGGGCATCCCTTGTTGTTGCAGACCAACGCGCAAGGGATTTTCTAGCAGACTAACCATAACAATTTTGGATTTTGGATTTTGGATTTTGGATTTTGAGATTGGGCATGGGGGATGGGGCACTTGTACTGAGCGACTTGCCTTGAGCGAAGTCGAAAGGAGTCGAAGTATGGGGCATGAGTTATTTTCCTTGTCCCCTTATCCCCAATACCCAGTCCCTACACTGGTGACAATACCTTGATCTTTTCTTCTAAAGAGTTCATCAAGGACTGGAAGGGCTGGATAAACTTGTCAATACCATCGACTAACAGTTCATCCATTACAGTATCGAGATCGATGTTGATGTCGGGATCTTTGAGGTTTTCGATCAGCGTGTAAGCATTTTCTACATCCGTTTCTAAGCGATCGCCTACGTTACAATGATCGGCACAAGCTTTAATTGTCGCTGGTGGTACGGTGTTGACGGTATCATGGCCAATCAACTCTTCGATATACATCACGTCTCTGTAGTTGGGGTCTTTGGTGCTGGTGCTAGCCCAAAGTAGCCGTTGTACTGTGGCCCCTTTTGCTGCCAAATCTTGCCAACGCTCGCTTCTAATGATTTTCTTGTATTCTTGATACGCAATCTTAGCGTTAGCGATCGCTACTTTTCCTTTAACAGCCAAGAGCTTTGCTTCCACGGAAATATCATCAACGCCTTTTTTCAACTTAGCATCAATCTTGCCGTCAATGTTGCTATCGATCCGGCTGAGGAAGAAGCTAGCGACTGAAGCAATTTTACTGATGTCCTTACCTTCAGCCACCCGTTTTTCTAAGCCCCGAATATAAGCCCAAGCTGTGTTGATGTAGCTTTCTACAGAAAACAGCAGCGTAACATTAACATTTATCCCTTCGGCTATTACCTGTTCTACTGCTGGCAAACCAGGTTCTGTGCCGGGAATTTTAATCATTAAATTTTCCCGACCAACTTCTTGGAAATAGCGTCGGGCTTCAGCTATTGTTGCTTCAGTATCATGGGCGATAGTTGGCGGGACTTCGATACTCACATAACCATCTAGTCTATTCGAGGCTTCATAAACAGGGCGTAAAATATCACAGGCATTACGGATATCTGCAAAAACTAGGGATTCGTAAATTTTGTATATCGGTAAGCCAGCCCGAACTCCGGCTTCGATATCGCCATCATAAATGACGTTACCTGCGATCGCTTTTTCAAAGATGGCTGGGTTAGAGGTAATCCCAGAGATCCCTTGATTTTCAACCAGTTCTTTGAGTTCCCCTGATTGAATAATGTCACGGGTCAAATTATCCATCCAGATACTTTGACCGTATTGGTTAATTTCTAGTAGATGATTGGTAGCCATAGCTAGTTCATTTCACTCCTGTATAGTGATGCTTCTAAGTAAATTTGGCAAAACGCATCAAATATTGATGGTTACTTTTGAATTGTGACGTTGCCAATCACTTATTGCATCGGCCAGCTGAGATAATCCTTAATTGATCTTCAAAAAGCGCTATTTTGCATTTCCAATCCTAAATCACCATGATTAACGTTTAATTAATGGCAGATGAGAGTACAGCACAGAGGAAATAAGTCACTCTTATAAAACGTCTAAAACCCTTACGTAACAATAATTACGAATTACGAATTGTCTTCTAGTGTCCGTTTTGAATAAAAGACTCCACCTTTGCTACATCCTCTTTGCTACCAATAATTAAAGGCGTGCGCTGATGCAGTTTTTTTGGCACCACATCCAAGATATTTACTAGTCCTGTAGTAGCACGACCGCCTGCTTGCTCAATTAAAAAGGCGAGAGGAGCTGTTTCATAAAGCAAGCGTAATTTTCCTTCTGGGTTTTGAATTGTACCTGGGTAAAGAAACACGCCGCCTTGAACTAAAATTCTATGGATGTCGCTTACCATTGCGCCACTATAACGAGCGCTGTAGCCTTCTGTGCGATGAACGTAGCGAATGTATTCTCGAATCGATTCTTCCCACTGCCAAAAGTTACCCTCGTTCACACTGTAAACAGAACCGTGTTTAGGAATGCGGATATTCTCTTCTGTGAGAATAAATTCTCCTAAGCTGGGATCGAGGACAAAAGAATGAACGCCCTTACCTATAGTATAAACCAACATCGTGCAGGGCCCATACAGGATGTATCCCGCAGCGAGTTGCTTACGTCCATTAGTGAGGAGATCGGTTGCCTTACCATCGCTATCAGTTCCTTCTTGCTGGCGAATGGCGAAAATGGAACCTAAGCTGAGATTATTATCAGTGTTGGATGAGCCATCAATTGGGTCATACAGTAGGGTATAACGGCCAATGGGGCAATTTTCCGGGATGTAGTAGGGATTTTCCATTTCCTCAGACGCGAGGCGACATACTAAGCCGCTTTGCTTAAACACTGAGATAAATACATCATTGGCATAGACATCCATCTTTTTGACGGATTCGCCTTGGACATTAACTTCCCCAGTAAATCCGAGAACGCCTTCCATTAAACCAGCGCGACTCATGCGACGAGCAACCAGTTTCCCGGCCAGGGCGATGCGATTCATTAGCGCACTTAAATCCTGTGCATCTGGCGAAAAACTCTGAAGTTGTTGGAGGACGTGACGAGATAAGGTTGTACAGTCACGATCTAAAGCTCTGTCTGTAATATCGTCGGTAGATAAGTCTAAAGATTCTGGCGCTTTAGCCATTTTTATGTTCTCCGCAGCCACTAGCTGTTAATTGGATTTTAGTCATCTATAGCAACTTATAGTTGCTGCTTCTATCTTAGAAAGGTAATTTGATAACTTAGATGCGACTTTAGATAAACTAAAGAAATGAATCTTCTGTTACCCCTGCACGCAGAGCCTAGCTACTTCGACTTAACACGACTTTCTCAAACAAGCGGGTTATGCCTACACATCCTATTAACAAACTAAAATCCCCAGATTTGCGGCAGGGACTATAGGTTTACTCTGAAACATTAATACGAAACTACTATCAGATTTGCCCAAGGCAAGCAATCTCCCTAGTTAACTAAGATACTTTTGGTTGCTGCCATAAGATAAGTTTCAATTCAGAGCAGTAGCAAGCCTCATCACTGATTTGGTGTTCATGGTCAGCTATCCAATCATAAATTTGTGTTGCTTTTGCTAATGCCACTTTTTCTGAACGATAAAGCTGAGGAGTAGGGCAGTAGGCTTGGCCATTGATGTGTATAGCTGCAATCTGCCAATAATCGCTCTCTGGTACAACTTCTAAAAACCCGTTATTGTAAGGCTGGATTATTCCTATGTTCATCTACAACCATCAAACTTTCTAAGATTGGCCACAACAAAGCCGATACCAGCCAATTCTTCTAAGTCAAAGCTGGAATCACCAGGGAATACAGTCGCAACCCCTGCTAATGATTTTGGGTTCGTAGTCAATGGAAATCTGAATTATTGGTCACTTTTTTGGCTTGATTCCGTTATTGGCAGCAACAATGGCAAAAGGGACTGGTCGGCGCGGGTGCATTGGGATTGCCCAAACTCAGAGTATGGCTGGATAGATGATAATCTGTAGAGCAAACAGGCAACTGGCAGTACTCACCCGAAATAACCAAACAAAAGGAGTAAATTTATTATGTTTCTTTTGCTAACAGCGTTCCGGCAGCAATTCTTACGGAGTATCGCTTTTGCAATACTCTTAACTTTGATTAGTAGTTTAATACTTCCTGGGGCTACTTGGGCAGCTTCTAGCTTGGGAGTTGATAATGGTCATCTTAGTTCTTGCCCGGCTTCAAACAACTGTGTTGTCAGTCAAAACGCAGATGAAAAACACGCTATCGACCCGATTCCCTATCATGTAGACCGCAATGCAGCTAGAGAAATTTTACTAAAAGTTCTCAGCGTTGTTCCCCGTACAGAAATTGTAGAACAAACAGATAATTATATCCACGCTCTTTCTAAAAGCCGCATCTTCAAATTTGTTGATGATGTAGAATTTTATTTACCTGCTAATGAGTCAGTAATTCATCTGCGATCGGCTTCTCGCGTGGGAGAGTCTGATCTCGGTGTCAACCGCAGACGAAGCGAACAAATTCGTCTGGCTCTACGCGATTTAAACATTTGATTTTGTCGCTACTGTTCTCATTTAACTGATAGAAGTGCGATCGCAATACCATTTAAAAATTTATACTTAGTGGAGAAATGTCAGACTATCTGCAATGATTGTGCTTTGCATACCTTAGTAGAAGAAGCGATAACGTGCATTCACCCTGACGAATTTGAGGTTAATTGTTCTACTGTCATTTTCTGCAATTCATTTGAGCCAGCACTCATAATTGACAGTCCTTGCGTGACATACGGCAATGATGAAGAATAACGTCAAAAGTGTAGGCGCAGCAAGTCAGCCTTAGGCATTTCAGCTTACGTTGCTATTTAGTAAATTATGGTAATATAAAAGGTCTTGGGCGATTAGCACAGGGGTAGCGCACATCCTTCACACGGATGGGGTCACTGGTTCAAATCCAGTATCGCCCACTTATACATAGCAAAGTTTTCAGCTAACTAGCTTCAGTTTCTTAAATATGCCCCCACATTAAGATGCGCTTATAGGGGAAAAAGAACGGACGCTCATCCTCTAACAACTCAAATAGCTTCTGCTGATAGCTTTCCACAAATTGCTCATAGGTTTGGGCATCCAGTTGGGACTCATAAGCCGTTAGCAATGTCCCGCGATACCACTCCACCACGGCTTCTCGTGAGGGCAACACATGTCCATAAATTTGAAGCTTGACTTCCTGCTTGACAAACCCCAATTTATAAAGCAGCCTGGCGTATGTTTCTGGGGGAAGTACCTCTAAACGCCGCACATATCCTCCTAATTCTTGACTGAATTCCTTTGCAGTCTCAACTGCTATCTGATGCACTGGCTCACTATCCATCGTTGGTATTTGTACGGCAAGCTGTCCACCAGGTCGCAGTTTTGCCCGCAATTTCTCAAATAAAATCTCATGTCCCGTCAACCACTGCAATGCCGCATTAGAAAATACCACATCAAACTCCCCATCTCCTGGGTTTTCCTCAATCCGTCTTTGCTCAAACCGTAGTCCATTGCCTTCAAACTGACGCGCCTTTTCCAGCATTTTCTCAGAAGCATCTATCCCCAAAGTCTCCTGTGCTGCTAAGGTTTCATGCAGATATTTAGTTAACTTTCCGGTTCCACACCCTAAATCGAGAACTCGTAAGTTTTCTTGCCGATGTACCATGTCTACCAAGTCGTAGAATGGACGGTTTCTTTCAGCTTGAAATCGTTCGTATAGTTCTGGATTCCATTTATCTGGCATATTTTTATAATTCGTAATTCGTAATGACGCTCTCTACGTTCGTGCAGCGTGTCGAAGACAGACGCTCTTGATAGCTTGCTTCTCTGTAAGAGTATGCAGACCCGCTACCGCTACGCTAACGTAATTCGTAATTTATAAAGCCGTATTTTCTGATGTAAAGGACAAAAACCGATATCGTCAGAAATTGCGGGTTGAAATTTGCTTTAAGATACGCCATGAGGTGCGTAGGCGTAGCCCGCACTTCTCTACGAAAGGCTGCGCGTAGCTTGCTTCCACGTTCGCGTAGCGTCCCGTAGGGAAGTGGTACGGCATGGTTCGACTCCGGCTCCATCGAGCGAAGCCGAGATGCTCACCAGCCGCTCTGTTACCACCGTAGACATCCCACCCAATTTACTATGCCTTATGACCAACTACTTTCGCTCTAATGTTGATACAATGGCTAGCTATGTTCCTGGTGAGCAGCCTCAACGCGGTACACCAATTATTAAACTTAACAGCAACGAGAACCCCTATCCTCCTTCGCCTGCGGCATTAGCTGTGCTACAGAATATTGATGGTGAATGGTTGCGGCGGTATCCAGAACCCTTTGGGGGGGAGTTTCGGCAAGCTGCAAGTAAAGTTTTAGAAGTTCCTAGTGATTGGATAATTGTCGGAAATGGCAGTGACGAATTGTTGAGTGTAGTAATTCGAGCTTGTGCAGAACCTGGGAAGAAGGTAGTTTATCCGATGCCTACTTACGTGCTATATCGCACATTAACAGAAATGCAAGCGGCGGAAATTATTGAGATTCCCTACAGCAAAGACTACAGTTTACCAAAGGACGAATTAGTTGCTGCTAATGGGGCTGTGACATTTATTGCGTCGCCCAATAGTCCATCGGGGCATCTGGTGGCAACAAATGATTTGCGAAAATTAGCCAGCCAGTTATCTGGAGTTTTAGTGATTGATGAAGCATATATAGATTTTACCGAAGAGAATGCATTGGCTTTGGTTAAAGAATACGAAAACGTCATCGTGATTCGGACACTATCTAAGGGATACTCTTTGGCAGGATTGCGATTGGGCTTTGGGGTGGCAAATCCCAAACTGTTGCAGGGATTGTTTAAGGTTAAAGATAGCTATAACATTGATGCGATCGCTTGTGCAATTGGCACGGCTGCCATCACTGACCAAGCTTATAAAAATGCTTGTGTAGCAAAGATTAAGGCATCACGGACTAAGTTAGCAACAGACTTGAAACAATTAGGTTTTCATATCTGGGATTCCCAAGCTAACTTTTTGCTGGCGCAGCCAAGAGAAGGAAACGCAGAATATCTCTATCAAAAACTCAAGAAACGGGGAATTTTAATCCGCTACTTCAAGCAGCCTGGACTAGATGATAAATTACGCATCACTGTTGGGACAGATGAGCAAAATCAGGCTTTAGTAGAGGCACTAGTTACAAACCTTTAATTATTCACACCCACTTACTTACAACACTTGAAAACTAAAGCTAAGACTTGCCCAATTATTCACATCTAAGCTATGTGAATCGACTGTTGTACTGTTCATCTCTGTTTTGAGGGCACTAGCGTTATGTAGGTCTTGTAGCAAGGCTTGTACAACATCTAAAGAATTCAACAATGGGCCAATTGGCCCTTCTTCGGCTGTGGAATACTTGGCAGTGTTTAAGGCGGCAAGAGTTGTGTTAAAGGGGGCAGTACTAAAAATCAGTTGGTGTTCGCACTCAGAAGCTGGCCCTGAAATCATCCATTCGGAAGCAGTATTAGTTTGGGGTAGGGTGAGAGTTTCACCTGGAGCAATGACGACTTCTTTCAGGAGAGGCTTGGTGTCCGCAGTATTTGCTTCTTGGGGGGTTTCCCAAGAATAGAAGGCGATCGCTGTATGATTATTGTTTAATCCCAGTAAGATTAAATATACTGGGCGATCGCTCTGGTTTTCTACCCGATATTGCATTCGACTACCGATAGGGACAATCGGAGTAGGTAGTGATTTTTGAATCGAAGTTTCAGTTTTGAAATTTCGTACTGTTTCGCGCTGCATGATAACGCGAGGCGATATCTTGTTAATTATTTCTAAGGTTGCCTTCACACCCAAGCGGGAAGAACCTTGATTTTCTGTAAGTCGCCATAACTTGGCTGCTAACAAGGTTGATAATTTTGGTGCTAACTTTTGCACTGTTAATTTTACTGCTTCTCCTGCTTCCCCTATGGCATTAGAAATTAGTTCGCCACTAAGAGAAAATAGACCATAGCGACTAGGTGTTTGCTGTAGTTTGGCAAATAAATAATCAGCTGGTTTTTCCCCTACGACTACAGTGGAGACATGGGGAAATGCAGCAAAGGCACTTGTGGCATCTACCCGCTCAATTCTTTCCAATCCAGTATCCAAAGCAATTATTAAATGAATATTTCGGAGTAAAACCCGGACTGCTTCTTGGACAAGTTGCCCGACTTCTAGGGAATTTGCACCTTCTATTTGGGCAATTTGCGCTTTTGCTGTTAATCCAGTCCGTGATCGTAATACTAATTCTTCTGTTGTTGTTGCTAAGGTGAATCGAGAATTAACTCCGTAGTATAGCAGCACTTGGGGGGGTAATCCTGCTAACCACAGATGGACTGTTTTGCCATCTTCTTCAATCGCTCTCACAGCGCCTTCTGCACCAATAATACCGTCTGGTGGTAGAGACGTTAGATGTTGATTTTTTTGACTATTTAATAACGCTGGTTGCTGTTTACTACCCAATTGGGATAGAGAATTTTCTATATCCGAAAGGGCGACTTGAATTCTGGTAGTTGGGGTGAATTCCCACAAATACTGCGTCAAGGCGTAGGTAAATAACCCAGCACTAAAACCAGAAAAGAGTTCTTCCCTGGCAGGCTGCTTGGGATTTGAGGTAGCTGCTAAGACAATCGGCGTGCTGGATAACTTCTGAGTTTTAAGTTGTTGGAGAAAGTCGAGTTCTTCTGATGCTAGCTTTGCCTCTACTGATTCTGGAAGGGCGCGACTTTTTAATCCTAATAGTGGGGTTGCCGCATAATAGCTAGTATCTAATACTGCTGTGACTCGATCTGTAGGGAGCGATCGCAATAATAGCAGTAGAGTTTCTTCTAATACATAGTTGACTATTTTCTCATTTTGTGATATAAGATTGGCATTAGCTGACACCAGAGCATTTTGCATTGTTTCTGATGATGTCTCCAATTTGACACGACTGCCATAGCCGCTAAAGTGGAAGACGACTACATCACTGGGTTTAGCTTGCTTACCCAGGTGATCCAAAAAAGCTGCCTCAATGAATTCTCTACTAGCTTCTTCCTCAGTTAAGGTTAGGATATCTGACCCTTGGAAACCAAAGCGATGAATCAAAAGCTCTCTTTGTAGTTCTACATCCGTCAGACAACCACTGAGGGCTGGAATTTTTGGGTATTGGTTAATACCTATTAACAATGCCAACTTGCGCGGACTGGGTTGTGCCAAAGCCTGATAATAGCGATTTCCTAAAGACAACCACTCAGCTTCAGTTATCCCCAATACCGCGAGTATTGAGCCAATTCTCTGTAAAAACGTGCGACGTTTCATAATTAGCTATCAGCCCTCAGCTATCAGTTAGCAGCTTACAGGGCTGAACTCTGTATTGTAAAGTTACAAAAACGTGGGGAGTCGGAGGAGCAGGTAAGCAGGGGAGACAAGGGGGACAAGGGGGACAAGGAGGAATTATTGAAAATCTCTTATTTGTCTCCCCCTTCTTCCTTGTCTCCTTTGTCTCTTCTCCATGCCCACTTGCCCTGAGTTTACGGTGAGCGTAGTCGAACTGCGACTTGTGCTGAGCGAAGCCGAGGTAAGCCGAAGGGATGCCCAATGCCCTAAACTAAACCGTTACTTCTATCCGCATTGCCCGCGCCAACTCAGCTGCTACCTCTGGACGGGAAAATTCTGGTGGAGGTAACTCACCACGCCGCAGCATTTCGCGGACTTTTGTCCCTGATAGGTGAATGCGTTCTTCTGGCCTGCTGGGACTGGTTTTAGATGTTGCCATCTGCTTAGTGCGCGTGCAGTAGAAAGCGTGTTCAAATTTCATCGGCACAATGCCTAATTCACTTGGTGCAAATTCATCAAAGATATATTGAGCGTCGTAAGTGCCGTAATAGTCACCGACACCAGCATGATCTCGTCCGACGATAAAGTGAGTACAGCCGTAGTTTTTACGGACTAAAGCATGGAATATAGCCTCACGAGGCCCAGCGTAGCGCATTGCAGCCGGATTAATTGCCAGAGTTACCCGGTCTAAGGGGTAGTAATGTTCCAGCAAAATTTCATAGCAGCGCATCCGCACGTCAGCAGCGATATCATCCTCTTTTGTCGCCCCGACTAATGGGTGCAAAAATAGACCATCAACGATTTCTAAAGCGCACTTTTGAATATATTCATGGGCGCGATGGATGGGGTTGCGAGTTTGAAAGCCGACGATGGTTTTCCAACCCTTGTCTTGAAATAGTTGCCGTGAGGCAACTGGATCGATTTGGTAACTGGGAAACTGGGGATGAGGTTCGCGTTGCAACAACCAAATATCACCCGCCAGATTTACAGTACCTTGGTTATAAAGTACCTGTACGCCGGGATGATTGACATCATTAGTACGGTAGACTTTTATTGCTTCGCGGATTTTGTCGTAGTCATATTTTTGCGTAAGTTGCAAAACTCCGATAAATTCGCTTCTGGAGTTATCCAGACGGATTAAGCCGCCTTCTGGCAAAGGGGAAGCTACTTCTTCGCTTACCGATAGTGTAATCGGGATTGACCACACAAGACCGTTAGCTAATCGCATTTCTGTGACAGTGCGATCATAGTCTTCTTGGTTCATAAAACCCGTCAGTGGACTAAAAGCACCGATCGCAATCATTTCTAGATCGGAAACGGCGCGATCGTCAAGTTGCACTCGCGGCAAAAAGTCAGCTTTTGAGAGAAACTCTGCTCTTTGTTCTGGTGTGGCAATACGGTTAACCAACTGTCCACCGTGGGGGGCTATGGCATCTGGATTGTGACTCAACGTAGATCCCCTCTCTGCTTTTACTGTTATTGTTTCAGATTATGTACTAACTTATCAAATGCTGGTACGTACAGAAAAATAGTTTAGGGAATGGAAGAAATTTTGCAACTAACCTCCAACCGATCTGATTAGGTTAGGCTAAAGCTAATCCAGCCTCAAGTTTCAGAATAGTTCCTGTATAAGGAAAATGCTTATGACTGCTGTATCCCCCGTTGTTAAACCTGTTAGCCAAATGCGGCTAGCGCCTGGTAGTACAGTGAATATCCAGGATATAAGTTGGGAGGAATTTGAGTCTATTTTGCAAGAACTGGGGGAAAAGCGATCGCTACGAGTTGCTTACAGCAAGTCTACGTTAGAAATTAGGGTTCCTCTACCCGAACACGAAAAATCAAAGGACTTAATTTCGGATATTGTAAAAATCTTGCTGAAGATTGCAGGGAAAAGTTATGAACCCTTCGGTTCAACCACCTTCAAGCGGGAAAATATAGCGGGGGTAGAACCAGATGCTTGCTTTTACATTCAAAATTATCAAAGAATGATCGGTCGTCGCAAACTGGAACCAAACGATCCGCCTCCTGATTTGGTAATTGAAACAGATGTGACATCAAAAACAACTCTTGATGCTTATGAAGCGATCGCTGTTCCAGAACTATGGATTTACGATAGTAAAAAGCTGAGGATTTATTTACTCAGGGATGGACATTACATCGAATCTGATAACAGTCCTAACTTTCCAAATATCCCTCTAACTCAAATTATTGCCGCTACAGTTGAACGAGCTTGGCAAGTAGGAACCGTACAAGCTTTGAAAGAGTTTGAAGGGGCATTAGATAGAAGTAGTTTTTGATAGAAAGCACGTAGTCGTAGCTCTTTGCAAGTATCAATTTTGCCAATTCTTCCTAGTATCAATACGGTTCAATTAAGGAAATTTATCTTTTAAGGCATGGAAAGCAGGGGGAGAACAAAAGCTTAACTAAACTGTATTATTATCTTTTCTGAATCAGTTTTATGACAGTAAATAAAGAAAATTTAAAGCGAATCATACGACAAGCTGTGCGGGAAAGAATCGCCAAGCATAAAGGGTCAAACCAAAATTAATCAGTAATGATTTTAGTCACTCTGAAACTGCAAATATTCCAACAGTAGTAACCGCAAGTAATCTAACGTTCTAATATAACTTTTTATCTGTTCATAATTGCCATTACTGCCAAAATAAAAACTCGCAATCTGAGGTATATTTAAAACTCGCATAGCTTGTAATTGCTCAATTGCCTGGTCTTGATTGACAATTTGACCTGTGCTTTGAATTTGACTTGCATAACCTCTGAGATTTACTGTTAAAAGTTCAAGTTCTTCTAAAAGTGAAAACTCTTCATCTTCTGCTGGAAACTGAATAGAAATTTCTTGTCGTTCGCCTCGTATATTTTGATAAGTATTAGTCAACTGTGCTAATAATTGAATAATATTTTTCTTAATCAATTCTTGCTGATTTAAAATTGCTTTAGTCATCATTGACTCCATAAGTAACTATCTTTTCAGTACCATATTGGTCAGGTCTAACAATCAGATATTCATTGCCTTTACGGTATACAGCTGAACTATCTCCACGATATCCAGTTTTCGGAACTCTAATCGCTCCTTTTTTATTAAAGTTATGAGCTTTGCGTAGATACTTTAATGGGTCAATTCCTTTTCTATTAGCATGGTCTAAGATACTTTGGGCAACACTGGTATAGGTAGCAGCATTCCACTCACTTATGTATTGTTGAATCTCTGTCGTCTCTGTAGAAGTATAGCCTTCTAATAGCTGTATCAAAAACTGGTCAGAGATAGGTTTTTCCGGCATATATCCCATTTAAAAATAAAAATACCCCTCCTTACAAGTGAGGAAGGGTGATTTTGCTTTATGCCAAAACAGGGTAAGAGTTATTATTAACTAAATTGTTCAATAATTCCGCCACCTAACACTTTCTCGCCGTGGTACCACACCGCCGCTTGTCCAGGAGTGATGCTGATTTGGGGTTCATCAAACACCAAACGCACGCGGGAGTTTTCCAACGGAATCACCGTCACTGGTGTAGCCGTTGAACGATAGCGAATTTGCACTTCGGCATGAATTGGGGTAGATGGTTCCGCAATGGAAACCCAATTTACCCGATTTACAGTGCATTCTGGCTGAGTTACCTTGGTGCGATCGCCTACTACTACCTTATTATTTTCCGCATCTAATTCAATCACATACAACGGTTCGGCAGCAGCAATTCCCAAGCCTTTGCGCTGGCCAATGGTGTAGTGATGGACACCATCATGCTGTCCCAAAACTTTGCCTGTAACATCGACAATATCGCCTGTTTTGGGAGCTAAATATTTATCCAAAAATGCCCGCATGGAACCGTTACTTTCCACTAAGCATAAATCTTGACTTTCTGGTTTATCAGCAGTTTTCAGTCCGTATTCAGTCGCAATCCGGCGGGTGTCAGTTTTTTCTAGTTCGCCTAGAGGAAATATAGTTGCTGCAAGTAAATCTTGAGACAAATCATAGAGAAAGTATGACTGGTCTTTGTTACGGTCAACAGCCCTTAATAATTGATAACGTCCAGTTGCTTCGTCATAGTTAATTCGGGCATAATGACCAGTGGCAATGCGATCGCATCCCAATTCTTCACGAGCATACTGCACCATTGGCCCAAACTTCACCGTTTTATTGCACTGGGAACAAGGTAAAGGCGTAATCCCAGCACTGTAACCAGTTACCAGGTAATCGACAATATGCGTCTGAAAGACATCCCGAATATCGACAATCTGATGAGGAACACCCAGTTGTTCACAGATATCAGCCGCGTCGATCATACCTTCAGAGCAACATTGACCTTTGCCTTTCATTAGCCAAAGAGTCAAACCAATCACTTCATAGCCCTGATGGTGCAGGATAGCTGCGGCGGTGGAACTGTCAACGCCACCAGAAAGACCAACGACGACTTTTTTCATACAAAGCACGACACGATAGCTGCGTGGTTGTCCAATTGTAGCACACACTCTTTCAAAGCCTTGCTACTAAAGCGCTTCAGTTTTAACGTCACTGAATTAGCGTCGGCATAGCCCATCCTAGACATCGTTATTCACTCTTTCATCTAAGATTAATTACAGATGTATTTTTTGCCACGCAGATGAGCTAACTTTACGTTAACGCTATATAGTTGCTACAACGGTAAACTAATTAGTTCCTGATGGAAATTACCTAAAAATACTGTGACTACTTTCTAACTATTATGTCGAGTATGTCGAGAGGAATATCAAGTCAATTTATCCCATTTCAAATGCCGTGCCAAAGTTCTCAAGGTTGGAAGCCCACTATCAGACTTCTCTTTTTGTTAGTGGGAGGATGCTTTGTACTGATTCCCGACTCTACCCCAGCACAAGCACAAATCTTCAACAGCAACGTGCTATTGGCTCAAGAAACTAGTGAGATTTTACCGCCAATTCCCTTTGGTCAACAGCCATCACCGCAGTTACAACCAAGTCAAGCACAGGACTTCAATCAACCTGAAGTTAACTTTCAGCCCTCTCAACCATTACCGAACAATCAATTTGAGCAGAATTTTCAGCCCTCTCAACCATTACCGAACAATCAATTTGAGCAAAATTTTCAGCCCTCTCAATCTTCACAGTTTAGTCAATATAACCAGAACTTTGAGCGCTATTTAGTTTATGTTGATGGTAGTAATTTCCAGACACTACAAGCAATACGTCAGATTGAACCCAGTGCTTACATTCGCCAGTTCCAAGGTCGGACTGTAATTCAGTCAGGAGTTTTTAATAGAGTAACCAACGCCCAACAACGGGTGAATGAGCTACAATCACGAGGCATATATAACGCCCGAATTATCAGCTTTGGTAACGGACAGGAAATAAATGCAGACAATGGCAACTATAACTATAGAGACGATCGCAATATTATAAATGCGAATAGACAAGTTTCTAGATATTATGTCGCCATTCCCACCACTTCCGAACAGTTAAGAGCGATCGCAGCACAAGTTAGGCAGAATTTAGGCGGATTGACACAAGATTTAGGACGATCTAGCGGAGTCCTTGAAAGGATGCAACCACGAGGTCCACACGTAGCAGTAGGGCCTTTCCCCAATCGATTCCAAGCTGAAGAATGGAACAGGTATATGCGAAAGCTCGGATACGGTAATGCCAGAGTTTACTACGGAAAGTGAATAAATGGGGAGTTGGGAGTAAGATTAATAGCCATTGTACACAGAGGCGATCGCACTCGATTTAACAGTTACACGCTAGGATTACACCAACGGCAAGCCATCCAATGTAAGCATTATACAATTTTAGGCAAATCAGTAGTAAATCATGCCACCGCTATAGAACGAGTGCTGTTAGCCCTTCTTGCTCGCGTCGAAGCTGGGGAGGCTCGACCTCGCACCCTTCTTGCGTAGTTGAGGCTCAAAATTCCTCAGTCAAGCCTGCTGTGTAATGCTAACAATAATTATTAATCCTCAACCAAATTCTGCGAAAATTTCTTAATAAGAGTTGTTTTTGCTTTGCCCATATCAATAATGACACTGTTCCTTTGCGAGCCAGAATCTTTGGTACAATCCTCTTCCAATCATTTGTACCTGAATAGCTTACCTAATTTTGGGAAATTAGATAGCCCTCTTCATGATCCGCATAAGCATAGCCAGGGAAAGCGACAGATAATCTTGCTTTGCTCTGGAATTTATCTCGTGATTGATCAATACACCCTGCAAGAAAACTTAGTTGTAGAAACTGCTCCTGGAAAACCTGGATTTGATTTGGAGTTCAGTTTTATGATTTTGGGTGATAATCACACTGAGCAGACACTTGCAGGAGAAAATTTTCTATGTCTTGGATTTGAACCCGGAATCAGTGGGTTAGTTGACTGGCAAGCAGGACAACGAATTCTGAAATTTGATATTCATATTACAGTTGAGGCATTTGTGAATGCGATCGCCCATTGTTTAGAGCTGGTCGATCCGAAGCTGAGGCAGTTTCTTAAACATTCAGATCATATAGATTGTTTCCAAATGGGTGTTAACACACCTGCAATCTGTACAATCATTTACCAAATCCTAAATTGTCCCTATGAAGGGTTAACACGGCAGTTGTATCTAGAAGGTAAGGTGCTGGAACTGATGGCGCTACGTTTGGATCAGTACATCCAGAACGAACCACAGCCAAGGCAAAAATCATCATCAAAATCACAAGAGCGCGATCGCCTGCATTACGCAAAGGAAATCCTCATCCACAACTTAGAACATCCGCCATCTCTGTTAGAACTTTCTCAACAAGTGGGACTCAATACTCGCAAACTCAAAGAAGGCTTTCGACGAGAGTTTGATACAACGGTGTTCGGCTATTTGCATAGTCATCGGATGGAACAAGCCAGGAAATTTATGAAAGAAGGGCAAATGACTGTAGCAGAAGTTGCCTACGCGGTGGGCTATGCGAATCGTAGCCATTTTGCAGCAGCGTTTCGCAAACGGTTTGGCATGAATCCGAGTGAGTTGTTCAAAGAAACACAAAAACAGGAGATTTGAATTGTTCTGCTAAGAGTCATGGCGGTTCCGCTAAGAGCCACTTCAATTGTCTAAATCCTCTATTCTCAAGTAATGAGAATTGTTCTTAACAATTGTTTGTTGGAATTGTGAAACCGCGTGTGAGGTGAAAGCTTGAATAAGAAGCAACTATGGCAACTGCTAGCGATCGCAACAGCAGGATGGATTGGATTGGCAATTCCAGCATATGCCAAAGAAGTACCCCTAAAAGGACTGCAAGAAAGCGATCGCCAACTGATCAGGGCTATCATGCTAGCGCAATTGCCAGCACCCCAAACAGCGCCCTCAACAGAAGTTGTGCAAGTTACGGGAGTCAAAGTCAATCCCACCGAAAAGGGTGTAGAGGTGCTTTTACAAACATCCAAAGCTCAACAGTTGCAAATCACGAATCGCAGTGTTAATAATAGCTTTATTGCTGACATTCCTAACACCCAACTGCGTTTACCTAACAGTGAGGCGTTCACATTCCGCTCTGAAAAACCGCTTGCGGGAATTGCTGAGATAACGGTTACTAACTTGGATACAAATACTATCCGGGTGACCGTGACGGGTGAGGCTCTTGTACCAACAGTCGAGTTGTTTGACAGTCCAGATGAGGGTTTGATTTTTAGTGTTGCGCCTGTTGCTCCTTCTACACAGTCACAAACGCAACCAACACCTCAAAGTAACACCAAACCAAGTCAACCATCAGCTGAAGGAGATGAACCGATTGAACTGGTGGTGACAGGTGAGCAAGACACAGGATATAGCGTACCGGATGCATCGACAGCAACTAAAACTGATACCCCATTACGCGATATTCCCCAGTCGATTCAGGTGATTCCCCGCCGAGTGATTGAGGATCAAAAAATTACTCGCCTTTCTGATGCTCTCCGCAACGTACCAGGCGTAGTGACTAGCGGTAATCGTCGGAGTTTAGCACCTGATTACGTCATTCGAGGATTTACTACACAAAACACCCTGAGAAATGGGTTTACTTTTCCTGGTTCATCCACAACTCCAGCAAACGCATCAGCGGTATCCAATAATATTGAGCGAGTTGAGGTCTTGAAAGGTCCTGCTTCAGTCCTATATGGCAACCTTGAACCGGGAGGAGTAGTGAACTATGTGACAAAACAACCGCTAGAAACACCTTACTACGCAAGCGAATTTATTGTTGGCAGCGACAGCTTCTACAACCCCACACTCGATTTTTCTGGGCCGCTGACAACGGATAAACGCCTGTTGTATCGCCTCAATATTGGCTATGAAAATTCTGGTAGCTTTGTTGATTTTGTGAATCGGGAAAACTTTTCAATCGCGCCAACCCTAAGCTACAAGATTGGGGACTCTACCACATTGAATTTTGGCTATGAGTACATCAGGCAGGATGGAACGCCTTATAATGGTTTCCCAGCAAATCCGCTGGTTTTTCAATTACCACGCAACCGTTTTTTAGGAGAACCAGGCGATCGCGAGCAGAGTGACACTCATAATATTAATTTTACAATTTCCCATCGCTTTAATGACAATTTAGAAATTCGCAGCGGCTTTTTTACTCAGTTCACCAACTCCAAACGCTCGTCATTTCGCCTAGATTTTGGAGATTTAGACGGTTCATTAGCGCCAAGATTCTACGAAACAGGCACAGATGACAATCAACTATACTCCCTGCAAAATGATCTGATTTGGAAGTTTAATACAGGCACTGTGAAGCATCAACTACTGTTTGGACTTGAATGGACTAAATCTAGTGGTAACTTTAATTATGATGATAACTATACTGATTATTCCATTGATATTTTTGAGCCAGTTTATGGTGCGACTATCCCTAGAGAGTTTAACTTTTTATCATCACAACAGAAAGAACGAAATACCATTGCCCTCTATCTCCAAGATCAAGTCACGTTACTCCCAAATTTAAAGTTGCTAATTGGGGGTAGATATGATTTCAATCAACAGAGAGACATTTTTCAAGAGTTTAATAATATCAATATTGAGGAGCCGAGTGCCTACAATGCCACTAATCAAATTGATAATAACGCCTTCTCCCCACGCATTGGCATTGTCTACCAACCCATTGAACCTATATCGCTTTACGCCAGTTATAGCAGGTCTTTTGTTCCTAATGACTCTCGTACCAGAACTGGAGAAATTATTGAACCCACTCGCGGCACTCAATATGAAGCTGGTATCAAAACCGAACTTTTGGACAACAAATTATCAGCTACTTTAGCTGCCTATGAAATTACAAAGACAAACATTCCGACAAGAGATCCACAAGATCAAGAGGGTAACTCTGCGATTGGTGTAGGTGAAGTGAAAAGTCGAGGGGTTGAATTCAGTTTAGCTGGAGAACCGTTACAAAACTTGAATATTATTGCTTCTTTGTTTTTTAACCATACATTTGTCAGCGAAGACAATGACTTACCAGTAGGTGACAAATTAATAAATGCACCTAGTCAAGGCGCAAGTTTATGGATGAGTTACGAAATTCCAAAGGGAAACTTAAAAGGGTTAGGCTTTGGTGCAGGAGTGTTTTATGTGGGAGATAGAGAAGTTAGTTTACCTAACACATTCACAGTTCCCTCTTACGTTCGTGCTGATGCAGCAATTTTCTATAAACAAGATAACTGGCAACTTGGGCTGAACTTTAAGAACCTGTTTAACAAGCGGTATTACGAGACAGATGGTTTTATCCAACCTAGTGAACCATTGACTGTGCTGGGTTCGATTTCGGTACGTTTTTAACTAGTTAGGACGCTATTATTACTTGCTGTTTTTCAATGTCTTTAACTGTGACTTATTTGAGTTAATAAGTATATTTTGACAGTTAAATTGAAGCCCTTGAGTAATCCGTTATGACATCTACCAAACTTTCCCAAAACAACACTATCACCCCTAAAAGGCTCCGTAACTTTGTATTTTATCTCCACCGTTATCTCGGTCTAGTTTTGGGACTAATTATCGTGGTAATTGGTGTAACTGGCACATTGTGGATGTTTGATGCAGAAGTTTATCGTCTTGTCCTCAGTAAAAGATTGACGCAGGTAACACCACAGGGGAAACTGCTACCATTAAATGTGCTAGTAGAAAAAGTCCAAACTGCATATAGTAGTCAGCCTGACTTGAAAGTTAGCGGGATTAGCCCTGATTACTTTCAAACAGGCACTTCACCTGCATCTGTAGGCATAATTGACAAAAACGGCATCTCCTTAGATGTACTTCTCAATCCTTATACAGGTGAAATTCTTGGCACTCATCAAACAACAGGTGACTGGCTCGATATTGCTGGTAGATTGCATGTTGGCTCAGTCGCAGGCGATATAGGGGTGATAGTTTATGGCATTATTGGTTTGCTGATGTTTATTCTGTGCATCACAGGAATCTTTCTCTGGCCCGGTTGGCGCAAATTAGCTACAGGCTTCAAAATTAAACTCAACGCCCATCCCAAGCGAACAAACTTTGATATTCATAAAGTAGTAGGTATCTTCGCAGCTGTATTTCTAGCGATTCTAGGCTTTACAGGCTTTTGTATGAATTGGGGAAGCATGGTTAATCCAGTCATCCATGCTATTACTTTTTCTCCTTCTCCACCAGAACCAACCCTGGTTTCTATGCCGATTCCTGGTAAAAAACCAATTTCACTTCAACAAGCAATTCAAATATCAAATACAGCACTTCCCGGTGCTACAACTCCAATTATTTGGCCTCCCACTACACCTGAAGGGACTTACACCTTTCGCAAGCATTTCCCTGAAGATTTAAATTCATCAGGTTCAAGTGAAGTTTATGTCGATCAATACAGTGGAAAAGTTCTATCGGTCAAGAGCAGCCGTCAGTCATCTAGAGGCGATAAAGTGATTGAGTGGATTGGAAACCTGCATTTTGGTCACTATGGTGGACGCACAACAGAAATTATCTACGGTTTAGTTGGTATCACTCCCACCATTTTGCTGATTACAGGTTTTGTAATGTGGTGGTATCGCTATCAAAGGAAAAATAAAAAACAACCAGTTGAGTTTTATGATAAATAATTTTAAGGCTAATGAATAGCAAGCAGATAAGCGATCGCTACCACTGATTAACGGTAGTCAGGATTCTCCTGCATCTGTAGAATTTGTTCGAGCAATTGCTGCGCTGACTTCCGATCCTGTCGAGCTTGTTCGGCAAGCTGCCGATAATTCTCCTGTAACAGGCTAATTTCTTCGGCAGCCTGTCGATAATTCTCATCTAAGTGCCTGTTTGATGATGCTCAAAAGGTTGGCAAAGAAATAGATCCCAAATAGGTTCTATAAGTCAAAATTTTTATAGATACTCACACAAGTACAGTCAAAATGGATATAAAGAATGGCTTCGTTGGCGCTGTTGGCAATACCCCTTTAATTCGCTTAAACAGTTTTAGCGAAGAAACAGGGTGTGAAATCCTTGCGAAAGCAGAATTTCTCAATCCTGGAGGTTCCGTCAAAGACCGCGCTGCACTTTACATCATCGAAGATGCAGAAAAGAAAGGTCTACTCAAACCTGGTGGTACTGTTGTAGAAGGAAGCGCTGGTAATACTGGCATTGGACTAGCACATATTTGCAACGCCAAAGGCTACAAATGCCTAATTATTATTCCCGATACCCAGTCACAAGAAAAGATAGATGCACTGACAGCACTAGGAGCAGAAGTTCGTCTCGTCCCCGCCGTACCCTACAAAGACCCAAACAACTACGTCAAGCTATCTGGCAAAGTAGCTGCTGAGTTAGAAAATGCCATTTGGGCAAATCAGTTTGATAATTTAGCCAACCGCCTCGCCCACTACGAAACCACAGGTCCAGAAATTTGGACACAGACAGATGGTAAAATAGATGGATGGACAGCTGCAACTGGTACTGGTGGTACTTATGCTGGTGTAGCATTGTACTTAAAAGAACAAAATCCAGCAATTAAATGTGTTGTAGCCGATCCGCTGGGTAGTGGACTTTATAGCTATGTCAAAACTGGCGAAATTAAGATAGAAGGAAATTCCATCACTGAAGGCATCGGTAACGGTCGTGTCACAGCCAATATGGAAGGCGCACCTGCTGATGATGCCATCCAAATCGATGATAAAGAAGCTTTGCGAGTAGTTTACCAACTGCTGAGGAAAGATGGATTGTTAATGGGCGGCTCAACAGGTATTAATGTTGGGGCAGCTGTTGCCTTAGCAAAGCAGTTGGGGCCAGGACATACCATTGTCACTATCTTGTGTGATAGTGGTTCCCGGTATCAATCGCGGATATTCAACCTGGAATGGCTAGCCTCAAAAGGACTTTCAATAAATTAGTCATTAGTCATTAGTCATTAGTCATTGGTCATTAGCTTCCGACTTCCGACTTTTGGCAAATGACAAATGACAAATAACAAAGAACAAATGACCAACATCACTCAACCATCAGACTTCCCAAAAATCGATCAAGACTCTTCTGGTAAATGTGTGCGAATTTGTCAAAATCGTACTTGTAAAAAGCAAGGTGCAGTCAAGGTTTTAGCAGCTTTTACAGCTTTGCCCATCCCTGGTGTAACTGTAACGGCTAGCAGCTGTTTAGGACAATGTGGCAATGGCCCAATGGTGCTGATATTACCCGATATGGTCTGGTATAGCAGCGTTCAACCTGATGAAGTATCTCTACTGATAGAAAATCATTTGCTAGGTGGTCAAAGAGTCAAACAGATGCTCTATTATCGGTTTCATCCCCAGAAAGAAAGCTAATTAACAATATTAAACTCTGCAATCTTTTTGACTGAAGTGAGGCATCTACCCAATGAATATCCAGCAGCTGCGTCAATCCTTAAAAAAAAAGTGGCTTATTTACTACAAGCAAAATATTTCCTGGCTAGTCAAAATGCGAATTTGGGCCACTTACAATGGTTTGCGCCGTCCTTTGTCCGGTTTTATTTTGGCAACACTCTCTGTTTTGGAACCCCAGTTTGATGAAATACTTTCTTTTCTGCTGGAGCTGAATAACGATCCAGATAAAATAGTCGCTGCTTTAGGTCTTAACTTCAATCCTGATCAAGAGTTACGTTTAATAAAATCAGACCATTTTATAGCTACCACCCAAGTTGAAAACGAGTCGCCAGATGAGGAGTATTCTGAGGATAAACATCTGTCATCGGTTGTAACTGCTACTGCGCCTAATTCTCTTGCCAAAACTCTAGACTCCAACTTGCCACGCGCCGCTCGACTTGTGCCATCATTTACAGCTACCACTGAGGTAGTTCGTACACACCAACCTGAGTTGGTAGTTGCATTTGCTACTAAAATTGCTCCAGATACTCCAGCAAAAACGCCAGCCTCCGGTTTTGTAAGCGAATATCAACCACTACAATCGCCCCTTGAACGCCTCCCTTCAGGAAACTCGCTGACAATGACTGCTGAGGTTAACACCAAAGCCAAAATTATGCCATCTGCAGCGTTAGCTACTGAGGTTAAAAGCAACTCGCCATCTAACCCAATCCCTGTAGGTGCATTCCTGGCAATTACCACTGAGATTGACAGTAATGGCAAACCAGTGCGATCGCTAGCAATTACTACTAAGGTTAAAAGCAACGACAAACAACCGAATATTCAACCACAAGAGTTTAAAAGCAAAGTAAATTTACCAACTACAAATGCCCGTAGTATAGCTTCTTGGGTAGATGAATTTTGTTACGGCGCTAGGGAGAAAGAGAAAGATATTTTGATTTGAATTACGGGTATTCGTGAGAAACAAACGGGATTTCTACTATTTCACCCTCAGTTTCTCCCACTTTGACTTTTAAGCCTACACCACCAGCTTTGGTGCGAATGTAACCTAGTCCAAAGTAACCATCAGCTGTTTGGGTGTAACTAGTAAGTTTGCCGACCTTTTCATCTCCAACTGCGATCGCACTTCCAACTTCCACAGGGGCACTGAGGCGAACTCCAAACAGGTGTTGTTTTACACCTTTATATGTATTTAACCGAGCAATAGTTTCTTGCCCAATATAACAACCTTTAGTAAAAGAAATTGTTTGCCACAAGCCAACTTCTAGAGGATTGTAATCATCTGTGAGTTCTGCATCTGGGGCGGGGCGGCCTTGTAAGATTCGCAAGGCATCCCAGGCGCGATCGCTCATCTCTACCGCCCCAGCTTCTAACAGTTTGTTCCACACCGTTTCTTTGTCAGTATAGGGGAAAGTGAAGGTGTATCCGGGCGCAGCTAACCCGCTACCCACACCAATCCGCACACCCTCAGCTGGAGCGATCGTGTATACTTGGTGACTACCGTAAGGTTGTCCAATGAGTTCGCCAATACCCAACTTTTCTAAAACAGCATCGCTTCCTGGACCAATCAGGCTCAAGGTGTTGGTGTATTGGGTAATATCAGATAATTCCACCTTATCTGCATAGAAAATATATTTATCCAGCCATTCCATCAAAAACTGGCGACGGTTGGGTGAAACCAGCAAGATTACTGCATCTTCTCTAACGTAGGCGGTTACTAAATCGATTGTTCTAGCTGTGGAAGTGACAAAAACCGTATCACAACCTTGTCCTGGCTTGAGTATTTGGAAATTGTTAGTACTTTGGTTATGTAAGAAATTGAGGCGATCGTCGCCAGCTACTTTGATCCGTCCCCAGGCGGTGCGATCGCATATTGCAACCCTAACTCTGGCGGCTTGGATAGCTGCTGCGTCTTGATCGTCAAGTGTAGATGTTGGCATGGTGATGATAAGTTGCCCTGTTTGAATGTTGTCGCACTGGAAATCTTAGCAAATAAGCGTTTGCGGCTTCAATGCACATCCTCAGCACGACCAAGGTAGTGAGCTGAGGCATCAATTATCACTTTCGTCTTTGTCATGCCATTCTGCTTGGCATAACCCATTGCCTCTGTTCAAGCTCTGGCGGAATTCTAATACTAAATTGAGGTGAAGTCATACTGTAAATTCCACTGCATAATCTTAGTATACCAGTGTCATTTTTGTACAACATAAAAAAATACGTTTCTTTACTCTGTAGTACTGCAAATCACTAATTATGGTCAAAAAATACGATGTTGTACTATCTTTTGCAAGTGAAAATCGAGAATATGTTCGAGCAGTTGCAGTTACTCTTCATGCTGCTGGTATCAAAGTTTTCTATGACGAATTTGAACAGGTTAATCTTTGGGGCAAGAACTTGTATGTTCATTTAGATGAAATCTATCGTAATGAAGCACGCTTTTGTGTCATGTTTATTTCTAAACATTATTTAAAGAAAACTTGGACTAATCACGAAAGAGAAAGCGCTCAGGCTCGTGCATTCAAAAGAGAAGAAGATTATCTTTTACCTGCCAAGTTTGATGATACAGAAATTCCAGGGCTTCTTCCAACAATTGGTTATATCAAATTACAACAAATTACACCTCAAGAATTTGGACAGATTATTATTCAGAAGCTTATAAATGCAAACCCAAATTTTTTTTCTACTAAGAATGTACCCAAAGCTAGGGTTATTGCAGATAATAGTATTGAAACACCGAATATTAATAAACCCAAGGCTGACCAAAAGACTATTATCACACGTAACAACTCATTAAATGATGCTAAAAAACCAAAATCAAAGACCAAAAGTTTAAATTTTACTCTTGAAGGAATTAGTCAATTATTTAACGATAAACAGATAGTTTATAAGATTTTAACTAAAGGAGGCAAAAATAATTATACAGGAGTAGCGAAGAAAGGAGAAATTTACATAACTATTCAGAAACATTTACAACCAGGGAAAAATCGTGTTCCAGGATGCAAGGTTAAAATTGAGCGAATGAGTACTATTCAAGAAGCACAGGATAAGGCAGACAGAATTATAAAGATAAGTAAGCCTAAGTATAATAAATCAATAAAATATTAGCCAACTGCGCTCGCGCCTCGTCATCGATAAATTACTTATCCGTACGCTGGGCAGTATTTTACGACAAGCTGGGATAAGTGTAGAAGAGTTTGAGGTTTTATAAGGGCACGTAGGGGTGAAAAGGGCGAGGTTATCGCTTCTTCAAATTTAACGCCATGTTTTTCGATGTTGCTTTGTGCTTTATTTTCATCCTATTCAAATTCAATACCTTATAAACAATAAACAATATCCATTTATTAATTTTGCTTTTAAATTAACTGCTCCCTATGAGTGAAGATTTTGCTGCTTGAGGAAAAAGCGATCGCCTTACCTGATAAGCCCACGCAAGTGGGCTTAGTTCGTGTATTCTATTTTCAGGGCTTCAACTCTCTGGCAATTTAGCAAACGCCTGCTCAACCAACTCCTTTGACTTAGCATCTAAACGCAGCCAATCCACTTCACTGAATTCATCGATTAAACTAGTATCAATATCAGCAGTTTCCTTCTCTGGAGTGTATTCAAGAAAACACACTTGGTAACATAGTTCCCACAAATCGATACTCGCTTCTTGCTGTTGACGCTGCAAACGTAGATGATATCCTGGATGGGGCATCGGCAGACGAGCCAGAGTTCCTCTGATTTCATCTGCTTCTTGGGGTGTTGCAGTTTCCATTGCTTGCAATAGCTCAGTCACCAATGCTTTGATTTCATCAGTGGTGCTAGGCGGCCAAATCAGGACATCATGGTAAGTTCCTGTCCAGGAAGATTCATCAAGCTGCTTGCGGATATTATCGATAACGCGAATGAAAGCAGGTTGCATGAGGATTTCAGCCTGCTGCCATGCAACTGGATTTGTTATTTTAGGTGGCATTGGTAATAAACAGGGGCACTAAAAGAAAAATAAACAGTCTGCGTTTATTAAAAAGCTGCGTTTTTAATCTAAATCTTTTCTCAAGATAGCGGATTTCATTGAAGAAAATTTGGAGATATTTATTACCAGCTGGAAAATTAGGTAATAACTCTGGGGAGGGAATATGATCGGCAAGCTACTAGACCATCGTTACCAAGTAATTCGAGTCCTCGCAATGGGAGGATTTGGTCAAACCTACATTGCCCAAGATACTAGGCGACCAGGCAATCCCATTTGCGTTGTCAAGCACCTCAAACCCGGAACTGACCCCAGAGTTTTTGATACTGCTAAACGCTTGTTCAGCAGTGAAGCCGAAACCTTAGAAAAACTGGGCAATCATGACCAAATACCCAGGCTGCTAGCGTACTTTGACGAAAACCAAGAATTTTATTTAGTACAAGAATATATTGAAGGACATACCCTAGCTGAGGAACTTATACCTGGTAAGCGCTGGAGTGAAAGCCAAGTAGTTCAACTGTTGCAGGAAGTTCTAGAGATTCTGGAATTTGTCCATCGCCAAGGCGTGATTCACCGCGACATCAAACCGGATAATATCATCCGCCGTGTTTCAGATAATAAGTTAGTTTTAGTTGATTTTGGGGCAGTGAAACAACTGCGTACACAACTGGTAACAGTGGGCGGACAAGCCTCTGCTACAGTGGTTATCGGCACTCCTGGCTATATGCCCACAGAACAAGGGCAAGGTAAACCTCGTCCTAACAGCGATATCTATTCCCTTGGCATTATTGCCATTCAAGCACTAACAGGATTACAGCCAACAGAATTGCAAGAAGACCCGGAAACAGGGGAAGTTATCTGGCGGCATTCAGTAACCGTGAACCATCGACTGGCGGCAGTGTTGTCCAAGATGGTACGTTATCACTTTAAAGACCGCTACCAAAACGCTACGGAAGCACTGCAAGCATCTAAAGACGCGATTAATCCAGTACCTGCACTTTCCACACCTCAAGAAACCGCCAAAAATTCCAGTTACCAAGCAGCCAAATCTCAGCCTCAAGTATCTCGGCTGCAAACTATTGCAGTTGCACCAGCAAATCCTGTCCCTGCTAAACCTGCGCGTAAAGACTCTGGTAAATCCGACCCCTGGCCGATATTAATTGGTATATTACTGGCGGGTGGTGCGGCTGCCTTGGTAGCAAATGTATATCCAAATGTGAAAAATTTAGCTTTAAATCTTACAGGTAAAGATACCGCCTTAGCAAACAAATGCTCGGCTGTTGTTGTCGGAAATTCTAATATCCGTTCTGAACCTAGTTCGATAAATTCTGATAATATTGTGCAAACTGTTGCTAATAACACCAATTTTGAGGTGACTGGCAAGCGAACAAAACGAGGTTGGATAGAAGTTAAGCTTAAATCTGGTGATTTGGCTTGGGCACACCCGACCGTGATAACTAATAATCAGGAATGGGGTTCTTGCCTACGTGACAAAGGTATTGCAACTAGGATTGTAGATGATAGTAGCTTGATTGCGACTCGAACAATTCCCCAGCCAAAACCAAAATCTAGGGATGTAGTAACTCCATTACCAGAAAAGGCGAAGGGGTCAACTGACGATACTGGGAAAACAGAACGATCGCAGCCTAATGATAACAGTGCCAATATTATCGAACAAGCAAAAAAGAAGTATGATTCAGGGGATATAATTGGAGCGATCGCACTTCTAAGATCGGTTCCGGCAAATGCTGCTTCTGGTATCCAAGAAACAGGCAAAATGATTGCCCAGTGGCAAGATGATTGGGCTAAGGCAGAGGCGTTATCTAATGAAATCAACAAAGCAATAGATGATGGTAAATGGGATAAAGTTTTAGATTATAGAAACCATCCAGAAAAGTTGCCTAATACTCAATATTGGCGAAATAAAATCGAACCATTATTTAAACAAGCAGCCGAAAATCTAGCAAAACAGGCACTAACTGAGCTAAAAAATCAAGGTAATCAGAAAAATACCCAACAGAAACTTCTTGATACTAAGCAACCTGCCACTAAAGAAAGTCCTAATACTACAGAAACTTCTGAAGGCGGTTTGTGAAATCAAAGTTTGCTAATTAAAATGTTTCAGCATCTATTGGTAATAGGTAATAGATAATCTTATTAACTATACCTATTGATGTTGAACTAATTTCTCTTTTATTGATGTATATTTTCTGCAATTTTAAGGGCTTGTGCTAATAATTGCTCGCTTTTATTTTTTTGTTTTAATTGTGTGTACCCAATAGCGATCGCAGTTATCACCTTAACTTTATCATCACGGCTTTTGATAGTTTTAGCAACTTCAAGTGCTTGTGATAATACCTGCTCTGCTTTAGCAGATGGTTCTGCTTGAGTAGCTTGCTCAACAATTTTAGGCAAAACCAAGGTGCCGTTAGGATTAGACAAAATAGTTTCAGCCTTCTCTTTAAGTACATCCTCTTTAAGTACTTGAAAAGCTTGCTCATATTGACTTTTTTTTGTGTACTCAACAGCAACTACGCCCAAAGCTTCTCTTTGCCTATAAGAGTACTTTATTTCCTGGATCGCTTGAAAGGCTTGCTCATATTGCTCTGCTGCTGCACATATCTTAGCAATTTCAGCAAATAGTTCTGAGGTTTCCTGATTAATTGAATCAAAAATATCTTTATAAGAACGAGGGTAATCCTTTATCAATTTGGTAGTCTCAATAGCTTGATTGAATTGCCCCACTTTTGCAGAACCAATAGCAATATTATGCAAATCAGAATTTTTTACTCCACCATCTTTTTGTTTTTTAACACTTTGAAGGGCTTGGGCTAACAACTGCTCTCCCTTAGCCTGTTGTCCAACTTGTGCATACTTAACAGCCACTTTAGCAATATTGTTTGAATATTGTGCATTTTGTGAGACTTGCGCTAGCACTTGCAATGCCTTTGTTTTTTGTCCAACTTGTGCATATTTGAGTGCGATTTCAGCCATCTCATCAGTGGTTTTAGCTTTTTGAAGTGCTTGTACTAATATCTGTTCTGCTTCAGCCTTTTGTCCTGCTTGTACATACTTAAGTGCAACTTCAGACATTACTATAGATTGAGAAACTATAGATAGAAAAGTAATGCTATTTTCTTGAATGAAAAATAAATTATTATTTGACATTAATTTGGCAATTGGAAGAGCTTTTTCGTATTGCCCCACTTCCAGCGAGTAGTAATATGCTTCAACGCAACGTTTTTCTCTGTTGATTCGTATACTTGAAAAGATTTTGCTACTTGAAGTGCTTTGTTGTATTGTCCTATTTCTACATAAACAATTCCCAACTGCTCTAATAACTTGCGTCTACTAATGTAAATAGACTCATTTGTTTTAATAGACTCATTTATTTTGATAGTTTGAATAGCTGGGGCTAATAACCTCGAGGCTTTATCCTGTTGTCCTAATTTTGCATATCCGACAGCAATTTTAGCTAAAAGTTCTGCCTGGAGGGGTTGCCTACCATTATTTTTCTCATAAATGGCAACCTTATCCACAGGTTGACAAGCTACACCAAATATGGTTAATAATACTGCGTGAGCGCAGGTCGTCGTACTCCTACGCAGAAGCAAGCTACGCGTAACGTCTCGCAGAGAAGACATCGCCAGTTTTTTGAGTTTCATCCGCTTTTTGAGCTTGATTAATCACTCATGTACAAAACAAGCATCTAGGCAGTATTTTAACAGTGTTACCCTGTATATCTCTTACCTAGATGCTTTGTCCGATATTTTTTGTTGTTACTGCATTTCGTCGTATTCTGGGGCTTCAACTCGTCTTGCTTCCATCCGCGAAGCAGGCAGAAACTCAGCACGACGGACTGGAACTAAGGGCGGCGTATTTCCTTGGTAAGGGTGAATAACTTGTACAGTACGGGCTGGACGCTGCCGTGGTGAGAACAAAGCCAATACCCCAGCGACAACAACACCACCACCAATAGTGAGAGTTGCGCCTCCCACAGCCCAAAGCACGGGTGAAGACCACCAAGTATTTTGCGGTTGAAATGTTGCTGCTGTTTTTGGTTGGTTATTCTGCTGGGCTAATTGCCACTGCTGCTGAGTATTGAAATTTTGGACTTGTCCCTGGAGTTGTTGATTTTGCAACTTTAACTGTTCATTGTCGTTTTTTAAACGCTCCAGCTGCATCTGCGTGTTCAACTTCTCCATCTCTAGGCGCTGGTCAGTATTAGTACCAGTCGGTGGCTGAACCTGATTGGGATACATTGGTTGCCCATAAGGCCCGTAAGGATACATTTGTGGCTGCATTCCTTGGGGCGCGACTACACCTGGGATTTGTGGAGCAACAGCAAAGTTAGGTTGTAGAGGGGTATTTGTTCCTTTGAGCAATACGAGAGCCGCCAGCCCAGCTACGGCCACTCCGCCGATAAATGCCATACTCTCACTCATCGCTTTTGCTCCTCGATTGCGACGTAACTATAATCATTCTTGACTGACTCACTCTCACACTCATAAATTATGCCTACTTGATTTCACATAATACTCAAACTATAAGCGACTCTATCAGCTAGTTTTTTTACACGATCATATCTGATGTTAATATTCAAGACCATAATGGTCAAATTGTCTATCAAATAAGGATAGCAAAACTACACTGTTATACTTTTTTAATCTACTTTCTCCGTCTAATCAAGAGGAGTATTTGTGCTGGTGTTGGTGGTTTTGATGGCTGCCTTGAGACTTTGGCAAAATTGGGCGATCGCATTTAGTCCTTGCTCTGGTGTCCCTTGGGCTAACCGTTTTACAACAGCGCTACCCACGATCGCACCATCTGCGCCCCATTCCCTTACCTGTCGGGCTTGTGCAGCTTCAGAGATGCCAAAGCCGACTGCGATGGGTTTATCAGTAACACTACGAATTTGTTTGAGTAAATCGGACACGCGGATTTCCAGTTGCGATCGCACCCCTGTTACTCCAGTGACGCTGACTAAATAAATAAATCCTTGGGAAGAACGAGCGATCGCTTCGATCCGTTCAGCAGAACTGGTGGGAGCGATCAACAAGATTACGTCAATTCCCATCTCACTAGCTGCTTGGAGCAATCCTGCTGCTTCTTCTAAGGGCAAGTCAGGTATTACCAATCCTGCAACCCCAGCCGCAGCAATTTGCCCAAGAAATTTTTCAATTCCCCTGTGCAAAATTGAGTTGTAATAGATTAACAGAATAATCGGCGATCGCAATTTGGGAGTAATCCCTTGCAGCATTTCTAGCACCTGCTCTAACTTCGTACCCCTTTGCAAGGCGCGGGTAGCAGCAGCTTGAATGACTGGCCCATCAGCCAAAGGATCGGAATAGGGTATACCCACTTCTATAATGTCGGCTCCACTACGATCTAGAACCTGCAAGGCTTTTGCTGTTGTTTCTAAATCTGGATCGCCAGCAGTGATAAACGGAATCAGAGCGCACTCACGATTGTGCCCAAGGGTTTTAAAGCAATCAGAAATCGCAGTCATTTAGTCAAGTGTCAAAGTTCAAGAGTCAAGGGTCAAGGCTCAAAATTCGGACTTTGAACTCTGGACTCTTGACTCATCAATGATAACTTTACACCTGAGATTGCTCTTCTTGTTCTATTTCGGCTTGAATTCGTGCTAGTTCTTCGGGAGTAAGCTCGTCTAACCGCTTTTGCAGAAAGTCTTGCTCATACTGTTCCCGCTGTTGGTGGTAGGTCATTTTTTGTCCCACCGCACGGAAAAAATAGGTGGCTAACCAGCCAACTAACCCACTGACTAGTAAGACTTGGCTCCATATACCAGCTTTCTGATTATCCAAACCGACTAGCTGCAATCCCAAATATGCCAAGCCGCCGGCAATAAAAACACCCAAGCCAATTCCAATAACGTCAATCCGTCGCATGAGAGTTATGACCTACCAATCTCGTTAAACTTGAACTTGTCGCCGTTGGGGTCGGAAATTTGCAAACGGCGATAGAACCAACAGACCCGGAAAGAAGAAAAACACCAAAAAGTACATAAAGACACGCTCAATGGAGCTAGCTACATACCAACGCTGCTTCAGGTACAGCAAAACAGCAATGGGGATTACCAAAAGGTAAGCTCCAGCCAAAATCAGATATAGCAGGGCGACAATCATAACTTTCAAGTCTTAAGCATCTGTTTTCCATCATAGGCTGAAGAGACAGACTCAGAGAAGTATAGTCATAATGCTTTCAACATAACTGTGCCAGAATTCCTCGAAACCGCTAACAAAGAGGCGAAAGCGCATTGGTGGGCTGGAGTACTTTTACTGTGGGCGATTCAACGGATTTCATAACAAAAGCTAATATCATGCTATTATGTGAATCCACTAGCAAACAAATGCTTTAGTTAAACAAGATCGAAAACTCATCCAGATTATTACGAGAAAACCAAAAAGACTTTCTTTCTTTGGCAAGCGATCGCACAATCTGGAAAAAATATTTTCAATCTAGTTGGACAAAAGACACAATTGATGGTGGAATAGATAGGGAGGTATTTGCTACCTCTAGAAAATAACTAGTTACACTAGTTGCTAAACACCTTTGGGGGTGTGGCGGAATGGTAGACGCTACGGACTTAAATAATTGAGCCTTGAAGGAGAAATCCCTCAAGTGGAAGCTCTCAAACTCAGGGAAACCTAAATCTGGTGACAGACATGGCAATCCTGAGCCAAGCCGAAGAAAGTCCTGAGTCATGAGTGTTGAGTGCTGAGTAAATTTAAAACTCCTAACTCTTAACTCCTAACTCATCAATTGTTCGGAAGGTGCAGAGACCCGACGGGAGCTACCCTAACGTTAAGTCGAGGGTAAAGGGAGAGTCCAATTCTCAAAATCTGAGTTGGCTATTGTCATCAGGTAGCAGTGAAAACTGCAGGAGAATGAAAATCCGTTGACCGTAAAAGGTCGTGTGGGTTCAAGTCCCTCCACCCCCACTAAAAATTTAAAATACCGAAACGCTTCGATAGAAGTTATGGGCGGGTTATATCTAATCTATAGATAGACTCGCCCATATCCATATATTTATGTATGTATGGTCTTTTCTGGTTATAAATAAGTAATTTCACTGAACTATTTGATGAAGTTTTAAACAATTTGTCTTTAATACTTTATTTATAGTCCCAGTTAATCAAATTTGTGTAAAAAGATGACTGAATTTCTGAAGAATAGATTGATGCTCCTGTTCACCAAGGTTAAGCTGGTAATAATATGAACAGGAAGCCTTTTTGTCCTGATAACTGAAATGACCACTAATCTTTTATCAATTAGTCAGGAAAATCCCCATTGTGTTACGTCTAACTCTATACAATTAGATGTGCAAACCGCCCAAGAGGAGGTTTATAGCTTCTTTGTGGAAATTGTCAATAAATTGCCACCAGAGGATGTTTTACGAGAATTCAAAGGTTTATTTATAGACGGTCTTGATTCCGAATATTCCGATTATATACCCGGAATATATAATATTTTTTTAGATAATAATGAACAGGAATTATATAATACACTTAAGCGGTGTTGCTACATCATAGTTAATAATTGGAAAACTAACCGAAAAGACAAATATATCCAAGACTTAGTTAATTTATTTGTTAATGAAAATCTGAAAATAAAGGACAATAATCCTCTAGTAGTAAAAACTTGTAAAATTTGGTTAGAGAAGTTTGCTAACAGCAAAGATTACAAGGATCTGAAATTATTTGCTACTAAATATGAAGAATCATCTAAAGGTCATTGGGCTAATCGCTACACTTCCTATTTATTGATCGATCAATCTGTTAATAATAAGAACCCTAAAGAGCAACAAGAGGCTGCTAAAAGGCTTTCTAAACAGATAAAAGACAAATTTAAGTTTGAACTAGCAATGTATATTGCTCGTTCTCAATCTGCTGTCTCAAGCACAACGCGCTATAAAAATCCCAGTATTTTGGGAGACCAAGCTCTGCGCTTAATAAAAGCAATTGTCTTAAAGAGAGGCGTATTTAGTCATGATAATATTGCCCATATATTTCTTAAGCAAACTGAAAATCAAACTCTGAAAGAATTTAAAACTAACCTAGAAAAATATCTATTTTTTTCTGTAGAAAATCAAGAATCAGTCGAGACTTGGCGGCAGCAATTTACACATAGTTTATCCTTATGGAAGACAGATTATAATCAAGAAATTATTACTAAAGAATTTTTCTTGAGAACTTGTAATCGAGTGATTGATTGCTTGACAATAGAAAATGCTAAAGAGCCTTCGCAATTATTTATCTTATTAATTAACCAAGGTCATGCTCTCACCTTGGTAATTATATTATTAAAGGTTATTTTGATTTGTAGAAATTCCCGGAGACATTTAGAAACTCGGATTGCTCATTTAATTCGTTTTTACGAAACCTATTCCGAAGAGGAATGCAAAGGAGTCATAAATTTTATCGAGATTTTTAATATCACGTTCGCCATTTATGCAGAAAATGTAGAATATAACTTGATTAAGATGGAAGAAGAACAACAAAGCAGTAATCAGCAATTAAATCTGGATAGTTATCGTGTGTTTTCACAGATGAAAGTAGATAGACAAAAATGAATTTTGCCTGATTCATGATTTTGCAAGGCGTTCATCTAAGCAAGCTAGGGCAGCACCCACAGTTTCAGCTAGAATACTAATGAGGCGATATAGAGCGATCGCACTAAATACTAAGGCAGCTGGAAAGTGGTGTCGTAAAAGTTCATACGCAGTCGCTTCAAACACACCTAACCCACCAGGCGCACCCGGTATAACAAATCCCAACAACCAAGCGCAACTAAAAGCTCCTAATAACAAAGGAATTTGATTCGCATTCAACGAACCCAAGGCAAACATAGTTAATATAAACCCTGTGGCGCGTAGTCCCATAAAGCCCACTTCTCCTAACAAAGGACGTAAAGGGTAGCTTTTAACACTGAAGGGAACAGTTGCTTGAGTGGTAGCAGCAGACTTTTTTGCTTTTAATTTATATAAAAAACGAATAACTGGGTTCAAAAACCAGGGATGAATCGCACTAAGGACTACAGCTAAACTCAGAAATTGTAGTATTTGGATAACAAGGGTAGTATTAGCTGCTGCAAATTGGCTACTGCATAAGACAATGATGATTAAAGCAGCCGCTAGCATGAGTAGCGGTTCTAGTAAAACGCTTAAGGTGGCTACAGCAGTAGGAATATTGGCATTTTTGGCGGCGACAATTCGTCCGTAGTGATGCCAGATATTACCTGGTAAATACTTAGCGATGTTCGTTTTTAGGTAAACTTGGATGAATTGGGGAGATGATACAGGTTGATTTAACTCTTGAAGAATCCAAGTCCAAATCCAGCCTGCCCAAGTATGAGCTAGTAAAGTTACCCCTGTAGCGATCGCCATAATTGCCCATCCTACATCATCAATGCGGATAGCAGTTACCTCAATCCAATTATCCTTCAGAGCTTTCCCTAAAAAAAACAGCGTCCCCCCCAAAATTATCCAGCGTAAAAATTGTTTCATGAATTTAGTCATTTAACGGTAGAGCAACAAAGGCTAAATACCTCAAATATTATGGGACATCAGCTATATATCCAAAGCTTTGGAAGTCTCAAACAGGTTGATGTAGGTCTTTTGACGACAACCATATTATTTTAGTTTATATCTCCCTAGAGTTAGATAAAATTATTCCTTTTGCGCTAATTAAAATGTGACTTGCGCTAGAGGTAAAACTTATTTAACTATTCATACTATTGATTAAAGTTATTATTCTTTCTGAATGCTTGGGATACAAAATTAATTCCAAATGCTATCTTGGTTGAAGTTTAACTAGTCACAAAAATGCAAGGAGTGAAACTATGAAAAAAGCAATGACTTGGCTGAAAAGCATTCGTCCCTTGAAAGTTTTAACTGTTTTTTTAGCAGGAATATTCTTATTTCTGACACAAGCATGTGGTGCCCCAGGAATAGCAACACAACCACCACAGCCTGACACTCAATCACCTTATTCCAAACGATACGATCCTACAAAAGATTATCCTCTCTCTTCTCCTGCGGGTGGAATAAATAACTTTAGTGATGTAGAACCCAGAGGGAGATTAGATGAAAAGGCAGCTAATGATAGAGCTGATGCGCTGGCAAAAAATGCTCAAAAAAATATTGAGCAGAAAGGAGCCGACAGCCCAGGGCAATATGGTGAAAATTTCAAACAAGGTACACCACTTGGCGAAAGAGTGAAGAACCTGGGTGAAGATATCGGCAGTTCAGCTGAAGAAGTTCGCAAAGGTGTTGTTAAGGGAACTCAGCGAGGAATTGAAAATATTAAGGGTAATACCCAAAATGCAGCCGAAGACGTGACGACAAATGTTCAGCGTGGAGCTGAGGATGCTGGTAAAAATGTTAAGCGCACAGCTGAGGATGCAGGCAACAGAGTGAAGAGGGCAGTTGATTGAAATTAGTCATTTAATTTCTTGTAAAAATTTGAAAGCGCCCATAGACTTATAGTCTGGGGCTACCTAAAAAAAGCCTGCGTAGACAGGCTTTTTTTGGGTTTGAGATGGGGGTTAATTCCCTTAAACTCTATTAATAGATATCTCTAGAAATTAAATATGCGTTATCCAGAACCCTTGTAGAGATGTAGCACTGCTATGTCTCTACATTCTTTTTACTCATCATATCTCTATATAGCGGTTCTCGTTTACATGAGCTACACCTGTAGGGGCACTGCCGTGCCCATACGTGTCAACTTAAGCCAAGGCTCATGGAATTCGCGGCTACACAGGCTCTCGTCCGCCGCCGCAAACTAACGGAAAATCAAAGTTTTGAAACTCACCTCCGTGGGTTTTGTTTGTGTAAACGCGGTTTCTAACCACCCATTTCGCGTTAAGTTAACACCAATGTGCCGTGCCCCTACACTCGTGATGTTGTACCGCATCTGAATGGAAACTGCTATAAGTCTTTAAACTCCATTAATGAGTCTTTTAGCTCCGTGAACGATTTTTTTGTACTGTCGGTAATTGCCTGCAACTGCGCTGTAGTAGAGTGTAACTAATTAATAGCGCCGTGAATAAAATCCTGATTTTTTCTGCTAATCCTCAAAATAGGGAAAAACCGCCCTTGGATGACGAAGCACAGAATTACCTAACTTTTATACCAGATTGACTCGCAACTAGACAAGCTTTTCCACTCAAAAAGCTGAAGGAAGACAAGGTTAATAGTAATGTTAAACTCACAGGCTAAACGCATCTTCATCAGCTACAAGCGTAATGCTAGTCCTGATGAACCAGTGGTGGTGCAAGTCTTCCAGGCGCTATCGCAGCAGCACAAAGTTTTTATCGACCAAACGATGTCCGTTGGTACACACTGGGCTGAACGTATTGAAGCAGAAATCCGCCAAGCTGATTTTCTAATTACTTTCCTTTCAGCCTTGTCAACCAGCAGCGAGATGGTGGTGGCAGAAATAGAGACAGCACACCACTTGGCAAAATCACAGTCAGGACGCCCGATAATTCTCCCGGTGCGTTTGGCGTATCAAGAACCGTTCCTGTATCCCTTGAGTGCTTACTTAAATGGGATTAATTGGGCGTTCTGGAAAGATGCAGAAGATACGCCGCGCCTGATTGCAGAGTTGTTGCAAGCTGTCTCTGGCGGTGCATTGGCTATCAGTAAAGAAAAATCGAAAGCAGATTTACTCCAGAAGAGTCAACCGTCACCCCTACCCCATCCCTTTCCTTCAGCACAGCCAGTCTCCCTGGAAATGCCGGAAGGGACAATGGAGGCGCAATCTGCTTTTTACGTGGAACGCTCATCTGATGCACTTGCTTTGCAGACTATTGAGCGGCAGGGTGTGACAATTACAATTAAAGGCCCCCGGCAAATGGGCAAAAGTTCACTGTTAATCCGCACAATTAATACTGCTGTGAATGCAGGGAAGCGGGTTGCTTTGCTGGATTTCCAATTGTTTGATAAAGCCGCCTTAACTAATGCTGACCTTTTCTTTCGCCAGTTCTGTACTTGGTTAACCGATGAACTGGAAATGACTGACAAAGTTGATGAGTATTGGAATATGCCTTTGGGCAATAGTCAGCGTTGCACTCGCTACGTCGGGCGCTATTTGCTGAAGGAGTTTGGCAACCCTATTGTCTTAGCGATGGATGAAGTTGAAAGGGTTTTTGATACTGATTTTCGCTCTGATTTCTTCGGAATGCTGCGAAGTTGGCACAACAGCCGCGCCACTACTCCCATCTGGAAGCAACTGGATTTAGCGCTGGTGACTTCCACTGAACCCTACCAGCTAATTGATAATCTCAACCAATCCCCCTTTAATGTTGGGCTAGTAATTGATTTAGAGGACTTTACAGCAGCACAGGTTGCTGATTTAAACCGCTGTCATGGTTCACCTTTCAACCCCAGCGAAGAAAAGCAATTAATGGCGTTACTGGGTGGACATCCTTATTTAGTACGCCTTGCACTCTACTTAGTTGCTAGCGATCGCCTCCATCCTACCGAATTATTTGCCAATGCGATCGCAGATAATGGCCCCTTTGGCAATCATCTACGTAACCACCTCTTCCGGCTGCATAACAAACAGGAGTTGGTTCACGGTATGTCCCAAATAATTCGCCAGAACACCTGTGAAGATGAGCGCATCTTTTTCCGTTTGCGGGGCGCGGGTTTAGTGCGTCGAGAAGGGCGTGTAGTGTTTCCCCGTTGTCAACTTTACACCGATTATTTCCGGGAGCATTTGCGTGGCTAATCCAAGCATTTACACTGTAGGCGGGACGGTGCAGGCTGGCGGTGGCATTTACATTCCCCGCCAAGCTGATGAAGAATTGCTCAGTTTATGTCGGTCAGCAACTTTTGCTTATGTGCTGACGCCGCGCCAAATGGGTAAGTCTAGCCTGATGGTACGCACGGCAGAAACATTAAGGGACGAGGGAATTCGCTCAGTAATTGTTGACCTTCAGGAATTGGGGGCAAATGTCACAGCTGAACAGTGGTATTTTGGCTTTTTGGTCAAGCTAGATGACCAACTGATGTTTAATACAGATGTGGTGAGTTGGTGGCAAGAACACCAGCATCTGGGAGTATCGCAACGGCTAACACAGTTTTTTGAGAGAGTTTTGCTGGCTGAAGTTGATGGGCAAGTGGTGATTTTTGTCGATGAAATTGACTCTACCCTCAGTCTGGATTTTACCGATGATTTTTTTATTGCAATTCGTTATCTCTATGTTGCCCGTGCTACTAATCCTGAATTTGGGCGGCTTTCTTTTGTCTTAATGGGGGTAGCGACTCCCGGCGATTTAATTCGTGATGCCAAGCGCACACCGTTTAATATTGGACAGCGTGTCGATTTAACTGATTTTACCTTTGAGGAAGCCTTACCCTTGGCTGAGGGATTGGGATTACCCAGCAATGAAGCCAACCAGATATTACGCTGGGTGTTGAAGTGGACGGCGGGACACCCATATTTAACGCAGCGTCTCTGTGGTGCTTTGGTAGCAGAAGCAAGTAGGGAATTTGTAGAAACGCGATTTATCGCGTCTTTAGAGAGTAGGGATGTAGAAAGAATAGTTAACAGCACATTTTTTGGCATGATGAGTGAGCAAGACAATAACTTGCAGTTTGTGCGGGATATGCTGACTAAACGCTCACCAGACCCAGAGGTTTTGACTATTTACCGCGAGATTCGCTGGGGTAAGCAGGCAGTTGTTGATGAGGAACAGTCTTTGGCTAAATCTCACTTGAAGCTATCGGGGGTGGTGCGGCAGGAGAATAATGTTTTGCGGGTGCGGAATGAAATCTATCGGCAGGTGTTCGATTACAAGTGGATTAATAAACATTTGCCGTTTAACTTGCGGGATAGGTGGGAACAGCTTAAACCTGCACTGCCTTATGTGATTGTAATGGTAGTGTTTTCGATATTATCGACGGGAGTCACTTGGTATATTTACAACCAAAATCTGATTGCCCAAGATGCCCGCGACAGTGAAAAAGAGCAACGTCTAATTGCCCAAGATGCCTTGAAAAGAGAACAAATACAGCGACAAGAGGCAGACCGTCAAACTAAAAATGCTCAGTACCAGCAGAAAAAAGCAGAGGAACAACGCCGGGAGGCAGATAAGCAAAAGCATATTGCTAATCAGGAGAGTGAAAGAGCTAAAAAAGGAGAGGAGCAAGCAAAGTCTACACAACAATTAGCTGAAGAAAGGGGAAAAAAGTTAGCAAATGCACTTGATAAAACCAAAGCGGCGGAACAATTAGCTAAGGACAGACAGGCAGATGCTGAAAAGCAACGAGATTTTGCCAAGTTAAAAGAACAGGAAGCAACTGCTGCTAAAGCATATGCGGATAAAAGTCGGATAAATGCTGAAATTCTTGCCAATAGTCTTAAATCACAAAACCTGATGGCATCAAATTTAGAGCTTGATGCTTTAGTAGCAGGCTTGAAGGTAGGAAAACAACTCAAAACACTAAATAAAAATGTAGAACCAGATACCCGCATTTTGGCAGTAGCCACACTTCAGCAGGTGGTTTATGGAGTCAAGGAACGTAACCGACTAGAAGGTCATAGCAGTTATGTTAATGGTGTGGCATTTAGTCCCGACGGTCAAACCATTGCCTCTGCCAGTGATGACAAGACGGTAAAGCTGTGGAATCGCAACGGGCAACTCCTGCAAACTCTCACTGGTCATAGCAATTCGGTTTATGGCGTGGCATTTAGCCCCGACGGTCAAACCATTGCCTCTGCCAGTTCAGACAAGACGGTGAAGCTGTGGAATCGCAACGGGCAACTCCTGCAAACTCTCACTGGTCATAGCAATTCGGTTTATGGCGTGGCATTTAGCCCCGACGGTCAAACCAT
>NZ_JBALDD010000079.1:0-4537 GCF_036917555.1 Nostoc sp. | reverse complement strand
CATTGCCAAAGCTTCACTGTATAGTGGTTCGGCATCGCTGTACCGCCCTTGGCTATCGTAGAGTAAAGCTAAATTATTCAAGCTACCAGCCACATTGGGATGGTCGCCAGCAAACAAGGACTGGCAAACATTTACGCATTTTTCATCCCAAGGTTCTGCTAATTGATATAGTCCTTGTCCTTTGTAAAATCTTCCTATTCCCACAAATATCCAAATTGCTTGATCATTGGGAACTGATGCTAGAGAAATTATCTGTGCCTCTTTTGCTTGCTCAATCTCTGCAATTAAACAGTTTCCCAGGTCTTCGAGATGGGGAACGACATCTCTGATGCTTTCAATCTGCTCAGAAGTTGGTGAACCAGGAATGATTTGGGCAACGGTTATCATGGCAGTGGCGAAGGTTGTTTCTAAAACTGATTTGATTTCGCCAGAGGTCGTTAACTGCCCTTGCAAAAACCACCGCACTAAGGCATGAATTTTATAATATCCTTCCTTTTGTTCCACCAATTGCAGCAAATTGCGCTCATAGAGTTGCTTTTTAGCTGCGTTTAATTCATCTTCTGACCAAGTTAAAAGAGGCAAGGGAGCAGGGAGCAGGTGGTCACTGAGCGTAGCCGAAGTGGAGCAAGGGGGACTGTTTTCTTCACCTTGGAAGGTGTCTAAGTCTCCTACTTCCGTTTGTGGGCTGTTTTTCTCCTCTGCTCCCCTGCTCCCCTGCTCCTCTGCTTTTTGACTTTCTGTCGCCACCCAAATAACCAAATCCCAAAGAATCTGTACAGGAGAAAATAAACTCAAAAATATTCCTAGTTGTTGCGCCAGTGGGTCGAGTTCTGACCAAGTTAAAGCAAAGGCGGCTTTGACTCCCAGTTGAGTTGAGTTGAGAGTTTCCCGGTCTTGTAAAGCTGCTTCTGCTAATTTACTTACTTGCAATCGCCCAAACATGATATCTAAAGATATGTCCGGGTCGCGTACTAAATAACCTCCAACTAACTCTATCCCCAAGGGCAAATATTCCAGACATTCACATATTGCGGTTGCGGCTTGCAGTTGGTTTTCAACTCGCTTATCTGTTTCTCCCAACAGTTGTTTTAACAATTCTAAAGCTTTCCCTGGTTCTTTTTGGGGCGAGAGAACATCTAAGGGAATCTCTTGAATAAAATTTGGGTCTAAATGCCGCAATCGAGTAGTAATTAAGACTCGGAAGCCATTATCGTTGGGAACGACTTCGCGGAGGTTGTCTAAATTAGTTACATCATCAAAGACGATTAAAATCGGCAAGGGAGAGTCGGGGTATTTAGACCAACACCAGGCTACTTGTTGTTGAAGGCTTAAAAGTCTTCCTCCTAATTCTTGGGGAATCTCCAAACCAAACTGCAACCGGAAAAACTCTAAAACTTCGGCGGCGAGATTAGTTTCTCTGTCGTTAAACCAGGCAATTCCCCCATAATCTTGTTGATATCGTCTGGCGTATTGGGTAGCTAATTCAGTTTTGCCCACGCCACCCATTCCGGCTATTGCTACATAGTCTTTGCGCTGCAAGTCTTCATACAGCGTTGTTAGTTCTGTTTCTCGCCCGACGAAATGAACAGAACCGCGAGGGATAGATTTTGTGGAAGTTAGCTGTTTCTGCCCGTTAAGAATTTGAGTGCCAATGTTAACTTGAGCGCCAGGGGCAGCAAAAGCACCAATTTTTTCAGCAAACTTGCCAGAGTCTTCAAGCATACATAGTTAAATCTTGCTGTTCACGAAAACTGAAAGACCTCTCTCCGAAATAGAGAGAGGCTTTGAATCTTACTCCCCTTCCCTTGTAGGGAAGGGGCTGGGGGTTAGGTAACATGATAAATGACTTAAAAAGATTGATTTTGAATATTTCCTGTCCCACCAGGCATGACAACCTGACCAATTTTATCTGCCAATTTCTCTAAATTAGGCATAGCCAGAATTTCAGCCAATTTAGGATTTGGTTCTGCTTTAGCTGCTGCGGCCAATTCCTGCATAGCTTGAGCCACTTCGGGATTAGCTTTAGCAGCCGATTCTACCTCTAGTACAGCCTTGCCATAATCAAGTGGTTGCTCTGGTGCTTTCTCTATAGCAACTACAGTATGGGGAGACTGTTTTTTGAGGGTGACGAGAAACTTACCAGTCTTATCTAATAAAGTTTCTGTTACCTTTTCGGTTGTTTTTTCTAAGGCTTTGGTAGCTATTATAGTGCCAACAGCGATCGCCGCAGTTTCAAGTATCATAATCCTGCCTTGACTATGTGTATCTTATTTACTTATTAACACACCGCTTTTGTTCTAAATTCTACAGCTAAGTTAAAAAAACCTCGATTTAACTCAGTGTTACAGGTTTTGCAGAGTTCAGTATTACTTGCTCAATTCATTGCCTGTAATATCTAGGTTTTTGGAATTGAAACCAGTTGCCATTACTAACATCGCTACTAACATCGCGCTTTAAGTTACTAAAATAACGAGTTTAGTTACCACCACGACGATTTTTGTTACAAATATGATTATTTTCGTTACAATATTACGAGTTTGTTACTAAAATAACGAGTTTAGTTACCACCGCTAGGATTTTTGTTACAAACATGATTATTTTCGTTACAATGTTACAAATTTAGTTACCATCACTACGATTTTCGTTACAAACATCATTATTTTTGTTGATATTGCTGAGTCTATAGTTACACTCGATACCAATATTTGTGGATTTTACCCAACCAAAATTAGGCTTTAGTAAGGCAAGCTAGCTCTAGAACACATAAAAAGAAGATAATTATGCCTCGGCAAAAGCGTACATATCGCGTTCTAGAAAAAGCTGAATTGAGAATCGCCGGACTTAAAGCAATTGATCCTGGCATGGATTTTGGGGATGCTCGAAACTTGCAAAATCTTACACAAATAATTCAGCAGTACCGTAGCAAAATAGATGCTTATAATACCACTCTAGCTGTGATTGACTCTTACACAAATGAGATGAAAGAGTTGGAAAAAAGTTTGAGCGATCTGACTGAAAAAATGCTCTTGGGAGTTGCCTTTAAGTACGGCAAAGACAGCCATGAATATGAAATGGCGGGTGGTATTCGCAAAAGCGATCGCGTCCGCAGAAGCTTAATCAATCGCTTAAAAGCTAGTACGGATGAAGTCTCTAATAATAATACTCAAACTGCATAAGCTCATCACTCGACTCCTGACAAAAGTCTTGATTTGATAGCGCTTTTCAAATAATTGAACTACACCATTCCCATCTCAGTCGTGGTCGAAATACCTATTTGCAATGATTCATATTCTAATTGAGCGACCTTGAATCACTTAGTTTGAAAGATATTTTGTACCATTTTTTTGTCTGTATTCGCCGCCGCCTTATCCAACTCTGCAATCTCACCAGCGTCTAATTGCCAACCCAACGCACCAAGATTCTCCCTCGCTTGTTCCACGCTTTTTGCTCCAGGGATGGGAATGGTTCCTTTACAGATGCACCAATTAATTGCTACCTGTGACATAGTTTTGTTTCTGAACTGTGCCACCTCTCGCAAACATTCCAAAAGCGATTTGCCAGTAGAAGCCGCTTCTCTACGAGACGCTGCGCGAACGCCTCTACGCATTCCTGATAATATTTGCTTAAATAACAGACCTCGAATGCCTTTAGGCAAAGGGCCTTGCTCAGAGTATTTTCCTGTCAGTAGTCCCAAAGCTAGAGGGCTGTAGGCAATCAATTTGATATCTAACTCATCACAAAGGTCTTTGAGCTTGAGTTGGGTGACAGGATATGTAGATAACAGAGAATATTGAACTTGCAGAGTTGTAATCGGAACGCCTCGTTCAGCAAACTTTTTCTGCACTCGCTGAAGCCGTTTTGGTCCATAATTGGATAATCCTACTCCCTTGACCAGTCTTTGCTCATACAAATCGGCAAGACCATCTAACAGCCCTTCCTCTTGCCAAGGAGCATAGTTTGCTGTTGACCAGTGCATCTGTACCAAATCGACGTTTCTTCCCAGGCGTTGGGCAGATGACTGGCAAGCCCTTACCATTGATTGACGTGTCCATCTCCACGGGTAAGCAGCAAGCTTAGTAGCAATACAAATATTTTCTTTGCCTGAACCGACATATTCTTGGTTGAATCGTCCCAGAAGTAACTCACTGCGACCATTCAATCTCCCAGTTCCGTAAGAATCACCTGTATCAAATAAAGTTACACCATTGCTTACACAAAGGTTAAAGACGGCTTGCAACTGCTCATCCATACTTTCGTCATATCCCCAAAGCAGTTGGTTGCCCCAAGCCCAAGTGCCGCAGCCCATGCTTGGGAGGGAGAGTTTTTGGAGAGTCTGCATCTTTGCTGTTTGTAGATTGCCTTACTAATTATCAGGCATATATAGCACTTCTCGTTTGCGTGAGGTACACCCGTAGGGGCACGGCACTGCCCAGTGGTGTCAATTTACAGCGTTTTTCAATTGAATAGACCACAAATTTAGGAAACTAAAGAGGCAGCAAAAATACTCATAGTTATGCCGGCTCCCTACTCAACTGAT
>NZ_JBALDD010000078.1:0-28174 GCF_036917555.1 Nostoc sp. | reverse complement strand
AAGTGGTGATTTTTCACCAAACACATCTGCACAAAAAGATAGACTTAGTTGCCTAGCCTTTTTGGATGATCGATCATCTATGTGTAAATGTTGCCTATTCTGTATCATCAGTTAGTCATTAATAACTAGCTATTAATACATAAAATGTCCCTTAAAATCGTTCAAAACTTTGATGGCAGTTTCACTCTTGAAGTACAGGCTCAACAAACTCTATTCAATTTATTGACAAGCGTTGCTTTCTTGAACCAAATTTGTCAACAGTTGGGATGTGAGCAACTTAAATTTACAGAATTACTTTTCCAGCCAGTTCCTTATAGCTTAACTACTACTAAAGGAATGCCAGCAGAATTTGAAAAGTATCATGAATCTGATGAGTATGTCATCATCAATGTACCTTCAAATTTCATGTTTATTGCTAAGATTTTTAAACCCAGTCGCCTTTGTGCAATTTACCAAAAATTGATTGAGTAATGGATTAATTTTTTCCTAATTCGTAATTTTCAATTTTGAAGGCAAATAGTAAGTTTGATATTTAATGTATGGCTTCTGAAACAAATCTTTCTTCTTTGGCAACTCTGGAATATATACCTTATATAGACGATCGCGGGCAATTACCCGAACAATTTCAGAGTAAAATCGGTGTATATGCTATATTTGACCAAGAAAAAGTGCTGCAATTTGTAGGATACTCCCGTGATGTTTATCTTAGCCTCAAGCAGCATTTAGTTCGTCAGCCACAGCAATGCTATTGGGTCAAGGTTCAAACTATTGAACGCCCTAGTCGCACAATTTTAGAAAATACTGAAAATGCTTGGATTGCTGAAAATGGCAGTGTGCCTTGGGGTAATGGGGATAACAAGGAAAAATGGACTCATCCCATTGATGTCAAAGTTGTAATGACAGATGAAGAACAGGTAAATTATCAAAATCCAGCTAATGATGAATTAGCACAAATAAAAGTTCTTAAAAATGTGGCACGGAGAGTAGAAGCAGAAATTTCAACGCAATTGTTAGAAGTGCGTGGTTTGCAAATGCAGATTCGCTTCAATCCTAAATTGAAAGAAGAAGGTTTACTAGATTTGAAATGAAGGTAGTTTTGGGGAAAACTATCTTATGAATATCGCTTGTAATCTCCCATGACAAGACGGCTGCTGAACGATCGCTATCAAGTTATCCGCACACTGGGCGCTGGTGGGTTTGGTGAAACCTATTTAGCAGAAGATACCTATATGCCCTCAAAGCGCCGTTGTGTGGTTAAACAGCTAAGACCAATTCACAACAATTTCCAAATTTACTAGTTAGTGCAAGAGAGGTTTCAACGCGAAGCAGCTATTTTAGAAGAACTTGGTGGCGCAAATGGACTAAATTCCAGCATTGTATGCTTACTTTTCTTCAGGTGGACAATTTTACTTAGTTCAAGAGTGGGTTGAAGGCGATACCCTAACTGGAACAGTCCAAAAGCAAGGGCTATTTAGTGAAGTCCCTGTCCAGGAATTATTCATGAATTTATTACCCGTTCTGGATTACGTTCACTCTAGACATATCGTTCACCGCGATATTAAACCGGATAACATTATTGTGCGTCATCGGGATAGTAAACCAGTGCTGATTGATTTTGGTGCTGTGCGGGAGTCAATGGGAACAATGGTGAATTCTCAAGGCAATCCTACCAGTTCGATTGTGATTGGTACACCTGGCTATATGCCGAGTGAACAAGCCGCAGGTAGACCAGTTTATTCTAGTGATTTATATAATTTAGGAATGACGGTAATTTATTTGCTGACTGGTAGACAAGCACAACAACTAGAAACGGATTCCCAGACGGGTGAAATTGTATGGCAACAGTATGCTAGTCATCTTAGCCCAATTATCGCAGGAGTGATCGCTTTATCGATCACTTATCATCCGTGCGATCGCTACCCCACTGCCAGAGCAATGCTGGATGCTATGCAGAGCATAGCAAATCCAATTCCACCGACGCAACCCCTCTTGACTCAACCGACTGTAGTCTCTGCACCACCACCTCAGACAGTGCCTGTCGAACCACAGCCTAGCCCTGAAAGTAGTAATGGTCAGAATAATATTCTCATTGGTAGTTTGATTGCAGGTGGGTTAATTGGTGCATCTGTGATTATTAGTCAAGTGTTACCAAAATCTTCTCAACCTACAGCAGACAAAACGGTATTACCTTCAACAGCACCGTCAACTGTTACAAGCCCTGTGAGAGAAACTCCCACATTTACACCAACTACCCCATCTGTTCCAACTCAATCTACACCTTCCTCAACTACATTAGTACCACCAGTTGATACCACAACTCTCAACAATTATTTCTGGCTTTCTCAAAGACTTGTAACTGATGCAGATTTGGATGGTAAAAACGGTTTTGAACTAGATATTATGCGAAATTCTATTTTTGCCAGTCATGGTCACCGTTTTGATAATACTGAAAATCGAGAGATATTAGGGGCTAATCCTGGCGAAATGTATATGGGGTCAGAACAAAACTGTGCTTGTGTGTCATAAACTACATCTTTAGATACTAGTCAGTTTCAGAATTAGGCATTTATATTTAACATATAAGATTGCTATCTTCAAGATTAAAAATCCATAAGTTAAAGAAATGCCATTTTTATATTTTCTTTGTTATTTTGTATTTAACGGGACAGTTCTTCATGATTTGGTGGGTTTAAATAACAATTAGTTAAACCATTCCTCCTCCCAAGGATACATGTAAATTGTTTGCATTATGCTTACTTTGCTTCTTCATCTACAAACGCAGTGCAAATTGACTAAACATATTACATGATTATATTCTCAATCGGCAAATAGTTCATCTACACAAGAAAACCCTTGCCTAAAACGATGCTTAAAATACAGAATCAGCGGCGTATTTTTCTCCCTGCTTTTATCAAACCTTTAGAAGAAAAGAATCAAATAGGTAGTAAAAAGCAATTTGCTAAACCCAAATTGGATTTATTGCAACCATTACGTCAATGGCTCGACAAAATTGAGATTCTGAATCCGAAATTAGCCAAATTTATTGCTAAACTAATTCCCGCCCAGTGTCCATTCGAGCGTGATATCATGCTTTTTGGCCGCAAAATAGGTCATATTCCGCCAATGTGCAAGCTAAATCCGCTTTATAACGAACTTGTCTACTTGCGTTTTCGCGCTTTATGTTATCTAGTAGACAAGTGTGGAGAGGATATTCAATCTTACTGCTGAATATAACTAGATAAAACACAATATGGAAATTAAAATTGAGCATCAACCCAGGCAAGAATATCTCAATGAATTAGGTATATTTAAATGGGAAATTTGGAAAAAGGAAGTTTCCAAATTTCCTTGGACTTATGATTCTCAAGAAACTTGCTATTTTTTGGAAGGTGACGTACTTGTTACCCCTGATGGTGGACAGCCAGTGCAAATGGGTAAAGGCGATTTAGTGATTTTTCCCGCTGGTATGTCCTGCACATGGAAAATTACAAAGGACGTAAAGAAGCATTATTACTTTGATTAGTCAAGATTTAAAATTGATCCCCTTGGTTTTATTGAGCATCCAGAAAACCAACATCTCATAACTCAATTTTGATTTCTATTAGGGGGAAGTTCGCAGCGAGTATTGTAGGATAAAGTGGCAGAATCGGTAAATTGCTTATATCAATCTCTGTGAAAACTCGTTGCACCTTCATCCCCTAAACAGTATTCATAGAAATAGATAGTCTAATTCTCTGCAAATTTGGCAGTATACAAAGATCCCCGACAACTTTTGCTCCCGTCGGGGATATTGTGCGATCGCCAGCACAGAAAATTAAGAGAGTTCATAATCGTATTAGTGGGAGTTTAGCAGCAAAAGGTTTCATCCCACCACAATTTTATTGAGGAAAATCATTAACAATGTTACTGCATTTAAGTACTTGGCAAGAAGTTGAAGCTTATTTACAGCAGTCAAAAGGTATTATTTTCCCTATTGGTTCTACAGAACAACATGGGCCAACAGGGTTAATTGGTACTGATGCTATTTGTGCAGAAGCGATCGCAGCCGGTGTGGGTGATGCAACCCAAGCGATCATTGCCCCTACAATCAATGTAGGGATGGCACTACACCATACCGCTTTTCCTGGGTCAATCAGTCTGCGTCCTAGCACTTTAATTCTAGTTGTGCGAGATTATGTAACTTGTTTAGCAAAAGCTGGTTTTAGCAAATTCTACTTTATTAACGGACACGGCGGTAATATTGCTACCCTCAAAGCTGCTTTCTCAGAAACTTATGCTCATTTAGAAGATTTGCAGATTGCCAATGCTCAACAGGTGCAATGTCAAGTGGCAAACTGGTTTATGTGCGGTTCTGTATATAAGCTAGCTAAAGAATTATATGGGGATCAAGAAGGTTCTCATGCAACGCCAAGCGAAGTAGCCCTCACCCAGTACGTTTATCCAGACGCGATTAAGCAAGCACCCCTTTCACCAGAAGTTGCAAGCGGACATAGGATTTATAGCGCTGCTGACTTTCGAGTACGTTATCCAGATGGACGCATGGGATCAAATCCGGCTTTAGCAACGCCAGAACATGGTAAGCAATTTTATGATTTGGCAGTTAAAGAACTTAGTAATGGATATTTGGAATTTGTGAACGCAGAATAAAACTCATGAAAAGACATTGTAGAGATGCGAGTAAAATCGTGTCTCTGCATAAAATATCTAGCGAAAGGTTATTAAATATCTAGTGAAATTGAAAAATATACGTTACTCAGAATCCTTTTCTCCTTTGAGTAGTTCAACTTTGCGATCGCTCAAAATGCCAGCGTCAATTATGCGGTGATATTCGTCAATCATCCACTTAGCAACTATCACAGTCGTAACGATTGGTTCCTCAAGTAAAGCTGTACCTAATAAAGGTAGCTGCTATATTGCTATTGATAAAAACTCGATATATACATAAAGCAACTATAATTCATCAATTGTTACTAAACCGCCCTCGATAAACTGTATAACAAGTTCATGCTGATCAAGTAAAGTAGTTCCTAGTAAAGGTCGCTTTCCTGTAGCAAGTACATTAACTACCCTTTCTTCGCCATTCCAAATAATAACAGCTTCATGTACTGGTATATCTACCCAACTATTATCAGCTAGATTTGCAGGTAGTTCATACAGGAAAGGTAAATCCAACAAAACAACTGCTTCTGGTGGTAGACAAAGGTAATCTGTAAAACCTGTGTCTATAACAAATTCAATAGTAAAATCTGGTAGATTTGGCAGTCGAAATTCTACATTAATAGTTGGATGTGCATCCTTGACAATACCAGAAATCACTGTGAATCACGCTCCAGAAAACCAGAGAACGAAACAGCAACTTTATAACCAATGCGAATACCGTATAGTCGAGCAAATGGGTGTTTTTTACGTAAATATCGCGCTGATTCTATACCTATTTTGTCAACTGCGTATTCACCTGTTTCTATATCAATAATCACCATTTTACCGATGTTTTCTTCTCGAGCCACTTCTTGGCGAATGCTATTTTGATACAATTCTTTCGCACGTCGTGCAACTTCTTCGCGGCTTAAAAGTATGCTTTGCACGTCTTTGCTCCTTTGTTGATATTGTATACTAATTCTACTACCAAGCTATACTGCAATGTAGTTGAGCTAAAGATAAAAACAAAGAACATTTTCAGAATGTTGCAAGACTCAGCACCAGAAGTTTCGGCTATATGCTAGAAGTAAGTATTAGTTTGACTTCTACCCCAACATTTCTTCAACAGTCAAACCAATCATATTCTCTAAAAACTCTCTAGTAACTCAGACTAATTCTGCCGCTAAAAGCCTACCTTCAATTGGTTCATATTCATCTTCTAGTAACCATAACTTGGCTGCATTATAGTCATTACTAGAAAATGCAATTTTATAACCCTGCGCCGGATCATAAACTTGACAGTTATCTTCACTTTCGCAAAGCAATAAAAGAATATATGGAGGGGATAACATTGGATCTATCCATACTTCTGTAAATTCCCAGTTATTCTTCACTCGGTCTTGTGCGGGGGATGACGTGGTATTGGTCGTCTGCATTGGTTTTTTTCTCCCCATAGTAAAGTAGAATACGGCTACCATCTGGACTGATTCTATAACCTATTGGTTCATTAAAAAACATCCCATAACGGTTATATCCTCGAATCATTCCGGTGAACTGCCCATTTTCTATTATGGCTTGAGTAACTCTATTCATTGTAGGTTCATCATTAAATACATGAGCGGCAAGCCATCGTTTGAGAAGTCTTTGACTTTGAGGTATACCTGCTATGTGCTTGGCAACTTGTCTAACGTCAAGGGTAATTTGACGATTAATTCCACTCATGATTAAAAGTTCAGTTTTTTGTATTTCCCAGATTTACACTGAAAACAGCTAAATTTCACAATTCCGATGAAAACAAAAATTTATATAAGTCAGTCTAAGGCATGAAACCCAACGCTAGCAATGAGATTTGTTGGATTTATTTATTATTCAGCCAAACTTACCACTAATTTAGTCATTTTTACCCAACACTTTGAGACTATTTGCTTGTAAGATTACCTAAAGGTAAGTCTGAATTAGTTATAAGCAATGATTCATTAGACAAACCACTTCAATCACTTGCGGTAATAGGTATTGATTTCCGTTGTTGATCCTGCGACGGTGTATTTTACGGTCAGCTTTACGAGGAGTTTAATCTTTTAAATTGCCTCTTGATCCTTATCCGAATAGGCGAGAATACACCCGCAAGTGATATTCTTTATTTCTAATCGTAGAAATTAGCATGATATTTGTGTCAATGCTAAATCTAAATATTGTTGTTACATCGCTAAAAAGATAGCTGATTAAGGATAACTCAGGGGACAAAGTGAAAAAAAACTCTCAGTTGCTTCTCACAGATAGCCCCGAATCTTTACGAGAGAAATTTTACTCTCTCAAACAACCAATGGATATAGCTGACCTTTTAGAGGTTTCCTATCCTCGCCTTGTTTATCATATATATCTTGTTGAAACCGACAAACGTTATAAAACTTTTGAGATTCCTAAAAAGTCTGGTGGTATTCGTCAGATATCAACTCCGATAACTGCACTTAAAATTATTCAGACAAAACTTAATCAAGTATTACAAACAGTGTATGAGATAAAACCATCAGTGCATGGGTTTGTGATGGGGAAAAATATTGTAACTAATGCTCAAGCTCATACTAAAAAACGCTATGTTCTAAATCTTGATTTAACTGATTTTTTTCCGTCGATTAATTTTGGTCGAGTCCGGGGTATGTTTATGGCTACACCCTATGGTTTACATCCAGATGTAGCGACTGTTTTAGCACAGATTTGTTGTCATAACAATCAGTTACCTCAAGGTGCACCAACTTCACCTATCGTGACTAATATGATTTGTGCCAAGATGGATAGTCAATTGCAACGTTTAGCTAAAGAATACAAAGCTACTTATACAAGGTATGCAGATGATATTACTTTTTCAACAACTTTACCTAAGTTCCCTGAAGAATTAGCATATATAGTAGCTGAAGAATATGTAGATAAAATTTTTATTGGTAATAGATTACTATCAATTATTAATGAAAATGGATTTGAGGTAAATAATCCTAAAAATCGACTGCAAGTCAAAGGGAATCATCAAGAAGTAACGGGATTAACGACTAATCTGTTTCCTAATGTTGACCGAAGATATGTGCGTCAGGTTCGTGCTATGCTTCATGCTTGGGCTAAATTTGGACTTGAGGCTGCGGAAGAAGAGTTTCGGGGAAAATATGAGAAGAAAACTAGAACTGTTACTAAAGATAAACTAACTTTTAAACAGGTACTTAGAGGTAAGATAGCGTTTATTGGCATGGTCAAAGGAAATGAGGATCCAATATACTTAAAATTTCTAAAGCTTTATAAGCAAATTACAAACGAGCAATAAAATATTTAAAAATAGACAAAGTTTCTACTATGCAGGAAGAAGTAAAACAAGAGATTCAAGGCTTAAAAGGTAGTATTGAACTATTATCTAATGAAATAAATCACCAGTTTATTAAACTAAATGAGAACTTTTCTAATAGTGTCAATAAGCTATCAGATCAGATTGCTCATTTATCGGAAATACAAATATTAAGCAATAAAGATACTGATAGTATTATAGTCAAGAGCAATGAAGAAGTTTTAGAAAAAACTCAAGTACAATCTAATATACCAGATGACTACTTTATTGATTATTCATACATAAAAGATAAAAGCTATTTATCTTGGGTAGGAAATTTAAACAAATATAGCAAAAGTATGGCGGAATGCCGACACCAAGATAGTAACAAAGATCAGATTCCTAATTTTTGTCAATCTGCTCGTAAGACAATAGAATCTGCAATTATATTTCTTTTTGAACAAGAATATAAATATATAAGTGAAAACAATACGGCATTTTTAGACGCTTATCAGAGAGTGAAAAAATTTTATGATAAGCCAGGAAAGTCTGATTACTTTGCAGACATATACATATATAATCAAGGTACAATAACTGCAAATCACATTAAGAAGAGTGGAGAAAATTATATTGATTTTAAAAAAATAGAGGAAATTTATAAAAAAAGTCTTCCAGCAGCAGCACGTATAGTTTTTGAGTTAATTAGACAAGATTTTTATGATGCTTCAGGTTTTCCACATTTACGGCAAAATTATCTTACTATTATAAATATGAATCAATTAAGACAAATACAGTGTCACGGTAGTAAAGATACCATAGAAGTACAACTTAATAAAATTTCTAAGCCTGCTCAAAACTTATTCTATTCAGAAACAAACTTTTCTATTATTAAAAACTCAATATCTTGGTTTGTAGAGGAAGTTTACAATAGACTGTCTAAAATCTCGGATAATACTAATAATTAATTCAAAAAACTACCTACTTTGAACATGGTTGAAATCATGTTAATAATTAACATTACAATAATTTAACTTAATAATAGACGTTCTAGGATTTAATAAATTGAGATTTTTGGTTAGGCGAACCGTATTGTGTCCATTTGACTTATTGCTAATAGGAAAACTATAGATAGCAAAGCACATAAAAAACGGTAGAGGTTTAAATTGCTCTACCGTTTTTCAATTTTTTATTTGAGATTTAAATCCCAAACCCTAAATCTTACTCAACACCTTGGGGTAACAATTCCCGACGCTGTTGAGAACTAACTTGCACAACGCCATTCTCATCCACATCAACTAAGGCTGTATCGCCATCCTTGATACGACCAGACAGAATTTCTTCTGCTAGGCTATCTTCTAGCAGGCGCATAATTGCCCGACGTAATGGCCTTGCACCGTAGCTTGGACTGTAACCTTCAGTGATCAACCGATCCTTGAAGCGCTCGGTGACTTCTAGGGTAATACCCTTTTCAGTCAGACGACCAAATACTTCCTTGAGCATAATTTCGGCGATTTGGGTCACTTCAGGCTTGCTCAACTGACGGAAGACGATAATTTCATCGAGTCGGTTGAGGAACTCTGGACGGAAGTACTGCTTGAGTTCTTCGTTCACCAAAGAGCGAATCCGGTTGTAAGTTGACTCGCTGGCATCTTCAGAGAATTCAAAGCCGATACCGCTACCGCCTTTTTCAATTACCTTAGAACCAATATTGGAAGTTAAAATCAGCAAGGTGTTCTTGAAGTCCACCGTGCGGCCTTTGGCATCGGTTAACCGACCGTCTTCCAAAATTTGCAGCAGCATGTTGAATACATCGGGGTGTGCTTTTTCGATTTCGTCGAACAACACCACGGTGTAAGGACGCCGCCGCACGGCTTCAGTCAACTGACCACCTTCGTTATAGCCAACATAACCTGGAGGGGAACCAATCAGCTTGCTGACGGTGTGACGCTCCATGTATTCCGACATATCTAAGCGGATCATCGCTTCTTCGGAACCGAAGAAGTAAGCAGCTAAGGACTTGGCTAACTCGGTTTTACCTACACCAGTAGGCCCAGAGAAGACAAAGCTAGCTATAGGTCGATTGGGATTTTTCAAACCGACACGAGCGCGACGAATTGCCCGTGAAACTGCTCTCACAGCTTCATCCTGACCAATTAAACGCTGATGCAAGGTGTCTTCCATGTGCAGCAGCTTTTCAGATTCAGATTCGGTGAGTTTGTTCACCGGTACCCCAGTCCAGGAAGCGACAATGTGAGCAATGTCTTCTTCTGTAACTACAGGTTCTTCACCTTCTGTGCCAGTTGCATTGGTCTTGCTTTGAGCGATCGCCCGGATTTCGGCTTTGATTTCCATCTCGCGATCGCGCAATTCTCCAGCTTTGTCAAAGTCTTGAGAGCGCACCGCGTCATCTTTTTCTTTTAATATCTGACGCAGTTCTTTGTCTAACTCCTTGGCTGCAGGTGGCAGTTGGGAGTTAATCAAGCGCACCCTAGAACCAGCTTCATCAACCAAGTCGATGGCTTTATCTGGGAGGTAGCGATCGCTAATGTAACGGTCTGATAACTTTGCCGCCGCTACCAATGCTTCGTCGGAGATTTTCAGTTTATGGTGTTGCTCGTAGCGTTCGCGCAGACCATACAAAATTTCAATTGTTTCATCTACTGTAGGTTCGCCAACCATCACTGGTTGGAAACGCCGCTCTAGCGCTGCATCTCGCTCAATGTGCTTCCGGTATTCATCTAGGGTTGTAGCGCCGATGCACTGCAACTCACCTCTAGCCAAAGCTGGCTTGAGGATATTTGCTGCGTCAATAGCACCTTCTGCTGCACCCGCACCAATTAAGGTGTGTACCTCATCAATCACGAGAATGACATTACCCGCCGAGCGGATTTCATCCATGATTTTTTTCAAGCGTTCTTCAAATTCACCCCGATACTTGGTTCCTGCTACGAGCAAACCAATATCCAGCGTGACGACGCGTTTATCTTCGAGGATGTCAGGGACATCTTTAGTGGAAATGCGTGAAGCTAAACCTTCAGCGATCGCTGTTTTACCAACCCCTGGTTCCCCAATCAGCACTGGGTTATTTTTAGTTCGGCGACCCAATATCTGAATCACCCGCTCAATTTCCTTGGCCCGTCCCACCACTGGATCGAGCTTATTGTCAATCGCCATCTGGGTCAGGTTTGAGCCAAATTCATCCAGAGTCGGGGTTTTTGTGCGCCCGGATGAACCGCCTGGTGAAACTTCGGCAGTTTCTCCCAACATCCGAATGACTTGGGTTCTTACCTTAGATAGATCCACACCGAGGTTTTCTAGCACCCTGGCTGCTACGCCTTCCCCTTCGCGGATTAGGCCCAACAGCAGATGCTCGGTGCCAATGTAGTTATGCCCCAGTTGGCGTGCTTCTTCCAAGGAGAGTTCTAAAACTCGCTTTGCCCGTGGCGTAAACGGAATTTCCACGGCAACAAAGCCTGATCCCCGTCCTATAATTTTTTCAACTTCAATTCGGGCATCTTTGAGATTGACGCCCATTGATTTCAGCACCTTGGCAGCCACTCCAGTGCCTTCGCCAATCAGACCCAGGAGGATCTGCTCGGTTCCGACAAAGTTGTGACCTAAACGGCGGGCCTCTTCTTGGGCCAGCATGATTACCTTAATGGCTTTTTCTGTGAAGCGCTCAAACATGGCTTTATCCCATCATCTGCGGTCGTGCCGGTATGCTGATTTTAGCACAGGCAAAGCTTTTGGATGCCTGTATAACAGATTATAGACATCCTGAAGCTATGACTTGGGTTGATGGGCTAATTGTTAACTATTGACTACTTTTATCTAACTAGTGTACTGAGGAGCTTTAGTTCACCAGGCTTTTTGAAATTTATTACAAACAGTTCACTGCTTACATTGAGAGTTGATTTACTTAATCCCAAACATTTATATTTAACATATATATTTTTTAATATCAAGCAAAAATAGTTTATATATATTTTGCTTATTATATTTAAAATTTTAGATAAAATATTTAAATATAATTATGTATGACAAATTTGCATTTTTTTGCTGAAGCCGCTCGCAAGCCTTAATAATTCAAAACTAATTACGAATTAGTTAAAAAGCAAGTGCCAAGAGGATTTGTCCAAGCGATCACTGACAATGGAATACCACTGGTCTAAAGTTGCTTGAAATTTGGGGTGTTGTAAATCTGGTAGCCAAAGGATTAAAGCGTCCTCATCGTTATCTTGGTAGTAACGTCGCCGCCGCCCCGCTGTTTTGAAGCCAAATTTTTGATATAAAGATATAGCCCCCAAGTTGGAAGCTCGCACTTCGAGGGTAGCTCGCTCCATTTTGCGATCGCAAGCTGTCTTAATGAGTGAATATAATAAAGCCTGTCCTAAACCTTGACGGTGATATTCGGGATGAACCGCCAAAATTGTAATGTGGGCTTCCTCTAAAATTGACCAAAAGCAACCCATCCCCAGCAGTCTCGAATTAGAGACAGGAGAGAATAAACCCAGCAAATCGCTGTTAGGACTGTCCAACTCTCGTTGGTAGCTCTCTATTGTCCATAGACCACCAAAACAGGCTTGATCCAGTTCCAACAATGCACTCAGATGCTCTGGAGTCAGTAATTGAATTTCTAAGTCTAATGAAATCACATTTATTGAATAACGTTACAAACCCTTTGTAAACTGGGAATCGGGAGACGAACTCAAAGCCCGTAATTTGAACAAGGAAAACTTTTATAGTTATGGTATCGACTCACCCCACTGGGGTTCAACATTCTGGAAGTCAATATTTACCTCAAAGACACGACACCAGCGCAAATCCATCACCTAATCAAGAACTTTTACCCTTGACTGCCAGAGTTCATCATCATGACCTCTTGGAAATTGGTGGGTGTGATGTCACAACCCTAGTTGAGCAGTTTGGTTCACCTTTATATATTTTAGATGAAGAAACCTTACGTTCGGCTTGTCAGCAATACCGAGATGCTTTCAAGCAATACTACAAGGGTGAATCTCAAGTATTGTACGCCTCAAAAGCTTGGAATTGTTTAGCAGTTTGTGCGATCGCCGCTTCTGAAGGTCTGGGAATCGATGTAGTTTCTGGAGGCGAACTTTACACCGCCTTGCAAGCGGGTGTTAGTCCCCAGAAAATCTACCTTCATGGAAATAATAAATCTCGTGAAGAATTAATTTTAGCGATCAAGTCTGATGTCACCATTGTGGCGGATAACTGGTATGACTTGCGTACCCTGGTCGAAATCGCCCAACCTGCTCAACCAATTCGCATCATGCTACGCCTAACTCCCGGTATCGAGTGTCATACCCACGAATATATTCGCACGGGACACTTAGATAGCAAATTTGGCTTTGATCCCAACGATTTAGATGAGGTGTTTGCTTTTGTCAGTCAACAACCTATCCTTCATTGCGTAGGTGTACACGCTCATATTGGTTCCCAAATTTTTGAGCGCCAACCGCATCAAGATTTGGCGGTCGTTATGGTGCAGTGGCTGCGGGATGCCAGGAAGTATGGTTTAAATATTACAGAGTTAAATGTTGGTGGCGGTTTGGGGATTAAATACACAGAATCAGACGATCCCCCTAGCATTGAAGAGTGGGTGAAGGAGATTTGTGAAGTAATTCAAGAAGCTTGTGCAGCCGAAAATCTGCCTTTGCCGAAATTATTGAGTGAACCGGGGCGATCGCTAATTGCCACAGCTTGCGTTACTGCCTATACTATTGGTTCATCCAAAGTTATCCCAGAAATTCGTACCTACGTGGCAATTGATGGCGGAATGTCTGACAATCCCCGCCCCATTACTTACCAATCAGTTTATCGGGCAGTCATTGCCAATAAAATGTCTTCTCCCCTAACCCAAACAGTCACAATTGCTGGTAAACATTGTGAATCAGGAGATATTCTGATTAAAAATGCTCTACTCCCAAAGACTGAAGCAGGGGATATTCTCGTAGTTATGGGAACTGGTGCGTACAATTACAGTATGGCATCTAACTACAACCGCTTGCCCCGACCGGCAGCAGTCGTAGTGGCGAATGGCGAAGCAAATTTAATTTTGCAACGTGAAACTTATGAAGATTTAATTCGACAAGATCGCCTACCAGAAAGACTAAAAATTTAGTCATTTGTCTTTGGTCATTAGTCATTAGTCATTTGCAAATGACAAAGGACAAATGACAAATGACAAATGACAAATGACCAACCGTAATTAGAGGCAAAAGTTTAATCCAGATGTCATGAGAGATTGGTGGAAGCAATGGCTGACAAACCTGGGGTGGTCACAGTCCTTGCTACTTGGGACTCTGGATATTGTGTTAGTGCTGGCGCTGACGTACATGATACTAGTTATTATTAGTGAGCGCCGGACACTATGGATGGTGCGGGGATTCATTATCTTAATGCTAGCCTCAGCACTAAGTGGCAGATTCGGACTACCTCTGCTAAGTTTTGTACTAGAAAAGTTGGTGATTGGTTGTGCTGTGGCGATGGCAGTTGCTCTACAGTCAGAGTTTCGGCGGTTTTTGGAGCAATTGGGGCGTGGCGAATTCCGCCAGCTGTTTCAACCCGACCGTCTGGCAATCCCCAAATCTGATAGTGTAATTGATGAAATTGTTGAGGCTGTTAAAGAATTGTCAAAAAACCGCATTGGAGCTTTACTAATTGTGGAAACTATAGGGCCAATTGATGAGCGAGATTTTTCTGTGCCAGGAGTAAAGCTAAATGCAGAAGTTTCTAAAGAACTAATCCAGACAATTTTTCAGCCGAAAACTTTGTTACACGATGGAGCGACATTGATTCGTGGCTCACGGATCATATCATCCGGTATAATTTTACCACTTTCGGGACGCACAGCCTCGCGCCAGTTGGGAACACGCCACCGCGCAGCAATGGGAATTACTGAGCGGGTCGAAAATTGCATTTGTGTCGTTGTCTCTGAAGAAACGGGTTCTATTTCCTTAGCGGAACGGGGAACCCTAAATAGACCGCTGACGATTAGGAAACTGAAAGAGTCATTAGAGGCTGTTTTGTCTCCATCCGTAGATAGGGAAGCAGTTGCTCCTGGTCTGTTGAGTTTTGTTCGTCGGATAGGTGGGAAGACACTAGCACTGGTTTCACGTTTACTCAGATTACCATCGACCGCTTCTCGAGATAAAAAATGACCGTACAACAAACTAAACTGCAAGATTTACCTACTGATTTAAAACGAGAATTATTGCCGCAGCATGTTGCGGTGATTATGGATGGTAATGGTCGATGGGCTAAACGTCAGGGTCTACCCCGAATTATGGGTCATAAACGAGGAGTAGATGCTCTTAAGGATTTACTTCGCTGTTGTCAGGATTGGGGAATTCAGGCGTTGACAGCTTATGCTTTTTCAACGGAGAACTGGAAAAGACCGCAGGAAGAAGTAGATTTTTTGATGACTCTATTTCAAAGAGTTTTGCGCCAAGAACTGCGGGAAATGGTCGAAGAAAATGTTCAAATTAAGTTTGTAGGGAATTTGCAAGACCTGCCGCGATCGCTCCAACAAGAAATTTCCCGTTCAATGGAAGAAACTAAGGATAATCGTGGTATCCGGTTTTCGGTGGCAACTAATTATGGCGGACGGCAAGAGATTTTACAAGCTTGTCAGGCGATCGCAAAGCAAGTCCAGCAAGGTATGCTACAACCCAATGAAATTAATGAACAGGTGTTTGAGAGCCACTTATACACAGCCGGAATTACTGACCCAGATTTGTTAATTCGCACCAGTGGAGAAATGCGCCTCTCAAATTTTCTTCTCTGGCAAATGGCTTATGGAGAAATTTATATTACTGATGCTCTCTGGCCCGATTTTGACCGTGCCGAATTTCACCGCGCCTTGTGTGCCTACCAGCAACGGGAGCGGCGGTTTGGGAAAGTCTAAATCTGTTTACGCAATTAGACTAGACAAACAATACCTAATTAGTATAAAAAAGTAATTAAATAAAATAAAATCAACTATTTTTCGGTCGCCGCAGTTTCTTGGAATTCATTGGGCCAAGAATTTGATTCAGGCTACGCAACTGCTCTGCTGTACCCATACCAATTAGTCGATCTCCCGGCATTAAAATCGTGTCGCCAGTGGGGCCACCGATTAAAGTCCCATCAACACGGCGAATTGCCAGAACTAATGCCCCAGATTGCGATCGCAATCTCGCTTTTTGTAAAGTTTGACCGACAAAAGGACAGAAAGACGGTTCGAGTAAAAATTCTTCCATATACAACTGGCGGTCTGCACCTGTCAAAATCCCGTCTACAAAATCCAACACTTGGGGTCTGAGTGCCGCAGCAGCCATCCGCTTACCACCAGTAATATAGGGGGATATCACTTCATCTGCACCACCCCGTCGTAACTTCTGCAAAGCTTCTTCTGTACTTGCTCGTGCGATCACCCGAATCCCTGAATTCAGTGTTTTAGCTGATAATACGATGTATAAATTTTCAGCATCAGAAGGAAGGGCTGCAACGATACAAACCGCCCGTTCAATACCAACTTTCAAAAGTGTGTCATCTAAGGTCGCGTCACCTTGGTATGCTGTATAACCTTCAGTCTGCGCCCTTTGTACTGATTCGATTTCCGAATCAATCACTACAAAAGGTGCATCTTCTGCCCGAAATTCCTTGGCAATTTGGCGACCAGTCCGACTAAATCCACAGATGATGTAATGTTCTGATAGAGATTCCATTAACCGCCTCTGCTGCTGTAGCCGAATTCCTTGTTGAAAGTAGCCTTGAATGATCGCTTCTGTAAATCTGTTGACAATGTAACCGATATTGACTACACCCAACAAAATCAGGGCAATTGTAAATAATCGTCCTCGGCTACCGAGTGGGTGCGTCTCTCCATATCCCACAGTCGCTAAAGTAATGACTGTCATGTAAGCTGCATCTTCCCATGACCAGCCCTCCACTAACCAGTACCACAAAGTGCCAATGAAGAAAACACCGCCAAGAGCGATCGCCCCAGCCATCAACTCTTTTTGGATACGTTGATATTTTTGCTCAAGTGTTGAGAATGAGGTAAAAATAGTACTTTTAACCTACTTTTTCTAGTTTTCTACTAACTTTTTAATATTCGTCCTTTTTAGTATATTTAAACTAAGTAAGTGGGTAAGAATAAATCAAGCTACCAACTTTACCTGTTCGCTCATCCTCTTGCTCAAATGTTGAGTACAAAATTTTTTCACCACGCCAGGTGTTTGAGGTCATATAAGCGTTAGTTTAAGAAGAAGTACGAGTTGTGCTAAATAAAAAGTATTTTTTAGGGATTTCTAGGAAACTAGTAAATAACTATATAATGAAAAACTTTCAGGAGGAGCGGTAGTGAGCCTACAAACTCTCGTTGACCAAGCCACCATCCCCCCAGATTCAGGGTCAGTAGCATCTAGTCCCTTTGATACAGATAGCTTTAATGAAGCTGTCATGTCTACCTACGCCCGGTTTCCCTTAGCCCTAGAACGGGGTGCTGGATGCCGAGTTTGGGATACGCAGGGGCGGGAATATCTAGACTTTGTAGCGGGAATTGCTACTTGTACTTTAGGACATGCCCACCCAGCCATGGTAGAAGCGGTAACACGCCAAATCCAAAAGCTACACCATGTCTCTAATTTGTATTACATTCCTGAGCAAGGTGAATTGGCAAAATGGCTTGTCGATCATTCCTGTGCCGATCGCGTATTTTTCTGCAACTCTGGAGCTGAAGCTAACGAAGCCGCAATTAAACTGGCGCGGAAATACGCCCACACAGTATTAGACATTGAAAAACCGATTATTTTAACCGCCAATGCCAGTTTCCACGGACGGACTTTGGCAACGATTACCGCTACAGCACAACCGAAGTATCAAAAGTACTTTGATCCCTTGGTTCCTGGTTTTCACTACGTAAATTACAACGATATTAACGCTGTGGAAGTGGCGATTAGCGAGTTGGATGAAGGCGATTATCGGGTAGCAGCAATTCTGATCGAGCCATTGCAAGGAGAAGGCGGTGTGCGTCCAGGAGATGTTGCCTATTTCAAAAAGTTACGGCAAATTTGCGATGAAACTGGCATTTTATTGATTTTCGACGAAGTGCAAGTTGGTATGGGGCGCAGCGGCAAATTATGGGCTTACGAACATCTCGGCGTTGAACCGGATATTTTCACCAGTGCTAAAGGCTTAGGTGGCGGTATCCCCATCGGTGCAATGATCAGCAAGAAATTCTGCGACGTTTTTCAACCAGGAGAACACGCCAGTACCTTTGGCGGTAATCCTTTTGTGTGTGGTGTAGCACTCAGTGTTTGCCAGACATTGGAACGGGAAAATATTTTGCAGAATGTGCAAGATAGGGGTGAACAGTTGCGATCTGGATTGAAGGCGATCGCAGCAAAATATCCTCAGCACGTTGGCGAAGTTCGGGGTTGGGGTTTAATTAACGGTTTGGAATTGCGAGCCGATATTCAAATAACTGCAGCAGATATCGTCAATGCTGCCATCAAAGAGGGCGTATTGCTAGTACCAGCTGGGCCAAAAGTAGTCCGATTTGTGCCACCACTTATTGTCACAGAAGCGGAAGTCAATACTGCTTTGGAAGCTGTAAATCGAGCGATCATAACTCTCACAGCTTAGATAATCAAAAAGCGAGGATAAGTCTTTATGCCTTTCTCTCGCTTTTTCTTACTTTTAGATTAATTGTCACTAAAATTATTAGACCTCTTGCAAAAGTCCTAAATGCGTAGAACAAGTAAATGAGAGTTAATAGACTTGTTTTGTACCGTTTAGCGAATAGTCAATTTATACGTATATCTGAAACTAGTTGAACTTTTAGGTAATCGACTTGTCGATTTGGAGGTCTGTTAGAAACTCGATGAGCAATTTATTAACTTCAACTGGGCGTTCTTGCTGAATCCAATGACCAGCCTTTGGTAGCAATACCTTCTGCCTCAGGTTGGGTACGTTTTCCTCTAGGGTGTCGAATGCTTCACGGTACATTGTGATCACTGCATCTGCCTCTCCCGCCACAAACAATGTTGGCTGGCGCAGCTTTGCGCCGCTAAGGAACGGTGTTAGTTCCCAGATTCTATCCATGTTTCGATACCAGTTCAACCCGCCCCGAAAACCAGTCCGCTCAAACTCAGAGGTGAAAAAGTCGATATCCTGGTCTGTTAACCAAGCCGGAAGTTGCTCCGGTACGTTACTTGTGTCTATTGGCTTCTCCGACTTGTTAAATAGGAAGCGCCAGCGTTTTTCTGGTGGTGGATCTCCTGAGGCGGAGTAAAGAATTGCACGTATGGTAGCGCGAACATCAGACTCTAGTTCCGCCTCAGCTTTACCTGGTTCTTGAAAGTACAGCTGATAGAACTCCTGCTCGCCTGCCATCAACTTCATTACTTCTGTCGGTCGAATGTCTGACCAACTGCGGGGTTGATAGGGCACACTCAGCAGGGAGATAGCGTGGAAGATGTCTGAACGGAGTAGGGCACAATACCAGGCAACAGGCGCACCCCAATCGTGTCCAACAATGATTGCTTGCTCCTCACCCAGCGCATGAATCAGACCAACAATATCACCAACCAACTGGAAAATACGGTATGCCTCAATTGGTTCCGGTCTTGAGGTCTGTCCATAGCCGCACTGGTCTGGTGCTACCGCGTGGAACCCAGCTTCAGCTAATGCCGATAACTAATGCCGCCAGGAGTACCAACATTCTGGGAAGCCGTGACACAAGATTACCAATGGACCTTGCCCCTGTTCGGCAATATGCATCTTGATACCGTTGGTTTCGATAAAACGGTGAGTTACTAAGGTCATATTTCCTCAATTCCTTTTTTAGGGTTGAAGCAGCTCTTTTCATGTTGGCAAATGAACTACAAAAGTTAAAAAGCCTAATGCTGCCCTGACTGAAAACTAATTAATGAGGTTTATCATCAAAAGAGTAAAAAATTATTGCCAACGGTATCTTCTCTACTTCTTTCCAACACAGTCACCATTATCTAGCACAAGGGGATCAGGGTGGAAAACTTTTCGGTCTACTGAATGTCATTAATAATTGGTCTTCCAAGTTGAGTTTTGCAGGTCCCCCAGTATAAGTGTTTGTGGCGATCGCCTGAGCGCACAACCTCAAGCATCTGGTTGAAAGTCTCGCTTTGGCACTCCACACAGCCGTTTGAAGTCTTCTTGTTTCAAGCTTTTTACCTATTCGTAGGTCATATAAGGCACCACGCTTTTACCTACTTTTCTCATGTCACTGGGACTTTTGCAAAAGGTGTATTGATTTTTTTAGCTATGTATTTAGTATCCCTATCCCTGCGTTCTTTTCATTCTTGAGAAATTTCTCGATAAGCTTGCCGACACTGCTCATAATTGTCTGGCAAAATCTCGGCATTACCAAAACATAATTGCTCGTGTGTGGTAATTAAAGTTTCATAAGGCTGTATGGGAGTCACAGACGATCGCAGCAATTGCAGATATTCTCCATCAGTACGGCTGAGTTTTTGGGGTGCGATCGCATTTTTATCTAACTGCTGCAACATTGCTAAATAAATACAACGGCAAGCCTCACGGTAATTACCTTGACTATAAAATTCTTGCGATCGCTCCAACAAAAGAGCTATCGATGACTCATTGGAGCGAGTTTTTACGCGAAAATCAGTGATATTGCCACTTCTATTTAGCCAAGAATATATATAGGGGCTGAATTCTCGCCATAATCGCCAACCCACCCACGCTATAAATAATCCCAGTACCAGCCAAAACAGGAATTTCAGCAATTCACCTAGCCAGGGGCTAATTGACCATCCAGTAGGCAATTCGGGCAAAGCCTTTTCAAAGCGGTAAAACTGGTATTCCCACCATTCACCCGCTTGTTGTTGGAATTGAGAAAGCTGCCAACTCCAGCTAGTTTTTTCAAAAGTATCTCTAGGCATAAGGGGGAGTGGCGAGTGGGAAAGTAGGGGAAGCAGGGGGAGCAGAGGGAGAAGAAGTATTGATTTTTGACCCATGCCCCATGCCCCATGCCCAATGCCCCATGACTATTGACTATTAACTGTTGACTCTTTTTTTATCACTATCGAGCCGATAACAATAAGTAGCGCACCGAATGCAAGAAATCCTAGATCCCAAACTAACTGATTTGGGCCTGGTTTCACATGATGGATACCGAGAATTTGGTGGTCAATTAAACCTTCAACGAAGTCAAACAACCCATTCCCAATCATTAGTGACCCAATAAAGGTCTGTGATGACCAAGGAACATCATCACGCCCTCCGGCACGCCATAGCAACACAAGTCCTACCACGGTGAATACCCAATCCAAGGCATGAAATAACCCATCCCATACCATGTTCAAATCTATATTCGCCGTGTTTGTCAGAGGTCGAATGCTACTTAGCATATGATGCCACTGGAGGAGCTGATGCAGTAAAATTCCATCAAGAAATCCTCCAAGACCCACACCAAGAAAAATTCCAGCAGTAATTAGTGGTGCGCGTTGGTTGGGGGTTTCACTTTTTGCCTCCATTGTCAACCTCATAGATAGGCTTTCTTACCAAAATACACCATCTTTTGGGAAAAAAATCTTCTATCTTGAGGCAAGTATGATCGTTCAACTTAAATTAATAATTTACAAATTTAATCTGCATACCTGCTTTGGCTGGGTCGAAATCTTGGGGAAAATGGGTGGTGCGATCATAGTCTGCTTTTTCCAAATTCGCCCCTTTGAGAGCGGCTTGGCGGAGATTTGCTGACATCAATAATGCTCCCCTAAGATCGGCATCCTTGAGATTAGCTTGACCCAGATCGGCAAAGCTCAAATCAGTTCCCCTCAAATTAGCGCTACTCAGGTTAGCTTCACTCAAGTCAGCATAACTCAGGTCAGATCCTTTCAAGTTAATGCCTTGCAAATCAGCATTACCCAGTTCTGCTTTACTAAAGTTCCGTTTTCCTGCTGCATAACTCTCCACGAGAGTAGAGGCACTATTTATAGGCGGTTGAAAATTGACTTCAGGCATATAACAGCGTCACAGGTTGTCTCGTTATTACTTTCACGTATCCTTTTTAGTCACGAATTACGAATTACGAATTACGAATTACGAATTACGAATTACGAATTACGAATTACGAATTATGAATTAGTAATGATTTGGACATCCTTACTAAATGTAATACATTAGTTCTTTCTGTGCTCGGATTGATCTTCGTTCACAAAGGTCTTGGAGTGTATATTTTTCCAAAACGGAGTTAGCAGCCTGACGTGCTTCTTGCCAAACTTCCTGAATTAGCTCACCTTCTACCGTGTTGGGAGTCGGTTCACAGGGAGAGACAACAATATCTGACCCTTCCATGCAGCTAAAAGCATCCAAAACTGTAATCTTTCCAGGATCTCGTGCCAGAACATAGCCACCTTTGGCTCCGCGTATACTCTTAATTAAACCTCCACGTCTTAATGTTGCCAGGAGTTGTTCTAAATAGCGGTTTGGGATGTCTTGCAATGCCGCTATCTCTCGAATTTGTAGGGCTTCACCGTTAGGGTAGCAGGTTGCCAATTCTAACAGGGCTAGAAGTGCGTATTCTGATTTGTTAGAGATTACCACAGACGTAATATTTTAAGCTCATATAAACATACAAAGTGTTTGAGTTCGTTTCCCTAAGCTACGGCGAAGAAAAACTTTACAATCAACCTATTGTTGACCGGCTAACTCTACTTTAAAGACCTTCTAGCATACAAGCAATTACTTTTTTTTCTAAATTCGATAAATAAAAGTGATTGATTATAGCGGTTCCCATTCAGATGCGGTACAACATTATATCGCGGGGTGTAGGGGCACGGCAGTGCCCATTGGTGTCAACTTAACGTGAAACCCGCTTGGTGAGAACGTTTTGCCCTCACCCCCAGCCCCTCTCCCATCCGTGGGGAGCCAGAGATTTAATTCCCCTTCTCCCTTGGGAGAAGCAGGGCTGATTCATTCCATTTAAAAGAGGATTTGTCAAGATGGTTAGCAAGAAAATTGTAAGTAAGCGTGACGAAGAGACGAACATTTAAGCACTGAAATATCAGTAAAATAGTTGGTTTCATCGGTACGCCAGTAACAAAATAACTAATTTTTCATTGCTAGAACCCTTGATTTTTAAAGCTCTTTGGGGAATGAATCAGCCCTGCTTGGGAGAAGGGGTTAGGGGATGAGGGCGTGAGGTGATGTGTAAAACACCTACCCAATATAGTTTTCAGCTTAAGTTGACACGTATGGGCAGTGTCGTCCCCTTACGGGTATACCTAACGCAAACGAGAAGCACTATAGTGTACAGTATTTCTAAGGGAAAACTGACTTAAAAGTTTAGACTGTCTAGTTTTCAACCCAATTGTGTCAGTAATTATTACATGAATCAAAGGTTCTTACCCTAAATCCCTCTTCCAAGCTTGGGAGAGGGACTTTAAAATTTGAATATCAAATGGGAGCGCAGCAAAATTCTGAGTGCAAGCTGCTATACATGGAAATTTCTCGAAAATGGGAGAATGACTGTAAAGGTAGTTCCCGCACCGATCGCAGTTTTGACTATAATCTCGCCACCGTGTAAATCTACAGCCTGCTTGACGATGGACATCCCCAATCCCATTCCTGGGATATTGGCTGTATTACTAGCGCGATGGAAGGGTTCAAAGATGTGTTCAATGTCAGAAGGGGGAATGCCAATACCACAGTCTTGAGTCTGAAATATAGCTTGCTCGTTGCCAGTGGTTACAGAAAACCTAACTTTACTGCCAATGGGAGAGTACTTTAGACAATTCGACAATAAATTACTCAAGATTTGCCGCAGTAGTTTGGCGTCTAAGTTAGCTGGTATGCATTGGCACTCACTGCTAAAAACGATCGCATGTTGTGAGCGATCGCTCTGTTGTAATTCTTCTAATAAATCGCAGCAAAATTCTACTAAATTTATGGGTGTTGGATTAAACTCTAACTTGCCTGTTTCATCCTGACTCACCACCAATACATCATTCAACAACTGGGTTATATGCATCACTGATGTTTGAATGCGACGCAGGTGGGTATGTTGTCGCTCTTCGCTCCAAAGGTGGCGATAATGTTCTAGTAGTTCTGCAGAAGAGTGGATGGTAGCCAAAGGGGTACGAAACTCATGGGAGGTGATGGTAAGCAAGCGGGATTTAAGTTCGCTAAACTGCCTTTCTTTAGCAAGCGCTTGTCGCATCGCCTCTTGTGCCCATTGCAGCTTGGCTTGGGTTCGCTTGCTTTCGCTAATATCCCGCAATAGCCAGCGCAGACCAACTAACTCACTATATTGATTACGGATAGCAACCACCTTAACCGCAGCCATAATAGGTGTTTTGTCACGCGGTCGCAGGTTTACTTCCCACTCTTGCATTTTCCAGTCTGGGAATTGGGCGCGATCGCGCAGATGAGTTAGTTTCAAATGAAAAGCAATTCTTTCTTTCTCAAGTACAAAAATTCCTATGGATTTGCCCAACAACAAACTTTTAGAAATGTTGAGCAGAGTGGTGGCGGCTGAGTTAGCTTCCTGAATTATCCCTTTTGTATCAGTCACAAAATAAGCGTCTGGTACTTCCTCAAATAGTTTTTGGTAGCGCTGACCTTGTGCTACCAAGGCCTGTTGAGTGTTGGATAATTCTTCATTCTGCTGCTTTAAATCTTCATTTACTAGTTGCAGTTCTTCCAAAGCTAGGTAAACTTCTTTGAATACTACGGTGACGAATTCAATATCTGCTTGTGCTTTTTGCTGTTCACTCTGGCGTTGCAAGAGGGCGACGCGCTTACGCATATTCTCTATCTGCAAAGCTAAATCGTCCAAATTCACACTCTTGCTCCTAATTGCTAAAGTTGGGTTTTATTTTAGATTCCCTATTTAGACGATCTTAGCTTTTGGAGTTTAGCAGTTATCAGTAATCTCAGTGTAGTTTTAGGTAATTTTAGTTCTTTGGGGTGATTAGGACTGAATACAGCAGAATTCAGAAGGAAAACACGCTTTCTAGCTGGCTTTAAGACGAATCATTGTCTACTTCACCTTCCTTCAAATCTGCTGTAAGTAATCAAGCGGTTCTCATTTGTTCAATGTTTTTGTCTGGAAATGCTACTCAATTGCTCTCGTAGGTCTGCCCATTTAATACCTTCTAGGCTGGGTAAAACAATATGAGCGGCTCCAACTCGTTCAATAGGGCCGAGTCCTACTGCCCACATACCAGCGGCTAGAGCGGCTTCAACACCTGCTGCGGCATCTTCTACAACCACAGATTGGTCTGGTTCGATTCCTAACTGCTTGGCTGCGTACAGAAATAGGTCGGGTGCTGGCTTGGGTTCTTGTACACTGTAACCGTCTGCGATCGCATCTACTTTGTCCATAATGCCTAATCGCTCTAGCACTGGGCGGGCATTTTTACTCCCTGATCCAATACCGATCTTAATACCAGCTTGCCGCAGTTCATCCAACAAGGCGATCGCACCTGGCAATAAATCCTCTGGTGTCATCTTTTGAAGCAATTCGACATAATAGCGATTCTTGCGCTCCATCATCTCCTCGATTTGTGCTTCCGAATACGGTCTATCTCTCAGAATCAGCATCAGGGATGCACGACGAGATACACCCCGCAAGGCTTCGTTAGCTTCCCGATTAAACGGTATACCCTCTTCATCTGCTAGCTTTTGCCAACCTAAATAGTGGAGTTCTGCTGTATCTGTTAGTACACCATCTAAATCGAAGATGAATCCTTGGATGCTGGGGTTGTGAGTTGCAAGGAGTGGGGAGGATGAGGGAGCAGGGGAGGCAGGGGGAGAAGTCTGGTGTTCAGAAGCTTGTGAGTGGGAATTTGGGGGATCGGGGGAGAGGGAAAGTTGGAGAGATTCTAGTTGACTATGTAGGTCGAAGTCGTGCCATTTGCCGCGCCAGTGCAGTTTAAACTTTAGTCGCGTCCAGCCTGGGGGAAGGTGGAGGTTGGCTACAGGGCCATTTTCAGTTAATTGGATGCCACCGAATCCAAAAATTACAGCTTGCCAAATGCCACCTGCACTAGCACCGTGAATTCCATCGTTGGTGTTACCTCGGTTATCTTCAAGATCAACCATTAAGGCTCGCATAAACTGTTCGTAAGCTTCGGTTGATTTGCCCAAATCAGAAGCTAAAATGGCTTGAACTGCTGGGCCAAGGGACGAACCATAAGTAATATCAGTGCGGGGTGCGTAGTAATCCCAGTTTGTCTGCAATGCTTTTTCGTTATAGGGAAAATCTGCTGATTCCCGCATTAAATATAGAAGCATTAATACGTCTGGCTGCTTGAGTACTTGACATTTGTTGGTTTTATCAATACCCAAGATCGCTTGCATGGAGCGATCGCGTGGTTCATAATCTGCTAAGTTGATATCTTCGGATTGGAAAAATCCCTCGAACTGCTCGATTAGTTCTGTTGATGGGTCATAGAGAAACAAGATTTTAGCGACGATCTCTTGCCAGTGCGATCGCTCTTGGGAGGTGAGTTTTAATTTCTGTTCTAGTTCGGTGGCTCGTTCGGGAAACTTGTGAGCCAACCAATCATAAATTGCGATCGCTTTTTCTAGATGCCATTGTGCCATCCGGTTTGTAAAAGCGTTGTTGTGGACGAATTCATGGTATTCATCTGCTCCGATTACTCCCCGAATCTCATACTGTTCGCGCTCAGGATTGAATTCGACTCGACTACCCCAAAAGATCGCGGCATCTAAGATAATCTCTGCACCACACTTTTGCATCCAGTCATCATCACCAGTGGCTTGCCAATAGTTCCAGACTGCGTAGGGGATATCTGCATTGATATGAATTTCGCGATCGCGGCACCAAATCCGCACGTCTTCACCATAAAAATCACTGCCGATAGCCCAACGTGGTGTCACTTCATCTCCAGTATCAGCACTTTCCCAGGCAAACATTGCCCCTTTATAGCTGTAATGGTCTGCCTTGCGTCTAGCTCCTGGTAAGGTGTGCCAACGGTAACTGAGTAAATTGCGGGCGATCGCTGGTTGGGTAAACAGAAACAAGGGCTGCATAAAAATTTCTGTATCCCAAAAGATATGACCGCGATAGCCAAACCCAGAAAGGGTTTTAGCAGGAATGCTCACCTTGTCATCATGCCGTGGCGCAGCAATCAGCAGTTGAAATAGATTGTAGCGAACAGCAAAAGTAGCTGTGCTATCCCCTTCAATCAGGATGTCACTTTGCTGCCAAACCTCATCCCACGCCTGCTCATTGGCTTTTAGTAATGTTTCATAGTCTGGCAGGTGGACGAGTTTTTCTTGAGCGGCTGGCACTGGTGTGTCAATCTCCCGTGAGGTAAAAACTGTCACAATTTTTTCTACCGTTACGGTCTGTTGCGCTTTACCTAAAAAGCTCGTACTTAAAGTCGGATAACCAGGTGCAGTATTGACTTGCAAAGATGCTTCACTGCCTAATATTGTCACCTTAGCTGCCATACCGAGTTCAATTCGGGAACTGCGGGTGCGGCGTTGTAACCAGATTCCTTGGTCGATTTTGCCCTGATCTAGTCCTTCCCAGTGATTAAAACCCTGATTTTCGGGATAGCCGTTGATACTAGCTTGAACTTCGATTACCCCTTCAAAATCTACTGGGGTTATATGGCAGCGTAACGCCAGCACATGCGGATCTGCAAGACTAGTAAAGCGTTCAAAGCTGATGTCTATGGTATTCCCACTGGGAGAGCGCCAACGCACAGCACGAATCAGTAGTCCTTGGCGTAAATCAAGCTGGCGATCGTAGCTCAATATCTCACCTTGATCGAGACGGAAGCGATCGCCATTCACAATCACTACCAAGGGTAGCCAGTCAGGGCAATTTACCAGTTCAGTGTACACCACAGGCACATCATCATAGACACCGTGGATAAAAGTAGCTGGCAATGCATGAGGATAACCTTCCTCAAAACTGCCTCTTGTTCCCAAGTATCCATTGCCGATTGTAAAGACGGTTTCTTTGGAGTGCAATTGCTCAGGGTCAAACTGGGTTTCGATTAATATCCAGTCTGTGTAGATAAAATGGCGAGAACGACCTTTTGTTTGCATAAGTTGGGAGTGGGGATTTTGAGTCTTTGAGCTAGATGAATCCAGTTCCGAGGTGGATGAACGGAGTTCTGAGGTGGATGAATCCAGTTCCGAGGTGGATGAACGGAGTTCTGAGGTGGATGAATCCAG
>NZ_JBALDD010000077.1:0-289115 GCF_036917555.1 Nostoc sp. | reverse complement strand
ACGTCCGGATATTCCTATGTTTATTGTCTAGTTGTTTGGCGCTTGGCACGGCTGCGCCGCGCCCTCGCTTGTGACAGTTGCGTAAGTCCTGTTTACGTAGACGCGCAGCGGCTTGCCATTATCCATGAATAGAGGGAGAGGGGCTTGACAAAAGGACGCCACTAACGTTGCACTAAGTATTCAGATGAGTATCTTTTTTTACTTCCATTATTAAAAGAGGAGTTAACAGCGATCGCTTGCTGTTAATTAACTGCTGCTTTCTGATCAATATATACAGTTAGTTGCACCATACTAGCACTATTGTATAAACTTACCAATTTCCTAACTGCGCTGCTGGCTCGGCGCTTTCCTTATCTGACTCTCTTTTCATATTTAAAGACTTAATTCATTACCTTTGCCCTGGCTTGCTTTACTCAGTATTGCCAATTTGAGTTGCGGTTTGTGCAATAAATAGCGATCGCTCTTTTTTTACGAACCGCAAAGAACGCAAGGTAAGAGAGTGAACTGAATTCATCTGGAAGGTTGTAACTCTAGAGGTTTGGATGGAATGATATATATCAATCCGTTGCCATTTTGTTTAATTTCTATGGATGGAGTTAATTTAAGCCAGTCATGAAAACTGATTCCTAATTGGGATATTGCTTGTACTTCTGTTTGGTAAGATTCAAAGCGGCGATCGGTTTCAATCATAGATTCCATTACTGCCAAAGTTTTAGGAAGACGTGCGTAAATCTGCGGCTTAGGATCATCCCAAATTGCTTTGCCTACCCAATCTATCTCGGAATCCCAAATTGCGGCTGGTATTGATTGTACCCACTTCGAGTTATTCGGGTCTTGAGCCAACATGAATAGATTCATCCGTTGCATATCGAAGACTGCATTTTCATCCAAAGTTGGGTCGAGCCATTGGTAAATTCGGGTTAATCTCCGCAAATCAATCTGACCTCTGAACTGAGGTTGTAAGTATACTGCTGGATTAAAAGTAAGTAGAAGCTTAACATATTTATGAATACGAGAACGAATAACTATTGACCCTTCTTGAAAGCGACGAAGTGCTGTATCGTGTTCTTCTAATTCTAAATAGCAACGTGCTTCAGCTAGATAGGCTAAAGATAAAGTCAGCAGATATTCATCAGCAATTTGGCTTTTTTGCTCAATTTCGATATCAGTGTATTCAGTATAAATATGCTCTGCTTCTAAAAAGCGGTTAATAGCTTGTAGGGCGCTGCTTCTACGATTTTCAGTTTTGGTCATCGTAAAGGCATTAGTTGCTAATTCGATTGCAGCACGAAAATTAGCATAGAAACTAAGGTCGATTTTACGGTTAATGTTATTTAACAGTTTTTGTGCTTGTTGTAAGCGTTTTTCTAATTCCTTAAGCCGTTGTGCTATTACAGCAAAGCCTATAACTGAGACACCAAGGTTAAGTATACTGACTGCACTAGTTACCTGCAAAATTCCTTGAGTTGCTTGCAGACTTCGCCCAAGTTCCTCTAACTGTTTTCCAGTAGAATTATCTGCTCCCTGCTCTCGTAACCAAGTAACAATTTGTTTTGTCTTTACATTTCTAATTAAACCTCCAACTCGTTCAAAAGTTCCATCTGCTAACCCTTTAACAATCCAATCAGCAAGCATAAAGGTTACTGTCACTGGTAAACTCATAATTTTCTCCTAGTTGCTAAAATTTCAGCGACGTGATGTCTGGTAGCCAGTTGCTTCGATTCTGCACAGCAAATACCTGCGCCTTAGTTAGTATTCCCAAATTGAGTTGTAGTTTGTGTAATAGCTGCTCTTTTTAACCAGAAGATGCAGAGCGATCACAGATACAATCATAAGTAAAAGGCAAACTGGTAGAAAATGGCTGAAATTAACCGCGCTATTATCGAACTACATCTGGAGTCATTACCGGATGATCAGGTTTTGGCTGTGTGCGATATGCAGATGGAAAGTCAGCAACAAAAAGTTTTCAGTGAATTGTTAACTCGTCACTGAGAGGGACAGCTTAATGATGCAGAAATTCGTCAACTAGATGAACTCATGCAGGTCTACCGAAGTGGCTTAGTAAGTAAAGCAAAAGCTTTAAAAGTATCTGTTGAACGCGGCTTGAAACCCACTCTCAATCAATAAATTGCAGATGAGAGAGCGATCGCTATTTTTAATAAATTCAATTAACTAACAGCAAAGTCTGTATATTTTCGTACAGACGGTAACTGAAAACCTAAAACAATATCCTCTTTTGGGACACCTAATTCAACTAATTCATTAGCAATTCCTACCTCTGTCCCATCTTGCTGAATCCAAATTTTTTTATCAATAATATCTAAATGGAGAACAGGCCCATATATGCGGTCTTGCTCGCGCCAACCTACATAAACTAATTGATAACGATCGTGTTCTATATCAAAAATTGTCTGTGCTTGAATACGATTATCCCAAACAGTACTAGCGTGTTGTTCAAGCAAATTCTTAATATATTGTCGATATTCCTCTAGCTTTGCCATTGGGCGATCGCCTCCTGTTCAATATTATAAATTAGTAAACAGAGCTGATTAGTTTTAATTACAGATTGGATAAATGGAAGGATAAAAAAATCATTGTAAACAGTACTAGGAACTGCTAAATATAAAGTACGATTAACTTCTTGTTTTTGTAAAGCAATTCGGTAAATAATAAATTGTCCTAATGCAGCATAAAGTTCTGTGATTTTTGACGGACTTAGAAAACTTTTAATTTCAACAGCTATTTTTTGTCCTTGTTTTTCGGCTGCAATAACTTTTTCTGCTCCTAAATCAACATATAATTCAAGGGTTCCTGCCTGGAGAGCATAAGGATCGTGAGTGATTAACTAGCCATCTTTCTCAAGTGCTGTTTTGACAACTGTATGAAAAGCATCTTTAGCAGACACAGGTCTAATTCCAATTTATGGCGGTGCTTAATTTAAGAATTTCTATTTTGTTAATACATTGACAACCTAGCGAAAGTTTTTTTAACTAAATTTAATATAGTTCTGTTTCTTCTCGCCTGTCTACTTACTCCAGATGCAAAGGAGAAGAGGATTGAATGAACCGCAGATGAGAGAGCGATCGCCCCATCCTCCAATAACTTCGATAAAATCACTATGGTGCTAGTTAACCCTCTCTAAATTTAATGAAAAGCGATATCTCCGATGGGCTACGCCTACGCTCCCCTTCCCAACCCTCCCTTCAACGTCCCGAACTACTTGCGCCAGCAGGTAATTGGGACTGTGCTAAAGCTGCTGTGGAAAATGGGGCAGATGCGATTTACTTTGGTTTGGATCGGTTTAACGCTAGAATGCGGGCACAAAATTTTACTGAGGCGGACTTACCCCAATTGATGACATTCCTGCACCGTCGGGGTGTAAAGGGTTATGTCACTGTCAACACACTAATATTTCCCAAAGAACTAGCAGAAGCACAGCAATATCTCCGCACAATTATTGCAGCTGGTGTGGATGCGGTAATTGTTCAAGATATTGGAATATGCCGTCTCATCCGTCACCTTTCCCCCGATTTTCCCATCCATGCTTCCACGCAAATGACGATTACCAGTACGGCTGGGGTGAAATTTGCCAAATCTCTTGGCTGTCAATTGGTGGTATTGGCGCGTGAATGTTCTCTTCAGGAAATCAATAAAATTCAGCAGCAGATTGCCCTACAAGAAACTTCGTTGCCATTAGAAGTTTTTGTTCACGGTGCTTTGTGCGTAGCGTATTCCGGTCAGTGTTTGACTAGTGAGGCTTTAGGTGGACGTTCTGCTAACCGAGGTGAATGTGCCCAAGCTTGCCGGATGCCCTACGATTTAATCGCCGATGGGGAAGTTGTGAATTTAAAAGAACGTAAATATTTACTCAGTCCTCAAGACCTAGCAGGGTTAGATGTTTTGCCAGATTTGGTGAAATCAGGAGTAACCTGTCTCAAAATTGAAGGTCGCCTGAAAGCTCCAGAGTATGTTGCTAATGTTACCCGTGTTTATCGGCAAGCTTTGGATAGTGTAATGACAGAATTAGAAAGACCTAACCCCTTAACCCCTTTGCCTACAAGGGAAGGGGGGAGAGGTCAATCAGACCAAGAACACTACAACTTAGAAATGGCATTTTCTCGCGGACTTTACACGGGCTGGTTTGGCGGGATTAATAATCAGGAACTAGTTCACGCCCGCTTTGGTAAAAAACGTGGGGTTTATTTAGGTGAAGTCAGTCGCATTCAAAACGAAGAGGTAACAGTCAAATTGGAAGCGCCTGTAAAACCAGGCGATGGAATTGTATTTGACTGCGGTCATCCAGAGGCGAAGGAAGAAGGCGGGCGAGTTTATGGGGTGGTTTCCAAAGGAAAGGAAAGTGTGCTGACCTTTGGTAGAAATGACTTGAACTTGCGCCGAGTGCATATAGGCGATCACATTTGGAAAACCAGCGATCCAGAACTCGATAAGCAAGTGCGTCAGAGTTTTGCTGGCGAGAATCCCCAATTTCAGCGTCCCATCAATGTAGAAATTTATGGAGAAGTTGGTCAGCCATTGATTGCGATCGCCCGCGATCGACTCGGTAATATTGTACAGGTAGAATCTGCAATTTCTCTGGTTGAAGCACACACTAAACCCCTAGATACAGACCGTTTACAAGAACAATTCGGTCGTCTCGGTAACACACCTTTTTGTTTGGGAACACTAACCAAGCATCTTAGTGGTACTTTTATGCTACCCGTTAGTGAATTGAACCGGATGCGGCGGGAAATTGTCGTGCAGTTGGAAGAATTGCGAAGTCAACCCAAACGCTGGCAATTAGCTTCTGATGTCTCTTTCCAAAATTTACTCCCCTCATCTCCCACCCTGCAGGAAGCTAAAGCTACATCTCCTTCACTCATCGTCCTAGTACGAAATCTCAAGCAACTCCAAGCAGCACTCCAAGCGGGAATCCAAACACTTTACTGTGAATTTGAAGACCCCCGCGCCTATCGAGAAGCCGTGCAACTGGTGCGCCAACAACAGCAACAAAACGAAGCAGAAAATTCTTCACTTTTAACTCATAACTCAGCACTCATAACTCCTAACTCCCAACTCCCCACAATTTGGGTTGCACCACCCCGAATTACTAAACCAGGGGAAAATTGGATTTTGCAGCAAGTACGTGCCTCTGAAGCAGATGGCTATCTGATACGGAATTATGACCAATTGCAATTCTTTGCTCAAGACCGTTGTATTGGAGATTTTTCCCTCAACGTTGCTAATCTTTTAACAGCAGACTACTTTCAGCAACACTTTGGTTTAGAACGGCTGACAGCATCCTATGACCTGAATATTACCCAACTACAAGACCTGCTCACCAGTTGTCCACCTCAGTGGTTTGAGGTGACAATCCATCAACATATACCGATGTTTCACATGGAGCATTGTGTATTTTGTGCCTTTCTATCAACGGGTACAGACTACACCAACTGTGGACGACCTTGTGAAAAGCAGGAAGTGAAATTAAAAGACCGTGTAGGCAGCGAACACGTTATTAAAGCGGATGTAGGTTGCCGCAATACTGTATTTAACGGCACTGCTCAAACAGGAGCAGAGTACGTACAGCGCCTCATAGAACTGGGATTACGTCACTTTCGCATTGAATTTGTCAATGAAACACCAGAACAAGTGAGTAAAACAATACATCGTTACAGTCAACTACTGCAAGGCGAGATTACAGGTTCTCAACTCTGGCGCGAGTTGAAGTTGCAAAATCAGCTGGGTGTGACTCGTGGGCCTATGGGAGTGTCAGCACTGCGGTCATAATTGATTTTCTGAACGCCCAGCTTGAAAAATCTGTTCGGCAGTCAAGTTTAATTCTGGGAATGTAGGAGATATAATGCGATCGCTTCCCCGAAACAGGTTAACTTGATACTCACCATCCACCAAATAATAAACCGAAATAGTCGGTTGTTTGGGATTACCTATATACCTTCTACCGCCCAAAGCTAAATAGTCAACAATCCAATATTCAGGAACGCCAAAAGTTTCGTAGTCAACCAGCTTGGATGCATAATCATCCCTCCAATTAATGCTGACGACTTCAATAACTAGGGGAACCGACGCAGCTTGAGTAACAGTTGAGGACTTTTTCCACATCGGTTCTGCTGAAAGATTGTTTTGATTTATGACTATAACATCAGGCGAATAACCTGATTCTTTTTCAGGAACTTTAACTAGTGCTTGCTTGGGTATGAGGTATGGGAGTTTTAATCGTTTAAACTCTAAAGTTATTTCACCAGCTAAAAAACCATTAATCTCTTCATGATCTCCTACTGGCTGCATTTCAACAATTACCCCATCGTGTAGTTCATAACATCTGCCGTCTGGTTTCCAATTAAGGAATTCTTCAAAAGCGATCGTTTTTGGTAAGGCTTGAAACATCACACTTACTCCTGATGATGATTCAGAGTTTAGCAAATTATTTAGTATCACATCACTGAGGGGAATCGCTATAATAACCAGATAGACGTGATTGTAGTCAATGAATGTTATGGAAATCAAAAATATCAAGGAAGAAGCACGACGGCTAATTGACAAATTGCCAGAAAATTTTACATGGGATGATTTAATGTATGAAATCTATGTAAGACAACCAATAGAAGCGGGATTAACTGATAGTGAAGCGGGAAGAGTCGTTTCTGTTGAAGAAGTACGTGCAAAATTTGGATTGCAACCGTGAAAGTTTTTTGGACAGAAACAGCCGTTAATCATTTATCATCTATTTATACTTATATATTTCAAAAGTTTCCTCACTATGGTCAAAGACTGGTTGAGCGATTAACTCAACCAGTCTTTGAGCAAATTGCCTAATTTCCATTATCGGGTCGCATTGTTCCAGAATTTGAAACTAAGCAGATTAGAGAAGTTATTGAAGGCTCTTATCGCATTATTTATTATATTAAGTCTGACCAAATTGATGTTCTTGCTGTTCTTCATGGTTCTCAACAAATCGAATCTATTATTGATGAAACTTGATTCTTTGCCAGGAACTTTGACTAATGCTTGCTTAGGTATGAGGCATGGGAGTTTTAAACGTTTGAACTCTAAAGTTATTTCGCCACCTAAAAAACCATTAATCTCTTTATGATCTCCTACTGGCTGCATTTCAACAATTACCCCATCGTGTAGTTCATAACATCCGCCATAAGGAATTTAAAGCCTCTCTCCTCACAGGCTATCCATTAGTCACATCTTTCTTTACAATCTTGAAACGCTTGTTTTGTAGGTGAGAAAAAGGTTTTATTATATTCAATTAAAAATCACCATAGTTACTTATGAATAATATTTCGACAAGCAATAATTGGGATACTTCCCTTTACGAAGATAAACACGCCTTTGTCTGGAAGTATGGCGAAGACTTACTGAAATTACTCAACCCTCAGCCAGGAGAATCCATTCTGGATCTTGGCTGTGGGACTGGACAACTTACAGAAAAAATTGCCCAAGCTGGGGCTGAAGTAATGGGAGTTGATTATGCACCCGCGATGATAGAAAAGGCCAGACAAAACTATCCCCATATCCGCTTTGATGTTGCTGATGCTAGGAACTTTCAAATAGATAAGCCATTAGATGCTGTGTTTTCCAACGCTGTATTGCATTGGGTGAAAGAAGCAGATAGAGCGATCGCATCCATACATCAATCCCTAAAACCCGGAGGCCGTTTTGTTGCAGAATTTGGGGGCAAAGGGAATATAAAGGCGATCGCCACAGCTTTATACAGAGCTTTAGAGTCCATTGGTATCCCTCAAGCACAAGTAGAGAATCCTTGGTATTACCCCAGCATTGGTGAATACGCCAGCCTTTTAGAACATCAAGGCTTTGATGTCATTTATGCTATCCTGTTTCCTCGCCCAACTCCCCTAGCAGAGGGAGAAGCAGGTATGGCAAACTGGATTAAAATGTTCGCCAGCCCTTTCTTAGCAGGACTTTCACCTGAGCAACAAATACAAATAATTCCCGTCGTCGAGGAATATCTGAAGCCAACACTATATCAACAAGGAACTTGGACAGCAGATTATCGAAGAATTCGCATCGTTGCCGTTAAAGTTTAATTTGTGCGAATTTTAACTTGTGCCTTCATAAAGAATGATGAATTAGTATCAGTTATGCATATACCTAAATTGTGCGAATGCCAGATATCGTTTTCATTACTATTAACCATTACCCTCACAGCTTTACTAGTCCCGCCCTCACTAGCGCAAACCCGTTCAATACCGTCACCTTCTAGTGCGCCTTTAGAACTAGACTTATTGACCAAGCCAAAAAACTATGTAATTACAGCTAACACCATTCATCCAGAACGATTAACCGTTCCCAGTTTATGGTGGGCACAACAAAACTCCGAAAAAAAGCTATTGGATAATTGGATAGCATATCCAGCTTCTGACAAAGAACCTGCACGAGTAGACTTGATCGTGAATCAGCAAATTTGGAGTTTACTAGAGTATGTAGAGCGCTACGACTTCGTAAATCGCTTGGGTAGCGCTGCACGGAACTTTGGTTACAACGTCCGGGTATTTAATTATCAAAAAGAACCCTTGGCAACCTACACTTGCAACTTTAGTACAAGTCCAGCTTTATGCAGTATCCAAACCACTATTAACAACAAGATAGGGTTACAGCGTTCTTTGTAGAAAAAAGGGCGTGGGGATTGGAGACTGAGGGGACAAGGAGAATAAATAACCCATGCCTAATGACGCCACTTGCTTCTCCCAAGGGGAGACGCTACGCGAACAAGTCGGGCATTGCCCGCCCAACGCAGTGGCTCCCCAATGCCCCATGCCCAATTCCCAATTAAACCTTAATTTTGGCAAATAAAGACTCGTATTGTTTTATTGCTGATGGGGGTAAGGGAAGTAAAAATTCACTTTTATCGAAAACATTACGATCGCTCTGTAACAAACTCCATAATGGTTCTTGGATATCGGAAGTGGCAATATTTGTAGAAATTGGCGAATTACTTTTAGTCAGCACCGAAATTTGTTTAGCTGTGCTTGGTTGCCAACAAAAATCAATCCATTGATCTGATAAAATATCCTTAGTAATCCCTGCGGGACGTACCCATAAGTCTGCCCACATAGCTGTTCCTGACTGGGGGATAACTGCGGCAAGCTGCGGATAACGTCCCAGAACAGGCAATACATCGCTTGACCAACCAACCGCTAGCCAAGTGTCTTCCATAATTAGAGGTTCTAAATAGTTATTGGAACTGTAAAACTTCACCTGTTGGTTTAATATCTGTAATTCCTTTTCCAAGTCTGGTACTTGGTCAAGATTGTCTGTATTATAAGATTTTCCTAGCTTTTTTAAGACCAAACCAATAACTTCTCGTGGTTGATTGAGTAGGGAAATACGCTCCTGTATTCCATCTCGCCACAAATCACTCCAATCTTTAGGCGTCCATCCCAATTTTTGCAACTTGTCACGGTTATAAACAATTACTGTACTACCCCACCTGTAAGGCGCACCCCACACCTTCCCTTGAGTATCCAAAATACCTTGATCGTTACGCGTTACCAGTTGTTTCCACCTTTCATCTAAAGCAGACCACTGCTTTAACTGGTTTCCCTGCACTTCTTGGAATGGTTGAATCAATTTCTGTTCAATAGCTGCTTGTAGCCAGTAATCTCCCAATGTCACTAGGTCTGCATCAGCCGTTTTTTGACCTTGCCTAAAGGGTATAAAGCGACTCCATCCCTGCTCATCACTGGTCTTTGGCTTCTGCTGCCAATTTTGTAATTGGTGAAATAAATCCTGTATATGCTCAACTGGAGCAAACTTTAACTGCACCCGTTGCTGTAAACCTTTGTGGAACTGATTCACCACCTGACCAGGTATAGAACCTTTTAATAACTGTACTTTTAGTTGCGTTTGCTTGTTTCCACCACAGCCAAAAAGCAGTTGTGAAAGTGCCAGTGTGCTTGTACCTAGCAAAAAAGACCGTCGATCCATTGATTTTGGATTTTGAGATTTTTGATTATACCTAATATTAAGCAGAGATTCACCAGTGGCTGACTAGCTGAAAAAGTGAAGTTGGAGAATTATCGGTATTGTTTGTTGATAATAGGGTTAATTTTGAATATTGGACTCAAATTAGCGATATTTTGTCAAATTTCTACCTAAAGATTAATTTTTATCCATAAATTGACTTGATAATACTTATGGTGGAACCTTACTTGTATTTAGAAATAATGATTTAAATGTCACATTTCCAGCAAAAATTATCAATACTTAAAAAATCCATAAGTATCGTTAAGGTTGGGAGTAAATTGAATAACATATAGAAAATGTACGAATAAAGGTATTAAATGGAGCTATTACAGCAGCAGATCCTGACTTTAAGCCAAAAGTTAGATGCCGTGTGCCAAGTAATTGAGCAGCTTGATGGTAAAGTCACTCAAACTTTCTCAGAGTGTTCTTTAGCGAATACACAAGCAAAGGATAATTGCCAACAAAATGGCGCGGCTAGAGGCTACCAGTTCAAAGGACGTAACAATTTAAATCCAGAAATGGAACACAAGGATGTGTTGACAGATGGCATTTATCTAGACATGCATCGTCAAGGTGGAGATAATATAACACCAGAAATTCAAATACAACGACTCACAGCGCAATTAACAGCAGCGTACAATCGCATTGCTGCTTTAGAAGAACAATTACTTAGAGAGAGAATTCATTAAATTTAACCTGAAGTTCAACGAACTAAAAAAATAGATTGAGGTAGGTAAGACAAGCCTTTAGGTTCAATATCAAGTGATGGTTTTATGAGCACATACTTAGATACAAGTAAGTAATCCAGCTATCAAATTGATACAAAAGTTAAACATACTATTACATCTCTTTACGTAATAGTGTGATATATCTACCCATAGGTTTTTAGTCTCTTCCTCATTTATGAAACAAAAAAAAACAACCCTAAGACTGGTGTCCTTAGGTTTCGGAAATATAGCAATCCTATTTGATTTACTCCACCAAGAGGCTTAGATCCCCGACTTATTTAAGAAGTCGGGGATCTTTTTGTTCAGTTCATAACTCTTGCACGGATTGCTATAGTTCAAATTGCTAAAAAGACGATCTTACGTACAGACACGCAGAAAAGACCTCTCCTTGGTTTCACTACGTAAAATCGTCCCTCTCCGACTCGGAGAGGGAAAGACTTTAATTTTTAGTTCAAGGCAGTACTTAGCCGTTCAAGTTGGGCTTCAATGGCTGCCAAAAGTTGGTGTTGCTGCCAATCTTGGCTAATATGGGCGGCTATGCAAGCGGCTCCAGCACCCATACCTTCTTTGACAAAGCCCTGCTCATAAGCTCTCAGTTGGGGATAACGAGAATCAGCAAAGCTCAGATGAGTTGCTAATAGAGGAGGGGTTTCTCCACTCGGAGTTAAGCTGTTTTTTCCTAAGTTAAGGGCTAAGTCAACTGTAGCGCCAGTAGGATCTTCCGCCACCCAGCGGGTTGTGCCTACAACTACTGCTTCTGGTTGCCATGATAAGGCATAAGCTTGAGCGATCGCACTGATGAGCGCATAAACCGCCAGCATTTGCGTCCCTCCAGCCAGCATTACACCACAACTACGGCTAGCAGCGATCGCCATCCCAGCTACCACCACCTGCATGGGATCGCCCACGGCGGCGACGATTTGTAGGGGATCTACAGAATTTTGAATTTGAGATTGGAAGTTTATCTTTTCTAGTCCAGCTTGCACTAGTGCCCACTTTTGCGCGTGGTTACAAACAGGGTGGCTACTGTTAACTTTTCCGCCAGCATCTATACCTAAACCAGTTAAGATTGCCAGGGCAGTTGTAGTACCTCCGACGACGCACTCACCGACAATCAGATACCCCTGTTGAATATTGGCGGCTAGGCGTTCTCCCCAAAATAGCCCTTGTTCAAACAAGTGGTGTACTGTTGTAATTTCCATCGCAGCACCTCCACTTAAACACTTAGCAGGAGCGCCACCCAAATCAATTAATGGCATAGCAGGAGTCTGGGGTAAACCAGCATTAAATAAATGAACTGGTATCTTTAGTGACTCAAAGACAGCGCGAGAAATCAGCACAGGTGAAGCCCCAGCCGCCAATGGTGGTAGGGGATATTGGGCTTTATGTTCTGGGCCGTAATACAAAAACTCAGCATCGGCACAAGCTGTATATTTCCGATCCTCTGGAGTGCGACCAGCTGCTGAAATCCCTGGAATTAAACCAGTTTCAGTAAATCCTAAAACACAAGCAAATGCGGGTAGACAACCACGATACCTTCGCAGCCATTGTTCACCCTGTTCTTTTTGAGTATAAATACTAATTTGGGAATTGGGCATGGAACATTGGTTATTAGTTAGGACTGATCATTTAACCAATGACAAATGACAAATGACAAATAACTATCCTTCATAATCCATGAGAACTTGTACCCAGTGTGGTGGGCGGGGGATCGGGTTGCCCAGACGGTCAAAAAGCAACCATGCTGCCAGGTGTACCACAAAAAGGTAGATAAAGTTGTTGAGTATAATTAATGCGATCGCTCCCACTTGAATCAAAAATACACTCGGACTCGCCAACAAACTCAAGTTAAAAAATACCCACTCAATGAACTCAGTCACCTGGGTAATCACATAAATCCATAGGTCTTCACCCGACAAAACAGACAACAACCACAGCCGAAAAAAAACTCCCAAAGTACCCAACAGCGTACCCAAGGTGATAGAAACAATCCAGGGAAGACGACGACGACACCACGTAGCGCCCAAAAGGACGCCCATGAACCCGTAGGGCATGACAAACAGCAAACTGCGGGCTGGCCCCATCAATACCGTCAGCAGTAACCCAGAGGTGAGTGCTGCCATCCATGCCGCACGTTTGCCCCAACGCAGATAAACTAGAGCGATCGGTACTGGAAAAAATATCCGCAAAACTGGCCCCAGGGGAAAGTAAAAATTAATAAACCAAATTAAGCTAGCGGTACTGGCTAAAAATGCCGTTTCTACCATCCTCAAGGGCGCATCAGCTTTGATTTGAGGAGGCATTAACTGCTGTTCTTTATCTAACCAATGATTTTGAGGAGTTGGAGATTCAGGGGATGGATCTTCCTCCGGTTCATCTGGGAGAGAATCTAAAATACTCATATCTGACAAGTTTTTAAACGATCATTCTTTCTAAGGCTGACAAATCGGGAATACAAATAGTGTCTTGATCCCGTTTAATCAAGCCTTTTTTTTCTAGCCTTGTCAACACTCGTGTCACCGTTTCCCGCGCCAGTCCACTCAAACTACTCAATTCCCGATGAGGTAAATTAGGGATTTCGGTTCCGGTTTGCCCTTTTTTTCCCTGTCCTTCTGCCAAAAATAACAACGTATCTGCTACCCTTGACTGGCTATCAGATTCCCGCAACCGCAATCGGCGATTTACTTGCCGCAAACGTCGTGCCATTAGTTGCGCCAATCGAACTCCCGCCAAGGGTTCTATCTGAAGTAATTTGACGAAATCCTGAGCAGGCATACTACCGATTACCGTTGGGGCCAAGGTAATCACATCCGTGGATCGAGGTGCTTCATCTAGCGCCGCCATTTCACCAAACAATTCACCTTTGCCAATAATATTCAGCGTTACCTCTTTTCCTTCTAGATTGTAGGTGCGAATTTTTACCCATCCGTCCATAATAAAATATACAGAACCACCCCAGTCATTTTCCAGTAAAATCACCTGATTGGCTGGGTGAGTGCGGGTAACAAGATGGGTGAGGGCTGATTCCACAGCAGTTTCTGGCAACCCTTGAAAAAAGGGAGCGGAGGTGATCATCCAGGAATTAGCCTGTGCTTGCAAGCTATATCGATCTTCCATTACGACATCTTTAATTCAAGCTGCTATGTACACACAAAAAACAGGAGCGCTATTTGTAGCCTAAGCTATCATTGCACAGCTCCCTTTCAAAGAAAAAACTAAACTATGCTACACAAGAAAGCGACAAGAAGTTTTTCTAAATAATCTTTACCTATAAGTTTAAACGGGGTAAAAGTTTTGCAAAAAGTAGTTTATAGCCGGCGGTTGTATTGCTTAGGGGCTAGCTGCACTGCAAACTTGATTAGTTATGAATATAGGCAAACAACATTAATGATACTAAAGGGAGTAAATTATTGCTCAGGTATTTTCGCGATTTTCAAAAATAGGCAACCAATAACCCGCAAAATTAAGCTTTTTGAACAAAGGCTGTTGAAGGGGACAAGGGGATGGGGGGACAAGGAGAAACTTGTCTCCTTGTCTTCTTCGATGATTGAAGATTGCCACGACTCCCAGTAATCCATAACATAATGACAGTCACAATTCCAAGTAGGGGCTTTTGCCACTCAAAACTTCTCCTATGGTCGACGCTGCACGTAGCAAAATCCCCATAGGGATACGGTGATTGTAAAGTAATTGTCACATTAGTTGACATACATTTCTAAGTAAGGTGATAAAAGTGATTTTTAGTACAGATGAAATTCAAAAGCTGATCGCAGACATTGACAACTTACTTGCCAGCGGTGGCAAGCGCCTGTCTAGATTTCTGTCTGGTCAGGCGCAAGAGCCTAAAGAAGTTTTAGAGCGAATTCGCGACTTCTTGGTAAGGTTACAAGAAAAAGAAGCATTAGAGAGCGGCATCCCAAATCAGTCTTCTGAAGAACCGCCATCGCCTTTGTTAACAAAATTTATTGATCGCGATTATAACCAGTATCCACTACCGCAGCTCAAACCCAGTCAGGAAGAGAGTGCTGTTGGCGCAGGACAGTTAAAAAATGAATTTTCGAGATTGATTCAGCCGTTGCGATCGGAATTAGAATTGCTCTTGCAAGAGCGAGCCACTCTCATACAAGAAATTCGGCAACTAGAACAAAAGCGTTTGCAAAACTACTCCTTAGCGCAGCAGTTGACAAACCAGGAGCAAATGATTACCGAGTTTTTACAGGTACTCATGAGTCGCCTTGTGCCAACTTTAACGCCACTGCTCGGACAGACTGGGGAAAATTCCGCCAGTTCTTCAGGAGGAATTAATTACGCAACCTCTGCAACTCAATCTTTGTTAGAATCCCCTGACGGTGTAGAGCGCTTAACCCAGCTAGCTAGGGAGTTGGATCAACGTCTATTATCACTAGATGGGACGGTGAATGTAGTCTTTGAAGCACTACAGCGCAATATTAATACTTATTACGAATCCCTGTCGCAAGCACTGGCAAGAATGCATAGCAAGGGGATGCAAGGCGAACAGCTGATGGCCAGCTTTGTCTACAATTTGACCCAGCATTTGCAACAAGAATCCCCTAGTTCGCAGTCATCTTTGCTGGGAGGAGAATCTGAGACACTACCATCATTGACTGAACCAGCCGAGATTGCTGCTGGAGTCGCGCCCCAATCCTTGGAGCTTATACAGCCAGAAACTTCATCTCCACTCACAATTGAGCAACAGGAGACTACCCTCACAGAGGATCTAGATGCAGTGCTGTTGCAGCTTGGTGTAGACTCATCTGAATATTCTCAAACCCCGACCGAATTACCGCAAGATGTTTCTGCGGCAATTGGTGATGAAGTAGACCAACTTTACGCCAGTTTGTTTGATGCTGGTGATGTTAATAATCCCAGCCTCGATGTTCCCACAAATGACTTATCTGCTTCCATAGCCTCTCCATCACCGTTGAACATCGCACAGTCCCTGCCTGTCTCTGCAACCGTGGATTCTGCGGTTGTAACACCAGATACGGGTCTTTCAGCCCAAGAGACTTTAAGAGAAATCACAGATTCAGAGCCACAGGAAAAACTATTTTTTGCAGAGGATACTGACCTAGACTCACCTCTTAGCTTTTTTACTCCACAATTAGACAGTTTACCACAAATCAGCACTCAGCCAGCTAGTGTTGATACAATTAATACCCTAACTGACTTATTGCCTGATGCCGATAGCGAACTGCAATTGCTGGAAGTCTCATCTTTTGGGGATAATGCCACAGCTACAGCAACTGACCTATTGCCTGATACAGATACTGAACTGCAATTGCTGGAAGTCTCTTCTTCTGGGGATAATGCTACAACCACAGCACCAGTTACTCCAGAAGTATCAGAAATTGCGTTGGCAGAGCCTACTGAAAGTATCGCCACATCGGAAGTATTAATTAACAACGATCGCTCCGAACTGTCTTCAGATAACTACATTGCTGCTTCACCCCAGGAAAACTTACTTTCTATTGAGTCAAACCAGTCTCCAGCCGTACCAGATATTTCTTTAGATGAAGAACAGTTGCAGCAATTAGATCGGGATTTGGCTAATTTTGATCGGCAGCTAAATTCTGAGTTGCAGCCAGCTACCAACTTGGATGTTTTCTCGGAACCACTTGATAACATTCAAGACACAACTTCCCCTGAAAATCTCCAAATAGCAGAGAATACATCAACTACTGCTTTCTCAAGTTTGGCAGTTCCCCAGGTAGAAACTGAAAAAAAGGAAGTCACGACTCCTGTTCCAGAAGGTTCTTTACCGCCAATTGCCAACTCCATAAATAATCCAGAAGTTTCACCCAATGTTCTAGAATCAGTTTGGTATTTAGGAATTGATTTAGGTACAACAGGAATTTCCGCCGCATTATTAAATCGCTCGACTTTTGTTGTACATCCTATCTACTGGTCAGCAGAAAATCCGCCGGGAATAAGTTCCTTTCAGCAATCGTTTCGTTTACCAACAGAGGTTTATCTGCCTATAGCTTCTGTACCCCACGGTGAAAACGAAACTATCGAAGCACATGAGCAGACAGCACCTGCGGCTGTTGCCCAAGATAAAGTGCCCGATCGCTCGGCTACCACTCCTGCAAGACCAAGATCGACAGCAGATCCGACGAAAAACAATCTCTACTCAGCCCAGTTGAAGCCCTATCTACAAGTAGCCATTCCCTACAAGAGTGAACGACAGAAATGGGAACCGGTTTTGCAATTAAATGAATTTTTGGCAGGGCCTTTAATTTGGGTTGTGCGATCGCTCTCTAAATTACTATTAACCCTCAAATCCGAAAAAACAAGTACCACCCCTAGTTTAATGGCTGCTGCTGTTGGGATCAGCGAACAAAATTTTCCCCAAATTATCAATAATATTGCTGGTGTAATTTGTACCTGTCCATCTAGCTGGTCGGAACAATACCGCTTTAACGTGCGGGAAGCTTTACTCACTAGCAAACTCATCCAACATCCGCAGCAAGTCTTTTTTATCGAAGAAGCGATCGCTAGTCTACTTTCGGAACTCGATGCTGCTAATGGTGAGCAAGTAAAATTAAGTGATGCTCAAGGTTCTCATCCGCTAAAAACCAGCGAATATCCCATTGTTGGCAACACCCTTGTGATTAATATTGGGACAACTGCCACAGAAATGTTGCTGGTAAATCTACCAGAAACCTTGCAGCAATTGACATACAGTGATTTCATGCTCCACAGTTTTGCTTATGCTGGCAAGGGTATTGAACAAGATATTATCTGCCAGCTGCTATTGCCACCGAAATCTCGGCAATCACGCCTAGAAACACCAAGTGATGCCTGCGGCGGGCTACGCCTACGCAAAACTACCACGAGTAATCCTTGGCAGTGGCAACCGTCAATTCCCGGTTTAGACCAAATGCGTTGGCAGACTTTAGGGTTGGAAGAATTAGAACTACCCAGAGTCGGAGAACCAGATATCACTGCTCGAATCCGTCTCCAGCAGCGTCTAGAAAGTTCTCTACTAGGACAGGCGGTATTAGATGCGGCATTAGCCCTAAAGCTGATTTTGCAACACCAAGACTCTTTTACCCTGGAATTAGCCGATCAGCAGTGGGTTTTGCAGCGACGAGACTTAGAAAGCCAGGTATTTATCCCCTTTGTGCGCCGCCTAAACCGAGAACTTAACAAGTTATTGGTAGCTCGTGGCATCCCTACAGAAGCCATTAATCAAGCTATCCTGACTGGGGGAGTGGCTTGTATTGGGACGGTGAACCGCTGGTTACGGCAAAAACTTCCCAGCACTAAGATTATTCAAGATTTATATCTCGGCGAAAACGGCGCTCCCAATTGCAGTCGGGTTGCTTATGGTTTGGCAATGCTGCCTCTGCATCCCCAGATTTTAGATATACCCAGGCAACAATACACTGATTATTTCTTGTTTACAGAATTGTTGCGATTGCTACCAGACCGTCCCTTATCTTTCGGTGAAGTTATCCAGTTATTTGAGGGTCGTGGGATCAATACTCAGACTTGTCAGCAACGGCTGCTGGCTTTTTTGTCAGGTGAACTGCCTTCCGGTTTGATACCTTCAGTCACAGAATCAACCTGGCTTACCCAGAGTTCGCAAGAAAATCCTGACTATCAGGCGATCGCCACAGCACCACTTTTTGAAAAACAAGGGAGTCTCACTTATCGTCCCAATTCTCAACAACTGTTATCTTTGCGTCGCTATCTAGATGCAATTAAGGCTAGTAATCAGCAATCACTAGAGGAACCATATACAGTGAATTTTGCCTTAGAGGTTGCTCCTTGAGACTAGTAGATCACGCTAGAAATAAGAATACTACTAAAAATTCCAAATGCTTATAATGTAAGCATTTGGAATTTTGCAAAGTACTACTATGACTTCAGAACAGTAATTTTTTGGATATGTACGATAGTAGTATCTTTTTATTAGATGGAGAAAACACAGTAAATTTACAATCTACTCTTGAATTGAAAGATTATGTAAATTTTGGGTTTTTGGTTTTTATCTTTGCTAAGATTTGTGTACATTAATACTCAGTAGTAGCGACAACAGCAGTGAAAATCGCCTAAAAATCATGTTTATGTCTACACTACTGATGTGAAAACCCCTATTATGACATAAGTTAGCCCTTGTGAATAATCTTTATCTTTATTCAGTTAATTGTTTGCAACAGCCTTCACACCCGTCAACTTTAAGCGTGAGAAAACGATTAATTGACATTGTTGGAGCAATTGTGGGGCTGATTATTACATTTATGGTAGCAATTCCCGTAGCAATTGCTACCTTTCTTCATGAGCCAAGTCCAATATTTTATTCCCAAATTCGCTGTGGTTTAGACGGAAAAACTTTCCGCATCTGGAAATTCCGCTCCATGATTGTTGATGCTGATCAACTCAAGCATTTAGTTGAGAACCAAGCCAAAGGTCATATCTTTAAATCCGTTGACGATCCTCGCATTACTCCTGTTGGTAAATTTTTGCGGCGTACTAGCTTGGATGAATTCCCTCAATTTTGGAATGTTTTGTTAGGGGATATGAGTTTAGTTGGTACTCGTCCACCTACTCCTGATGAAGTCAGTAATTACGATCCACACCACTGGGATAGATTGCGAGTCAAACCAGGAATTACCGGAGAATGGCAAGCTAATGGGCGTTCCAGCATTACAGACTTTGAAACCATTGTCAAAATGGATATAGATTATCAACGCAAGTGGTCTGTGACTTATGACCTGAGTTTGATTATTAAAACTATCTGGGTGGTATTTAAAAAGACTGGTGCTTATTGAATTTGAGAATGGGGCATTGGTAAAGAGGAGGCAGGAGGCAGAAGTTCTTTAATTTTGAATTTTGTTAGCGCAGCGTTAGCGAGTCCGCGTTCGCTTTTAGCGTCTCGTAGAGAGCGTCATTTTGAATTTTTAATTGATTTCTCCCTCATCTCCTTCATCTACCACTTTCTTATTCTGACTTCTAAATTCTGACTTCTGAATTCTTCTTTATCCCTTGACGCCGCTACCTGTTTCGGTAGGTACAATATAACGTTGTAACAACAAAAATAGTAATAATACTGGGGCGATCGCAATCACTGAGCCAGCAGCGACCAACCGCCAGTCAAGAGAAAATGTTCCTGCTAGCTTTGCGACTCCCAAAGGAAGAGTGTATAAATTTTCATTTTGGATGACAATTAAAGGCCACAAAAAGTCACTCCAAGCACCAATGAATACGAAAATAGCTAAAGTTACCAGTGCTGGGCGAACTGCCGGTAACATAATATGCCACCATAATCCTAACTCTGAGCTACCATCCATCCGGGCGGCTTCTTCTATTTCTTTGGGGACGCTCATAAAAGCTTGGCGCAACAGAAAAATGCCAAAGGCAGAAGCTAAACTCGGAAAAATCATCCCTAAATAACTATTTGTCAAACCCAACTGGACTGTCAAAATATAAAGGGGAATCATCACGATTTGGAAGGGAATCATAATCGTAGAGACGATCGCTACAAAAATCCAGTCTCGCCCAACAAATGACAATCTTGCCAAAGGATAGGCAGCCAAGGCGCAAAACAGTAGATTTAAGCCCACAGTCAGCACTGAAACCAAAGTACTGTTATACAGGTATTGTCCAAAAGGTAGAGAGTTCCACACACTAGAGAAGTTATTTAGTGTTGGCTGACTGGGTAGCAACTGTGGCGGCGACTGAAAAATATTTTCCGTAGGCGATTTCAGGGCTGTACTAATTAGCCATAGTAAAGGAAAGAGCATCAACAGTGCGATCGCTCCCAACAGTGCATACATTAGCAGAATCTGCGATCGTGATTTTTTGGAGTCCAGCATTTGATTAATAAGATAAATTATCTTTTATTAAAATTAAATTATGTCTCATCACAAGCAACAAGAGGTTAGGATTAAGGTAAAATATTAGGTGGATGCTCACCCCTTTTGACCCACATTTTCCGCACACGAATTAATTGCAGACGATTCATTTTTAAAGCCAAAATTGTTGACCTTCCTACAGATGTAATTCCGACAATTTCTGTAGTATCATCATTCCAAGCAAAATGGTCTGCCCACAGTTGCTGTTGTGGATTAAATAATTTAACCTCATCCTGAGTATTAGGGTCAATTGCTGTTTGACGAGTTGCTTTATAACGATTACAAGAAGGACAAGCCAAACAAAGGTTTTCAAATACAGTTTCCCCACCAGCAGATAAGGGAATGATATGCTCAAATTCAAAAGTAGTGACTGTTAAAGCTTCAGCAGTGCGACAGTAAGCACAACAATCAGCAAAATAATTACGAATTTCCTTTTTTAATTAAACAGGAATATAGACACTCACGCTAGTTACTGTTTATTTTGAAAAATATTTAAGGTATATCTAGCTCTAGTTTTAAGAATATTTAATTGGTCAACCTGTGCCAATAATCTGTCTAAGGTTTCAGTTTCATCATCTGAAAAATAATTCTCAGAATTTTTAACTAATAATTCCTGTAACTGTATCTAAGCTTTGGGAGATAAAGAACTTTCTGCCAAAGCTTGCAACTCATCTAAATTTAAACCAATCAATAATTCTGAATCTACAGATTCTGAATCTACAGATAAGTTAGTTAGCTGTTGGTGAGTTTCTAAATCTAACAGGACTCTAACTTTTTTTACCTGTGCGTTAGTGACATACTGAACTGAGTCAGACATGGCTTTACTTGAAAATTTGGTTAATTTTATTCTAACCTATCATCAAAAATCTGGTTAAAGCAACTCACCTAATTCTGTTATTAAATTTATTTACATCTTAATATAATTAAGTATTTTTACTTTTTGAATTCCATAATTCTTCTAGAATATCAAAGAAGTCGTTGATTATTTTTACGTTACATTTTTTTACATCACTCCATGTTTGACTATTGTGAATGATATCTTGTGCTTCATAAGAAGAAATACCAAAAGCCTTTTTAAAATTTCAATTGATTTGGCTTTTGAATAACTACTCAATCTCAAGAACTTAATCACAGATTCTTTATCTGCGGATTCAGTCAACATATTATTCAGCTTTTTAGTTAGTTCATTATCTTTATTCATAGTTTGTATCCAATTTAGAAAATGCTTCAACCTTTTCGAGTCAATCCGGTTTCCGTACAAATAGCTTGTAGTGGTTTATCCCAAGGTTCAATAGGTATTTGGGACAAATAGGCAAAATCAAAGACAATTCCGATAGTCGGCTTTGTCTGCCACTGCGGTAAACTGAGTAAGCGATCATAATATCCGCCGCCATAACCCAAACGATATCCTTGATAGTCGCAAGCTACACTGGGTACGAGAATCAAATCTACATCGGCAGCATCTAAGATTGGAGTGTCGGGGTGTGGTTCATTAATGCCATAAACGCCGCTTTGGACAAAATCATCAGGTGTCCAAATATGCCAACATAAGGATTTATCAACGCAGCGAGGAAATCCCCAACGGTATTTGGTATTTGTAAATAGGGGACTGAGGTCAGGTTCTTGGCGAAAGCTGAAATAAGCAAGTATTGTTTTTGCTTGGGTAAACAAAGTAGAGTTTTGTAAATGAGAGCTAATGCGATCGCTTTTTTCTCTCCATTCTCCAACGGACATTGATTGACGTGTTTTGAGTAGAGTGCGGCGCAGTTCTACTTTATTTAGTTGATGATTAACTTTGTCCATAAAATATAGTCAAAAAAATAAGCTGGGCATCGCCCAGCTTGTATCACTCTACATTCACCAGAACATTGTTATGCAGCGTGTTGACGATACCACTCAATGGTATTCTTTAGCCCTTCTTCAAAGCTCACCTGAGCCGTGAAATTAAAGGCTTGCTTTGCCCGTTCAGTATCTAAACAGCGGCGGGGTTGACCATTAGGCTTATCAGTTTGCCACACAATTTCACCCTTAAACTCCATCAATTCGCAGATTAGAGTTACTAAATCGAGGATGGAGATTTCATAACCAGTTCCCAAGTTAACTGGTTCCGATTCGTTATACAATTGAGTCCCCATCACAATCCCCCGCGCTGCATCTTCTGAATACAGAAACTCACGGGTGGGACTGCCATCACCCCAAACTGCAAGTTGCTTTTCTGCTTTAATTTGGGCTTCGTGAACTTTGCGAACTAATGCTGGAATGACGTGGGAACTTCCGGGGTCAAAGTTATCTTCTGGGCCATATAAATTTACTGGCAGTAGGTAAACCCCATTAAAACCGTACTGCTGACGGTAAGATTGCAATTGAACTAAAAGCGCTTTTTTTGCAATTCCGTAAGGGGCGTTAGTTTCCTCTGGGTAGCCATTCCAAAGATCGTCTTCTTTGAATGGCACTGGAGTGAATTTAGGATAGGCACAGATTGTGCCAACACAAACAAATTTTTCTACTCCAGCTTGATAGGCAGCGTGAATTAGCTGGGTTCCCATGATCAAGTTATCGTAGAACAACTCTGCGGGTTTTTCGCGGTTTAAACCGATACCACCGACATGAGCTGCTAGATGTATGATAATATCTTGCTGGTCAACTGCACGTTGGCTATTTTCCCAAACACGCAAATCAGAATCGTGCGATCGCGGTACTGTAATTTTCTCACGATCAGCTCCTGCTTTACACAGTTGATCTATCACCTGACGACCTAGAAACCCCGACCCACCAGTGACGAGAATCCGTTTATTTTTTAATATTAAGGCGGTCATATTTTTATCCTCTGTGATGCGAATCAGAAGTGCAAAGCGCCCAGTGTTTGACGAATAGTGGCAATATCATTTGGAAATTGTGAACCATTTCCATTGGGTGAAGTGTGACCCAATGCTTGTAAGTCTGCTTCTACCATTAAAGAAACTAGTTCTTCAAAGGTTACTGATGGTGTCCAGCCCAAGTTCTGCCGTGCTTTGGTAGAATCACCAATCAACAACTCTACCTCAGATGGACGCAGGTAACGCTCATCAAACTCTACATAATCTTGCCAATTAAGATTCACATAACTAAATGCCAGTTCCAAAAACTCGCGCACCGAGTGGGTTTCACCAGTAGCAATTACGTAATCGTCTGGCTGGTCTTTCTGCAACATCAACCACATTGCTTTGACGTAATCTTTCGCATAGCCCCAATCTCGCTTGGCATCTAGATTACCCATGTAAATCTTTTTCTGCTTACCAGCAACAATACCAGCCACGGCTCTAGTAATTTTGCGGGTTACAAAGGTTTCACCCCGCCGTGGTGACTCGTGGTTAAAAAGTATGCCATTACAAGCAAATAAATTATAAGATTCACGATAATTTACAGTTTGCCAGTGAGCGTAAACTTTCGCACAGGCATAGGGACTGCGGGGATAAAAGGGCGTTGTCTCAGTTTGAGGTATTGCTTGTACTAAACCGTACATTTCTGAAGAACCCGCCTGGTAAAATCGCACCTGAATTCCGGTACGCTGTTGGTAGTCTCGAATTGCTTCCAACAGACGCAATGTTCCCATTCCTACTGCATCCACCGTGTATTCTGGTGAATCAAAGCTGACTCTGACATGGGATTGAGCGCCGAGGTTGTAAATCTCTACTGGCTTTACTTCTTCTAAAATACGCCGCAACGTTGTACCATCTGTCAAGTCACCGTAGTGAAGAAACAAGCGCACTCCCTCTTTGTGGGGGTCTTCGTAAATGTGATCGATGCGGTCTGTGTTGAAGGTAGAAGTCCGGCGAATGATGCCATGAACCTCATAACCTTGTTCCAACAAAAACTCACTTAGATATGAACCATCTTGTCCAGTAATACCAGTAATCAACGCTCGCTTCTGTTGCGTCATACTCAATTATCCCTTATTGTCTTTGATTAAAAAGTTACAGCCAATCTGATACAACCTAGCAACTAATTGCTGAATTGCCTAATGGGAAACCTACGAGTTTTTGTTGTTATAAGACTTTTTCCGTAAATAAATATACTTAATAAAAAGTAATTTAACCCCTAAGTCTAACCTTAGATAGCTCAAAATTGTTTAATTATGTGTAGTTCCTTACTTACCAGATAGATCAAGAGTATTTTTATGTATGTTGTTTTTTTATCAAAGCTTCATATATCTCTGGTTTTGTGAAGACTTAATAAAATAGGTATTTTAAATTAGATTTCTGGCAAAAATGCGAATCAAGGCAAAAGAGCCAAAGATTCACACTCACAGAGGTCTTAGTTAAGTAAAAAAGCATAAATTATAGAAAGTGCAATTCTCTAGTCTTAAGAGAAGAATTGGTACTTAGGGGCATCAAATGCCCCACAGAATCCACCCTAAGGAGTTACTCAGTATGCGCCGTTGTTTTTGGGTAGAATTACTACATCAACAGTTTTCAAGATGATCCATAAGTCAAGCCAGAAATTCCTAAATTTGACATAATGCAAATCTATTTGGACTCTGCGAGGATAGGGAATGTCATTACGCCCAGATACCTGCCACAACCCAGTAATTCCTGGACGGATTGTTAAAATATCGTCAATGTGACAACCGTATTTTGGCAGTTCTTCTGCTACCAAGGGTCGGGGACCGACTACACTCATGTCCCCTTTTAGAACGTTCCAGAACTGGGGAAATTCGTCTAAGCTAGTAATTCGCAAAAATCGACCAATTTTGGTAATCCGGGGGTCTTGTTTCAGCTTAAAACTGCTCTCAAATTCTTGTCGCAATTCGGGCGATGTTTCCATCATTTGCATGAGGATTTCATCTGCATTGCTTACCATTGTTCGGAATTTAATACAATTAAACGCTTTGTAATTTTTCCCTACCCGTTCCTGGACATAAAAAATTGGGCCTTCTGAGCTAAAGGCAATCAGCAAGGTCAAAATTAAGTAGACGGGGAAGAACAAAATTAATACCGACAGCGAAAACACTATATCGAACAGTCGTTTGGCAAACTCTCCGTTTAAACCCTGAAAAGATAAACCTTTGGGTTTAACTTTTGGCGTCTTTGTTTTTTGACCGCGTTTTAAGAAACGCGTAGACGATCTAGTGTCTTGCCTTACGCCTCGCTTGCCGGAGAGGAGTGAGCTCTGGGCAGTCATCATACTCCTTAATAATCCACACCACACATAGTCCCAATATTAAAGCCAAAATGAGATGCTTCTGGGGGAAATTGCCAAAAGCCTAAAAAAATAAGACGTTAACTAAGACCATCATTGCAAAAACGGTCTTTTTTCGTTGCACTTGTTTACAAAATCTAGATAACGATCTGCAAAGATTTGCGGTGAGAACTGCGCGGCGTGCGATCGCATATACTCGGAATTGAACGAACCCTCATACATTTCAAACTTTTCTACTGCCTCCACCAAAGCCGCCTCTGTTTGCGTCCTGAAAAATATACCTGTCCCTGTATCCGCATAAGAGCTAATATCTCGCACTGTTTCTAGAGCACCCCCTGCACCATAAGCAATCACTGGCGTGCCGCAAGCTTGTGCTTCCACTAGGGCAATACCAAAATCTTCACAAGCTGCATACACAAACGCCTTAGCCCTAGACATATATTTTTTTACCACATTATCGGGTTGCCATCCCAGTATTTGGATATTTGAGTTTGCCATCTCCCGAATCTTGTTCATTTCATCTCCTGTACCAATGACTACTAATGGTCGTTTTAGTTGATTAAAAGCCTTGACAATCAACGATATTTGCTTGTAACTCACTAACCGGGAAACTGTCAGGTAAAAATCCTCTTTCTCAGACAAAAACGGAAATTCCGCAATCTTCACTGGTGGATAAATGACTGTTGCTTCTCGCCGATAGCAACGCCAAATCCGCCGAGCTGTATGCTGCGAGTTGGCAATGAAGTAATCAACGCGATTGGCACTCAATACATCCCACTGACGCAAACGATGTAATAAATATCGTGTCACCCATCCAGGTAAACCACTACCCAGTTTGCTGTGGCGCAGATAATCAAAGGTCAAGTCCCAGGCATAGCGCATAGGGCTGTGACAGTAGCAAATATGCATCTGTTCGGGAGTGGTAAGGATTCCTTTGGCAACAGCATGGGATGAAGACAGAATGACATCATAATGCCGCAAATCAAGTTGTTCAATTGCCAAGGGCCACAAAGGCAAGTATTTTTGTATACCATTGCGGGCATAGGGAAAGTTCTGGAGAAACGTCTTGCCAATTTGACGCTTATATAAATAACTTTCTCTATTGCTAGATTCAAAATCTATGAGAGCATACAAATCAGCATCAATGTGATTCAAAATTTCTCGGACAACGAGTTCTGAACCACCTGTGGCTTTGGGTGTCAGCCACTCATGAACTAGAGCATATTTCAAGGGCACAGCTAAACAATTCAAAATTCAAAATTCAAAATTCAAAATTGAAGATAGTTTTCTTAGACTCCGACTGAAAAGTTTCCCTTTGTGATTAATTAACGGGAAGCGCCCCAGATTAGCACATAAGACGGAATCTTTCCCTCAGAGGTTCCAGATGGATGCTACAACCTGATAACCTCAGATTGGGAATGGGGAATGGGGAATGGGGTATTGGGGATGGGTTATTCTCCTTGTCTTCTTAATCTCCAGTCCCCAATACCTACTCCCTTGATGACAACTGATATAAAAAGGGTGAATTTATGCGAATTCTGATTATGGGTGGTACTCGGTTCATTGGTGTCTATTTAACTCAACTACTAGTGGAACAAGGACACGAGGTGGTGCTGTTCAATCGTGGGAATCGGCCAGCATCTTCTTTACAGGGAGTAGGACAAATTATAGGCGATCGCACTGATGCTACTCAATTAAAAGCAAAATTATCACAAGAAAACTTTGATGTCATTTTTGACAATAACGGGCGGGAACTTACTGATACTCAACCACTAGCAGAAATTTTTCAAGACCGAGTGCAACATTTTGTGTATATGAGTTCTGCGGGGGTTTATCTAAAATCTGACCAACTACCCCACATAGAAGGCGATGCAGTAGATCCCAAAAGTCGCCATAAGGGTAAACATGAAACAGAAGCTTACCTGACTCAATTGGGATTACCGTTCACTTCTATTCGTCCTACTTATATTTACGGGCCTCGTAATTATAATGAGTTAGAGGGCTGGTTTTTTGACAGAATTGTGCGCGATCGCCCCATTCCTATCCCCGGAAATGGCTTGCATATCACTCAACTGGGTCATGTATTGGACTTGGCAAAAGCTTTGACTAAGGTTTTGGATAATGAACAGGCCATAGGACAGATTTATAATATCTCTGGCGATCGCTTTGTCACTTTTGATGGTTTAGCCCGTGCTAGTGCTATTGCGGCTGGTAAATCCCCCGATGCTGTGAAAATCGTCCATTACGACCCGAAAAAGTTTGATTTCGGCAAGCGCAAAGCTTTTCCAATGCGAGTGCAGCATTTCTTTGCTTCAGTGAATAAAGCGCAAACAGAATTAAATTGGCATCCTGAATATGATTTGATTTCTGGATTACAAGACTCTCTGGAAAATGACTATTTACCTAATGCAAAAGACAAAGCTAATGTTGATTTCTCTGTAGATGAGGAGATTTTAAATAATTCGTAATTCGTAATGACGCTCGATAGCATACCCCTACGGGGAAGCAAGCTACGCGCAGCGTCTCCTTGAGAACCGTTAGCGACGTAGCAGCGTCTGACTCGCTAACGTAATTCGTAATTATTAACAACTGCATTCCCGACTTATTAAAGAAGCCGGGAATTTGAGCCTTAGGGACTTGCAATTTTAAAAATACCCAATTTGTCGGGTACGTCAGGAAATAATACAACTGCTGCATTCTCAAGAGCTAGGCTGACGTACCTACGCATTATTACCCTTCATCAGGGTTAATGCCCAATTGTCGCAACTTCGCCGCTAATTTATCAGCACGTTGTTTTTCTTGATCAGCCCGTCGCCTTTCCTGTTCTAGCTGCGTAGAAATCCAATTTCCCCTTTCATCGTACCAACGTAACCACAAGCGTTCAATACCTTCATAAGCGCCTTGCCAAAGTCCCAAACCTAATTGTATTCCTGGCATCCAGACTCTAGAAGTAGTTACATCTATTTCGTGGTAACTATCTGCAACTAGTTGAAATGCTTGTAGCTTATCAGTGTAGCGGTCAAACACGATGTAATAAGGAATTCGCAAAATTCGTTCATAAACTTGCCATTTGGTTGGTGGTTGGTTAACTTCTCTGAGAGTTTGTCCCAAATCTTCTTTTTCTGTCCCTGGAGACAAAAGTTCTACGATCACAAAAGGCGCAACCCCTTCTTGCCAAATTACATAACTTAAACGTAAATCTCGCTGTTCATAAAGGCGGGAAACTCCCACCACTGCAAACCAATCTGGGCGTTTATACCAGAGTGGATGGCGAAGGTCATAATAAATATTTAAGTCAGTGCCAACCAATACCTGATCTAATGGATATTTGGGGGGGGAGAAGGTATCGCCTAAAAGTCGGGGTTGCAAAATATGAAATTCGTCAGGCAAACCAGAGTCCTCCGGGTATTCACTAGGAAGATCGTACATGGTGGGTAGGGTTTCTTTTGCAGGACGAGGTGGGTCTGTTTGGTACATAAGGGGAATCCTGACCGACTAATTTTAAGTTAACGGATTGCGGTAAGAGTTGGGCAAAAATCAAAAGAAAAATATTTTATTCTACCTGGGAAAGACGCAATTTATCGCGTTTTTCGTTTTTACTGGAACAGGAATGAAAATTTTCTTTATTAGTCAGGCAAACCTTTTTTAGAATTGCCTGAAGGCTACTGAAACTAGTTTCTGTAAATACTATTGTTGGTTGATAAAATGAGCCAGGTTGTGCAATATCCACTCTACAATGTACTAGAGTCCCGTGCCCGCTTGGGTGAAGGCCCCATCTGGGACTCTAGCCAAAACCTACTGTACTGGATCGATATTTATAACCATCGGGTACATCAGTTCAATCCTGCTACGGGGAAAGACTTATTTTTTGATGTGGGAGATGTGGTAGGCGCGATCGCAACAGCAGGTAAAAATAGATTAATTATGGCGCTGCGTCATCACCTAGCATTCCTCAATACCCAAACAGGTGAAGTTACTCCAATTTTGGAAATTGAAGGAAATCAGCCAGATAACCGCCTGAATGATGGAAAATGTGACCCTCAAGGTCGCTTTTGGATCGGCTCAATGTGTTCTTTAGAAAAACCCCAGGCTAGCCTCTATCGCTATGATAGTGACGGTTCATTGCATGTGATGGAAACGGGATTAACTATTTCTAATGGTCTGGGGTGGAGTCCCGATCAAAAAACATTTTACTTAAGTGATTCTCCTCACAAAAAGATATATGCTTACGACTTTGATTCAGTAACAGGTAGCATTACTAATCGCCGGATTTTTGTTGATTTAACTTATGAATCTTTCTCCCCAGATGGGTTGACGATAGATAGTCAAGGAAATATTTGGTCAGCTACGTGGGATGGATGGTGTGTGATTCGTTTCAATCCCAAGGGTGAAGAGATATTGCGGATAAAGCTACCTGTTCCATTCGTAACGAGTTGTACCTTTGGTGGCGAAGATTTGCAAACACTCTACATCACCACCGCTTCAGTTGGACTCAGCCAAGCCGAGATTGACAAAAGTTTCTACTCAGGTGATTTGTTTGCTCTGCAAACTGATGTTACTGGATTACCTAGCTATAATTTTGAGAAATAAAGTAGTAGCTGTGTTAAGGTGAGCCGCTAAATTGCCTTTTGCATTCGTTCAACTCGACTCTTTACTTGTTTGCAAATTCTAAAAATTCTGAGTTTTGAACTTTTGATCTTGAAGTTCCAAGTTCAAAGGTGCAACTTCCGAGTTCAAAGGTGCAACTTCCGAGTTCAGAGGCTCAACTTCCGACTTCAAAGGTGCAACTTCCGAGTTCAAAGGCTCAACTTCCGACTTCAAAGGCTCAACTTCCGACTTCAGAGGTGCAACTTCCGAGTTCAGAGGCTCAACCTGCGAGTTCAGAGGTGCAACTTCCGAGTTCAGAGGCTCAACCTGCGAGTTCAGAGGTGCAACTTCCGAGTTCTAAAGGACTTCCAAATAAAAAAACATCGATACAATGCAGGTTATTTGATTTCTCTTTGAACTTAAAGGTGTATTTTTCCTAGTTACAATACTATATTGCCGTTTCATTAGTGCTAACTTTTTGCGGCAAAAGATAAATACCCCCAGAAATTAAAGTCAAGGCAACAAAAATCCAAAAAGCAATCAGAGAGGGAGTTTGCCAGACTTGAGGTAGGGGTGCAATCAGAAGTGCGTAGGCGTAGCCCGCCGTAGACATCACTACTATTTGACTAACAGTTTTGAGTTTACCCCAAATATTCGCCCCGGTAATCGTTGTTTGATTCATCCGCCAACCAGCGATCGCTGGTGTGAGAGTAAAGTTAGTTGTAACTGCGAATAATTAGGGTGAGGATTAAACAAACCGAAAGGAGACGTTGGCAGTTAAAGGGTCTGGTAGTGGTTTTCCTTGTGCTTGGTAATCTTCAATCAAAAGTTCTAGTACTTCCTCACCATTATTAAGAGCATCGGCGTATGTATTTCCATGAGTGTGTGCATAGGGGCCAAACTCAGGTAGGCTGACAATGTACTTTTTATCTTCCATTGACCACTGAATTACAATACTATATTGTGGTTTCATTCCTATTGTCCTTTTTCTTCTTCTTCCTCCAGTTGTCTTATTTCTATGAGCGCATTTTTAACATCTTTTTCCTGGTAACGATCTGCATCTGCTCCGTCTTTGCCAGACAAAGTGAGGCTGTAAAGTAGCAAAGGATGGCTCCATAATTGTATGACTGCCTTTGCCGCTTCTATAAGTGAATCCAGCTTTTAGGAGCATTGCTTTTAGTTCCCGAATCTTCTTGGGCACTGTTAGAAATTTCTGACTAGCTACAAATATTTTGTCATGATTATCTAGGAAAATCTCAGACCTACAGGGATGATACAGTAGATGTTTTTAATCAACAGTGCTAGCTTTTTGTGGCAAAAGATAAATACCTCCAGAAATTAAAGTTAGAGCAACAGAAATCCAAAAGGCAATTAGAGAGGGAGTTTGCCAGACTTCAGCTAGGGGTGCAATTAGAAGTGCGATCGCAACTATTTGACTAACAGTTTTGAGTTTACCCCAAATATTCGCCCCGGTAATTGTCGTTTGATTCACCCGCCAACCAGCGATCGCTAATTCCCGCGCTAAAATCAAAAACACTCCCCAAGCTGGCACTTTTCCTAGTTCAATAAAAACCATTAACGGCGCAAGTACCAGAAATTTGTCCACTAAAGGGTCAAGAAATTTACCCAACTCACTAATTTGGTTGAGTTTCCGCGCCAAATAGCCATCCAACCAATCAGTTAATGCCGCAACGATAAAAATCGCCAAACATATCCATCTAGCTTGTGTTGTGGGATTGTACAAGCCATAAAGCAGAAATGGTACACCCAGAAGGCGAGAGAAGGTAATCCAGTTGGGTAGAGTCATGGAAAATTAAAAGTTAACAAGTTTAAAGCAACAAGCAGCCAAGCAAATATGCAAAATATATGCAGATTAGTGTATCTGAGTGTAACTGCGTGGGAAAATCTGTCTTCTGAAGCTCTCCTAAAACAATACTATGACTGAACACACAGATTCCCAATTCCGCATCGAACGCGATTCGATGGGCGATCGCCAAATTGCTAGTAGCGTTTATTACGGTATTCAAACGCTACGAGCTATCGAAAACTTCCCGATTAGCGGCATCAAGCCTTTAGCTACTTACGTAGATGCCGGATTGATAATTAAAAAAGCTACAGCAGTAGTGAATGGGGAACTGAATTGCATTCCCCAAGATATTAGTCAGGCGATTGTGCAAGCAACTGATGAAATCTTAGCTGGAAAGTTCCGCGATCAATTTGTTGTGGATGTTTATCAGGCGGGTGCTGGAACATCCCACCACATGAATCTCAACGAAGTTCTCGCAAATCGCGCCTTAGAAATACTCGGTGAAGAAAAGGGCAATTACAAACGTGTTAGTCCCAATGACCACGTTAATTATGGGCAGTCTACCAATGATGTGATTCCTACCGCAATTCGCATTGGTGGATTATTGGCATTATCTAAGACATTACAGCCAGCAATAGATGGGGCGATCGCATCTTTAGAAAACAAAGCTGTAGAATTTCAAGATATCGTCAAATCTGGCAGAACTCACTTACAAGACGCTGTACCTGTGCGTTTGGGTGAGAATTTTCGGGCTTGGGCGCAAATTCTTACAGAACACCAAAACCGGATTTATACCGCCTCTGGGGATTTGATGGTGCTGGGTTTGGGAGGTAGTGCAGCCGGAACGGGATTAAATACTCATCCTCTGTATCGCGCCCGTGTGGTAGAAGTTCTTTCAGAATTGATCGATACTCCTTTAGAACCTGCGCCCCATCTCATGGCAGCTATGCAGAGTATGGCGCCATTTGTGAATGTTTCCGGTGCTTTACGGAATTTAGCTCAGGATTTAGTTAAAATATCTCACGATTTACGGCTGATGGATTCAGGACCTAAAACAGGCCTGAAAGAAATTCAACTGCCTCCAGTGCAACCCGGTTCCTCAATTATGCCAGGGAAATATAACCCAGTCATGGCAGAGATGACATCAATGGTGTGTTTTCAGGTGATGGGTTACGACAGTGCGATCGCTTTAGCCGCACAAGCCGGACAATTAGAACTAAATGTGATGATGCCGCTGATTGCCTATAACCTAATTCACAGTATCGAAATTCTCGGCAATACCATCGCTGCACTCACTGAACGCTGCATTGGCGGAATTACTGCTAATCAAGAACGTTGTTTAGATTATGCCGAAGGCAGTTTAGCTTTAGTAACTGCACTAAATACCCATATCGGTTATTTAAATGCCGCGGCTGTTGCTAAAGAATCTTTAGAAACTGGTAAATCCCTACGGCAGATTGTTTTAGAACGCGGATTGATGAATGAAACAGATTTAGCCACAGTGTTAAATCTAGAACAAATGAGTGGTATCTTACCGCTCAAAACAGAATAATAGTTATGGGGCATTAGGCATTGGGCATTGGAAATTGGGAATTAATTATTCTCCTCTGCTCCCCTCTGCCTCTCCTGCTCCCCTGCTCCCCTGTCCCCTATTCCCTATCCTCTATTCCCTATCTATCCATGCAGACTCAAAAACCAGCTGTAAGTCTCATTCAGGCTACATCCTACAAACGAGAGGCTTTACGGGAATCTTTAATCACTCTCTTAGAACCTTTTGGAGGAATAGCAGCGTTTGTGAAAAAAGGCGATCGCGTTTTACTCAAACCGAATCTACTTACAGGATCGCGTCCTGGTAAAGAGTGTATCACCCGTGCCGAACTAGTTTACGAAGTTGCCCAAATGGTAATTGAGGTTGGCGGTAAGCCATTTTTGGGCGATAGTCCTGCTTTTGGTAGTGCCAAGGGCGTAGCAATAGCAAATGGCTATCTGCCTATTTTAGAAGAACTCAATCTTCCCATCATCGATTTTCACGGTCAGCGTTACCAAACTGTCAGTGACAATTTTAACCATCTGCGCCTGTCTAAAGAAGCAATGGAAGCAGATGTAGTGATTAACTTACCCAAAGTGAAATCACATGCTCAGTTGACATTAACACTGGGCGTAAAAAACCTGTTTGGTTGTGTCCCCGGCAAAATGAAAGCTTGGTGGCACATGGAAGCGGGAAAAGACGCAAATAGATTTGGTGAAATGTTAGTAGAAACTGCCAGAGCGATTAACCCTGACTTAACCATATTAGATGGTATCATCGGTCATGAAGGTAATGGCCCCAGCAACGGGGAACCTCGCCAACTGGGCATTTTAGCAGCCGCATCAGATATATTTGCCTTAGATCGGGCAATGGTAGAAATCCTCAATGTTTCTCCTGAACAAGTGCCCACAGTCGCAGCTTCCCAAAGGCTAGGAGTTTGTCCAGAACTTGCTGCCATAGAGTTTCCGCATTTAAATCCTGACTTATTAAAAATAGAAGATTGGCGGCTACCAGACAAGTTAATGCCCATTGATTTTGGTATGCCCCGCGTAATTAAGTCTACGTTTAAGCATCTTTACACCCGATTTATCAAGGAACCAATCAGTGTTTATGGAAGGGAGTAGGGAGTGGGGAATGGGCATTGGTGTTAACTTAATGTGAAACCCTTGTCAAGACCTGATATTGAGTTCATTCACTTAGGGTTACTCACCACGTCACCCCACCCCGGTTTTTTCTAAAGCCAAAACCGCCCCTCCCCAAAGCATCGGGGAGGGGTTGGGGGTGGGGTAAAGCGTATGTGGGACAAGCTGCTTGAGCTTAAGTTGACACCAATGGGGAGCAGGGGAGCAGAGGAGATGTTGCAGTAAGTTTTCCCCTCTGCCCCTTTGCACCTCTGTCTCTTGTGCCCAATCCCCAATCCTCAATTTAGTGCAAATGTCGTTACAGCAATTTCATTTATTAGCAGAGTAATCTGTAATTACCCTCCGATTGCTTAACCAGACCGCCCTATTATATTTAGTGGCGGTTTTTTTAGCTGATTAATTTGTTATACAATTTTTCGTCTTAGATTTTAATTTATCCAAAAGTTATACGGATTTAGGATCTGGAAATTGGGATTAGGTTTTTTGTTCAGATATGATGAAAGTTTGGTAATAACCCACTAAATGTCTACGCCACCTTCTAAAACTTTTTTTACTCTACCTTTATATAGATTGACAAAATTGCTGTGATATTACATAGATTGCAAAATTAAAATTATTAAATATTTGTTTAGTGATATCACTGAATCCATTCTGCCTTATACAGTTGACGCATCTGTATTTATTCGGTAGTTATCATTGGTTACAAAAATCATTCCTGTCTATTTCTTCTCTGGTGTCAAATATTTTTGTGTATAACTACCATATAACAATCAAAAGCACTGAGAGATATTCCGTGCAATTGCGGTTTTGTGTCCTGTATCACAAATTAGCAATTTCAGTAAAATGACCTTATCAAAGGCGTTGTAGGATGTTATAATCATGAAGTATCGGATAAATATGTTTTGCTAATTAATCTTTAATCAGCGAAAAAATGTAACTTATGATGCTGTCAAAGTCGGCTTTGCGTATGCAACCCGTTACACCATGCAGGGAAACATCTGAAAATATTAATTACAAAATAAAACATGATTTGTTTACTTGTAACTTTGTATTAAGAAGTCTATGTATAAAAAGGCTACTATGACAGTTGTATAACTGGTTTAAATTGTAGAATGCTACACATTTTACAGTTTAAAAATAGCTAAAATAGCATTAATACTCTCACTCAGAGAGTAAATCTACACAGTGTTACGAAGAACTTCAATTTTGTATGAATTCAAATAGCCAGTCTGCCAATGCCGATACATATTCCCAACGTTTGGCAGACATTGTGGGAACTGCGATCGCTCTGTTGACTCTTACCCTACCCGTATTTGTCATCGCCCACTATTCTTCAACTAATGTTCAAAATAACCAGCAACCTCTGATCCAAAACATACAAGGAAATCAAGATTGATCGAGCTTCCCAGTCGCATTTCCTCATGAGGATATCTACAAAAAAGCAGAACACGATTTTGTAGACAATCTCTCTAGATGTGGGTGTAGTTCGTTAAGAATAAGCTAAATCTGGATTGTGTGACTCCAGATTTCAGTTGTCTTAAAAAAGTCAGGACAAAATATCCCTCTAACAGCAATTAAGGGCGAAGGATATCCATAATACCCTTTTGGAAAAAGCGTTGCGAAGTTTGCTCGTAACGCTTTTTCTATTTTTTGGCTAATTCAAGGGAATAGGTTACAGCTAAAAGTTTCTTCCCCAGTCCCCTATCCCCAGAGATGCACTGAGTTTGACTATGCTCAACTACCGCTTGTTGTTGGCACAGCTTCTCCAAGAGTTGTGTCCCCAGTCCCCTATGCCGTAGAACAAATACCTTGGGAAGAGATCCATATTGCCCTAAAATTCTACACGGGGAGCGAAGCTGACTGAGTGCCCCGATGATTCAGTGTTATCAGAGGAGTTTTTTGTGGATTTATCTCGTATTCCTGCCCAACCGAAAGCGGGTCTAATCAACGTTCTGATTGAAATTACTGGCGGAAGTAAAAATAAATACGAATACGACAAGGAACTAGAAGCTTTTGCTCTAGACCGAGTACTTTATTCCTCGGTACAATATCCTTATGACTACGGCTTTGTACCCAATACTTTGGCTGATGATGGCGATCCCCTAGATGGTATGGTCATAATTGACGAGCCGACCTTTCCCGGCTGCGTTATTGCTGCGCGACCGATTGGTTTTTTGGAGATGATTGACGGTGGCGATCGCGATGAAAAAATCCTTTGTGTTCCTGACAAAGATCCGCGCTACACTCAAGTAAAATCCCTGAAAGACTTAGCACCACACCGCTTAGATGAAATTGCTGAATTTTTCCGTAGTTATAAAAATTTGGAAAAAAAGGTGACTGAAATTCTCGGTTGGCAAGATGTGGACAAGGTTGCAGCTTTAGTAGAAAAATCCGTCAAAGCTTATAGAGGATAATAGAGGAGTTAGGAGTTAAGTGTTAAAAGTTATGAATTTTTATTCCTAACTCCTTACTTTAATTACTTTTGCTTTTTACGGATCGCATAAACTGCCACCAAACCCAAACCAGAATGCAGCGTACTCTCCTTTTGGCGAAAATTCATAACTGCACCCTTACGGGAGCAAACATCAACTACGTGGGTAGTATCAGCATTGATGAAATCCTTTTGGAAAAAGCTGGTATTTTACCTTATGAGCAGGTGCAAGTAGTTAATAATGCCAACGGTCAGCGCTTTATTACCTATGCGATCCCCGCTCTAGCTCATTCAGGAATAATTGAGCTAAATGGAGGTGCGGCACGTCTAGGCATTATTGGCGATCGCTTGATTATAATGACTTACGGGCAGTTCACTCCAGAAGAGTTAAAAAGTTACTCTCCTACGGTAGTCATTGTGGACGAAAAAAACAGGCTGTTGGAAGTGCGGCGCTACGATGACCTGCTCAGTAAGGTCTAATTTCAAGGAAAATGTCAAATTTTGAGTTGTCGGATTCCCAGAGCTACATAAGAGAAAAGTCATCTACCCTGCTAAGTAGCCCAGCAGGTGAATTTATCGTGCAATTCTGGGGTGTAAGAGGTTTGATTCCCACTCCCAGTAGCAATACCAGTCGTTATGGTGGTAATACCGCTTGTGTAGAAATACATGTAGCTGGGAAACGCTTGATTTTTGATGGTGGTACTGGCTTACGCATATTAGGTAAAACTTGGCAAGAACTGCAACAGCCACTAGAAGCCCATTTATTTTTTACCAACTGCCAATCAAACCGAATTCAAGGGTTTCCCTTTTTTGCTCCCGCATTTATTGGGGAAAATTGCTTGCATATTTACGGCACAGCTGCCTCAAATGGAGCCTCAATCAAACAATGCCTGTACGATCAGATGCTCCAGCCACACTTTCCTTACCCTTTACAGGTAATGCAGTCGGAATTGCAGTTTTGCAATCTGACTCCAGAAAGTGACGTGAAGTTAGATGATGTCATCATTACAACTGCATTAATTAATCAAACTCAGCGGTCAGTTGGCTACCGAGTTACTTGGCAAGAATATAGTGTTGCTTACATCACAGATTTGCACCAGAATGCCGATCAACTGGAGCGAGAGCGGATTTTAGAGTTCATTCAAGGCGTTGACTTGCTGATTGCCAATGCCACTTATACTCCGCCTACATCTCACAACCATGATTCTGCTGATTTACTCTGGCAAGCTGCGGTGAATGCAGCTCTGAATGCTGGCGTTCAACGGCTAGCTATTTCTCATCATCACCCAGATGACCATGATGATTTTCTTGACCAAGTTCAAGTCGATATTAAATCTGCCTTTTCAGAAGCGATACTAGCCCATGAAGGTCTAGTTTTAACTGTTGGTAAGTGATTTGACTCTATTGGCAGTTTTTAATCAGTGGTAAAACGATGCTGACGGCGGCAAGCTACCCACAAGCACTGACTTGTCAATTCGCTTTTCTGTCGAGATGGCGCGATCTGGTGTGTAAAGGCGGATTGTCTCGTAGATTGTGAAGTAGAACGCTATAATTTACTCAACTTTGTAATCATTTTCAACCTGAGAGTTGATAGTCTAATTTGATCATGAGTACTCTCAATCAAGTGCTGGAAGACGCTTTGCAACTTTCCTCCGAGCAGCAAGAAATGCTGATCAAGATTCTACAAAACCGCCACTATGAAAATCGTCGTGCAGAAATAGCTACAGATGCCCAACAAACCCTAGCTGATTTCCATACAGGTAAATTTCGGCATCAGTCAGCCCAAGATGTTATTTCAGCATTTACGCGGGGTTAGCTAAGACAGATGCTTTAATGATTACGGCAACTCCCATTACTATGCCAAACTTTGATGCTGTCATTAAACGCATAGCTGACAATGGTTTTCCCATCTAGGCTAATTGTGAGATTGTCAATCCTAGACTTATGCCCATACAGTACACAAAGCTGCTGCCTATTCTCTAGATCCCAAACTTCAATTTCGTTAATATTGCCAACGGCAAGCAGTGAGCCATCAGGTGTCATAGCATTATGAGGCATACCCGAATCAGGTTCGCGCTGGCTGATACCAAGTGTATAAAGGAATTCCGTGGTTTGTATATCCCAAATGGCAACGGTCGTTTCTTCAGTAGGTTTGTCCCTTTGTGCCACACCAGCAATGATTTGACCATTTGGGCGAGTTGCAACTGCATCAAGCCAATGCCTACAAACACAATTGGGGGAATGGAGGGAAGAATTTGAAGATAGAGCATTAAATGTGCTGAGAACTTGCCCATTTTGCCAATCCCAAACTTGAGTTAGGAGATCAAATGCTTGAGCTACCAAAATACTACCATCTGGGCTGGTTAGTAAACAGCGAATTGGAAGATATGCATTTGCAAATAGCAAGGTGCGGAGTAATTGTCCCGTTGAGGATTCAATAACATTAATCTCAATCGTGGCATTCGTACCATAAGGAGCTTTGCAGGTGGCTGAAAATAATACTTTTCCATCAGGAGTAAATGCTAAAGCACTGGAATCTCCTTGAAAACATAAGACTTCCTCTCCTGTCCAAAAGTCATAGGTTCGGAGATTGCCATAGCTATCATTACTGATGATGCTTTTCCAGTCTGGATTTACCAAAGTATTAAAGTGACCATACCGATCTCCATGCAGTTCAAATGAATGATTGGTATTCCCAGTGGTTAAATCCCAAACCTTGACAAGATTGTGAAAACAGCCTAGCAGAAGAATTCCATCTGGGCTTAAGCTCAAGCTGTTTAAGTACTCTAAATGAGGTTCATCAAAGGTATGAAGACATGGAAACATAAACAGACTCTAGAAAAGAGTTCAGCGATAATAAATTTTTTAAATTACATATTTGGGTGGAAAAGAAAGTAGAATCGGGAAATCTACCTCATTGGGCTACTGCCGCTAGTAAACGAGGCGGAGCCTCACAGGGGGCATTCCCAGCCTCTGGCTGGGAACGAGAGAAAGCTTTTCTAGACTGTCTAATATGCTTAAGTTGACACCAATAACACATGTGTTCTACGAAGCATTTTGCAACTCAGCTGTGCGTACTGAAAGCTGCTCTGTCTTATTACCCCGTTGCACTTTCACCTGTAATACTTGACCAAGGCGACTGTCTTCCACAACATTCTGCAATTGTTCAGCACTGGTAATAGCTTTACCATCAACTTGCAGAATTACATCCCCGCGCCGGATACCCGCAGATGCGGCTGGAGAATTGGGGACAACTCGCATAACAAAAACACCATTGATTTCTGGTATCTGAATAGGAGAGTTGGGATCGGTGTTATTTAGCTTGGCAAGATCGGGTGTCAAAGTTAGCATTTGCACACCTAGATAGGGGTGAGCAACTTTGCCATCACGTTGCAGTTGTGCAGCGATCGCTTTAGCTTTATCAATAGGAATCGCAAACCCAATACCCATTGCATCAGGGCGAATGGCTGTGTTAATACCAATTACTTCACCTTGACCATTCAATAGTGGCCCGCCAGAGTTACCAGGGTTAATGGCAGCGTCTGTCTGAATAAAGTCCAAGCGTTTGTCACTAATACCGACTTGGGCACTGGAACGCTTGAGGGTACTGACAATTCCCAAGGTAACAGTATTATCGAATCCCAAAGGATTACCGACTGCGATCGCCCAGTCTCCTACTTGGACATTGGTGGAAGAACCCAAGGGCGCGACTGGTAAATCGTTACCAGCGTTAATCTTGACTACTGCCAAATCTGTGACTTCATCAATACCCTGAACCTTCCCTTCAAAGGTGCGGCCATCTTTGAGTCGGACTGTTACTTTATCAGCCTTATCAACCACATGAGCATTAGTCAAAATTAACCCACTCTTGTCAATAATGAAACCTGAGCCTAAACCGCGTAACTGCTCAGAAGGCATCTGTTGGGAGAAACCGTCACCAAAAAACCGCCGGAAAAAGGGATCTTCCATAAATGGATCAACCCGACGAGTAATTGTCCGCTCAGTATCAATGCGGACAACTGCTGAACCAACACGATTCACTGCTGCTGTAACAAAGCTAGTGCTACCGATCGCAGCAGTGGCTGGTGATTGCCGTTGAGCAATTAGATTTGAAGTATCTCCAGCAGTTCCAGCAGTTATTGTGGGTGCTGGTTCGGCTTGGGAGGGTAACACCTGCAATGTGCTAACCGTTAGCAGAACTCCTAGCGCGATCGCTAAAACATGAGTACTTAGTTGACGTAAAGACTGAGATATTTTGGGAAATCGCATAATCACAACCTAATTTATAAGCTTAATTGTTGCTTAGTCGTGACAAATCTATTTACAGTTATTTTTATTTCAGGTTTCGCCTGTTTCCACTACTGGGGTTAGGGCATTTTGCGAACTACCTGTAATCAACTTAATAGAAAATTTCACCCAAAAGCTATTATGGACATTTACCCTTTACAAGTTCGGTTTTTACCCATCAATAAAACTTTTGGATTGCTAACAAGATTAGTCCGCTCTCTGTTCTAACTCTAGACTATGGATGAACTAACTTTTGTATAATATTTCATTCCGACTAGCTGCGCCTAGCTGAGGTAAAGAGTTGATGGCTGAGTGTGGAGTCAGGGCAATAGGAACGGTTGGAGGTAGTTGTAATTGTTTGACAACACTTTGCAAAAGTTGGTCTTGTCCAGTCCGCAAACCCCAGACATTTGTCCCACGGTTGATAATAGCAAACCAAACCAAACCGCGATCGCGTGTGGGCATCACTCCCGCTAAAGCGCTCACATCCCGGAGAGTGCCAGTTTTGATCACAGTCGCCAGGGGAATGTGTCTAGTGTGTAGTGTCCCCCGGTGGTCGAATCCAGACATGGGGAACAAGTCAGCTAAATTCAGTTGATGTAGAGATGCCTCCGCTTGAATAGCCATAAACATGGCACAAACAGCCCTGGGGGAAATGCGATTTTCGGGGCCCAGTCCAGAACCATTGATTAACTGAATTTCTACTTGTGGCACCCTCGCCAGGTTGGCAGCAGTTGATTGGACTACAGTTGCTCCTCCCACTGAGTCTGCCAGCATCTCTGCCATATCGTTGTTACTATAAACGTTCATTTCCTTGAGCAGTTGCTTCAAGGGCAATGAGCGATGACGCAGTAACAAAATTTGTTCAGGGTTTGGTTGTGCCTCAACTTTCACCGCACCCACAATCACAACTTGAGGTTTAGGCGTTCCCTTGGGCATGATTGAATGTGTATAAATAGCAGTGCGACCCCAAGTTGCACGATTTAGTGTTTGCTTGAGCATCAGACCAGCTAGCATTGGCTGACGTTGAAAATTCATCGCAAAACTGCCAGTAATAATCAAATTCCCCTTTACTTGCTTGATGCCCATTTGATTGAGAGTATTACCAAGAGCGATCGCTTCTTCCCAAACAAACAAAGGATCGCCACGGCCTGTAACCACCAAATCACCCTGCACAACTCCATTTACCACAGGCCCAGTGACACTCACCAAAGTATCAAATTGGTAATCTGGCCCCCAAGTTTTCAAAGCAACTAGTGAAGTGGCAATTTTAGTTAAAGAAGCAGCCGGCAGAGGTGTCGTACCTTGGTGATTTGCCATCAGCATGGGCCCCGACTGCATCCAAATCCCCTGACTCTCAGCCAGATTTTGCGCCACCACTTTTGATGTGATCAGCTTTTTCAAATATTCCTGCACTGTAGTCGCCCCAGATGGATTTGGATCGGGGGCAAGAACCAAGCCAGGGCTACTTTGCCAAGTTAGTGCATCTAAGGCATCTAGAGGTTTGATTTGTACCCCAGCCATTTCCAGCCAAAGCGACACCAAACCTGAACCCAATAATTCCAGCATTTTTTATTCCTCTGTTAGGATCTCAAGCGTTGTTTACTGTGCTAATATACAAGCTTTTTTATAAGAATCAGTATTGAGTCATAATAACTGGTGTTTTTCTCATCTGTAAGTAGGGTGAATTATATTGTTTTCGTGGCTTGCTTGGACAATGCCAAAATGCCCATTGCTCATGAAGATAGCCGCATGAAAATAAAAATATTTTTGATCTGTGCAGATACTACGCCGTTGGCGTACTCCTGCAAAGAAGCAAGCTACGCGCAGCGTGTCGCAGACAGCCTGAGAAGAAAAGGCTTTATCCTGCGCGATCGGTGACGTATAGCAAAGTGCTGAGTGCTGAGTAAAACCCCAGTTTTTTCAAGCCTTTGAGCAATCAACACTGTCCTAACCTATGTGACTACGGCTATAACCCTCTTCTGTCAGTCTCCGAAAACATTTGCCATTTCTGAATTCTAGAGCTTTTGTATAGCAAGCGATGTCTACGACGGGCTACGCCTACGCGCGATTCTTTTCTAATAACAAATTTAAGACCAATTTTTTTCTAATAGTATAGCTTAGACCTCTTGCAAAAGTCCCAGATGCGTGGGACAAGTAGATGAGAGTTGGGTAGCATCTATGACATACGAAGAAGTAAAGAGCCTGAAACCAGAAGATTTTAAACGCTTGTGTGGTGTACGTCTGGAGACTTTCAACCAGATGTTAGAGGCTGTGCGATGTCTACGACGGGCTGCGCCTACGCAGAAGCGAACAAAACAAAAAACCGGACGACCAGGAAAGTTTTGCTTGGAAGACCAATTGTTGATGACATTGGAATATTAGAGAGAATACCGAACTTACTTTCATATTGGGCAATCTTGGGGAGTAAACGAGTCTACGGCATACCGAATTATCCGAAAAATAGAAGAGACACTGGTTAAATCTAGAGGGTTCACTCTTCCTGGCAAGAAAAGACTATTCAATTCTGATTATCAGTTACAAGTAGTGATAGTTGATGTGACAGAAAGCCCAATTGAACGTCCTAAAAAAACAAAAAAAGTTCTCCAGTGGGAAGAAGAAACAGCATACACCGGAGGCGGAGCGTCTCCGGCTCCGCTCAAGTCACAAGTAGTGGTAGACCAAGCCAATGGTCAAATCATCTGTACCGCGCATGGTAAGGGTAGAGAGCATGATTTCCGTATATTTAAAAATAGGAAGGTGAGGTTGGAAGAAAACATCGAATGTTTAGGAGATAAAGGTTATCAAGGTATTCAAAAATTACATCATAATAGCCGGATTCCTAAGAAAAAGCCCAGAGGAGCTAAGTTAAGTAATGAAGATAAAAAGAGTAATCAAGAGTTAGCCAGAATCAGAGTTTTAGTTGAACACGTAAATCGGAAGTTGAAGGTATTTAAAATTTTATCTCTCACTTCTAGAAATCGCCGAAAAAGATTTAGTTTGCGGTTTAATCTGATTGCTGCTCTCTACAATTACGAGCTTTCTCTTCCCAAAATCAAATCTTCCTGACCGACTTTTGCAAGAGGTCTAATGATCGCTTTCTGTAACCTCTGCAATTCAACACTCACGTTTACCCCCTGGCGTTACCCTATAGGGTTTAAAACCTTTATTACTTAATCTTTTTTGCCTGTCAAAAAGACTTTGGCAGACTACTACGAGAAATCTATCTGTATCAAGGTTTTCCTAAAATGGTATGTGATAGATCGCACGGAGTATAGATGGCGAGCTTCAGCGCCGGATCGTCATTGGACTGAAAGGTAGCATACTCAAAGCACAGCAAGCCCTTTTTGGGATGGTTCAGTAGTTTCTGTCCGGACGCGACGCTGCGTATGTCGTGCGCCTCCCACCAGATCGCGAACTCAGGGCTGGCTTGCTGAAGGCGTTCCAAGAGGTTGAGGAATGCTGGAGCGTCAGCCCAAAGGTCATATGTTATACGAAATTGGGCTACCATGCGTTTCGCCTCATCAACCCAGGTTGCGCCGAAGAGGTGCTGGGCATCCGGATCGGTCAGCATATAGGTGAGGATATTGCGATCCGCTTTGGACAGACGACCGAAATCTGTGAATAATTCCGCAGCTGCGGCATTCCACGCTAAGATGTCCCATCGACGACCGGTGACATAGGCAGGCTGATTAAGGCTCTCGACCATGCGTCGAACCACTTCGGGTACACTCTCGCAAGAGAATGCGCGCCGATCGCCGTTTTGCGCTAGTGTCCGCAAATGGGCATGTTCTACCTTGTTGAGGCGCAGTGCGCTAGCCAACGCATCAATCGTGGTAACGGAAGGGCTGACAGTTCGTCCCTGTTCTAGCCGGATATACCAGTCAACGCTGATGCCCGCGAGTTCGGCCACCTCCTCGCGTCTCAATCCTGGAGTCCGACGTCTTTGCCTGTTTGGAAGACCCATAGCCTTGGGGTTCAACTTTTCTCGGCGCGATCGCAAGAAATCACCAAATTCGTTTCGGCTTGCATCTGCCATGACCTTTACTTTATCCTCAAGGAGGGACTAGTCAATACTAGGATAATACCAGGCCTTGTTACACAGGGAAAGCCTGCGAGAATAGTTCCATATTATGGAATAGAATGACCATGAAAGGTGCAATATTGAAGGCGTTCGGCTCGCCACTTGTTGTCGAGACTTTGCCCGATCCGATCCTGGGCACAGGAGAGGTCATCGTCGATGTCGTGGCAGCCCCTGTTCTGTCCTACGCAAACGAAGTCTTTAGCGGCGAGCGAAAATATCTGCTGGATCTGCCTGTAGTACCGGGATGCGGGGCGATCGGCCGCGTGCGCGCTGTCGGGCCGGACGCGACGCATCTTGTCGTCGGCGATTGGGTCTTTTGCGATCCTACTGTGCGATCGCGTGATGATGCGCTAATGCCCGACATAACGCTGCAAGGCTGGAGCGCCCGTGGTGAAGGAGGCTTGCGTCTACAGAAATACTTCCGTCATGGCCCCTTTGCCGAGCAAATCCTAGTACCGACGGAAAACGCCATCCGGATCGGTTTGCTTGATGAGGCGGATGCAGCGCGATGGTGCGGGCTGAATACGTTTCTCGTGCCGTATGGCGGTCTTCTCGCGGCGAACTTGCAGCCGGGAGAGACAATCCTGATCAGCGGTGCTACTGGTAACTTCGGCAGTGCGGCCGTCGCCGTCGCCTTGGCAATGGGGGCGAGATGCGTCGTTGCACCGGGTCGGAACGAAAAGACGCTTGAGGATCTGACGCGTCGTTTTGGCGATCGTCTCCAACCTGTGAAGCTCTTGGGCAACGAGGAGGATGACCGGGAGCGGATGCGGCAGGCGGCACCGGCCCCGATCGACTGCGTGCTGGATATCCTGCCGCCTTCGGTTAGTACGACGACGGTACGCGCCGCCATCATGACGGTACGACCTTACGGGAGGGTTGTGTTGATGGGGGGTGTCGGGATGCTAGGAGGCGCTGGGCTGGAATTGCCCTATCCGTGGATCATGAGAAATTGCATCACCGTACGTGGTCAGTGGATGTATCTACCTGAGGCCGCCATCCGCCTAGTCGGGCTGATCCGGTCTGGTCTTCTGAGGCTGGACAACTTCGACGTTACAGTATTCGATCTAGACGACGCGAACAAAGCTGTCGCGCACGCTGCCGCCAATGGTGGCCCCTTCAAAATGACCGTGATTCGACCATAATTTCCTGCAATTGTAAAGTCATGACTTGTATTGATTGCCTCATGAGGCTTCTAGCGATCGCCCTCCCGGAAAGTGACAGAAGAGGGATAATTCCATAACCTTGAAACAAAAAAAAGGAAAGTATTCAAAATTCTCCCCCTTTTTTCCCTTAATAAACTAATCAGCATTCAAGTTGCATAATCAGGGCGGATAAGATATCCACCCCACAAGATATTGAGAAAATTTTAATATGCAAGTTAGATGTGTTTTTGCTTACCTACTTTCTTTCTGGATGCGCTACATCTTCTGGTGAAGGAGTACCCATCCGGTTAATTGTGGCAATCATCTGATACAAGCGCCCCAAATCGCGTTGATTGAAGTACAAAATGAGGCGAGGTAGTTCAACAGTTTCATCTTGCGCTTCTTCAGGTAATGCCTGACTTTTTTCAATTCTTCCTTGAATAATAATGTCGTTAAAATCAGCATTAAGTTGTTCTAAAAGAGCGTCTGATATATCTGTCTTCAGGCGGATGACTAACTTATTGCTTACATAGCGGCTGGAATGATAAACCTGGTAAAAACGGGTGATAGCATTACAAGCCACATCCAGGTTATCTGTCACCGTGTAAAGGCTGGGGTCTTCAGGATTGACAAGACCATTTTGCACTAATTGCTTATCAATATATTCGCTCCAAGAGCGCCAGTAATCACCACCAGGGCGATCGATTAAAACTAAAGGTACTGGGCCAAATTTACCAGTTTGGCTTAATGTCATACATTCAAAAGCTTCATCTTGAGTACCAAAGCCTCCTGGAAACAAGGCTACAGCATCACTTTCTTTGAGGAGAAACAGCTTGCGGGTAAAGAAATATTTGAAGTTAACTAGCTTGGGATCGCCCTCTATAAAAGGGTTTGCTTGCTGTTCAAAGGGTAACTGAATGTTTAATCCAAAGGAATTTTCTCGCCCAGCACCTTCATGACCCGCCTGCATGATTCCACCACCACCACCAGTCATCACCATAAATCCTAATTGAGAAATAGCACGAGCAAACTCAAGGGCCATTTGGTATTCTGGCCTATCTGGAGCTAGACGAGCAGAACCAAAGATGGTGACTTTGCGAACATGTCGATAATCATAAAAAAGCTGGAAACCGCGCTCCATATCTGCTAATGCAGACGATAATATTTTCCAATCGAGACGCTCAATTTCGGTATCAGCTAAACGAACAATAGTAGTAAGTGCTTGCAGAATAAATTGCCGATTTTTTAATGTCGGTAAACGAACGATCAATTCAGCGATATCCGCCTGTAAAGACTCTAATGTGTCAAACGACGCAGATGAGGTCATGAGAACTGCCGCAACAATGGCATTATATTTTACGTGAACTACTCACACTCTAGCAAGCGGGAATAGCCCTCTAATGTGCAGTTAGCAAATTCAGAACTGGTTTTGAAGCTGGAAATTCTAAAAATCTTTTTGATCAGGTTTGTTGCGATACTTCAACTTTTGAACACCATAGCAAGTTATCTCGGTCGATCAATTGACATAACTCCCTGACTGAGAGTAGTTGCCACCACAATATATATCAGGGTTTGTGTAAAATGGTGTGACTTACATCTATAGCGTATATCAAAAGAAAATTTTGTATCTTATTGCCAGATTTTTTGGGAATTAATGTCCATAATAAAAGCACTCTATCCCTAATCTAAGTAAGTAAAAAAGCTCTCTAGACCACAATACCTTCAGTTAAACCTAAAATCCTTGCTAGAGATGTGAAATTGGACTGAGCTTCTCTACGAGACGCTATTAACGCCCCGCTATGCTAACGTCCCGCTGGGCTAACGCGTCTTTACAGGTCAAAAATCAGTACCAAAAATCCTTAACCCAAGCGTATTGCTCTAAAGGATATTTTATCGAAAACTGTTTCAATTACACTTCGACACATTAATACATAATGTGAGCTATTTGTATAGTGCCTAAATCCTAGTAGAATATTTTCGCAAATCTAAGTAGGAAGATAGATGGAAGTTTCTGGACGCATCAATTACCCACTGAATCCTCCTCCCCCTCTTGAAGATTTTCCCGTCCTTCAAACTGAAAAATATACCCTACGGCTGGCTTCAACTGAAGAAGAATTAGAATCAATTTTTCGGTTGCGCTTTGAAGTGTTTAATCTTGAACTAGGCTTGGGATTTCCTGGTTCAAACTTTACCCAGATGGATATAGATAAGTTTGATGCGGTTTGCCATCATTTAATCCTAATCTCCAAACAAACGGGTAAAACGATTGGAACTTATCGGATGCAAACCTATACGATGGCTTCTCAAAGATTAGGCTTTGATGCTACCGATATATTTAATCTTAATGGAATTCCCAATTCTGTACTTCAAGTATCAGTAGAAGTTGGGCGTGCATGTATAACTAAAGAATATCGCAATAGTCAGACACTTTTATTACTCTGGGAAGGGCTGGCAAATTATCTCATCTGGAGTAAAAACCAATATTTTTTTGGCTGTGCATCATTACTAACACAATGTCCTGGGCAAGCTAGTTGCGCTTATGATTATTTTCGGCAGAAGAACTTGATGCATCCAAGTATTTTGGTTTACCCAAATTCACAATTTTGTCTAGAACTGACTCAAAATTGTCCAGATTCATCTAATGTTGAAATTCCTAAAATTTTGCAGGCATACTTGAATATTGGAGCTAAAATATGCAGTCTTCCTGCTATTGATCGGCAGTTTAAAACTATTGATTTTTTAACTATATCTAATATTGCAGACTTTGCCAGATGGCGTTATCCAAATCCTCTCAAAAAACCCTTACCACTGAAGATTTTTCACGATTAATGCCACTGCTGCTGCCTTCTCCAACGGACGCGAGAAAAAATATCCTTGTCCATATTCACAGTTCAACTTCCTCAGAAATACTAGCTGCTCTTTTGTCTCCACTCCTTCAGCGGTAACATCCATAACCTAATTTGTGTACCAGTGTGATAATTATCTCAATAATTTCTAAATTCTTGCCATTAGCATCTATCGGGTTGACAAAGGAACAGTCAATTTTCAACACACTAATCAGAAAGCTATGGAGTCGCCTGACCACAGATGCGGCTATATTTAGTGTATTTTACACTCCATTGATATCTCGGTTTCAAAACCAAATCCAGTTTTGCGGGATTTGATACAACCTTGCCCATTTCTTTTTGTAGTTAATAAAGGAGAGGTGTTAATTGCCAATCTTCCCAATCAAATTAAAGTTCGGTTGGTGATGTTTAACAGCTTGAAGTCTTGGCTATGTCTACGACAGGCGTAGCTGCGGCACCTCATCCAGTCCACTTAATTAGATGATTTGAGAAAACTTTTTAGGAAACCCACTTATGCGCCATCTCAAATTTGCTCCGAGTTGGTTGCGATTTTTAACTATCTTCTTATTGACGATGGGTATATTGTTTCGCTTTTCTAATCTTGATGGTAAAGTTTTCTGGCATGATGAAACTTATGCCTCATTGCGGATTTATGGTTACACAATTAATGAAGCAAAACAGCAACTTTTTAATAATCGTGTGATTGGCAAAGAAAGTTTTACTGAGTTTCAAGGTGCAAATCAAAAAAAAAGCTTAAATGACACAATTATGTCTTTGGCAAAACAAGATTCTCAGCATCCACCTTTGTATTACATAATAGCCAGATTGTGGATGGAAATCTTTGGTAATTCGGTGACAGCGATTAGAAGTTTATCTGCCTGCATTAGTTTGCTGGTTTTTCCTTGTGTTTATTGGCTATGCCGAGAATTATTTAATGTGCCATTATCGGTTCCTGGTGTTGCGATCGCACTCATGGCAATCTCCCCTATTCACTTAGTATACGCCCAAGAAGCACAAGAATATATTCTTTGGTTAGTCACCATTTTACTATCCAGTGCGTCTCTGCTACGAGCCATACGGCTAGAAGATGAGCTAGCACAAGAACGACAAAAACCAGATTTGTTCGCTATCTGGAGCATTTATGCAGTAACTTTAGCCATTAGTCTTTATACATTTCTTTGGAGTGCATTTGTAGCAGTTGCTCACGGAATTTATGTGATGATAAATGCCAAACTTCAGTTTACTGAAACTGTGAGAGCATATCTGCTAGCATCACTGGTAGGTTTTTTAGCTTTCATGCCTTGGATAACAATTGTAACTGGTGACTTCTTTCAATTTTTAATTTCAGCAGACAAAATAACAACGCAGTCAGATTTGATACCTGTATTTCCATTTTTATTAATGCAGTTAAGCCGGATTTTTTTTGATATCAACCTTAGTTCAGAAAATCCTCTAGGCTATTTAATTGCACTAAGCTTTTTAATTTTGGTAGTATATTCAATTTATTTTCTTTGTCGAACAACTAACTATAAAGTCTGGTCTTTTATTATCACATTAATTGTAGTACCAGTATTACCCCTAATACTGCCAGATTTAATTGCTGGAAGTATACGATCGTCTACCGAAGCATATTTAATCCCATGTTATTTAGGAATCCAAGTAGCTGTTGCTTATCTACTAACTACGCAACTATATAATGGAAGCGGATCACGTCGGAGCTTTTGGTACATAATCGTGGCATTTGTGATTATTTGTGGTTTGATTTCTTTTAAGGTGAGTTCCCAGGCAGAAACTTGGTGGAATAAGGATATGAATTCTGGCAATCCCCAAGTTGCCCAAATCATTAATCAGAGTAATCGTCCACTTTTGATTAGTGATGCTTTCGGCAATAATTATGGTGATATCTTTTCTTTAAGCTATCTTTTGCAACCAAAAGTGCGATTTTTGTTAGTGACCAATCAAAAAATTCCTAAAATTCCTGATGGATTTACTGATGTATTTTTACTTAATCCTTCAGACACTTGGGGCAAAATAATAGAAAAAAAGTATAAATTCAAGACAGATATTGTTTATCGTGATAACTATTATTCAATCTGGAAATTAGGTAAAACTCGTAATTTGCGCCGACGTAATATTTCACCTAATAATAAATTATCTGCCGAGCTATCAACTGGGCAAACAATTCTTCCAAGGAAAGTTTGGCCAAATTCCAAAGTCCCAATATGGAGAAAGGCTTAAGTGACACAATTATATCTTTAGGAGTAGACGATCCATAGCATCCACCACTGTATTATATATTCGCTCGGTTTTGGGTGGAAATATTTGGCAATTCTGTGACGTAATCAGAAGTTTATCTGCATGCATCAGCTTGTTGATTTTTCCGAGTATTTATTGGCTATGTCGAGAATTATTTAAAGCATCGGTATAGGTATCGGAGCTTGCGATTGCACTCATGGCAATCTCCAAAAAGAGGCTTTATTGCCTCTACGTGGAAATCATTCTTTTTCGACTATCTATTTGCGTAACTTTATATTAAAAAATATTTCCATATATCTTTTGATATATGGAAATATTTGCTATAGTCATCATTTTTTATAAGATATTCAAATATTTTTTGATTAAAATCAGCTAAAAACAACAAAAATAAATATTAAACAAATTCTCATCTGAAATTAATTTAAGTAATAGTACGATGCTTTAAATTATCCTTTGTGATGAATTCAATGATTTATTAAAAGGTGTTGTATGCAAATAACAGATTTTCTTGGTCTTTTACATCCAGCGATCGCAATTATAATCGTGTTTTCATAATAATGCTCAATACCCAATGCCCAACTATGATAATTTACTTGCCTAATCATTGTAGTGGCAAAGTGACAATTACTGTTGTGCCAATACCCTGCTCACTTTCTAATTGAATATGACCACCATGTAACTCTACACATTTTTTAACTATAGTGAGTCCCAGTCCTGTTCCTTGAATTACACCTACATTACTGGCGCGATAGAAGGTTTGAAATAGATGAGTTTGGTCTTTGAGGGGAATGCCCATTCCCCGATCTCTGATCTGGAAAATTGCGAGGCAATCTTTGCAAATCAAATCAAACCAAATAGTGTCATTTTCATAGGAATATTTAATGGCATTGGAAATCAAATTGGTTAAAATACAATTTAGTAGGTCTTCATCCATTTGGGCTTGGACTGATTCACCTTGAAAAGTAAAGATAATGCTGTGCTTACTACCTGCATTTAGTTGAAAAATATCTGTGAGTTCGCTACAGAAATTTTCTAAATTTAAAAGTGTAGGTTTGTATTCGAGTTTAGCTACTTCCGTTTGACTCAAGAACAATATCTCATCTAAGAGATTAAGCATCTGATTAATAGCATTTTGTATTCGTTCAAAATATTTAGTTCTTCGGACATCAGTTAGTTTATTGCTGTTGTATTCAAGGATATCTACAGCCGTCCGAATCGTAGTCATAGGGGTGCGAAACTCGTGAGAAACCATTGCTACAAAGTTTGACTTTAACTCGTTGAGTTCCTGTTCCTTTGCTAGCGCTTGACGGGTGCGTTCTTCGCTCTCGCATAGTTGGTTGAGAATTTCGCTTCTTTCAATGGCATAGCGAATGGCACGCACTAACCGTTGTATAGTTATTTGATCTTTAACTAGATAGTCTTGCGCTCCTTCTGCTAATGCTTGCAGTGCTAAATCTTCATCATCAACACCTGTTAATACCACAACTGGGATATCAGGTACTTCTGCCCTAAATTCTTTCAACGTGTCCAGTCCAATAGAGTCTGGAAGGCCGAGGTCTAACAAAACTAGGTCGAATCTGCGTTGCTTTCGACTCTCTATCTGAGAATTATTAAGGGTGGACGCAGAGTTTTCCCTGCTAGCTTCTATTGCCTCAGATAATCGTTCAACATGTAACATCTGCCATTGCTCTTGATCTAAATTTAAAAACATCCGGCGTAGCAGATAAGCATCACTTGCACTATCTTCTACTAATAGAATGTGAATTGTGAGCTTTTCCATAGTACAGGGTTATATCAATCTGTTAGATAATCACCTGATTTCCTATTTTTTAGATATGGATAGAAATCATGCGCTTATTAAAAGGTTACTAGACAGTTATTAGATATATATTTAAAGATACCTTAATTTGCGTTGAAGGTAAGATAAAATACTGTTCCTGCGCCCGGCCCGATTCCGACTCAGCGCAGATGCGACCACCATAATGTTCTCGACGAGTATGAAGACGGCGGAAAACCTCAAAAATTCGCTCAAGATATTGAGAGCATTATTCCGCTATATGTAAATTACTTAGAGCTAGACTCAGTGCTATGTTACAGTCAATGAATATAAATTCCTGACCGCGAGTCCCCACACGAGAATAATACTAGCAGTCTTGAATCAACTGCTGCATCTGCTTTGCCCCATCAATCATATATTCATCCCACTCTTTTGCAACGCTTTATGCTGCTGGATGCATCGGGGTTTTGGACTGTGATACCTGCGGTAAGCAACACTAACGAACGCACGTAGAGATAATGTAGCTTATAACACAAAAAATAAGTGGATAATTGTAGCTATTACACCACATATCCACTCGATACTTACTGTATTAGGGTGATTACAAAAACCTGACAAGATGATTAAAACTTGAGAAAGTTCAAACCGATTAACGTGACTCAGTTCCTTGATTAGGGCTACCTGCTACAGAATCATTTTCTGGTGCTTCTGGAGTAGCAGTTGTTTTAGCATCACTCTTTTCAGCATCACCAGTTTTACGGATACCTTCTTCAACAGGGGTTTGATAGCCACCAGAAGCGCTAGGCGTAGCTTCTTGATTATTAGATTTTTCTTTTTGTTCTTCAGCCATGACTACATTCCTAATCATTTATTCTTGGGACTATCTTAAAAAATTAGGGGTGTGAGTGTATCTATCCAGAATATAGTTATGGCTGATTCGTCCCTCTATCGTAAGTATTGTTTATTACTACTCATATATGCTGATAAAAATCCATAAATATAGAATTTGTTAACCTGAGAACGCTTGCTGTCGTTAAGGGAGAACTTGGAATGGGTTTTATGTTTAAGATGCTTTTAAAATTTCTTCATTGATAGTTGACAGAAAAAGCCAAACGATCTGACTGGATCTGAATGAATAGTATGGTGTGATCATGGTGATACAAACTATCAAAGTGTAATTAATGAACCAGAGCAATCTATCGTTACCATCTGGATGTGTCCTTCGCAAGGCAACCTCTGGGGATCAGTGGTCGATTCGATTGCTGGTATTTTCAGCGAAACTCGATCCAACCCAATTAAATTGGCAGCAATTTTGGGTAATTGAATACAATGAGAATCTGATAGCTTGTGGACAGCTACGTAATTTCTCAGGGGCACAAGAACTTGGTAGCTTGGTCGTTGCATCAGCTTGGAGAGGTCGCGGTTTGGGTAGTTTGCTAACGCAGCATTTGATTAATACAGCAACGCAACCACTTTATCTAGAATGCTTAGGTCAACGGCTGGTGCAGTTTTACAGTCGTTTTGACTTTGTGCCAATATCTTTTGAAGACTTGCCACAATTTCCTAAGAAAATAGGCTTATCTACGCTCAAGGAGAAATTTAGATTCTCACAGTTAGCTAAAAGGCTGCTCAAAGTTCCTGTGGTGTTTATGGAATATCGAGGTCAGACTAATTCGTAATTCGTAATTCGTAATTAAGATATGCAGAACAAGGCTTGATACAAGATGTTTCCAGCCCTTTACTCTCCCCCATTCCCTATTTCAACTTGCCTTTACTCTCCCCCATTCCCTATTTCAACTTGAAGTTTAGCAAAAATCGTTAGTAAGACAGGCCCTAATAAATAATGATGATTTAAACATAATAGCCCAGCAGAGGAGCCAAGAAGTTGACGTTGATGAGGGCTGTAGAGTCTAATTCCACGAGGAGAGATAGGCAATAATTGAGGTTCTGCCTCTTTTTTGGAAGTAATGTCAACCAAATAAAAGCGTCCATCAGGAGAAAGTACCCGTGCGATCTCACTAACTACCTGTTTAGGTTCTAAATAGTGCAAGAAACTGATAGTACTGAAAACAGCATTAAATTGACCATCAGCAAAGGGAAGAGACTCAGCTTTACCTTCGATATAAATTAAGCGTGGACGGTGGCGGTTACTCTGTCTTGCTACCCGCAACATATTAGCAGATAAATCCAATCCGGTAGCTCGTAGATCGGGAAACTGAGTAGCAAGGCGCTCAAGCAAGCGTCCAGTACCACAGCCGATATCAAGTACATTTGCTAGCTCTGGTAAATCGACGTACTCCAGCAACCGTTGGTGAACGGCTCGATAAAACACTGAAGGAAAGAACCAATCGTAACTTGATGCCCATAGGTCAAAAAGTAGCTTTTTGTGATTGAAAAAGTCATCAGTCATTAGTTTTCGCAGCTTTCTTAAAGCTTGATACTTTTTGAGAGTAAGTTTAGCTGCGCCTCCAAGAATTTGGTTAACAACACAAATTAACTATAGCGGTTCTGAATTGCTTGCAATATCGGGCTTTTGTCGGGTTAGTTACACGAAGCTAAAGACTGGTTAATATCTAGGTTCAATGCCAGATAAAATTAATGTTTCTACCGACTTGCGATCGAGGGGTTTGGAGAAAAAATATCCCTGTGCATATTTGCATTTCATCACCCTAAGTTGTGTCAGTTGCTCTAGTGTTTCTACGCCCTCTGCTATTACATCTATATTTAAACTCTGTGCTAGAGCGACGATCGCTTGAACAATCTCTAAGTTTTCTCCATTAGTACCAATCTTAGCAATAAAGGAACGATCAATCTTCAAGGCATTACTGGGAAAGCGATGCAGATAACTTAAGGATGAATAACCGATGCCAAAATCATCTAAGTGTAATTGGATATTCATCTGTTGCAGTTGCAAGAGCATAAAAGTTGCTAATTGAATATTTTCCATTAGTACGCTTTCGGTAATCTCCAGCTTTAAACTGCCACCTTCCAAACCAGTCTCTTGGATAATTTGGTTAATTTGCTCAATCAGGCTCGGTTGTGAAAACTGCTTAGTGGAAAGATTTACACTGATTGTCAAAGGTGGGTCAGTAGGAAATTGTATTTGCCAAGCACGCATCTGACGACAAGCCTCACCTAGTACCCAATAACCAATAGGGATAATTAACCCAGTTTCTTCTGCCAGGGGAATAAAGCTGTCTGGAGATACTAATCCGTGTTGCGGGTGCTGCCAGCGAACGAGAGCCTCGAAGCCAATAATTTTGTAAGTTTCTAATAAAACAATTGGCTGGTAGTAAACCTGAAACTCCTGGCGTTCAACTGCTCGTCGCAGATCCATCTCTAACTCTAATAGCTTCGTTACTTGGGTGTACATGGTTGAGTCAAATATCTCATGGCGTGCCTTACCCAATGCTTTAGCGCGATACATTGCAATGTCAGCATCGCGCAAGAGTTCCTCCGGTAGGTTGTAACTACCCTTGTTCAGAGCGATGCCAATGCTGACGGTGGTAAATACCTCGTACCCACTGAGTTGGAACGCAGATGTCAGAGCTTCGTGTATCCGCTCCACTACGCTTATTACGTCATTGGCATTTTGGAGATCGTCAAGCAAAATTGTAAACTCATCTCCCCCTAGACGAGCAACTGTATCTCCAGAGCGCAGGCAATTCTCCAATCTACGAGCAAGGGCAGTTAATAGTTGATCGCCAATCATGTGGCCGAGACTGTCATTGACAACTTTGAAGCGATCTAGGTCTAGAAAGAGAACAGCAAATGTATAGTTCGCACGTCGTTTTGTCAGCATGAGCGCACGCTCTAACCGTTCCATAAATAAAGCACGGTTTGGCAGACCGGTTAGTATATCGTGAAAGGCATCATGAATTAATTGCGCTTCTGCAAGTTTGAGAGCAGTAATGTTACGGGCGATACTTAAAACAAAATATACTGATCCATCGCTAGCCAATTCAGGCACAAGACGGGTATGGTAATGTTTTGTTTGTTGGGCGATCGCTAAACTGCATTCAAACTCGGTTTCTTGCTTAGTTTGAAAAACTTGCCCAAGCTTGCGATCGCATATCCGGTAAAATTCTTCTGGCAGATTTAACTCTGCGTTTGTTTTGCCGATAAATGTTTCGGCTGATATTCCTGTAACCTTTTCAATAGCTGGATTAACGTAAACGTAGCGCAATTGAGGGTTAAATCTGGAAATAATATCAGGTGCATTTTCAACTAGTGCTTTGAATTCTTGCTGGCGACGCGCTAGTGCCTCCAGAATTTGGTTGCGTTCGGTGATATCCTGAAAGACCAAAACTGCACCAGTGATATTACCGTTTTCATCTTTAATTGGTGCAACACTATCATCAATTGGTATTTCTGTACCGTTTTTAGCAATAAGTATTGTCTGTTCTGGTAGACCGACAGTAACCCCAGACTGAAGGACTTGCTTTACAGGACTTTCAATTATTGTACGAGTTTCTTCATGAGCAATATTAAATACTTCTGTTGCTTCTTTACCAAACGCATCTGAATAATTCCAACCCGTCAGTACTTCCGCAATTGGATTCATAAAAGTCACAGTTCCAGATTCGTCGCTAGTAATCACAGCATCTCCAATACTTTTAAGTACAGTAGTCAGCCATTGTTCATTCCGTTTTAATTTTTTTTCCGTCCGATGTTTAGAAAGGGTAATTTCAATCGTGAACTTTAATTCTTTTTCTTTAAAAGGCTTGAGAATGTAGCCAAACGGCTCTGTTACCTTTGCTCGATTCAATGTTGATTCGTCTGCATTAGCAGTAAGATATATGACTGGAATATTAAAAATATTATGAATTATCTGAGCGGCCTCCACACCGTCCATATTTCCTTTGAGGTGAATATCCATTAAAACTAAATCTAGAGAATTATCTGCTGCTTTCTTAATTGCTTCTTCTCCAGAATTGGCAAGCCCCAGAACAGTGTATCCAAATTTCCTTAGCCGATTTTGTATATCCATTGCTACGATGAATTCATCTTCAACAACTAATATATTTACTGGTTTCATGATTTTATTTAACTTCTAAATTTAGAAAATTTTATTCGGAAATATAATTTTATACTCTACTCCCTTGTTACTGGTAAAATCGATATTGCCTTGTAGCTGATGTATTAGACCTTTGACTAATCGCAAACCTAATGATTCTGTAGCTTGAAAGTCAAAATCTTGGGCAAAACCGACACCATTATCACTGATAGTAAGTGTAAATAAATTTCCTTCTCTGGAGCAAAAGTCAATAGAAATTTCTCCCGGTTCTCTTTGGGGAAAGGCATATTTTAGGGAATTTGAAATAAGTTCGTTGATAATCAAGCCGCAAGGAATAGCTGCATCAATGGCTAGAAAAACCTCCTCAACGTTCATTTCTAAGGTAATATCGCTGGAATTAACGTTGTATGAATAAAATAAATTAGTTACTAAATCTTGGATATAGTCGGCAAAATTAATCCTTGCCAAGTCTTGAGATTGATATAGTTTCTCGTGGATCAGAGCCATTGATTCAATCCGGTTCTGGCTATCTTTGAATACCTCAAGGGCTTGATTGTCCTTGAGATACTCTGCTTGCAGGTTGAGCAGACTAGAAATAATCTGTAAATTATTTTTTACCCGGTGATGAATTTCTTTCAATAGCACCTCTTTTTCTTGAAGGGATGCTTTAATCTGCTCCTCTGCTTGTTTACGCTCTCGTCTCACTAGTGCCTCGCGCAACTCGCGGGCAACAGCAGGGGTAAGTCGCGCTAGATTGCCTTTGATGATGTAGTCATGGGCACCAGCTTTCATGGCGGCTACTGCCGTATCTTCACCAATAGTGCCTGAGACAATAATGAATGGCAGGTCAAGTCCACTTTCCTTAACCTGCTTCAATGCAGCAGGGGCGCTAAAGGTGGGCATAGAATAATCACAGATTACGATATCCCATATTTGCTCTGCGATCGCAGCTTTCATGGCTGTGGGTGTATCAATCCGTTCAAAGGTTACTTCGTAGTCACCACGTTGCAGTTCACGCAGCAGCAACAAAGCGTCGTCTTCTGAATCCTCAACAAGTAATACACGCAGTGGTATACCCATGTAATTCGTAATTCGTAATTAAGAAAGTCAGCCTTGCATCTATAACCTGATTTTGGAGGATTAGTATGGTATAAACTATATTCTCGGCGGTGATTCGTTTAAGACAAACCAGTACAATCCTAGTTGTCGCACTGATTCACTGAATTGGGAAAAGTCTACTGGTTTGCGAACATAGCTGTTGGCTCCCAAGCTGTAACCATTGATTAAGTCTTGCTCCTCTTTGGAGGAAGTGAGAATGACGACGGGAAGGATTTTTGTCCTGTCGTCGGTTCGCAGGTGTCGCAAAACTTCCAGACCATCCATTTTGGGCAACTTCAAATCTAGAAGGATGAGATGGGGCATAACGCTCATGTCGCGATCGGCGTACATACCTTTACCAAAGAGATAATCTAGGGCTTCCACCCCATCGCGTGCCACTACTACCTCGTTCAGAATATTGTTTTTCTTAAGTGCGCGTAGGGTTAGCGCTTCATCGTCAGGATTGTCTTCTACAAGTAAAATCATATTGTATTCTTCTAGTTAAAGGGTGAAGTGAAATGTTGCGCCTTGCTCCACTGTACTTTCAGCCCAGACACGACCACCATGACGGTGAACAATGCGCTGCACAGTAGCTAGTCCGATACCAGTACCTTCAAACTCAGTCATGGCGTGTAGGCGCTGAAAAGCACCGAAGAGTTTCTCAACATAGGCCATATCGAAGCCTGTGCCATCATCACGGATAAAATACACATGGGTGTCATCTTGCAGCAAAAGCCCAAATTCTATTCGGGCCTTTTGATGTTTTCCTGTAAACTTCCAGGCATTACCTAGCAGGTTTTCTAGCACGATCTTTAACAGATGAGCATCACCATTAGCAACCAATCCCGGCGTAATGATAAACTCTACTTGGCGTTCTGGTTGGGTTTTGTGCAACTCTGTAGCGATCGCCTCCACCAGTGCGCTGAGATCGACCTTTTCGCAATGCATCTCACTACGCGTCAATCGTGACAGATTCAGTAAATCGTCGATTAGTTGCGCCATCCGCTGGGTGGCTGCACGCACTCGTTGGAGGTAGTTTTGACCTAGTGCGTCCAGCTTGTCAGCATAATCTTCTAGGAGTGCTTGACTAAAGCCGTCGATGCTCCGCAAGGGGGCGCGCAGGTCATGAGACACAGAATAACTAAATGCTTCCATCTCTTTGTTAGTGGCTTCGAGTTGTGCTGTGCGTTCTGCAACTCGCTGCTCAAGCTGGATGTTCAGACGTAGAATCTCTGACTCCGCCTTTTTGCGCTCATTAATTTCAGTTTGTAATTCTTCGTTAGTGTTTCTTAGTTGAGCAGTCCGTTTGCTAACCTCTATTTCTAATTCATCACGAGCCTTTTGCAAAGAATTTTCCATCTGCTTGCGTTTGACGAGTTCCTGATTGGTGATTGTGGCTGCAAAACCGACGACAACGGAAGCGATAATGCTGCCAAAAATAGTCAGTAAAGTTGTTTGATGAGCGCTGGCATTCGCCTTCATCGAGCGCTGTTTTAACAACTGATTCTCTTCATTCTCCATAGCTGTAGTCAGCATTCGGATGTCCTCCATAATCTGCTGACCCCGATCTGTCTGAACTATTTGCAGCGCAGACTCTAAATTTTTGCTCCTAGCGTTAATCGTCTGTTCAATCAAAACCAGTTTTTTGGCAATTAGGGGTTCAAGGCGATCAAGCCGCTGCTGTTGATTTGGGTTATCTGCAGTCAATTGGCGCAGAACCTGAAGTTTCTCAGCAATCTCGCCAGTTGCAGTACGATACGGTTCTAGATAGCGTTCTTTGCCTGTGAGAAGATAGCCCCGTTGTCCAGTCTCTGCATCTTTGATCTGTGACATTACTTCTTTTGTCTTTTCAAGCACCTCGCGTGTATGTGTTACCCATTGAGCGTTTTCTCTATACTGAAGCAAACTAAGATATGAGATTATGCCAACACCAGTCATAATTGCGACTGCTATTACAAAACTGCCTGTATTCTTTTTGTAAATAGCCCATTCCATTTTTTACCTTCCTAGTTGAAAAAGCAGCTGCTGACTAAAGTGGTAAAAACGGTGAGCCAGCGTTTCTACGAGAGGCTGCGCGATCGCTGCGTTAGCGCCGTTAGGATCGTCACGTGTTCCCGTCTCTGAAAGAGAAGGGTGACTAGCAGCCCCACTACTCGTCATAGTTTTAGTAACTGATAACCAAGTTTCTTAACTTTGAGAGCGAATTAGCTCTAATAAAGGATATCTATATTAGTTAATGATTGTGAGCGTATATTTTCTGAGACATGAGAAGGCAAATAATAAATTTTGTTAAATTATTCAGTATATTTCCGTAGCTATTTTCACGAGCTTTTCGCTTGCATAAATTATCTTAATATGCTAGTCAATACCAGTAATTGCACTTAAAAAACTTGAATTATATTAGCTTGATATTAAATTGATTAATAAATACGTAGACTAGATATAAACATAAAGTACTGTCAGTAAACTGAAAAATTCTGCATCGTTAAAGGATTGAGCCGAAATGTTTGTCAAATAGTGTCAATTTGCCCAAAAACGTTGTCCTGTCTACATTTTTGCCCTGAAAATTGAGCTTCCCTACTAGGGAAAGGTTAGGGGGTTAAGTTTTGGATGGGTTTTTCAATATGAAGTGAAAAGTCAGGACAAATTATCGGGAACTGTAGTACTTGAATGTGTAGTTAACACTACTCTTTCTACCTCTGTAGAGAACCAAAGAAAAAGTAACAAGTGCATAAAACTACAAAACCTAACTGTATTTATTTATAAAGGTTCAAATATAAAAAACTCAATCTAGTTTGAAATTATCAAGGTGAAAAATTATGACAAACTTTATTCAAGTTCACTTACACAACGATCTACTGCACCCAGTCCGCGAATGGTTGGAAACGATAGAAATTCATAACTCCAAATTGGCTCATTTCCTATGCCAAGCTATTCCTGCTCAATGTCCCTTTGAGCGAGATATCACGCTGTTTGGTCGGAAGCTATTTCATATTCCACCTATGTGTAAATTAAATCCTCTATACGAGGAAGTGGTTGGTTTGCGTTTTAGAGCGCTCTGTTATCTTGCTGATGAATGTGGTGAAGATATCACAGCTTATTGCTGATCGCCAGTTGGATTGTTCTTTGATCGAGCAGCGATCGGTAATTGCAGATTTACGGTTGTTACTTACTCAGGTTTATACTAAGCTAACTTACACCTAATCAGATGTTTGGCTATTAAGTAGCTGACACCTCACTAAAGTGTTTCCAGACCATATTGTTGCTTACCGTATCCTGCTGAAATCATTAACATCATCATGACGCACATCTTACTGATTGAAGATGAGGTCAAACTGGCACGATTTGTCGAGTTGGAATTGAATTATGAAGGCTATCAAGTCAGTATTGCCTATGATGGATTGACTGCACTCACCGCAGCAAGGGAGTTACATCTGGATTTAGTAATTTTAGACTGGATGTTGCCTGGTTTATCGGGGTTGGAAATTTGCAGTCGCCTGCGAAGTATAGCTGAGAAAGTGCCGATAATCTTATTAACCGTCAAAGATGAAGTGAGTGATCACATTGCAGGTTTAGACGCTGGTGCTGATGATTACCTCGTTAAACCCTTCAGTGTTGATGAATTATTAGCCAGAGTCGGCGCTCACCTACGAAGAAGCAAGCAAGCAGAGTACGCAGATGTTTTAGAATTTGAAGACCTAAGTTTAAATCGTCGCACGCGGGAAGTGTACCGAAATCGGCGGTTAATTGAGTTAACTGCTAAGGAATTTGATTTACTAGAATATTTGCTGGCCCATCCGCGACAGATAATTAGCTGCGATCGCATTTTAGAAGAAGTTTGGGGTTACGACTTTATGAGTGATGCCAACATCATTGAAACTTACATTCGCTACCTGCGCCAGAAACTTGAAGCCAATAACGAAAAATGCCTCATTCAAACTGTGATCGGTGTTGGCTACACATTGCATGATTGAATTGGGCATTGGGAAAGAGGAGGCAGGAGGCACAAGGCAGAAGTTATTTAATTTTTAATTTTTAATTTTTAATTGATTTCTCCGTCATTTCCTCTTACTTCTTGTTCGTCTTCCAGTGTCAAATAACGGTAAAATCCCAAATACTTCTATTTTAGGAGGATTTGGGGTTTTTGGCAATTTCAGCAGAAACTCATCAGCAATTCTAAATTCAAAAATTAAGAGGAATCAGCAGATTGAGCAGGCGGGGAATCAGAGAGCATGAAATCGAGGAGATGCTGCCAGTTTTCAAACCAGAGGTACTTAGTCAGCGCCAGAATATCCTGGAAAAAGCCCTTGCGCGTTCCTCGCAGGTTATGCTGCAATGGGCGCAATTGAAGAATTGAGCGACGACGACATTAGACGGCAATTTGAAACGAATTTCTTTGGTGCATTGAGAATGATTCGTGCCGTGCTACCGACCATGGGGGAGCAACGTAGTGGTCACATTCTCAATATTTCCTCTTTTGCTGGTGTGGCTTCTTTGAGTGGACTTGGGATCTATAGTGCAACCAAGTTTGCACTCGAAGGAGCTTCGGAAGCGTTGGCACAGGAAGTCAAGCCCTTAGGCATCAAAGTGACGCTGATCGAACCGGGAGTATTTCGGACGAATGGTGCTGGTTCATCAATGGTCACGCCAAAGCATCCGATCACAGACTATGCCGAGACCAGCGGCAAAATGATCGATGTCATGCGGTCATCACATGGCAACCAACCCGGCGATCCAGCAAAAGCTGCTGCCACGATGATTCAAGTGGTTGAAAGCGACGATCCACCCATGCGATTAGCGCTCGGCGAAGATTCAGCGAATGGGATTGTGCAAAAGCTCGACGCGATGAAAGCTGAACTCGAAGCTTGGAAACCCCTTTCGATTAGCACTGCATTTGAATGAAACAGTAGCCGCAACTTAAGGCTTGAGAGAATCGCTGTGCGAAGCTGCTCATAGACTGATCATCGCGTTACACCCGATTCCGTTACTGATACCACACCTGAGAAGCACCCAAATGGGTAAGAGGAAAGCTCGATCGTGCTTGGTATGATTGAACCAAGACGCACTTCACGACTCCCAGTCAAGGTCTGAGGTCGCTTCTGTGTTTCTGCTCTCGCTGAGAAACCTCTATCCTCTCCCCAGTTGATCCTCCTGTCAAAATTTGAATTTGGAATTGCTGGAAACTCATCCAACTTAGAGTTAATTATATTAGGATGCACAAAGTTATCATCATCCAAAATCCAAAACTCAAAGTGGCATGACATATCTAGAAACAGCAGCGCAGTTCTACCGCGAAGTTGCCCAAACCCCGCAAGTTGGACTTTGTTGTGTACAAAGTACGCCCCTGCAACTACCAGGATTGAAAATTCCTTTGCCAATGCAGGAAATGAATTATGGTTGTGGTACTACTGTTCACCCCACCGAACTAGGAAACCAACCTACTGTGCTCTACGTTGGCGTTGGCGGCGGCTTAGAAGCATTGCAATTCGCTTATTTTTCCCGCTATGCAAGTGCTGTAATTGCCGTTGAACCGGTTGGGGCTATGCGGGAAGCAGCTGCACGTAATCTGGAAATTGCTGCTCAAGAAAACCCCTGGTTTAACACCAGCTTTGTAGAAATCCGCGAAGGTGATGCTTTTAACTTACCTGTTGCTGATGCTAGCGTTGATATCGTGGCACAAAATTGCCTTTTCAACATCTTTGAACCAGAAGATTTAACTCGCGCTTTAAAAGAAGCACATCGCGTATTAAAACCAGGTGGACGCTTGCAGATGAGCGATCCAATTGCCACTCGTCCAATTCCAGCACATCTTCAAGAAGATGAGCGATTGAGAGCAATGTGTTTATCAGGCGCACTCACATATCAACAGTATACTGAAAGGATTATAAATGCTGGTTTTGGTCAAATTGAAATTCGTGCCCGTCGTCCTTATCGCCTACTAGATTCCCAAACTTATAATTTAGAAGACAACCTACTTTTAGAAAGTCTGGATTCTGTCTGTTTTAAAGTTGTAATTCCAGAAGATGGTGCTTGCCTTTTCACGGGAAAAACGGCAATTTATGCTGGTTCTGAAGCCTTCTTTGACGATTTGGCAGGTCATATACTTCAGCTAGGTATTCCGACTGCGGTATGTGATAAAACTGCTGCTAAACTTACTGCTAGTAAGCCAGCAGAAATAATTGTTACCAATTCAACCTGGTACTATAGCGGTGGTGGTTGCTGTTAATTTATCTAAGAAAGAATTCAGGTGTCAGGAGTTAGAATTTAGAATGGTTCTGTGCGACACTTCTCTACGAGACGCTCCGCGAACGACAAGCGTTAGTTGAGCGGAGTCGAAACTCAGTGCATCGCTGGGTAATGAATGCACAATTTGAATATTTCACTAATTACATTCTGAATTATAGATTCTGAATTCTTTTTTATAAACTCCAAAATGTTGTTAATTAGTCTGTTTTTAGGTACGCTTTTTTTAGCATATTCAAATGGAGCAAATGATAATTTTAAAGGTGTAGCGACGCTGTTTGGTAGCCGAACTAGCAGTTATCAAACAGCGATTTTGTGGGCAAGCTTCACAACTTTTGCTGGTGCAATAACTGCGACTTTTTTGGCAGGAATATTAATTAAAAACTTTTCTGGAAAAGGACTATTACCTGATGCGATCGCTAATGCTCCAGAGTTTCATCTCGCAGTAGCGATCGCTACTGGATTAACTGTACTCATTGCTACCCTCATGGGGTTTCCCATTTCCACAACTCACAGTTTAACAGGTGCGCTGGTTGGCGCTGGATTAGTTGCCATCGGACTACAAGTTAATTTTGCCGCCTTGGGAAATTCCTTTATTTTGCCTTTATTACTCAGTCCAATCATTGCTATTCCCTTGGGAGCAGGAATTTACAGCTTATCTGGCTATTTTAATTCAAAATTGCATCTACCAGTCAACCAAAAAATGATTGATATTTGCCATTTTTTCAGTGCTGGAATTATCAGTTTTGCTAGAGGATTAAATGATACTCCTAAGATTGTTTCACTCATCCTAATTATTGAGTATTTCTCGATTCAGGGAGGAATGATCACAATAGCGATCGCAATGGCACTTGGCGGTTTACTCAACTCTCAAAAAGTTGCAATAACTATGAGTGAAAAAATTACCTCAATGAATCCTACTCAAGGCTTATCAGCAAATATAGTAACTGGGGTTCTGGTGATTGCAGCTACTAGGTTTGGGCTTCCAGTTTCTACCACTCACGTTTCAGTCAGTTCTATTTTTGGTGTAGGATTAATTAGCAAAACATCTAAATTTAATACTCGTGTTTTTTATCAGATTTTACTATCGTGGATTTTAACTTTACCAACTGCTGCAATTATTAGTGCAATCACTTACAGATTATTGCAAGGTTAGAAAAATTGAATATTGTTGTGCAATTGTTTAGGAATAGTAACTAATGCAAACTCAAACAAAAACTCTACTAGATACAGCAATCACAGCCTTTAAAAACAAACTCAGTTCACCCTTGAGCAAAAAAGGAATCACTGTTTTACAAATTAATCTAGGTAAGCGTTGTAATCTGGCCTGTACACACTGTCATGTCGAAGCTGGGCCAAAACGTACAGAAGAACTTTCTCCTGAAATTTGCGAACAATTGATTTTACTAATCCATAAATTTCCCGAAATTAAAATTGTGGATTTGACTGGTGGTGCACCCGAAATGAATTATGGATTTAAGCCACTGGTAGAAGTAGCAAAAGTAACTGGTAAACAAGTGATTGTCCGGTCTAATTTGGCCATTTATTTTGAAGATGGATTTGGTGATCTACCAGAATACTTTGCTAAACACCAAGTAAGAATTGTGGCTTCTCTACCCTGTTACCTAGCAGATAATGTTGATAAAATGCGTGGTACTGGTGTTTTTGATAGTTCAGTCAAAGCTTTGCAGTGGCTTAACCAACTTGGCTATGGTAAAGACCAGAATTTAATTTTGGACTTGGTTTTTAATCCCCAGTTGCCCAGCGATGAAAAATTTTCTTTAGCTCCCGAACAGAGTAACCTAGAACGAGATTACAAAATGTTCTTACAAGAACATTTTAATATTGTGTTTAACAACCTCTTCACCTTTACCAACCTACCAGTTGGTAGAACCAAAATGCATTTAGAACGGAGAAAACTATACGCTAGCTATTTGCAGTTTTTAGAGTCGCATTTTAATCCCAGCACAGTTGAACATTTAATGTGTCGTGATGAACTTTCAATTGACTATCTGGGCAATGTATATGATTGTGACTTTAACCAAATGATGAATTTGCCTGCAAAAACCCGCAATGGTGAAACCTTGACAGTTGGCAAATTGTTAGAAGCTGGCAATTTAGACCTAATTAGTGAGGTGCAAACTGCTGCTTATTGCTATGGCTGTACTGCTGGGTGTGGTTCTAGTTGTGGCGGCGCTTTGCTCTAAGAACTAGAGCATTTACTTTTCTGGCCCGACATCTCTCAGAAAGAGTCAGCATTTGTACATCACTTTATAGTTCGACACTGCTGGCTTGGGCTTTTGAACACGCACAAACACTTAGTAAACGTTATTTACGTCTAGATTGCGATGATTAGCGTCCGCGCCTGAGAGCAGTATATCAAGGCTTTAGTTTCCGTTATCACAGCCAGAGACAAGTTGGTGCTTATTTCGTCTCTGGCTATGAATATCAAATACCTGCACAAGTTATCGAAATTGATATGTCTTTTATCGATGAAATTAATCCTGTCAATGCTTTGATTGTGGGAGCCAGCCAAGGTATTGGTTTGGATTTTGTAAAAAAATTGCTACAAGATCACAGAATAGCTAAAGTTTATGCAACTTCTCGTCAACCGGAATCAGCCTCAGAGTTAATAGCTCTTACAGACGAATATCCTGAGCGATTAATTTGTTTGGAGATAGATATTACTGACGAGTTGCAGATTATTGAAGCTGTTCAAAAAATATCTACTCAAGCCGATAAACTGCATTTGGTAGTCAATTGTGTAGGACTGTTACATGAAGATACTTTGCAACCTGAAAAAAGCTTAAGACAAATCAATTCAGAAAATTTGCTGCGCTACTTTCAGATAAATAGTATTGGTGCTGTCTTACTGGCTAAACATTTATTGCCTCTGTTTCGTCATGGAGAACGCAGCGTGTTCGCCACTATTTCTGCTAAATTGGGCAGTATTGGCGATAACCAACTTGGTGGATGGTACGGCTATCGGGCTTCTAAAGCAGCACTCAATATGTTGATGCGAAATGCGGCAATTGAGTATAAAAGAAGTTGTCCGAAAGCATTAATAGTAACATTGCATCCTGGTACAACTGATACCCGCCTTTCTCGTCCTTTCCAGGGAAATGTCCCTGCGGAAAAATTATTTTCAGTGGAACGCACCGTTACCCAATTATTGGCTGTCATCGAACAGCTTCAAGAAGGCGATAGTGGACACTTTTTCTCATGGAATGGGAGCAGATTGCCTTGGTAACTGCGTTACGCTGGTGCTAATGAAACCTACGTTATTTGTAACCTCAGCCTATGAAGTTTTTTGTGCCAGCAGCCAAGGATGCTATTAAAGCAGAGCAGGTATATAGCGCTCTTGCTCAGTCTGTCAAAGTACCAATAACCGAAAAGCGTATTTGGAAGTTACAGTGGCGTGACAAGGAAATTGATATGGAATGCGAGGTAGGGAAATCTTTACCATCGTCTTATCAAACAGGTAAAGAGCTAGTTCTGGCAATCTTTGAGTGTGAAAACCTTTATAAGATTTGTACTCTTACCCGTGGAGGAGTAAAGGGAGAACCTATTTTGGTTGTAAAAAACTCTCAATCCTCAGCAACCTATTTTTCAGATAATGTAAATAACTGACTCTACATTTTAAGGTGCGATCGCTTGTTTGATAGAAGTAGATGCGATCGCCTTAATAATATAGTAGATAAAATCAGTTCATCCGAACTTTTAAGATATGACCAACATTCAGACTTCCTTGCCAGAACTTCATAAGTCCGTTATTGATGTGTACGGAAAAATTCAACCAAATTTACCTGAGTATATAATTGATACAGTAGAAAAAAAACGATTTGAACAGCTTTTAGACGACTTCACAAAGTTAAAGCTTTCTTTTCCAAATTATTTTGATAATAATTTACTTTGGGTATCGTTCTCAATCGTAGGAGAAGATGAAATACCAGCAGTTTTAAAAATTATTTTTCAAGAGCCACACATAGTCCCTATCCCAATTTTTTGGATTCGTGCAAAATTGTCAGCTAGCTTCGAGCGAAATCATTTACTTGAAAATCTTGTAGATTGGCATGAAGATGATTCCGAGCGACTAGCACTGTTTGATAAATTTCTCACCGATGATGTAGGTGAGCGGTTACAACAGGCTGTGCTTATTTCAAATATTGCTAGTCCGGGTACTATAAACTTAACAAAAGCTATTGCACAATCATATTATGGGGGACTTCACAGTTTTCATCCTGTTTGTTCAACACTAATGGATGCTCGACAAAATGCTAAATTACTTAATTGGCCACCTGTCAAGGATTTATCATTGTTTGAAGTTGCCCAATGGGTAGAGAATAACTCACTGTGTACAAAGCAGGGGAATAGTACTTTGAGTCGGGCATTTAATGCTTATACACACCTTTTCGGTAGATTTAATGAAGTAAAAGCAAATGAAATCCTTCTTTATTCATTAATTGGTATTGAAGCAATATACAACGATTCAAAAGAGCAAGTCGGTCAACAAATCAACCAGAAATGTCAAACTTTTCTTGGTTCCCTAACTACTTTCAAAAAAAAATTGACACAGATGTACAGTTACCGTTCAGGTTTTGTACACGGCGGTGAACCTTTTCCAAGTAAGTTTGATCGAGCTGATGCAACAGAAGAGTTTGAGGAATATGAATTAAAGATAACAGAAGCTGGTAACTTAGGCTCGATGGTTCTTATATCAACTCTGCAAAGAATGTCGGAACTGCAACTAAACGATATAAAGTTCCGATACGAGTTAGTTACTGACTGACTGATTATTGGAGATGTGACTTAATGATTTTAGTATATTAATGAGTATTAGACTGCTAAGAACTAGGAAACTCTAACTCAGCGTTTTCTCGTTCTAACCGCACCGCCTCAGATGGTAGGTGTCGCTCCAACCAATCTTCCAAATCAGCCATTACCTCGCGGTAATTTATGTCACTCTGAATTTCGTGATAGGCTCCCGGATACTCAATTCTCAGCTTATCTTTGCAGTTTAGCCGTTGGTAAAAGATGTCACTTCCCGCAGGTAAAGCCACTCGGTCTGCACCACCATGCAGAATCAACAATGGTAATTGCCAATCACCTGCGTGAGCATTAATCCAATCAACTGTTGCAAAGAATTCTGTAGCCAGACGGGCAGTAGCAAGGGTATGTCGCATTGTATCCTGAGCGATCGCGGCTAAAACCTGCGGATCTCGTGAAGCAGCGCTAATGTCAATGCCTGTATTCAGGGTGAAACGCGGCCATACCCGTGAGAGCATTTTTCCTAAAAGTACCCGAATAGGTGAAACTCCAACTTTCCCCAAGCTTGGCGCAAGAGCGATCGCACCCTGTAATAATGATGCTTGTTGGGGATAGCGCAGAATGTAATCTAAGACAATTACCCCTCCTAAACTGTGACCCAAGAGAAAAACTGGACATCCAGGATTCTGAGTCTGAATTAACTGTAAAAAAGCTCCCAGGTCTTCACGAAACTCACTCCAAGCGTTGATATAGCCTTGCTGACCTGGTGAGCGTCCATGACCACGCAAGTCTAAGGCGTAGATGGCGTATTGCTTGGGTATCAAATGCTCAATTATATTACTGTAGCGATCGCTGTGCCCTCCAAGTCCATGCACAATGGTTAATATTGCCCGGACTTTACCCTCTGGATGCCAGCTTTGATAATACAGTTCAAGTCCTCCAACACCTTGGAATCTGTCTTCTTTACGAGACGCTAGGCGATCGCTATGGTCAATCATCTGGTTAATTTTTTAAGTATTCTCCCAACAAGCTACTAAAAAGTCAACATCTATTCCTTTTTCCAAGTACGAGTTCCCCAAACAACTAGACCAAAGTGCCAGGAAGTAGATATAGCTTTGGAAAAATTGCAAAATGCGATGCTGGCTCTTTTGCCAACTGATTACCCTGAACCAACAGGATTAAAGCTGTTACGTTATTTACTCAATCATATATTGTGGTGAGAGATTATTGTTCTAAAAAGTTTGTAACTTTGAAATTTGATGTTCCCTCCCAACAGTGGTTCAAAAATGCGTTTACCTGAGCATCTGCTGCATCAGCCGATTCTCTAGAAGCGTTAAATTGCAATGCTGTCACAATGTATTCAAAGATAATTACAAACTGCTTTTGGGATGAAATTCTTTCGACTACAATTGTTTCACCTATCTTCGGTATTTGAGGCAGATTTACCACAAACGTCTCAATTTTCGGTTTATCTAATGGATTTTTAAAATTAAATTATTTACAGTCAACAATAATTTTCACTTAGACAACCACCAATAATATTATAGATAATCTTGATTATCCTTAAATTGAAAAATTGCTATTATAATAGTTTATTAAAAAATCTCTGCCAGCTTATACAAATTATCCAAAATTAGGCTACAGATGTAAACCTGGAAACTCAGATGCAATGTGACAAGTCTTAATTACGAATTACGAATTAGTCTTATTTCCCTTGCCATAGCTGTCGCAACAACTGAAAAATCTTTACAAATCTTTCTTCTAGCCAGACCATAATATAATCAAGCCATTCCAAAAGTTGCTCTAAAGGGTGCTTTTCATAGCCAGTTGAAGTTGCTGTGGTTTCTATCCAGTCTGGCTGTGCCTCAACATGACTGCTTTGGTGAAATTGCTGTTGCAAAATTTCTCCTTTACGACTCTCACTTTTAGTTTGGGAAATACGGGTTTGAGTTTGTTTTACAGAGGTGACTTTTCCAGATATTTTTTGATTTGAGGCGAGATTACTACTTGGTTGTTTTCTTTGTACTAAACCAGATCCGACTTTAGATTGTTTTACACTCAAATTCTTTTGTGGAAAATGCCCTATTGATAAACTTGGGGCTAAAGCAGGATTTTTCCCCCCAGAAAGTATAACTGGCTTGTCAGCAATGGTTTTGGTGTCACCAAATAAATCATTCCACGTTAGCCAAGGATCATCTGTAAAATTTTGGTTCTCTAGCAAAGGGCTTTTGGACAAAGCTTTTCTCAGGCGTGACGAAAATAGTTTACCTGGCAATCTCTCATTACTAGTTGTTGTCTCAAGTGTTTTTCTATTACCGACACCAAAAAAGTAATTAAGCGCCGCCTCAATCAAAGCCTGAAAATTCTGTGAATGAGTTTCTAAACCATCAGCGTTGGGTGCAATTTTTCCTTTAGCAGCTAATTGCTCTTTGCCATAAAGAAATATGTTTAACTGAGTTTGGACAACTTGGATAACTTCCTGGCTACGTTCTTGCACTGGGACTAAAGCATTCGATTCCAACTTAGCAATGGCTATATCTAGAAATGCTAATAATCTATCTGTATTCAGTAAATCTTTAGGTGTATCTTCCGCTAAAACTGGAATTTCATCTGAATTTACGTCAGTGAGTTTTGCTAATAATCGGTCAATTTGTGGTAATAGCTGCGTTTCTTTTTTAGCTACAATCAAACGCCTTTGCGCAGCGTCTCGTAGAGAAGACTGCCAGTAATTAGCAACTTCGTTAATAATTCGGTCTTCTAATTTTGCCTGTTGTTCAGGTGTTAAGACATCTAGAATTTCATTGTCAGCAGTAACAAGTACTAAATTTCGACTCATTAAATTTGTGGCAATTCCTCGCACTATTGGAAGACGCTGTTGAAGGGCATTTTCTAATTGTGAAGGGTTGAGACTGACAGCTTGATTAGCTGTAATATTTGATAATTGAGTAAAATTAGAGTTATTTTCAACGAATTTCAGCCGAAAAACTCCCAATAAAGCCAAGGGATTCAAATGTTCAGATGCTTTCGTAGAAGTGGAGGCTGGTTCTGATGACAAATAATTGACTGCCTCTAGCACATTTTGAATGGGACTATCAGCATTGGGTAGAGTTTCAGGCTGGAAATCGGTATCATTTGGTTGTAACTTTAATCTAGTTTGTGGTTCTTTAGTATGTAGCGTTTTTCCAGATGATTCAGATGACTGAAACAGTAGATACACGGGGTAAAGTAGTACCTCGACACCCCACTTAGTGGCAACTTGCAAATGCCGAAAGGTGTGTTCCCACTGTTGTGTCACCCGCCGAGATTGCTGGTGGACAAAGTTAAATAGTCTGCTTTGATAACGACCAGAGGAACCAGAAGACATAGTAGTAATTTTTTAGTTCAAGTCTTGTTAAGTTGTGAGACTCGCGCCAAACAATAAAAACAACCAACACCTCATCTTAGCGAATATATGACCCCGACTGTCTCTCAATCTCAGACCAAACTTATCTCACAAGCAATTGAGCAATTGCGCTCTTTTTGTCAAGTTAATCTTCAGTCTAGGTGGCTGTATCAGGAATCTGACTTAGTTATTACTGATGTTGTAGCTGCTGATTTGTCTCATTGGCAACCTGCCCAGTTGAATGCTAAAGAACATATTGCTTGGACAGGCGGGAAAAAAGTGCTATGGCTAGCGCAAAGATTGGTAGTTCCCCAAGATTTACACGGTTATCCCTTAGCTGGGTTATCTTTGCGACTGGCGCTGGTTTGGTGGGCGGATTCTGCTGAGATTTATGTAAATGGCGAGTTAGTGCTGGAGGGTGATTTATTTGATTGTTCCCCTAGAGTACTTCTCAGTCAAGGCGTAACGCCAGGGGAAGAATTCACTGTGGCTTTGCGGTTAGTGAGTCCAGGACATTGTGATGGTGCTTTAGTGCGATCGCTCCTAGTTTACGAGTCTACTGTTGATAATAATCCCGATCCGGGTTTTGTGGCTGATGAGTTAGCTGTAGTGCAACTTTATTTGGAAAAGTTTGCGCCGGAGAAGTTGGATATTTTGGCGGCGATGCTAGGGGAAGTTACGAACCCCAGAGGCGCAGAGGTCACGGAGAAAGAGAAGGGAGAGTTGGTACAGTCATTTTTATCTCTACGCCAAAATTTAATTCAATCCGATATCTTAGCCCCCTTTTTGAAAGCTACGGATATAAAATCTAAAATTTTTTTATTGGGTCATGCTCACTTAGATTTAGCATGGTTATGGCCTGTGAGTGAAACTTGGAATGCGGCGCAAAATACTTTTGAGTCGGTTCTGAAGTTGCAAGAAGATTTTCCTGAGTTAATTTTCTGTCATTCAAGTCCAGCACTTTATGCTTGGATTGAAGAACACCGCCCGGATTTGTTTAGGGCGATTCAAGCACAGGTAGCTGCCGGACGTTGGGAAGTTGTCGGCGGAATGTGGGTGGAACCAGAACTCAATCTAATTGCTGGTGAATCAATAGTTCGTCAGCTACTGTATGGTCAGCGCTACATCCAGGAGAAATTTGGCAAGCTTTCAACTGTGGAATGGGTTCCAGATTCTTTTGGTTTCTGTGCAACTTTACCGCAGTTTTTCGCTAATGCCGGAATTGAGTATTTTGTGACACAGAAGTTGCGGTGGAATGATACTACTAAATTTGATTATGGGGCTTTTTGGTGGCGATCGCCTGACGGTAGCGAAGTCTTTAGTTTGATGTCTGCACTCATCGGTGAAAGCATTGACCCGGTTAAAATGGCAACTTATACTCTTGAGTGGCAAAGCCAAACTAGTTTACCAGAATCCCTCTGGCTTCCCGGTGTCGGCGACCACGGCGGCGGTCCCACCCGTGATATGTTAGAAACCGCCCGACGCTGGCAAAAGTCTCCTTTATTTCCAGACTTAGAATTTACGACGGCTGAAAAGTATTTACAGCAAATCAGTAAAGGAGGCAGAAGGCAGGATAGCGCAGCGTTAGCGAGTCCGCGTTCGCGCAGCGTCTCTGGCAGGAGAAGTGAGGCAGAAGGCAGTAGTGATGATTCTCCCTTATTCCCGACTTGGAATGACGAACTATACTTAGAATTTCATCGCGGTTGCTATACTACGCACGGAGATCAAAAACGCTGGAATCGTCGTTGTGAAAATTTATTGTATGAAGCTGAACTATTTGCTACCTTGGCAACTGTAAGCTGTGGTGTGACATATCCCAAGGCAGAAATTGAAGTAGCTTGGAAATTGGTGTTATTTCAACAGTTTCACGATATTTTACCTGGTTCTTCAATTACCCAAGTTTACACAGATGCCTTGCCTCAATGGCAACAAGTGGAACAAGTGGGAACGAAAATATTACAGGAATCACTTTTAGCGATCGCATCTCACATTACCCTATCAGAACCACCAAAACCCGATAGTCTGCCTATTTTTGTTTTCAATTCTCTCAATTGGCAACGTTCTGAGGTAGTCTTTGTAGCCTTACCCACACCACCAACAACCACCCAAGAATGGCAGATTTACGATGCTTCTGGCAAGCAGCTTGTCTCCCAATTATCTGAACCATCAACCCTACTATTTCTTGCCACCGAAATTCCACCCGTAGGCTACCGCATATTTTGGCTTTCTCCTTCACTCACCAGTACAGACGAGATTAATCGCGTCTCTCTCTCATCTCCCCCACCGCTCCCAGACTGGATTTTAGAAAATGAATTCTTGCGAGTTGTTATAGATCCTGACACCGGAGATTTATCAAGTGTTTTTGACAAAACTTATCAGCGAGAAGTTTTGAGTGGGGCGGGGAATCAACTGCAAGCTTTTAAAGACAGTGGGCAATATTGGGATGCTTGGAATATAGACCCTAATTATGCTCAACATCCCTTACCCTCAACAAATCTTCAATCTATTCAGTGGTTAGAACAAGGCCCGGTGCAAAGTTGTGTGCGCGTAGTGCGTCAGTTGGGTGAATCGGAATTTTGCCAAGACTATATTCTGCAAGCTGGTTCACCTCTGCTGAACATCGCTACAACTGTCAATTGGCAAGAAAATCATGTATTAGTGAAAGCTGCTTTTCCTCTAAATATTGAAGCCGACTTTGCTACTTATGAAATTCCCTGTGGCGCGATTCGCCGCCCCACTAAACCGAAAACCCCCGCAGAGCAAGCAAAATGGGAAGTTCCTGCTTTGCGTTGGGCTGATTTAACAGCAGAGGACACACAGACAAATACTGCAATCCCAAATTGTTATGGTGTCAGTTTGCTCAATGATTGTAAATACGGTTATGACAGCAAACCAAATCAACTCCGCCTAACACTGCTACGCAGTTCTAATTGGCCAGATTCAGAGGCTGACCGAGGTTTTCACGAGTTCAAATATACCTTGTATCCTCATGCTGATAGTTGGGAATCAGCCCATACAGTACGGCGTGGCTATGAATTGAATATACCGTTGCAAGTGATATTCAATTGGCCACTGGCTCAACCCTCCGCTACCGCTATCAACACTATTGAAGGAGTAAGTTTCCTAAATTTATCAGCTGAAAATTTAATCTTGATGGCCTTGAAGCCGTCTGAAGATGATCCACAGCAGTTAATTCTGCGATGTTATGAATCTCACGGAGAAACAGCCGAGTTATCTTTGCAAAGTGATTTAGGGTTGAATCTCGGAAATACAGTAGATTTATTAGAGCGTTCCGCCAGTACTGAATTTTCATCTCAGCAACAAATCTTGATGATACAACCTTGGAAAATCGCCAATTTCAAGGTGATACCAGCGATTAATCCCAGGCTGGAGTGAGCCACTATAGTTAATGGTTAGTGATTAATAGAACAACCACTAACCATTAGAGAGACATCTGGTGAAATTAAATACGTGTTATCCAAACCTTTGTAGAGATGTAGCAGTGCTGCGTTTCTACATTTTTTTTCACCAGATTTCTATTAACAATTGGCTTATATCATGTCCGGCTAATTAGTTATAATTCCCGAATCTATCTAGAAAGACCAAAAACCCATCCCCTCTGCCCCTCTGCGGTCTTAATGATAAGTCTTTAACCAGACACGATATTATTTGTATCACCAGTCCTCAATAGACATCTCTAGAAACTAATTATGTGCCTTATCCAAAATCCTTAGTAGGCAAAATTCATGTAGCCGAAGGCTTCCTATACCACTTCGTGGAAGCAAGCTACGCGTAGCGTCTCTGTTATGAGAAGGGTATTATGCCTACGTCATTTTTACTCATATCTCTAATACCGTCGTCGGATAATCTGGTATCGTCCGTAGGGCTGCCGTCGTTCGATAATCTGGCGTTCTCCAAAACGCTGCCGTCGTTGGATTCTCTGATATCGTCCGTAAGGCTGCCGTCGTTGGATTCTCTGGTATCGTCCGTAAGGCTGCCGTCGTCGGATTATCTGCCGTCGTCGGATTCTCTGATATCGTCCTGACCGCCGTTGAGTAATCAAAAGCTCTCCAGTTTTATTTCCAACTATGTTGGCATCTGGGGCAACGCTCTGTTCACTCAGAGCATTACTTAAAGAAATATCTTTTGCTTCAGCGAATGAGGGCGGAGACACAAAGGCAAATAGCAATACTGCTATTGAAGATAACTTCCTGAAACCTTTCATGTTTTTGCTTCTCTAAACTTTTGGTAATAACTTTATTAAAACACTTTAAAGTCGGAAATTTACCGCTTGCGAGCTTTTTTAAACTTAATATTAGGATGAAATTAAATATTGCAATTTCACCCTTTTGTCTTATTGTAATTTTTATAAGCTTGTGTAGATAAATAGTTAATATTTAACAGTATGTAATTTTTTTTACCATATAGATAAAGTATACAGTTATTAATTAAATAAGCTACATTTTTTCTTGTGAGATGGGTTCAAAAGCCTTACTTGGTAAGGGAAATATCCTCCAGTATTTTGATTTGGGAAAACCTTATATCGGACTTATCTCCATCCCACAAGATATATTAAAACTGTATCAAATACAAACGAGAACTGCTAAATATTCTTAGCGGAAGCTGTAAATAATTATCTGTCACTGAGTTTGTAGGTTTGACCAACTATCTTGTTAAGTGCTGGGTTTTTCTTATCTTCTTCCTCCTTTTCCTTTAAGGATATCTTTTGCTACCTCCACCTACTACACCGATTTTGTGGCGATAGGAAAGTTCAGCACCGAACCAACCAGAAGCACTGGTTAGTGTACCAACAACGAGCGAGATTAACAGTCCCCAAGGTACTATTCGGGACTCAGCGTTGCCCAAGCGTAGGAGAAAGTTAACGAGTGATAAAACTAATATAGAAACGTTAAGTATCAAATGCGTCCAACCAGCGGTGCGTTTGCGGACTCGTTCAATTTTTACAAAGTCGCTCAGACCGATCGCAGATGCAAGGACACCTCCAGCTAATCCAAGTCCGATTAACCATAGGGAAGCCCTAGCCCAAAAGAAATCGCTAGTTAACCAATAACCAATGTCACTTCCCAAGGCGGCGGCTAAAAAGGCTATGGGAAAGATCACACTCAACGGGTGTAAGGGATGTCCAGCGATCGCAACTGTACTGGGTACACCAGTATCACGATATTCACTGTCGTTACTTTCAATAACTGGTGGAATATTTGGGAAAGGTGTTGAACCTACTTGCGTTGTTTCTGTAGTTTCCATTATTAGTATCCTGAATTTATGAACATTACATTTTTAAGCTGAAGGAATTTTTTCAACATAAGCTTCAGCCTGTAGGATTAGTTTGCCTACTTCTACTTTTAGTTGATTGACTTGCAAACTTATGCCATCTAAATCAAAGTTACTTAGATTCAAAATTTCGCTAGTTTGATCTATCAAAGCTTTTGTCAAATCTGGCGAGATTTCCTCACTTTCGCTATACTCGATATTTTCCAAAGTCACACTTTTTCCATTGCTGCTAATTTTAGGAACTGCGGAAAAAGCAACTTGCTGATTTTCACCAGTTTCTACTAATTTTATGCTGGCATTTAGTGCTACTTTCCCATCACCCGGTAACCGAAAATCTACATCTTGAGGTTCAATAGTCCTCAGCTGTCCGTTAATATGTATTTTTTGACTTTGCAATTGTGAACGCACATATTCTGAGTTGAAAGCACGATTGATATCAGCTTCAGTTAACACAACCCGTGTATGAGCTTCAGTCGGTTTAGTGAGTTCAATTTTGCCAAAAGCCACACTGAGAGGATTAATGGCAACACTAGTCATTTGCATTTTAAATTCTTCCATGCGGAGGTCTTTTTGCATAACTAAACCTTCACCTTCAATCGTGACTTCATCCACTTCTCCCTGAACCAGTTTCAGCGGGTCTGTCTTGATATCTACATCTAAATTTTCTACTTCATCTAATTGACTAGATAATCCTATTTCTGCCGCTTTATTGAGCGCTTGCTCTCCTAATCCAGGATTTTCTGGCATTATGTTAAGTTAACTCCTAGTTTAAAGCACATCCTTGAGTAAATTTAATAAACTAACAGCAGAGTTTTATCTATCTGACGATGGAATATAGATTTAAATGTTGTCTATCTAATTTAAAATTTCAATTTTACCTCTGTACCCTTTTCATCCTTTATTACCTCTGCACTTGGAGCGATTTGTTATAAAATTGACACAAACCCAATATTTCGGTTGAGTTATTCTGACTGCTGGATTTTTTTATACAATGCTCTCAGAACGTTTTACCGCAGCCCTTACCTATGCCACCCAATTACACGCTAACCAAGTTCGTAAAGGTTCGGGTGTCCCTTATGTTGCCCATTTATTAGGTGTCGCCAGTATTGCTTTAGAATACGGAGCAAATGAAGATGAAGCGATCGCAGCCCTCTTACACGATGCGATCGAAGATCAAGGTGGCGCTGCAACACGAGAAGAAATTCGTCGTCGCTTTGGTGACAATGTAACGGCAATTGTAGATGGTTGTACTGACGCTGATACAACTCCAAAACCCCCTTGGCGACAGCGCAAGGAGGCATATATTGCTCATATTCCTACAGCTTCCCCATCAGTACTGCTTGTGTCATTAGCTGATAAACTTTACAATGCCCAGTCTATTCTCAAAGATTATCGCATTTTAGGCGAATCACTTTGGGAACGTTTTCAGGGGCGTAAAGAAGGTACGCTTTGGTATTATCGGGCGCTTGTAGATGCTTTTAAAAAGACTGAAAGTCCTGTAATTATTGAGGAATTAGAACGGGTGATTTTGCAAATTGAGGTGTTAGCATCTAAATAAAATTTTATTTCCCCAGAAGTAGATAAAAGATTTATCAGAACTAAACAAATAGGTTTTTTACAAACACGATTGAGTCATGTCTCTCACGAATAAATTTTGGCTTTTAGATTCTCTCTCTAGATTAAAAATCTTTCTCTCGGTAGATAGTTGTACTGACATTATTCTGACTGCTATGTTACTAATATGACAATAGTAAGAAAAAACACCCTAAATCCAACTGTAAATCCTTCTGTAAGTCCTTCAGAGAACTTGGCAGAAAAGTATATGGAAGCAGAGCGTATGCATGATGTTCTGCTTTTACTGCAAAACTTGGTTAACAGTGAAGAAGCCACTGTGAAACTAATTCTCGATTGTCTTTATGATGTTGGTTCAGTCAATTTGATTAATCAAAAGCTTCGGCTGAAACCCTTAAATAGGGTGATGAAATTAATTGCCCGAATGTCTAAACCAGTTTTTAGAGCCTTAGCTTTAAATTGGTTTAAAAAGAACTGTCCCCAACTGATTACTAATTGGCTACACACGCAAGTCTCGTTTGAAAAGCCTCAAAAGACACCCGAACAAGTACCTATTGAAGTTGTAAAACTGGAACCATATTCCCTACCACAGACAGAAAGTCTGAGCCAAGAGATTAAAAATCTGCGCTATCAGGTGAGATGGCTAGCTGGAATTTCAGTAATTGCGATCGCTGTTTTAGTAGTAAGAGCCACTTGGTTAAACTGAAACCTATGAATGATGAATGATGAATGATGAATTATGAATATTATGCCTCTGCCCAAACCGATATTGGAGGACATAGAAATACATCTGCTTTTGGAAGGTGTATATCAGTACTATGGTTATGACTTTCGTAATTATGCTCTTTCCTCGCTCAAGCGCCGCATCCAGAGCTTTATGCAATTAGAAGGGGTAGCAAATATTTCTGCATTGCAAGAGCGGTTACTCCACAACCGCCCCTATTTAGAAAAATTTTTGCTTGCTCTGACGGTGAATGTAACATCAATGTTTCGTGATCCCAGCTTTTATAATACCTTCAGAAATCAGGTTATTCCCTTCTTACAAACCTATCCGTTTATTCGCATCTGGCACGCTGGATGTTCAACTGGTGAAGAAGTCTATTCAATGGCAATTTTACTCCAAGAAGAAGGACTTTATCACCGTTGTCGCATATATGCCACTGATACGAATGAAAAGGTATTACAAAATGCCAAAAGTGGGATTTTCTCGCTGAAAATGATGCAGGAATATACTCACCTTTATCTGAAAGCAGGCGGCAAGAAATCTTTCTCAGAATATTATACAGCAGCTTATGACAATGCTATTTTTCGATCGTCCCTAAGAGAAAATGTTGTTTTTGCCCAGCATAATTTAGCCACTGATAGTTCTTTTAATGAGTTTAATGTTATTTTTTGTCGTAATGTCCTCATATATTTTAATCAGGTACTTCAAAAGCGGGTACACGAACTATTTTACAACAGCCTTTGCACCTTTGGTATCTTAGGTTTAGGAAGACAAGAATCTATCAGGTTCACCTCTTATGAACAGTACTATGAAGAGTTAATCAAGGGTGAAAAAATATATAGGAAAATAGCTGGTGGCTGAAGAGAATGCTTTGAGTGGGTAATTGAATTATGAATTATGAAGTATGAATTATCCTAAAATAACTAATGCCCAATGCCTCAAAAATTATAAATAAAATTGCGTAGGCGTAGCCCATCGTAGATATCGCTGTCAAAAGACAGTCTGTCAAACATTTTTTATTGTGTTCAAAAGATAGATTTAGCGATTGTTTAAGGTAAATTACACATTAAAGTCTTAAAGGAGATTGTCGATGCAACTTCTCGAATGTCCTCCTGTTGCAGTCATTGCTGGAGAAAATGCAGTTCATATTTCTCAACTACCTTCTATATGGCAAGACATTGCTAGAGGAACCACGAGTGTCGGACTTTCCCAACCCCAAAGCTATGTTGAAATGGCGCAGTTATTTTTGTATAAATTAGAACGTGGTGATGTTGACTTATTTAGCGATCGCCCCCAACTAGCTCACCTAATACCATCATTTTCCCAGCTATTTGCACAACTAGCATGGGAAACCTTAGAGTTTTTTGGACAAGACTTTCTCAAACACAGCTATCCGAACTTTGCAGAAATTCTCCGTAATGTGGAGTCAAAAGGAATCGATTACGCTGATGAAGTAAAAGTGGCTCGTATTGGCATAGATTTGTTCAATGAATTTGGTTATGAACTACCTGCTAGCTTTTATCACGTGCATCTAGCACCAATTTACCGCGATCATGTTTTTGAAGAACGTGCCTTGCGATTCGATCAACGCGATATTGAGCATAAACGTGCTTGGGATGCCATACTCCATGCAGGTAAGGTATTTGCTATCCAAATGAAGGTACAAAGTATTGCTTCTAAATATGGTTTTACTTATCAGCATGGCTGCGGTTGCAACTCTCATTTATCTTCCATTGATGTATCTCGTGGGGCGTTTGAATATGAATTGAGTCTCGACAAGCGTCAGCGATGGATTCGCAGTTTTATCTGGACTGCTTGGTACGAGTATGCCTTCTTTGCGATCGTACCCAATACAAGTTATTTGGTTTAACAAGAAAGAATTCAGGAGTAAGGAGTCAGAATGGGCTAAACGCCTCGCTACCGCTAACAGAATTGAATTGTGTGCGACTAGTGGATAGCGCAAGGGTAGCGAGTCCACCCTTACAGCGAATAAAGCAAGCTACACACAGGGTCTTGTAGAGAACATTTTGATTCTTAGGGAGGCGGGGTGTCTCCGGCTGCACTCCTAAATTCTGACTTCGGAATTCTGACTTCTGAATTCTTCAAGAAATCGGTTCAAAAACCATTTGCGGAATTAACACTTCATCTTGTAATTGTCCAACACCTAAAAAGCGAGTCTCTTCTTGATAAACTCGCACTATCCCAGTAACCTCAGAATTTAGAGAAACTCGCTGACCTTGACACCATTTTTGAGCAGATATTGCTGGTAAAGTCACAGACAACAAATGTTGTAAGGCTGCATCAGGGGCGAGAGGTTGAAATGTCCCGCCTTGCAATTTAGTTTCTAAGTCGGTGAAAGTGAGACTATCTGTTAAATCGAAACCACTGCTTTGGGTACGAATCAAAGCCGCAAGAGTGCCACCAGTTTCTAAGATTGTACCTAAGTCACGAGCGATCGCTCTAATATATGTACCAGATCCACAGGCGATCGCCACATCCAATTCGGGAAAATCTCCTTCTCTCCAGTCCAAAATTTCTATTTGAAAAATTTCCACTGTCCGCACTGGAACTTCCACTATTTTCCCTTGGCGTGCTAAGTCGTAGAGACGTTTCCCATCCACTTGAATTGCACTATAATTTGGTGGGATTTGCTCAATCTTGCCTTCAAATTGTGTTAGTGCAGTTTTTACCTCTGCCAAACTCAACCCAACACAAGCTTGAGAACTAATGATTTCACCTTCTAAATCATCGGTTGTAGTCCGCACACCCAGCCGAATAGTAGCCTTGTAAGCTTTATTTCCTGGCAGATATTGCAATAATCTTGTAGCTTTACCAAGGGCGATTGGTAAAACTCCTGTAGCAGCCGGATCTAAGGTTCCTGCGTGTCCTACACGTTTGAGGCGCAACAATTTTCGCACCCGCGCCACGCAGTCGTGGGAAGTCCAGTCGAATGGTTTGTTTAAGTTGAGAAAACCTTGAAATAACACAAAATCATTAGTTAAGTAGGTCGGTATAATTAAAGATAACTGGCGAGGGGTGTCATCTGTCTTTTGTAACTTCGGCGTACTCATTTGTTATTTCGGCGTACTCATTTGTTATTTCGGCGTACGCATTTGTTATTTCGGCGTACTCATTTGTTATTTCGGTGTACTCATTTGTTATTTCGGCGTACGCATTTGTTATTTCGGCGTACTCATTTGTTATTTCGGCGTACTCATTTGTTATTTCGGCGAACGCATTTGTTATTTCGGCGTACTCATTTGTTATTTCGGCGAACGCATTTGTTATTTCGGCGTACGCATTTGTTATTTCGGGGTGTCCATAACGCACCCTACGAAACTACTAAAAGAGTTGAAACCTATGCTGGTCATACTTGTGTGTACACCCTAGCCACTTAAAGGAACCGCCGCTCAGACTTTGCAAGACGAGCAACCATTTAAAATCCCTAAAAAGCTCACTCCATAATACTTTTGACTTTTGACTTCCGCCTTGCGGTACTAGTTACCATAAATAAGGTTAAGGTATTGTGGCTAAAAAGCTTTTTGTGACCAATGGAAATATGAAGGTACTGGCGCAAATTTGCTCTGCACTGTGGAAGAAACCGCCCGGTACTATTAAAACAGCACAAGGAAAATAATGTCAGCACTTCAGTTTCTCTTGCTCGAAGCCAATCTACCCGATGCAGAAGTCGTGCAAGCCACGCTGATCGAGGGTGGGATTAACTGTGAACTACTGCGGGTAGAGACTCGCGCTGATTTTATTAGAACACTGGAAACCGACGAAATCGACTTGATTTTGACAGACTATGCCTTGTCTAATTTTGATGGTGTTACGGCACTAATGATCGCCCGTCGTCTACGTCCTAATACGCCGTTTATTTTCATCTCTGGCAGTTTGGGCGAAGAATTGGCGATTGAAGCGATCAAACAGGGCGCGACAGATTATGTACTCAAGCAACGCTTAGGGCGGTTAGTGCCATCGGTACAACGGGCATTGCAGGAAGCCCAGGAACTTGACAAAGATACCATCGAGTGCAGACAAGCTTTATCAACCGTCGAGTCAGACCTGAAAGATACGCTGCTGCTGCACGAACTGAGCGCGAGGCTTGTAACTGAAAGCGACATTCAGACGCTTTACCAGGAGATTATGGCTGCCGCGATCGCCCTCACACGAGCAGATGCGGGATCGATCCAAATTCTGGATGAAGCGACGCAGGATCTCTTGCTGCTTGCCACTCAAGGCATGACGCCAGCAATGATTGAGCATTTCTATTGCGTCAACGCGGATTCAAACACGCCCTGCGGTATGGCATTAACAACGGGCGATGCCTTCGGCAACGGTTTCACCGAACGCACCTTTGTTGATTTCGATGTGCCAGAGAGTGAAAACCCGCATGGCTCAATGCGAATGCACCTTGAGGCAGGACTTCTCTCGGCACAGTCCACACCGTTGATTTCGCGTTCAGGCAAAGCGATCGGCATGGTTTCGACCCATTGGCGCAACCACCATCGACCGAGCGATCGCGAACTGCGCTTTCTCGATTTACTCGCCCGCCAAGCCGCTGATCTGATTGAACACTGTCTTGCCCAGGTCGCCTTGCGCGAAGAAGAGGGGATCGCCGTTTCTCGAACTCAATTTGAGATTTTTATGACTCTAGCTCAAGCTCAGTGCAAAAGAAATTTTGGCAATTCTGTACGCTTTTCTGAGAGGAGCGCCAACAACCAACTGGCTCCGTTTGTGACAAACGGTCACTTGGTTCAAGACAATGACCTTACTGAAAACCTAGACTTAGAAAAAGAGAGGCTTTGATATGTCAGCTAACGCAATCCATGATTCTTTCAAGCAAATTGCAGAGCGCTATTCCATCCCTAAAGACCAAATTTCTAAGATTCTAGAATCCATCAAAATCAAAAGTTTAGCTAAACCGTCTAGTGAACAAATAAGAGGATTCGAAAAGGTCTGCCAAATGGTTCAGTCCGGTATGGAACTTGAGGTGGCAGTTCAGACAATTCACGAAGAAGCTAAAAACAGTAACAAGACACAAAAATCAAATGGTGAGGTATTGCCTACTGGTGAAGATCAGCCCAAACAAACGGATAAAGTAAGAACGCTAAAACTGTTGTCATCAAAAACGCTAATTTATCAGGGATTAATTGAGGATTAATTGCATTAGCTAATATTGTACAGGATATGACGGGGTAAGGGTTGTACCTCACCACTACTTCCTAGCGTATTTGAGAACTCAAATAACTGGCTATCTCGAAAAGCATTACTCTGAAATTATTAACTACAACCGCTGTTATCTAGCTGGTAAAACTATTGGTAGTGGACGAATAGAAAAGGGAATAGACTTGAGCGTCGGACAGCGGCAGAAGAGGAAAGCGATCTTGTTGGAGCCCTTGGGTAGCAGAGCCTGAAGTCTGCTGGGCATAGTTGAACTTGACGGGCAGTAGCGGCAACTCTGGGTTCCCGCCCAGTCCACCTAATCAATGGAAAATTTACAGATGTGAAAGATATGACGATTACCCCCGAATCCCCCACTACCTTATCTGAAACCCTTTTTGCAGGCGGGGGCGCAATGGGAGCCTTAATGCGATCGCATGATTGGTCAAAGAGCAAACTGGGTTCGACCGAAACGTGGTCAAAGAGCTTAATAACAGGAATTCGGATTATCTTAGGTTCCCGCTACCCGATGTTTATCTGGTGGGGGCGAGACCTAATCAACCTTTACAATGACGCTTATATTTCCGTATTGGGAAAACGACACCCCAAAGCATTAGGGGAATCGGCAAGTCAAATCTGGTCAGAGCTTTGGCACTCGGTTGGACCCTTTGCATATGACGTACTCAATAACGGCAATCCGTCCTGGAACGAGGAATTTCTGGAGATTATGGAGCGCAATGGCTACCCAGAGGAAACCTACTTTACCTTCTCGTACAGTCCCATTGGCAGGGATGAGGATGGTGTGGGCGGGATCTTTTGTGCTTGCACTGAAGACACCCGACGAGTAATCGACGATCGCCGTCTGCGAACTCTCCGGGAATTGGGGGCAGAGACGGCACACGCGAAGACAGTCAACGAAGCCTGTCAGATTTCTGCTGATGTATTAACCAATAATCTCAAGGACATTCCCTTTGCACTGATTTATTTGTTCGACCCTGATCGTCAACAGGCTCAACTGATCGCTACGACCAATTTAGAGAAAGGAACTCCCGTTAGCCCCAGTGTGATTGAGCTTGCAGATGAAACATCTGATTGCTGGTCGCTTCACTCGACTTTGACCACCAGAGAAAACCGCATCATTCACCCATTAATCGGTCGCTTTGGGCAACTTCCCGGTGGAGCGTGGGATGAATCTCCCAATAGTGCGATCGCCCTACCCTTGGCTCGACCTGGACAGGAAACACTAGGGGTTTTAATTGCTGGCATTAGCCCGTACCGTCCCCTTGATGATGACTATCGAGGTTTCTTCGCTCTGATTGCCGGTCAAGTCACAACAGCGATCGCCAATACCCTGGCTTACGAGGAGGAGTGCCTCCAAGCTGAAGCTTTGGCAGAACTCGACCGAGCCAAAACTACCTTTTTCAGCAACGTCAGCCATGAATTCCGCACACCGCTAACGCTGATACTGGCTCCGCTGCAAGATGCCTTGAGCGATTCGGTAAATTCCCTAACTTCTTCACAACGGGAACAGCTAGAACTAGCACATCGCAATAGCTTGCGTTTGCTGAAACTGGTCAATACCCTGCTCGACTTCTCCCGCATCGAAGCCGATCGCCTGAAGGCAAACTACGAACCTACCGACTTATCCACCTACACGGCGGAACTGGCAAGTGTTTTCCGATCGGCAATTGAGAATGTCAATTTGCAGTTAGTTGTCGATTGTCCCCCCCTACCCGATCCTATTTACGTTGATCGAGAAATGTGGGAAAAGATTGTGTTGAATCTACTCTCCAATGGCTTAAAATTTACCTTCGAGGGGATGATTTCTGTCTCGCTCAAACCTAACGCAAACACAGTTGAATTAATGGTCAGCGACACTGGCGTAGGTATTTCCGCTTCCGAACTGCCTCACCTATTTGAAAGGTTTTATCAAGTCAAAGGCGCGAAGGGGCGCAGCTATGAAGGCTCAGGCATTGGCTTGTCTCTGGTGCAGGAACTCGTTAAGCGGCATGGCGGCGCGATCGCGGTTACGAGCGCAGTAGACCAAGGCACAACCTTCACCATCACCATTCCCACCGGAATCGCCCATCTACCCGCCGACCAAATTGAGGTTGCCTCGACACTGCCATCGACGGCTGTAACTGCAAATGCTTTTGTTGAAGAAGCGTTACATTGGCTACCTGAAGAAAGCATAAAATTTCAGAACTCGGAAGTTCAAGTTCAAAGCTCGGAAGTTCAAGTTCAAAGCTCGGAAGTTCAAGTTCAGAACTCGGAAGTTCAAGCTCAAAGCTCAAAAGTTCAAGTTCAGAACTCGGAGGTTCAAGCTCAAAGCTCGGAAGTTCAAGTTCAGAACTCGGAGGTTCAAGCTCAAAGCTCGGAAGTTCAAGTTCAGAACTCGGAGGTTCAAGCTCAAAGCTCAAAAGTTCAAGTTCAGAACTCGGAGGTTCAAGCTCAAAGCTCAAAAGTTCAAGCTCAAAGCTCCAAGAAGGCGCGTATTCTCTTAGTGGATGACAACGCCGACATGCGCGGCTATCTCAGGCGGTTGTTAAACCAATATTATGAGGTGGAAACTGTAAATGACGGGTTAGCTGCACTGACTGCGATCCGGCGTGGTGGAAATGCCATCTATGACTTGGTGTTAGCAGATGTGATGATGCCGAGAATGGATGGATTTGAGTTATTGCGATCGCTACGGGCTTCACCAAATACCCAGACAATCCCGATTATTTTGCTCTCTGCCCGTGCTGGCGAAGAATCACAGGTGGAGGGTTTAGAAATTGGCGCAGATGACTACTTAATTAAACCCTTCTCGGCACGAGAACTGTTAGCGCGAGTCGATGCCAACCTCCAATTAGCACAGTTGCGACGCGAAGCAGTTTACTGCGAACAGGTAATGCAGGCGGTACAAACACTCAATGATCGCTTAGAGCAACAGGTGAAAGCACGCACGGCTCAACTAGAAGCCATCAACCAAGAACTAGAGGCGTTTTCTTCTTCGATATCCCACGACTTGCGAACGCCGCTACGCTACATCAGCAGCTTTGCCGAACGATTGCAAGGTAAGCTCAATGCAACCGTCGTCGATGCATCCATTTTGCAGACTCTCAACATTATCACTAAATCTGCTCTTGAGGCAGAAAAAATGGTGGACGACTTGCTGGAATTTTCCCGCTTGGGGAAGACAGAAATGCATTTGACCACTGTTAATATCAGTCAATTGGTGCAGCAGGTGCAAGAACAATTGCAGCCAGAACTAATCGGGCGATCGCTCCACTGGGAAATTGAGCCATTGGCAACGGTAGAAGGCGATCCCGCACTGCTGCGACTAGTACTGCAAAATTTGCTGTCGAATGCCGTCAAGTACACCCGCAATAACACCGAAGCTGCCATCAAAATTGGTAGGATGGAACAGGAGCAAGAAGTGATATTCTTCGTTAAAGATAATGGTGCAGGGTTCGACATGAAATACTGCAATCGACTATTTAGCATATTTCAACGACTGCATTCCCAGGAACAGTTTCCTGGCACGGGAGTCGGGCTTGCCACTGTACGGCGGATCATTCATCGACATGGCGGACGCATCTGGGCAGAAGGCGCAATCGACCAGGGCGCAACATTCTACTTTTCGCTGCCGAAACGTGAGGCGCAATTATGACAAGACTGCGGTTTCTTTTGCTCGAAGACAATCCCCTTGACGCAGAGGTAATACATCTTACCTTGACCGATGGCGGCGTTGAATGTGAACTGCTCCGGGTAAAAACTCACGCTGAATTTGTGAAGGTATTAGAAACCAATGCGTTTAATTTAATTTTGGCAGACTATACCTTGCCCGGTTTTGATGGGATTTCCGCTTTGAAAATTGCCCAGAAGCTTTGTCCTGACAGGACTATTACTACAACTACATCGTCGAGTCAAAAGACAACCGCCTCATCCTACATTTGAAAAACCATCAGGGCATTACTCAAGAGATCCTAGAGGCGATAGAGTGGCTTGAGTTCGGTGAAGACCTCTGTGGATTGGTGGCTCAAGAACGCCAGCAAATCGTTCTCGATTGCGCCCAAATTGCCACTCATCCTCGTGCCCAAACCCACCGCGACCAGGGTGCCACCGTTTATGTCGGTCAACCGTTAATTGTCCAAGAACGGTTATTGGGAACCATCTGCTTTGCTAGCTGCACCCGCACTCACTTTACCTCAGAAGAAATCGCTTTGCTGCAATTGATTTCTGAGCAGATAGCGATCGCCCTCGACCGAGCCAACCTAATTATCTCAATTCAGGAACACGCAGAACAATTGCAACGAGCCAACCAGATTAAAGACGAGTTTTTAGCGGTGCTGTCTCATGAGTTGCGATCGCCCCTCAACCCCATCTTAGGCTGGACACAACTGTTGCAAAAAGGCAAGCTTAATGCCGCCCGTCAACGCGAAGCACTACTAACGATTGAGCGCAACGCCAAACTGCAATCACAATTAATTGAAGACTTACTCGACGTTTCGCGGATTATGCAGGGCAAGCTGTCCGTAAAGGTGGCTCCCCTTAATTTAATCTCTGTTATTTCTGCTGCCCTGGAAACGGTGCGTTTAGCAGCAGAAGCAAAGAATATTAACTTACGGATTGATCTCGATCCGACTGCACCTATCTCTGGTGACACTGCCCGCTTGCAGCAAGTGGTGTGGAACTTGCTTACCAATGCCGTCAAATTTACACCAGATGAGGGACAAGTAATCATTGAATTAAGGCAAATTGCAGGGCAAGCTCAGATCCGGGTGATCGATACAGGCATTGGCATTCAACCGGAATTTCTCCCACATGTGTTTGAGTATTTTCGGCAAGAGGATAGCTCAACGACACGCAGATTTGGCGGCTTGGGTTTGGGGTTAGCGATCGTCCGCCAAATTGTAGAACTGCACGGTGGCACAGTCAAGGCAGAAAGCTTGGGTGAGAATCAGGGCGCAACCTTTATAGTTAAAATACCTATCTTGGCTCAGTCAGCACTAATTATACTTAACTCAGGCGACGCTGAAACATCAAGCGCAGAAACTCCCTTAAGCAACCTGCAAATTTTGCTCGTGGATGATGATACTGATACTCGTGAGTTTGAAGCATTTTTGCTAGAACAAAATGGCGCAAAAGTTACAGCCGTAGCGTCTGGGTTAGAAGCATTGCAAGTACTTGATAGTTTCATTCCTGATGTAATTGTGAGTGATATCGGCATGGCTGATATGGATGGCTACATACTGATTGGGCAGATTCGTTCACGCCCACCCAATCAGGGAGGAACGATTCCGGCGATCGCGCTTACCGCTTATGCCGCAGATATTGACCAGCAAAAAGCACTGACTGCTGGGTTTCAAGCTCACATTACCAAGCCATTAGAACCAGAGGAGTTAGTGAAGAAGATTCTAAACCTGCTAGAACACAACTAATACCAATTCAAAACTTGTACTGAGCGACTTGTGCCGAGCAAAGCCGAGGTAAGTCGAAGTATTCAAAATTCAAAATTAAGAAAGCCAGACATAAAAAAGGTATGTCCGTATGTATCTGTCGCATTCTTTTTTAAAATTGGTATAAGATACGTATAATGTCAAGTTGATGATGGAGATACTTAATCCTTTGGGAATAACTTCGGTAAGCTGACTGTAACTTTAGTTCCTTGCCCCACTTCACTGGACAAGGTAATATTACCACCATGTAACTCGACACAAGCTTTAGCGATCGCTAGCCCTAAGCCTGTACCAGGAATTGTGTCAACGTTACTTCCACGGCTGAAGGATTGAAACAAATTTTCTTGATCTGCCATCGGGATACCAATTCCCCGATCTTTGATGTAAAAAATTGCTTCTGATTCTTTGCTGATCAAATGGAATTCTATACTACCTCTATCTGGAGAGTACTTAATTGCATTGGACATGAAGTTAATAAAAATTTGTTGCAAAAGTCCGCGATCGCCCCAAAATCCATGATGATTACCAGTAACTTTAAAAATCAATTCGTGGCGATCGCCTACTGTTTCTCGCTCTTGTTCTACAAGGTCAGAAAAAAATTGTAGTAAATCGACTGAGATTGGTTTAAACTTGGGTTTTTCCAGTTCAAGTTGGTTAACCAGAAGCATATTATCCACGAGTTTGGACATATACCTTGCTTTCTGTTCAATGATTCCCAAAAATCTCTCTTGTTTAGACTCATCTAGTTGCTCGCTATGTTTTACTAAAGTTGATGCCGCAGCCAGAATTGAAGTTAGCGGCGTGCGATACTCATGGGAAACCGTTGTAATTATTTGGGATTTAAATACATTGAGTTGCTTTTCTTTGGCAAGGGCTGCTTGAGTTTGGGCTAACAATTCCGCCTGTTGAATAGCAATTGCTAGTTGCACTGATACTTCATTGAGCATTTCTGCATCATCCGTTTGCCACTGTCGCTCCCCAGAATTATAGTGAGCAATCAATAAACCCCAAAGTTTGGGGGTTGGGTTCCCATTGTTGCTCAGATTAATCGGAACCACTAGATTTGCCTTAGTATTAAATTGCTCTTTTAGGTTGACACAATTACACAAGCCAAGCTCATAGATATAAGGGATTGGGGATTGGGAAAACTCTTCCCTAGTTATCAGTTCTCTATCTTCTTGTCTCCTCGTCCTTTTGTTTCCAGCCCCGACGCGATCGCACAATGCCACAGTCCGGTATGACTCAACTGATGAGGCAACTATTTTACCATCTGTATCTGGGGCATACTGATAAACCATCACGCGATCGCACTTCAGAAGTTGCTGTACCTCAGCTACAGCCGTATTCAAAATTTGCTCTAGGTTAAGAGACTGGCGAATTCGTAAAGCAGTCGTGGCAATTAGGCGTTGTCTCTCCTGAGTTTTGATCAGTTGGGCTTGCAAGCACGACTGCTTAATGGCGTTGCGGACTGCTAGTTGCAGCACATCCTGTGTAAGATTTTGCTTGACTAAGTAATCCAAAGCACCCCGTTTCATTACCTGCACAGCGATTTCTTCATCGCCGCGCCCTGTCAACATAATCACGGGGACAGAAGTCTTAAATATCTCCTGCTGGATGTGATCAAAAAGTTCTAACCCACTCATATCAGGTAGACAAAAATCCAGCAAAATGACATCACAGCGTACTTTTTGGCACAAAGCAAGTCCTTCTTCTGCACAGTCTGCCTCCAAAATCTGGTAGGACTGGTGCGGATCTTTCAAAAGATATCGACGATAGATTTTCCGATCTGCGGCACAATCATCGATGATAAGTAGCGTCCATGTGTCCAACATAAGGTTATGAGGATCAGGGAGCCATATAGATCCCTTTTATCCAGATTGTGTTTTCTTGCATAATTCTAAAAATAATATAAAATAAGTGTAAATAAAATTTAAATTCTTTAGTAATCCTAAAGAAACACCAAATAGTCAAAAACAGGAAAATTGACAAAAGGAATCTAACAGAGACAAACAGACACAGTGACTCAAAGAGGAAAATGTCTCTGTGTCCTCTGAGCCATCTCCTTTATTATCGTTCTTCGCCCACTGCTACATCAACAAAAAATAAATAAATTAATCCCACACAGGTGGCGTATTGGCTTCAAGCCAGTAATCCACGAATGCCTGAATCGTCTTTTTTAGTTCCTGAGCATCCATCGGTTTTACCAGATATCCATTTGCGCCCTTTTGGTAGCACAATTCAATATCCTTGGGGTTAGATGATGTGGTAAAAACAACGATGGGAATTCCCTTGAAAGTTTTGTCTTGCTTGAGCCGATCTAAAATGTCACGCCCATCAATACCTGGCAAATTCAGATCGAGCAAGATCACAGAGGGTCGTAATGCTGCTTTAGAGTTGGGTAGGTTTTCGTCCTTAGCGTAGGCATTGTTTCTCTGTTGATAAAGGAACTCTAAAACCTCATCTCCATTAGTACAACGGTGTATGGGGTTCTGGACAGACATACGCCGCATCAGACGTTGCAGCATCCGAAAATCTTCATTGCTGTCCTCAACAACGAGCAGCGGTTCATGAAGTTTTTTTGTCATTCGTGGTCTTAAAAGAGCTTAACAAAAATACATATTTAGCATTTAGCCACTATCTTAAACTATTCCAGCGTAAAATAGAACATTGAGCCAACACCTACAGTAGATTTCACCCAAATTTTACCGTTATGAAGCTCAACAATCTTCTTAACAATAGCTAGTCCTGCACCGGCTCCTCCACCGTATTTTTCCTGGGAATGGAGTCGCTTAAATAATCTAAAGATAGTTTCTAGGTGATGGTGTGGAATTCCAATACCGTTATCTCGGATATAAAAGATTGGGTATTGGGCATGGGCTAATATTTGTTCTCCTCCTGCTTCCCCTGCTCCTTTGCCCCTCTGCCCTTCTTCTTGAGAAATGTAGCCAATCTCAACCCATTGCTCTGCCTTATCGTTGTATTTAAACGCATTACCAATCAGATTGCTGAAGACTTCATTAACGAGAACTCGGTCACACTGAACTGTTGGTAAAGGGCGAGGGATGCGAATATCTACAAGCTGAAAGTCTTGGCGACTAGCACGAAAGACTTCAATTACTTGGTTGAGCAATTCGTTGAGGTCAGTTGCTTGCACACGCAGTTGCGCTTGTCCTAACTGTGAGAGTCGCAATAGAGCATTAATCAGAGTTTCCATGCGTACAGACAAGGATACTACTGTTTGCAAACACTCAATTCCCTCATCATCTAATACTTGGGCATAGTCTTCTAGCAACACTGTCGAGAAGTTATAAATGCCCCGCAAAGGTTCCTTGAGGTCATGGGAAGCGGCGTAGGCAAAGGATGCTAGTTCTTGGTTGCTGCGCTCTAACTCCAAGTTGATTTTAGCTAATTCATCCGCTTTCGAGAGTACAATACCAACGATCGCATTATTCAAAGCGATCGCACTGTCAAGTTCACAAGGTTTCCAAGGTAGAGAAGTTAATCTAACCGTTTCTTGCCATTGTTCAAAGGATTTTCGGGGAGATAGGCTAAAGCTACCATCTGCTTGAGCTTGCATGGATTCCTGTGGATTTCCTGCCCAGTGTACTGTTTGGATAACTTCGGGGCGAAACCAAAGGATGTAATAGCGCCGGACTTTAGAAATCCGCAGTAGCAATAAGCCACTAACAGTATCTTTAAATATCAGTGCCTTTGAGTAAAGCTTCGGCAGAGAATCAGTGGAAAATAGGTTGTCACTAACTTGGGTATCCGCCCATTGAATGAGCGCCCTAACTTCATCAATATTCGGTGTTGTTCCTACAAGGGTAATTTCATTATCCAGACAAACTGCCGCTCCTGAAGCACTAACAAGATCGAGCAAGCGGATTTCCGGTTTGATTAGGGCATCGATAAAATTGTCTGCTTGGGAAATAGATTCTAGAAACTCAGACTGTAGCGATTTGAGTTTTACTTTATAATCCCATTCCGAGTAACTGATTTTGTGCGCTAATTCTGAAGACACAATTTGTCCCAAAAATTCGCACATCTTGCGGACTTCGTAAGAAATATACTTTGGTGTTTGATGGTGACAAGATATTAATCCCCAAAGCTTCTGCTCTTGAATAAGTGAAATCACCAAAAGAGCTTTTACTCCCATACTTTGATGATATTGAGTACAACACCAATCAAAACTTCGTAGCACAGAGTAGCTTAAGTCAAGATGCTGATGTGTTGTCGGATTTTCTGTTGGAAGTAGTTTGACAGGTTCGGCAGTCAAATCGGGGAGAAATCTCAGAAAGCAGCGTGTGTATAACTCCCTAGCCTGCGCTGGAATATCTGTAGCGGGATAGTGGAGTCCTAAATAAGGTGATAAATCTTTCCGTTTAACTTCTGCAACAACAGAACCCGCTTCTGACTCGTCAAATTGATAGACCATCACCCGATCGAAACCGATGATTTTTTGGATTTCTTCAGCCACCAGATGCAAAAATTCTCCCAGATTGGATGTCCTTTGCATTTTAGCGATCGCTTCACTCGCCAAACTATGAAAGTTTAAGAAACTCACCTGAGATTCCGAGTCAGTTGGTTCTAGCTCCAGAATTACAGCTTCTTCTGTACGATGAGCAATAGCATCAAAGTATATTTTTTTATTTAAAGTATTTATTAATACTTTAAAAGCATTAGCACTGCCTATCTTTTTTACTAAACACTGCTTGACAATTTCCACTTGCTGAGTGTCAAGTAAATCGCTCAAATGCTTGCCGAGCAAATTTTCTGACTCTTTGCCCAAATATGCTTGGGTATTGTTGCTAACTTGCAGTATCTCTAGCTGAGTACTAAGTGCCAGTAGAACGCCATGAGGTTGAATAGAGCCAGGTATGTGAATAGGTTTGCGATCGTGGTTAGTCAGGGCATTAGCTTGGGCTGTAGTATATTCCGGCTGGCTCATAACTGAACTTATGTAAAGCTGATTTTTACAATAGCGCAATTAAATGTCATATTTCTTTAAAGTATATGTCGAGAAGATATGAATGCGATCGTATATATCTATGCTGGTTACAGTTTTTACAGTAACTAAGGTAAATGCAAATAATTAGAAGATAGTGTAGTGACGTGGCAAGGCTTCTGTAATATAGCGAAAATACAAACTATGGTATATTCAAAGTAGATACGTCAAATAGTTTAAAATAGGCGCGTCAAGCTCCAAAAGTTTTATGTTTGGGTGTGAAATTCTCTAAGAAAGTATTTATTTTGAGGTAGTTATGACTACAGTTGTTGCTAAGTGGGGAAATAGCCTAGCTATTCGACTTCCGAAAGCTTTGGCTGAACAAGTTAATCTCAAAGAGGGGACAGACATAACTTTCAGCATTTCAGGCAATAGCATTGTAATTACGCCGCAGCAGCGAAAAAAATATACGCTTGATGAATTATTGGAAGGTATGACTCCAGATAATTTCCATTCTGAAATAGATACTGGATCTGCTGTGGGGAATGAAGTTTGGTAGTTAAACCATACATTCCAGATAGAGGTGATATTGTCAAGTTAGACTGCGGAACTACAAAGCAAATTACGGCTGATTTGATCCGACGTGTATTAGCCCTGAGAACATCAGGAATGTCATTTGAAGATATTGCTGAAACGCTTAATGCTGAACTAAAACCTCAAGGGCGTGAGCAGATGGGCTATTGTCCTTTTTTAGTTATGTCGCCATTAAAATACAATCGAATGGCTTCTATAGTTCTAATTTGTCCAATTACTAATCAAAAAAAAGGTCTTAACTTTGAGGTTCTGCTTCCTGACGGAATGATAACCAGTGGCGTAGTGCTAGCCGATCAGATCAAATCACTGGATTGGAAAGCTAGGAAGGTGTTGTTTGTAGAGAAAGTTGAACAGGACCTAATTGAAGAAGTCCAAGCAAGAATTGAGTCTCTAATTTTATAAAGAGCAAATAAATTTTACAGACGTAATTAATTACGTCTGTACAAATCAAATAAAAATCATTACATGCAGCAATGCAACACCAATATCCAGCATCCAAAATCCGAAGCTGACTATGGTGTTGGGAACTTTTTTTTTACGAGTTTGGCTCCTTTTATATCCAATAATTGTGCTAATTCGGTCGTATTCAATGACTTAACGAGACTCAAACCAAGCGACTTACTAGAAATGCTTTCAGTATAGGCAGCATTCAGGTAGGGAGTATATTGCGAGCTTCCTGTAATGTATGTTTGGAAGAAAGGTAAACTCAAAACATTCATGTAACGACGTGCTTGGGAAGCATCACCAATCATATCGGCAGGTAATGCTACTTGTTGATTTACAGGGTTTGCATTGCCAATGGTGGAAAAGTGTGTACCACCAACAAGCATGACGAGATACTTTTGGGAATTTGTCAACCAGGAGAAAGGTAAAATTTGCTCGGATAAAGCTGGTGCAACTGTATCATCACTACTGCTGACAATCATCACTGGAGTTTTGATTTGACTTAAACCAGCTTTGCCGAAAATCGAACTAGTAATGGGATTAACTGCGATCGCAGCTTTCACTCTCTCATCCCGCAGGTTATAATCTTTGCCAGACTTGCTGATGCTCAATTCTAAAGCGCGACACTGGAGCAGTAAAGACATATTCCAGGTATTTTGCAGTGCTGCTGGTTGACAGTCTTGTTTTAGCTGCTCAAAGTTGATTTTAGCGCCTGCTAAAGCCAAGGCTGTGTAGCCTCCCAAAGATTGACCAAATACTCCAACTTGTTGCAGATTTAGGCGACCTTTAAACCGTAAATCAGATTGATTACCTTTTTGCAATTGATTCAGTATATATGTTATATCCAAAGGTCGGTCTTGAAATTCACTTGGTTGTGCGACTTCAATGGCGCGTCCTTTTAACAGAGAACGCAATTGTTTCGCATCACTACCAGGGTGATTGGGAACAACGACAGCAAATCCGTAAGAAGCTAGATGAGTGGCTAAATATTGAAAGTTACTGCTGTCTAAACCCAAGCCGTGAGAAATTACAATTATCGGTACAGTTTTTTGGACATTGGGAATGTAAACATCAGTCAATAAAAGTCGATTGCGGGTTGAGTCGAAAAACTTCAGGGTGTATTTTTGCGACTTAAGTTTTCCCGGAACTTTTAAATCGGGTAATTGCGAGAAATTTGGTTGGGAAATGCTATCAGCTTCTATTTTAGACTTTTGGGAAACAGCTGCGATCGCCTGATGGGTTTGGTTAACAAGTTTCTCCAATTCCGTAGCTATTTCTAAAGTCTCGGCGACATCAAGGCGAATGCTGCTGGTGGGATATTTACGCAACACGTTCAAAAGTGTCAAGCCTCCCGATTCACCAGAGGCTAAAATTAGCGCCGAACGCAAAGTACCAAATCCTGGTTGTGGTTGACTGGTTTTAATCACTTGCGCCAATCGATGCAGTAAAAATTCTCCTTGCGGTGTGTAGAGAAGTTGCGAAACTACTACTGGACTAACTTTCACACGATTAAGCAAAATCCGCCGCAATTCTTGAAGCTGTTCTAAAGGCAGATATCGCTGATAGGTTGCTAAGTCTTCGTTAATTACACCTGTTTTAGCGTAGTTCTCTAAAGTCGTGACTGAAATGGAAAGCTCTAAAGCTGAATAAGATGCATAAATCCGCTCTGCTGCCAAGACAGAATTACTAATTCCAAATGTTGGCAGCACCATTGAAAGAACCAGCAATAAAGAATTTTTTCTGAGGGTGCTGGCCCAATTACCAAACAAACTATTCATCGCTCAACTATTTCGGTGGTCTGGTTTTATCAAGTGTTGGCTTTGGTAGTTATTCGGGCGCCCTGCTTGGTTTACTTAAAGTTATTAGCCTCAATTTTATCAAAACAGAATTTAGGAGTCAGTAGTTATAATTCACGATGAATTATGTATGACTTGCGAATGTAGCTGGCTTAAAATAATAGGTATAAATGGGTTTAAAATCTCCACCAAATCTTAGATTTAGTAGTCAAAAAAAGTAGTGATTCCCAATGCCCTAGTAATTTATTCTGACTCCTGAATTCTGATTTTTGAATTCTTTTGCAAGGATATTTCGGCTATAAAGTCAACAATCAAATACTACAAAGTCACGCAGATTGACTTCAGTAGTTTGCCTTCACTATTAAATCATAACAAATAAAAAATAGTCTGCCTCAGTATTTATGTTGTAGCTTTGAATATTGCACAAATTTACTAGCTGAAAAATCCAGTAAAAATCCTGAAAAACATTGCAATTAATCAGCTTTTCCCAAGGCGATCGCTACTGAACCTGTAACTACTAAACCCGCTCCGAATATTGCTATGAGGGTGAAGTGTTCTGGTGGTGTCCAATCAGGTGCAATAACTGATACAACCACGACTGATATTAATGTCACAATGGGAGCTAAAGCTATTACTGCACTTACTCGTGATGCTTCCCAATGTTGTAATGATTCCGAAAAAGCACCGTAAGCGATTAAAGTATTCAATGCACAAAAAATCAACATTCCTAAATGGAAAGTATCAAGTATAAAAATTGATTTAACTTTGGCTAGAGGAGTGAATAATAAAGCACAGCCTCCATAAATGATCAACATGATACTGGTGGAAGATAAAGATTGTAATAACTGCTTTTGTGCCAAAGCATAAATAGCCCAAGCTGTCGATCCTAGTGCGATTAAAACACTACCTAGTATATATGTGCCATATACTGTAATTAAATTCGTTAGTTGTTCGTGGAAAAATAAAAGATAACCGCAAATCATTACACTAACGCCAATCCATTGAGACAGCCGATAACGTTCTTTAAAAATTACTAACCCTCCTAAACCTAATAAAAGGGTAGATAATTGAATGAGAACTTCAGCGTTAGCAGGTGATGTTAATGCTAAACCTTGGGTAAACGAAAAGTAATTAATCCCTAAGAATATTGTAGCGATCGCTAATAATTTCCCAGAAGCAGAGCGTAATTGTTCTAATTTTGGTAATTTGCCGCGTATCCCTAAATACACAGTAAGCAATATAAATGATACCAAAAAGCGAAACCAAATTACGGTATAGACATCAAGTACTTGTAGAGTTACTGCAAGAGCAATAGGTAAAATTCCCCACAAGAACACTGTCAATAGCGATAATGCTAGCCCTAAGCGCCACCGACCAGAACTTTGATGTAGTAACATTTAAATATCCTACACAAAGTAGGAATGATAATAAGTTTTAGATATATCTAACTGATTTTATCAAACTCTTGTTGAGAATAGATATTAGTAGCTTAGTTAATCCAAATTCAATATAAAATAATCTGCTGACCAAACTCAATTTATTATTCGTAGCCCGAAGAGGATGTTTTTTTTGTTCACGTAAAATTTTTAATTTGTGTGTTTATTTTACATGAATATTAAATTTCAAACTTCCTCGTAAATGTATACTTTATTTCGGTGTTACTTTAGAAAAAAACTATGGGAATTTTACCCATAATCAGCTTAATAATCTTTACCACTGCTTTATCAAGCTACTTATTGCTGACCTCAAGAGGTCGATTTTTGCTCAAATCTTTGGTGACAAAAATAAAGCGGCAAGAGTGGAAATTCAGATATAGCAAGCCTAACTACTTGAAATCGAGATTTTTAAGGACTATAACAATTGCTGCCATTATTCTGGTAGCAGTAATAGCCGGAAATACTGTATCAGCAGTTACAGGCCCGTCTCCAGTTTCGCTCAAAAGCGTATCAGTTCCAGAACCTGATAATCTTGGAGACTTTGTAGCAGACAAAACAGCTGCAATCAAGTTAGGAAAGACTCTTTTTTGGGATATGCAGGTTGGGAGCGATGGAAAGACCTCCTGTGCTAGTTGTCACTTCCATGCTGGAGCCGACAATAGATCCAAAAATCAGATTGCTCCTGGGCTTTTGCGGGTCAACACCGATGGTACAGAGAATCCAGATTCAGTTTTTAATGTCGGCGGACTACCAAACTATCAGCTCAAACCAGAAGATTTTCCCTTCCACAAGCTGTCAAACCCAAACGATCCTAAGACTATTGTATCTGACCATAACGACGTCAGTTCTTCTCAGGGGATTTTCAATTCAAAGTTTGTGGATATCATACCTGGTAATGCAGAAGACAAAGTTACAACCGACCTAGATCCGGTGTTTAACGTGGGAGGTATCAATGTGCGGCGCGTCGAGCCGCGTAACACGCCAACCGTGATTAATGCTGCATTCAACTTCCGCAACTTTTGGGACGGAAGAGCACAAAATATCTTTAATGGGGTGAATCCTTTCGGTTTAAGAGATCCTAACGCCACCGTTGTCAAAGCTACAAACCCAATTAGGGCAGAATTTGTGAAAGTCAGCCTCAAGAACTCGTCTTTGGCATCTCAAGCTGTCGGACCACCACTCAGTTCCTTTGAGTCATCCGCAGATGGTCGCAGTTTTCAAGAAATTGGTGATAAGTTCGGGAGTGATAAGTTGGGGCTAGTTGACAGAATATCTTTCACCTCTGGTAAGGGTAGAAAGCTCCCCCGAAAACTTGCGAAAAAGTTATTACCTCTTAGACCGCTAGTTAAACAGATTGTGCATCCACAAGACAGCGTTTTAGGTGAGGATAGTAGATCGCCTCAACCTGGACTTAAAGATAAAACCTACGAGCAGATGATTAAAGATGCCTTCAAGCAGGAGTGGTGGAATTCTACTCGCCTCATCCAAGTTGACTCTGACGGTAAACGGACTATTGTCAAAAGGCCTGATCGCTCCTTGGAGACTAATGAGTACACAGTGCTAGAGTACAACTTCTCGCTATTCTTTGGTCTGGCAATTCAGTTGTACGAGTCTACACTCATTGCCAATGATACGCCCTACGATCGCTACTTGGAAGGAAACACCAGCGCTTTAACCGCGCAGCAGCAACGAGGGAAAGGACTATTTGAGGGCAAAGGTCTGTGTATTGGTTGCCACACTGGAGTAGAATTAACAGCGGCTTCAGTAAGCAGCGTGGCTAAAGAGGGACGAATCAAACGTGCGCCGTTTGGCCCAAAATCCCCTGAAGACAATGGCTTCTTTAATATCGGTGTCAGACCGCCCACAGACGACCCCGGTTTGGGTGGTCATGACGGTTTTCCGGGTAGTAATCCGCTTTCAGAGGCACGATTGGCTCAGTTGGGCAAATTTAAGGATCTGCTTGGCGAAAACCCCCCAACCCTTAGTCCACCATTGAATTCCAGTGAAACTGTGTTTGCAAACGGAGCTTTCAAAGCACCTGGACTTCGGAATGTGGAACTCACTGCTCCCTACTTTCACAATGGAGGTCAGGGGACTCTAGAGCAAGTGGTTGATTTTTACAATCGTGGTGGTGATTTTGGAGTACTTCCGCCGCTAAATCTGTCACCACAAGAAAAACAGGATTTGGTCACCTTTTTAAAAGGACTGACCGATGACCGAGTTCGGTATGATAAAGCGCCCTTTGACCATCCACAATTGTTTATCCCTAATGGACATGTGGGTAACTCTAATTCCGTTGTCAATGACGGCACTGGTAAAGCTAAAGATGACACAGTGGAAATTCCTGCTGTTGGTAGGAATGGTAATAGTGGTACACCAAATTTTCTGAGTTAATTCCATTTCACGACAAAATACCTGAATACAGATAGATATGTAGGGACGTACAGCTGTACGTCCCTATTTTTGCGATTTGGTGCAATAGTGGTAGTATGTCCCATTAAATATGATCAGTTTGTAGTCAGCATAAAGCGTGCTTAAAAATCCAGGATTAAAGTCCTTACTACGAACTTATTCATCCACCAAAGTTGATCTGGTGGACTAGTAGTTACGATCGCTTGACTAACGAGTGCGTAGGCGTAGCCCGCACTTCGGCAAGCTCAGTGACCACCGGAGGCATCGCCAAGTATCGGTTCTATATTGCTAATTTTGGTATTGTCTAGGTAATTATAGACTCTTCTCGAAACTTCACGGACAAAATCTCCAGCTTTGGGATCGTAGTTTGGTCTTTGTACTAAAACACCTGCTAAATAGCTTTTGCCGTTGGGCATTTGAATTATACCCGCATCACCAATGACAAATCTCAATGTACCAGTTTTATGGGCGATGGTCGCTCCTTGACCGATACCAGCTGGTAGTAAACTATTGGTTTTGACATGGCGCATAATGCCTAAAACTTGATTGCGGCTAGTTGGGGATAACAAACGATTATTAGAAACTAACGCCGCTAATCTGACCAAATCTTTGGAACTAGTTGTATTTGTACCACCGATGTCTGGAAGTAGATTCCGAAGTGCTGTATTTTGCAATCCCCAGCTACGAAAACGTTGGCTAACTTTTGCTGCACCACCCAAGCGATCGAGAACTAGATTTGTGGCGGTATTATCGCTGATTGTCATCATCAAGGTAGCAGTTTCCAGGATGCTAAATTTAGTACCGATGGGTTTGTATTGCATAATTCCAGATTCGCCAACCTTTAAATCGCGCCGCATCACTAATTTATCGGTGAGCTTAATTTTACCTGCGTCTATTTCTTGGAAAAGAGCCACTAATAAGGGAAATTTGATTGTACTGGCAGCAGCAAATCTTTTTTCGCCATTAATATCTATATAGTTTCCTGTAGATAAATCTAAGAAAAATATTCCTGGATTCAATGTTTTATAACTTGCTAACAAACTGCGAATCTGAGAAGTGATACCAACCATCTCTTGACCAAGATTCACAACTCCAGCAAATGTCGATGCATCTGTGGATTTGATGGCAATATCTTCTCTGTTCTCTCCAACAATGGGATTACTTTGGCGGTTAAATGAATTGAACTTGAAAATCCAATGCGAATGAGAATCTCCTTTAATTGATATATTTTGGGGAGTAACATCATAACCAGGAGCTAATTCTACAACAAAACGAGTGGTTTGAGAGTCTGGTTTGCCGAGGCGAATTTCTTTCACCGCCTTACCAAAACTTTGTTTGACAGTATCGGAATTAAAATTAGTTCCAGGTAAGTCAATCACCAAGCGATTAGGATTATCTAATAAAAAGGCTTTTGGTTCTATTCCCGAAGTGGTAGTTAAGTCTAATTGATTTTGGCTAGAATCATAGTACCAAGACTGTAATTGTGAGGCTTTAGCTTGTCCTGCAATTAGAACCAAACTGCTTAAACCAATCGCCAGTAGATGTGATTTCATGTTGTGAATGTGGGTGTGCAAGTAAGGAGTAACTAATCAGGTTTACTTAGATTATTTTCTGATGACTGTGCTGAACTTCCGGAGAAAAAGTCATAAATCCCGTTGAGTTATTTTTTGAGATTATGTTTGGGATTAGATAAGCACGATAAATCATCATTACTTATTAAAAGTAATAGCTGAGAGTTTTATTTGTGGTGTGAGTTGACAACAACAGAAATTGTTAATCTAGGGCAAGGACGAGCGAAGGATTAATTATGTTTCCGACTTATGTTTTGTAGAGAGAGAAAGTAAAACCCATTCACTAAAACCCTAATACATATAGATTTCGTGTAGGGGCACAGCATTGGCCATTGGTGTCAACTTAAGGTTAAAGCCAGTCTAGAAAAAGCTTTTAGCAGATTATCTCGTTTATCTCGTTCCCAGTCTCCGACTGGGAATGCCTAATGGGAGGCAGAGCCTCCCGAACTCGCGGCAGAGCCGCCAGGAGTAGCATTTCCAGCCAGAGGCTAGAAACAAGATTTTAAAAGGGTTTTGGCTTAAGTTGACACCAATGAGTATTGCCCATTAGTGTCAACTTAACGTTTTGTTACTTTAGCGAACGCATTTGTTATTTCGGCGAACGCATTTGTTACTTTGGCGAACGCATTTGTTATTTCGGCGAATACATTTGTTATTTCGGCGAATGCATTTGTTATTTCGGCGAATGCATTTGTTACTTCGGCGAATGCATTTGTTACTTCGGCGAACGCATTTGTTACTTCGGCGAATGCATTTGTTATTTCGGCGTGTCCATAACGCACTCTACTGGCGTGTCATTACTCAAATGTTGCAATTTTCCCACTTTTCCGATCTTTTTGACGAGACGTAAGCGTTTGACAAGACGAAGCGAAGCGTGACAAAATTGAGACGGGATCAGTTGGTTTAACTACACATTACTGTCCCCCCCTTACAGACTTGAACTGACGCAGAGAAAGGTTGGTTGACATCTCACGTTAAAAGAAATCAGCCATCCAAGGAGAACTACCTGCAAATATTTGCGTAGCTGCTGAAATAGCTGTTTCTGTCCCATGCAGTTTTCCGGCTATTTGTAAATGATAGGGAGCGAACAAACTTGTATATAGTGGTGCTAGTTCTCGAACATCTAGCTGTAACTCACCTTTTCCACCTTTTGTAACTTCACCACGTCCGTTGGCGACAGAAAGAATAAATTTACCATTATTTCCAGTTAGCAAATTATCTTGAATTTCTAGGTGCAATTCAGTTTCAATTCCTGATGGATAACCCCGCATCTCCAGTGCTTTGACTACATCCACTACCCGCAGCAGCCAACGCATCGTGTTTTTAAGTTTGGCAGTTTGCTCTGGTAGCAGCAATGTCAAAGAATCGGTTACAGAACTCCTCCATCGCACCTGGTCAATTTGGGAGCGATGACTGGCAAGAAAAGACCAAAATGTTTGTGCAGCCACAACTGTGAGAATTACCCAATCTTTGATTCGCAGGATTGTGCCATCCTCTTTTGAATGTTGACTGAAGAGGATGTAGCCTTCGGGTTGATCTTTTGTACCAATAAAATATGCGTAAAATGTTTCCTTCTCATCTGGTTGAATTAAGCGCTCCCAGATTGCGGGATGTCGGTCTAAATATCCATGCGTTAGTTTTGCCTGCTGCTGATATAGTTGATGAAATACTTGATGATTGATACTCACTATTGGTTGCAAAGGTAGGGGTTGCTCTCGCACTTGGATACTCTTAGTAGAAACTTCCCAATTACACCAGCTACCCCCCTGCTCATACCCGACTTTTCGGTACAAGCTTTGAATAGACGGATAAAGAGCAGAGAGCGGTATACCCCTAGCATAAAGTTCCTTGAGCATCTGCTGCATGAGAGCGATCGCAGCTCCCGAACCGCGATACTCTGGAGCAATACCCACAGCGGCAATTCCTGTCATTGGTACACGCACACCACCCCACCACTGACCCATATCCAGAGTTGCCAATCCACCAACTAATTGCCCAAATCCCCGAATAATACGGAAATTTTCTACGCCAATGAGATTGATATAAGCTTCCTCGCCACCACCTCCGGTGATGAAACACTGCTCAAGGATATATATTAGCTGCTGAATATCCTGTGGATCGGCAAGAGTGCTGTATTCAAATTGAGCCGTCATTTTTCATACCATTAGTAGGACAAAAACACAATCATACTACAGCAGACGTTGCCCCAATGCTTAAGTTGACACCAATGGGCACTGCCGTGCCCCTACGGGTGTACCTCACGCAAACAAAAAGCGCTATATAATAGCTAACTAGCTATCTCCTTGCCTTTGCCAAAACTGCCGTAAAATCTCTCCTGGCTTTCTATCCCAGGTGTCGATATGCTCGTATATCAAATTATCTTGATTGAGTTTATACGTTGAATAGCCATTAAAAAGCAACCCTGCTTTCCAGGGAACGCGCAACACTCCGCGCACCGTCCACTTTGCTAAAATCGTGTCTTCGGCTGATTGATAAACTTCATGCACATCAAAGTAAATTTGAGTAAAAAATAGCCGAGCGTGAAATCGTAAAGTCCAAAATATAATGCGATAGTTAAATTTGTATTTGAATGTATTCACCGGGTCTTTAAAATAGATATTCTGTGTATAAATGTCATAAGAAATATCTTTTTCAAAAAGTGTCGGTAAATCTTCTTTTAAAGTATTAATTACCTTTTCCACTGGCAATTTATATTCCACGTACTTTTTCCCTTAAAAAATCTTTTTTAACAAATTTTCCACTCCTGGCCAAATTGAAGATGTCCTCTTGTGACTCACGCCACTTGCACTCAAATCTAACAGAGTAGGAAATGATGCAGACTTAGCATAAGGCCCATTTCGCAAAATTTTAGCAAGGGTATTGTTTTTCTCGCGCAAACCTTCGTAAAAAAAGAATACCTCTCCTTGAATGCCAAGTTGACGATTGTATTCAATTGTTTGCACCAGATATTCTGGACTAATACAGTAAGAGCCGAGCTTCATCAGTATTCCCGGTACTAACTTGGGCAGTGTCGCATCTGTAAACTGCTGGTTTACCAGTTTATCAGCGATCGCAGCGTAACTCCTAAAGTCACGGCGATAAATCTGCGGCTGAATCATATCGACTATTCCCCGCTTCAGCCATGCAGGCGAGTCTTGCAGATATTCCTGGAATGCCCAATCATGGATATTGGGTGCGATCGCTACTAATAAGTTAGGATTCACCGCTTTCACCTCCTGATAGAGACGCGCCAAAAAATCAGTGAGAATATCTGCACGCCACTGTAACCATTGCCTATCCTTGTGGTTCTGTGGTGGATTGCGATCGAATTCCTGGCGATAGCGGCTGACAGTTCCCCGATCATAGCCACCTTCAGAGGGTAATGCTGGCAAGCGATCGTCTCCTTGAACACCATCAACATCGTAATTCTTCGCAACTTCCAGCACCAAGTTCAACAAAAATTCCTGCACCTGTGCATCGAGGGCATTTAACCACTCAAAGTCGTTTTTCTTCAGTAAGTTGCCGTTACAATCACGCGCAGCCCATTCCGGTTTTTTCTGTAAAAGTACACCACCATTCAAATTGTAGGAACTGGCAAAACCGTATTCAAACCAAGGAATAACTTTCAACCCAACTCGCCGCGCTTCAATCACTACTTCTTCTAAAGGGTCGCGGCCTACAGACATCGGGTCAATTTTGACTCCAAAGGTCTGCTGCATTATTTGGCTAGGATATAAAGTTACTGCCTTATTCCAAACAACGGGAAACACTACATTAAATCCCGTCTCAGCCAGGAAATCCATCGCCTCAGCAATACGTTCCTTTGACCTGAGAACTTTACTATCAGTAGTGGTCAGCCAGATACCACGGGTTTCTGTTATTGCCATTTTTATAAATTGAAATTCTCAGCATTGCGCCATCTAAACATTGACTACCCGACGATACCGCGCCTGTATTATTGTGTAAATCCCATAAGCAACTAAACCTAGTGCCACAATACCTAAAAGCCATGCTCCGTTAGGTTGTTGCGCTAGCGTCTGTAATACTTCATCTAAACCTTCTGCAGTAGCGGCATTCGACTGTTTTGCTGCTTCAATTAAAAACCAACCGATAATGCAAAATACTATACCCCGTGCCGCTAAACCAAATCTGGAAATCCTCATTACCCATTGGGCTTGTGTGTTGCTTAACTCAGTTAAATTGAGTTCTTTACGAAATTTGCCACTAAAAGCTTGATAAAACTGATAGAAACTTAGAGCAATTACAAACGCCCCCACAGTTCCAACTAACCATTGACCAAAGGGTTGAGAAAGCAAACGTGCTGTCCAATCTTCTGTAGAATCACTACTATTTTTACCGCTGCCTGTACCCATGACGATTTGTACAGCACTTAAGGCTAAACTTGCATAAATCAAGCCATTAACTGCGTAACCAATTCGTACTGCTAAACCTTTGGCATCATTACCTTTATTTTCTGGGTCTTTAATTGCCTGTACAAAACGCCAGATTACGTATCCAATTAGGCCAATTGCAACTAAAGCTAGCAAAAATTTCCCAAATGGCTGGTTGACAATTGTTTGGAGAGCGCCTTGGGTATCAGTTGTTCTACCGCCCCTGCCAAAAGCCGCCTGTGCTGCGAGTAGTCCAACTATACCGTAAACTACTCCCTTGGAAACATAGCCAAATCGCCCCAGTCGCTCAACCCACAATGAAGCATGGTTTGTCAACTGTTGTGTCATCGTAGTTGGAGAAAATTATATCTACCTTCTACCAAATTTTACCCACGATTCACATCTACCCCAAGGCAAATTATCTAATATTTTTACCAAAAATCTCTATTGTAATACTGTCTTTTAATAGATGTGAGGCTGCTCGAAATAATATTAAATTTATTAAGTACAGTATTATTATTTAGTATTTTTTAATGCGGAATTTAGATTAATTATGTCTTTAATAGAAAGTTCTTGGAAACACGAATATATAACAACTAACAATGGGGTAAAACTACACTATGTTACCCAAGGTGAAGGCCCTTTAATGTTAATGTTGCATGGGTTTCCTGAGTTTTGGTACTCTTGGCGGCATCAAATACCAGAATTTGCCCAAGATTTTAAAGTAGTTGCCATTGACTTGCGTGGTTACAACGATAGTGATAAACCAAATGAGCAATTAGCTTATGTAATGAAGGAGTTTATCAAAGATGTTGAGGGAGTAATTAAAGGATTAGGATACCAAAAATGTGTATTAGTTGGACATGATTGGGGTGGTGCGATCGCTTGGGCTTATGCTTATGCTTATCCCGAAATGGTAGAGCGATTAATTATTCTTAACATGCCTCATCCTGCCAAATTTGCCCAAGGCTTACGCACTCCCCAACAGTTGCAGCGAAGTTACTATATCTTCCTCTTTCAACTACCCTGGATGCCAGAATTATTCTTACAATCTACAGACTACCAAGCAATTGAAACAATTTTTAAAGGTACAGCAGTTAAGAAGAGTGCTTTCACTAAAGCGGATATTGACGCATATAAAGATGCTGCTGCAAAACGCGGTGCCCTTACAGCAATGTTGAACTACTACCGCAATGTTTTTCAGCAGAGAATGCTAAATCCAAATAGGGGCGTTCTGGAAGTGCCAACACTGATGATATGGGGAGAAAACGACACTGCACTTGGCAAGGAACTAACCTACGATACCGCAGCTTATGTTAGGAATTTCCAAATCAAGTACATTCCTAATTGTGGCCATTGGGTGCAGCAAGAACAGCCGGAATTGGTTAATCAATATATGCGAGAATTTCTGAGGACTTAAGCTAAACCATGAATTGATAAGTATAAATACTTCTCTAACTAGCTATAGCAAGTAGCACCAGTTTTTACTTTTAAAAAGATTTAATAGTGATTTAATACTGGCATTTTTTAAGGAATTTTTGGTAAAAATCGCCAACAGATCGGAATTAATGGCATTTTTGGCATCACTTTTATCTGTGTTTCAGATCACAACTAACTTGTCAGGAGATAGATTGTCACAAGATAGATTGACCTCACGAAGTTTAGTGAGATAATAGAGTTGTGAGGGACAGAACGGACGCAACTTGATTATTAAGGGGGAAAATTATGAAACTCCAGCTATTAGCGGCCATTGCCTTAGCAACTCCCCTATTTTTTGCTAGCTCGGTTAGAGCTGAAAATCCACAGGATTTACAAAAGCTGCTTTCAACTGGGGAATGTGTTAAGTGCGATCTATCAGGAGCTAACCTCAGTGGCGCTCATTTAATTGGTGCTGACTTGAGAGGCTCGAAGCTCCAAGGAGCTAGCCTTGTAGGAGCTAACCTCGAAGGTGCTGACTTAACTGGTGCAAACTTGGCAGGTGCTAACCTAACATCCGCTTATGTAAGTAATGTGAATTTGAAGCAAGTCAATCTCAACGGAGTAAATTTTACTCGTGCTACAATTCACGATTCTAATGTGTATCAAGCATCAATGAACGATCTAAATCTTACTGGTGCGGAAATATTTAACACTGGAATTGGGATTGGTGGAGAAGACGCTGAAATTCCCGATTGGAAATAGGCCGAACTGACTACACAAGTAGAAATCAATACGACATAGTTTTGGCGGGTTTTAAATCAAATAAACTAGTTTTTTGCCAGAATTATCCTTAAAACCTGCCTCTACAAAAATATTAATAAAAATGAAACCCCTCTGCCTTGTAATCACTTTACTATGGTAAAAGCAGAGGGGGTTTCTTATGGGCATTGTGGCCGATATCCATACAAAAAAGTGCAATCAAAATCTGAAAATCTTTGTTATTTCCCATTAGAAGACTTTACTTTGTGAAAGACCCGAAACACGTATATATTCAAGATTATCCCTAGTGTGACCTTTAGTATCCGTGGTGGAACAATACCGACAAGCATTCCTCCGATTATGGCTCCAATCACCGAGCCAATTCCCATAGGCGCTATAGTATTGCCCAAGAGTGTACGAGGTGCATTTGCACCTCGACTAGCATATTTGATAACCCCTACCAGTACAGTTGGTAAACTAACAATAATGACTGGCTGTACCTGCTGTTTTAATATCTGCACCAAAAGCAAAAACAAGTGTTGGGATGATCGCTTCACCCCCTGCAATCCCAAGTAAACTGCTTACCAGTCCAATTGCTAGACTAAATAAAATACCTGCTGGAATACGCCAACTTAAAGCAGGCGGTAAAAGAGCTGGTATTTGTTGAGGTAGAAAACCCTCGACTATTAGGGCAATGCCAATCACTACTAATAACATTAAGATGATGCGCTCAAGCTGTTCGTTTGAGAGAGCCTTCCTGCGATCGCTGCCCCTAAAAAGGCTATGATAACCGCTCCAGTTATCAAAGAGAAAACCACAGAAAGTAATGGAATAACTTGACTAAAAGAAAGTGTACTCCCCCGGATTGTCAAAGAAGCAGCGATCGTAATCAAGCTGACAGCTAGGTTCAAAGGTATGTCCTACCGCACTGAATGGTTAAATTTGCCAGCAAGGACTGGCAGGCGAAACTCTGCATCCCCTAATTGCGGGTTTGTGGTTAAAAGTGCTGGTTACAATGTTGGTTTTTTGATTCTAGCAGCGATGCCTGCGGCGGGCTATGCCTACGCAGTTGTGACTTTAGTGGTTTTTTGGTTCTATGTACCTGAAACAAAAACAGGAGTTAATAGAAAGGCATCACGTCACAAGAATCTAGCAAAATCATGATTGTTTTCAGATACATCATCATTGGGCTGACTTATATAGGTTTGGGTTTAGGATATCTACCTGGTTTGCGGATGAACCGAGCCAGTATTGCTTTAGTTGGTGCATCTTTACTGATGGCATTCGGGGTATTAGACCTCAAAGAAGCATGGCAAGCAATAGACTATAAAACGCTGATTTTTCTGTTTGGCATGATGATAATCAGTACGAACTTAGCTTACGCTGGTTTTTTCCAATTAACCCTTGATACAGTTACACACTTTACTCGCAGCCCCCTGGGTTTGCTAATTGTTTTAACTTTTGGCAGTGGGATTCTCTCCGCTTTTTTTCTGAACGATACCATTGCTCTAATTTTGACTCCTTTAGTTCTTGGTTTAACCCAAACTTTGAACCTCAATCCTATTCCTTACTTACTTGCTTTGGCAGGAGCAACTAATCTAGGTTCAGTAGCTACCTTAAGTGGTAATCCGCAAAATATTCTAATTGGTTCGTTCTCTGGTATCAGCTATCTCGATTTTGCAAAAGCATTGACTCCCATCGCATTAGTAAGTTTGTTGATCCAAATTGCGTTATTGTGGTGGCTTTATCCTGATGTCCGTTCTACTAAGTCTTGTCCGAGTGTAACCCTTGTGCGTTACCGCATATTTCAACCGTTACTTACTAAAAGCCTATTAATAACAGGAGGATTATTAATTGCATTCTTAATTGGAATACCCCCAGCCCAAGCAACGCTCGTAGCTGCCAGTTTACTGTTCATTACTAGGCGAATCAAACCGCAACGAATTTTAAATAAAGTAGATTGGGATTTACTGGTGATGTTTTCTGGACTATTTATTGTTACTGCTGGAGTAGAAAAATTAGGAATATTGAATTTATTTAGCGATTTAGTTTATAATCCTCTGAGCATATTAGGAATTACTGCTCTGCTTTCAAATTTAGTTTCTAATGTTCCAGCAGTATTGTTACTACAACATTTACTTCCTCATCCAGATACAAAAACCTGGTTACTATTAGCAGCAGGATCTACCTTAGCAGGTAATCTAACTTTGTTAGGTTCAGTTGCTAATTTAATTGTTGCTGAGGCTGTTGCAAAACTTGGTTATCAGTTATCATTCTGGGAACATTTACGTTTTGGTCTACCACTAACTATCCTGACTCTCATGCTGACTTATTTTTGGATTTAGTCATTGGTAATTAGTCATTAGTCATTAGTCAACAAGTCTACGGTACGCTGAACGAACATGGGTAGAGGATTCTGAATTCTGAATTCTGACTCCTGAATCCTGTTTTATTTTTCGAGATTCAGGTGGTTACTAAAAAATAAAGGTATTGGTAACTTGTCAAGTTGCCAATACCCTCACGTAGATAAACTAAGTTTTTACAGTAGCGTATAAGTCTAAGTCAGTGCCTGAGCAACTACTGCCGAAAGTGACTCATTCGCTGCTTGCTTCAACAATTCGGCTTTATCGGTTTGTTCCCAAGGCAAGTCTAAATCAGCCCGCCCAAAATGACCGTAAGCCGCGACGTCCTGATAAAAACGTCCGCCTCGTTCACTTGGTAAGTTGCGTAAGTTGAAGGTATGGATAATCCCTGCTGGACGGAGTTCAAAGTGCTTGTTGATTAATTCCAGTAAGGTTTCTTCATCCACTTTGCCAGTGCCAAAGGTATCCACTAAGATACTTGTTGGTCGTGCTACACCGATAGCATAAGATAGCTGAATTTCAACTTTTTCTGCCAACCCAGCGGCGACAATATTTTTCGCGACATAGCGAGCCGCATAAGCAGCAGAACGGTCTACCTTTGTGGGGTCTTTGCCAGAAAAAGCACCGCCACCATGCCGTGAATAACCACCGTAGGTATCAACGATTATTTTCCGTCCTGTCAGACCAGAGTCTCCTTGAGGACCACCAACGACAAATTTGCCAGTGGGGTTGACTAAAAAACGTGTTTCCTGATTAGGCTTAACGTCAATGTCACCAAAAACAGGTTCGACCACTGCTGACCAGAGGTCTTGTTTAATTTTGGCTTGTACCGCCGCCTCATCCGTAATTTCCCCAATACTAGCTGTATGCTGGGTGGAAATTAGAATCGTATCAATACCTACTGGGCGTCCATCTTCGTAGACTACAGTTACTTGGGTTTTACCGTCAGGACGGAGGTATGACAATTCACCTGTTTTGCGGACTGCTGCTAATCGGCGAGCAATACGGTGGGCGAGACTGATGGGTAAAGGCATCAGTTCTGGTGTTTCGTTACTGGCAAAGCCGAACATTATACCTTGATCGCCCGCGCCAATTTTGTCGAATTGTTCATCACTATCTTGTTCGCGGGTTTCTTGGGCGGTATTAACGCCTTGGGCGATATCGGGTGATTGTTCGTCTAAAGCTAGCAGAACACTGGTGCTGTTAGCAGAAAAGCCATTGTCAGCATTGGTATAACCAATTTCGGCAATTTTTTTCCGGGCGAGATTGACGAAATTTACATTAGCTTTGGTGGTTATTTCACCAGTGATTAGCACTAAACCAGTATTAACTACTACTTCAGCGGCGACACGACTGCTAGGATCTTGTGTCAGCAGGGCATCTAGAATGGTATCAGAAATCTGATCGCAGATTTTATCTGGATGACCTTCGGTGACTGACTCAGAGGTAAATAAATATCGACGAGACAAAGGAAATTCCTCCATCGAGAGTTTTTTCGTTGACTAAATGTGAGTATTTAGTTCAACTCCTAATTTCTGAAATCATAACAATATTTATACTTCAGTCGTTAGTATCTTCTTGATATTGATAAAAACCAGTAACTATAAAGTAAATATCCGTAAGTAAGATAAATGTATGCTAATTATTTTTTATTTAAAATGTATTTAATAACACAAAAAAAGGAGCACCCGGAAGCGCCCCCACAAGCTTTGACACAAACACTGCTGCTTTAAACCTGAATCGCTAACTTTGCTTCTGTAGCTGTCAACCGCTCATAAGCAGCACGCATCTTCAAACCTGTAAGCACTTGGAAGAAACCAGTTCCATTATTGGAACCTGGATACTCGCGGTGCTGGAGTAACAAGTGAGTCAATTCACCCTGATATTTTGTGGATGTATTGCTGAGATGGGTTTCGATGTAAATGACTTCTTCCAAGTTGTCAAATTGACCATCCACCTCTAGTACTGAGACATAGCGACCATAGTAAACATCTGAACCGTAGTATAGTTGCATACCAGGATAAGAACAGGTCAGCTTGCGTCCACAAGGAGTCCAATTAATTGTTGACCCTTCATCAAATAGGTAGGTTGGATCAAAGCCTTCCTTACCTTCCCGCTGGAGCATACGTACCCGTAAGACTCTACGTTCGGTGTCGTTTTTGATCAAATTTGTGGGCAATACCTGGAGAACCACATCAGCAAATTCTCTTTGCGGTTCGATAAATTTATCAAAGTCAGGTTTGCGGGAATTGATTTGCGCTAACACATCTTCGTAGCGATGACCGCGTTCAGCCATATCTCGCTGGATTTTCCAGGCAATTTTGACCTCATCGCTAATGTCAAAATAAACACTGAAGTCGATTAGCGATCGCACCCGCTCATCATATAAAGGATGCAGCCCCTCAATAACTATAATGTGATTTGACTCGATCCGCTCTGGCGGATCGAGCAAGCCGGTTTCGTGGTTGTAAATCGGCTTATCAATCGCTTCACCACTTTTGAGCGCTTTAATTTGCTCATACATCAGATCAAAATTGTTTGCCCTGGGGTCTAGTGCCGTTATCCCCGTTTCTTTGCGCTGTTTGCGATCCAGGGAATGATAGTCATCCAAGCAGATAACTGTCATTAAATCTTCACCAAACAAATCTATCAAACGACGCAAAAACGTAGATTTACCACACCCAGAGTCTCCGGCTACTCCAATCAGTACTACGCGTTCTGGCTTTCTTGTCATAAATCTCCTCTAAAATACTAAAGTTGTGTCAATAATTTTTCACACAGCAGATTCTGAAGCCAGGAGTTTACCCCTTTGGTTTATCCTGCGTTCTTGCTACCTAGCACATCTATAAGACACCAAGCGGGTAGGCAACAAAGTAATCAGGAGGCAGCAGGCAGGAGACAGGAGGTAGGAAACAGGAGTAACCCACGTTTAAAAGCGTGAGACTTAAGCTGTAGATACCTCGAATCTCGCGGCACTTTTCGCTCAATACAATTCTTATTTTTAAACTGGGCTTTTGATCCAGAAATAAAAAAAATCATTCATAATTCTTTCCTCCTGCCTTGTCTACGACACGCTGCGCGATCTGCCCTTTGCCTCCTGCCTTCTCTTTTAAGTTGCTACTCGTCGGACTAGCCTGAATGTTGGTGCCGGTAAGTATTTAATCCTAGTGATATATTTGATTTTAACAGAAGGGGGTATCCCATACAAGATTGCTGTCAAGAAGAATTAACATGGTTCATCAATCATTTTTTTGTTAATTTAGTTGTTAATTTAAAAATGGGGATCAGCACCGCCCATCAGCGTTGCACCTTTATCACTTTGCTACTTGTGACTCTATAGAATCAAGACTATAAGGTATAATTTATTATTGCCGCAAATTTTCTAATGTTCCTAAATTGTAATTCCTGCTCGACAAGACTTAATATATTCAAAGCAAAAATCTATCCAACGAATGAGGAAACAACTTGCATTACTCAAATTATTGGCTGTAAATTTATGGATATGCTCAGATAGAAGCGTTGACGTTATGGCAAAGTACTGATACAAGGTTGACAGATTTTTCGCATCAAGTGAAACTAATTACAGTTGCTTGAATTACGATTCTCTATCTTGTTATGTTTGTAGCTGGAGTTGTCCTAGTTATGTAATTATCTATAGACAGGTAATGAAGATAGCTAACAACATTCCAGAAGAGTAGTAGATTTGGAGAAGTAAAACCGATCGTGAAGAAAACCTTCCTCTCTTGGCATTCTCCGATTTAAACCCCTAGAATGAGCAAGCACAAGGACAGATTTTGGAGGTAAACTGAGCGGTAGCTTCCACCGATCAAAGCAGTCCACTGAGAATATCTGCTATTGTGAGTTGCTCCTTGGGTACTAAGGTAAAAAGCTATCTCCCTGATGGGGGTAGTAGTTGACGAAAAAAAGATTAAATTGATTCATTATTAACATTCTCCACAAGACTTATCCTTTACCTTAGAAGGTGAACAGGTGTGTTTTTTGCTATGCCTGCATGTCTTTGGTGAGTGTACTTAGCAAGGCATTAATTTAATGATGCCGTTTTTCCTTCAGGGCCAGTTTTGTGAAACGAAAATCCGGTAAACTAAAGCTGGCAAGGTAGGGGAATAGTTTTTTTTGAAAAACGGTTAAGTAAATTATCGGAGTGGTAGAACGAATGTACAATCAAGGTGCTGTTGAGGGTGCTGCCAACACAGAATTAGGTAGCCGCATTTTCCTTTATGAAGTGGTGGGTTTGCGTCAGAGTGAAGAAACCGATCAAACTAACTACCCAATTCGGAAAAGTGGCAGTGTGTTCATCAGAGTGCCTTACAACCGGATGAATCAAGAAATGCGACGTATCACTCGTCTAGGCGGCACAATTGTTAGCATCCAGTCCGTAACTGCTCTAGAGACAGTTAATGGTAAAGCCTCACTTGGGAATGCTACAAGCGTTGTCAGCGAGTTAGCTACAACTGAGGAAACTGCTAACAGTGAAGGAAATGGTAAAGCCACACCTGTAAATGCTGATAGTGAAACCAAAAGTTTCGCTAAACCACCAGCACAAGAACAGCTCAAGAACAAGGACAAGAAAGGCAACACCATGACTCAAGCGAAAGCCAAAAAAGACCACGGTGACGTTCCTGTTAACACTTACCGTCCCAATGCCCCGTTTATTGGCAAGGTAGTATCTAATGAACCGCTAGTCAAAGAAGGTGGTATTGGTATTGTTCAACACCTTAAATTTGATATTTCCGCTGGGGATTTGAAGTATATAGAAGGTCAAAGTATTGGGATTATTCCACCCGGATTAGACAAGAACGGCAAGCCAGAAAAACTTAGACTCTATTCCATCGCCTCAACTCGTCATGGCGATGATGTGGATGATAAGACAATATCATTATGCGTCCGCCAGTTGGAATACAAGCACCCGGAAACTAGCGAAACAGTCTACGGTGTTTGCTCCACACACCTGTGTTTCCTAGAACCAGGGGCAGATGTAAAAATTACAGGGCCTGTGGGTAAGGAAATGTTGTTACCCGATGACCCTGATGCTAATGTGATCATGATGGCAACCGGAACAGGTATTGCCCCTATGAGAGCTTATCTGTGGCGTCAGTTTAAAGACGCGGAAAAAGCAGCTAACCCAGAATACGAATTTAAAGGATTCTCTTGGCTAATATTTGGTGTGCCGACAACTCCAAACCTCTTATATAAGGAAGAACTGGAAGAAATTGAACAAAAATATCCTGATAACTTCCGCCTCACTCCTGCCATCAGCCGGGAACAAAAAAATCCTCAAGGCGGTAGAATGTACATCCAAGACCGCGTAGCAGAACATGCTGATGAATTGTGGCAGTTGATTAAAAATGAAAAAACCCACACATACATCTGTGGTTTGCGAGGTATGGAAGAAGGTATTGATGCAGCCTTAACTACTGCTGCTGCTAAGGAAGGTGTAACCTGGAGTGATTACCAGAAGCAACTTAAGAAAGCTCATCGCTGGCACGTAGAAACTTACTAATTTAGTCATTAGTCATTGGTCATTAGTTTTAGACAAAGGACGAAGGACGTAGACGCCCGGAAGGCGGCTACTCTACGAGAACGCCAAAGGCGAACTCGAAGGGTAGGACAAATGACAAAGGAAGCAGGATAATCAGTAGGTAGGGCAAACGCTCTACCTACAATTATTTATTGGTGAAATTGGGTGCAAAATGGGTGTGAAACTAGGAATACTGGGATTAGGCACCGTGGGAACGGGAACAGTGCAGTTGTTGCAAGATAGCGCTGGGCGTCACCCATTGTTGCAAGAGATAGAAATTTATCGGGTGGGAGTCCGATCGCTAGATAAACCTCGTGCAGTAGAATTGTCTACGAAAGTCTTAACCACAGATTTAGAATCTATTGTCAACGATCCGGCGGTAGATATAGTTGTTGAGGTCATGGGTGGACTGGAGCCGGCGCGATCGCTCATTCTCAAAGCTTTAAGTAATGGTAAGCATGTTGTCACAGCCAATAAAGCAGCGATCGCCCGCTTCGGAGCAGAAATTTTCACCACTGCCAATCAAGCTGGCGTATACGTGATGTTAGAAGCCGCTGTGGGTGGTGGTATTCCAGTGATTCAACCTTTAAAGCAATCTTTAAGTGTTAACCGAATTCACACTGTAACAGGCATCATTAACGGTACAACAAACTACATCCTGACACGGATGCAAACAGAAGGCAGCAACTTCAATGATGTTTTAGCTGATGCCCAGCGATTAGGTTATGCTGAGGCTGACCCCACTGCTGATATCGATGGCTTAGACGCAGCAGATAAAATTGCCATCCTCGCATCATTAGGCTTTGGTGGACGCATCAACCTACAAGATGTTTATACTGAGGGGATTCGGCAAGTGAGCAAAACAGATATTGCCTACGCCGAAAAATTGGGATTTGTGATTAAATTGTTAGCGATCGCTAAACGTGATACTCTTTCATCTCCCCTTTCCGTCAGAGTTCATCCTACTTTAGTACCGCAAGCCCACCCTTTGGCTAGCATCAACGGCGTTTACAATGCGATTCTTGTCGAAGGAGAACCTATCGGGCAAGTAATGTTTTTTGGCCCAGGAGCTGGTGCTGGTGCAACCGCCAGTGCTGTCACCTCAGATATTTTGAATTTAGTTGCTGTCCTCAAAACTAATACAGCAGTTACAAATCCATTATTAACTTGTGGGCATCAGGAATACTGCCAAATTGCACCGATGGCAGAACTCATAACTCGGTTTTATGCCCGTTTCCTTACGAATGACCAACCCGGAGTTATCGGTAAATTGGGTACTTGCTTTGGCAATTATGGCGTTAGCTTAGAGTCAATTGTCCAAACAGGCTTTCAAGAGGAACTAGCAGAGATTGTAGTTGTTACCCATGATGTGCTAGAAGGCAACTTTCGGCAAGCTTTGGCAGAAATTCGGAATTTCTCAGCGATCGAAAGCATTCCCAGCTTACTGCGTGTACTTTGAGATTAGTTGGGAGTGAATACTGTTTGGTTAAGGTAGAGACACGATCAATCGCCGTCTCTACAATAATCAGTCTTTCGTCTTGACGGCGATTTCTCGCATCTTTGGCGATCGATAATTTTCATCAAAAAACCCTAACCGAAACGTATTGAGTCGGGAGTGAGGCTCGTCAAGTCGCTCTTGCTCCAATTTCTAATTACTCCCAAGGATTACAATCTCCATCTTATACAGACCAAGCTGTGAGTAAAACTTGGTTAACTATACAAGCTAAACTAAAAAATAAACTTACACCCCAGCGCGAGGCTATACCTATAACCTCTGCAACCAACTCATTAACTGCCCTCACTCCCTTTCCCGACCATACGCAGCTACCAGAGTCTGATAGTAATTTTGTGTTCGCGATCGCCCGATGGGAAAAGTTTCGCTTTAATCTTCCACCGTCTCGCCAGCAGTTGGAAGCATTGGCTGTTGTAGTAGGGGTTGATGTCGATAGGTGAGTGCAGATCAAGCACCTGCTGGGGTGGGAATGAAAATGGAGCCTATTCGGTTATGTGCTGCTTGTTATACCGAGTCACCATGTCACAAAATTGAATGGCAGTTGAAGGTGACATTGGGATGCGTAGGCAAAGCCCGTCGCAGACATCGCCAGAAATTACACTTGGGAGCAAAGTGTCCTAACCGTGGGTAAGGTTGAAAGATAGGTTATGTCTGTAGTGTTTTTGCCCGTCAAGGAAATGAGAAAGTTGCGTTGTCATCGGATTGAGTGGCAGTTTAAGAATACTCAGGGGTATCAGCGTCATCAGTTGGAGTTATTGTCGGAATGTCTAAACTGTAAAGTAAGTTTTAAGGTTCTGGCTTTGTGGATTAATGAGTAGTGTCAGCAATATTTTATACTTTATGCGGATATGGGGGAAGTGGTAGAAAAAAGTATTTGATTCAATATAGTAGCAACTGACAGTCAAATATATTAACATAGCATACAACATTTTCATGTAAGTTTGAGTAAAAAAGCGTAGACTTAAGTTGAAACATATTTGTGGAGTCAAATTTTCAAGCAAGCTGTTAAATTTTTCATAATCTACTGATTACCAATTATTCCAATAGTCTTTAGTTAAATTAATTTTATGCAGCAAGAACAACAAGAAAAGCTTTTAATTCTTAATACAGTTTTTACCCCCTCAGCACCTATTACTACTAAAGATTTATTTTTCGGTAGAATATTTTATGTGAATAAAGTTATAGATGCTATTATTGAAAAAGGTCAACACGCTGTACTTTATGGAGAGCGCGGAGTCGGGAAAACTTCTTTGGCTAATATTATCAATCAAATATTAGACAGCAACAGTATTAATATTTCTAAAGTTACTTGTAATAGAACTGAAGATTTTGGAGAAATATGGATAAAAGCTCTTAAAAGAATTTTTATAAATCTCAAAAGTCGTGAAGGAATAGGATTTATAAAACAAGAATCACACGAAAGTTTTTCGATAGATAAATTTCTCCCAACAGGAAAAGAAGTAAAGCCAGGGGATGTAATAAATTTACTGGAACAACTACAATTTAATACTCTTTTTATATTTGACGAATTTGATAACGTTGGCGACTCTAAAATTCAAGCAAAATTTGCAGATACTATTAAAGCTTTATCTGATAGTGTTCCCCAAGTCACTATACTGGTAGTTGGAATAGCAGATAGTGTAAATGACCTTATTGGAAATCATCCTTCTCTTGAACGTTGTCTTAAACAGATTAAGCTGCCAGTAATGCCTGATGAAGAACTTCAAAAAATAATTGATAATGGGCTTGAAAAGCTAGGCATGAGTGTTGAATCTGATGTCAGATGAAGTATAGTGTAGTTTTCTCAAGGTTTTCCACATTATACTCACTTATTAGCGAAATATGCGGCAAAAACAGCTATAGAAACTGGCTCTTTGTACATTAAACAACAGCATTTTGATATTGCAATAGATGAAGCAATAGAAAATGCACAAGAGAGCATCAGAGAGGTTTACCATAGAGCTGTAATGACTACAAAGAAAGAAACTAAATTTAGAGACGTTGTATCAGCTTGTGCTTTAGTTAAAGCAGATGAATATGGAACTTTTAGGGCTACTGATTTACAAGAACCTTTAGAACAAATTACTGGAGAAAGGATTAATCCAAATTCGTATTTTTATCACTTAGACCAGCTATGTAAAGATGAAAAGGGTGGAATAATTCAAAGAATTGGTCAACCTAAAAAATACCGTTATCGCTTCCGTAGCCCGCTCATAAAAGCATTTGTCCGTCTAAAGATTTACCAATCAAGACAATTATCTTGTACACAGCTTTAATGGTGTAAATCGCCTTTATTTCCCTCTAGTTTCCACCACTAACTCGCATACCCTTGCAATCGCTTCTCTTTTTCTTCCCAATCAGGAAGATAAGCATACATGAAGCACTTAAACACCTTAGCGTGGTTAGGAACGAGGAGATGTACGAGTTCGTGAACAATGACGAACTCACCCAATTCTTTTGGTAAGTCTAGCAGTTCAGTATTCAGGGTTAAGCGTCCTGTGGTGGAGATAGAAGCCCATTTGCGCTTCATCGGACGCAGTTGAATTTGTTTGACTTGGACTTTAATACGATCGCTCCATTCTCCCACAGCGTCCTTAAGTGCTTGCACGTCTTTCCATTTTCGATTGTCGCAGCTAGCAATCATGATTCGACTCGTTCGAGTTTCAGCAGGTTGTTGGTGACTTCGATGGTTTGCTCAACTGAGCTTGTAATAGGATAAATATTAGCGTAAAGTTCGGTTCTTAAATCAATTTCCTGACGCGCATCCCACCAATAATCAGGGAAGTTGCTATAGATGGTGTTGATAATTTCGGCTTGGTTGATATCCAGGCCACCTGCTTGCTTGATGACAGTGTAAATCGCAAAGGTGTTTTCATCAACTTTGAGCCGTTGTCGTAAGACTTCTGCTTCTACGCATTCATTGGCAATTTCATCTAGTTTAGCTAAAGCTTCTTGCGCTTCTATTTGGCGGTTTTCAAAGCTGGCGCGGACAATTTCGGCACGTTCGCCAATGGAAATCAAAAAAGGCGATCGCTGACTTTGCTCGTTTACTGTTTTCAACAATGCCTTACTCAAGTTTAGAACTTTTACTGTATCTGTGGTGCTATTTTGGCGAAATTGTTCTAATTGTTGGGCATTGAGTTCGTGGATAGTTCCGGGCATTTCCAACTCGCCGATTGTAACGTTGCGGCGTACCAGTTCTTTGGTTTTGGCGGTGAGTTCAATATCAATGTAGGGACTAGTATTGTAAGCAGCGCGGATTGTTCCGTAAAGCCTGACGACGTTTTGATAATTTTCCATGAAGGGACGCAGGTCAGGGTCAGGAGAGAGGATTTCGTAAATTGATTGGAGTTGGCGGACAAATTTAAAGAATTTCTCGCGCAAATCTTTGTCTGCAAAATAAGCCGCAGCGCGTTCTTTTGCTTTGTCGTCCCATCCTTTCGCTAGCGGTAAATACTCAGGTGCAGTATTTTCCATCATCGTTTGCAGGAGGTTTTTGATCACATCTACATTTTGGATGATGTCGTTAACTTCTCCCGACTCAAAGGCCAGGGCTTGCTCTAGTTTGTTGCCAAAGATACCGATAAAATCTAGAACAAAGCCGTAAGGCTTAACTAAACCTTCTGCGTCTTCATAAGGGCGATTCACACGGGCGATTCCCTGCAAGAGAACGTGGTCGCGCATCGGTTTGTCGAGATACATACAGTAAAGTATCGGCGCATCAAACCCCGTCAATAGTTTCTCGGTGACGATGAGAATTTTCGGCAATGCTTTGCGGTAGTCTTCATAAAGTTGGCGAATTTTGGTGACAGCATCAGCATCGCCACTGCAAAGAATTTCTAAAGTTTGGGCATCTTCAGCAGAACAATAACCTGTGAAAGTTAGGGTTTTGTTGTCGTAACTAAAATCTTTCGGGCGAGATTCGATAAAGTCGATTACTGCATTTGGTAAGGATATTTCGGCAGAAACGACGGATTTTTTAATAAAGGCTTTGCGGACTTCTTTCTCTTCGGCATCAGTTAGGTTGTACTCTCGCAGTCCTGCGGCTGTAGTCCGGGAATAGACGACGGTTGAGTATTCGCTAGGGAGATATTTATCTAAAGCTTGTTTGTAAAGTCTACAAGCTTCCCGGTCTACACCAACCATAAAAGCTTTAAAGCCCATTGGTTCAACGTAGTCCCGGAAGTGGGCGGCGACAAATTTCGCTACTTTATCTACTCTATCGCTGCTTTTGAGAAACTCTTTTAATTTAACAGCGCGATCGAGAATGCCATCAAGTTCCTCTATGTCGTTAATGCCTTCTGCGGCTTGGAGTTGGAGAAATTCTTTTTCTAAAATTTCTTGGGGAACGCGAAACTCTGATTTCGCCAGGGCATAATTTAGCTTCAGGGTTGTGCCATCTCGTACCGAGTCGGCGGTTGAATACGAATCTAAGCTGTATTTCGGGTCAGTAAGTTCGCCGAAGGTTTGGAAAGTGTTTTGTCCTTTAGCTGCTTTACTGACAGGTGTACCTGTGAAACCGATAAATGTGGCGTTGGGGAGGGCAGCCATCAAATATATGCCGAAATTACCGCCTGTGCTGCGGTGTGCTTCATCGACTAAGACGGTAATTGTAGAACGCTTATTTTCTACTTTCATCTTGTCGAATTTGTGAATCATGGCGACGATTAAGCCGCGATAATCATCTTGGATGAGTTTTTCTAAGTCTGCTTTACTGGTTGCAACTTCATAACTTTTGATGCCATAAGCTTTGAGGTTTTTGTCTAGTTGGTTTTCTAGTTCGTTGCGGTCAACAATCATGATTACAGTATTATCACCGCTAATATTGCGGAGTTGGGCGGCAACTGTAATCATCGTCAGGGTTTTACCACTGCCTTGGGTATGCCAAACTAGTCCGCGTTTTTTATTCGGGTCTTGGATGCGTTGCAAGACTTTTTTGACTGCACGGGTTTGGTGTTGGCGTAAAATTACTTTAGTTAAACCGTCATCGCGTTCGAGAAAAACAATGTAATATCTGAGAATTTCTAAAAAGCGTTGATGGTCGAAGAAGGTTTTGATTTTCTCTTCGTAGTCGCCTTCTTGGATAATCGAACCTAACCCCCCAGCCCCCTTCCCTACAAGGGAAGGGGGAGTAATCTTGTTCCCCTCCCCTGCAAGGGGAGGGGCTAGGGGAGAGGTCAGTTTCCATTCAAATAAGTTTTTGCGGTTGGTATTCCAAGTTAAGCCATACCAGAAATTCCACAATTCTGTGACTTCAAAAACTTGGGGAAAGGCTAGCAATTCGGGGGTTTGGTTGTGGTAGCGGCGAATTTGGTCAATGCCTAGTGCTAAACCATCAGTTTTCTTTTCTCCTTTGGTTTCAGCAATGGCAACGGCAATACCGTTAATCAGAAAAATAATATCGGCGCGGTTGGGAAATTTTACGCCTTTTTGCGACCATTCATCTGTGACTTGGAAGATGTTATTTTCCGGGTTGTTAAAGTCGATGAGGGTAATGTTTCTGTCGCGGTTTTCTTGGGCGACAAAAATAGATTGTTTGCCTTGCAACCAGTTTAATGCTTCGCGGTTGCCTTCGATGGTGTTGTCAATGTTTCGCAGGCGGCGAAGAATTTCATCTATATTGTTAGACGTGACAACGCCAGGATTTAGTTTAATTAGTTGACTGCGAAGAACATCGGCAAAGTAGCGTTCTTTGAGTTTTTCCTCTCCCTTCCCTTCCCGCCGTTGTAATGCCTCTTTTGAAGTTAGGTATTCCCAGCCAATTTGATAGGCATATTTCAGCATCGGTCTTTGCACGGCGGAAGCTTCGCTCATACGTAAGTCTCAGTTAAGGGTTGGGTAGAAATTTTACCTGTCATCAGTTGTTCTAGCATGGCGTGGAAGAGTTCGTCAGTAAGGGCGATTTCTTTTTCTAGGGCTTGAATTTTGCGATCGCACGCTTTTAGAATCGTAGCAATTTCTTGCTGTTCTTCCTTTTTTGACAAAGGTATTTGAAGAATTTTTAGAGAAGATGTAGGCAATCGTTTAGTCCCATGTGCTGAAGTTCCAACAAATCGCAAAAGATAGTCTTTGAGATATTGAATTGCACACAGTAAGTATTCAGCCTCAACTTGAGAAGATGGAACAAGTGCCTTAATATCTTGATTAAAAGCCATAGATACTTCTGTGATTGCTACTGGAATATTTTTTGCAAGATACATACCACGAACAGCGACTAAAAGCGTTTTTTCAGAAACCAGACGCGAACCATTCTCTAAGCCTTCTTTTGAAATATGGTCGATAGTGTTTGATAGTCTCGGTTGTTTTAAATCTTTAGTACTTACCCAAGGAATATTACCTTGCCACCATTCTGGATGATTTTTTGCAGGAGTTCCTCCGCTAAGAAACTCAACGAGTGAATCGAGTCTAACTAATTCCCAACTCTGCGGAATCTCCCCTATATCCGTCTGCTTGCGGGGTTCGTTGCCAGTGCCATGAGTAAAGAGATACTGCATCAGTGCTGCTTTGCGTTCCCGTTCCAGTTCTAACTCTCGCTGACGAGTTTCTTTGGCTTTCTGCATGGTTCGCAGAGTGTGGGCGATCGTTTTTTGTTCAGGAAGGGGGGGAAAAGGAACAATAGACTCTATCAACCTTGTTGATTGATAGTAGTCATTGTAGTAGTTTTTGACCTAGCAATCAGGTCATTTCTAGCTGATTCAGATAGAAAATAAAATGCTAAATAAAGAGAATGTGCAATTTCTTTAATTGGTGATATTTTAATTATATGGCAGTCAAATATTGCAGGTTCAATTAGTTCTTCTATAACACAGCATTGTCCAATACCTTCACGTTTCAACGAAGAACGAACAAATAACAAATCGCCTTCTTCAATACTATATCTTTTAACCTCATCAAATGAGGCTTGCAGTCGTTCTACCTGTCGCAGGTTAACAACTACACTTTTATAGGTATCCCGAACATTAACGAAAAGTGTACCTTCACCCCATTCAGGCTTCTTGATAAAAGCTCCATTCTGAGGTTTTTTTTGGCAAATATGCCCTAAGTTAACAAGTTTCCAATGAGGCGGTAGTTGTATCTCACCCATCCTTACCCCTCTCATACTCCATCAGCAATAATCAAATCTATCATTTCATTCTTATTCTTCCGATAAACCCGAAAATCACTATCTACCGTCAACACACAACTCCCCCGAATCAACTCACTCATTCTTACCAAACACGCATCAGCTAAAGACATTGGCACATTCTGATACCGCTTCAGCAACTCTCTAACCGTTCCTATTTCATCACTGAGACGAAAAGAGATTTGAATTATGCCAGTATCTAATAAAGACATAACCGCATCCTGTCCACCATAAAAATCTCGCAATATAAAACACGTCTCAAGAATTATTGCTTCACAAGTTAAGAAGGGCGGTTGAATATTTTTCCATTCATTAACTGCCCAGTCATGCGAATTTTCTCGATTATTGATAAATGCAACTAAGGGGCCTGTATCTAGAAGTACCTTTTTCCTCATTTCCAACCGTAGCCTTCTAAATACTTCTTGTTGGTAGCTAAATCGCCAGGGCCTCCATCAACGCAGCCAGCAAACTCTTTGGCAGCTTCATAGGCGGAAATAGGTTCTTTCTCTTCTTTATGCTGTACATCCTGCTTTTGCATCTCCTTAAACTGCAAAAACTCAATAAAATTTAATACCTCCTGTTGCTTCTCAGGAGATAACTTTTTCAATTCATCAATTATCATTTGTTGCTTATCAATTGCTTGAGTCATTGCTGTATCTTGGATGAAAATAATAAGATATTTGTTGTAGCTGATTGAAACTTTAGCAATTTAAACTTTACTACTCATTGCAGACAAATTTAAATACTCAAAGATCAGCTAGGGTAAAATGTGTAGGTAGGTTTGAGGAACGTAGCAAGATCCTGAAGGGTAACATAACATTTTGCTGGGTTTGTTGGGTAACGCATTGCCTCAACCCAACCTACGAATATTCTAACCCCCAACCCCTTCCCTACTAGCGTTGGAGAGTAAGCCTTAAAGCCTCTCTCCTTGTAGGCTAAGATGTACACACAAGTATGACCAGTATAGGTTTCAACTCTTCTAATAGATTTGTAGGGTGCGTTATGGACACGCCGAAATAACAAATGCGTACCCCGAAATAACAAATGAGTACCCCGAAATAACAAATGGGTACCCCGAAATAACAAATGCGTACCCCGAAATAACAAATGGGTACCCCGAAATAACAAATGCGTACCCCGAAATAACAAATGAGTACCCCGAAATAACAAATGAGTACCCCGAAATAACAAATGAGTACCCCGAAATAACAAATGAGTACCCCGAAATAACAAATGAGTACCCCAAAATAACAAATGAGTACCCCGAAATAACAAATGAGTACCCCGAAATAACAAATGCGTAGGCGTAGCCAGCACAACTCTTGGAGACGCTCTTGCTAGCTTGCTTCCCCGTAGGGGTACGACAAAGCTACTTCGACTGCGCTCAGTACAAGTCAGTGACCACCGTAGGCATCGCCTTATATGAAAAACACTATAGAACCCATTTGATATCTCTAAGAAGCTGCGAGTCTCTTAAGCATGAGCCTAACAAAACAAAGATTGAGCTTGGTCGTGGCATTCGATAGTGTTCGCTCAAAGTTCTTGACCAGGATCTTACAGCGCCCCATCCAAGCATTCGACCGCTCAATTACCCACCTGGCTACTGCTGGGACAAATCCTGACTTGCCTTGCGCTGCCTTTTCTTGGGTGGAAGGCTTGGTCGAGCGCTCAAACTTAATCTGACGCATGATCTGCGGGTATACCTTTTCTAGTTCCTGTGTCAGATGTTCTGGATGATAACCCTGGTCGAGTAGGATGGTAATTTTAGGAATGTTCATTGGTTTTGACCGGAAATAGCTGATGTTTTCCCTCAACATCTCCAGCAAGCCAGCATCATCGGAAACATTGGCTTTCGTGCAGTGTGTAAAGAAGGGTAATACCAATAATCATGGTGCTTTGATTGGGGATTAGATCCCTTAGCGTACGATTTTTTACCGAAGAAAGGCTCCAGCGCTGGAGGCAGAAGGCAGAAGGCAGAAGGGAATACTGCTTCTGCGCTAAAGCCCGTGACCAAACCGAACTTGGGTTTAAAGCCCCGCCGTCTACACGGCGCCGACTTTTTCGTTGGGGTCTGAATCCCCATTCAATTGTTCCTTCTGCCCTCTGCCCTCAGCATAGCTGCCTTCTTCAAAAATTCTCGCGTGACCCCTAGTTGTACTCTCCAGGAAGATCAGTTTTTCTAACAGTAATGCTGCCAACTTTCTTACCTGACATTCTCAATAATTCATCACCTGAAAATTCAAAACCAAGCTTTAGTGCTATTCGCGCAATATCATCTGCGGTTGGTGCTGCGAGCACCTCGTTTTTAAGTTCAGGTTCAGACTGCATTTTCTTTAAAAATGCTTCGATTTGCTCAAAAGCCATATTTAAAATTTGATCCTCGCTAGCTACTCGTAATATAAAGAAAAACAGCAGTATATTCTTTAAGACTAGCAGCACAAGGGTATCAAGATTCGGGGGAAAGATGATTATCGCGACGCGCTGCTCTTCATTTATCAGAATCTTGCTTATAGAACCCATTTGGGATCTTGGGAGAGAGGGTAAGATGAGAAATAAATGCCATACTCTAGCAGTTTAAGCGACAAAGAGTGGGAAATCATTGAACCACTGTTGCCCCATAAGAAGCAAACTAGACATCCATTGTGGACAAAGCGACAAATTTTAGATGGTATCTTTTATCAACTTAAGAATGGGTGTAACTGGTGCGATTTACCCTACATATTTACCGCCCTACTCAACAGTGTTTTGGCATCTCCTTGCTGTGGCGAGAGACGGGGGTGCTAGAGCGGATGATGACGACGTTGCTTAGGGATTGTGCGCGAACGCGCAAAAAAAAACTAAAGTGGACAACCCTGCTGATCATCGACTTCGGTTGCAGTCAAGAATACCTGCAATGCAGGTGTAGAGTCCAAAGGGTTCTGATCATAAAAATGTACCAATGGCATCAAACGACACTTGGCAGTAGATACTCTTGGTCTACCATTCTTCACTCACTGCACCAAAGCCAGTATGAGTGATGACGGTGGCTTGATTGAACTATTGACCCCAAATTTGGAGTACTTTCGTGCCAAGCCTGTAAACATACCAAAAATTACGATTCTGCACAGGCGACGGCTACCACCCAGACAAAATCACAACTGCTCTGCAAATACTCTACCCTCGGATAATGACCAAGATCCGATTCCAACTGGCACCCAAACCCACAAAAGCAGAAATTGCAACCCAAGGCATTGCAGGCTTTGTTCCGATCGCCTACAGCGGGCGGGTACGCCATCGCAACTCGTTGGGGGAAGAGAACGCTCGAATGCTTGGATGGAACGATGTAAGAGTTTGGTTAAAAACTTTGAGCGAACTCTGGCTCATGCGACTGCCAAGCTCAATCTCTGTTTTATCCGGCTCATGCTCAAGCGTTTAGCTTAGGCATAGATATCAAATGGGTTCTATAAATTCAACTTTGCTAACACCTCAGCTAAATCTTTATCCGCCCATTCCCTGTCTTGTCTTGCTGCTGCCAAATCTGTCAAAATATCTGTAATATCACGATGCACAACTTTATCGCTAACATCCACAAACTGCGACGGACTAAGATTATAATCCGCTTCCCTCAATTCTTCTAACTTAACAACTTTACTCAGCTTCTCCCGCGTTTCCCAATTGCGATAAACCTCACAAACCGCCTTAATCCCTTCCTTTGTCAAAATATTCTTCGGATCGCCCTTGACAAAATAATCAGCAGCATTAATCAGCAAAAACTCACCCTTACGATTCAGAGGTTTCAGGCGATTTAACAAAATTACCACCCCTGGCGCAGTCGTGTTATAAAACAAATTTTCAGGTAGTAAAATCACCCCTTCAACTCTGTCTTTTTCCACAAATTCCTTGCGGATGTCTCTTTCTTGATTTTTGTTCTGACTCCCGGAACCGCGAGACACTGCACCTGTATCCAAAACAACCGCCGCCCGTCCGTTATCTTTCAGCGATGCCCAAATATGCTGCACCCATCCCCAATCTGCTGAAGATTTGGAGGCAATTCCGTCCTTAAACCGTTCAAAAGAATCTTCTTCATAAGCATCTGCACTGTAGTTGTCCTGATTCCACATCGGATTAGCAACCACATAATCAAAGCGCATCACCTTCTTGTCAACCGTAAATTTAGGTTGCCTGAATGTATCGCCAATCTCAATTTGAGTATCAGTAAAATCCTGCAAAAACATATTCATTTTTGCGATCGCGAAAGTTGTCCAGTTCAACTCTTGCCCAAATAATCGAGGTGCTTTACTCTCCTCCCCTGGATGTTTGCGGTTGAACACCAGACGCGGTTTAGTCAATAACCTACCCGATCCACAAGTGGGATCATAAATCTTCGTGTAAGGTTCAGGGTCAATAATTTCCGCAATCAACCAACCCACCTCTGATGGTGTGAGAAACTCCCCCGCACTTTGCCCCTGTCCTTCGGCAAACTTCCGCAGCAAATACTCATAGGCTTCCCCCAAAACATCCGCATTGGTATTCTTTAACCCCAACCGATGCCGACTGATAACTTCAATCAAGTCTTTTAAACGGTCATCATCCAAAACGCGCTGATTGCTTTGCTTCTCGTTATAATCTTTGAGCGTCAGCGTTCCTGATAACCCAGGATTGCGCTTTGCCACTTCCCGCATCGCCGTTGTGACAAACTCTCCTAAGCCATCTTTAGGATGAAAGCGAATCGCCTCCCAACGGTATTCATGCGGGACATAGTAACGCACAATCGGCTGACGATTATTTTTAATTGCATCTTGATGATCCGCTTCAATGAAAGCACGGGCTAAGTCTCCACCCCCAAACTTCTCGGCGCACTTTTCATACTCATCATCAAACACATCAGATAGCCGTTTGTAGAAAATTAGCGGCAGAATAAAATCTTTGAATTTTGGTGCATCCGTGGCACCGCGTATCTTACAAGCAGCATCCCACAGCCATTGTTCCATTGCCGGAATATCCAAGCGATCGCCAGCTTGGTTGGCTAACTGTAAAAGTGGTAAATCTCCAGAACCGTTTTTCTCTGTTGGCTTTTTGCTGTTTTTCCTTGTTCCACGCGGCACCATACTTAACTCCTGCGTTAGCGAAGCAGACCTGTAGGTATCGCTTCTATCTTATGAAAGAGAATCCCTATTTTTGCAGTTTCTCGGCTAATTGTTGATAAATGATATCTAACCACACAGAAATCACAGGTTGACCTTGTTTTAGAGATGCTCTCTTCTCTACGAGAGGCTCCGCCAACGAGTCCGCTCTCTTCGCCACGGAGAGCGAGTATTTTCGAGTCGCGTCTGGGGATTTAACCCCAACACAAAACTTGCGTGATTTTTTAACCGGGGGACTTCAACCCACGGAACTAGTTAAATCGACAGCGACTGCAAAAGCATTCCTTATTCCACCAACGCCAAATAGATCAAACGCTTGCTGCACTAAATCAGTTTGGAGAATCAGAGTTAGGTCAGTATTGCCCTTTGGCAACTGACAACATAAGATTTTGTTGATGGGTGACGAGGGATTTGAACCCGCAACCAATAGATTAAGAGTCTACTGCTCTACCGTTGAGCTAGTCACCCACACGAATAACAATTGTAGCACAACTTTTGACAATTTAGCTAGTGCCGCATCCAAAAAACTAATTAAAAGGGGAATTTGACGGTGAAAGTGGTTTGACCTGCTGCACTCTCTACATAAATCGAGCCGCCTAAATGTCTGACCATTTTCTGCACTAATGCCAATTCCAGCCCTGTGCCGCTATGTTTCCAAGGATCGTGTTTGGAAAGGTGATAGAAAGGTTCAAAAATCCGTGAGAGTTCATTGCTGGTAAGCTCTATTCCCGAATTGGTAATATTAAGCTCGACTGTATCCCCTATCAACTGAGCAGAGACTACGATCGCTTCCCCGGCTGGGGTGTATTTGCAGGCATGGTTGAGCAGTTCGGTGACAATCCGCTCCAAATCAGTGATATCTGTCTCCAAAGGCGGCAGCGCACGATCGACAGTCAGGTTTAACTGCTGTCGCTGGCAGTTGGTGAGGTCTCGGAAAGACTCAATAATGGGGTGAAGCCAGCTTTGAAAGTCAATGGCAATCAAGGTTGGAGGATCGGGTTCGGCTTCGAGATATGTGAGTGTGAGTAGGTCATTAATTAACTTGCTTTCTCGCCCACACTCGTTATGCAAAATCTGCAAGAGTTGCGGTACTATTTCTATTTCTGATATTTCTGCTGGTGTGAGCACACTTTCGAGAGTTTGGACTGCAAGGCTAATGCTTGTTATTGGTGTCCGCAGTTCTTGGGATAGAGTTCTGAGAAATTGGTTTTTGAGCTGATTGCATTTTTCTAATTCTTTGACCTGTGCCTGGTTTTGTTTATAAAGCTGGGCTTGACGAATGGCGATCGCACATTCATTTGCTACCTGCTGCATTAGCTCAATTTCAAATTCGTCAAAAGCCTCTTGTGATGGTCTTGTCAACCAAATATTTCCCAAAATTCCTTGAGTATCAAAAATTGGACAAGCCATCTGGGACATAACTAGCAACTTTGGTTCCCATCCCGGTACAATTTCCAAAAATTGCAATGGTTGTTTTTGCAATAGCGGCTGATAAACTTCAAGATGGTCTGCAATCTGTTTGGTTAATCCTTGAAACTGAGGCAAATTAATGCTGTATTCGTAAGTAATAGTAACTAGAGTTTGACAGGTACTGTAGAGTTCAATTTGACAACGCTCAAGGTTTAGTAACTTTGCTAATTCCTGGGTAAGTGTCTGCAACACCTGAGTTTGATCCAGACTATCGCGGATTTGTTCTGTCATACGTCGCACCAAGGCTTCAAAGTTTCGCACCTGCTGCAACTGACTGATGTGCTTCTGCTTCTGTAACTCCATCTTGGCTTTGAGATCCTGGAGTTGCTGATCAAGTTCTGCCTGTTGGACTGCAATGCCAATTTGAGTTGCCAACTGCTTGAGTAAGTCAGTTTCCGTTTGCTGCCATTGACGCGATTGGTGGCAATGCTGGGCAATCAATAGCCCCCACATATCTTGCTCTTGGAAAATCGGCATGACGAGATTGGCTCTGATCTGCAAAGATATCAGGAAATCTATATGGCAAGGATGCAAGTTCGCTGCATAAATATCTTCGACAACTTGAATGCAACCTTGTCCGTAGTGTTCTCGATGTTTGCCACCCAAGCAGGGATCGGTGATGTTTTTGCCCAACAGTGGATCAGCAGCTACAGTTGATTCGGCAATGATTACTCCACTACCATCAGCCTCGAAACGATAAATTAACACGCGATCGCAATTCAAAAACTGCCGCAGTTCAATTGTTGTCTGATGCAGAATTGTCTCTAATTCTACAGATTGGTGAATCCGTCCAGCGATCGCTTCTAGCAGTTGCTCTCGTTCAACCTGGAGTCCAACTGCTTGTTCTGCTTGCTTGGCAGGGGTAATATTAGTACTAGTACCAATCAATCGATAAACCTTGGAGTTAGCATCCTTTAGTGGGGTGAGAGTCGTACTCCACCAAGTGGGAACTCTCTGGAATTGCAAACATTGTTCGTAAGAAATAGTTGTGCCGAATCGCACGCAGTCAGCATAATGTTGACGCACCTTTGCAGCATCGATAGCAGAGAGAATATCCTCTGGTTTTTTGCCCCGGAGATCGTCTGAGCGAATCCCTATCCACCTCTCATGAGTGGGATTTAGTGCCACATATCGAAAATCTCCATCCTCCAAAACATCAACTACAAATATTGATGCCTGTACAGAATCGTACATGCTTAGTAGAAACTGCTCGCTACTACTTTTTTCATCTACTTCTGTGCCGAAAAGAATTTGAGGTGGTGATAATTTTGTCAACTCCATAGTTGATTCCACTGGATTTATATTCATGCGAGAGTCCCACTCTTGTATTACTGACTCTTCTAGGCGCTCTCTTGTCGTTAAGCTTGTAGTAGATGCACTTTAGCGCCTATAGCAAAGTATTGTCAGCTGTTGCTCATCGGAATTTTGATCTTTCTCTACTTCTTGTCAGAAATCTAGGAAAGCTAATAGGAGTCAGCTTAACAAAATCCTGCTTTTTGAAGGTGAAAATACATTTGCAGGTGAGGGCAAATTTACTGCAATTTATTTTTAACATTTTTTTAAGATTGTTGCATATATCTAGGTGCAAACCTAAGTATATGTCAATTAAGTTTATTATTCTTAATAAAGACACGAGCGATCGCGTCTGTGGCAACTTACAATCGCAATTTGTGAGCATTCATTCCTGTAAGGACACCAACTAGCAGCCAAGTGATGCCTAATCCGATGACTTCACCTAAAAATAACTGGCTTAAGTAGCGACAGATTGTCCCCACAGCAGAACCTACGGGGACAGCAACAGCCCAACTTGCCGCACAGACAAATATCCAACGCCAAGCTACAGGCTGGGGAATTGCTAACGATTGTGCCAATCCAATCCCCAAGCCGCCAAGGGCACCATAAACCGTCCCTGACAAAATTCTCAGGGGAAGAATCTGAGTGCTAGGTACAATCCAACCCACTGCACCAATACCAATCGCGGTAATGATACTCCAACCCAAAAGACTTGACAAAATCCACCTGATACAAAAAATAGGTTCTTTGAGAAGACAACCTTGAGGAAGTGCGATTGCAATTCCGCCGATAGCAGCCTCTACCACCCCAACATCTGGCTTTTCGCCGACTTCAATAAAGAGTAAACTCAATAAAAATCCGCCAAAAGTAGCTAAAGTCCACAGCAACGTAAAGCCAAATCTAGTATTTTCAGGCGCGAATGGCATCAAAGTTTCTTTGTTTTTAATAGTCTGACAGTTTTAGCATTAAACATCTCAAAAAAACCTTTGCGTCGCTGTTGGGGTGATTCAGGTACAATGTAACCCCACAGACTCTCCCAGTAGAAAAAGGAGATACCATCAAAATTGCGATCGCGCACTACCTGAACCTGTTCTCTAACTTGTGCCATTTTCACCGGATTACCTACTGTTCCTGTTGATATACCAATACTTACAGGAATTAGACTTTGAGCCAATTTTGTAGATGGAAGTTCTAGTTGAGCGATAAAAGACTTTTTGTCATTTCGATACACCTGCAAAATTAACTCATTAACTAAACCTTTTTTGACCCAATTTTCCCAATCTTGCAAATAGTATTTGTAGGCAAAAGCTTGATAGTTGGGAGACAGAGATATTTTGAGTTTGGGCTTAACTGCCTTCACAGCTTGGTAAATTTCTGCCATAAAATCAGTAATTTTGTCTGCCCGCCACCGCATCCATTCTGAGTTAAAAGGGTCGGTTGGGGGACTTTTACCTTGATGTTCTTGCTGGTAGAGTTCTATAGTGAAGCGATCGTAGCCGAACTGTACAGGCATCCCAAAATGGTCATCAAGTTGAATACCATCCACATCGTAATCTCTGACTACTTCTAAAATTAACCCTTGGATAAACTCTTGCACTTGCGGATGTAAAGGATTTAACCAGGCCAGCTTCGTTACTAAAATATTGTCGATTTCTTCTGGTGGGGCATCTTGGGTAGATTTTATACCTTCTTGCCCAATTGTCAACCAATCGGGATAACGCCTTGCTAATTGTGAGTAATGCGGCGTCATAAACCCGTATTCAAACCAGGGAACGACTCTCAAACCTTTATTTTTAGCAAGTGTCACTATCTTTGCTAAAACATCTTGTCCACCGTGCATGAAGTTGAGCAAAGGTTGAGTTTCAGAACCTGTAGTAATTTTAGCTACAGTACTCTTATAAAAAGTATGTCCTCGATTCCAAACTACAGGATAAATTGTATTAAAGTTGAGAGTCGATAATTGATTTATAGCACGGTTAATACCCCAAGGTACAAATAGTACACCACTAGCAACATTAGTAAGCCAAACACCGCGAATTTCTGTAGTTAAAGGACTTGTTTTTTGGGAATAAACTGGCAGTGAAGAAGGTAAAAAAACTGTTAAAGCGACTACTAATCCCAAACACAGTAAGTAAGAAACATAACGGCGAACAACCCGATTCATTTGTAAGCTTAACCTAGTGCGATCGGAATATATATAACTACAAAATAAAGTTGTAATCCTCCGGATGATGTAAAGAAATGATGATTCAGAAGTCAGAATTCAGAAGTCAGAAGTCAGAATAGTTGAAATAATACGGAGTCAGTTTTGGTAATGAATATACTTAACGATCCCAAAACCTAATAAATTATGACTTCAAACTCTAACTCTTACTCCTAACTTCTAATTCTTAACTCCTGACTCCTAAATTCTTTCTTCTTAAAATCTTTCCACACCTTCAAATTGCTTGAGTGCCGATGCATTTGCTGCTTCACCACAAGTTCGTGGTGTGGGGAATATCTTTTCAGGATTTGCTAAACCTTTAGGATTAAAAACTTGCCGCACCCATTGCATAGTTTCTAAATCAACTTGGCTAAACATCTGTGGCATATAGCACTTTTTTTCTTCCCCAATGCCATGTTCACCAGAAATACTACCACCGACCTGGACACAAAGTTTAAGAATTTTTCCACCCATTTCTTCTACTTGCTCTAATGCTCCAGATACAGAATTATCATAAAGAATTAGCGGATGAAGATTGCCATCGCCAGCGTGAAACACATTAGCAACCCGATAACCGTATTGTTTACTTAATGTTTCAATCTCGTGCAAAACATAAGGCAACTGAGTCCGGGGAATTACACCATCTTGTACATAATAATCTGGACTTAAATGCCCAGCCGCAGCAAAAGCCGCTTTACGTCCTTTCCATAATTTCAATCGGGTTTCTGGGTCAGTAGCAGAAGTGACATTCCGTGCACCATTCTTTTTACAAATTTCGGTAACTCGCTGCTTATTGCCTACAACTTCCACTTCTAAACCGTCAATTTCTATTAGCAAAATAGCAGTAGCATCGCGGGGATAACAATTCGTTGCGACAACATCTTCAACTGCATTGATGCTAAAGTTGTCCATCATTTCCATACCACCAGGAATAATTCCAGCGCTGATGATGTCAGAAACAGTTGCCCCGGCAGCTTCAATGCTAGTAAAATCTGCCAATAGCACACAAATTGACTCTGCACTTTTGAGAATTCGCAACGTAATTTCTGTAGCAATTCCTAAAGTGCCTTCAGAACCAACAAAAACCCCTGTTAAATCATAGCCAGGCATTTCTGGAATTTGTCCGCCTAAATCAACAATTTCCCCCTCTGGCGTGACAATTTTTAATCCCAAAACGTGGTTAGTGGTAACACCATATTTGAGACAATGTACGCCACCAGAATTTTCAGCAATATTGCCCCCAATAGAGCAGATAATTTGACTAGAAGGGTCAGGAGCGTAGTAAAATCCAGCACCACTTACAGCTTGTGTTACCCAACTGTTAATCACCCCTGGTTGTACAACTGTCCTTTGATTTTCTAAATCAATGCTGAGGATTTGCCGCATTAACGAAGTGACAATCAAAACAGAATTTTCTAATGGTAAAGCGCCGCCTGATAGACCAGTCCCAGAACCGCGTGCTATGAAGGGAATAGAGTATCGATTGCATATTTTCACAACTTCCGCAACTTGTTCTGTAGTTCTGGGTAACACTACTATAGCCGGACGTTGGCGATAGCCAGTTAAACCATCGCATTCATAGGTAATGAGTTCTTCGCGGCGTTGCACCACACCATTTTTACCAAGGACAGCCTCGAATGCTTTGAGAATAGGTTTCCAGTTGCGTTGTTTTTTCTCTTGGGTAAGCATAGTTTTTTAAAGTTCAAGGTAGATGTTGCAGGCTGGTTAGTATAGCTGTAATTACTATTGTTGCAAGAATAGCAGCTAAGAGTGAGAAAAGGCGATGTCTGACGACAAGCCGCTTTGCGTCTATGCGTTTGATGTAGAGTAAGTGCGATTGCACTCATCTTGACTAATAATTTGGATCGGTGTATCGAAGGCGATCGCATCACTTGTATTTATTAATGGAGGATATGCATTTAAGCGATATCAATAAATGATAATCATATCAATTGCAAATTAGTGCTTAAAGCTTGACAAACTATTAATCAATAAACATGCCTATTTTGTCGATAATCCGCTCTTGCCCACCAATTTCGACCTTTGCTTGCCCATCCCTCAAAGAATAAGCCATGTTAAACATAGGCTTAATTACCCAAGAACCCCTTTTGTCAATATAGCCCCACTTGCCACCACTTCCATCACCAAATAAGCTCTTCCTTGCACCAATATTAACTGCTGCCCATCCTTCGGAAAAGTCGTGAGCTATGTCAAACTGCACTTGAATAACTAACTTCCCTGCCTGATCAACATAACCATACTTATTACCAATTTTGACCAATTTTAGTGAGGCAACGGATAATTGTAAAACTAGTTGAGCTAGCTTGAGAGCTTGTATTCTTACTGGGGTAACAGATGATTGTGGATTGAATAAAGCCAGTTTTAATGCTTGCAATGCCTGCTCTGCATTTTTGTATCGCTGGCGGAAATCACGTTGTACCATTTTTGTTAAAAAAATGGCTAGTCCATCGCTAATTTGAACATAATTGTGCCACCTAAGTTCTAAAGTCTCAGACTTTGGTAGTTGTTGTGGCGTTAATCCAGTCAAAGCTTGGATTGCTGTCATTCCTAAAGCATATATATCACTGCAAAGCTGAGGATGCCCTTCCCATTGCTCACTTGGCATATAATCACGAGTACCAATGGTGATTGTGCTGCTGATTTGCCCTTGAATATTAATTTTAAATGTGCTTATTTCTTTGATTGCTCCAAAGTCTATGAGGACAAGCCTATTATCCAAATATCGGCGCATCAAATTCAATGGCTTAATATCTCGGTGAATCACATTATGTTGATGGACAAAAGCTAGCACCTCTAAAGTTTCTTGTAAGAGTTGAATTACATCAGCTTCACTCCACGGTTTTCCTGAAATAATTTCCTTACTCAGGTCATGCCCTTCAATGAATTCTTGGACAAGATAAAATTCTCTATTTTCCTCAAAAAAGTCATACAGTTCAGGAATTTGTGGATGTTCCTTACCCAATTTGAACAGAATTGCTGCTTCCTTCTTAAACCTTTGCTCTGTATCTAGGTCTGGTGTCGGGGGTCTGATCAGCCGTTTAATGACACATTTATACTTGGGGCTGACAGGTAAATCCTGTAGGTATTCAGCCAAATAGGTTTCTCCAAAACCACCCGCTCCTAATTTATTTACAATCTTGTAACGCTGTCGCAGTATATATCCAATCATGATGCAGATGCTAGAGACTGCTTTGTGTAGATTTTGGCACAATTTATTCAATAACAGCATCCTTGTTGCTAAGTACTCTCTTATCTTCAATAAACTAATCTAGAAATAACGCTCTCAAATAGTGGATAAATTCATGGTTGAGCAACTTCTAATCAATGATGATGATTACTATGTGCCAGATGCCAACCAGTTAGTCACTGAAGATGATACACCTGTGGATAATTTTGCATCTGCCAAACAACAACGTCTTTTAGTGAGTTCTCTTTACAGTTCTCTACAAAACCAGACTTTTTTAGCTGAAGCTAATGTGGGCATTTACTACACAGACCTTCAGCCCCCCATTGTACCTGATGTTTTTCTCAGCTTAGATGTGCAAGTGCCTAAAAATTGGTGGGAAAAACAAAATCGTTGTTATATGGTTTGGCGTTTTGGCAAACCTCCCGAAGTTGTCCTCGAAATTGTCTCAAATAAAGAAGGTGATGAACTGGGCAAAAAGCTGGAAATTTATGAACACATGCGAGCTAGTTACTACATCGTATATGACCCAAACCAGCAATTAGGAGAAAAAGTCCTGCGCGTTTATGAGCTTAGAGGAAGGCGCTATTTTGAAACTTCAGAAAATTGGTTAGAACAGGTTGGTTTAGGCGTAACTTTATGGGAAGGTAAATTTGAAGATAGACAAAATACTTGGTTACGCTGGTGCTACCAAGATGGTAATGTTTTATCGACTGGAGATGAACGCGCTTCCCTAGCCGAACAACGCGCCCAAATCCTAGCAGATAGATTACGGGCTATGGGTGTAGATCCTGATACTCTCTAGAAGACTCGCTGTAAAAACGCAAAGTTAAGTTTTTTACGTCTTTACATGAGCAAAAATTTATCACGAACTTGTGCAACTCATAAACTCATTTATACGCAGCCAAACCTTCTCTAATAAATCAGGATTATTTGCATCAAACCATTCAATTTGCGGATATGCTCGAAACCAAGTACGTTGGCGTTTGGCAAATTGTCGGGTATGTAAAATTGTTAATTCTTTCGCTTCATCTAAGGAAATATCCCCAGCCAAATATTGCTTAATTTCTTGATATCCCAAAGTATTCAACAAAGACAAATCAGCGCCATATTTTTGACAAAGATACTCCACTTCAGCGACCAAACCATTTGCTATCATCTGTTCAGTACGCTGTTGAATACGAGCAACTAACCTTTCAACATCGCAATCTAAACCAATTTGCAAAATCGGATAATTTGGTGGATTCTCCCCTTGTTGTTCTGAAATTGGATATCCAGTAACGTAAAATACCTCTAATGCTCGTAAAGTTCGCACTGAATCGTTGCCATGAATCTTTTGTGCCGCAACTGAATCAACTTGTTGTAAGATTGCGTAGAGTTGTGGTTGACCGAGAGATTCAAGCTGCGATCGCAATTCAACCTGTGGTGCAACTCTCGGAATTTTCATCCCTCGAACAATAGAACGGATGTATAAACCAGTGCCACCAACTAGAAACAGTGGTGTAACACCAACAGAACCGATTAAAGCTTGTGTTTGTTCCTGGTAGTCTGCTACTGTCATCGTGTCTGTTGGAGCGCAGATATCTATTAAATAGTGCTGCACCAATTTTTGTTCAGCCACAGTTGGTTTTGCTGTCCCAATATCAAATTCACAGTAAACTTGACGAGAATCAGCACTGAAAATTACAGAACCCAACCGCATTGCCAAAGTCAAAGCCAAACCCGATTTACCCGTTGCCGTCGCCCCACAAATCACAATTAATTTAGTCATTAGTCATTAGTCATTAGTCATTAGTCATTAGTTATGGGGCATTGGGCATAAGGTATAAACTTGTTCAATAATTCTCCCTTGACCCCTCATCTCCCCCTGCCCTCTGCCCCCCTGCTCCTCTGCCCCTCTTGCACGGTACTGCAACCCCAGTATAAACTTCTCTTGAAAATGCCCTAGAGACGCCAGCAAGGCTTTTGTGTTACAATCTTGGAGTGTTTTTACTTTTATTTGCCTTTCGGCGATTTCAACCCCACGCATCAGGAGAGTTTACATGACGAGCAGTTACAGTGCCGATCAGATTCAAGTTCTGGAAGGTCTGGAAGCCGTCCGCAAAAGACCAGGAATGTACATCGGTACCACTGGGCCGCGAGGACTCCACCATTTAGTTTACGAGGTGGTGGACAATTCAATCGATGAGGCTTTGGCGGGTCATTGCACTCATATAGAAGTGGATATCAATGCTGATGGTTCCGTGACTGTAACAGATGATGGTCGCGGTATTCCCGTCGATACTCACTCGCGCACCGGAAAATCGGCTTTGGAAACCGTAATGACGGTACTGCACGCTGGTGGTAAGTTTGGCGGCGGTGGCTACAAAGTTTCTGGAGGATTGCACGGGGTTGGTATTTCTGTTGTTAACGCCCTATCTGAAGTTGTAGAAGTTACGGTTTGGCGAGATAAAAAGGTTCATCTTCAGCGCTATGAACGCGGTATCCCAGTTAGCGATCTGCAAGTCAAACCTTACAAAGAAGCTAGAACTGGAACTTCTGTTACTTTTAAGCCAGATACCCAAATATTCACTATTAGCATTGAGTTTGATTACATCACTTTATCAGGTCGCCTACGGGAATTAGCGTATCTGAATGCAGGTGTCAAAATTACTTTTACTGACCACCGTTTAGAACTACTAAAAAGCGATACACCCAAGGTAGAAACCTACGAGTACAAGGGTGGTATCAAAGAGTATATTGCGTACATGAACCGTGAGAAGCAACCGCTGCATGAAGAAATTATCTATGTGCAGGGCGAACGGAACAATGTACAAGTAGAAGTTTCATTGCAATGGTGTACTGATGCTTATACGGATAATGTACTAGGTTTTGCTAACAATATTCGCACGGTAGATGGTGGTACGCACTTAGAAGGCTTGAAGGCGGTTCTGACGCGGACATTAAATGCGATCGCCCGCAAGCGCAATAAAATTAAAGAGAATGAACCTAACCTCAGTGGCGAACACGTCCGTGAAGGTTTGACAGCTGTAATTTCTGTTAAAGTCCCAGATCCAGAATTTGAAGGACAAACCAAAACCAAACTCGGTAATACCGAAGTGCGGGGAATTGTCGATTCTTTGGTGGGAGAAGTCCTTACCGAGTATTTAGAATTTCATCCTGCCATAGCAGACTCAATTTTAGATAAAGCTATCCAAGCTTTCAAAGCCGCAGAAGCAGCCCGTCATGCGCGGGAATTAGTTCGGCGCAAATCGGTACTAGAATCTTCGCCATTACCTGGTAAATTGGCGGATTGTAGTTCTCGTGACCCTAGCGAATCTGAGATATTCATCGTGGAAGGGGACTCAGCAGGTGGAAGTGCAAAACAAGGACGCGATCGCCGCACTCAAGCAATCTTGCCTCTACGTGGTAAAATTCTTAACATTGAAAAAACCGACGATGCCAAAATTTATAAAAATAACGAAGTTCAATCGTTAATTACAGCACTTGGTTTAGGTGTTAAAGGTGATGAATTCGATTCCACCCAACTGCGCTATCACCGGATAGTCATTATGACGGATGCTGACGTAGATGGAGCGCACATTCGGACTTTGCTGTTAACATTCTTCTATAGATATCAGCGATCGCTCATTGAACAAGGCTTTATTTATATTGCTTGTCCCCCATTGTTTAAAGTCGAACGGGGACGTAATCATGAATATTGCTATAGTGATCGCGAAAAAAATCAAGCGATCGCCAAATTTCCGGCTAACGCCAACTACACCATCCAACGCTTCAAAGGTTTGGGTGAAATGATGCCACAACAACTCTGGGACACCACTATGAACCCAGAAACTCGTAAAATGAAGCAAGTCGAAATCGAGGATGCCGCCGAAGCCGATCGCATCTTCACAATTTTAATGGGCGATCGCGTCGCACCCAGACGAGAATTCATTGAAACCTATGGCTCTAAACTCAACTTCACCGATCTAGATATCTAAATACCAGCAGTCCTAAATCATTCGTAAAAAACAAGATCCCTGATTTCTCAAAGAAATCGGGGATCTTTAGGTTTCAAGTATTACTTGACATTACTGCAACAGATTTTGGTAAAGATTTATATCCAAAATCTTATAAAAACTACCTCTTTTGGTTGATGACAAATTATGTATTTTACAAAGAAAATTTGGACTAATATTTTTTACTACAAACTATGTCGTTAAATGAGTAACTATATCCATAAATTCATAAACTATTGTTAATAATTCCCTATTTAATTGGATTCTACACAAAGCTATGAAAACGAGCAAAGGCATAGTAGGAAAAGCATTGTTCAATATTATTGGCATCGGTAGCTTAGTTGCTCTGTCTGCCTGCGCTCAACCTGTTGCAGAAACTCCTACAGCAACTGTCCCTCCAACAACTGTCCCGCCCGTCACGCCAACTCCTACTGCCACTATTGCCACCCAAAATCTAGCAGAATTGGCAAAGTCAGCAGCTAGTCAAGGACAGTTTAAAACTCTCATCCAAGCAGTGCAAGCTGCCGGATTAACTGAACAATTGGCTACACCAGGTCCTTATACAGTATTTGCACCTACTGACGCCGCGTTCTCTGCTTTACCCAAAGCTACTCTAGACCAACTCTTACAACCAGCAAACAAACAACAACTAGTCAAGCTTCTGTCCTACCATGTCATACCTGGGGGAATTACCTCCCAGCAATTGACATCTGGAGAAGTTAAAACAGTTGAGGGTAGTCCCGTTAAAATCACAGTTGATCGTGCCAGCAACTCAATCACAGTCAACAACGCTAAGGTGACTCAGCCAGATATCCCAGCTAGCAACGGCATCGTTCATGTAGTTGACCAGGTACTTGTGCCACCTAATTTCCCTGCAAGTCTAAACACCACTCCAACACCACGCTAGTTCTGCAAAGTTCATAGTCTTCAGTTTTCCACTTTGAAAGCCACCGTGATTTTTGAACTAGTCGCTAACAATCAATTAAAAATTTAAGTTGACTTGTTATAGAAGTGAAAAGTTAATACTACATAAAATACAAATGTTTCAATTTTCTCGCTTAAATAACCATATAATTTACTGATTGTCAATATTGTTGAAACAATCAATGCTCGATTGTTAGCAAGACTACCAACTTTATTGGAAAGTTAGTCCAGATAATACTCTTTGCTCTGACTCGCTGATTAATTGGAACCACCAGCGAGAAACACATTTGTTATGCTTTAAGAAAATAACTGAATATCATCTATCCAACAGCAATTAATAAGAATTTTGAGGATTTATCATCATAAGATGACAGAAACTTACCGAAATAAAAGTATTGAAATTTACAATTGCTTTACGCAAAAAAGCTTTGTAACCAAATCATCAGGTAATCTGCTGGGTTCTCTGTGTTCGAGGTAATAGCTGTTGGAAGTACACACCATAAATCTGAAAACTTGTTAATATCTTCATGTAGTGCCGTGGCGATCGCTATTGTATCGTATGTATCTAATGTACTTTTGCCTAAGATAAGACGATATTGGCAAGTTCGCAGGACAAATTGTTTTTGAATTGATTAAAATATCCTTGTATACAATAAAAAAAGTTTGTCAAGTTTCATAGGGCTGAAATCGCCACAGTGCGCTAACGTGTGAATAAGACCGAATTAGTAAACCTAAATTGGTCTGCGATCGGGTCGATTCTGCCACTGCCTCAACTCCTCAGTTAAGGTAGTTAGTACGCAGAAGGTCAACTGCTTTCAGGCAAGCACACTACCGTTGTTGTATTTACCCAAGGACAATAACCGTTTTAGTCTAAGGCATGCTTAATTTATGAAGGAAATGTAAAAATGGGTAGGTTAAGACGGATAGTCTGAGTTAACATAGAAGGCACTCTTTCTCAGTAATTAGTGTTGTGTAAAATACATGAAATTCGGCAGGAGCAAGCGTACTTACTTCGTAATGTAATAAGAGCGTCACTGCAATTCCGAAAAGTGGAGAAAAAATTTCAGGGTATAAATCCCGTTTTCAATGTCTTTTTGGTGAAAGTAGCTAAAAGTTGCTTAATGAATTCATGATTAATACACAAAAAGAGTGCAATTTCTGTGAAACAGGCTACAATCGGAAGAGTCTTTATACGAAAATCTGCCAACAGTCTGAACTCATTTGTATAGAGTGGCAATTTTTTTGATAAAGGCAAGTATTTTTTTTGACCAGTTAGTTGAAAGCAATATGTGATAGCAACACATATAACATTTACTAAAGTGAGCAAGTCACCTTTAGTATTTGCTTAAACTAAAGTAAAAACCCTCCTACCGGAGGTGTAAAACGTCCGAAAATATCTCTGGCAAATCTGCCAAAAAGCTTATTTTCGGTTGGCAATTGGCTCGTTTAAAAGAGCCGTAAACACATCTTGAGTAATTGATTCTGCAAGGAGCATGAGGAACGCGGCATGAACCAGGCTAACAACGTACTCGAAAGCATATATCAGCCTGACCTAGAAATAATGAATCAGCCTGAGCTCGAGTTAGAAGAACTCTTAATAGACGATGAAGAGGACTTGCTGATCATCGATGAAGGTGACGAGGAATTTTTAGAGCCTCAGTCTGATGAGGACGACGCAAAGTCTGGAAAAGCCGCTAAATCGCGTCGTCGGACACAAAGCAAGAAAAAGCACTACACCGAAGATTCAATTCGGCTTTACTTGCAAGAAATTGGTAGAATTCGTCTGTTGCGGGCAGACGAAGAAATTGAATTGGCGCGGAAAATAGCCGATTTGCTGGAATTAGAGCGAGTACGCGAAAGACTCTGTGAGCAATTAGATCGCGATCCTCGAGATAGTGAATGGGCAGAAGCAGTACAACTGCCACTACCAGCCTTTCGTTATCGCCTCCATGTTGGTCGTCGGGCGAAAGACAAGATGGTGCAATCTAACCTCCGTCTTGTAGTTTCAATTGCTAAGAAGTACATGAATCGTGGTTTGTCGTTCCAGGACTTAATTCAGGAAGGCAGTCTCGGTTTGATTCGTGCCGCTGAAAAGTTTGACCACGAAAAAGGTTATAAGTTTTCTACATACGCTACATGGTGGATTCGCCAAGCAATTACCCGCGCGATCGCAGATCAATCCCGCACAATTCGCCTTCCAGTTCACCTTTACGAAACCATTTCTCGGATTAAGAAAACTACCAAGCTGCTGTCTCAAGAAATGGGTCGCAAACCCACTGAAGAAGAAATCGCCACTCGCATGGAAATGACCATTGAGAAGTTGCGGTTCATTGCGAAATCTGCCCAATTACCAATTTCATTAGAAACGCCAATTGGTAAAGAAGAAGATTCTCGATTGGGCGATTTTATTGAATCTGATGGTGAGACACCAGAAGACCAAGTTTCCAAAAATCTTCTGCGCGAAGACCTTGAAAAAGTCCTCGACAGTCTCAGCCCACGCGAACGCGATGTTCTCAGACTGCGTTACGGCTTGGATGATGGTCGGATGAAAACCCTTGAGGAAATCGGACAGATTTTCAACGTCACCCGCGAACGGATTCGTCAAATTGAGGCGAAAGCACTTCGCAAGTTACGCCACCCAAATCGCAACAGCGTTCTCAAGGAATATATTCGGTAGTTAATTAGTCAATAGTGATTAGTCATTGGTCATTAGTGAATAAACAAATGACAACTGACTAATGACAAAAAATAAAAAACCTGGTAGTGAATTAGCACTCCAGGTTTTTTTATTTATAGGTCATCTTAAATATTACAACTTATAGGATGCCCCAAAAATGTAGGAAGCCTTGACCAGAAAAAAGCTCAACCAAAACGGCTGCTAAAAAGCCAATCATTGCCAAGCGACCGTTCCAAATTTCTGCTTGTGGGGTAAAGCCCCAACGCCAAGCGTTGCGATCTTCAATTACGGAAGTAGCGACTTTTGTTGTGGTTGCATTTGTCATTGTTAGGACTCCAAACTTAATTCTTAAGGTTTATTGCCTTGTGTAAACTAATATAACAAATATTTTCATAAAGGCAACATTTTTTATATTTTTGTTTCCAGACCTTGACATAAATATAAATAACTATTTGTACAGATTAAAACATCAACCTTCAGTGAGATTTACTGAGGTAGAAAAAATGTCATCCAGACTTTTAGCTTTATAAACAATCTTATACTATTGAGATTAATTATCAACTAATTTAGTTAAATTGCTTGATTTTAAATATATATTGCATTTTACAATAAAAAGTTTATTGATAATTTAAGTTAGTACGTACCAGAGCATTTCCATTTCTTTTGAAGTCGAGATAAAACCAAGCTTCTCGTAGATACGTTTACCATCCTCAGTGGCGTGAAGCCAAAGGCGTTTTGCCTCAGTTGCTCTCACAAAGCTGATAATTTCCTTTAATAATGCTGTTGCAATTCCCTGTCCTCGCCACATCGGAATTGTATAAACGTTCATAATGTAGGCTTCTAAGCCTGAGAGATTGCCGTTGTAAGGGGGTCGTTGAAAAAATACCAAGCCTGTAGTGGCAACAATTTGACTATCCACTTCAGCTACCCAAGCTAAAAACTCACCCAATGGCATTTTTTCGCCAAGATATTTTCGAGTCGCTTCTGCTAAATTTGCGGTGTCAGAGTCACCTTTAATCTCGCCAGCCTCCCGCAGGAGTTCGAGACGCATTTGGATCAGCGCCTCTAAATCCTGCAAGTTGGCTTGTTGCAAGTTGAACATTACCCTAATTTACGATCGCACTTCGGCCACGGTGATGATTTTTTCATCGCGGTTGAGTTGGAGGATGCTTTCACCTTTGACATCTCTACCTAAGAGCGGCACTGTTTCCACAGGTATCCGCACGACCCGTTCCTTATTCGTCACTAAAGCCACTTCACCAGATGCAATCGCCATGACCATACCAGCTAAGTTGTCAGTTTTGCTAGCAAATTTCAACGCTTGCGTGCCTAAATCACCGCGATTAGCCGCTCTTAACTGACTCGCAGCCATCCGCTTGGCATATCCTTCTTGAGTAACTAGCAGCAGTTGGTCATCTTTACTGACAGTGACACAGCCAACCATTTGCTGATTTTTCAATAGTCGAAATGCTTGTAAACCCATCGCTGTGCGACCCATGATTGGCAATTGTTCATCATTGACTGCAAAGCGCAACATTCGCCCACCAGAACTAGCTAAAATCAGATGTTCCCCTGGAGCGATGAACTGGGTAAATGACAATTCATCATCGTCTTTTAGTTTCAAAATCGTGATGCCGCGCCGAGTCAGGTTAGCAAATTCTTCCAGAGACAGACGCTTAATTCTTCCCTGTTTTGTTAGAAGAATCATCTGCCTAGTTTCGAGATTTTCCGGCAGCAAAAAGCGGCTGACCACAGCTTCTTGAGCGCCTTGAGCAGTACTACTGAGCATAGTGATCAAAGGTTTTCCCCGTGGAGAACGCCCAGTAGTTGGGGGAATTTCTCCCACATTTACCGGATACACTTTGCCGCCACCAGTTAGTATTAGCAAGTCTTTCCCTGTGTCAGTTAAAACAGTTTGGATAATGAAGTCATTATCGTGCAGACCATTTTCAGCTTTTGACTTTCTCCCAGATTGCTGGGTGCGGCGGACATAACCCCGTTGAGTAAATTCTAAAATCGCTTCTTCTACTGGTTCGGAAGATTTAAGTTCCTCCTTCTCTGCCCCTCTGCTCCTCTGCCCCTCTGCCTCTGTGCCCTTCTGCTCCTCTGTCTTAGACTTCTGCTCCTCTGCGATTTTCGTCCGCCGGGGATCGTTGTACTTGCGCTTGAGCGATCGCAAATCTTTTTTCAGCGCCTTCAATAATTCTCGGCGATCGTTTAGTAATAGCTCCAACAATCTAATTTGTTCACTTAACTGCTCAAATTCCTGCTGCAAATTTTGCTGTTCTAAACTAGTGAGGCGACGCAACGGCATAGCTAGAATTGCATCTCCTTGTACCTCATTCAAATCCAGTTGGCTACAAAGATTAATTTTTGCCGTACTCCCATCAGGAGCTTGGCGCAAAATTTGAATTACCTCATCCAAATTAGACAGCGCTTTCAGCAAACCTTCTACCAAATGCACGCGACTTTGGGCCTTAGCCAACTCGTAATTGTAACGACGGTTCAGCGTCTCTTCTCGGAATCTCAAAAACTCCTGCAACAGTTGACGCAAACTTAACTGGCGGGGTTGTCCATCCACTATTGCCAGGAGAATCGCCCCAAAGGTCATTTGTAAAGCAGTTTGGTGATACAAATTCTGGAGAACTTCTTGGGGATTGGTATCGCGTTTGAGTTCAATTACCACCCGCATCCCTTCGCGATCGCTCTCATCCCGAAGATCGGAAATTCCTTGCAAGCGTCCTTGATTTACTAAGTCCGCTACCTTCTCAATCCAGGCAGCTTTATTCACTTGATAAGGCAATTCTGTAATGATAATTGCTGTCCGGCGCTTGCTTCCCTTAGCGGCTGGAATTTCCTCCAGAGTTGCGACTCCCCGCAGCAGAATTCCACCTTTACCTGTGGTATATGCTTCCCGAATTCCCGCTTCACCAACTATTTCCCCACCAGTGGGAAAATCTGGCCCTGGAATTAGCTCAAATAATTTTTCATCTGGCAAATCTGGGTTGTCGATTAAAGCAATTAACCCATCGACAACTTCCCCCAAATTGTGGGGTGGGACATTTGTTGCCATTCCCACGGCAATACCAGAACAACCATTAAGTAACAAAAACGGCAACTGAGCAGGTAACACCGTTGGTTCTTGCTGGGAATTATCGAAGTTCCCAACAAATTCCACAGTTTCTTCACCAATTTCTGTCAGCATTCCCTCATGGCTGATGGGTGCGAGGCGCGTTTCTGTGTAGCGCATCGCTGCTGGCGGGTCATTATCGACGCTGCCAAAGTTACCATGTCCTGCCAGCAAGGGATAGCGGCTAGAAAAATCCTGCACTAGTCTGACTAAAGCATCGTAAACTGATTGGTCGCCGTGAGGATGGTATTTACCTAACACATCACCCACTACACGAGCACATTTTCGATAAGGTCTATCTGGTACTAAACCAAGTTCATGCATTGCATACAAAATGCGCCGATGCACTGGTTTTAAGCCATCACGCACGTCTGGTAGCGCTCGCCCGACAATCACGCTCATGGCATATTCTAGATAAGACCGTTGCATCTCGGTGTGCAGGGCTGTTGTAATTACCTGTCCCGTTGAGAGAAGGTTTAACTGTTTTGCCATGAGTTTTTTCCCTGAAATTTAACTACACAAAAGCCGATGGAACTCAACACTGCGGCAACCACAGCATAACGGATGAAATGAGATTCATAACAAAATTTTGATAGTCACAGAAGAAAAAGCAGTAGTATCATCCTTGATGACGAAGATGCACATTGACTATTAAAAAGGATGCACACGAGTATAATCTACATAAACTTAGTAGCCATGATACTTACCGAAGAAGAATTCAGAATTCAGGAGACAGAATCCAGAATGGATTTTGTGGGACTGGATAGAGAATTGAGGTTTAGAGCAAGCTATTTTAAACGCGCGTGTTCGCTCTTAGCGTCTCCCCTTGGGAGAAGAAAAAATTCTTTCCGTGATTGTTACTCCTGATTTGACTGCTGGGTTCTTCTGAATTCTGAATTCTGTCTTCTGACTCCTTTTCATCATGATTGCATTTCTTAATTTTGAATTCTGGAATTCTTGGATCTCCTCACCTCTATAACTAAAATTCTCATGAAAACTGTTTTAATTGTCGAAGACGATCTAATTAATGCTCGTGTTTTTTCCAAAATTTTGTCCAAGCGTGGTGGCTTGGGTGTGAAACACACTGAAAATGTGGAAGAAGTCATCAAAATTGCCCAATCAGGAGAAGCCGACCTGATTTTGATGGATGTTTCTCTCTCCAGAAGTGTTTACCAAGGCAAGTCTGTTGATGGAATCAAGATTACACAAATGTTAAAATCCGATCCAAAAACAGCAAACTTACCTGTGATTCTGGTGACAGCACATGCTATGGAAGGCGATCGCGAGAACTTTCTCAAACAAAGCGGTGCTGATGGCTACATTTCTAAGCCAGTTGTTGACCATCAACAGTTTGTTGACCAAATCATCGCACTTCTACCCACAGACTAACACTGAGAATTAACGACTTAATTTCAGGAATACTTGCCCGTCAATGTTTTTGGGCAACTAATTCCTGTATTTATCTAGTATAGATGTACTACGAAAAGGTACTGTTAGGCAAGTGGCAATAGGACAGTTAGCAGTTATAAGTGAGGAGTGAGGAGTTGAAATATTTAACTCCTAACTCCTAACTCCTAACTCCTAACTCCTAACTCCTAACTCCTAACTCCTATTGAGTAGGCTGTTTTCTAAGTGTAGGCGCTGATGATGAGTTTTCTCGTTGCTGTATAGCTGCTTGAATACGTGGTAATTCTAGGAATTTTTTCGTATCAGACAGTAGACGATCGCCCCAGAGATTTTCTTTGAGGAAATTCAAGTTAGCATAGCGCGAATCAATACGGAGTGCAGCTTCTCCCAAGGTTAGTCCTTGTTGGCGATCGCCTTTAGTATACAGTGCCACGGCTAAGGCCAATAAAGGTTCTGCCGCTTGTTTCTCAAGGGTTACAGCCGATTGCCATCGCTTAATCGCTTCGGGGATATTACCCTGTTCGTAGTTGATTAAGCCAATATTGTTGAGCGCGGGCCAGAATTTTTTATCTTGGGAGACGGCTTTATCGTACTGTGCGATCGCATCTGGCAATTTACCCAGCAAATAGTAAGCATTACCCAAATCAAATAAACCCTCTGGATCGTTTGGTTTTAACTTCAAACCATCTTGATAATTGACAACAGCAGCCTGGTAATTTTTCTGCTGAAAATTCGCTGAACCCAAAGCAAACAGAATATCACCATTTTTAGGGTTGAGAGATTGTGCTTTTTTCAGACTAGCGATCGCCCCATCAAACTCTTTGGATTGCAGTTGCAATCCACCTAAGAGCAACCACACTTTATCATTCCCAGGAGCCAGTTGACTAGCTAGCCGCGCTCGTGGCAAAGCTAAGTCAACCTGTTGAAACTGAGCTAGTTGAGCCGCCTCTTGTGCCAAGCTCAACCCTTGCTTTTCTAACTTTGTCGCATCTAATTGCAGTGTATGGGGTATTAATGCCTGCGCGTTAGCGGCTTTTGGCATACTCCATAAACTACAGACCATTAAAAGAGAAATCAAACGAACATGTTTAGGCACACTACCGCCTTTAAGCCACTAATCAAAGAATCTTTCAGCTAGCTTAAACGATCTGCGCTCTTGACGGCAGCAAAATCTTACCAATCTTGGGGAAAGATATGAGGGGGATGAGGGAGAAATCAATTCAAAATTCACGCATTCAAAATTCAAAATTAAAGAACTTCTGCCTCCTCTTTCCCAATGCTCCATGCCCCATGCCCCATACCCAATAATTGGTGACTTTGGTCATACATCAGCCTGGAACTACTAGTGACTTTCGTCATACATCGGTTTCAACTTTTTGATCAATAATTATTATGTATGAATTTATACGACGAGGTAAATATTCAACACCTTAATGCCAAAACAAAAACAACTATCTAAAGATTGCTGAATTCAAACTTCAGCAAACTAGAACTTTAATCCAAATAAGGAGTCAATTCTATGTTGAAACCAAACCGTATATCGATAGTCTTAGCTGCTGCTGCCCTGATAATTGTTCCTACTCTCTTGACTGCGCCTGCAAGTGCCCAGACGAAAGTCTACGTTGTTGGTGATCGCGATCAAAATTGGGATCGTGACGGCAGATCCAATTCTAGAGCCAGAGATAATTGGGATCGTGACGGCAGATCCAATTCTAGAGAAGTCAGAAACTCTAGAGACAGGGATAATTGGAACCGTGACGGCAGAACATATCCTGTAGAAGTCAGAAACCCTAGAGATCGGGATAATTGGAATCGTGACAACCAATTTAATCGCAGAGTAGTCAGACTTGGTAATGGTGATATCAGATATCCCAATGGGCAAATTATTCCTGCTAGATCCATAGTCAGACTGCGCGATCAAGGTTACTTCAGACTTCCTAACGGGGATATTCTGCTTCCCAATCAGGAAATTGTTCCTGCTGGGAGATTAGTGAGAGTGCGTGATGATTACTTCAGACTTCCTAGTGGATTAGTACTGCAAATAAACCTTTAAAACACTAAAAACTCAAAATCATTGTCAGTATTAGGCTACCAGGCTATAGTTGTTAGCCGTGAATAACTAGCTCGGTAGCCGTTCTTTATAGACAAAATGGATATGAAAATTGATACACAAAACACCGTAGATTCATCAGTTTTGGTTCCAGAGGTAAAGAAAAAAAAGGGCAGACGTAATTGGCTCTCTTGGCTAATTGCTCTTTGCCTTTTGGGTGGAATTGGCTATGCCGTTTATTACCAAGTAACGGTTGCTCCCCGTCAACAAGCCAGCCGCCGGGTACTGACAAGACCTGTAGAAAGGCAGAGTTTAACAATCACAGTTTCAGCGAACGGAACGGTGAAGCCTGAGCGGTCAATCAACCTCAGCCCAAAAAATTCCGGCATCTTGAAAAGCCTGCTGGCGAAAGAAGGAGATATCGTCAAACAAGGACAGATTGTCGCTTACATGGATGATTCCAACCTCCGGGGGCAACTTACCTCTGCTCAAGGACAATTGGCACAAGCTGAGGCGAATTTGCAAAAAGCGATCGCAGGTAATCGTCCTCAAGATATTGCCCAATCACAGGGAGCATTAGACGAAGCCGAAGCGAATCTGCAAAAAGCGATCGCAGGTAATCGCTCTCAAGATATTGCCCAAGCACAGGCACGCTTGCAAAGCGCTCAAGCTGCCCTCCGCCAAGCAGAAGATGATTTTGTTCGCAATCAGCAACTTTACAATGCAGGCGGTATTTCCCTTCAGACTCTTAACCAAAACCGCTCTAATCGTGACAGCGCCCAAGCTAATGTAAATGAAGCACAGCAAGCACTGGCTCTGCAAAAAGCCGGGTCACGTCCAGAAGACGTTGAGCAAGCACGAGCTGTGGTGAAGCAGAGACAGCAAGCTTTGGCACTTGTGAAAGCCGGAACACGCCAAGAAGATATTAACGCAGCCCGTGCCCAGGTAACATCGGCTCGCGGCTCACTGCAAAACATCCAAGCCGAAATCAATGACACGATCATTCGCGCACCCTTCGATGGTGTGGTGACAAAGAAATATGCCGATCCAGGCGCTTTCGTGACACCTACAACTGCCAGTAGTGAAGTAGCTTCTTCTTCTTCTTCTTCAATCTTGTCTTTAGCTTCCACAAATGAAGTTGTCGCCAATTTAGCGGAAACAAATATTTCCAAAATCAGCATTGGTCAAAAAGTCTCGATTAAAGCAGATGCCTACCCAGGAAAGACCTTTGAAGGTAAAGTGAGCCAAATTGCTGCCCAAGCAATAGTAGAGCAAAACGTCACCAGTTTTGAAGTGAGAGTATCGCTTTTAGACCCTCAAAGACTACTGCGGTCTGGGATGAATGCGGAAGTAGATTTTCAAGTCGGTCAAGTTCAAAATGTTTTAGTAGTGCCAACAGCCTCGGTAGTACGCCAAGAAAATGCTACAGGCGTGTTTGTGCAAGGAAAAAATAACAAACCTGTGTTCACTCGCATTGAGACTGGCGTCACCGCGAATAACTTTACCGAAGTTAAGTCTGGATTGACAGGAGACGAAAGGGTGTTGCTCAGTTTCCCACCAGGATCGCGTCCGCAATCAACACCAAGAGGAGGAGTTTTCCCTGGTCTAGGTGGAGGCACAGGAGCCGGAGGAGGAGGCGGAAGAGGAGCAGGTGGCGGCGGAGCTCGTTCTGGCGGGAGTTCTGGCGGTGGTGGTCGTTCTCAAGGTGGTGGTTCCCCTTAAAGTTAGTTTTAAATAAAACATTATGTTTAAGATATTTAAGGGCTTTTATAAAGCGAAGAATACCCGCACAGTACCATTGCTGGAAATCTTGACAATGGCGGCAGAGACTCTGTGGAGTAACAAATTACGCACAGGTCTAACTATGTTGGGCGTGATTATTGGGATTTCTTCAGTTATTGCCATTACTTCTGTCGGTCAGGGAGTGCAAAAGGGAGTTGAGCAACAGATACAAGCATTGGGTACAGATGTGATCCAAATCTTGGCGGGTGCTGCAAGAAGCGGCAATGTCCGTCAAGGAGTAGGTTCTAGCAGTACCTTAACTTGGGAAGATGCTAAAGCGATCGCTACACAAGCGCCATCAGCACAGATGGTTTCAGCTTATCTCCAACGGACTGCCCAAGTTGTCTATGCAGGACAGAACACCTCAACAACCATTTATGGCACAGATTTGAACTACCCAGAAGTCAGAAATACTCACCCCCAACAAGGGAGATATTTTACTCAGGAAGAACTAGATACTGCCGCACAGCTTGCCATTCTTGGCCCCACAGTCCAAAAAACACTCTTTGCACAGGGTGTAAATCCGATCGGTGAGAAAATTCGCGTTCAGGGAGAGGCTTATGAAGTAATTGGGGTGATGGAACCTAAAGGCGCTCAGGGGCCGATGGATCGAGATGACCAGATTTTTATTCCTCTAACTAGTATGTCAAAGAGATTAGTTGGGAATAATGCCCTGGTAGGCGTTTCTGTAAGTGGAATTTTAGTCAAAGGCGCGAATCAGGAGCAGTTAGAAGCCGCTCAGTTTCAAGTTACCAATCTCTTACGGCTGCGTCATAACATTTATCCGCCACAAGCTGATGATTTTCGGCTGACTAATCAAGCTGATATTGTTAGTACCTTTACTAGTATTGTAAGTTTATTTACAGTCATGGTGGTAGCGATCGCTGGAATTTCTCTGGTAGTTGGTGGCATTGGTATTGCTAACATTATGCTCGTTTCTGTGGTCGAGCGGACGCGAGAAATCGGGATTCGCAAAGCCGTAGGAGCCACTAATTCAGCAATACTGAATCAATTTTTAGCGGAAGCGATCGTGATTTCCATTGTCGGCGGAGGTATTGGTATAGTGACTGGCGTTTTATTAGCCTTTGTGGCTGCAAACGTTTTCAAGTTTCCGTTTGTAATTTCTTTATTGTCGATCGTTGCTGGCTTTGTACTCTCGTTAACCGTTGGCTTAATCGCTGGGGTGATTCCAGCGCGGAATGCTGCAAAATTAGATCCAATCAATGCTTTACGTAGTGACTAAATAATTCAAAAAAAGAAAATTTAAAAATTAAAAGCTTCTCTTAAAACAGGTGAATATATGCAACTTGAACTAGACCATATCTTTGTCTGTGTTGAACCAGAAGCACCACCAGCAGATTTGCTAACTGCTTTTGGACTCACAGAAGGTAGTCGTAGAATTCATCAAGGTCAAGGGACTGCAAACCTTTGCTTTTTCTTTGATAATGCTTATCTTGAGTTACTTTGGCTTTTTGATACTAACGAAATCCAGTCTCCTCTTGTTCGCCCTACAGGTTTGTGGTCACGCTGCCGTTGGCAAGAAACACAGGCTTGTCCCTTTGGCATTTCATTCCGGTCAACAGCATCAGATTTACGAGAAATACCATTTCCTACTTGGGATTACCATGCAACATATCGGACACCAAGAGCTTCTATTGCGATCGCAACCAATAGTGACAATTTATCAGAACCATTGATTTTCATTTCACCTGCAACTCAAAAACCTACAAATTACCCGTTAGAACGGCGACCTCCATTAGTTCATAAAGTTGGATTCAAAGAAATTACAGCATTACAAGTCACCTTACCCGGTGTTCAAAACTTTTCTGCTGAAGTTAGAACGCTAATTGATCTGGGATTAGTGCAATTTTCACAGGGCAGTTTTTACCAACTAGAAATAGAGTTTAATAACGCCAAAGAAGGTAATTCACAAGAATTTGACTCGCAACTACCAATTTTCATTAGATGGTGATTCTGGGATTAAATTGCAGTAACTATATTCTATTTACTGAAAGTCATACACACTAACATTGCAGATGATTTGCAAATATCTGGTGATAAAATTTGAATTGTTCGCAAGTTCTACACTCAATGTAGCTTTTTCAAAATTTACAAACAACAATTAACAAGTTATTAATCCGAAATAAATATGCCGACAATGATTTGGATGGAATCTATTACCAAAACCTATTACTTGGGAGAAGTTAGTGTTCCAATACTCAAGGGTATTGAACTCTCTATTGAAGAAGGGGAATATGTCTCTATTATGGGTGCATCAGGTTCGGGTAAATCCACGCTGATGAATATTTTGGGATGTCTGGATCGTCCTACAACTGGAGACTATATTTTTGAAGGTAGAAACCTGACGACTTTTGATGATGATGAATTAGCCTATATCCGCAACCAAAGGATAGGTTTTGTGTTCCAACAATTTAACCTATTGGCGCGGGCGACAGCATTGGAAAACGTTATGTTGCCAATGGTTTACGCTAACTTACCCAAGCCAAAACGCCGGGAAAGGGCATTAGAAGCCTTAGAAAAGGTAGGACTAGGGGGGCGCATCGCTAACCGTCCCAGTCAACTATCTGGCGGACAACAGCAACGAGTAGCGATCGCTCGTGCTTTGGTCAACCGACCTGCATTAGTTTTGGCAGATGAGCCAACAGGAGCTTTAGATACTGAAACCTCCCATGAGGTGATGAGTTTACTGACTGAACTTAATGACCAAGGGATCACGATTGTGATTGTCACTCATGAACCAGATATCGCTGCTCAAACCAGAAGGATTATTCGAGTTCAGGATGGTTTGATTGTCGGCTAATTTGTTAAGATTAACCTTTTGAGGAGGAATTTAAGATTTAAATCTCTGTAGGTCAATCAGAATGAAAACTTTTGATTATATCCTCAAAAAACCTAATTAATGACTATATTTAGATTATGAATTTCAGCTTATTTTTCGTGCATTCTGCCTGGGTTCCTGTCGCGTTCGCAATTTTTCTTCCAACTTTAGCAAGTGCAGCAACTCCCCCAAAAGCACAGAATTCTTCAAGCTCTGTACACGTTCCCGATCGCCTCAACCCCAATTCCAATCCTCTCCAATTTCCTACCAAACCAGAGGAAGTAAAGATTCAGGGAACTGTGCCAATCAGTTTGGCACAAGCTTTGGAACTCGCAAAACGCAACAATCGAGACTTACAGGTAGCTATATTACAGCTAGAACGCAGTCGCTCGGCGCTCCGCGAGTCCCAAGCTGCCTTGTTTCCTACTCTGGGACTCAACAGTAATGTGACTAATAGTGGTAATGGTTTTAGTAACAATTCATCTCAAGCCAATTCATCTCAATCCAGCACCACTTTTAATGGTTCAGCCCAACTAAATTACAATCTCTATACTTCTGGGAACCGACAAGCGACTATCCGAGCCGCAGAAGAACAGCTACGGGTAGATCAATTAAATGTTGAAAGTCAGTTTTTGACAATTAGCTTGAATGCCACGACTCAATACTACAATTTGCAACAAGCAGATCAACTAGTCAGAATTAATCAGTCTGCTGTGATAAATGCCCAGGCTAGTTTACGGGATACTCAAGCCAGAGAACAGGCTGGAGTAGGTACGCGGTTCGATGTACTGCAAGCTCAGGTGAATTTAGCAAACTCCCAACAACAACTGACTAATGCAATCTCACAGCAGCAAATTGCCCGTCGTCAGCTTGCCACGTTGTTAAGTTTATCGCAGTCAGTTGATATCAGTGCCTCTGACCCTGTACAGTTAGCGGGTCTTTGGCCGCAGACGGTAGAACAAAGTATTGTCCAAGCATTTCAAAATCGTCCAGAGTTGCAACAGTATTTGGGACAACGTAATATTTACGAGCAACAGCGACGACAGGCACTTTCACAGTTAGGACCGCAAGTTAGTTTGGTCGGCAACTACAATCTACTAGATCAGTATAACGATGACGTCAGCATTACTGATGGCTATTCCGCAGGAATTCAAGGAAATCTAACTTTATTTGAAGGGGGAGCAGCAAAAGCGCGTGCAGATCAGTCGAGAGCTAATATTGCGATCGCAGAGAGTCAATTTGCTACCCAGCGCGACCAAATTCGCTTTGATGTAGAACAGTATTATGCTCAATTGCAATCCAATTTAAATAATGTGCAGACTTCTAGTGTGGCTTTAAATCAAGCCAGGGAAGCTCTGAATTTAGCAAGATTGAGGTTCCAAGCTGGTGTGGGCACTCAAACAGAGGTAATTGATGCTGAAAATGACCTGACAAGAGCAGAAGGTAATCAAGTTGAAGCTATTTTGGATTACAATCGCGCTCTAGCTAATTTGCAAAGATCGGTCACTTCTAGGGCTTCGCGCTAAGGTCAAATTATTAAAGAAAAGTTTGCTTAGTACAGCATTTCATGAATTGGTAGCGAATTAAAGAAAGGCAATACCCTGCAATGCCAATGTATTGAGATGCATTGTTAACGCATTGGCTTGCATTGTTAATGCGTCGGCTTGCATTGTTCGCAAAGACAATCTAGCGACCCTGCTGGCGAGGGAACAAGGCGATGCAAGTGAAGTTGGGCAAAACAACGTGCGATTGCCTTTGGCACAACCATACAGCCAATTACTAATGACTATCTTCAGTACAAAAATACATTTATTACTTAAAAAGATTAAATATAAACACATAAAAGATTACTGCCGACAGCCAGCAGTTAGCGATCGCAATCGGGGCAGTGCCAAAGGCAATCGTAACAAAGCCTTTGAAAATAGCTTTTGGAAAAACAATTGATATCAAGTCTGGCTAATTAGTTTTAATTCCCAAATTTATGCAGAAAGCCCAAAAGCCTCTCTCCTGTGATTCTCTGCTCCTCTGCACCCCTGCTGCCTTAATGATAAGTCTTTAACCAGACATGATATGAGAAGCTGAGACAAGCAACTCTAACAAAGATAAAAGCGCTATGTGACAAGATTTGGACAAGCTTCGAGGTAAGCAAGAGGCAGTAACAGCTTTAGTAGAGGCAGAAAAAGGGTCAAGGGCTAATTTAGATCAGGTAATTGGTTACTTACAAGAGATAATGAAATCTAACCCAAATTTTGCACAATCAGAAGAAAAATTAGCGTCAGAGATTCAGGATGAATCTCTGTGTTGGTCGTAATGCAACAGTCAGATTCTTAAACTTCAAGCTTTAACCAATCTTTAAGTTGCAGCTCTTGAAATAGTTGAATTTACAAGCGAGGATGTGATGACTCAATATGACTATATTGTGATTGGTGCAGGTTCGGCAGGCTGCGTTGTCGCCAACCGGATGACACAAGATAGTGAAACAACTGTGTTATTACTCGAAGCTGGCAATCCAGATACTAAACCTGAGATTCAAATCCCGTTGTCATCCCCCAACCTACCTCGCTCGGAACTGGACTGGAAATATTTTTCTGAACCAGAACCGTACCTGAATAACCGCAAAATCTTTTGTCCCCGTGGCAAAGTCTTGGGTGGCAGCAGTTCGATTAATTCCATGATTTATATCCGGGGCAATCATCACGATTATGACCACTGGCAGTCATTGGGGAATCCTGGTTGGAGTTACCAAGATGTATTGCCCTATTTCAAGAAATCTGAGAACCAGCAACGCGGTGCCGACGCATACCACGGGGTTGATGGTGAGTTGAGCGTGACCGATATTCAACCTCCTACTGTGGCATCGCAACGATTTGTAGAAGCAGCTGTGGCAATCGGATATAAGCACAATCCTGACTTCAATGGGATACAGCAATCAGGTGCGGCAATTTATCAGTTAACAGTCAAGGATGGTAAACGTCATAGTGCTGCTGCTGCATTCTTGGTGCCAATTCTCCAGCGTCCCAATTTAACAATAACAATAGGAGCGTTGGTAACTCGCTTGTTGTTTGAGGGAACCCGCACCGTTGGGGTGGAATATATGCACGAGGGAAGGCTGCACCAAGCCAGGGTTAACAAAGAAGTGATTTTAAGTGCTGGTGCATTCGATTCGCCCAAGCTGCTGATGCTTTCCGGCATTGGTGATGCAGAACACCTGCAAGCAATGGGGATTCCTGTCGTCGTTGATTTGCCAGGTGTCGGTCAAAACCTCCAAGACCACTCTCTCGTTCCTGTGGCACACCAGATAATTACCAGTCCTGTGGCACCCCAGGTAATTGCTGGGTTAGACCCGGCAATTAGCAGTAATGGTAACGCTGAAGCCGGATTGTTTTTGCATACCGAAGGTAATCTGGATGCCACGCCAGATTTACAGTTTTTCTTCGGTCCCATTCTGTGGATATCTCCTGGCCAAACCCTCTCTGGTTTGGGATTCACTGTTACAGTCAGTTTGACTCATCCCCAAAACATTGGGAGTGTCAGTTTGCGCTCGCCTGACCCCAAAGACCCACCGATTATTCGGATCAACTTTCTACAAAGTCAATCCGATGTGCAAAAGCTAGTTGAAGGGATTAAAATAATGCGTAAATTATTTCATACAAGTGCCTTTGATCAGTTTCGAGGTGAGGAAATCAGTCCCGGTGCTGAGGTGATTAGCGATGAAGCTCTCGTTGCTTACATTCGGGAATTTTGCGTTACGGGGTATCATCCTGTCGGCACCTGCAAAATGGGAACTGACCCAATGGCGGTTGTCGATCCCGAACTCCGGGTACGCGGTGTTACAGGGTTGCGGGTTGTTGATGCATCGATCATGCCAACTCTAGTCGGGGGAAATACGAACGCGCCCACCATTATGATCGGTGAAAAAGGAGCCGATTTAATTAAAGCCGCTTTTAGCGTTTCACAGCAAGTACACAAAGCAATAGCAAACTAACTCACTGGCGCGAGCGATCGCCTAAAGATAACGATGATTCACAAAACAGAGATTCAGGAAACGCTCAACCGGGATTCCAGGGATCTAGCTTTTGAAAAGACTCAAGGAGGCTTCAAAGCAAAGCTTTACCTCGTCTTCGAGCATTATGCACAAACGATAAAGTTACCTAAATGCATCTAAGCTTAGAACGACTATGGCACAGTAATTACCGCTACTGGGCAATGGGACTTACTCAGAATTGCATCCACTCTGTGACCGAAGAAAACGCGACCTGTAACCATTCGGATACTACTCCCTAGAAGAATTAAGTCAACTTCCTGGGTTTGGGCAAACTTGAGGATTTCCCTTTCTGGGCTGCTTCCTTGAAGAATATAGGTTTTGACATCAGCACCCAGATTGCGGCTAATTTCTGCTTGCTGTTCAAGCATATCGTGAGCAATTTCCTTAACTGGAGCTAGCGATCGCTGTTCGTAAAGAACATACTCAACCTGTGGCAAATTAATCACGTTAACGATCATCACTAATGCCCCGGTTTGAGCTGCGATCGTACTTGCCATCTCTACGGCATTTTTGCTGTATTCTGTCCCCACCGTTGGCACCAAAATCTTTTTCAGCTGTTGTTGAGGGATTTTACATATCTCACCTTTGGGATGGTGTAGGTGCGACTTTACCACCATCGTTGCACAAGGTGCTTCTTGGACAACCCGGTCAACAAGCAAATTAAACAATGCTTTTTGGGGGCTTATCTGTTCAGAAGCTCCCAGTACGATTAAGTCATAGTTTTTGTTCGCTTCATTCAGAATTACCTCCGCCTTATTACGTCCAGACTCCGTTTTTGTTTGCAGGGTGGTATCAGTAGGTAGCTGCATTTCCTCAGTCACAGCAGTCAGAGCTTGCTCGGCGGCGGTATCTTTAACGTGGGTTGCTGCCATCCGGCGTCCTCTGCTTTGAGGTTGCTTATCACTTAGGGCATATAGAGATGTAACTTCTATCGAGTTTTGATGAGCCATGTAACCGACTAGTTGCGCCGCTAGTTGGATGTTGGGACCACCACTAGTAGGTATTAAGACACGCTGAATCTGCTTGATAAAACTGCGACTATCCTGTTCTTCTTGTTCCAATCGTCGAGCTTCCTCTTCACCTATAACTACTTTTGATAAAGTCCAGCGCAGCAGGGGTGGAGCCATCAGGGAAGTGACGATCGCCACCATGACAATAATCGAGTACATCTGGGGATTCAGCACTCCCAAAGATAAACCAATCGTGGCAACAACAATTTCCATCGCCCCGCGAGCATTCATCCCTGAACCCATTGCCAAACCTTCCCAATGACTCAAGCCACCGACGCGAGAACCAAGGTAAGCACCTGTAAATTTACCAACACAGGCGACAGCGAGAACAATCAAGCCAAATATCAACGTTTGAGGGACTAACAGAGCTAGCAAGTTAACTTTCAAACCCGCTGAAGCAAAGAAAATTGGCGCTAGAAAGGCTGCTGTGAAGACTTCTAACATGTGTCCAGCTTCATTGCTAAAGCGACGGGATTGACCGGATAGAATCCCCAGCACGAAAGCACCTAATGCTGCTTCCAAACCTAATGCGTGGGTAAGTGCTGCTGCCGAGAGCGAAAGAATCAGCACAACCGACATACTAGCGGCAATTCCGCCAATGTAGTCATCAACCCAGCGCAAAATCTGGTCTACGATGGTACGCCCAATTGTGAAAGCGATCGCTAGAAATAATATGGCAGCGCTCACAGAATGGAAAATTGTCCCAAGGTCAAATTTGCCGCTACTAGCTAGACCTGAAACCACAGAAAGTAAAATCCAGCCGATGGTGTCGTCAGTCATACCAGCAGCTAAGGTGACTTGACCAATGTCACGGCGAATCAGGTTTAAGTCAATCAGCACTTTCGCAATCACTGGTACTGCCGAAATACTCATTGCTGTGGCTATGAATAGACTGAATACTAGTCGCTTTTCTGGGTCGGCTAAAAAACTATCTGGCAATAGCCAGCCCAGTCCAAATCCGGTGATAAAAGGGATAATAATTCCACCCAGTGAAATCAAAAGAGCCGTTTTACCCTTACGAAGAATCAGCTTGAGATCTGTTTCCAACCCAGTCACAATTAGCAAAAATAACACGCCTAACCAAGAAATCACCGAAAGTAAATTAGACTGTTCTTGACTTTTGGGAAAAATGTGTGCTTGTAAGTCGGGAAGGAGCAAACCAAATAGAGAAGGGCCAAGCAGCACACCCGCCAGTAATTCTCCAACAACAGGCGGTAGGTTAATCCGGCGCATCAATTCACCTAATCCCCGCGCTACGAGAAGCAATAGTGACAGTTGTACCAGCACTAACAGCAGTTCATGATGACCAAGAGGTTTAATTACACCGTCACCTGCTACTTTTTGTGCAGCGAGTACAGGCACTAATATCAGGGACAGGTTTTGCATAATGTCCAAAAGTTGGATTACAAATTTTTAAAGGGGCTGCTTCAAGTAAATCTGAAAATGTTTAGTTCTACATCGGTCTAGGAGGTTAAAGTGTCATTGTCATTATTAATGGCAAGATTATCATGGGCGATCGCCAGAAACTGTAAGTTCAGGAGCAAAGCTCATCAACTTATTTTTGAGCGCGAACAAAGAATTTTGTAGTGTCTATCCAAAGGCCTTGATCGGTTGCTAATTTCTCAATTTCTGCTTTGTACTCAACTTGCAACTGATTTAATTGTTCTTGTGATAATTTTGACAACAGAGGATTGCCTTTAAAATTTATATTAATTACTGTCATCGATAATCTGTTATCACTAAGAGGGTGATAACGTCCTGATGGTTCAATCTTAATTTCGATATCTCTAAAACCTACCTGATTAAGCAAATTCTGACATTTTTCTGGAGTTCCCAGTGGTTCAAGGATATGTGGTAGCGATACACCCAAAACCTTAGTGCAGATCCTCTGCTGAAGAGATGCCATATAAGCAGTTTCGGGAGGACAGGTGAATGCCACAAATCCTCCGGGTTTCAAGAAGCGATACCACTTTTTTAAAATAGCAATTATATCAGGAAAAAGTACAATTGCCTCACAGCAAAAGACAACATCAAAACTACTATCACTAAAGTTGAAATATTCTGCATCTGCCTCAATCAACTCGATATTTTGTAATCTTGCTGCTGCAATCTTAAGTCTTGCTTGATGCAACATTCCAGGGGTCATGTCAATTCCAATCACGTAGCCCTCTGAACCAACTTTTTCAGCTGTGGGTATCGCAACTAAACCCGTTCCAGTTGCCACATCAAGGATTTTTTGTCCCGAATGTAGCCCAACAAATTCAAGTAGAAGCTTGGCTTCTAGAGGATGGCGAGTATCTTTTTCATGGTCATAAGTCGTTCTACTACCATAAAATTCTTTTAGTTGCTGCTTATAAATATCCATATCTGTCATAACCAAATGTCAAATTTTCTCCACTTTATAGTAACTCTTGTTGTGATATTGAGTTGTTCGCTGCTGAACCCAACCCTGACAGCACAAGCTGCGACTGGTGCGATGTCTACGATGGTCACTGAGCCAAGTCGAAGTGCGGGCTACGCCTACGCAGTTTACGAACAGCGTTTTATCCACAGTCCAGATGGTATCGGCAAATATTACATGGGGCGCGAAATCGCCCAAGTTATGGGATACACTGGCGCTGGCTGGCTAGAACGTCCAAATCGAGAGAGAGAAGAACAGCCAAGTAAGGTAGTCAGCCTCCTCAATCTGAAACCTAATGATGTGGTGGCAGACATTGGCGCTGGAACAGGTTACTTAAGCTTTCGCATCGCGCCGTTATTAACAGCAGGTAAGGTGTTGGCTGTAGATGTTCAACCAGAAATGTTGGAAATCATTGAGTTGTTCAAAAAAGAGAAAAATATCACCAATGTTGAGCCGATTTTAGCCACTTTTACTGACCCCAACTTACCATCTGAAAGTATCGATTTAGCCTTGATGGTGGATGCTTACCATGAACTTGAGTATCCCCAAGAAGTGATGCAAGGAATTGTAAAAGCACTTAAACCAGGTGGGAAGGTGGTGCTGGTTGAGTATCGGGGTGAAAATCCCTTTATTCTGATTAAACGTCTCCACAAAATGACTCAAAAGCAAGTTTGTAAGGAAATGCAAGCTGTTGGTTTGGTTTGGCGGGAAACCAAAAACTTGTTACCTCAACAGCATGTAATAGTGTTTGAGAAACGCGATCGGGCTTAAACAGTACATCACAAGAAAAATATGTACCAAGCCATAATAAAATAAAATTCATATATACCTTTAGAAGTGGACGCAGATGGAATTATCAAAAGTCAAGTATTTCCTGGTTTGTGGTTGTCAATGTCCAATTTAATTGCTGGCAATATGCAGCAAGTATTGGCTGTATTGCAGTTGGGATTAAATTCGTCAGAATATCAAATATTTGTGCAGCAGTTGTCTAGTCAGAATGGGCTACGCCCCGCTGCGCTAACAGGAATTAGAATTCAGGAGTCAGAATAGTTACAGAATCAGGAAAATATTTGACGAATATTTTGGCATCAGTCTATTTTTTGATGAATCAGACTGGCGCTTTTGGTTACACTATCCCAAACAATCCAGTTAAAAGAATTATCTAAATCATCGGGGCTGTTTGAAACTTTAAAATATAGTTTTTCTTCACGTTTTCTTTCAATGGCAAAGTCGGCATTTTGAGCATAAGCGACTATAAAACCTTTATCTCGCAAACAATACATCGCCCAGGCTTTCAATGATTGCTTGTATGGTTCGTGTGGAATTGGCGGTTTTGTGATTGTGTCTTCAATTACTTTAAATATTTGCGTGAGTTTAGCGGTCATAGTAGATACTTTTGTTATTACCCCTAAGTTAACTAGCTTCTGGATCGCAACGAATTTCAATCATAAAGCCATCTGGATCGTAAAAATACACTCCTCTACCAGTAGGACGAGTGACTGGGCCATGTGCGATCGCTATTTTATTTTCTCTGATCACTGTCACCGCTTGCTCAAATAACTGCGGATCTATGTCAAAGGCTAGATGGTAGGCTCTGGTGAATGTCTTCTCTGGGTCTGGATTTGGTGGTGTTAAATCGGGTTCCCCAAATAAATCCAGTATCGTCCCATCTGGGGTAATGAAGTTGGCTACTTTCCCAGATACGACAAGTTCCACCAGGGTTGCGGGTACTTCGTCGCCTGTGAGTTCGTGCAAACCCAGGATTGTACCATAAAAGTAGCGGGAAGCTTGCATATCCTGGACGTTGAGGGCAATGTGATGTACTTTACGCAGATTTCCTGGCGCCAGGACACTGTTCACGGATTGGGTGCTAGATAGCATAATAAAATAAAATTTCCCTACAGAGATAGAAGCTCGACTTTTTTATTAAAGTTTATTATTCATAATAAACACTTCGCATGGCTTTTGATTATTCTTTAGACTTTAAAAATCTCGATTTTCGCCAACATCCTGAACTCTATCGCGTTGGCAAGGGTGAGCAGGGCGTACTTTTGGTTGAACCATACAAATCAGAAATTCTTCCCTACTGGCGGTTTAAAACTCCTGATATTGCTAGAGAGTCAAGTGAAAAAATATACGAGCTTTTTCTTGATTATTTAGAGAAAGATGATTTTGTCGGCGCGGATATGGCAAGGAAGTTTATTCAAATGGGTTATACTCGCTCTCGCCGTTATGCTAATCATAAAAGCGGCAGGAAATATAAACAAAATTCGGAAACTTCAGGTGACAAAAAAGAGATTCTTCCCTATGAAGTAGACCCAGTTAAAGCGGAATCAGCAGCAATATTTAAAGCCAAGTGGGTAGAAGCAAAGACGAATGAGAAATATCAAGAGCTTTTAGCCAAGCATAAACAGATGTATGAGAGCATCTCACCTTTGCAAATAAATATACCCGGCGATTAGAAATCGTGGCTATACAAACTAAGTCCGCCTGCGCGGACTCAGGAATTTGAAACCCACGGAGGTGGGTTTTGTCTGTATAGCCGCGAATTTCATTCGCCAGGGCGAGTCTTTGATACTCGTGAACGAGTCTTTGATACTCGCTGACGAGTCTTTGATACTCGTGAATGAGTCTTTGATACTCGCCGACGAGTCTTTGATACTCGTGAATGAGTCTTTGATACTCGCCGACGAGTCTTTAATACTCGTGAATGAGTCTTTGATACTCGCCGACGAGTCTTTAATACTCGTGAATGAGTCTTTGATACTCGCCAACGAGTCTTTGATACTCGTGAATGAGTCTTTGATACTCGCCGACGAGTCTTTAATACTCGTGAATGAGTCTTTGATACTCGTGAATGAGTCTTTGATACTCGTGAACGAGTCTAGAGGACTGATTGCAGAAAATTTTTACATTATTGCCAATTAATTTAAGATTAACGCGATCGCATCTGGCAGTGTGATATTGAAGGACTGCATAAGCTGGTTACATTGTTAGCGATTAATTTAAGATTAACGCGATCGCATCTCCCTTATCTTCATTGCATCTCCTCTCTGGGCAAGCCAACAAAAATCATACTGTGCAACAATAGCTGTAGCTTAGTCGGAGTAAAAACTATGGACTGGCAACAGTACATTCATTCAGACCCTAAAATTCTGCTGGGTAAACCGACTGTGAAAGGAACTCGTTTATCTGTAGAGTTCTTATTGGGTTTGTTTGCGACGGGATGGACACAACAACAAGTGTTAAAAAACTATCCGACTCTTACCTCAGAAACGCTAAAGGCGGTATTTGCTTTTACAGCAGAGTGATTCGAGAAACGCTGTTGCCTGTGCGCGGCTCACAGTGGGAAAATCTTCTAGAAAGTCGTTGAGGCGATCGCCTGCTTCGAGATAATCAATCAATGTTTGTTACTGGTACGCGAGTTCCATAGAAGACGGGTGTACCAGAAAGGATGTCAGGAGAAGTTTGTATTAGTTGAGATTCCATATCGCATCTGGCAGTGTGATATTGAAGGACTGCATAAGCTGGTTATACTGTTAGCGATTAATTTCAGAGTAACGCGATCGCATCTCCCTAATCTTCATTGCATCTCCTCTTTGGACAAGCCAATAAAAATCATTAAGATTAACGCGATCGCATCTTCCCTTATCCGCCCATTGAAACTTGACTGGGGTCAAACAACCACCCATCGCCGACTATTTCCTCTAGGCGTTGATTGAGTTGGGGAAGGTAATATTCTGGATCGTTTAACCGTTGCTGGACAAACCAAGCCTCAAACGCCTCCATATCAATTCCTTGTCTACTCGCTGCATCTACTATCATTTCAATACTAAGCTCTTGGAGTTCCTCTAACTGAGGATGACCTTCACCTTGGTAGTTACAAAATAACTTTGCTGTTACCCCTAGCAAAGCTTCTAGTTCATCGCCTTGAGGCACTGCATTATATAAAGCACGGATTAACTGAATGGTACTTGCTAAGGGCGCTTGAATTCTCAGCGTTAGCCAGATTGCTTGGGCTAGGTAAACCAAACCTTTGGTTTCAGCCGTTACGCCTAAATTACTCAAAACTGTTACCAAATTACTATAGGCACTGATTTGTGCAAGTGTGGAAGCAACTTGCTCCCAAAGTGCGATCGCTTTTGGGATGTCCCCTTGTTGGGCGAATATCTGTGCCATGTTGTTGAGGGTTAGGGCTTTGCCTTTGACATCACCAATCTGCTCTTTTATATTCAAGGATTGTTCGTAGAGTGCGATCGCTTTTGGGATGTCCCCTTGTTGGGCGAATACCTCTGCTATGTTGTTCAGGTTACTGGCTTTGCCTTTGACATCGTCAATCTGCTCACATATTTCCAAGGATTGTTCGTAGAGTGCGATCGCTTTTGGGAGCAATCCTTGGTCGACAAATACCCCTGCCATGTTGTTGAGGTTACTGGCTTTGCTTTGGACATCGCCAATCTGCTCACATATTTCCAAGGATTGCTCCCAGAGTGTGAGCGCTTTTGGGATGTTTCCTTGTTGGGCGAATACCTTTGCCATGTTATTGAGATTAGTGGCTTTGCCTTCGACATCGCCAATCTGCTCACATATTTCCAAGGATTGCTCCCAAAGTGCCATCGCTTTTGGGATGTCCCCTTGGTCTGCGAATATCTGTGCCATGTTGTTGAGGGTTAGGGCTTTGCCCTGGACATCGCCAATCTGCTCTTTTATATTCAAGGATTGTTCGTAGAGTGCGATCGCTCTTGCTATGTCCCCTTGGTCGGCGAATATCTGTGCCATGTTGCTGAGAGTAGTGGCTTTACCTTTGACATCGCCAATCTGCTCAGATATTTCCAAGGATTGCTCGTAGAGTGCGATCGCTCTTGCTATATCCCCTTGTTGGGCGATTACCTGTGCCGTGTTATTGAGGTTACTGGCTTTGCCTTCGACATCGCCAATCTGCTCAGATATTTCCAAGGATTGCTCCCAGAGTACGATTGCTCTTGCTATGTCCCCTTGTCGAGCGATTACCGTTGCCATGTTGTTGAGAATAGCGGCTTTTGTTTGCAATTTCTCTTCAGGGCAAAGGTCTAAAGCTTGCTGATAATGGCTAACAGCTTCTTGCACCAAACCCAAAAATCTTTCAGCATTGGCGACTGTTCCCAAGATGCGGTAGTCTTGATAAACTGCGAAGATTTGTTGACATAACTCTAAAGCTTCCACAAAGCGGGAATTGTTCACCCAGCTGCCTGCAATCCCATCCCCAACGCTGACTGCAATTTCCTGCTCTTTTGTTAACAATCCCAACCGCACAATTTCCAGTCCTTCTGCTTCCGTGGGGTTTTCATTCTCCTCCCACCAAACTTGATGGATTTTCCTGACTCCTTGCTGTCGCGTTGCTTGCCACTCTTCCTCACTCAACACTGGTTCTAACAACGGTTCTAAAATTGTCGTCACCCGATAATTAGCTGGTTGGTTAGGGTGAGTGGTGGCAGACTCGACTAGGCTAAGGCTGGTTAGCTTGCCCAAAACTGCCAATTCCCCTGCGGTAGAAATTGCCCTCACAATATCCTCCATCACTGGCAGAAAAAACACACTCAACCGTGCAAGAAACTTTTGTTCTTCCGGTTCCAAAGCATCTAGCAGAGTTTGCGCCAAAATATCTTCGCGGAATTTCTGCTCAGTCTCCTCCAGACGATTCAATAATTCATACGTCACTAATCCCGGCTGCTGAATCACCTCTAATAGCCACTTCAGCAACCGGGGATTACCATCAGCAATGTGAATAATTCGCTGAGTTCTTAACTGTTGTCTAACTTCTTTATCTAAGGAAAAGCAAATTTTATCAATATCACTGCTGCTCATCTGTTCCAGGCGTTCCAAGTGCAGCAGATGGGGTGGCAAGGTGTCTTCTTTCAAATAGCGACAGGTGACAATCAGCCGACTTTCTGCCCCGTTCTGTGCCAATGCCGCACAAATCGCCCATAAAATTTCGTAAGCATCTGCCGTCATCCGCAGTGAACCATCTTCAATATTAGCTGTTGGGATGTTTTGCTCAAAGTCATCCAGCACCAGCAGCAAAGGTTGGTTGTGTTCCTTTTCAATTACCTCAAAAAAGTTTTGCAACCGTCCTTTAAGAGACACCTTTGGTTCATTCAAAAGTGCCGGCACATCTGCAAACCGCTCAAACTTATTAGAAAGCTTATTGAGCAAACCTTTCTCATCCAGAGGGCCAATCAACACGACTCGCGCAAAATTTTCACGCTGCGTTTGCACGCGCGTACATAATCGCGCCGCCAGGGTACTTTTGCCCAATCCACCCATCCCGGCAATAAACACGCCGATTTGGTCGCTGGTTTCCCGCAATGCCTTGAGACACCGTTGCAAAGGTCGTCTGCGTCCGACAAATTCAAACCGACTGGCAACTTTAACTAGATTATTCTCATCAAGAAATTCTTGCTCTGGCGCAGTAAACGTCAGCCTTTCACGATTTCTTGTTCTTAGAGGTGTCACCAGTTCGGCAATGGGGCGCGTATCCCGATACATCCGCAACAAATGCCAGTCGGTGCATTTATGGTCAATCATCTCCTGCTGCGCCGCTTTAACTGCTTCTTCAACAGTCGCCCCCGTCGCCAAAGCTTGATAAAGTGCCTGTGCCGCTACAATACCCGTGCGGTCATACACCGGACGCGCCCAGCCTAAAACTATACCTGCCCCTGCCTTCACCAATGCCTGCGCCATCGAGGGTACTGTCCCCTTGTTAGGAACTTGTCCCGTATGACAACCAGAGAGAAAAGTTACACGTGGCCAGCGTCCGCGAAAGGCTCTAGCTAAATCATTGACGGTAGTAAGTTGCATATTCCCCACCTCATCCTCAGTAATGAAGCAGGGGGTATTATCTAGCAGTGTTGCACCTTTCGGCAGTAAATAGCCGTAACCTTCTTGGGTATAAATTATCCCGTGTCCCGTGAGGTGAAAGACATCAAAATAGTCTTCTGGGTAGGATTTCACCAAATTGGCTAACTCTGCAACTGAGCCGCTTTCCTCGACAATCAACGCCAAAGGCTGCTCTTTAGTTGCTTCCAAAATGTTCGCTTCTTCCTGCTCAAACCCTAGTGGTGGAACTCTGGGATCTTCAGGAGAAGTCGCCATGAACAGCAACCGCAATGGACGATTTTGCACGCCAATCACTGGGGTTTGACGCTGCTGCACAGAACGCACTGGCAAAACGTAAATATCCTGGCGTTCTATCAAAAACCCTGCACCATCATGTAGCAATTCCCAAGGTAGATGTGCCAATCCCAACGCTACCCGTTCTGTTTCCGGGTTCAACCCCTTTGCTTCGCTGGTTTTAATCAAATCTAGAAGAATCGTTTGCTCATCCGCCTCATCCAGCGCCCTTCTCAGCCATCCTTCTTTACCATCCAGCCATTGATAAAGTTGCCGTCCCAACTGGGTGAGATAGGGTAGATGATCTCTTTGTTGAGCATAATAATTTTGCTCGCACAAATCAATGAGTGCTGCCAACTCCGTTTTATCCAGGCGACGCGAGCCATAATCACAGCGCAGTTCAAAAGTTTGCTGTTGACTGAGGGCGAAGGTGAAGTTTAGGGGCATGGTTTGCAGGGGTAGATTGAACAATAACCTTCACCGTATTATCAGTAAATTCAATCGTCAACAAAGCCAATACCTTAATGGTTATCGCCGATATTCGTCGCCGCAATCGCCGATTAGCTGGTACAAATCGCGTGATTGGCGAGATACTGCATTGATGCGATCGCGATCGTCTTCATCTAAACTAAAACTAAATACTTTGGCGTTATCTTCTATATGTTCAGATACTCCAAGTCTGGCACCAACTATCACACCACCCACAGTTGGCCGATCTAAAATGTAATGCACTGCCACGTTAGAAATGCTTACGCCATGCTTATTAGCAATTTCCTTCAGGATAGCCAGCAACTCTTGAAATAATTGCCAACCACCCCAAGCATCGATCATATTTTTATATTTTTTCAAACTAGCAGTGGAGAGATCAAATCCTCGCGGTTCTGGTTTCCCCAAATAGTTTTCTGATAACAAACCGCCGCACAGCGTACCGTAAGTAAAAAGCTTTATGTCATGCTGTTGACAAAACTCCACCATATTAACTTCAGGACGGCGGTCAATAAGGGAAAATTGCACTTGGTTAGAAACAATTTTGATGCCTGCTTCAGTAATAATCTTCAAGTTTTCCGTGTCAAAATTAGTTAAACCTAGATGCTTAATTTTACCCTCAGTCTGAAGTTCTGCCATATATTTTAGAGCATCCAGGTAATTTTTATCCTGATATTCCCACCAGTGAAATTGCATCAAATCTAACGATTGTACATTCATCCTTCTCAAGGAAATATCAATATTTTCCTCGACGAGTTTTTTAGTCATTTTGCCTGGACGAGGTACCCATTTTGTAAAAGCTTGCACCTGAGATAAAGCATCTTTCCCACGAGTATCAATTAGTTCACAGCGAAACTCACCAATAAAATCTTCTGCAGGGCCATAATGATCTGCTAAATCCCAAGTGGTAAAGCCTGCATCTACATATTTGAACATAGTCTCAATAGCGACTTGGGGATTGATCTGTCCATGTCCGCCAGAGACTTGCCACATCCCATTTAATATGCGGCAGATGTTCAAATCGGGAGTAAATTGGAGACGACTAGCTGCGGGTAAGTTCATTTTCAATTTATGAGTGAAAAGTTAGGAATGGGAAGACTTAAGAATTACTAATAGATAAATCATAACTGATAATTCCTAATTCCTAACTTCTAACGTACAGACGCGATTAATCACGTCTCTCCCAACTCCTAACTTTTTAATGCCAGCCGTTTTCAGCTTGTTCGAGAACGTAAGCAGCAACGTTTTGAATTTGCTGTTCACTGAGACGCTTTTTGTAAGCTGACATATTATTTTTACCATTGGTAACTATAGATGTAACTGCCTCTATTGAATCCATACCATACTTTTTCAGGGCTGGCTTTTTGAGATTTTTACCTCGCCTGATGATGTTGCTACCATTGATATGACAACCAGCACAATGAACGCTAAATATTTGTTCACCGTTAACTGTGTCTGTTGCACTAGCAGGCAAAGTAAAAGTACTGATTAATAACAAAAATGTTACTAATACTAATTTAAGTAGTTTTTTCAATTAACTTCTCCAGATGTGGACATACTAGTTGGAGGCATAAATATCAGAACCAATACTAGAGGGATTCAAAGTCAGTTGTAAATCCAGCAAAATTTGCACAATCTTCTTGAAAAGCTTCTGCATCACTAACATCTTCAATTTTATAAGACATGATGCGGGTACCATCTGGCATTTTTTTGGAACCAATTAATTCACCTTGATATTTCTCTGCAATCGCTTTAAAATCAACACCATAGAGTTTCCAGGCATCACCCGAACAAGTAATATTTACTCGCCACATATTTCACTCCCAATTACTACCACTAAATATTCATCATCTCACAAATGGGCAACATCTTACACATCACCTCTTTGGGGCTATAATTTTCTATCTAAAGGAAGTGCCTAGCTAAATCAGGCTACGCCATAATATGCATGTAGGAACATTTCTAGAAAATTTTATCCCAATTAGTTAAATTCTACGAGTTGAAAATGCCTAACAATATCAAACAACAAATTCAAGCTGATCTGCAACAAGCAAAAGAAACTGGGCAATTAAGAACTGAGCGGATTCGAGAAATAGTAAAATCCGCAGTTTCTCAAGTAGCTTCTGAATTTAAACAAGGTTCTAGTGAAGTTCGTAGCATTGTGAAAGATGCAGTATCTGCTGTAGTTGAAAACTTCCAAGAAAAAGGTAGCGAACTCAAAGATGAAGTGGCAGCTTCTATTGAAGGAGCGCTGGAAGGAATTAATAGTCAAAGACACGAAAGTATTGCTAAAACTCAGACAGATATCAAGCGGCTACAGGCTCAACTAGATGGTGAAGAAGAACAACTCCAGCAAGAGGTTGATGTAATTTTGGCAGAGATTGAAGAGACAGGTAAGGAAAAACCTGCGAGTACCAAAACTGCAATTGATTCTGCTGTCAATGCTATTAAAGATAGTGAAGAAGTAGGATTGTTAAAGAAGCGTTACGCGCAACTGCAAGCACAGCTAGCCATTGTCCGAGCTAATATGGCTGCACGCTACGGCGGACGTAATATGGAGGTTCAAGATTATCTAGACGAGGCTAAACACTGGTATGATAAAGCTCGTCCCCAAGCAGAGTCTATGGCTGTACAGGTAGAACAGAAACGATCGCAACTAGAAGAGCAATTAGGTGAAGCTGGTACATCTTTAGCAAGAAAAGAGCGCCAAATCAAACAAACATTGAGGCAGTTACTCTTAACGGCGGCTGACTTGTTCAAAGATAAGCAACCTGCTGATAAAGAGCGGGAGACTATTCATAAATAGACTGTTTTAACGTTTAATTGACTTATAAAAGTAGGGTGGGAAATTCTCACCCTATTTTGTTTAAATAGCAGTTTTCATAAGAATTTTAGTATGAATCAAAACCCCTCACCCTAAATCCCTCTCCCCATCTGGGAAGAGGGACTTTAAAAACTTTGAAATTAGCTCCCCTTCTCCCAATTTGGGGAGAAGGGATTGGGAGATAAGGGCTTTACTATTGCACTGTATTATAAAAAATAGTAAATGGGTAATTGTCGTGCAACAATCACCCATTTACAAAATCCCTCTTACCTATTAGTAAATACGTCCTTCTCTATTAACTTGTTCGTCATGCTTGGCTATAACCCAAATTGCATGAATACTACCGGGAAGCCAACCTAAAACTGTGAGCAAAATATTAATAAACAGAGTGGGGCCAACTCCAACTGTCAAAAAAACGCCTAAAGGAGGAACTAACAAACCTAGAAGAAAACGAACTAATTTCATGATGTTACAACTTTGTGATTTTGTTTAATTACATTCATTTGAAGATGCCGAATGAGTAAATCCATCTTCGGAGATTTTATGTAGGTTAGAAACGTTATTTAACTGGCGTTTCTACTCCTTCTAACTTATCTAGAAGAAGGTAATTCAGCTTTATTATTTACATCACCACTGCTAGTTAAAAGGTTTCTTTCAACAAAGTAGTTGTTAATAAAGGTGTTAGCAAAGGTTAAAATTACTGGACCAAGCAGGAAACCAATAATTCCGCGAACTGCGAACCCAGGAACTAGCACTGCTGCTAACCAAAAACACAACCCGTTGACAACAAGCGAAAATGCTCCAAATGAGAGAAAGTTAAGTGGTAGGGAAAGAGCAGACAGAACTGGTTTAACTGAACCGTTAATTAAACCAATTATTAAAGCGGCAATCAAAGCTGCGGGGAAATTAGCAATATTAACGCCTGGAACAACTATATCAACAACCAACAGACTCAAAGCTGTAGCTAGCGCGGTTAAAAATGGAGTCAACATTGTTTCTTACCTAATAACTAGAGATTTTTTTTGCAACTTCTTATATCATCTTTAACTATCTGCTAGGATTTCACCTCCCTTGCAAGATAGAATTTCTTTCTACCATTAGGTCTATCGTTGAGAAAAATATAGCGGTTCTAAATACATTTTATGGGTGCATAGCTGTATACCTATACATTAGACATAGGAGTAAAGACATAGCACTGCTACGTTTCTACAAGGGTTCTGGATAAGGCATATTAATTTCTGGAGATTTCTAACGTATTGCAATGTTTTTAAGGGTACGTTAAACAAATTTAACGCACCCTATAAATTTAAGATTAATTTAATGTCACAAGCCAAAAATCATTCAGGTTGTCCCGACTCAGGCTTATAGTAAAGGGCTGATTTATATAAAACTTGTTCTTGATGGGTTTCTAAAGTGCAATCAGACAAAGGATAAGTTACACAAGTAACAACATAACCAGCCTGTATTTCATTTGGACGCAGAAATTTTTGCTCACTTTGATCGACTTCACCACTAATAAGTTTAGCAATACACGCAGAACATTCGCCTTGTTTACACCCAGATGGTAGGCGGATACCAGCTTCCTCCGCCATATCCAGAATATATTGATCGTCTGGTACTGGAATGGTGCGATCTAATCCAAGTGTAGGATTGATAAATCGAACTTGATAAACTACCATCTGCTGTTTCTAATTATTGTTTAACTGCTTTCATCGATAAACTAATCCGCTTGAGTTTCTCGTTGATTTCTAACACCTGGACTTTGACTACTTGTCCAACTTTGACAATTTTGTTGGGATCGTCTACAAATCTATCAGCAAGTTGGGATATATGCACCAAGCCATCTTGATGTACGCCGATATCGACAAAAGCACCGAAGTTGGCGACGTTAGTCACAATTCCCTCTAATTCCATTCCCACATTTAAGTCCCTGATTTCTTTAATTCCTTCTCTGAAGGTGGCATACTTAAACTCAGCACGAGGATCTCTACCTGGTTTTTCAAGTTCGCTGAGAATGTCGCGCAGTGTGGGTTCGCCGACGCTATCGGTAACGTATTTCTTCAGGTTGGTCTTTTTGAGTTTTTCGGCAATTTGTGTTACCTGATTTAATGGCACATTTAGATCGGATGCGATCACTTCTACTACAGAATAACTCTCTGGATGCACTGCTGTATTATCCAAAGGGTTATCACCGCCACGAATCCGCAGAAAACCCGCTGCTTGTTCAAAAGCTTTTGGCCCCAACTTCGGAATTTTCAACAGTTGTCGGCGATTTTTAAAAGCTCCATGCTGGTTGCGATGGGCGACAATATTATTGGCTACTGTTGCCGTAATCCCAGAGACGGATGTCAGAAGTTCTTTGGAAGCGGTGTTTAAGTCTACGCCGACGTAGTTGACGCAGCTTTCTACAGTGTCATCCAATTTCTTTTTCAACAACTTCTGATCGACATCGTGCTGATATTGTCCCACACCAATCGATTTGGGATCGATTTTCACCAGTTCTGCTAAGGGGTCTTGCAAACGCCGACCGATGCTAATGGCACCACGCACGGTAATATCTAAATCGGGAAACTCTTCTAGCGCCACATTACTAGCAGAATATATAGATGCGCCAGACTCATTCACCATCACCTTAACTGGTTTGCGTTCTATATTTTGCAATACTTGCGTGACAAATTCCTCTGTCTCGCGCGAGGCTGTACCGTTACCAATGGCGATTAACTCAATCTTGTACTTTTCAATCAGATTTTTGACAGTTTGTGCAGCTTTGAGTCGTTGTTCAGCCGCTTGGTGGGGAAATACCGCTTGGTATTCCAAAAATTGTCCAGTTTGGTCGAGGACTGCAACTTTACACCCAGTTCTAAATCCAGGGTCTATCGCTAGGGTTGGTTTCATCCCTGCCGGTGCAGACAGCAGCAACTCCCGCAGATTAGTTTCAAATGTCTTAATTGATTCTATATCTGCATAAACTTTATTCTCAGAAATGACCTCACCCATTAGAGAGATTTTCATCAAACGGTTGAATGCATCCTTCAGCATCGCCTGATAAAAATCCCGAATTGTCCGTACTTTTGTTTTGATTTCTTTCGACTCAAGATAGTAAAGTACCGTATCCTCATCAAAAGCAATTTCAAAGCTTAATACTTTCTCAGTTTCACCCCGACACAACGCCAACATATTGTGTGGTGCAATATTTTTTACCCTAATTTGATAGTTACGGTACATCTCAAATTTGGTTGTACCTTCAGGATAATCATCTTTGATGCGGGAGACGAATACCCCTTCTTCTAAAAGATAGTCGCGGATATATGCGCGTAACTCAGCTTTTTCAGCTACTTCTTCCGCCAAAATATCAGCAGCACCTTTGAGCGCCTCTTCTGCTGTTTTTACTCCCTGCGTTTCCGAAATATACTTAGCCGCTGCTGACTCCAAGGATGCAATTGCAGCATTTTTGACATTTGACGACTTGATGAACTCTGCTAGTGGTTCTAGTCCTTTTTCTCTAGCGATGGTGGCGCGGGTGCGGCGCTTTGGTCGATAAGGTAAGTATAAATCCTCAAGTTCAGTTTTTTGTAAGCAGGATGAGATTTTGGCTTTAAGTTCATCTGTAAGTTTACCTTGTTGAACGATCGCACTTAAAATCACCGATTTTCGTTCTTCCAGTTCTGTTAAATAAGTATATCGATCAGCCAGTTCACGTAGTTGCACTTCATTCATCTCATCGGTGCGCTCTTTGCGGTAACGTGCAATAAAGGGAATTGTTGCACCCTCCGCCAAAAGTTCCAGCGCGTTTTGCACCTGATGGGATTTGAGGTTTATTTCAGTTGCCAGTATTTGAGGAATGTTCAGCATTAGGTGTCTAAAATGAAAATGCTACTTCTAAAGGTAATATGCTAGATCCTTATCCTGGCGCAAGGCCAAAGTTTTAAGGTAATTTACCAGATGATTGATCGCAAGAGTGCAATTGGTGAAATAGACAAAACACACCTACGCAAGTTTTATAACCCTTTCAATCGGCGTAGATGAATGAGAATTTGTCTATCACAGCGCAGCTTGGCTGAGTCGGAGAACGGCAAAAGTAACATCATCCACAGAAATTGTCTGTTCCTAAACACTAGGCAAAATCGCGTAGCGTTTCGTACCTAATTTTAAAGCTTGCTACGCACAACATCCACCACAAAAAAAGAGTTGTCAAGCTTTTAGGCGCTTCATCTATCGCAATAATTATTCCAATTGGCTTAATATATAACGTTGCATAATCTTGACTTTCTATAATATTTATTTCGCTCGACTGTTGTAGCCAAAACCTTGTTGGGTGTAAGATCAACCCACTTCCAAAAAATTCGTTTTAAAAACACTACAACCTTTAGTTCAGAGGTTAGTAAAATGGCTTTGTTTTTCTTGATACCACTATGTACTGCTTTAGCTACTGGCTATTTCTTCAAAAAGAGTAGTGATGAAATTGCATATCTTGCAGGTGTATTTGCAGCTATTAGCTTGATTTTAAGTTTAGTATTAGCACCTTGGCAGATTCAGTTTGGATTATTAATCATTGTCTTGGTGATTACCAACAGACTTTTGCAGGATAATGAGTCCAAACAATAGGAAAACAACCTAGAGAAACCTCGATCCAGCCAAGGAAACTTAGCGTTGTTTTTCTTGATACCACTATGTACTGTTTTAGCTACTGCCTGCTTGTTTAAAAAGAGTACTAATGAAATCGCATATTTTGCAGCTATTAGCTTGATTTTAAGTCTAGTATTAGCACCTTGGCAGATTCAGTTTGGATGGTTAATCATTATTACCAACAGACTTTTGTGAGGATAATGAGTCCAAACAATAAAAAAACCTCTACCCAGCCAAGGAAAATTGGCGGACTACTAACTCTGTCTGAGATAGGTGGATTTAGATGAAGATTTTTGTGGATAGATAAAAAACAATTCAAACTCTCGATTTTTATCTAAAAATTCCGGCTATAATTTAGTGTAATGCTGTGTGATATTATCAGCGCAAGTAGTGTTGTTCAAGTTTCAATTTTCATTGGGTTAACTCTTAGCTTTGCATTTATCGAGTCTAATACTAACTCTTTACTTCTATAAGTTTAATAACCAGAAATTACTTCATAAATGTACAAATTTCTCAGATAAAAATTCATAATAGAGGAAGATTTTTATTTTATGAAGTTTTTGTTTAAGTGTATTTGCCAGTAGATAAATTTTTGATAAAGTATGGCGATAAATTTGCAACATACCTTTCTCGTGGTATTCTAGTAAGTAATTACATGTAACAATAAATTTTGAAAAAAAAGCCTATTTAAAATTACGAGGAAAAATCAAGCAAACCTAAAACTAAATGGTGTAGAAGTATCTCAAATTCAATGCAAGCAACGTCAACTTTAAGTTGATTAGCCAATGCTAGTTTGAATTAGTTGTTTTGTTAAAAGGCTCCATTTGGACATTCAGTAAAATTCCCCATAAACCTGTAAAGCGTATTACTGTAGATTAATTTATCTCCTATCTATGATTTACGCAGCCAATCAGACTTGTATTACTTATTGTGTTCCCCTGCCCAAAAAGAGCACGTATACATACTCAATTTGAGTAAAAACCTTTACTTTTATAAATCGGCTTAATGCCAGCTGAGATTACAGATATGTCTTTGAACTGGGAGAAATTTTATGATATGTCAGTACATTGATCAACTTTCCTGGAGCAAATAGAGAATATTTATCAATCCAGCTAGGTTTGATAGCTTGAGAAGATCAATAGTATCTTCAAAAGATTTCTACAGCAGGATACAACTGATGAAAGTTAATGAATCGATTAATCAAAAATTCTAGCAATCCATTTTGATTTAGGTGCATCTGTTGAATATGTGGGTGGAATTAGAGTTCAGCATCAGCGATGTCTATGATGGGCTACACCTACGCACACTGCAAACTTTGTGTATGTAGAGAGAATTTGTGACAAAGTTCTCAACTTTCCCTATGTCTGCATCTACTACTAGATTATCGCGATCGCGCTAAAAATAGTGTTGGAGCAAACCTGGATAGCACAGAAAATATCTGTAATTCACAGTTGGCAAACTCTAAATTGATTGTGCCAATTGCCAAGCAATAAACTGGTTTGCTTGGGAGTATAATCCAGTAAAAAAATTAAGCGTGCTTTACTCCGAATCATATCGAACACTGTCATGATAGAGCAACCATCCTGGAATCTTACATAGTATTTAGTTTTTAACTCTAGGGCATGAGCTTCAACGATTATTTTGATATCAGTCATTTCAATATAGCCTTCCTAATTTTGTTATCTATTAACTGAAGTAGAGGTCGAATTGTAGAGAAGGTTTTGCCGATATCTGAAACGTTCAAAACAACTGGCTTTTTACTACCCGATTCATACCTGCTATCTTGATTAAGGCAAAGTACGATGAAATCTATGTCACAAAAAAGTTCAAACTTTAAAATAATCCCTTATATTATTTTGTTTGTAAGTATTTTATTTAGTATCTGTGGACAATTGCTGATGAAAAATGCCATGATTTATACAAATGAGGGAGTATTTACTTGGGAATTTTTTCAAAAATTATCATTAGCTATTACTGTCTACTGTTTAGGAATAGTAAATTGGATATTGGCTCTGCGATCTGTAAAATTGAGTATTGCTTATCCACTGACTAGTTTAAATTATGTTGGAATACTTTTCGGTTCATACTACTTTTTTAATGAGGTGATTACATTAACTCGAATAGTAGGAGTAATCACTATATTCTTGGGTGTTCTTTTAGTAGTTAATCCCATTAAAAAACTCACATTTAGATAATTAATTACTTAAAAAGTTAAACATGAGTATTTTTACTTGGCTAAATTTAATGCTTGTCGTTTTGTTTGGAACAACAGCTCAACTCTCACTCAAGTATGGACTTTACATTTCTAACTCTAATAAAGGAGAAAGCGGATCTCTCAAAAATCTCTTATTATCTCGTTATTTTTTGATTTGGTTTATCTGCTATACATTTATGACTATATTGTGGCTTTATGTATTGCGGACAATTCCTTTAAGTCAAGCGTTTCCAGTTTTAGGATTAATGTATGCATTTGTACCAATTGCTTCTCATTATCTTTTAAAAGAAGAGGTTATGTTTAGCCAGTGGTTAGGAATTTCCGTTATTATAACTGGCGTAATTTTAGTTGTACATTAATAGCTTAATAGGCAAATAATCAGATTATTAATATTAATAGTTTCTGAACATTATCTTCTAAAAATTTTTCAAAAATCTAAATTTTATTTATGAATATAAGTATCGTTGGCGGAGGCATAACTGGGCTAGTATTAGCTCAACGTCTTTCACATCAAGGACATAAAGTCACTGTTTTTGATAGTAACAAGCAGCTTGGTGGACTTACTACCTATCATGATTACGGATTATTTACCTGGGATCGCTTTTATCACGTTATCCTACCTTCTGATACTCACTTAATAAATTTTCTACGAGATATTGGTCTTGGAGATAAACTGCGTTGGCATCGAAGTTTAACAGGATTTTACGACAATAAAAAATTTTATTCTATTAGTAACAGTATAGAATTTCTGCGTTTTCCTCTATTTGGACTTATAGGTAAAATCAGATTAGCTTTTACTCTCCTATATGGTTCACGCCTTAATAACTGGCGGCGCTTAGAGAAGATTTTAGTTGAAGATTGGCTATTGAAACTCGGTGGTAAAAACACATACGAAAAGCTCTGGAAACCTTTGCTTTTATCCAAATTAGGAGAAAACTACAAGCGAATATCAGCAGTTTTTATCTGGGCTTATATTAAACGACTATTTTCAGCGCGCGATTCTTCATTAAATAAAGAACAACTTGGTTATGTCTCAGGCGGTTATAAAACTGTTTTTGACCATATAGAAAAATTAATTTATGCGGCTGGAGGTCATATTCACAAAGGTGTTGCAGTTGAATATATCACACCTCATTCAGAGGGTGGAATGTGGGTAGAATATCAGGGTAAAAAAGAGCATTTTGATAAAGTCATTTTTACTGGCCCAGTTAATATCTTGCAACAGGTTGCTGCAAGGGAACTGGTGAAAGTTTCAGATCCTGGTGAAACAGTAGAATACCTGGGTGTAATCTGCATGGTACTAATTACTCGTAAACCTCTAGTTCCTTATTACGTAGTAAATATTGCCGATAAAAATGTTCCTTTTACCGGAGTTATTGGTATGAGTAACTTAGTTTCTTTGCAAGAGACAGCAGGGTATCACATTACATTCCTACCAAAATATATACTTTCCACTGACCCGTTGTTAAAACAACCAGATGAGGAATTACGCCCAATATTTTTCCAAGGTATACGTTTAATGTTCCCCGAACTCAAAGCAGATGACATTGTGGCAGCACATATTAATCGAGCGATTAAAGTACAGCCACTACAAGTTTTAAATTATTCAAGCCTTGTTCCAAAAGTGAGTACTGAAAACGATGATTTTTTTGTCGTCAATACCTCACAGTTGGTCAATGATAGTGTCAACAACAACGCAGTAGTTCGACAAGTCGATGAATTTCTCAAAAAATCAGCATTACTGAATTATTGAAATTTGAGTAATCACATTTTATTTTAAAAATAACACGAGGCCTTTATGAGTCTTTTTGTACTTTTACCCGCATATAACGAGCAAGAATCAATTCGACCCTTGTTTAAAAAGTTTCAAACATTGCAGCAAATCTTTAATATAGAGATAGAACTGATTCTTGTCGATGATGGCAGTAGTGATAAAACTGCTCAGACTGCTTTAGAAGAATCTCAATCACTGGGTATATTACTGAAATTAGTTCAACATCCCAAAAATGCTGGTTTAGGTCAAGCAATTAAAACAGGTTTCACGACTTTCTTAGAAATTTCCAAGGAAGGTGATTTTTTAGCGGCGATGGATTGCGACAATACTCAACCACCAGAACTGTTAATAAAAATGTATGACACTATGATAGCTGGTAGCTATGATATTGCGATCGCGTCTAGATATCGAAAAGGTTCTAAAGTCATAGGCTTATCAAAATTTAGAGAGCTGATGAGCTACGGAGCCAGCTGGCTTTTCAGAATTGCAGCCCGTGTACCAGGCGTAAAAGACTACACTTGTGGTTACAGACTCTATAACCGTACTTTCCTCAGTAAACTGGATATGTATTATGGGGACAATCTATTCACTGAAAGTGGATTTGCTTGTATGATAGATTTACTGCTGAAAGCCAAAGCCCTCAAACCAAAAATCGTAGAAATTCCAATGGTTTTGAGATATGATCAAAAGCCGACTGCTAGCAAAATGAAAATTATTAAAACTATTACTCGAACACTGAAGCTCTTGTTTAAGAATCTAGCATCAACAGAGCCAAATTCCAATTTAGGTCAGACTTTAAAAGAGCAAGAAACAGTCAGAATTCCACTGAAAATGGCAAATCGTAAATAAACCTGATAAGAAATAGGTTTTCACTAAGAATTAACTGGATGGGAAAATACTAATTTATCAACGCTGGAATTAAAGGGATGGGCAAGGTAAAAATCAAAAAGAAGTTTGTTTAATGAAATTGTTGCTTTTACTAATATATCTAGGTGGATCTTCCTTTCTATAGTTTCAGAAATTATAAGACAGTCTTAAACTGTCTTATAATTATGTATGAAAAATATTACATTCAGTATTGCAACTGATTCTCTAAGCATTCTATTCATTGATTACCAGGGCACAACTATGCTATAGATAATTTGAATATTTTGCTTGATATCAAGGTCAGTAACAGTGACAAGATATTGTCACAAGGCATCAACATCCTTAATAGCTTTAGCAGTAAGCCGAACTTTTCCAGTTGGTGTTTGTGTCCAAGAAAATGCTGGAATTGGAAAACCATGAGCAAAACTGTGTCTGACTTGCAGAATATCGTTTAGCATCTGTCGAGTGGCGAGTGCATTCATGCTTCTTTTTGACCAAACCCAATTATTGATAGGGTCATAGCCAGTATATTGAAACAAAAGGTTACGCAAATTATCTGCATTTGGTGTATTAAATTGTTTAAGCGATCGCTCCCTCAAGTGCATTACTTCTAAGATATTTCTTCTTATCCTGACTTTTATCTAGGCGTAGAAGCTAAAGTCCAAGTGCAGTGAGGAAACCCCTACTGCATAACTGCCAACTGTGGCTTTCACTCATTTGTTAGACTGAACACACTAGGATTTTTCAGTCAAATCTCTGAACTACGCCAGCAGACGAGGCTACCCATGCTTACAAGTACGCTACTTCTCTCGAATCAACTTCCTACTCTCCAATATTCCTCCACACCAGAGCGTTTCGATGAAACCTGGGAAGCCCCCCTGGCTACCCTTCTGGGACTAGGACGCGCCGCTGGTGCTGACTTCATCGAATTATTTTTAGAGCGTCGCAACTATATTAGTTCTCTTGCAGAAGATGACGCGATAACGAGTATTTCACCCAGTCTGTCTACAGGCGCGGGAGTCAGAGTATTTCGCGGCAAAGCTGACTGCTACGTTAGCACTAATGACCTTTCGTTTTCCGGTTTGAAAGCAGCCTTAGAAAAAGGTCTTTCTATCTTGGGATTACAATTACCCACTGCTAAGGCTTTCATTCCAGAAATCAACCTAGAATTACTCAGAGATTACGCCACCAAAAGAGGTAAAGATGCATGGCTACCGATGTGTAGCTCCATCCGAGAAATGGGAGAAATCCTCCTAGATGGTACTGCCCACCTGAATCAAAAAGCTAGCCACGTCCAATCGCGCCGTGCTAGCTATTTCCGGGATTGGCAAGAAGTTTTAATCGCCGCCAGTGACGGGACTTTTGCGCGTGATATTCGCCTTACGCAGTCAGTAGGATTTAACTTGTTGTGTGCTGATGGTGCTAATCGTACCTCAATTGGCGATCGCGCGGGTAACACTAGCGATGCTAACTTCCTAAGAACCTGGGATTCTCAACAAGCCGCCGAGAAAATAGCAGAATCGGCTGGAAAAATGCTCTACGCAGATTACGTGGAATCGGGTACTTATCCCATCATTATGGCCAATCACTTTGGCGGCGTAATCTTCCACGAAGCTTGCGGACACCTGCTCGAAACCACTCAAATTGAACGCAATACCACTCCCTTTGCTGACAAAAAAGGCGAAAAAATTGCCCACGAAAGTTTGACAGCCTGGGATGAAGGGCGCTCTGAAAATGCCTTCGGGACTATTGACATGGATGACGAAGGTATGCCTGCTCAAAGAACCCTCTTAATTGAAAAAGGTGTTTTGAAAAACTTCTTAGCAGATAGAACAGGTTCTGCACGCACCGGACACCCCAGAACTGGAAGTGGACGCCGCCAAAATTATACCTATGCCGCTGCTAGCCGGATGCGTAATACTTACATCGATTCTGGCGAATATGGCAATGATGAATTATTTGCCTCCGTTGATAAAGGTATTTATTGTAAAAAGATGGGTGGTGGTAGCGTTGGTGCTACAGGTCAATTTAACTTTGGTGTTGATGAAGCTTATTTAATTGAAAATGGCAAAATCACCAAACCACTAAAAGGAGCGATTCTCATCGGTGAAGCCAAGGAAATTATGAATAAAATTTCCATGTGTTCTCAAGATTTGGAAATTGCACCAGGTTTTTGTGGCTCAGTCAGTGGCAGTATTTACACCACAGTCGGACAACCTCATATCAAGGTTGATTCTATTACTGTCGGGGGACGATAACCTTATTCACTCGTCAACTTCCAGGTTCTACCTGGAAACGCCTTCTTCGTGGCTCTGCCACTTATTTATATCTAAGAGGTATTAAGCCCTCCATTATTACACTCCCAGTCTGAAGCAGGGAGCGAGAAAATCCAAAATCCAAAATTGACTATGCCGAATATCAATGAAATTGCAAATTCTGCCAAGGACAATGCTGATAAGCTTGGCATTAAGAAATTCGACATTTATGGTTCAACAATTGATGACACTAGCGTGCAAGTAGACCAAGGTGAGCCAAAACAGGTCAAAGCTTCAAACCGCTCTGGTGTTACTGTTCGTGTCTGGAATGAAGAGAATACAATGGGTGTCACCAGCACCACAGATGTAGACCCCAAGGGACTAGAATTAGCTTTGAAAACTGCCTACGAAGCCAGTTTCTTTGGTGTTAAAGAAAATGTTCCTGATTTTAGTCCAGAGGCTACTACTCCGATTTCAAGTAAACCTCAGGCTAAAGCATCCCAAGCACCTGTTGCTGAACTCATAGAAAAATTGTTGGTAGCTGAAAAAGAATTACTAGCAGCTCATCCAGCAATTAAAGGCGTACCTTATAACGGTTTGTCACAAAGAGATATTGACAGATTTTATCTCAATAGCGACGGTGCAGTGAGAACTGAATCTCACTCTTTGTCATCAGTTTATCTATACAGCAAAACTGAGGAGGATGGCAAAAAGCCGCGCAGTGCAGGCGCTTTTAGAATCAACCAAAATTTAGATAATTTAGATATTAATGGTTGCATTAAAGAAACCGCCGATAAAACTATCAGTCACTTAAATTATGAAAAAATTAAAACTGGTAAATATCGAGTTGTTTTCTCTGCGGAAGCTTTCTTAAGTCTGTTGGGCGCTTTTTCTAACTTGTTCAATGCCCAAAGTATTTTAGACAATCAAAGTCTATCTACTCCTGATGATTTAGGTAAGCAAATAGCTTCTCCTCTGCTTTCAGTTGTTGATGATGCACTTCACCCAGCTAACGTAGGTGCAGAAACTTTCGATGGCGAAGGAACCCCCACTCGTCAAATCTCGTTAATTGAAAATGGCGTTTTAACAAGCTTTCTACACAGTGCAGGCACTGCTAAAAGGTTAAATGCCCAGCCAACAGGTAATGCTAGTATTGGTGCAAAAGTCAGCGTAAGTCCGAATTTTTATCACGTATTTTCACCAGAAACTTCTGAGCAGGAGTTGAGCTTAGAAACTGCTGAAAATGTGATTTTTATCGATGATTTACAAGCTCTCCATGCTGGAGTTAAATCCTTGCAAGGTTCTTTTTCTTTGCCGTTTGATGGTTGGCTAGTTAATAAGGGAGTAAGGACGAGTATTGAGTCAGCAACTGTTGCTGGCGATTTCTTGGAACTCTTGAAGTCAATTATTTATGTAGAGAAAGAGCCAGAGTTGACGCCAGGTGGAGTTTGCCCGAAAATCTGGGTTAATGAACTATCAATCACCGGTGAATAAAAATTAGTCAGTATAGAGTTAAGAGTTGAATATAACTCTTAACTCATCACTTTGAAATCATGACTCACCATTAGTATTCACCGCCAATGCTAATGGCAGTATTAAATACATGAGCACCGCTTAAATCAACACCAGCTAAAACAGCGCCATCTACGTCACTATTATATAAACGAGAATTACTCAAATTAACGTTGGTAAGATTGGCATTATTTAACATCGTATCGCTAACGAATGCTTGTGTGAGATTAGCAGACTTTAAATTAGCTCCAGTTAAATCTGCACCTTCTAAGTTAGCACCTTGGAGATTAGCTCCTTTTAAATTTGCATTTCTCAAGTCAACACCGATTAGATGAGCACCTTTGAGGTTAGCTCCTGCTAGATTGCATCCCGAACATTCTCTAGTTTCTAACAAGCGGCGGACAGGGGTGGAATTTTCTGCTTTGACGGGAATGGGAGCAGCTAAGGATAGCGTGCTGAGTAAGGCTGCTGCCGTCAAAAAAATTCGTTTCATAATTTACCTCGGACACTTCTAGAAGTCATTGAATTCTGAACTTCTACGATACCAGTGTGCCAAGATTACAGAATTCTGTCCTCATTCGATCGGAAGAATATATAAGTTCGATGAGACTAGGTATTCTTCCGTTAGGTAGTCCGATAGGAGTAAATCTCCAACTGAAATTATATTAAGCCTTGCCGCTACCTAATAGGTACAAGAGTGCCATCCGAACAGCGACACCGCTAGTAACTTGTGATTGAATGAGACTAAACTCTGGGTCATCCATCAATTCAGAACTAATTTCAACACCACGGTTGACTGGACCGGGATGCAAAACTTTAACGTTAGGTTTACAAAGTTGCAGTTTTGTGAGCGTAATGCCAAACAGTTGATGATATTCTCGCAAACTTGGCAGCAAATGAGCCGTCATCCGTTCTTTTTGCAGGCGCAAAGTCATGACAAAATCGGCATTTTGCAAAGCTGGTTCTAGCTGCCAATGTAAAAAAAGTTGGGGATTAGGGGAATAACTCCTGACTTCTAACTCCTGACTCCTACCTTCTACTTCCTCCAAGATAAACTCAGCAAAGAATTTAGGTAAAAGGGTGGGTGGTGCTGCCAGATGCACTTCGGCACCACTGGCAATTAAACTCCAAATATTCGATCGCGCCACGCGAGAATGGAGAATATCCCCAACAATGGCAATCTTTTTCCCCTTTAAAAGTTCCAGTCGCGGGTGATCTGGGTCAATTAGAGTAGTTATGGTAAATAAATCTAGCAGTGCTTGGGAAGGATGCTCATGTTGACCATCACCAGCATTGAGGACGCTAACTCGTACACCTAGACGATCCATTTCAGCCGCGATCGCATTCGGTACTCCTGCCTCTCGATGGCGGACTACCATAATATCAGTTCCCATAGCCAAATAGGTTTTCGCCGTGTCGAGAATTGTTTCTCCCTTAGTCATAGAAGACGTGGCAGCGGCGAAGTTCAGCGTATCCGCACTTAAGCGTTTGGCTGCGAGTTCAAAACTGCTGCGAGTGCGGGTAGACGATTCAAAAAATAAATTCGCCACCACTTGTCCCTGCAAGGTTGGTACTTTCTTTGTCCGCCGTGATAGCACCTCTTGAAAACTGGCCGCAGTTTGCAAAACTGTATCGTATTCAATGGTAGTGAAGTCAGCTAGAGAAAGAATGTGATGACGATTCCAGCTAGTAGTAGGCATAAAATTTGGGGAGGGACAAGGGGACAAGGAGACAAGGGGAAGGGGACAAGGGAAATAACCCAATGCCACATGCCCAATACCCTATACCCAATGCCCATTTCCTTCATGTTGGTAAATGGAAAATGTTTAAAGCTAAAGAAATTAGGCTGAGGAACGTTAAAAACCCAATTGTATCTAGCATTGTAGTCACTAACGGGCCACTAACCAAAGCAGGGTCAAGCTTCAGCCGTGTCAAACCCATTGGCAGTAAAGTGCCGAGTGTAACAGCCACAATTGTATTAGTTGCCATTACCATTCCGGCAATTAAAGCCACCCATCGCTCTTGGGGTCGCGCCCAAATTAAGGAAAGTAGGATCATGGTTGTGGCTAAAGCGAGAGCTGTACCTAAGCCAGCTAAAAGTTCCTTGCGGAGAATTTTTAAGGTATCTTTGGGTGTTACCTCTCCCACTCCCAAGCCGCGGATTGTCACCGTTAATGATTGAATACCGACAGTACCACCAGTGTTAGAAAAAATCGGCATGATTACTGCCAGAACTGGCACTGCGGCAATTACAGGTTGAAAAGGGGCGATCGCACTGGCTGCACCAATATACATTGCCATGATACCCAACAGCCAAGGCAAGCGGTTACGGATGGTGAGTAAGGGAGACGATAAAGCAGCTTCATCACCACTCACACCCGCCAGTTTTTGAATATCTTCTGTGGCTTCCTCTTCCAAAATATCCATGACATCATCAATGGTGACAATGCCAACCAATCGGTCTTCTCGATCGACAACGGGGATCGCGATTAAGTCGTAACGCTGCATAATTCGCGCCACTTCTTCTTGAGGAGTTTCAGTTCTAACTTTGATGACGCGATCGCTAGCAATATCTTTAATGAAAACATCGGGAAAGGTAAACAGCAATTGACGTAGTGAAACTACTCTTACCAGCGTCCGGTTGTCATCAGTAACGTATGCATAGTAAATCGACTCCTTGTCTTCGTCCTGACGGCGGATTTTGCTCAAGGCTTCGCCTACAGTCAATCCTTGGCGCAACCGGACATATTCGGTTGTCATCACCCGTCCAGCAGTACCTTCAGGATAGCCGAGAATCGTTGCTGTTGCTTGCCTTTGTTCTGGACTCAGTTCTTGCAATAGCCGTTTGATTACCCCAGCAGGTAGTTCATCAAACAATTCTGCCCGTTCGTCAGGACTCATCTCTTCTACAAGGTGCACCACCTGGACATCATGCAGAGAATTAATTAGTTCTTCCTGTACCTCTGTCGGCAGATATTCAAATACATTAATTGCCTGACCTTTGTTGAGTAAACGGAATGCGATCGCCCGTTGTTGTTCAGGCAATTGTGTAATGTATTCTCCCACATCCACAGGCTGCAAGCGATTTAAATCCCATTTCAACTGGTTTAAATCGGTAGTATCACTTAACAAATCACGAATATCTTCTGTGAGCATAATATATATCTCCTAAGTCTCCCCCGCGCTGGGAGACTTCCTCGCCACAGCTCAGAGGAGGTTGATACTGCCATCTTGTGGACTATGGTCCATAAAATTTCAACAATTCAATATCGATAGCTAAATCAAAGCACTGCTAGTCATCATCCTAACCCGGAATAGCACTCTCCGGTAGATACTGAGAAGTTTTTATATTTTTAGTAGCTTTATATACACTTTTTAGCTTGTTACCCTAATTTTTGAGGAATTATTCTGTAATCCTAGTAAGTTTTTCCACTGATATAATCTGTGAGAACTGGCGAGCGCTAATAAATAACCATACGGATGGCTAAAAAAAAGGAGAGTTGTCTCCAAACCAGGGATTAGGATTCTGCATATTAACAAATGCTTGAAGTTCAGTAATCTAAATTGAGATACTCTTACTTGAGTGTCGTTAACTAATTACTAAATCATAAATAGCTTCTAGCTTGGCAGTTTGCTTGCGAATATCAAAATTTTCGCAAATAAACTCTCGTCCTTTTTTACCCATACTTTTAGCTAAAGCCCTGTCAGACAAAAGAATATTTAATTTTTCTGCGAGAGCTTGATCGTCTTTTTCATCAACTAAAAAGCCAGTTTCTCCATCTAAAATAGCATCAGGGATAGCGCTATGCCAAGTAGAAGCTATTGGTAAACCAGAAGCGGCGGCTTCCAATATTGAAAGCGGTAAACCTTCGCTATCACCGTTCTTTGCTGTTTGACTAGGTAGAGAAAATATTTCTGCATTTCTCATAGTTTTTTGAATCACTTCATAAGGTTTTGCCCCCATAAAATTTACTCTATTACTAATACCAAGCTCATCTGCTATAGTTTTGAATTTTTCAGTCATTGTGCCACTTCCAATTTGGATAATTGACACATCTGGATGCTTACTGGCAATCCGGGAAAAGGCTTTTAATAGGGTATCAATTCCTTTTTTTTCAGTATGTCTGCCTACACATAAAATATATCTTTCATCTTTTGATTCACTCGCTGGGGCAAACTTTTCTAAATCTATACCACTATTTAGTCTAATAATTTTATCTTCAGGATAACCATATTCAATCATTTTTTTATACAAAAAACTAGAAAAAGCGATAAATTTAGATGCTTTTTGTTTTAATTCTTCTTCATGCAAAAGAAATTGATAAAATGCCGGATTACCTGACAGCCACATAGATAAACGTGAAACTGTAATATCAAAACCGTAAAATGTAACGATGAAAGGAATATTTAACTTTTCTGCCAATCGCATTGCGTAAATACCATCTGGGCCAAAATGTCCGTGAATTAATTTTAGATTTTTTAGTTCAGCCTCTTTTCCAAACATATTTGGTGAGGCAGTAATTATATGAAATAATTGCTTAATTTTCCATTGATCATTATTACTAACAGCAATATTGTCAAAAGGAATTTCTTCTAATAGTTTACAAGTAAGAAATAACGGTTTGTATATTTGTAAATTATGGGCTTGCTCTCCAATAAAAGTTTCTGATACTCTCGGATAAGCTCGACGATACATCCCAACTGTTTTCATTGTATTACTCCTATTTAAGATTAATATTTATCTTCCCAAAAAATGAACGAGATATTGGGTAAAAAACTTTTAAGTTCGTAATACATACATTTACACCCTTGGTTCTATCTGCTGCTATATTGTATAAAATGGTAAACACCTAATTTATTCAGAACAGCAATAACAATACCAATTTTTAGTTTTTTCAAGCCAATACTAGTCTAAATCAAGGCTTTAATTATTTAATTATTTATGTTAGTAAGTGAAATAATAATTTTCTTGAAACTATTATTTAGTAAATATCTTAGGGTGTAATAAAGCAAACTAGGATATTTATTATGTAAACAAACCGATTAATTTTTTCTGACTTACGCATTAACAGATAAGCCAAAATAGCAACTATGCTTTTCAAGGCTTCTAGCTAGATTTTTGCTAGCCCTAACAAAATATGGTTTGTAAAAGGCTGAACCAAGGTACTTATGTGAATGCACAAGATGATTTATTTGTACAGTGCATAAGCCCTATTTTTTATCAAACTTGATTGGGTTGAGGATAGCCTCCCTTTGTTTACTGTAATTATTTGCTGAATATCTAACACAAACACATCAATTTTAAAACATATTTACATTAAAATTATATTTATTTAATAAATACTTTTATAAAAATGATTTATTTTATACCAGCATAAGCATAACCTCGGAGTAGTGATTTAGTTTAGACTAGCATAAGCTCATCTTTCGGAGTTAGGCACTCTTGATTTTTTGACATCATCCCGCCACTGATATTATGTCTGGCTAATTAGTTATAATTCCCGAATCTATGCACAAAGCCCAAAAAGCCTTCACCTCTGCGATCCTAATGATAAGTTTTTAACCGGACACGATATGATTTAGTACACCGAATCAACATTGCATTCCCAAGACCACTCTTGAGAGTTCCTCTTTCTAAGACTCGACTTACTTGGAGGGATTTTTCCACCCACGCAGAGATCGATATTTCCAGAGGCGATTAACGTTTCCGTATATCATATGGTACGGAATGCTATCTCAATCTCCCATTCCCCATAGCCCAAGTGCAAGAAACCCACTCCTTTAAGGGGTTGAATTCTGCAAGTAGTTATGAATCAAATCATGAAAACATCTACCAAATTGCTAGCTAGCCTGGAGTATTACTACATCTATACAAGTAGTATTTGGTATCAAGCAACTTCATGCGTAGTCACCTGGACGACGAAGAATCAGAAATGGGTTAGCAGATTTCACCTTATAGTCGTGGTAAGGTGTTTGAGCTTTGGCGATCGCTTCTGATGCAATCCACTCAGGATGGTTATCTTGCCACAGAGGATGCCGTAAAATCAGGATTGTCTGACGGTTATGATTTTGGTGTACGTAGCCAGTGAGAGTTCCGAACTGAGTAGGTAAGCCGTAACCAAGGCGTTGAAGTGTAGCGGGAATTGGTGCATTCATCCCTTGATATAATTCACTCCAAGGATTTGGAATACTGCCCCAAGGAGATTTGAGATCAATTCTAGATGAAGCTGATAACACTAATTGCGCCATATCTAAAGCCAGTCGCCAGTCTAATAACCCGTGATAAGCAAGGTTTTGATAATCTCGCAAACATAAGTTGCATGATGTATCACAGGCGTTTCCATGTGGCTGATTTATCCACTTGCTGACAATGCTATTAAGAATATTGGGATTCGCCAAATCCATCAATTTTTTAAATTCTTTTGGTTTTTCCAGAAATCGGCAATATCCTGCCCCATTTTCTAGATGATCGCATAAAAAAGCCTGCCCGATCACAGATTTATTTTGCTCTAGCGATCGGAACCCAGCCTGCAACTCCATTGCATCCACATCTAATTGGGTGGCAGCTGCTACCCGCAACCAAAATGCAAAGGAATACCAAGCTGCACGTCCGATAACTGTGGTTGGATCAGCAAAAACACCAGTAGGCCATTCCTCAATATTTACCAACAAAATATCTGTCTTCCGCCGCGATAACAACGCCACCCGATAGGCAGAACCATAAGTAGTTACTGAGTTATTCTTATCTGAAGAAACTGCATAAGCTCCAGGTTTGGGCTTACCATAAATTAAGGCATTTTCAAAGTCAAATCCACCATTGCCACCGTTGTCATTCACAGAAATTATGTGGTCATTAAATGCAGACACGGAAGCGTTAAGGATACGCTGTATATTGCCTACGTCAGCATTAACACTTAAAGATGGTCTGGTTGCGTTTGGTTGCCACTCAAATTGTCCATCAAAGTCTTCTGGTTGCAAGTTAGTAAAAAATCCCTTGGGTTCTCTAGTATCTAGACAACGCAAAGCATCTACCCCGCACACTGGACAGATATCTTTTGGCGGTTCCTGATATCCCGGATGTGGTTTTTTTAACAATTTGTATGGATAAATAACCGCTTGACAGTTAGCACAAAGTCCTAAAGATTTATTCTCTTGGGTGAGGGCTGGTACAAGTCCTGGTTTCGATTCTATATTCTTACCTTGGGGATATAATTCGACTACACCACAGGCTGTATGCACAGCTTTATCTTTCACCGTTTGGGAACAAGGGGCAAATTGGCTGAGGGCAATATCTAGATTGCGATCGACTACTCCCTCCGTTGGTGGCCATTGGTTGGCGTGTGTGGGAAAGCGGGTATAAAGCGATCGCACCCGCGTTGGAAAGCCAAACATCGGCAATAACCCAGCATTTGCTAGACGTTCACTCAATTTATCTTGGGTGTAAGTATCATCTTCCACAACTGTTTGAATTTCTGAGATTAAATCATCGCGTAGGAAATTCAACATCTCGGCATTGCTGGCGTTGGGTAAAGCTGTCTGCACTCGCAAGCTATCTAATATAGTGATTATGGCTGGCTCATTCTTGGGGTCATGTAACCAATCTTGGATATCTAGTTTGTAATTTTTCCAATCAATTACACTACCAAATTCTCCATGTACATTGTCACCTCCATTAACAGCACTCATACCTAAATCGCTAAAGGCTTGGCGTAAAACTTCCTTGATCAGAACCCGCCTAAAAATGGGAACGCTTGTCATATCAACATAGGGCGGCGGTGGCGGATCGCCTGTAATACTTTCCGGGCGTTGGAAGTAAAAATCATCGTGGTTTCTACCGCGACAGAAGGTAACAGCTAAGGCAACTCCAGCAGAACGTCTACCGGCCCGACCAACTCGCTGTTGATAGTTGAAGCGACGGGGTGGCATATTTGCCATCATCACTGCCAACAGCGCACCGATATCAACACCTGCCTCCATTGTAGTTGTGACGCTTAAAAGGTCGATACCTTGGACGCGGGAAATTTCGTTATTGATAAAAATATCTTGAAACCAGCGTTGGCGTTTGGTACGTTGATCTCGGTCGGTTTGTCCAGTTAACTCGGCGGCGTTCATGCGGAAGGGCTGACCTTCTAAGGAAAGATAGGTATAGTAATCGAAGTCACCAGTTGGGATTCCAGTACTAAGTTGTTGAGGATTTTTGTTGGTATGACTACGGCTATTACATTCAGGACATAAGCCAGCAGCAGGATGCAGATAGAAAGCATTGCAGCGATCGCACCGATATCCTTGATTTTTGACCGACGGTAGCATTAAATAAAGTTTATTTGGATCTAGTGATAAACTACCACTAGCGGCAATTCCAGCCTGTGAGTTGAGTAATTGCTGTTGTATATCTTGAGGTTTTAAACCTGTAGACTCAATGTACTTTTGGGCAAAGCCAGGTAAGTTGTGATCTGTTCCAGGGTAAAAAAACTTAGAATACTGGTGTCGGCGACGGATGCCCAATTGTCTGATTACTGCATCAGTAGCTTGAATTATTTTAGATGGTGTATTTTCTAGCGGTTGATAGCTGACCCACCCTTGCCCAAAACCCTCCATTGTGCGTACCATGTGATCAAACAATGGATTCATTAGTTCAGCAGTGAGCATATCTTCCAGTCGGGTGGCATGGTCAGCCTGAGTTTGTGTAGCTGGAAAAATTCTCGTCACCGAATTATCAGACCAGTTGTAGCATTCAAACCAAGAATACCGTTGCTGACTCTGATTTTGTCCAATTGAGTAATTCAAGGCGCGGAAACTCGAACCGCCGGGACAAATACCACACTCTAATAAAGCATCTCTAACTTTTTGCCGTAATTCCAACAAAGGAATGCGTTCGGGGTAGCGTTTGAGTAAACCTAGCCATGCACTACTCGCCTGTTGATTATTAGCGGGTAAACCCATCACCCAGAAAAGCGCCTCTGTAACTAAGGTAGGATTAGCATTAGCAAAGCGATCGCGCCGAGTCATATCATCTGCTACTTGGGCAACAGCACTATAAAAATTAGCGTTTAAAGTCTGCAATTTTACTAGACTGGCTGGGTTATTAGCAGCAGTAATCTACAAAAAGGCTATCAGGTCATCCCAATATTGATAAAAGGACTGGATTAGTAGTAGGCGCACCATATCGCGGTAATGGTCAAGTTCCATTCCCGCAGCCAGTTTAGCTGCATCTTGGCGACTATCAGAAAATATTACCAACTTACGAGAACTACTCAACCCCTTTTGAAACGGTGCTGGCATTTCTCGTAACAGTCCACTAGCAATAACTTGACAAGCCTTTTGAAAGCCAGTGCGGTGGATACGTAAAGGAGTCGGAAATTTGTCTCGTTTACCGTAGTCAGCATCACACCGGGGACACTTTGTTGGTAGTGCTGGTTGATCTAAATCATCTCCCTTTACCTGATACAGCCACCCTGGAATCTCATCAGTTTTCGGCGATGTGGCATTCTGGATAAGTACGCCTGTTTGTTTGTCTAACTTTGCTTTCACCCACTGGCGTTTTATCCGATCAACAGTCCATTCTAAAACTTGAGGTTGTGTAGTCCAGGCTGGTGTTTCTCCCGGTAATGGCCAAAATACCCGATAGTTGCCGTAACGTTGATTCATGACGACCAAATCGGGTATACCTTCTAAGTTCGGCTGATCTGGCGTGAGGATATCTACTGTCTGGTTAATTAGCTTGCGAGTACTTTTGTATCCTCCTAAAAAGACATCGCCACAGACTTCGCAGACAATTAAATCGAGAACGCGGGAACCACAACCGCAGCTGAGGCGATGGTTAGCATGGATAGCACCAGTGGTTGGTTGATCGCTTTGTCGCTGAATTTGATCAACTTGGGTGCAACTAGGGTTACGGCAAGCCCATAGGCTTTGCAAGTTGTGGAAAAATAAATGTCCGCGCACAGGTTGGGGCGATCGCCCGTTACTCAATTTTGACATCCCTAATGCTAACAGTAGTCCCCGCATGGAGTCGGATACCAAATTACTAGCCGCAGCGTTGGGGAAAAGTTCGTTATCTAAATCTGTTTGGTGTTTTTGTTTATTGGGATCTTTGACTTTCGCCGCCCGAACCGACGGCTGATTAGTTTGGCGAACAACGCGATCAACTTCTTGACAAGCATCGCGCAAAGCTTCACCAGCCCCAACAATCGCTAAAGCTTCACCGAGTTGCTTTTCTTCACTAATTCCAGATTTGGAGTATCCCAACTTGCTAGCCAAGGTAGACATAGCCCCAGTGTTTGCCGTTGGATCTGGCTGTGTCATCGATTGTAATGGATCGGGCTGCACTGACTGGGCAAACTCTGCAAAGGCGCTTTCATATTTAACCAGAGATTTTCTCGCGTTGGCTTTTGGCTGTTGTTGTTGTCCAGTGATGAAAGCAAACTGTTTGTCATCACGTCCAAAAAATTCGCGCAGGAATTTTCTTCCTTCTGGGTTATCATCCAAACTTGCTGTAGTCGTGACTATCCGCAGCTTTGGCGAATCTGGTGTTAAACCCAACCGAGAAAAAAGCAAGCGTAAAATATAGGCAACTTCCGTTCCCGGAGTGCCACGATAGGCGTGTAATTCGTCAATAATCAGGAAAAATTGCCGTTCTGGATGATTTGGTTCTGCCAGCCAGTCACGAGTTATATCAAAAATATCGTTTTCAATGCTCCGCATCATCATAATGTTGAGCATGGAGTAGTTAGTAATTAAAATATCTGGTGGAGTATCTTGCATATCCCAACGTGACCACATTTCGCCACCATCAAGTCGGGGAAAGTAGTAAGGTAAATCGGGATTTAAAGATAAATTCGCCTGAAGTAAATTTTGTTGCTGCTTGGCACAGTCATCTAATTCGTTTCGCAGTCGTTTAATTTTATCAGGTGTTGGTTCACCCGGAATCGGGGTTTGTCCAGTGTAACGCCCAAAGGTAATCCGGTTTGTGCCGCGTTCTTTATCCAGCCAATCGTGGATTTCTGGCGCTTCCAGGGCTTTTCTGAGTCGTCGCAATTGGTCTTCTACCAAAGCGTTGAGGGGATAGAGTATTAAACCTCGCATGGCTTTGGGGCGATTAACGTGTTTCCATTGAGAGATGCGATCGCTTTGAACATCCCACCAGCAATGATTACTCGGTGGAGGCGCACTTGCCTCCCAAGTGCTGGATTCCCATGCTAAATGGGCGAGTAGTGGCAATAAAAAGCACTCAGTTTTACCGGAACCTGTACCAGTGGTAACAACTAAATCTTTTTGGTTGATTAAAACTGACTCTAAACTTTCCCACTGGTGTTGATAAAGTTCGATTCCCCCTTCAAATAGCATTTTTCCCAGTTGTGCCAAATCATGGTATTTTTCAGGCAGTTGTTTGGCAGCAGTTTGTAAGTCTCTCCCAGATGAAGGGTAAATCGGAACTGGTTCAATTAAAGGTGGTTGGCTTAAAATACCTGGTTGTTGCAAAAGGCGATCGCGTTCTGCGGCTAAAGAGCGATAACGTAGTGGAAAGGCACTTTTAATATACAGCTGATAGATATGGTTAAGTCGTTGATACGCTCCAACTACGTCATGCACAAATTAAAGCCTCTTCATATTTAACATTTAGCTTTTGACTCAATTGATGGGCAACTTCCCCACTCACATTTTGATACAGCAGCCAGTTGCCCTGATATGTTGGTAGTTGTCCAGATGCCAGCACCAAAGCACGTTCATATAGTTCCGGCCAGCGCTGTTTTACTGGTATTGCCAAACACTTTGTAGCAAAATTGTAATGAGCTTGGCAAGATGCACCATGATAATACAAAGCTAGAAAGCGCAAACCATACCAATCGCCTTGATGCCAAGTGTTAGTGTTTTGGTTGTAGAAAAGGGTGTAGCAAAGGTTTCGGTTTTCATCACACATCTGATACATCCCTGTTTCGTGAGGAATACCGCAGATTTTAAAATCATCACCGTCAAAGTGCTTCCATTCCCACCGACTCGGCACAATTCCCGGCATCTTCCTCAGATTTTGCTGCCAAGTGGAGATATCAGGTAGAATTTGGGCAAGTCGTGTGGATACTTCACCCGCATTGATGATTGGAAAATTATTTGCGATCGCATCAGAGTTATTCACCGCCAATTGAATGCAAGGTGGTGCTTCCCCTTTCGGTTGGGGAGTAATAGATACTACAATACCATATTCTTCTAATCGTTTGAGTAAGCTGATACTGCGTTGACCACACAGTATAAAATCGGAAGTGTGCGAGTTAATTTTAACAATACTTGAAGGAGCCGCCGACCATTTGGAACCGTCTAGTGAAGATTCAAGATGTCCTAATAAGCGTAACCGTCGTAAGATGCGTTTAGGTTCCTGAAGTTGGAGTGCATTGCAGCTTTTTTGAAAGGATTCCCAGCTACCATTGCCGAGGGTTGATAACCAGTATAGGAAGCGATCGCTATTTTGGGAAGGTTTCACCCAATCAGCATCAAAATGATTAATAGAGTGTAATTCTGTCAGTTCAAAAGGGTTATCAGTACTGATATTTTGTCTTGGTTGATAAGGAATAGGGCTGGTATAATCATAAACATCGTGAGCTACACCAACCATAGGTTTTATCTGTTCATAAGTGAAGCCCCGACTATTTTTAATTGGACATTGGAAAAACGATAACTTTAGTAGACTTGCTTGCAATTCTGTAGGCAATTCACCGACTTGGTGACTTTCAATTGCTAAGAAGAAATAAAAAGGCGTTCGAGATTTTATACCCTTTTCTACTCGTAAAAGCGGCACTAATTTAGTAAGATTATGACGCTGCACTTGTTCTGAAATTTGCTTGATGAGGTCTTGTGGATTTCCGCGATAAGAAAATCCTGTATACCATCTTTGTACTGGTGGCATGATACAACCCTGATAACTTTAAATAATTTAACAACTTTGCTGAATTACACTGCCAAAAATATGATATGCAGAATTAATTGGTATTACTTCCCGATGCACACATTTTTCTATGTCCAGATAATTCCAATCTACAATCTTGACCAAACGCTGACTAGATTCACCTGCAAAAGTCGCCTCAATTAGGTAATCGCCAGGATGAGCAAAATCAAGCGTTATAGAAGTATTTGTACTTTGTAAACTATCCAGAATTGTCTGATTATCTGATAATCGAGTTACTTTTAATTCTGCGGTTGAAAAGAAGCCAAAAATAGTAATTTGTGGGCTATGATTCACAAGCCAAGCGCCAATTTTGGGCACGCGTAAGCCCCCAGACAAACTGATTGATAATTTTACACTTGGTTGCAAAGCATACTTAAGAGTTTGATTTTTGATGAAGACTCCATCCCAAGCTTGAGAAACAACCATGCACTGCTGAAGTTCTACCCATCCAGAATTATTAAATATCGGTTGAGTTGTCAAACTCGATTTTAGTAAATTTTCATCTCGCAAGCGTTGAATATCACTGAGTAATTCTTGTTTACATAAGAGAATAAACTGAGTACCTAATGATGGGGCTTGCCAAGAAGCATAAGCTCCAGAATCAGGATTTTCCGGGTCGGGAATTAGTATCCAAAAGTCACGAGCAGGTAAAATTAGGTAATCTAAATTATCTGGAGAAGCAATTTGATATTTAGCACCATTTTCTAACTCCTTCTGACTGACTAAATACTCTAAAGGAAAATACCATCCAGGGCGTTCTTCTCTTAATAAATGAGTATTATCTTCCTGTTTAACCTCTACTGATTCTAGGCTGCGTCCTCGCTGCTGCTTGGGGTAAAGAGAATAATCTACCTGACCTAACAAAGGATGTTCAGCGCGATATAAACCACAGAAAAGATGACGACTCCAAGAGCAATAATTATTCTTGTCTGCCGTAGGACATCCTTGAGCTTTCCACTGTTCATAAACTTGATGCAAAGCTTCCACAATCGCCTCATGGCGTTGCTTATTTTCCGTGAGTAAATCTTTTAAATGGATGCCAAATCCCCCTGCTTCTCGTCGAACATGAGCAAACAAAGTTTGGGCATCCCATTCTGCTTGCCATTGCTTCTCTTGGAATAATTTTCGCAATCTGTTTTTATCAGTGCGACGCAGTAAGGATTGAGAAATTGGATAATTAATATAAGTAGCTGCACCACCACCTCGTTGTGCTGAAGGTAAAAATCTATCTTCCATTAGCCAGCGATTCCACTCTCGCCATAGGGGTTCTTCAGCTTCATTACCAAATTTCATCCCCAATGGACGAGCAAAACCAGGCAAGCCTAAAATCTCTCGTAAGCGTTTGAAATAATTAGTTTCTGATATTTTTTCTTCTTGAGCCATTTGTGAAGCGGCTAAAATTGTAGCGCATAAAAAAGCAACTCCTTTGGGTAATCCTTGCGAATCACGCCCTTTTAAATGCTGCAAATTAACCTGTCCTTCAAAGATGACTTTTCTTCTCACTGCTGTGCAGAAGTTATCAACCCAAGTAGCATTTGTAGATGATTGTCCAAAATGATAACCAATACGTTCTATGACATCTTCATCAACACTCAAATAAATTTTTGTACCGTGTGGTGTACCCTTGATAAAATAATCAATTCAAGCCTGATTCCAATCTGTATAATTCGCCATTCGGGTTTAGTGCAAGCGCTCGTTAAATCACCATGATTGGTAATAATTTTTATAATGTAAGTAGGCACTTAAAAATTTAATTGGAAATGATGTTTTATAACACAGGCAATCATTGACGAGGGCTTGCTGTTTGCTTCGCCACTCAATCAAATATTTTATTTCCAACTTAAAAATTATTATAGAGCTATAATAGTTACCAATGCATACGTAATTTAACTGAAAGTACTAGTCGTCTATCTAAGTTAAATTATCAACAAAAAGAATTCGTTATGCCTTAAAAAGCTGAAAATAAAAGTATAAAATTTTACTCATGTTCATGAAGATTTGAACAAATACCGTATTTTCGTTTGCGATCGCTAAAATTAAGTACCCACAGGACTATTAACAAGAGATAATAATAAGCTCACACCACCCTCAGCTGTTGTCCCATCAACCATTACAGAGCTTATTCTGGCTTGGTTTAGGTAATTCACTTCACAGTCACAGGGTTGAATTCTGCAAGTAGTTCTGAACCAAACCATGAAAACATCTACCAAATTGCTATCTCGCCTGGACTATTACTACCAGCAAATCAAAACGATCATCCTGGCTCGACAGAATCCAATTACTGGTTTACTACCTGCGAGTACAGCGATTACAGCCCACGGCGATTATACAGATGCCTGGGTGCGAGACAACGTTTACAGCATTTTGGCAGTTTGGGGTTTAGGACTTTCATACCGCAAGATTGACGACGATGAAGGACGCACCTATGAACTAGAACACAGTGTCATCAAACTGATGCGCGGGTTGCTCTTTGCGATGATGCGACAGGCTTATAAAGTAGAGACATTTAAACATACTCAGTCGCTACTAGATGGACTGCACGCCAAATATAATACCGCGACTGGTGACATTGTTGTTGGTGATAATGAATGGGGACATTTGCAACTTGATGCTACATCTATATTTTTGCTGATATTGGCGCAAATGACGGCAGCCGGATTGCAAATAATTTATACGATTGATGAAGTGAATTTCGTCCAAAATTTAGTTTACTATATTGGACGAGCTTACCGCACACCAGATTACGGCATTTGGGAACGTGGGAATAAAATTAATCGTGGTAGTGCTGAGTTAAATGCCAGTTCTGTAGGCATGGCAAAAGCTGCTTTAGAAGCTATCAATGGACTGGATTTGTTTGGTGTGCGTGGTAGTCAAGCATCGGTGATTCATGTGCTACCAGATGAAATCGCCCGCGCCCGGATTACTTTAGAATCCTTATTACCGAGAGAATCTGGTTCCAAAGAAATTGATGCGGCGCTGTTAAGTATTATTAGTTATCCTGCCTTTGCAGTGGAAGATTTGGAGTTACGCGATCGCACTTTAAACGATATTATCAATAAACTTGCTGGTAAATACGGCTGCAAACGCTTTCTGCGTGATGGACACCAAACCGTTTTAGAAGATCATCAGCGCTTGCACTACGAACCGTGGGAACTCAAGCAATTTGAGCATATTGAATGCGAATGGCCGTTATTTTTCACTTATTTAGTTTTAGATGGATTATTTCGTGGCGAACAAGAACAAGTTAAAAAATACCAAAATCTTTTAGAATCATTACTCATAGAACAAGATGGGTTGCGTTTATTGCCAGAACTTTATTATGTTCCTGCAGAAAATATAGAGGCAGAAAAGTTAGCACCTCAAACGCAACCACGTTTGCCCAATGAAAATATTCCTTTGGTGTGGGCACAAAGTTTATATTTTCTCAGTCAAATGTTGAGTGAAGGTTTACTGGCAGTTGGTGATATCGACCCATTAGGAAGACATTTGTGTGTGGGCAAACAGCGCGAAGCATTGGTACAAATTGCTTTATTAGCAGAAGATGAAGATTTACAAACGAAACTAGAAGTTCACGGAATTGAAGCACAAACACCCGCCCAAGTAGAACCAATTCAAGTGAGAAAAGCTGGAGAATTTTCAGCTATTTATACTCAAATTGGACGTAATGATAAACTTGGTTTAACTGGGCGTCCAGTGCGGCGACTGCGGAGTTTGACAACATCTAGAATATTTCGGATTCGTGGTGAAACAATTGTGTTTTTGCCTTCATTCTCAGACTCTCAACAGTTTTATCTAACCCTTGATTACCATTTTTTGCTGGATCAAATTAGAAGCGAACTAGCTTATATTCAAAAATATTGGAGCGATTTAGGGCGTCCTACTCTGACTTTAATGTTAACGCACACTATGTTAGAAAGTGGTTCTGAGGCATTACTAGAACTGATGCAAGAACTGAAAGATGGTGTTTGTAACGGTGTACGGGTGAAATTAGGGCGGCTAAATCAGCTAATGCTAACAGCCGGAATCCAAAGAATTGATTTTCTTCCCAATACAGAATTCTCGCGATCGCCTGTGAAAAATGCTAGCCCACGTTGCTATTATTTAGCTTATCATCCTGAGAAAAACTGGCGCTTAGGGCATACCCAAGAATTTCAAATGGAGTGTGAAACCAACTTTGGGTTATTACTTTCTCATTTGCGCTCATCAGAGAATATTTACGAACAAATTGAGTTACTGCAAACTTTAACTCGCTTGCAGGGAATGCAATTTGATACGGGATATGGCGGCCCAGGATATCCTGTCACAGTAGGCGATTTACTAGATGAAGTTTACACCAAAGCTGGAGATTTAGGCATTTGGGCAGTAGTGCGTCGGGCTGCGGGGTTACGCCAAATGGTTGATATCAGCCTATCAGATGCAGTGACAAGTATTTTGGTAAGGGGTAAGCAAATTGCTGTGGGTAAAGCTTACAGTGAGGCGTCTTTAATTACCGTACCCATGTCCCACGATGAAATTGCCGATAAAATTAATCATTTTTGTCGTGAAGATATACGCGATCGCGTCCTAACACAAGAAATTTTAATCTATCTTGGCATCTTAATTCGCTCAGAACCCGGACTATTCCAAGGACTATTAACACTGAGAGTCGGCTATCTCATCTTATTGATCACCAGCGAACTAGCGCGGGAATTGCATCTCACTCAAGATGAAGCTTACGATCACTTAATGCAACTTTCACCCTTTGAAGTTAAAGTGCGCTTGCGTCAGGTATTAACTGGATATACTGGCATGAGTAACCTGTTACGCCAGCAAGAATCACTGCACGTCAAGCAAAAAGAAAGTGATATTGCTTGGGTGGTGCTACCAGGAATCGCCGAAGGGATAGAAGTTCCGCCTGGAGGTTGGCGGCGGTTTCGCCAAGCCGATGGTGCAACGGGGCGTGTACCAAAAGAATTTTTTAAACAAGTTTGGCTATTAATGCAACATTGCAAGGGTCTAGTAATTGGCGATAAATTAGAGCGGCGCAATCGTTTAGATAGTGAGATAATGTTGTCGGAAATGACCGCAGGTGAAAGAAATTTTGCTCTGTTAGTTGAGCATTTGCTGAATAAAATCGAAGCTCCAGAATACCGACAAGTTAATATTGAAGCATTAATTGAATTAGGAGCGATCGCAGCCAATAATCCTAAGCTGCAAATTGAAGAATATATCGTTTTGGATGTGTTAATTGGTCATGCAGTGCGATTGGCATGGTTAGAGAATCATAGTCAACGTAGCGATCGCTATGATGAAGATAAGGCTAGTGCGTGGCGATCGTTTTACAATACTTCTCCTAGAGATTGTGCTAGTTATATTTTGAAGGCTTTCAGGTTCTTGACGGAATTTGTGAAAGATTTTTAAACGCAGAGGGGAGGCAGCGCGTTGCGGGGGTTCCCCCGTTGTAGCGACTGCCGTCGCGCGAAGGGAAGCGTAGAGGAACGCAGAGAATGAGTTGAGTGGGGTGATTATTGGGTGTGCGATGAGGGTGCATACTGCTTTGGGGCCTGGTTTATTGGAGCCAGCTTATGAAGAGTGCTTGGATTATGAATTGAAGAAAGCTGGATTGAATATTGGTAAGCAAATTCCATTGCCCTTAGTTTATCAAGATGTGCAATTGGAATGCGTTTATAAATTAGATTTGATAGTCGAAAACCAAGTAATTGTAGAGATTAAATCTGTAGAATTCTTCCACCCGATTCACTCCGTTCAACTCCTAACCTATCTCAAACTAGCAAACTGCAAACTAGGTCTTCTCCTCAACTTTAACGTCCTCCACCTCAAAGAAGGCATTAAACGCGTAGCCAACAACCTCTAACTCTCACTCTAACTCCCCCTCTGCAAACCTCTGCGCTTCCCTCCGCGTTCCTACCCTGCGGGAAGGCGAAGTGCCTATGCGTTGAAAAAAAATATCCCCCACCTCAGATTCCAAAAGCAGGGGTTTTATTAAAACTACTTAACAGAAACAGCATCAACATCAACAGTGCTTCCAGTGGAGGTAGAACCCTCTGGAGTATTAGGTACTTCAGTACCCGCCTCACCCTTACGAGCTTTCCAGCCCTCAATTACTAGCCCAGACACCTCACTAACTAGCAGAGTCAGAAGGAAAACATCATCAATCTGCCCCACAACGGGTATAAAATCTGGGAGAACATCAAATGGGCTGACCAAATAGACCAACGTTCCTAAAATTACCCACCAACGGTATTTGGGGTTACGAAGTACAGTGCGATACCAGGTGTAAAGCGATTGGATTGAAAATTTCATATTTTGAACCTCCTGAACCTCCAGTTATCTTTTATTTTGACAAATTATGCTAAAAACTCACGGTGCGAATAACCGTCCTAGTTAGTTAGGAAGACGCTACTAGTAATTTGTCAACAAAGATAAATAAGTAGGTAGCAGGTTCATCCTAAACAGACATGAGTCCAATATAGACCGAACAAGAAGAACCCCTTTCCTACTAGCATTGGGGAGTATATTCAAAGCCTTTCTCCTTTTTGACCCAATTTTCAGGTGCAAGGCTGATTAATCGCTTGGTGCTGATATTTGCTGCTCTAGCCATAAGAGATATGCCTATGTACTGATTTTACTTTGCTAGAGATTTTATAAATTGCTCGGTATAGTCTTAAACTTCTGTGCAGATCCCAAAGAATAATCTTCTAATTTCAAATCAGCAAAAGGTTTCTTTTCTAACCTATTCCGTAGCGCCTCGTCAAGAATGACACCTGATGATTCTCTTTTAACACCAATAATTATTACACTTGTCTGATATGTAGTTAAATCCTGATTTGCCTGACAATCACTCCGTTGGAATTGACCCAAATTCAATAAGTGATAACTTTTGACACTTGGTGTATTAATAAATAATTTTTTAACCAAAAGTTGTATTTGTTTAGAACGTTCTAAAGCTAGACGTTCTTGAACTGATCTATCACCTTTACAAGAAGCTGTGCCGACAGAGATAATCTCATTGGGAGCTTCCATTATCTTCTCTATACCTTCTTGTTCTAAGTTTAACTTCAAAAGGTCAACACTAATAATTTCATCATTGTATTTAATTTGAAAGTTGCTACCTAAAAGCCATTTATATTTTAGTGATAAAACTGCTATATTAAACTCAGCTATCCTTCCCTGGCTATCCCTACCTTCTTGATAAGAAAAGTAATCGATGTTACCTTTTTTTTCTGGATATTGTCTGTAATAAGATGTTTCAGAAAAATCTGATTTTCGCGTTGCTAAAGCTACGATACTAAGTAATCCTAATACTACTAATAGAACTGCAAAAAATGCCAATAGCGGCACTTTTTCTGGCTGCTTATTTGGAGGTAATGAATTGTGATTAATATCTACAGGTAAATGTTCAAGGTTAGAAAATTCTAATATATTACTATTTGTCGGAGTAGTGTCTGTTAATTGAGTTTCAATTTCTTCTAGGGAATGCAAAATTTCTTGAGTACTGGCAGGACGTTTTTCTATATCTGACGCTGTTAGCCAATCAATTAAATTCAATAGTAAGGGTGAAATCTGGGTAGCATGATTTTGCCAGTGCAACAAATTTTGCTGGACATCATACATCTCCAAAGGATGATATCCTGTCAGCAAAAATACAAAAGTGCGTCCCAAAGCAAAGAAATCTGACTGCGATACTGCTTGACCATTCATTTGTTCTGGGGCACTGTAGCCAGATGACATAAGTGCTGTCATCTTGTCGCCATTGCTTAGTTGGTCTTGGTAGGTTTTATTAATTTCACTGGCGGTGCCATAATCTATTAGTACTAGATTCCCCCAATCCTTCTCAAAGGGGGATCTAATCATGATGTTAGATGGCTTAATATCTCGATGTAGGTACTGTTTGCTATGTACTACATCTAAAATTTCTATCAACTGTCTTAACCAGTCTATGGCTTGTTCTTGGGATATGGGGCTATTTTGCTGCTGTAGCCACTGTTCTAAGTTGTAGCCATCGATTTTTTCCATTGCAATGCAATGCAACACTAAACCATTTCGGGTTTGATACTGGAAGTAACTATCTTCTTTGGGAATTCTGGGATGCTTGAATTGTCCCAACATGGTTACTTCTTGCTGAAATAGTTCTACTGCTTTGGCGTCGCCTGATAAATCCTCTTTGAGTATCTTGAGAATTTTGGGGGTATCTTGCTCGTATGCCTCATAAACTTTACTAAAACCTGTTTTGTCACTTATCAGGCACGTCACCCGATAACGCCCTAGTAATTCTAGATGGGAACCACAACTTTGACAAAAGCGGTTTTGATGATTATTTGGGTGATTTGGTTTAGGGCAAACAGGGTTGATACAAAGGCTCATGACAGGAGAGTAGAGAGTAGAGAGTGGGGGAGATGAGGGAGTGGAAAAGCAGGGGAGCATACTTCGACTGCGCTCAGTAACCGGGGGAGCAGGGGAGCAGAGGAGAAGTTGCAGTAAGTTTTTCCCCGCTGCCCCTCTGCCCCTTTGCACCTCTGCCTCTTATGCCCAATGCCCAATCCCCCATGCCCAATGCCCAATCCCCCTAGACATCGCTCCTATTAATTCTTCTGTTGCTGTATGACTAATCCCGTCCAATAATCATGAGATTTTTGATCTGTGTTCTGCCAAGAAAGCTGCCACAGTTTGGTTAAATGCCTCTGGTTGTGTCAAAAACGGCCAATGATTACCGGCAACTTGGCAGATACGTAAGTTTTGAAGATAGGTTTTATAGGGTTGAATTTGCCAATTTTGGCGGTTCAGTCCTTGTTTTGGCTGGACGAATAGGGCAGGGGTATCAAGGGGAATTGTAAAACCGGGCACTTGCATGACTGCCTCAAAAATTCCGTCGCGGGCGGCTATGGTAAATTTGCTGCCCCAACTCCCATCGGGTTTTTGTTCTATTCCTGCTTGGAAAACTTGCTCTTGTAAGGAAGTCCATCCTTGATATTGCTTTAATTGCCGTGCTTGTTGTTCGGCTTCTTCGTGACTGGCAAAGGGCCCCATGCTTTTAAGAAAAGGCAAAAAGCGATATAACATTGGGAAAGTTCCCCTGAAAAAACTGGGCATTTTCCAGATAAAAATCGGATCGACGAGAATTATACTCTGTAAACGCTTTGGGTTTTGTCTTGCCCAGATGGCGGCTAATTTGCCTGTCCACGAGTGACTTACAATATGGGCAAAAGTCCATCCAAGACTATCCATGAGTGCTTCAAGGTCTGCGATCGCACTCTCAAAGCTATAATCTATCTCTGGTTTACTACTTTGGCCATGTCCGCGCATATCTGGCGCAACTATGTGGTAATCCGCCGCCAAGTAATCTCCTAAACTAGACCACACCAGAGCATGATCGCCTAAGCCATGTAACAGCAGTAAAGGTTCTTGACCTTGATTCCATTCTAAATAAGAAAGTTGGATATCAGGCTTTGATAAAGTTTGACGTACAGGCATCATTGCACATCCAGACTTAGATAGTTTTGCGTTTATATAGTACTGCGAAAGAAGATGGGGAGCAGAGGAGCAAAGGGACAAGGAGAATAACCATACCCAATGCCCAATCCCCAATCCCCAATTCAATTGTTACCATTTACCACTTTATGACTCTGAGGATTGTACCAATTGACACGAAACAATGAGGCTAATGAATGCCAAGATCAAGAAAAGGATGCCCCAAGGATATTAAAAGTAGTATGCCAGAATTACACCAATCGATTGCCCAGCATTATCATGAACGGACTAAATACAACCCTGAGACTCTCGCTTCCAAAAATCAGCGGTTAGACTGGACTAAACAGCCAGTGCCCTTCAAAGAGTACAAAATTGGCTCTACTTTTGATCTCAAACCTTATATCCAAGAAAAAGCAGAGGCTTATGCTAATAATCCAGATGCTCAATGGTGGCAAAGACTTTCACGGCTATTGTTTCGCAGTTATGGATTGACGGCGAAAATGCCTTCTATGGGTAGTGCAGTGTATTTACGCGCTGCTCCCAGTGCAGGCGGACTATACCCTGCCGAGGTGTATGTGGTTTCCCGTGGCACGTCGTTATTGCCTCCTGGTCTATATAACTACCAGTGTCGAACTCATTCTCTCATGCATTATTGGGAAAGTGATGTTTGGCAAACTCTCCAAGCAGCTTGTTTCTGGCATCCTTCTTTAGAAAATACCCAATTAGCAATTATTGTGACTGCGGTTTTCTACCGTTCTGCGTGGCGCTATGAAGATCGGGCTTACCGTCGGATTTTTCTGGATACGGGACATCTGTTGGGTAATATCGAGTTAGCTGGTGCGGTTACTGATTATCGCCCCCATTTAATCGGCGGCTTTGTAGATGAATCGGTCAATGATCTGCTTTATGTCGATCCGCAACAAGAAGGTGCGATCGCTGTCTTACCTCTGGCAGACTTGTTAGATGTTAATCAAAATTTACCATTGGGATGTACTGCTTTACCTTCCGCCACCGAAACCAGTTATCCTCAAATCCCTGATGGTGAACTATTAACATATTTCCATCGACACACCCAGATCCAATCAGGTGTAACTGGTAATCTTAATCTACCAACTATTAAACAAGAAAAATCTTTGGAGGATAAATACAATTTTCCTTTCTGTTTAAAAATTCCCACTACCACTGCACCTATAAACTGGGGACAAAAACTATCAGAACTGGAAAGCACCATGTATAAGCGACGCTCTACCCGCGCTTACAATGGTGATGATTTAAGCTTCGATGAATTGAAAAGTTTACTCGATTTCACTTACCAACCGCAAAACTACATCGACCAAAGCTTAGATATTTCTCCAGATTACTTCGATCTAAATTTAATCGAAACATTCATTGCTGTTTGTGGAGTCAAAGGACTGGAGGCGGGTTGTTACTATTACGCGCCCAAAGCCCAAGAATTACGCCAAATTCGGTTTAAAAACTTTCGGCAAGAGTTACATTTTCTCTGTTTAGGACAAGAATTAGGACGGGATGCAGCAGCAGTATTATTTCATACAGCCGACTTGAAAGCTGCGATTGCACAATATGGCGATCGCGTTTACCGTTACTTGCACATGGATGCCGGTCATTTGGGACAACGCCTGAATTTAGCTGCAATGCACCTGAATATAGGCGTTAGTGGTATCGGTGGATTCTTTGACGATCAAGTAAATGAAGTTTTGGGTATTCCTGCTGGTGAAGCTGTTTTATATATTACTACATTGGGACGCCCAAGATAAAAATAATCCCAGAGGCGCAAAGAATCCAGAGAGTTTCTTTCTATGTTTTTTACGTCTCTGTACAAGCTTACAGGGCTACAACTTGGGCTAAGATGGAGATAAAATAAGCCTCCTCGCCCTTTCTCCTTGTTGGTAGTACTTGCGCTTGTTAGGACTTAGTATCAATAATTAGGCAACTAACTCGCTTGTTTCTTCCATAAAATTGACCCAATTAGATCCATATAATCCAATATAAAAACTGCTATGACGGCGAATAGTCCGTCCAGATTCTTTAATTCGACCGACATATTTTTGGATACACATATATTTAATTTATGGTTGAGGTCTAAATAGTTCAGTTCTATATAGTCAAATATAGTCAGACATGGCTTTTTAAAAATTAGCATTCCTTCACAGAACCTTATAGGCATTTAAAATGGGGTCAAGCTTTTGGCTATAAAACCAGATAGATTTACCCGTATTGGGTCAACTAAAACCTCTCTATCCCCTGTCTCGAAAGCATTGGGGAATTCTTTTCTAAGTATGTTGTAGCTGCCGTTAATATCAGCATTGCAGAGTCGTCCAGACTTTGTGCGATAAAGTCCCCGACATATTCGTTTACCAGATGGTTTTCAGGTTTCTGGTTTGCTCCGGTAATCAGGAACAAAATCACCATCAAGAAAACTTGACTTAGAGGTGTATAATTCCTCTCGAAGAATCACGTCAATCCCGACCCTGTTTCCTTTGTAGGTGAGTATATCAATCAACTGCCTGTGGGGTATTGACACGAATGCTTGATTATTTCTCTTGCCAATATTAATGCCACGCTTCCAGTCATGATTTTGACCAATTAACTAGCTTTGTAACTTCCAAGTCAACAAGTAGTTTAATTACGTAATTAGATGCACGGTGCAAGTAATTTCTCACTTTGAAGTTACGCTTAGTTGTCAGATGCTTAATCCAGTTTGATGTCTTTAAACCACTTCGCCGTTGTAACGTTGCACGTTTTTTATTGAAGAATTGATTCACACTTTTGAGTGGACGACCGTTAACAAGAACAGGTTTAAATCCTGGCACGTTTGATGTAACCGCCATCAAATCATTAATCCCCAGGTCAATTGCAGCAATGCGTTCTGTACTTTGACTTAATTCATGATCTTTAACCTCATAAACTATTTCTAAAACATAGTGGTCAATTTTTGGCACAATGCGAGACTGGCAATACTCCGATTGTTTTATCTGAGTCTCAAAGCTGTAGTCAATAGCGCTAAGTTTAATCTGCCCTGATTCTTTAAATATTTTTTTAGAAGTTGCTTGATCGGTGAAAATTAAAACACAACGTCCATCCTTGGATTTATATCCTGGTATTTTCGGACTGCCTGTAAAGTTAGTGTTGTCTAATTTACATTGTGCGATCGCTCTTAAGTATCCTTTCCATGATTTGTCCAATAATTTGAGGACTTGCTGTGCGACCTTAGCTGGTAGTGTTTTGTACTTCTGACAAGGCTTGATTAGCTTATCGATTGAGTTGTAGGACGGGACACCATGCCCATACACGAATGATTGACGAATGCAGTAGTTAGCGGCGTTCCACAAGTTTTTAGCAGCAAAGGACATGGCATCTATTTGCTGCCAAGCTGGATTGCTTTTTTTGATAATGCGCTGCTCAACTAACTGCATTGTGCTATCTTTAGTGTGTAACCAAATGTTAGTACGTAATGAGAGATAAAAGGTTGGTTGTAAGAGTAACAGAATATGAATTATTACAGCTGCAACAAGAAGCCGATAAAAGGGGAGTGTCAAATTCTGATGTAGTTAGGGCATGGATTGCACAACTGCCTAAACCCCAAATAAAGACTATATCTGATTAGATATGACGCGAGTTTTCAGTAAAGTTTTATAATACCCATCCATGATGTAATTCAGAATTGCGAATGGAGATTTTGGTAAATCCGCGTAATTTACGTTTTTGTCAGTTTTTCCTGAATGAATGTCCTGTTTTGCATCTCGACTAGCTGTAGATGTGATTAGAAACGGATTATTAGGGAGAATTCTTTGAGCATCGAAAACGACGGTCGCGGCAGTGGCAGGTAGTGTTATGGTTTTTGTATTAGTTATAGATAGCGTCGGCGCAGCCCAACCTAGTCATCGCTATAGACTGGTGAAGCTCCGATATTAAGCTGGTGTTATGTTGAATGGGGCAAGAGTGATTAAAAAGGGTTAATGTCTCTTACCTGCTCCCAGATATAGCTCACCCACTTTCGGGTCATTCAACAATTCTTCACCAGGGCCGGAGATCGCATCACGTCCCGATTCTAATACATATCCACGATTAGCCATCTCTAAAGCTTTACGAGCATTTTGTTCTACTAATACGATTGCAGTACCTGCCTGATTAATTTGTTTAATCTGCTCGAACACTTGTGTCACCAAAATCGGCGACAAAGCAGCAGATGGCTCATCTAAAATCAGCAAACCAGGTTCTAACATCAAAGCTTTTCCCATCGCTAGCATCTGGCGTTCTCCTCCAGAGAGAGTACCAGCACGTTGACGACGGCGATCGCTTAATCTGGGAAACATAGTAAATATTTTATCTTTAATTGGTTTCAAAGGAACGTTAAGCACAAAAGCACCCATCTCCAAGTTCTCTTCAACACTCAGAGAAGGGAAAACATTGGCGATTTGCGGTACGTAGCACATTCCTCGTTGGACAATTTGATTGGACTTTAGCCCCACTATATTTTCACCTTTGAAGGTAATTGTACCTGTGTGAGGGATCAAAAGCCCAAAAATTGCTTTTGCCAAAGTAGATTTACCCGCACCGTTGGGGCCAATCACTGTCACCAATTCCCCTGGTGCAACTTGAAAATTCACACCTTGCAAAATATCTACATCTTTGATGTATCCAGCGTGAACATTTTGAACTTCTAATAAATAATCATTTGTCATTGGTCACTTGTCATTGGTCATTGGTCAACAGTCAAGTCAAACATAACTATTGACTATTGACTGTTGACTATGGACTATTACGGAGTTTTTTGCAACTCTGGCCGTTCTTCTGGAAGAATCGCTCCTTCTACAGGGCAAACTTGGAGACAGATGCCACAGTCAATGCAAGTGGCAAAGTCAATCCAGTACCAATCAGTTCCCTTGGTATTTTTGCCTGGCCCATCATGAATACAAGCTACTGGACAGGCATCTACGCAGTCTGCAACGCCTTCACAGACTTCTGTAACAATTGTGTGCGGCATGTTCTCGATCCCCTTTGTTGTGTATCGGCTGTTTCTAGCCTAGCAGGGGAGTGGGGACTGGGGATTGGAGATACTGGTGTCAAGGTGAGTCTGCATAAGACTGCAATTTTTATTCATTACTAGCTCAAAACTCGGAATTTTCAAATTTACCTTTAGTTGTAATAAAATCAAGGTTTTTGGCGTAAGTAAGCCCTCTTGGCTATTGCCGTTAGGTTCTAGGGAAATTCAGGCAAAAATACTATAATTTGCTACAAGTGTAATTTATCCTACTCCTAAAACGCAAAATGCCAGAGGTATCGCTACAGCTTTTCTTCTCCTACTCTCACAAAGACGAAGCTTTACGGGATGAACTAGCTAATCACCTGAGTACTTTGACACGGCAAGATGTGATTTCAAGCTGGCACGATCGCAAAATACTACCAGGAGATGAGTGGGATCACCAAATTAATGACAATTTAAACACAGCCGATATTATTTTGCTACTCGTCAGTTCAGACTTTATCGGTTCCAATTATTGCTGGGATGTTGAAGTCACCACAGCAATAGAAAGTCACAATACAGGAAAAGCTCGTGTCATCCCAATTATTCTGCGAAGGGTTGATTGGAGTCATACACCGTTTGCTAAACTGCAATTTTTGCCCAAGAATGCCGAACCTGTTACCTCTTGGACTAATAGAGACGAGGCATTTACAAATGTAGCTCAGGGAATTAGGGCTGCTGCTCAACAACTCAAGGCAGAACGTCAACAAAAACTAGCACTGGCAAGAAAAGAAGTTGCTATAGCTGAGTATCGCCAAAAGGTTGAGGAATTCGCAGTTGATGGCGAGATTTCTTTTGTGGAATCCGAAATATTGAAGGATTTACAAGAACAGCTAGAATTAACTGATGAAGAAGCTCGTACAGTGCGAGACAAAGCATTAGAACCTTATGGGAAATACAAAGAAAATCTGGACAAATACAAGCAAATTTTTACCAAATTAGTAGATGAACAAGGATATACGTTAGGGGAAAAAGCTAAAGCAGATTTGAAGAAATTGCAGCAATATCTGAAGCTTAAAGATGAGGATGTAGTCCTTATAGATAATGATAATGAAGCTGAAATACAACAGCAAGAACAAGCAGAAGTCGAGAAGCGGCGACAACAGGAAGCACAGAGATTTGAACTACAAAGGGAACAAGCAGAAGCTGAGATCCTGGGACAAGAACAGCAATCTACTCCCAATGACCTGTCCTCTGAGAAGGATATAGACTACACGCGGTTGCGCAATTTACTCAAAGCTGGTAACTGGAAAGAAGCGGATCAAGAAACTCTGGCTGTTATGCTCAAAGCCACTGGTAAAGAACAACAAGGCTGGCTTGATCCTGAATCAATTAACAACTTTCCTTGCACTGACTTACGCACCATTGACCAACTGTGGGTAAAATACAGTAATGGGCGCTTTGGGTTTAGTGTGCAAAAGCGCATTTGGGAAAGTGTGGGTGGCAATCCCAATGCTAATTATGATACTTGGTGCAAGTTTGGGGATCGCGTGGGCTGGAGAAAAGGATTTATCAACAAAGGATGGAAGGATAGTGAAGACCTAACCTTCCACGAATTAGCTCCGGCCGGGCATCTTCCTCGGTATAGGGGTCAGGAAATCGATTATGGTTACACCGATTGGCAAGAGGGAAATTGGGCGGACGGTTGGTTGAGAGGGTTGGTCGTTCGCGTTTATAGGTGTGGTGAGAATCTCTTCTCTCGGGTCGAGAATTGTCAAGTGTGACATTTAGTGCGATTCATTGGCTAGAAACCTTATCCAGAAGGAAATAGAAGGATTAGCCGTCAGGAAAAGGAAAAATCTCCCAATTACCTTGATAACTGTATCAATCAACAATTAGCGAAAATAAATTTGCTCGCTACTTCTTCTATTTCTTGGTTACTTGCTTCGCACTCATCCCAAGGTAGTCTCATTTGTCCCAGAGAGGATTGATTAGCCTATTTTATTAACCCAGATTTTTGCCAAGCTTACTTCTTTAGGACGTATTCATCCCGTTTCTACGGGCGTTGAACCCTCGTAAATTGGCTAAGGTATTGAGAAGTAGTTCAGCTTAATATACCCTTACTGCCATACGATACTAACGCCGCTAGATGGCACGCTACAGAAAGAGCGCGTCTAGTAACTATTGGCAAAACGCCATCATTTGCAGATGGTCAAATTGCTGGAATTTCTAAAGTTAACGGTTTGATACTTATTACTAATAATCTCTCAGACTACGCTGATTTTATTGAACTACAAGTCGAGAACTGGTTTATATGAACTTTTTTAAAATTATAGTATCATCTGGTTGCGTAGCTGGGGAATGGGAAGTCAAAAGATAAAAGGCAAAAGTAAAAAGAAAAGAATATGAGTGCCTTTTTACTTTTTACTTTTTATTTTTCCATGCCCCATCCTCAACTCACTTAACGCAATGATTCAATGGTTGGTGAGCCATCGGCTTTAATCCAGGCAATTTGGGCAATGCCGCGATCGCGTGCATATCTGCAAATCGCCTCTGCATCTCTTCCCCCCAAGTCAATTTCTACTCGCACCAAATCAGTAGAGTCTCTGAGTTTTTGCGCATAGACAAAGGCGGCGGCGTTAGCACTAGGTGTCTCTGGTGCTACCAACCAGTCACTCGCTGGAGTTTCCTGTGGTAATTGCTGGGTAGACAACAGAACTTGGTATAAATCTTCGATACTTAGTCCAAAACCAATTCCGGGAATGTTTTCACCTTGAGGATGATATAGCCCCAAAAGCTGGTCATAGCGACCACCGCGCCCTAAAACTCTAGCTTGGGATTCGGTATCATTGACAACCTCAAATACAATACCAGTGTAGTAATCTATGGTTTGGATCAGGCTGAGGTCAAGGATTAACGGAATTTTTTTCTCTGATTCTAGTAATTCTACTAGGGATTTGAGGTTATTCACTGCCTCTCGCTGTTCTTCATCTAGATCCAAACTACTGACTTTTTGTAATACATCTGCACTTGGCCCGCGTAAATCCAGGATGATTTGGGCGCGATCGCGCAGTTTGTCACTTAGGGGTAAATTATCTATGGTGATGCGGTCAAGATGAGCGATCGCACTGCGAACTTGATCTTGTAAATTAGCAGGAAAGGCACTCAGGAGCGATCGGGTGATTCCCGCCTCACCTAAAATTAAATGCCATTCCTGCAAACCCAATGCTGCTAAACAATCTGCTACTAACAGCAGTACTTCCGCATTGGCCAGCAATCCGCCAGTACCTAACAACTCCACCCCAGCTTGATAAAACTCTTGCTGGCGATTATGCCTACTTTCCCAAGTGCGGCGAAACACGTTGGCGTTGTAATACAACCGTTGTGGATAAGTGACACCAGCCATCCGAGTCACAACAGTACGAGCAATAGATGCTGTTAATTCTGGACGTAGCCCTAATTCATCATCTTCACCATTTTGTTGTAGTTGAATCACCATCTGACGCTGGATTGCTTCCCCTGCCATTAGGGTATCCATGCGCTCTAAAGTCGAGGTGATTATCCTGTGATATCCCCAACAATCAAACACCTGCTGTAACCGATCTTCAATCCAGCGTTTTTTCTCCACATCCAAGGGCAATAAATCCCTGGCTCCCGCTGCTGGTTGATACACCATTATTTTTTCTTCCCACCAAACAAACCACCGAACAAACCACTACCAGATTTATCTGGTTGCTTATCTCCATTATTGGAGGATGAAGTCACCTTCTGATCGCTAGGTTGTTGTCCTAAAGCCTTATCTATTTTAGGTTTCCATTGCAGAGCCGTTTCGTCACTGGGGTCTAATTTTAAAGCGTTGTCAAAGTGGATTTTGGCCATTTTTAGCTGATTTTGCCTCAAATACACCATTGCAATTAAGCTATGACAGCGACTATTTTTTGGTTCTAGCTTCAGAGCATCCTGCAACTCTACTTTGGCTGGAGCAAATTGATTTTTGTCAATCAAAGATTGAGCGCGACGAATATACTGTTCTACAATCAAGTCTTCTTTTGGTGGTGCTGGTGCTGGTGCTGGTGCTGGATTTTTTGGTGTATTTGGCTGAGGCGTACCTGATTGGGCTTTGGGTTGAGCAGGCGGCGGTGCTACGGATGCTTTACCCGCGCTCCGCATCAAATACACTAAATTCAACTCACTAGCTTGGGCAATGACTTGCAGCGCTTGTTCTAAAGAATCATATTGGGTTTGGGCTAGTTTGGCGATCGCAGTTTTATAGAAATGATCGATATTAGCCGCCTCAACTAACTGTTTAGCCAAGTCAGTGTTTAGAGTTACCGAACTAGACTCTTGTACCAGACGCTTGCCAATTTGCGACAAAATTAGAATATATTCAGTGCGAGTGCGATCGCCAGAGAGTTTTTCATAAGCTGGGTTAACCAACTTTGATAACAATTCGTTACCGAGATGTTTTTGAGCAGCAGTTTCAGTAATACTACTGTCTGGGTGCAAACGGCGGGCGACTTGGAGATAGCGTTTGCGAATCTCTTTGACATCGGCATCAACTGGAACGCACAACACTGCGTGATGATCTATGAAATCATATTTAAATAGTCCACGATCTGTTTTGAAAGACATATAGAGTTTTTGCACCAAGGGAGCAGTTAGATTGCTTTTAGTTTACCCAAAGTCTGGGGGAAAGCCCCCATCTGCTATACCCAGGCTGACAGTGGTGGAACCTGTAAAAGTTCGTTACTGATGGAGTCGTGAATATAACTATTTGTAGCAATAATTCTACCTGACTCAATTTTGACAGTAGTGCCATCGTAGGCGGTGACTTTGCCCCCGGCTTCTTGTACCAAAATTATCCCAGCGGCAATATCCCAAGGAGCAAGTCCCCGTTCCCAGTAACCATCGACACGTCCACAGGCAACATAGGCCAAATCTAGCGATGCCGAACCGCTACGTCTAACTCCTTGGCTAAGATGGGTAAAGTGACTAAATTCTGCGTAGTTGTTATCAGAGGTTTCACGGCGATCATAAGCAAATCCTGTTACTAGTAGGCTTTTACTCAGTTCAGATGTTGCCGAAACCTTGATGGGCTGACGGTTTCGCGTTGCCCCTAAGCCAGTAGCAGCACGGAATAGTTCATTATGAAATGGGTCATAAATTACACCAACTTGGGGAACGCCATTAATTAACAGCCCGATGGAAACAGCAAAAAATGGGTATTGATGAGCGTAGTTGGTTGTGCCATCTAGAGGATCTATTGCCCAGAGGTATTCATTTTCTTGATTACCTAATTTCCCTGACTCTTCAGCGAGGATCGAGTGCTGGGGAAAGTGGCGGCGCAAAATTTCTAAAATCAACTCCTCTGAGGCTTTATCAGCAGCCGTAACTAAATCACCAGGGCGTCCCTTTTCAATAATTGCGTCTTCTAACTTACCTAAGTAACCTTGCAAAATAGCACCAGCAGCTAAGGCCGCTTCTGTCGCAATATCTAGAAAAATTTGTAGATTTGTCATTTGTCATTTATTGGGCATGGGGCATTGGGCATTGGACATAGGGCATTGGGCATTGGTTATTAATTCTTCTCCTTCACTTCCTCACTCTCCCCCTTAGCACGGGCTAAATCTTAGCTATCCGCTAACAGCACTCAGCACTGATTAAAGATTTTGGCGGCGAAACTCTGCAGGAGTAAGGCGCATGGGCTTTTCTGGGTTCCAGATTCCTTGCCCCATGAGTCTAGCCCATTGTTGGGCACGTTCTAAACGCAGGTCATATTTATGGTTAGGCGATCGCCCCACAAACATTACATTTCCTTGTTTGACTAATTCTTCATTCAATAACACCTTATTTTTCCACACATAAGCTAGAGTTCGCCCAATTTTGTCTTTTGCTTCTAAATCAAACTCCAGCGTTACCGATTGTTCTACATCACCAATTAGATTCTCTAACTGTTCTTTTGCTGCTTCCCCCCAAGGGCGCTGTCGCAAATCTGGTGCATCAATACCCACTAACCGCACTTGGGAAATCAAATTTGGTTGTTCAGCCATGCCTAACACTTCCAAGCTTTGACCACTAACTACCCGCGCTACTTTCACTTGGGCTTCATTGTTTGGCAATTGGTTTTTACCTTGGCAACTCACCAAGAGCAATAAGCAAGCCAAAATAGCTATTTTTTGCACCCACTCACCAAGACGCACAAGCATTAGAAATTTGGTGATTTTGAATTGTTTATTCCTCATCTAAGGGTAAACCCGCTTTAACTCTCCCCCTAGCAAAATAGCGTCCAAACTGGAGTTCGTAGACTTCATCTTCGTCTTGGGTCTCCACTTCCAAGTCAGAACGAGGGTAACTAACACATAACAAGGCATAACCTTGGCTACGTAAATCTGGCGACAAGCCGATCGCCTCTGGTTGGTAAATTTCTCCTGATAACACTCTCACAGCACAAGCGGTGCAAGCCCCGTTGCGGCAGGAAAACGGTAGTTCCACCCCTTGTTTTTCGCCAGTGTGTAGGATGTAGCGGTCTTCTGGCACTTGTAGGGTGTGTGTTTTGCCAGTGGCGCGATCGCGAACTTTAATTGTGTATGTACGGGACATCTGGATTTGCGTTTTGGGATTAGGACTATCAGATTCAATCTAGAATATCTTTCTTTATCTTTGCATTTTCTGGGATTTTATAATATAATCGTAACTTGTGGCACCTGGAGAGGTGGCCGAGCGGTTTAAGGCGCAGACCTGGAAAGTCTGTTTAGGGAAACTTAACGGGGGTTCGAATCCCCCCCTCTCCGTTGTATGTATACAGTGCAAGGCTTTCAAACTTAAGTATTTGCCATTTTACCGTTTTATACACTGACTTGTGGTTTAGTAAAATGGTTTAGTGAATTGGTTGAATCAATAACACCAATAGCTATTACTTGTACTACTGGCAATCAGAATAAACTGTCATTGATGTTGAGTCATAATAATGGCTTTACTTATAAATGCTGACTGATAAGTGAAACACCTGCGGAACTAAAACCGTCAAAATTAACTTAAATTATTGCAGAATAAAACTTTAAGGGTGAGAAATTGAATCTTTTTCTCAAAAAGAAGCTATAGCTTGTACTTATTAATGAATTAATTATGTGAAAGATGCTTATCCGAACCGTATTGAGAGATGTGCGATCGCCATAATTACCAAAGTCAACGCAACCAATTACTATTTATATAGTCACTTTCCTGGCGCACAGTTCGGACATTGAATGGTCATCTTTATGCGCACATATCAAAAAAGCGATCGCCATAAAGGCTGGTTCATACACTATACTCATTTTCAGCAGTTAGCAAAATCGCTGACAAGGTTTAATGAAGGGGTCTGAATCCCCTTCTGAGTTGGAGCCACTGAACTGTCAATGGGGGCTTTATACCCTTACTCCTTTCAGTTGTGGGCAGAGGGCAGAGTATATCCTGCTGTCTCCTGCCCTCTGCCTTTTTTGGTAACTATCTGCCTGAATGCTACTAAAACCCCGACTACGACTGTGGAACCCATACAGAAACAGAACCAGCATTGCAGCGAAAATCAGCCCAGCCCTCATCATTGGTTGTGACAGGTTCGCTGAGATGTTCAGTGATGTCGATGTAAGTGGTGTTGGGTTGCCCAACTTCCATCCACTTAGTTCCCTCTCCCCCATTACTCAGAACAACTGCCATACCGCCAGGATGTTCTTGATCTCCTAAGCGTGTCCAGCCGATTGTATTAGCGTGGTCGAAATAATCGTATTGGTCGCCATAGGCATAGGTTTGACGAGCGTGCAAAAATTTATCAATTATCCATTGATGACTATCGAGCCAAATCTCGTACTCATTGCCATCTGGGGCTTTATCCTTGTAATTAGCACCATAGTAATCGGCATAGAAAATACAGGGATAACCCTCACTTCGCAGTAGGATCAACGCATAAGCCAAAGGTTTGAACCAACTTTCTACTACAGACTCCAACGACTGCAAGGGTTGAGAATCATGATTCTCTACTAAGGTGACGGCTAAAGTAGGTTGTTGTTGCACCAAGGTGTTATCAAATATCTGCCGCATGTCGTAGTCACTGCCTTGTGTGCTGGCAGCGCTAAAGTTATAGTGCAATGGCGCATCGAACAACATCACATCGCCACCGGTGATGTCAAGGAAATGGTGGAGCGCTTCAACTTCATAAGACCAATATTCACCAACGGCAAACAGATCGCGACCTGCCTTTTGGCGACAGTGAATCAGCCATTCTGGGAAAAAGCCAGCTCTAACGTGTTTAACGGCATCAAAACGAAAGCCATCTATACCAGTGGTTTCTACAAACCACTCACCCCAGCGATTCAACTCCTCGCGAACTTCTTGACTCTCCATATCCAGATCGCATCCCATGAGATAGTCGAAAGCGCCTTTCTCCAGGTCAACGTTGTCGTCAAAGTGTTTATCTTTAAACAGATAAACTGCGTTCTCACCTTCGTTATAAACGTTGTAATCAACTGCGTCGAAGTGCCACCAGTGCCATTCCATATCGGAGTATTTACCTTTACGACCTGGGAAGGTAAAGTGAGTCCACACCTTAATCTTTTGCATTTCACCGATCGCCTGGTTGCGATCATCTGGACTATAGGGCGTTGCTTCCACCTCTTCTTCTACGTCTGCACCTAATTTGTGGTTGAGGACAACATCAGCATACACTCGAATGCCAGCAGCTTTTGCCGCCTTGACAGCAGCGATATACTCGTCTTTTGTGCCGTACTTTGTCCGAACTGAGCCTTTCTGGTCAAACTCGCCTAGATCGTACATATCATAGACCCCGTAGCCGACCTCGTAGCTACCCCCTATTCCTTTATAAGCTGGGGGTAGCCAAACAGATGTAACACCTGCATCAGCTAAGTCTTTGACTTTCTCTTTAAACTCATTCCAAAGATTTCCATCGGGAGGGATATACCAATGGAAGTACTGCATCATTACACCATTCAGTTGAGCCATGTATATCCCTCTAGTAAAATTTCCGAAAAATTGTGATTTCCAACACAAAGACTATACATTAAGTTTTATTTTTTGTCTTTCAAGAGAAACAAAAGTCTACTAGAAACTGGGATCAACTCATATTGTTTTCTTCTGTGGATGACAGTTCTTCAGCCAGGTTTTTCTGGAGTGCTTCCAATACTGCGATCGGGTCAGCAGCTTGCCGCATCAATTCAGCTTCCGAATCATGCCGATTTATCACATCAGGCAAATCGTTACGGAGTTCTTCTAATAGAGCAATAATCTTAGCTATTTTTTGCTCAGAGAGCAAGTTAAGCTGTAGCATCAGTTGCGCCCGCTGTTCGGCAAAGTTTTCTTGGCGAGTTTGTCGCACCAGCACTCCGGTTGAAATCACCAATGCAGCTGCGTCTAAGCCTTGACCTGACCAGCTAAACGGGGGCAGGTTGAATGGCAAAAAGCCATCAAAAAAACTGCCAAAAATCCACAGAGCCAGTATGACTAGCAAACTATACATAAATGTCGATCGCCCAAAAAATGTCGCGATCGCTTCTAGTATCCGCTGGTGGGCGGGAATATCTCGAACTTCCTGGCTATGAAGTAAACTAATCGCTTCAATATTTTTTGCAATCGGGTCTGGTAATGGAACCGTGATTACTTGATTTCGAGAAGCTTTCTCTTTGTGTTCGTTAACACTTGAACTAAAGTATCCGTTGGCTGTGTCGTCTGTGTTATGGGTCATGCACCAACTCCTAAATCTCGATGTTATTCGATTATTGCTTATCTTCCACTGAGGATAGCGTTATACCCCACCGCAGGCGATCGCATCTTAAATACTGCTCGATTAAGAATATAGGACTTACGCACTGTACAAATTAACCAATAAATACCAATTAGGGGCGTACAGATGTACGCCCCTAATTGGTATTTCGTAAAATCAAAGGTATTGAGTTCTAAGGCACCTCAATGGGAATCAAAGTATTTTCTGGCAAATAGTTAGAAAAACGCCCTTCATCTGCAAGCACCAAAATCAGACGTAGAGGATAATCTGGCGGAACTTGCAAGTCTGCCCACGGCACTGCTAACTCTAAACAACTATTTAAAGCTACTTGAGCGCGACTGAAACGGGGATGCCATTGATAATTGTCTCCAGCTTCTTGAAACTGAATTGATTGCGTCAGCAAGTTAACTTCTAAAAGATGGTGGAAATGGTAATTCAGTGGGGCTGCATCTGGTACATCTGCCAAGGGTACTGGACTATTAACCATTGTTTTTTCTGGATAGAACCACAGTAAATTCAATTCTGTTGGCAAATCTTGCCCTGGTGCAGCGCCACTTTTAAAGTCCAGCCGCAAATAGAAATTTAAGTGATCTACCCCATACCAAAGTCGTTGGATAACGCTGCTATTGTGCATCGTCCCCCGCGCCCCGCCGATTTCTATGCGTCCAGCTTTGTCCCAATCTTGTTCATCACCTCTACCATCGATGACGGGGTGAATAAACCCTTGTGGGGCGTGGTTTCCCTGTGCTTCGTGGTTCTCCACAGGTTGCTTGAGATAGGGCGGTACAGGTTCATTTAATGCCTTGTAAATGCCAAATAAATGTTCTCGAAACAACTGATCAAAGATGGCATCCTGATTTGAGGAGTGTCCTGCACCAAACCACCAGAACCAGTCAGAACCCTCTGCGGCATATAATGCTTCCCACGCTTCGGGGTTGTTTTCTTCTGTCGCTTCGGGATGATTTGCGAGCATAATTCTTGCTTCTGTCAAGTAATCCCAAGCACGATTTTTAGCGGGATCGCCGATCCAAGTGGTGAAACTGCCATCTACCCAAGAACCACTATGTAGTTGTCCTCCAGGAATGGTGGCTGTGGCTGGAAATTCTTCAAGAAATTCGGAGACAGTGACGAGTTTGAGGTGGGGTTCATCGCTCAAACTTTGATACAAAGCTTCTAGAAAGGGTTTGCCATCTTGGGGATAAAATTCCCAGCAATTCTCCCCATCCAAGGCAATGGTAACTAGCCAAGGTTGTTCGCTTTGACTATCTCTTTGCATTTTAGCGATCGCTTGCAAATGTCCCACTAAATCTGCTGCTGCCTTTTTTGCAGGCATGGCGCTGTAGGTAAAGCCAATCAAATCTGATAATCTGTGGTCACGAAACACAATTGATAAGTCACCCTCGGCAGTTTGCAGGCGATACGGTCGATACAACAGTTCTGGTTGCTGCACATTCCCCGCCCCATCCCGATGAAAAAAGTGTTTCAGCGTCCACCCTAAGACGGCTTCATCTGAGCATATCCACTTAAATCCTTGGTTAATAATGTCTGGAAGTATCTGTGGACTAACTGACTGTTCCGAAGGCCACAAACCACGAGGTATCTGTCCAAAGCGGTCTTTATAAAAGTCCCAAGCTTTCTGTAAGTGGCGGGGAATATCTTCTGCCCACTGAAAGCGTTGCTTTGGTAGTGTCATCTTGGGCACAGCTACCCGACCGGAGTTAGTATCAGCTAGTAAGGGTAAAATCGGGTGAGTGTAAGGTGTGGTAGTAACTTCTAGCTGCCCCGCCTCTTGCATTTTCCGATGTTGGGGGATAATCCGGCTCAAGATTTCTCGCTGTTTGGAATAAATGCGCTGGCGATCGCTTAAAGTAAAATTCCGACCCTGTTTTAACCAAGCAGCAATTTCCGGGTCATCCCAAAACAGCGGATCGATCCAAGCCAAATTGTGCCAAGCTAGCAAATCGCCATAATCTGGCAATTCCCAATTTGCTAAACACCAAGCTTGCCCTTTTTCCTGCCTTTGCTGGTACAACTCAGCATAGCGGGGATGAGGATCGATCAGGGTATGGTGATTGGCATCGAAAAAGTGTTGGATAATAAATTCGCGCTGTTGCTGGGTGAGTTGCTCATCCGGTGTTAAGCTGGCTGTGAGGTAAGGGTCAAAAGCAGTGCCAGCAATATAATCTTCGAGTTGCAATATCAGCGATGGAACTAAATTCACCGTTTGGTGTAACTTAGGATATCGCTCTAAAAGCAATACCAAATCCAAATAATCTTTAGTGCCATGCAAACGTACCCAAGGGAGACGGTACTGCTGACTCGGAGATAGCGAAACGCCGCTGCCAGGAGATTTGTACAGCGGCTGATGTTGATGCCAGATAAAAGCAATGTAGAGAGGATGGGACATAGAAATAGTTAGGAGTTAAGAATGAGGAGTTAGGAGTTAATTGAAAACTCATAACTCCTAACTCCTAACTCCTAACTTTTACACCACTTGTTCAATTTCTGCAATTTCGGGAATCATTTCCTTCAGGCGGCGCTCAATACCCATTCTCAGGGTCATTGCAGAACTGGGACAAGAACCACAAGCACCTTGCAGCCGCAGTTTTACAACAGGCCCATCGAGTTCTACGAGTTCCACGTTGCCGCCATCAGACATCAGATAAGGGCGCATTTCATCTAAGACTGTTTCAACGTTGTCAGTTGTGAGTTCCATAGTTTAGACCTGCTAAGTTAGGGATGGGAATGGGGAATGGGGAATGGGGAATGGGGCATGGGGCATTGAATAATAACGATCCCTGTAACCAATGCACCCTTACTCATTAACCATTATCCAAAGTTTTATTTTCCAGCTTTGTTAAATCGATCCTAAATCTAATTGCCGCTAGATTGTCAGGTGTCAGTTTTTTATGACTTTTGACTAAACCACTGCTGGTTTTAGCAACTTGATATTAGATTAGCTGAACAATTTCTCATGCAAGCCCTCCATACTCTACTTTAGCCTTTAAAGTACTGAAGAGAACGCAAGGAGGTGAGGACGAGGAAGGTTTTTTCCCAATACCCCATACCCAATATAGTTATTAAATAATAGCTAAAAAACTTAAAACTCAAAACTCAGTATTGGTAATGTTCCAGATGACCAATACAACTCTTGGAGAGGCTGCGCCAACGACTACGCTCAGTACAAGTGACCAATGACCAATGACTAATTCATCACTAGCTCAACGCTCCGCTATCGCTAACAGCACTACTCGTTGAGTCGCTATCATTAGACGAAACCATGACTGGTTGTTGATATAGTGGCACGGTGAATGTGACTGTTGAGCCAAGTCCTTCGCCCAAACTATAAAAATGTACCTCGCCGCCCATTGCCTCCACTAGCTTTTGGGATATTGCCAGTCCCAAACCTGTGCCGCCATACTGGCGAGTGCGAGAACCATCCACTTGAGAGAATAATTGAAACAATTTATCTTGTTTATCTAAGGAAACACCAATACCAGTGTCTGCCACACGTACTCTCACCATGCCAGGAAATTGCTGATCTTGAAAGTTCGCCTTTTTGAGTACTAAATCGGCGCTGACGGTAACGCCACCCTCATGGGTAAATTTGATGGCATTACCTACCAAATTGAGCATCACTTGTAGCAACCGTTGGTAGTTGCTTTGGACAATGATTTCATCGGAGGTAGCAGGCATTTGCATCCGAAAGCTGAGGTTTCTCATTTCTGCTTGGGGATGCATGAAACCTTCTACATGACTGAATAGCTCATCTAGCTTGACTGGAGCGTAAGCTAGCTCCATTTTACCAGCTTCGATTTTGGCAATGTCCAAAATATCGTTGATGATATTCAGCAGATGTATCGATAGGTGGTGAGCTTCTGTCAAAAACTGATTTTGTTCTTCTGGGTCATCTGCCATCCCTTCTAAAATCAGCTTCAAAAAGCCAATCATACCGTTGAGGGGAGTACGTATTTCATGGGATACATTAGCCAGAAACTCGCTTTTGAGGCGGGAAGCTTCTTCGGCTTTCTGACGCGCTACTTCTAATTCTTCATATAAAGTAGCATGAGCGATCGCAGTTCCCAATTGATCTGCTGCTTCTTTTGCCAGTTCTAATTCCGATTCTGTTAATGTATAGCATTCATCCTGCCAATTCAAGGCAACCAATCCATTAGCTTGGTCTTGATAGCAAGTCGCAACTACCAAAGTTTTCTGCCGCCCAGACTCTTTGTATCCAGGCACTTCCATCATGACTGGTTCTAGGGTTGCCAAGGCTTGAGCAAAGGCAGGCTCAGAAGCTATATCTATATCTAAGCCAAGCATTGATTTGAGTTCTGGCTGGCGATATTCAGCCTTCACCTGCACTTTTGAGCTTGAGGGCTGATAAGGACAAATAATGCAGCGTTCTAGCCGCAGTGCTTTCCCCAAACTATCAACTGTTTGCTGCCAAATAATATCTAAATCCAATGTCCGGCGAATATTTCTGGTAATGCGATTTACCAATTTTTGGTGTTGCTGCGATCGTAAAGCCAACTCTATTTGTGTGGGCGTTTTTGATGCCACGCGCGCTTGTTTTTTGTTGAGTGTCGCTTGTACTAGGCGTCCCATCACTAAAACGGTAGTGGCAGTAGTTCCCAAACTTGGCATAATCGGACTAATCACTAAGTCCAACTCAAATAATTCCTTCTGATAGCTAAACCAACATTGAAACCTTTCTGGCACCAGACTTGTCAAAATTCGGTGCAATCGTTCCAAATAACTAACCTTATCCACCGGGGCAAAGGTTTGAGTCTGGTTCAGATCGTCAACTATTTTTTCAGTATTTAACCCCAGCAGTCCGCTGTACTGCCAACAAAAGGTCAGATAGCGCCCTGCCCCATCTTGCGTATAAACCAACTCGGCTCCTAGAGTTGGTAATGAGCCATCAGTCTTACTGGTAACAGATTCCAGATTTTGGGAAAATACATTCGACAATTGGGAATTGGCAGTAATAGTCATTAATTGAGTTGGATAGACAAAGGGTATCCGACCGTAATTTTACTAAAGCCGCTAAAATTTATACATAAATTTTTACAGCTTTTTTGTGTTTAATGGGGTATATTTTGGTGTTCTGAAAACCAGATTGGTAAACTTTACTTTTTTTAACTTGCATTGACAGTTAAATAATGGCGTCAATCGTTCCATTCACCGCGAGGAGGAACAGGAGTACGCACAGGCGTGCGCGTTAGTTCATCATCTCTGAGGATTTCACCCCGTAACCACTGGCGAATCGCCACCTCAATTACTTTACTTGGGTCATTGGTGAGATGCTGAATTTGCTTTAGTAACTCGGAGTCTAGGCGGACAGCAATTTCTACCTTATCGGCTTGTGTATTTTCCGCTTTGGTAGTTTTCTCTCTCATATTCATAGGTTTATATACTCTGAATTCTTTGAATTGGTTTTGTCTAAAGCTTTGTAAAGTAGTTATATTCATTATTTGGGCTAATTCGCTGAAAAATTTTCAAGGGTACAGTTAAATAGTTCCCTGAAATAGCACCAAAGTAACAGCTTTAAGTTTTAAATCGCATTTTTCATATAACTGACTAGACAATGGCTCTAGAAGTTTTGCTGATAAATCAGCGCTCATGGGCAATTACTGGTCGCAATTGCCCACGAACCCTACACGATCCCTACATGTACTTATTTACATTTATTGTACGCTCCCAGCTGTTGAATACTAGCAGCGACAAATAGACTTTCATAATATTCTTAAATGTCCACCTATTTAGATCGAAAGTTAAAGATGGGGTGAAGAGGGAAGGGGAGGCAGAGGGGCTGGGGGCTGGGGAGCAGGGGAACAGATGAAGAATAATAACTCTTAACTCCTAACTTCCAACTCCTAACTCAGCACGGGCTAAACCTTAGCTATCCGCTAACAGAACTCGGCACTAAAAGCAGAGCGTCTTGGCTAAGAAAGCATTAAAATACATTAAGTAAATTGCCCTTTTAACTTTGGTTGCTGCTAAGGCAAAGATAGTATATGACTGACGTTCCCGCAGTTCGCATTCGCAATTTTTGTATTATTGCTCACATCGACCACGGGAAATCAACCCTCGCCGATCGCTTGCTACAAGCTACTGGCACTGTTGAAGACCGACAGATGAAGGAACAGTTTCTCGATAACATGGATCTGGAACGGGAGCGCGGCATTACGATTAAGCTGCAAGCTGCCCGGATGAATTACACAGCCAAGGATGGTCAGCAATATGTGCTGAACCTAATTGACACTCCGGGACACGTGGATTTCTCTTATGAAGTCTCTCGCTCTCTTGTTGCTTGCGAAGGAGCGCTATTGGTAGTAGATGCTTCCCAAGGTGTAGAAGCGCAAACTTTGGCAAATGTATATTTAGCGTTAGAGAGTAACCTGGAAATTATCCCGGTTTTGAATAAAATTGATTTGCCGGGGGCTGAACCAGAACGGGTAATTGGCGAAATTGAAGAAATTATCGGTCTAGATTGTAGTGGGGCAATTCTGGCTTCTGCTAAAGAAGGAATTGGTATTGATGAGATTTTAGAAGCTGTTGTCGAGCGGATACCGCCACCGCCGAATACGATAAATGAACGCTTACGAGCGTTAATTTTTGATAGCTATTATGACAGTTACCGGGGAGTAATTGTGTATTTCCGGGTGATGGATGGCACAGTGAAAAAAGGCGATCGCATCCATCTAATGGCATCCGGTAAAGAATTTGAAATTGATGAGCTAGGTGTGCTTTCTCCGACTCAAAAGCAAGTTGAAGAATTGCACGCTGGGGAAGTAGGCTATTTGGGAGCGGCAATTAAAGCTGTAGCTGATGCACGGGTAGGAGACACAATTACCCTCAGTAAAGCGAAAGCAGAGTCACCCTTACCAGGCTACGCAGAAGCGAACCCAATGGTTTTTTGTGGGATGTTCCCCATTGATGCCGATCAATTTGAAGATTTGCGGGAAGCTTTGGAAAAGCTGGAACTCAACGACGCAGCGCTACATTACGAACCGGAAACTTCAAGCGCGATGGGGTTTGGCTTCCGTTGCGGGTTCTTGGGCTTGCTGCACATGGAAATTGTCCAAGAACGTCTAGAGCGAGAGTATAACCTAGATTTAATCATTACAGCCCCCTCGGTGGTTTATAAGGTGATTACCCTCAAAGGTGAGGAATTGTACATCGATAATCCTAGCCGCTTACCTTCTCCCAACGATCGCGAAAAAATTGAAGAACCCTACGTCCAAGTAGAGATGATTACGCCGGAAACTTATGTCGGCAGCTTGATGGAGTTGTCACAAAATCGCCGTGGCATCTTTAAGGATATGAAATATCTCGCCCAAGGACGAACCACCCTCACTTACGAACTACCCTTGGCAGAAGTTGTAACTGACTTTTTCGATCAGATGAAATCGCGATCGCGCGGTTACGCCAGTATGGAATATCACATCATCGGCTATCGTGAAAATCCTTTGGTGAAGCTGGATATCATGATTAACGGCGATCCTGTAGATTCTTTGGCGATGATTGTGCATCGAGATAAAGCTTACAACGTCGGGCGGGCAATGGCAGAAAAACTCAAGGAACTTATTCCCCGCCATCAATTCAAAGTGCCAATTCAGGCATCTATTGGCAGTAAAGTAATTGCCAGCGAACACATCCCCGCTTTGCGGAAAGATGTGTTAGCAAAATGTTACGGTGGTGACATTAGTCGGAAGAAAAAACTTTTGCAGAAGCAAGCAAAAGGTAAAAAGCGGATGAAATCTGTAGGTACTGTAGATGTACCCCAGGAAGCCTTTATGGCAGTACTGCGCTTGGATCAAAGCTAATAGAATTCAGGAGTCAGAATTCAGTTGGGTATTGGAGTCCCAGTGGCGGATAGCGCAGCGATAGCAAGTCTACGAGGATCTGAGAAAGAGGCAAGAGAACAGGGGAGAATTGGGGACAAGGAGAACTTGCAACAAGTCTTTCCCCTGCCTCTTCGTTGAATTCGATTTTTTTAGTCTCCCACCACAGTTTTCTTGTTCTGTATTCTTTTTCAATATCCGTTAATTTTAATTACAAAGATTAGCTACCCTAGATGGCTTGACTCAAATAGCCAATCGCCGCCGATTTGATGAGTATCTTGAAGCTGAGTGGCAGCGACTCAAACGCGAGCAACTGTCACTGTCTTTAATTTTGTTCGATGTCGATTTTTTTAAACTCTACAATGATACTTATGGTCATTTAGGAGGGGATGATTGTTTGCGGCAATTAGCAAGTGCCCTCAAAAATATTATTAAGCGTCCAGCCAATTTAGTCGCTCGTTATGGTGGGGAAGAATTTGCTATCATTCTGCCTAATACAGAGATTCAAGGAGCAATCTATGTAGCTCAAACTATTCGACAAGCAGTATGCGACTTAGCCATTCCCCATGCTCAGTCTCGCGTATGCGATCGCGTGACTGTTAGTCTAGGCGTTGTTAGCATTGTGCCAAATTCTGAAATTTCGCCGCCAGACTTGATTAATGTGGCAGACAAAGCACTTTATGTAGCCAAACAGCAAGGACGCGATCAAGTTCATGCCGTTCGCGTCGTTATCCCTTCTTGATACCTGAGTTGCAAAACGGGCGCTCAACCTAATTACGAATATTACTATACCTTGCTTCCTATCCTTAGTTTACTGTTGATAAGCTTTAACAAAATCACTGTTAAAAAATCTAAAAATTTTAGTAAAAGTACTCACTGCATTGGCCAGACTTGTATTTTTAGGTAAATGTAGTTTGTTAGATATTTATAAAGTTTCGGGGAGTCTAGTAGATGAAGATACTGGTACTGAGTTGGGAGTTTCCACCAAGGATTATTGGGGGAATTGCGCGGCATGTAGCGGAGTTGTACCCGGAACTGGTAAAGCTAGGACATGAAATTCACCTGATTACAGCGGAGTTTGGTCACGCGTCGATGTATGAGGTCGTTGAGGGAGTAAAGATACATCGAGTGCCAGTGGCACATAGTAACGACTTTTTCCACTGGGTAGTCAATCTCAACTTGAGTATGGGAGATCACGGTGGTAAGTTGATTTTAGAAGAAGGGCCCTTTGATTTAATTCATGCTCATGATTGGTTAGTCGGAGATGCTGCGATCGCTCTCAAGCATAGTCTCAAAATACCACTAGTTGCTACAATTCACGCTACAGAATACGGGCGCTATAACGGTATTCACACAGACATCCAAGGCTATATAAATGGTAAAGAAAACTTGCTGGCTTTCAACGCTTGGCAGATTATCGTTTGTAGCGATTATATGCGCCAAGAAATAGAACGAGCATTACACAGTCCTTGGGATAAAATCGATGTCATTTATAACGGTATCCGAGCCGAAAAGAAACAGCATCACGTAGATTTTCATGCACTGGATTTTCGCCGCCAATTTGCCGCAGACAATGAGAAAATCGTTTATTACCTTGGTCGCATGACCTACGAAAAGGGTGTACCTATATTGCTCAATGCTGCACCCAAGATCCTTTACCAAATGGGAGCTAATGTTAAATTTGTCATCGTCGGTGGTGGTAATACTGACCATCTCAAGCGCCAAGCCTGGAATTTGGGAATTTGGCATCATTGCTATTTTACCGGTTTTCTCTCCGATGAATATTTAGATAAATTTCAAACTGTCGCAGACTGCGCAGTTTTTCCGAGTCTTTACGAACCCTTTGGAATTGTAGCTTTAGAAAGCTTTGCCTCACGTGTACCTGTAGTAGTTTCTGATACTGGTGGTTTTCCAGAAGTGGTGCAACATACCAAAACAGGCATTGTAACTTGGGTAAACAATCCCGATTCTTTAGCTTGGGGAATTTTGGAAGTGTTGAAAAATCCAGGTTATCGCCAATGGCTGGTGGATAACGCTTATGAAGATTTAGAGCGACGCTTTAGCTGGCCGAAATTAGCCAAGCAAACCGAGCAAGTATATCAGCAAGTTGTACAAGAGCGATCGCAAATAGCGTGGTAATACAGATCCCCGACTTCTTGAAGAAATCGGGGATCTAAAATTTTATTTGAACTTGCATAAATCCTTAATCAACCTTTGATAAATCTATAATAGCTGGCACTGCTTCAATTTCTGGAGTAGTGCAAATTTAATCTGGTTTTGGATATTACATCAGATTTCAAGTTGGTAAGGTACACAGTGTACTTTCCTTAGTACGCAAGTTGATTAAACTGCGTCTCAGTAACCGCAGTTTACGGAAGGTGAACATTTCTTTTACAACGATTATGACCGCTATCATTCCAAAAATGTGCTGTTATTCTCGCACAAACATGGTAACAAGTTTAGCCTAGTGGCACTTAACTTTGGCGATCGCGATCAAAGTGTACCCTTCTGGTTCCCAATTGCTGGCGATTATCAGGAAGAACTAAATGGTGAAAACAATTTAATCGGCGTTCCCAGTTATTCAGAATATTGGGTAACTATTCCCAGCAACTACGGAAGCATCTGGACAGTGACAACCAATACCTAATCTATTTTAAATTTCATCTGGCCAGAATTAAACGCTACAAGCAATGTAGAGATTTTCGCATAGTAGCGCAGAGAATTAATGATTACTCTGTGTTATTTTGCGTTAACAAACAGTACAAGACCTGTACGCTGGAAATTCTACCCTATCTAGTGCCACAGTTAAGCTAGTGCGCGTCTAAATTGCACATTTTTCGTCAAGACTGTCATTTGTCATTGGTTATTCACAACAACTGATAAATGACAAAGGACGAATTTCACGAATAAATAAGCAATTAAAATGCGTCACAGCCTAGCAATAATTGCAGTTTGCTCTAGAAGTTTAGTATGACAAAGGCATTCCCAAGCATAGCAAGGCGCTTGAAAAGTAGAGGAATCAAGTTGTTGAATATGGGAACCTTCCTGATAACCCGTTTTATTGCAAGCTGGAAACGCTTCTTCCTGGGTGACACTGTTGATGTTCGCCCCTCCACCTCTCCCTCCTTTGATGTCCGTCCCTCCTTAGCGGGCCCAGTTCTGAGTTTGGGTGGGGGAGGCCCCGATGTCGATGATGCTATCCAGTGGATGATTAACCAAGTTAGAGGAGGTAGTAACTCCGGTACTAAAGTTAATGTTGTAGTTCTCCGCACTAATGGTAATCACGATTACAATCGGCTAATTTATGCCATGAAGGGTGTAAATTTTGTGGAAACTCTTCTAGTTAGGGATAGACAAGAGGCAAACAAAGCTGAGATTTATGAAAAAATCCGCAATGCTGATGTAGTTTTCTTTGCTGGCGGGGATCAATGTCAATACATCCGCAACTGGAAAGATACCAAGCTTGAGGCTGCTGTTAAGTCAGTTTACCTGAAGGGAGGTGGCGTTGGTGGCACTAGTGCGGGTGCAATGATCCAAAGTGATTGTGTCTATGATGCTTGCGCTTCTTCCGAAAAAGGCATTGAAACTAGAGACGCACTCGAAGATCCCTACCGAGACATTACTTTTACTTACAACTTTTTCAATTGGAGTAATTTGAAGGGAACTATCGTAGATACGCATTTCGACAGGCGGGAAAGAATGGGTCGAATTATGACTTTCATTGCCCGTCAAATTAAGGATGGTGTATCTAGCAGTGTTTTAGGTATAGCGGTTAGTGAAAGTACATCGGTTCTTGTGGATAAAAACGGTTTGGTGAAAGTTATGGGTAGGGGTGCGGTATACTTTGTACTTGGCAATCATCTGCCGGAAGTATGCGAACCCCGAAAGCCTTTGACCTTTTCTAATTACAAAATTTGGAAAGTTCGCAGTGGCGACACCTTCAACTTAAGAAACAGACCAACTTCTGGGTACTATCTCAGGAGCGTCAAAAGGGGACGGATTGATTCAAATCCCTATTGATACCAATTCACGAAAATCCTGATACATATAGATTTCTCGTAGGGGCATGGTATTGCCCATTGGTGTCAACTTAAGCAAAAACTCTTTTAAAACCTCGTTTCCAGCCAGAGGCTGGAAATGCTGATCGTTGCGGCTCTGCTGCCAGCAAGGGAGGCGGCAGCCCCAAGGACGGCATTCCCAGTCTCCGACTGGGAACGAGTCAATGAATGCATTTTCAGGGCAATTTAGCGGACATGATATCAATCCTAACCCGTCAATTTGATAGGTTGTTTAGCGTGTCGTCTGCGGTGGATTGGTGGAATTAGGAAATGGAAGAGTTGGTACAATTACAGGCTTTGGTTTTTCGCCTTGCAGTTGAATTTGGGCTTGATTGCGACCGTCTATTGCTTGTTGGTAATTAGGCTTGTATTTTATTGCTCGATCGTAAGAAGCGATCGCATTCTGATACTGTTTCAAATTTAATAGAGCATTGCCTCTACTAAACCAGCTTTCAGAATGGTCTACTTTATAACGAACTGCCTTATTATAAGAAGCGATCGCATCTTCGTATTTCTGCAATATGTATTGTGAATTCCCTAAATTATACCAGAGTTGATAGTCATTTTGCTTAATCGTTGCCGCTTTATTATAAGCTTTTATTGCTTCTTCATAGCGTTGGTTTTGATGCAGCGACCAACCCAAGTTATACCAGGCTTGATAGTTTCTGGGACTGTATTTAATTACTTGATTAAAAGATTCAATCGCTTCAGGATAACGTCGTAAATTCAGCAGTATATTACCTCTTGACAACCAAGCTTGATAATAATTTGGCTGATATTGTACAGATTTATCATAAGCTGCAAATGCATCTTGATAGCGTTTTAAATTGACTAGTGCATTCCCTAGATTATACCAGGCTTGCTCGTAGTCTGGTTTTAAATCAACGACTTTTTGATAGGCTGCGATCGCTTCTTCATATCGTTTAGAATTCTGCAAAGCTAATCCTTTTTTATACCAAGCTTCATAATTATCTGGTTTGAGTTCAATTGCCTTTTCATAAGACTTAATTGCTTGATCGTATTGGTTTAAATTACTGAAAGCTTCACCTTTAGCATTCCAGACTTCTGAATTGTCATTCTTTAATTCTAAGGCTTTGTCAAAAGAGGCGATCGCTTCTTGATATCGCTGTAAATTTCCCAATACAGAGCCACGTCCAATCCAAGCATCTAAATAATCTGGCTGAATTTGAATTGCTTTGTCATAGGCCACTAATGCTTCTTTGTATTTTCTTAATTTATTTAGTGTTTTGCCTTGACCATTCCAGCCTTTAGCATAATCTGGTCTAAGATTAACGGCTTTTTCATATACTTCTAGCGCATCTTGATAGCGTTGCAAATCAAAAAGCGTATTTCCTTGTTTAGATAATTCTATGGCATTATTTGAATTAATGTAATTCCAAATAAATATTGATGCTACTGTGCCAACAGCAAGGAAAAATATTGTTAGTAAAATTTTACCTAATATACCTTTTTTGGGTTGAGGTTTATTGATATTTTTTGGTAGAGAAGGAGGAGTTAACGCTATTGTCTGAATAGGTGGTTGTTTTAACTCTTTCAGCGCTTGTAATGCCACCGTTGCCGAAGGATAGCGTTGCCGAAAGTCGTAGCAGACCATTTTATCTAAAAATTGAGCAAATTCTGGTGTCACTGTAGCTTTATCGTGCCAGATAATTTCGTTAGTCTCAGCATCTTTTACTATTTCCTCTGGTGATAATCCAGTGAGAGCTTGAATAGCAATTATTCCCGCAGCATAAATATCACTGCTTAATTTTGGCGTACCATGAGCTTGTTCGCCAGGAATATATCCAGGCGTACCGATAGCTACTGTTGCGAGAGTTTGACCTTGAGGAGTAATAACTTGAGTAGCAATTTGTTTCACTGCACCAAAATCAATTAAAATTAATTTGCCATCTGGTTGGCGTCTGAGGATATTGTGGGGATTGACATCACGATGAATTACATTCTGTTGATGGACAAATTCTAAGATTGCCAAAAGTTCTTGTAAAAGTGAAATGACTTCTTCTTGACTGAGGATTTTACCTGATGTTAATTCTTGACTCAGGTCATGACCTTCGATCAATTCCTGTACAAGATAGAATTCGGCATTTTCCTCAAAGTAAGCTAAAAGTTGGGGAATGCGATCGTGAGTTCCTAATTTATACAGAACTTGTGCTTCCGTATCAAATAAACGCCTAGCTGTTTCCAAAGTTACCGGATCGCTTGCTTGGGGTTTGAGTTTCTTAACGACACATAGAGGTGAATTAGGTAATTGGGTATCACAAGCCACAAAAGTTTCACCAAAACCCCCACCTCCCAAGTTACTAATAATTTGGTATCTTCCTACAAGTGTGTTTCCTAGCATCTCGTTTGCCTAGTTAAGTGCGATGCGATCTGATTTCAATCTTGCCACAGGTTAAGGGGGAGTGAGGGAGTAGGGGAGACAGGGAAGGCAGAGAATGACAAATGACAAATGACAAATCTATATGATTCCTATTAGTGATAATATTCGTTGTCGAAGTAAGCCAATTATTAATTACTGGTTGATTGCCATTAACCTGGCTGTATTTTTTTGGGAACTTCAACTAGAGTTTAGCGGTCAATTAGGCTATTTTGTCAGTACTTGGGGTGTGATTCCAGCCCAGATTAGTGGAGCAGTTACCAATGCTCTTTTTTTCAATTCTGCTGCTTGGATAGTTGTAGTTTGGCGGGTATTTACCCTATTTTTAGGAATATTTCTGCACGGCAGTTTTAGTCAAATATTAGGAAATCTACTATTTTTGTGGGTTTTTGGGAAAACTGTAGAAAATCTTCTAGGACATGGACGCTATCTAGGATTTTATCTGGCTGCTGGTGCGATCGCAGGTATAATACAAATTCTGGCTGAACCGAGTTTGACAGTTCCATTGATTGGGGCAAATGGTGCGATCGCAGCTATTTTAGGAGCATACATTATGAAGTTTCCTAAAGCTAAAATTGACACTATTTTGCCACTCATAATCTTGTATATCCCCATCCAACTACCAGCCTTTTTCTATATATTTTGGTGGTTTTTACAACAATTATTTTATGGTATTGGTAGTTTAAATATTCCTCCTGTTGGCGTAAATCAATCGGGTGTTGTTTTCTTAGGGCAGGTTGTGGGATTATTAACTGGTGCAGCTTTTATCAGATTGAAGAGATAAAGTTTATTTAGTTCTCTACTTATTTTTGTAGGGTGGACACTATTGACTGACTAATGTCAAAAAGCTCAATTTTGAGATTTTTGCCAGTGCTTACCCTACAGTCATTGAAACTCATATATACCTTTTGGCTGAAATCTATAAATTATTATTTTTGCTTAATAAATCAATAAATAAATGATTACTGCAATATTTTTTATATACCTTTTGATAGATTACATTTAATATCTGAAAAATTCATAGATAGAACTAGGGATACCTACTCTTCAAGTCGATATTGTTCAATATTAGTGGTGTAGAATATGCAAAATATTGATAATAATAACTTTCAACTCCCTAATGAATTAGGAGTTTTGCGGCAGCGTGTAGCTGAGTTAGAGCAATCAGAGAGATTTTATCAACAAAGGCAAACAGCGCTTGAAGAACAATTAACAGAACTAAAAAGAAAGCTGCCAGTAAAATTAGAAAATCCCCATATTAAAGTTAAGGAAACATCTGTACATCTCAATCTGCCAACAGATGTAGCAGTAATTTCACAGCAACTTCAACAAGAAATTGTGGAGCGACAGCAGTTAGAAGTACTTATTAGAGAGAGTGAAGAACGGCTAAGGCTAGTTCTAGATGTATCCCAGATGGGTTTGTGGGATTGGAATATTGTTACTAATCAAGTCATCTGGTCAGAAAATTATGAACTGCTTTTTGGTGTATTTCCAAGTAGTTTTGATAGTCCTTATGAAACGTTTCAAAAGTGCGTTCATCCTGAAGATAGCCAATCTGTAATGCAAGCGATCGCTCACGCTTTAGCACAAAAGACTGACTACAATGATGAATTTCGTATAGTTCGCTCAGACCAAAGTACACATTGGATTTCTGCCAACGGAAAATTTATCTATAACGCTCAAGGGCAAGCGGTGCGAATGATCGGCGTTTGTAGGGAAACTACTGTGTGTAAGCAGGCAAAAGAAAGTACTCGTGAACTCACAACACAAGTCCATGAACAGGCAAATATTTTAAATGCTATCCTTACCGCCTCAGTCGATCATATTTATATATTTAATCGCCAAGGTTGCTATCAGTATGTCAGCCGTGATGGAGCAACTTTGCTAGGTTTAAAGCCTCAAGATATTCTCGGCAAAAGTTTGTCAGAAATGGATTTACCCGCAGACCTAATAACGCAAGTAGATAATCAACTACTTGCTGTGATGAAAACTGGGCAGCCGATAAAAGATGAGTGTAAATATGTTACTGCTGATGGCGTGCATTATTATGAATACATTCTCACACCATTACGGAATTTAAACCAAACTATTGAAGGCGTAATCACTGTTGCTCGTGATATTACCGAACACAAACGGGCAGAAAAGACTTTACGTGAAAGTGAAGCACGATTTCGGCGTTTGTTTGAATCTAACCTGATTGGGGTCGCTTCTTGGACTGTGGATGGTTTCATCATTGATGCCAATGATGCCTTTCTGCAACTAGCTGGCTACACTCGTGATCAGTTTGCTACTTTAGGTAGAATTAATTGGAGAGAACTTACTCCTGTTGAGTATAAGGATTTAGACGATCGCGCCCTTTTGGACGTGCAAACCACTGGAGTTTCCAAAATTTATGAGAAAGAATATATTCACCGCAACGGTAAACGAGTACCGATTGTTTTGGGAATGGCCCTGCTGAATGACTCTCAAGAACATGGTGTTGCTTTTGTACTGGATATTACCGATCGCAAATTAGCTGAACAAGAATGCGATCGCCTACTCAACTGCGAAAGGACAGCACGACAACAAGCAGAAATCGCCAATAAAATTAAAGATGAGTTTTTGGCGGTTCTCTCCCATGAACTGCGAACCCCACTCAACCCCATCCTGGGATGGTCGAAAATGCTGCGGACTCGCAAGTTTGATGAAAAAACTACTAACCACGCCTTAGAAACCATTGAACGCAACGCCAAGTTACAAACCCAGCTAATTGAAGATTTGTTGGATGTGTCGCGCATCCTTCAAGGAAAATTAAACTTGAATATCTGTCCAGTCAGCTTGGTAATGGTAGTTGAAGCAGCACTAGAAACAGTACGACTAGCAGCACAAGCCAAGTCGATTCAAATTCAGACCGTATTTGATCCCAATTTGGGACAAGTAATGGGCGACCCAAATCGGCTGCAACAAGTTGTGTGGAACTTGCTTTCTAATGCAGTAAAATTTACACCAACAGGAGGACAGGTAGAAATTCGACTCATGGAAGCTGATAATCAGGCTCAAATTCAGATCAGCGATACAGGTAAGGGAATTAGTCTAGACTTTTTGCCTTATATGTTCGATTACTTTCGCCAAGCTGATGGCACAACTACACGTACATTTGGTGGACTAGGTTTAGGACTAGCGATCGTGCGTAAGGTTGTAGAAATGCATGGAGGAAATGTTCAAGCCGAAAGTCTTGGAGAAGGATTGGGTGCAACCTTCACTGTCGAGTTACCACTTTTGGTTAGAAGCGAACAGGTTCGGGGTGAAGAGAATCAGTCTTCATATTTGGAGCCGGAATCCTCGCTGCTTGTGAACACTCAAGTTTTGGTAGTGGACGATGAACCAGATATCCGTGATTTAATTACCTTTATTTTGCAAGACTACGGCATCCAAGTAACCGCCGTATCATCAGCACAGGAAGCACTACAAGCACTGTCTGAGTCGATACCAGATGTTTTAATTAGTGATATTGGAATGCCAAAAACAGACGGTTATATGCTGATGGGTGAAGTGCGATCGCGATCGCCCCAACAAGGAGGAAACGTACCAGCGATCGCTCTGACGGCTTATGCAGGGGAAATGAATCAGCAGCAAGCAATAGCAGCCGGATTTCAAATGCATATTTCCAAACCAGTAGATCCAGATGCATTGGTGAAGGCGATCGCTGATTTGATTGAACCAAGCTGATATTAGGTAAGCGTCCGTCGGCTTTCCATCACTTTAGTATTGTGCAATGTCTACTGCTTTCCTGCTAGACTCTGAATAGTCCTTATGCTTTCAGAAATTATGGCATCTGTTGAGCAGATCATGAAAGAAGCCTTAACTTTGCCCAGTGCAGCGAGAGCATTGTTGGCAGAAAAACTAGTTGAAAGTCTTGAATTTGATGTAGACGAAACACTGCAAACACTGTGGACAGATGAAGCCAAGAAGCGTAGAGATGAAGTTTGTAGCGGTGCAGTTTCACCCATTCCTGGAGAGGAAGCGTTAGCTAGAGTAAGACAACTTTTGGAGTAATGAAATACGTCTTTCATCCAGTAGATCTGTTTTTGAAGTAATAGACTTTTTGCATTAATCAATGAGCTTTTACCCTAAATCCCTCTCCCAAGCTTGGGAGAGGGACTTTGAAATTCGCTCCCCTTCTCCCAATATTGGGAGAAGGGGTTGAGGGATGAGGGCAAATTTTGTGACAATATAGTTCAGAATGAGCAACAAAACCCAGATTGTAGAGACGAGATTTATCGCGTCTTGAAAGACCAATCGCATTGTCAGCCGAAACAATCGCATTGTCAGTCAAAACAATTGCATTGTCAGTCAAAACAATCGCATTGTCAGTCGAAACAATCGCATTGTCAGTCGAAACAATCGCATTGTCAGTCGAAACAATCGCATTGTCAGTCGAAACAATCGCATTGTCAGTCGAAACAATCGCATTGTTAGTCGAAACAATCGCATTGTCAGCCGATACAATAATTTGCTGGTACTACCTTTTTCTACGGCGACGGACTGTATAGGAGTGTGAGCCAGTGTCCTCTTCTCACGTTTATTTAGTAAGGTAATCAAAAAACGCGATCGCCGAGGAACACTACTAAAGGTATTAGTACAGTACAACGTAAATAAACCACCCATTCAAAATCAATGAAACGCTTACTCTGTATTCATTTTTAATTTTTAATTTTTAATTTTTAATTCCGCCTTGCGGTACTAGTTATCCCTTTGAGAATCGCTATAAGATGACTAAAAAGGTCTTCTACGTTTGGATGAAAATGACTGAGCAACGTGATGCTGACTCATCGTCAACTGATTCTCAGCAATTGACTGAACCGACCGACAAAAAGATTACCAAGTCAGTCGATAATTCCTGGACAAATCAGATTACTGGTGTGTGGAACAAAGCAACAACACGTCTAACGCAACTCTTACCCGTAGAACAACTGGCACAGACAGTTGTGGAATGGTTTAGTGTAAGTGATACTCAGGTTGCAGAGATTTTAGAGAAAATCCGAGCCGAACTGCCAACCACAGAAGCCCTCTTAATTGGTAAACCCCAAGCCGGAAAAAGTTCTATTGTCCGAGGATTGACGGGAGTTTCTGCCGAAATTGTCGGTCAGGGTTTTCGTCCTCACACGCAACACACCCAGCGCTATGCCTATCCTTCCAATGACCTGCCGTTACTGATTTTTACTGATACAGTAGGACTCGGTGATGTCAAACAAGATACTCAAACAATTATTCAGGAGTTAGTTGGCGATTTACAACAGGAAACTCGTTCCGCCAGAATCCTGCTTTTGACAGTTAAAATCAATGATTTTGCAACTGATACGTTACGACAAATTGCTCAACAGTTGCGCCAGAAGTATCCAGATATTCCCTGTCTGTTGGTAGTTACCTGCTTGCACGAAGTTTATCCTGGCGATACCGTCGATCATCCCACCTATCCGCCAGATTATCAGGAAGTCAATCGTGCATTTGCCGCCATGCAACAAGCTTTCGCAAAAATAACAGATCGCTCTGTACTCATTGACTTTACCTTAGAAGAAGATGGCTACACTCCGGTATTTTATGGCTTAGAAGCACTGCGAGATTCCTTGGCAGAACTACTCCCACAAGCAGAAGCCCAGGCGATTTATCAGCTATTAGATCGAGAAGAATCTGGGAAACAACTTGGCAACCTTTACCGAGATGCTGCCCGCCGTTACATTTTGCCATTTGCGATTATGTCTGCCACCCTAGCGGCTGTACCTCTGCCATTTACTACAATGCCCGTACTCACTGCCTTGCAAGTATCAATGGTGGGTCTGTTGGGTAAATTATATGGGCAAACAGTTACGCCATCTCAGGCGGGAGGAGTTGTGAGTGCGATCGCAGGTGGTTTTTTAGCACAGGCAATTGCTCGAGAGTTAATTAAATTTATACCAGGTATTGGTAGTGCGATCGCAGCCTCTTGGGCAGCAGCCTATACCTGGGCACTAGGGGAAGCAGCCTGCGTTTACTTTGGTGATTTAATGGGAGGTAAGAAACCCGATCAAGAGAAAATTCAACTGGTGATGCAAGAAGCATTTAAAGCGGCGCAAGAACGGTTTAAGGGAATCAAACATTAGGGGTAGTTGTTGGAGTTTCCAAGCCGTTTTCCTACACTTTCTCCTTGGCTGCTGGCACAATGCCAAACTTATTTAAACCTGCATCGATTTCCCTAAGTGTTTTAAAATCCTCCTCTGGTAAAGGATCGCTGCTACTGCTGAACAAACCCCCACTGACAGCAGGCTGCTTTTCCAAAAAAGAAAAAGCTTGGCGAAACTGATGTGGTTTAGCTTTAATGGGTGAATCAAAGTGACAAGAAATAATCCACTCAAAGTCCCAACTTGCAACTTTATCAGCCCAGTCAATGGTTTCTTGTGGTGCGCGATTGAGAATCAGCGTCTGTAAAATTGGTGCGACAAACAAACGCCCATCACCTCGCAGGGCATCAAACGATCGCTGCCAATCTGACTGCCATTTAAAAGGATACAATCCAAAATAAGCTTTCCTTGAGCGTTCTGGGGCTTTCAAGGAATCTTGTAACACCTGACTCCATCGGCGTATATCTAATGCCCTTGGTTGAAAGTACAAAGCAAACAGACAGATGCGCTGCCAACCCTTACGGCGATTTACCTGAATATCTGCAACAATATCAGAAGCATGATCCTTGGCATGAAATAGTAAAGGATATGGATCTAAGAGAATGATCGCAGGTGGATCTTTTGGGATCGAAAGTACAGAATCTGTGACTAAAAGAGTATGCGATCGCTTGTGGAAAAAAGCAACTTCCGCAAACCTACCAGGGCCAAGACCGATGGGGCCAAGCATTGCATAATCAAACTCGTCAGCAAAGGGTGTTTTGCTGCTATCTTCTGGAAGTACTTGAGTTCGTTCTGGGGGTAAACCAAGCCAGCTAAGAGGGAGATTTAGCGGGAAACTCCACTGATGGGGAGCCACAAACACCTGTGCAGTCGGAAAATATCTGGCGAAGGGGCCAACGAAGACCTTGTGTTCTATACCAGAGATAGTTGGCAGGATGATGTACTTAATGTTGCCATATTCTGCCACCAACTCATTCACAAGTCTGATGCACTCTGGGGTTGGTGCAACAGGCGCATAGACGAGAAGACCCCCGCTTTCCAACTTCACAACAGTCATGCGAATCGGTACGACAACGTAGAAAATGCCCTGAATCTGGTCAAAATTCCAGATTGTCTCCTTAAGCACTTCTTGACGAATTGTCTGCCGCCTACCGTAGGGGTAGAGTGGCACAACAGGCCATAATCCCCAGGAAAAATCCTTTGGATAAATCTGTTGTATATTGACTATGCGTTCATCATCAGCCACTCTGCAACCCCCTCCAAATTCCCAATACTCAAATTGTTTTTATTTGCTCTCCATGAAGTTGGAGTTTAGCAAATTGTTGAGATAATAATACCAATTTGTAATTCGTAATACTCGCCAAAGGCAAGAAGCAAGCCACATAATTAGTATTTCGTAATTAAAACGGGTTAGATTTCATCTGAATTTTCAACTTTGAATCTGTAGGTTTTTTTGCAAATGGTATAACCTAGCTTTTAACGAAACTAATAATAGGTGTTGTAAAGGTGTAATACTAACTTCCTCAAATTTATCGCCTATACTGTTGACAAAATTCTTAAGAGGTTTTTGGAAAAGTGGTTGGCTGTGATTTTAGGCACTAACTGATCCTCCCTAGCCCCCCTTAAAAAGGCTACCATCAATTCCAAACCACTCAGATGTATCCACATGAACGTAGTTTTGCGCCCACTGATTAAATATTTTGGCAAGAATATCAAAGTCTACTCCTATTAGTATCTGACGGATTGTCGAGGTTGATGGCACGCCATGTTTTTCAATTCTGAATTTATCAATCAATACACGACGATGGCGTTTTAGAAAGTCTCCCCATGCACGATATCCTACGTAGGCGCTCATTGTTCCCATAATCACAAACAGCAATACCATCCACAATTGATGTCTTTGCCCATCTTGGACTCGAAAATCTTTTACTTGCCGTAGTTGTTCAATCAGATTTGCACCCATTGTTTTCATCCCCTCGACGCTTGTCATTTTACATCTTTTAGGGAATGAAACAGCCCTGCCTTGGAAAGGGAGGATTAAGGGGGATAATAATATGATTAAAATTACAGCCAACTACTTTTCAAACAACCTTTTAAGCTGAGTGAGCACTAAAAACGAAAAATCAAAGTTTTCAGGCACATTTTACAAGAAGAATTAGGGATTTTTAGAATAGTAGGATAGTTTAATTGCTGTTGCTCATGCAAAAAAGCAACAGTTGCAGGTAAATCAGGATTACCCCGTCCCTGAATCGGTTGTAAAATTCGCACAACAACTGACAAAGCTAATAAGCGTGTAGTATGTATATAAACTATATATCCTAAGCAATATGAGTGCAGAGTTATTAACTATTGCTGGCTCAGTAGGAAAAGCAGTATTTCCAGAAATTGTTAAGAAAATCAATAGTGCATTAAATCCTACAGATTTAGAAAAAGCTTTGAAAGCAGGTGTACAATCCGCCGAAGAGTGGGATTCTAATCAAGATTCTGATAAGCATTTATTTTTTCATTGTACGCCAAAGAATGCGAGAGAACTTTTAGAGAGGTTTTTCAAAGATACAGGAGTTCAAGAAGAATTACAGAAGCCTTTTACAGAGAAAACAAGCCCTAATTTAGAAGTTTTAATTCAAATATTCCACAAAATTAAATCAGAAAAACTAAACTTAGAATTTCGCAATGAGAGTATTGAATATTGGCTGAAAAAGTTTGTAGATGCTTATTTTGAACACACCAATACATATTTAAAGTTTCAAATTGCTAAATCAGATTATCTCAAACAACTGTCACGCTATTTTGATGGTGTTGAATTTGTCGGGATAAAGGTAAAAACAAAAGAAGAAGAAAAATTTGCTAAACTACCGCAAATTTTTGTAATGCCTAATGTAGTTGAGCAGGTGGAAGTTAGAGAAAGCACAGTTTTAAAATTAAATCTAGATTTGGCTTTAGAAGAGACAGCAAACCAGCAACGTCAGCAAAATTTACTTTGGGGACAACAAAGTAGTGGCAAGAAATTCTCAGCCCAAGAACTGCTGAAAGAAAGTATACGCAATAAATTTGTTGTGTTAGGAGAACCAGGAATTGGTAAAACAACTTTAATGAGTTACTTTGCTGTGATGCTGGCTGAACAGCAGACTGAAAAACTCGGTTTATCAGCAGACTTAGAGTTACTGCCAATTTTGATTAGAATTAGAGACTTAGGCAAAGTTTCAACGAAGAATCTTTTAGAATATGTACGCAATTTTGCCAATAGTATTCATGTTAAAGAATTGCCCAAAGGTTTCTTTGAACATTGGTTAGAAGATGGGAGAGCGTTAATTTTACTTGATGGCTTAGATGAAATCGCTAAACCAAGCGATCGCCATGAATTCGTAAAGATAATTCACAGCTTTCTCGGACAATATTCTCAAAATCGGGCAATTATAACTTCGCGTCCAGCAGGTTATAGTCGAGAGTTTTTTGGTACAGATGAATTCCCTCATTATCAGCTAAAAAAATTTGATAATAGTCAAATTAATTTATTTATTCAGCAATGGTATAACAGCAGACTACCAAACAACCCGGAAGAAGCACAACACCGTCAAGAAAGCTTAAAAAAAGCATTAGCAGCACAAAAACGCATCAAATTCTTAGCACGCAATCCTTTACTACTCACAATTATTGCCTTGATTCATCGCTATGACGCACATTTGCCTAGACAGCGATATAAACTCTATGAACAGGCAGTTGATACGCTATTGATTAACTGGGATGTCAACAAGGGCATTGAGTCTTGGAAGCTGAATTATATTAAATTGGACGATATTAAAATATTGATGCAACGCCTTGCTTACTGGATTCATTCTCAAGGGGAAACTAGCGATAAAGAAGGTGGTACGCTGATTGATAGAGATGAGTTAATTACGCAATTAAGCCAATATATTTGTGAATTTAATTATCAAGTTAAAAGTCATCAAGCTAAAGCCGAAGCAGAACGCTTAGTTGACCATATTACAGAACGCTGTGGTTTATTAAACGAACAAGGTCAAGATAGATATGCCTTTGTGCATAAGACATTTCAGGAATATTTGGCAGGTGAAGAAATACGCGATCGCCAATCAGGAGACTTTAACGAAGTACTAAATCACATTCAAGATTATCTATACAATTCCCACTGGCGAGAGGTGTTGTTGCTGTTAATAGCTCAACAAAATCAAAATAACTCGAAAAAAATTATTGAAGCAATTCTGCAACAAGAGACTCCTTATGAAGAATGGCTGCACCGCAATCTTTTCTTTGCAGGTACTTGTTTAGCTGAAGATTTAAAATTATCTAATGGCAAATTGATTACAGATATTTTGCAGAAATTAGTTGAGCTTGAAGTTAGCAATTCTCAGCGAGTAGGTGAGAAAGTTCAATCACAGGTTTTTCAAATTCTTTGCAATTTAAATGAAACCCGGTTTCAAGCTCAAGCACTAGAACGGTTAAAAGCATCAGCAGGTTTGATAGGTAAAGGGCGACTGCGAGAATATCGGGCAGCTTTAGGTGAACAAGAGGAAGTATTAACAGAACTGCTGGGTTTACTCAAAGATGAGAGTGAGAATGTGCGTGACTCTGCTGCTAATGCATTGGGCAAGTTGGGCAACGCCTCGCCACAGGTAGTTGAAGCACTGCTGGGTTTACTCAAAGATAAGAGTGAGAATTTGCGTTTCTGTGCTGCTTTTGCATTGGGCAACTTGGGCAACGCCTCGCCACAGGTAGTTGAAGCACTGCTGGGTTTACTCAAAGATGAGAGTCAGAATGTGCGTCTCTGTACTGCTTTAGTATTGGGCAACTTGGGCAACGCCTCGCCACAGGTAGTTGAAGCACTGCTGGGTTTACTTAAAGATGAGAGTAAGAGTATGCGTTTCTGTGCTGCTTTTGTATTGGGCAACTTGGGCAACGCCTCGCCACAGTTAGTTGAAGCACTGCTGGGTTTACTCAAAGATGAGAGTGAGAATGTGCGTGACTCTGCTGCTTTTGCATTGGGCAAGTTGGGTAACGCCTCGCCACAGGTAGTTGAAGCACTGCTGGGTTTATTCAAAGATGAGAGTCAGAATGTGCGTAACTCTGCTGCTAATGCATTGGGCAAGTTGGGCAACGCCTCGCCACAGGTAGTTGAAGCATTGCTGGGTTTATTCAAAGATGAGAGTGTGCGTAACTCTGCTGCTTTTGCATTGGGCAACTTGGGTAACGCCTCGCCACAGGTAGTTGAAGCATTGCTGGGTTTACTCAAAGATGAGAGTCAGAATGTGCGTAACTCTGCTGCTAATGCATTGGGCAAGTTGGGCAGCGCCTCGCCACAGGTAGTTGAAGCATTGCTGGGTTTACTCAAAGATGAGAGTGTGCGTAACTCTGCTGCTTTTGCATTGGGCAAGTTGGGCAACGCCTCGCCACAGGTAGTTGAAGCACTGCTGGGTTTACTCAAAGATGAGAGTCAGAATGTGCGTGACTCTGCTGCTTCTGCATTGGGCAACTTAAGCAACGCCTCGCCACAGGTAGTTGAAGCACTGCTGGGTTTACTCAAAGATGAGAGTCAGAATGTGCGTAACTATGCTGCTGTTGCATTGGGCGAGTTGGGCAACGCTTCGCCACAGGTAGTTGAAGCACTGCTGAGTTTACTCAAAGATGAGAGTCAGATTGTGCCTAACTCTGCTGCTGAAGCATTGGGCAAGTTGGGCAAAAACTCCAGCAATGTTACTGCTACTGTCGCCAAATGGATTTCACAACACCAGGATTCAGAATATGTAGGAAATGGAATTGATGCGCTGTGGAATTTGGTAGTAACAGAAGAATAATTTTTGTTTTTTCACTGGAAGTTTTTAAAGAGTGCTGAATACTCAGCACTTTGTTGGTCAAGCAAACCATTGATATTCAGTTAAAAATCGAAGGTTGTGCGAAGCACACCCACATACTGCGTATCATTTCTGTTGTCGTTTTCTGGGTTGAGAATCACCCAAAAACCAGGAGTCACTGAGATGTTGTCATTCAGGCGGTAACGATAAAATGCTTCGATATGGTAAGCGTTGTCTCGGTCTTGACGGACATTACTGTTGGAGACATGCGGTGGTATACCAAAGAGAATTCCCGGCAGATTACCTCTACCACCCACATCAGGAAACGACATACCAATCGCCCCAAACCAGGCATTGGCATTGTCACCATTGTTCACAAATAGAGAATCTGTTCCACCCCTACCATTGGAAATATCACTCAAACCAGAATTCTCGGCATTTGCCCAAATATATCCACCCCAAGCGTGGACTTGGAAATTCGGGGAGAAGCGATAGTATCCCTGTGTGCCGACAATATCGTTAGAAGTAGCAATGTTGTTACCAAAGGGAGCGTTTGACAGAACGCTACCCGTCCCAGCGGCGAGATCGGTTGCTCCAGCAGGGCTATAGCCATGAGAGTAGGCAACACCGATCGCTCCTTGCTTACCATAATAGGCTAAGTGCGCTAAGGCATTGTAGCCGCCATCAAACAAGCTGTTGCTCCCCGATGGCACATTAGGACTGCTTGCTAAATAGCCCAAGGTGAGAACCAAGTCTTTGGTAATGTTCCAGTTAGCGGCTGCACCGCCGCCACCTCGCCGGAATAAAGGACTGTATGATCCAAATAGTGAAGGAACTCCATTGCCGTCATCAGCAATTGTGGGGGGAGTGACGGTGGTGGAAATGTCGGTGTAACCAATGCCTGTAGGCCCAACAACGAAGTTAAGGGAATCACTGACTGGGAAGTAATAACGGATGTGGGGGACAAAAAGTATATCGTTGCTGTCATAATCGAAGTTCAGGCGTGTCATCCCTGTGCCTGTGGCTGCGGCAATTTGGCTGACACCATTGGAATTCGCAAAGTTACCAAATTCTAGCCGGACTCGCAATAAATCTTTGCCAGTGAAACTGCTCTCAAAGTTGAGACGACCCCGATTTGCAAAGTAGAGATTGGATTCATCATCTTCGCCACCTACTCTATCACCAAAGGTATCGCTAACGGCGGTGATAATTTGAGCATTCAACCTAGTGGTAGTGGAAAACTGCTGCGCCTCTAATGTTGCTGTATGTGCCTCTAAGGTATCTACTCGTCCGCGCAGAGTTGTCAGTTCTGCGGCAAAATCTGACTGCAACTTTTGCAGCACTGCCAAATCTTGCTTATTAACTAAATCGCTAGTAGCTGTGGCAATTAACTCATTAATCCGATCCAAACAAGCATTTAAACCTGCGGCAAACTCATAACGGGTTAAGGCACGGTTCCCGCGATAGGTGGAATTGGGATAACCTGCAATACAGCCGTAGCGTTCCACCAGCGATTGCAATGCACCAAATGCCCAATCAGTTGGTTGTACATCAGAAAACTGGGAAACAGAATTTACTTGTCCCTGCAAATTCCGATTAGCATCTACTGCATTAGAATCATCTTCTGGAGGTGCTGCCCAAACTGCTGGAATTGCCAAAAATAGAAGAAAAAAGCTATGAAAAAAATTTTTAATCATTGTCTTATTACTTGAAAATGGTTTAATTGTGACTTTGTAACTAAAGAGATTAGACTCGAAGCAAAGCTTCCAGATTAGGAGTTAATCAGGATTAAAGTTACATATTTTGAGCGTTGGTTTTAGGTTACTTCAACCAACGCTATAACGTTTTGCTAATTGCTGCTTTTAATAGCCGCTTCTATAATCCGCATTAGATTAATTCCGTCTTCGGCATTAACAGTAATTGGCTCTAATTTAAATCCGGGATGTAAATCAATAAACGGCGCATGAAATACCATGCCGGATAAACCAGAAGAACAAAGAGCCGTATTGATAGTTTCCATCTTTTTACTGATTTACTGAAGCGAAAGTTTATATTTAGTTGTTGTCTAATATTTTTTCTATGATGTAGCATCACAGATAGGAATACAGACTCCTAATAATAATTAGTAAAATGCTGTATTTCTCAACACACTACTGCATACTTTTCAATTACTTTGCAGTCATCAGTTGTGAATAAGGCAGGAGGCAGAAGGTTGGAATTTATCTGTTGCTCTCAACCCCATCTAATCCCAAGCCAATTGTTTATAAAACTCCATAAAATCACGCTTGGTGAGACAAGGGGCTTAAGCCCCTTGTTATATTCAACAAAGCTGGTAATCGGTATAAGGCTAAAACTATTTGTCAAAGTCTTTTTTTAACAACCGCTCCAGACGCAGAGGACACAGAGATACGAATTATGAATTACGCACAGTGGTACTAGATGGATGCCAATTACATATCTTCTAACTCAATTCCTTTGGTTTCTTTAATAAAAAAGAGAATGAAAAAGAATGAGGTAGCCGCCGCAATTGTATAGAGTCCATAGGCAGAACCCAGACCGAAATATTGCAATATAGGAGGAAATGTTGTGGAAATTACGAAATTGGCAACCCATTGCATCGCAGCAGCAATCGAAAGTGCGGCGGCTCGAATTTTGTTATTAAACATTTCTCCCAACAGCACCCAAACCACTGGCCCCCAGGAGAAACCGAAGCAAAATACATAGAGGTTGGCTGCAATCAGAGCTATAGTCCCGGCACTTCCGGTAAGATTGGGGTTCCCAGCAGCATCGAGGGGAGCATTGCCAAAAAGATAAGCCATCGTCCCCAAGGTCAAGGTCATGCCGATTGACCCTAGTATGAGTAAGGGCTTGCGACCAAATTTATCTACGAAGGCGATCGCAATCAGTGTTGTAATAATGTTGACGGCTCCTGTAATCACCGTGATTGATAGGGAATCTTTTTCGGAAAACCCGACAGCACGCCACAAAACGCTGCTGTAGTAGAAGATTACATTAATACCAACAAATTGCTGTAATACAGATAAGCCTATTCCTATCCAAACAATTGGCAGGAGTCCGCCACTTCTGCTTAAGAGGTCAGAAAAGCTGGGTTGGCGTTCACGAAGCACTGTCTGCCGAATTTCTTCAATTTTTGGCAGTACGTCACCCCCTAAAATTTTGGTCAGAACGTTAGCAGCTTCTGGTTCTCGTCCTTTAGCAACCAAATAACGGGGAGATTCAGGAATTGTTAAAGCTACCATCCCGTAGAATACTGCTGGCGGGACTGCTGTCCAAAACATCCAGCGCCAAGCTGCAACCCCAAACAAAAACGGCGAGTCTGCTGAACCTGCTGACACAGCGATAAAGTAGTCGCTCAATAAGGCGACGAAAATTCCTACTACGATCGCTAATTGTTGCAGAGATCCTAACCTTCCCCGCAAATGGGTGGGAGAACATTCGGCAATGTAAGCCGGCGCGATAACGCTAGCAACGCCGATGCCAATCCCACCCAATAATCGCCAAAAGATAAAATCCCAGATAGTGAAGGCAAACCCTGAGCCAATGGCGCTGATAGTAAACAACGCCGAAGCGACCACCATTGCGTTGACTCGACCATAACGGTCTGCAATCTGTCCGGCAAAGAAGGCTCCTACCGCAGACCCCAGTAACGCTAGGGACACTGCTAGCCCTGTCACCAAACTATTGGTATTAAAAGCTTTTGCTAGAGATAAAACCGCGCCGTTGATTACAGCAGTGTCAAAACCGAATAAAAACCCGCCGAGAGCAGCGGCACCAGCAATCAAAATGACATAAAACGTGTTGGATTTACGACGAACAGTAGTGGAAGACATAGTTTATATATTGGGGATTGGGGATTGGGAATTGGGGAGTGAGAAGTGGGGGGCAGGAGAGTAGAAACCAAAGACTCATTAACGGAGTTCCAAGACTCATCCTCTATTCTCAATGCCCAATTCCCAAAGAAATTAATTCTTTATCGTCTGGAACGTCTGCGTAACCGATCGATCATTACTGCCAAAATAATTACTAGTCCTTTGACGACTAGTTGCCAGAAGTAAGATAGGTTCAACAGAGTTAAACCGTTGTTGAGAATAGCAATGATTAATGCACCTAGAAGTGTGCCGCCTATGGTACCAATACCGCCTGTAAAGCTGGTTCCACCTAGAATAACAGCTGCGATCGCATCTAATTCATAACCCTGACCTAATACGCCACTGGCACTATAAAGACGGCTGGCGCTCATGATTCCTCCTAAGCCTGCCAGTAATCCGCTAATACCATAGACGAATAGCAAGACACGATTAACTTTAATCCCAGTTAATCTGGCTGCCCGCTCGTTACCACCGACAGCATATATCTGCACTCCTAAAACAGTTTGGCGTAGCACAAACCAGCTAACTATCACTGTCAGTAGCGCAATGATCACTAACCAAGGAAAGGGGCCAATATATGTATTACCCACCCAAGCAAAATTTATGTCCCGGTTAATCACCGTTGTTCCTTTGGCAATCAAGAAGGCAACACCCCGCAAGGCTGTAAGTGAACCTAGCGTCACAATAAAAGGTGGTACATCCAAAAAGGTGATCAGGGCACCGTTGAGTAAGCCTAAAAGTAATCCTGCTAGCAAGGCAGCAGGTACAGCCGCCCAACTTAAAGCTGGCAGTAGCGATACCAGCAGGGCAACTACGGCAGAAACAGCTAAGATTGACCCAACAGAAAGGTCAATACCTCCGGTGAGAATTACGAAGGTCATTCCTGTCGCCAGCACAATATTGATTGATGCCTGACGCAAGATATTAACGATGTTACCGCCTGTAAGGAAGTTGGGAGAAAGGAATGCAAATAAGATGCAGATAATTACTAAGATTGGCAGAATACCCGCAACTTCCAACAGAGTGCTGATTGATTTCCGGTTGCTGGATACGGGATTGTTGGCTGATTTATTGATAGGCGGTCTGACTGTCTGACTCATGATGCTAATACCTCCGATGCTCCAGTTGCATAGTGCATAATCTTTTCTTGGGTGATTTCTTTGCCAAGACTGCCATCCAGTTCGCCTACCAGCTGCCCTTCTCGCATCACCAAGACGCGATCGCTCATGCCGACAATCTCCGATAGTTCGCTGGAAACCATTAAAATAGCAACACCTTGTGCTACTAATTCGCTCATAATTCGGTAAATTTCGCTTTTAGCACCGATATCTACGCCGCGTGTCGGCTCATCTAACATCAGTACTTTGGGCTTAATGGCTAACCAACGTGCTAGCAGTAGTTTCTGCTGATTACCACCAGAAAGATCCAATGCTCTAATTTCCAAATTGGCTAGGCGGATATTAAAGTTTTCCACCGCCTCTGTTGACAGCCGATTCACTGAACCCCAGTTAACAATTCCAGCTTTAGCATCCTGCTTGAGTGTGTTGATAGCAATATTCTTGCGGGAACTCATCTCCAGAAATAAACCTTGGTCTTTCCGGTCTTCCGGGACGTACCCAATTCCGGCAGCAATGGCATCACTGGGAGTGTTAATTTCCAGTTTTTTGCCATTCAAGAAGACTTCACCACTGGCCTTACGGTCTGCACCAAAAATCAGCCGGGATAGTTCTGTGCGTCCTGCACCTACCAACCCTGCTAAACCGAAAATTTCTCCAGCATGAAGTTCAAAACTAGCTGCTGGCTCAATCTTCTTGCGGGCGTCGCTCATATTTCTGACTGACAGCACGACGGGGCCCGGATTCATTTGCCGTTGATGTTCGTAAAAGTCTTGCATGGAGCGACCGACCATCATCTGCACCAATCGCTGGGGAGAAATTTCACTGCGTGTCAAACTACCAATATATTGACCATCGCGCAGTACGCTAATCCGGTCAGCTAGAGCATAGATTTCTTCCATGCGATGGCTGATGTAAATAATCGCAATCCCATCACGCCGCAGTTTGCGAATTACCTCAAATAAATGGTCACTCTCGCGGTCAGACAATGCTGCTGTTGGTTCATCCATCACCAAAACGCGGCTTTTATCCTTCAGCGCCCTGGCAATTTCCACTTGCTGCTGTTCTGCGATCGATAAGGTACCAACTATAGTCTGCGCGGTAAAATTGGCTCCAAGGCTTTCCAGCACTTCCTCTGCTTCCAGTTGCATCGCTTTGCGGTCTAAAAACTGACCTCGCCGCAACTCGCTACCCATAAACATATTTTCGGTAACGGTTAAATTCGGTGCAACATTCAGTTCTTGATAAATGAGATTAATACCCGCCTTGCGTGCTGTCGCCGGATCGGTAATTTTCAGCGGTTGACCATTGATGCGAATTTCTCCTTCATCGGCAATGTAAGCCCCTGCCAGGATTTTCATCAATGTGCTTTTGCCTGCTCCATTTTCACCCATGAGGGCGTGAACTTCTCCCGGATAAATTGTGAGATTAACATTTTGGAGTGCAGATACACCATGAAATCGTTTTGTAATTTCTTGCATTTCTAACACTGGGGTGTTAGTTGGTGCATCAGAAAGTAAGGTTTCAATATTTGTTGTCATGAGCAAAACCTGTAAAAACTATTTAAAATTTGCGATTCTAAATTAGAAATTAATAAACTCATATTTTATTGCTTGCAAAATCATGTTTTAAAAGCTGACTACTAGTTTGAAAGTACGGAATGGTGAGTGGGGAAGAGACATTTTCATACTTTGTTGTTAACGTTACTTCATGGAGGTTGTTGGGAAAATTTGAGTGCTATAAATAGACAATCAGACTTTCCCCTGATGCACATATATAGTGGTTATAGATAGGGTGCAGCGGGTTTCTAACCTCTTTATAAACTTATCTTTCTATTAAAGAAAAACCAGAAAATAGAGATGAGCTTTGGTATTAATTTAAGTGAAAACCGCTGGACATTTTAGGTATGTGCAAAAACTTTACAAAAGCACCAAAGGATTTATATCAAAAAACATAATTTTCAACTGCAAATTGACAATTTTTATTACTCCCAGCCTTTTTCTGTGCTGACGTTATCTTTTGTGATCAACTTAACTGGAATCAAAATGGTGGGACTGCTAGGTTTTTTCCCATTTAAAATGTCATTGCCAACTTGAACGGCTTTTTCAGCCATCCCTCGCGGATTTTGAGTAGCAGTTGCAGCATATAAACCATCTTTAGCTGCGATCGCAGTTATTGCTTCTGGCGCACCATCAACCCCGACAATAAAGAAATCTTTACGTTGTGCTTGGTTAGCTGCGAGTTCTGCGCCGACTCCACTCGGATCGTTAATGGCAAAAACAGCATCAATTTTCGGAAAGGTTGTGAGCAAATCAGTCATAACTCTGAGTCCTCCATCCCGACTACCATCTGCATTCTGGTTTTTAGAGAGGATTTTGATATCGGGATATTTAGACAATACACTCTCGCAGCCACTAACTCGCTGAATCACCGAATCCACTGGCGGGCCATTAACTATTACTACATTGCCTTTCCCTTTAAGGCGGTCAGCAATATATTTGCAACTAACTTCTCCAGCTTGGATATTATTAGTAGTGATGGTGGCATCCACACCTCCCTCAGCACCTGTGTCTACGGCAATGACAATTCTACCTGCAAGTTTGGCTTTTTCAACTATTGGCTTAATTCCACTTTTATCAGCAGCATTCAAAACAATGATATCAGTATTCGCAGCAGTAAAATTTTCAATTTGATTGGCTTGTTGGTTAAGGTCATAAGCACTGGAAGCTATAATAACATTGACATCTTTTCCGCCAATTCTCTTTGCTTCTGCCTCAACTGCTTGTCCCATAACGACGAAGAAAGGGTTACTTAGATCGCCAACAGTGAAGGCAACCGATCGCAACTTTGTATTCCCAGTGGCGGTTTTAGTTTCTGCACTAATATTGGTAGCAGGTTTAATATCAGTGTTAGTAGCGGTATTGTCATCAGAAGAACCATTTGTACAGCCTATAAGACTGCTACTGATAATACCTAGTAAGCTAGCTGCGATTACGCTTCGCGTAACACCAGAGGTGAACGCAATCTTTTTCACATTCATATATCTCCTACAAGTCATTCTTACTTACATCAAATTTGAAACCAATGTATTTAAAAAACAGAGTAAATATTCTAACCCTCCTGTATCAAGTCTTTATCCGTATGTTGTAATTACGAATTACAAATTACCAGCCTTTGTAGCTGCTAAGATTCTCTCTAGTAACCAACTTGACTGGAATTAGAATCTCAGATGACTCAGGTTTTTTACCCTGGATGATATCGTTGCCAATCTGAACCGCTTTTTGAGCCATCCCTGCGGGATTTTGAGCAGCAGTTGCAGCAAATACACCATCTTTGTCTTCCATTGCTTTGGTTGCATCTGGCGATCCATCAACCCCAACAATAAAAAATTCATTGCGTCTTGCTTGTCTAGCGGCTAAATCTGCACCAACACCGCTTTGATCGTTCGTAGCAAAAACGGCATCAATTTTGGGAAAGGTTGTCAGCAAATCGCTCATGACTCTTAGTCCTCCATCCCTTGTGCCTTCGGCGTTTTGCTCTTTAGAGATGAGTTTAATATTAGGATATTTGGACAATGACTTCTCACAGCCACTGACTCGCTGATTGATTGAGTCCATCGGAGTACCGTTGAGAATGACTACACTACCTTGACCTTTGAGGCGATCGGCAATATATTGGCAAGCAATCTCACCAGCTTGGGTATTGTTGGAACTAATCATCGCATCCACATCTGCATCAACGGCTGAATCTAATGCAATAACAACCCTACCTGCAAGCCTTGCTTGGTCAATAACTGGTTTTACTCCTTTTTTATCAACAGCGCTAAGGATAATTAAGTCAGTATTCGCAGCCGTAAAATTTTCGATTTGGTTGCTTTGTTGGTTTAGGTCAAAGGCACTAGAAACCGCATTAACTCTAATATTACCCCCGATTTTCTCAGCTTCTGTCTCAGTTCCCTTCTGCACTGCATTGTAGAAGGGATTGCCTAAGTCACCCAAAGCTACGCCGATTGTCTGCAATTTTTTATTTGGAGTACTAAGACTCTCTGCACTTATATTAGTAGCTTTGTTAGTAGTAGCATTAGTAACAGTGTTGTCATTTTTAACGCCATTTGTGCAACCAACAACCGCGAAACCTAATATGCCAACTATGAGCGAAATTCTCTTCATATTTATAACAACAGATTGAAATTTGATCGATGTCATCACAATCTAAACTAGGTCTGAAAAACTTAGACCTAACCTAGCGATCGCACTAGCTTTTGGAATTTAAACTCCAAAGGTCTTGTGATTTGACATAATTGGAGTGATTGCGATTAGTTTCACTAAACTAAATGGTTTATTTTTAAAGCAAAATCACGAACATGACATTACTTCAAATAATTACATTTTTTGGTGGAATTATTTCGTAGTGCGTAGCTTGAAAACAGCTTTTAAGTGAAACTTCCAAAAATTAGTTTTATTAAACTTGTAAATCTTTATTTGTTTTGACTTTCTTCATTTTATCTGGCTCCAGTGCAAAAATTAATTTTGTTTATTGAACTTTACAAATGCAAAAGGTTTTATATCTCTCGATAAAACCCAAGGTCTTCTTTTCAAAGGATTTGCATAAATTAGCCTATTCAATATTAGGGTCAATATTAAAGTTTTTAACATTTTTCAATCAATCTCCTTCAGAAAAGATACTGTTATAGTAGAGAACTATTTGCTTACAAAAGCTAGATTTTGACCAATGTAAATATCCTTTGGTTAGATTTGATAAATAAACTCTAATCAGCTTGCCAAGCGTATTTATTTGTTATTATTACTCAATCAATTTCAGGCAATACAAAAGTAAAAAGATAATATTTTTAAGCCTGATTAGGGATAAATAAAGTTTGTATACCAATATCTTGGTTTTAGTTTATCCCCTTATAAATAGAAGATTTTGAATTATTTCTCAAGCAGTTTAAAACTTTAATATTGCAGGTAAATATTTAGCCACCAAATCTTCATAGTATGGTTTTAATTTCTGCCAATCAGGAGGAATAGGGTTTTTTGAATACAAATCGTAGGGATTGAATAAACTTACCCATTTAAACATTTCTTTATCATGTTTATCCATCAAATACTCATACACATTGTCACGATGTTGAGGATAAAATGAGTGATAGCGAAGCATATACAATGCAGGTTCGGGCAAATAGTTTTTCATCATCTGATAAAAATATTCATCATGCCCCCATGAGATATGTACATTACTCAATCCACAGCTAGGCTCATAAATGCCATATTTAGTGTTGTAATCGGGGTTATTATAATCAGGATTTTCTTTGAAGAATTCTGAGAAAACAATTTTATCAGAAAATGCACAACCTACAGGATAAGTATCCCCTACAGTAGCCCATTGAGGTTCACCAAACAGACAAAGCACTTTCCCCATATCGTGAAAGAAGCCAGTAAGTACCATCCAGTCAGGATGACCATCGGCGCGAATAGCTTCTGATGTTTGCAATAGATGATGTAACTGATCCATATCTGTATCAGGATCGGATTCATCGACTAATTGATTCAAAAATTCGACCGCATCCCAAACAGACATTTCTTTTTTATCAAACTTCAAAAATTCTTTTTCTTTTTGAAGTACAAAATTATATGTTTGATTAATATGATTTAACCAATAAAACTCTTTGACCGTATCTCTAATAGTCGTTTCATAATTCCTGTACTCTTCGGTGGTTTTACCTTCTTTAACTATGCTATCTGGATCGGGATAGCGATTAAGTAAGTCTTCTTCCCATTCTTCTAGTGAATGTAAGGGATTGTTTTGAACCTGAAGAATGGCATTATTTAGAGTTTGAGACATCTCTTTCTACTTGTCGATATTGTATTTGTTAAATGGTAATTTTGCACTCTATTATGCACAGGTGTGCAAAAGCTGTATTCGACTTATTTATATTTGCACACGTGTGCAAATATGTGTGTTAAGTTTAATTTCGTCTTTGCATAGCTATATACGCTCTACTTCACCAAGTGTTTTATCCGATCTGTTTGGTTCAGTATAAAAATGGTGCTTTTGTTTCTTGCACATTTGTGGATGAATTTACTAAATATAAGCTAATCTTTTTATTGCACACGTGTGCAAAACTATAATTATGAATTTTTATGTCTGACTCAACCAGCCTAGTATCAATTTGTCAATTGTACAGTCGTGGAATACTTAACAAGATTAGCCAACTCTTGTAGCTGGTTTATCGCTTCTGCACCCTCCAACTTCATTAATTCGCGATCGTCCCACAATTCCATCCAAGTAATTCCGTAATCAGACACTAAAAACCGAATCAGGTGCTTTTCTTTCAGGCTAACCATAAATGAAGCACTCTTCATTTGCTCGCCGCATGTATAACAAGACGCAGTATAGCCACGCCGCTCAAGTATAATTGTCAAGGCTTGCAGGTTCATTACCAAGTCTTGGATGAATTGCTGATGCTGTTGCGCTAATCTTATAAACACTAGTTTTCTCCTACCATTACAGTTATCTGCTTGCTTTGATATTTCTTTAGACTCAACATCTGATGTGATTTAGTTGCCAAAAGTTCGTGTTTTTGTAGATACGTGATTAATCTTAATATTACGGTTGTCATCAATCAGCTAAATTTCCAGAGCAGTTCTAATGTTTTGGACAATTATCTGGGGTGGCTGTGCAATATCCATACATAGAGTATCTACTGGTTCTTCAAGTGTATAAAACTGGCTATCGAGCAGTTTTTCGCTCATGTAATGATTGCTACGCTCTTGCAAGCGCATTTGAATCAACTCATAAGACCCTTTGAGGTAAACTAGCTTGATGCGTTCGCCCTTGGCGTTGGCGCAGCCATCGCTATCTAATAATAAAAATTGCCGATAGCTATTTTTTAAAGCCGAACACGCCAGCACCACATTTTTATTTTCTTGTAGCCAGTGTTTAATAGCTGTTTGCAAATCTTGTAACCAAGGCATCCTGTCATCTTCACTCAGAGGGATACCGCGCCGCATTTTCTCAATATTCTCTGGCGAGTGGAAAGTATCAGCGTCGCTAAATTCCCATTCTAAGGAGTCTGCTAGCAGTTTTCCGATGGTAGTTTTCCCAGAACCAGATACACCCATTACGAGGATAATCATTTTTTTATTAATAAAAGTTCAACTAATTCGGAATTCGGAATTCGTAACTTGTAGTTGTAATCATGGAGGGAGGTAAAAGTCAGGACTTGTAACTCCTTTCCATGTAAAATGTGAGTTGTATTAAAATCTCTTGACAAATCACAATTGTTTTCTATAATACATATGATTGCACACGTGTGCAATATTTAAAAGCTAAGATAAAATAATGAATAAACGAAGAATTTCAATTGAAGATATTGCTCGCAGAGCAGGCGTTTCTCATTCTACAGTTTCACGCGCTTTGCGAGATAACGCTCTCATTAGCCCAAAAGTGCGAGAAGAAATTAAGCGACTGGCGCAAGAGATGAGCTATGTGCCGAATGCTATTGCTCAAAGCTTGCAAAACAAACGTACTAATACCATTGGTGTAGTAGTAACTTCAATTTCTGATCCCTTTTTTGCAGAGGTGGTAGAGGGAATCGAGAAGATAGCCAAACCAGCAGGTTTGAGTGTTTTATTGAGTGCTTCACACCGAGATTTTGAGCAGGAAATGGCAGCTATTGATACCTTTCATCGCCGGAGAGTGGACGGGATATTAATAGCCGACTCACGAATTAGTAAACAGCATACTAAACAACTCACACAAATTGCTGTACCAACAGTTTTGATTAATAGTCAGACTGAAGATCAATCGGAAATATTTCACTCAGTAGCAATAGACGATCGCTTAGGTGCTAAATTAGCGACAGAGCATCTAATTAGTCTAGGACACACCGCTATTGGTTATCTGGGTGTAGGCGATCGCAGCAGATCGAACCAGCAGCGCCTAGAAGGATATCAAATGGCCCTTGCGGAAGCTGGAATTCCACAAAATATTGATTGGGTTTCAATTAGTGACGAATATGATAGCAGAACCAGCGATGTGAACACTGGGCAAAATATGCTATCTAAACTCTTGACTGCGGAAGTTACAGGCATCTTTTGTTACAACGATATGGTAGCAATTGGCACTTTGTTAGCTTGCCAAGAATTAGGTATTTTAGTACCGCGAAATCTCAGCCTTGTTGGATTTGATGGTATTGCTTTGGGTTGTTACGTTACGCCGCCACTAACTACAGTTAGCCAGCCAATGTTAGAAATTGGTGGCATAGCCATGCAAATGTTACTCGATTTATTAGAAGAAAAAACTGTGCAAAACTGCGTTTTATCTCCTTTTCTAGTACAGCGTGCTAGTAGTGCAGCATTATTAACAATTTAAAATTCAAAACAATTTATGTTAGGAATTTTAATCAAACAAAAATTATGTTAACTAAAAAACCGAGTTTATCTGCCGATCGCTGTTTTTCTCCAGAACCGGTTCAAAGACGATTAGCCCATCAATTTTTTGATAGCATATCTGCGTTACCTCTAGTTTGCCCACACGGACACGTAGATCCAGCTTTGTTAGTTAATCCCGCAGCCCGTTTTGGTTCACCAACGGAATTACTGATTATTCCTGACCACTACCTTTTGCGGATGCTCTATAGTCGGGGCGTATCTCTGCAAGCTTTAGGCATACCAACTAATGATGGTTCACCAAGAGAAACCGACCACTGTAAAATCTGGCAGTTGTTCGCTGACCATTTTTATCTATTCCAAGGTACTCCGTCTGGGTTGTGGTTGAAAGAGGAACTAACTAACGTCTTTGGGGTGGATGAACCTTTAAATTCTCGCAATGCTGGACATATCTATGATTATCTGGAAGGTTTGTTAGCCTCACCGGAGTTTTCCCCTCGTGCTTTATTCAAACGCTTTAACATTGAAGTGCTTTGTACTACCGATGCCGCCAGTGATAACCTAGAGAATCAGCGATCGCTCCACGAACAAGGTTTTACTCAAATTAGACCAACTTTTCGCCCAGATGCAGTAGTTAACCTGGATGCTCCTGGTTGGCGCGAAAATCTTACCAAGTTGGAAAGCAGTATCGGTAGAGAAATTAACACTTACATCAATTTTGTGCAAGCTCTCGAAGAACGTCGAGCTTTCTTTAAAAAAATGGGTGCGACAGCTACCGATCAAGGTGCAGCTACACCTTATACCACACGTCTTTCTGACCAAGAAGTTGAAGCTATCTTTGCCAGAGCATTAGCCGCTAAGCTGAATCCAGGTGATGTAGAACATTTTACCGGTCATATCTTCATGGAAATGGCGCGGATGAGTGTAGAAGATGGCTTGGTGATGCAAATGCATTGCGGTGTGATGCGTAACCATAATCCGGCTTTATTTGAGAAATTTGGAGCTGATAAAGGTGCTGATATTCCCATAAAAATAGAATGGACTCAAAATCTACGCCCGTTGTTGTCAGCTTATGGTAACGATCGCCGCTTCCATTTAATCATTTTTGGCATGGATGAAAGCACTTATAGCCGCGAGATGGCTCCGTTAGCTGGTCATTATCCCAGTGTATTGCTCGGACCGCCTTGGTGGTTTCACGACAGCGTAAATGGTATGGAGCGTTATTTTAATCAGGTAATGGAAACTGCGGGAATTTATAATACAGCCGGGTTTAATGATGATACACGGGCTTTTGTTTCGATTCCGGCTCGTCATAATGTCTGGCGGCGGGTAGCTTGCAATTGGTTGGCTGGATTGGTCGCACGGGGATTGGTTGAGGAGGAGGAAGGATATGATATGGCTCGTGCTTTGGCTTATGACCTCGCTAAGGTTGCTTATAAGTTTGCGTAAAATCGTGGGGAGTTGAGGGGGGAAATTTAAACGCAAAGGAGCGTGAAGGGAAGTGCAGAGGTACGCAGAGAGGGGAAATGGTTGATGGCAGAGTTGATTTTAAGTAAACTTTTTAGCTTGAAGGAGCGGGTAGCAGTAGTTACGGGTGGTTCTGGTGTGCTTGGTGGGGCTATGGCAAAGGGTTTGGCTCTGGCTGGAGCGCGAGTGGTCGTTTTGGGTCGCAATGAAGTCAGGGCGGGGGCGGTGGTGGCTGAGATTACTGCTAACAGTGGAGAAAGTATCGCTGTGGTAGCAGATGTTAGCGATCGCTCCCAATTAGAAATCGCTAGGGATGTTATTATACAGCGTTGGGGTGAGATAGATATCCTGGTAAATATGGCTGGCGGTAATATTGCTGCTGCTACAATTACTCCTGATGCGACTATTTTTGATATGCCTCGCGTTGCTTTTGAGGAAGTAGTTAGCCTCAATTTAGTTGGCACTCTACTACCTTGTCAGGTTTTTGGTCAAGCAATGGTGGAAAGAAGTCAGCCTCACGGTTGCATTGTGAATATTTCTTCTATGTCTGCCATTCGAGCGATTAGCCGTGTGGTTGGCTACTCAGCTGCAAAAGCAGGGATAGATAACTTTACTCGCTGGCTAGCTGTAGAACTCGCCCAAAAGTATGGTGATGGAATGCGAGTAAATGCGATCGCACCAGGTTTTTTTATTGGTGAACAAAATCGAGATTTACTCTTAAATTCTGATGGCAGTTTGACCGAACGTGGGCAAAAAATTATTGACCATACCCCCGCCAGACGTTTCGGAAAACCAGATGAATTACTCAGCACCTTAATCTGGTTATGTAGTTCTGGTTCTAGTTTTGTTAACGGGGTAGTTGTGCCGATAGATGGTGGATTTAGTATTTACAGTGGAGTTTAATAATGTCATGTATTCACTGGCTGTCAATAACGGGACACTTTTAGATGAGCAAGTTTCCCAGCTAGTTCATCAAGCTTTAGCAGACCCGAAGTTGGATGGACAGCGCATCTTGGTGTTAATTCCAGATAGTACCCGCACTGCTCCCATCCCTCAAATGTTTCGATTGCTTCATCAGGAGTTGAGTCAAAGAGTAGCGGCTCTGGATTTTTTAATTGCTCTGGGTACACATAATCCTATGAGTGAAGAACAAATCAATCACTTGGTAGGAGTAACAGCAAAGGAGCGAGAGACAACTTTTCAAAAAATTCGCATCTTTAACCACCTTTGGAACGAGCCAGATACCTTTATCTCTTGTGGAGTAATTTCGGCAGACGAGATAGCAGAGATTAGCGGGGAAATGCTACATCAGTCAGTTGATGTGCGTATTAATAAGCTTGTAACAGAATACGATTTGATCGTGATTTGCGGCCCAGTTTTTCCCCACGAAGTTGTCGGTTTCTCTGGTGGAAATAAATATTTTTTTCCTGGTATTGGTGGTCAAGAAGTAATTAATCTCTCCCACTGGTTAGGTGCTTTAATTACTTGTTACGAAATTATTGGTACGCTGGGAATTACACCAGTCCGGCGTTTGATTAACCGAGCTGCTAGCCTGATTTCTACCCCAAAGCTTTGTTTGGCGATGGTGGTCGCACCAAAAACAAATCAGCTAGCTGGACTTTATATAGATCAACCAGAGTCAGCCTGGGAAGCTGCTGCACAATTATCAGCTAAACTGCATATTAAATATGTAGATCGGCCTTTTAAACAAGTGCTTTCAGTCATGCCCCAAATGTATGATGACATTTGGACAGCAGCTAAAGGCATGTACAAGTTAGAGCCAGTAGTGGCCGACGGAGGCGAGGTAATTATATATGCTCCTCACATTACTGAGTTTAGCTATACACACGGCGAAATCTTATCCCAAGTTGGCTATCATGTACGGGATTACTTTCTCAAACAGTGGCATAAATTCCAAGAGTATCCTGCTGGAGTGCTAGCCCATAGTACTCACTTAAAAGGGATGGGTACTTTTGATCCGATAAAAGGAGAACAAGCGCGAATTCGTGTTACTTTAGCTACTGGCATTTCTGCTGAACGCTGTGCTGCTCATAACTTGAACTATCGCAATCCGGCGACCATTCGACCCACTGAATGGGCTAACCGAGAAGATGAAGGCATCTTGCTTGTACCCAAGGCTGGCGAGATACTATACCGTCTAAGTTACAGTAATTTTCAGGTAACTAAATCATAGACGGCGATATCTACGATGGGCTACGCCTACGCAATTGCAGTTTAAGATTTTAGACTTCGCGCTATTCTGGATCAAACGTCAGCGAACCAGTTTATTGCAGCAAACAAAAAAGCATGGGTGGGAAATTAATTGTATTTGAAGGGGTGGAAGGCTGTGGCAAAACCAGCCAAATGCAGCTTTGTTCTGAGTGGTTGGAAAGTCTAGGTGTTTCTGTGCTAGTAACTCGTGAACCAGGAGGAACAGAGTTAGGTGTACATCTTCGCCGCTTGCTACTAGAAAAGTCAGAAGATAAACCCTTCGGCTTTGCTCAGGGAGAGCCAGTTGCAGAAGTGACAGAACTTTTGTTGTATGCTGCTGACAGAGCGCAACACGTTGAACAAGAACTTAAACCAAATCTCGCAGCTGGGAAATATATTTTATGCGATCGCTACACTGACTCTACCATTGCCTACCAAGGATATGGTCGCGGTCTGAACATGAGTTTAATCAATCAGCTTAATAATATTGCTACTGGTGGTTTAGAAAGCGATCTAACTATTTGGCTAGATGTCGATGTCGAAGTCGGACTGTCCCGCAAACTCTCAGACCAAGTAGGACTAGACCGCATTGAACAGGAGACAATCGCTTTTCATCGGCGCGTTCAACAAGGATACACACAAATAGCCGCCTCCCATCCCTCACGAATTGTTCAAGTAGATGGCAGCTTGAGTAAAGAAGCTGTACAACAGGTAATTCAAGGAATTTTGCGCGTACATCTGCACTTGGCGAGGTAAGAAAAAATAAGCCTAAAAGTTTTTAATGAATTTAGAAAAGTTGTTGGAGTTTAGTGCAACAACTTTTCATTACTTCCCTTTTTTCTCATCCAGTGCTTTTTGAATAGCTTCTCTACAGAATTCAGGAGGGTCGTCTTGTGCCTTTACCTCTTCCTTCATTTTTTCGGTGACACGAAAATTAAGATTTTGTGTTAGCGGTTCTTCTCTATCAGATTTAAGTGGTTTTAAATTTTCTGGATTACCTTTAGGGTTAGGCATTGTTGAGAGATGTAAATATAGCTTGAACGATACGTGAACATATAGATAAAGTTTTAGATCGGTGGTGCTACCAGTCTTGCAAACAGTTCACCACCGATACCACTTTTACAAATGGGTAATTCTATTTTATGTTCACAAGGTCAGAACTCGAAATCAAAACCACTGCTGAGTTGAGAGACTTGTGTAGGCGTTACGGATTAAAGCCTACTGGGAATGGAGGGTACAAGACTAGTTGGATTGTTACCTTGATGGCATTCCCACAGATAGTACTCTCTCAATTAAGGCAAGGAAGAGGGTTAAAATCACCAGGCTTTAGTGTTATTCAATTCCTCAAAGGGGTCGTAGATGAGATGAACTCCCCCACTGATGAACAAGCAGCACTAATTCGGATAACTTTAGAGCGCAAGGCTATGAGCTACCCTGACCGATACGACCAAGAGAGTTTACTAAAGCACAAAGCTAAAATGCACCTTGAGATGGCTATCAGACTGCTAAATCAGTAAATTCAGTTTACAAAGCGAAAGTAGTTAGTCCCTAGCTTTAGGTTGCTAAGGACTATTGAAGCGGTTATTTATTCAAGGATGTGGCTTTTGGCGTAAGCGTAGCCCGCACTTCTCTACGAGACGCTGCACGAACGGCAGGTTCGACTCCGGCTCCATCGAGCGAAGCCGAGATGCTCACCAGCCGCTCAGTGACCATTGTAGACATCGCTATTTGGCTTCGTTGATAACTAGTGTCAATTGATAAAGTTGATTTGTGGTTGTAGTGAGTTGGTGTGCGATCGCAGCGCTATTAACCTTTATGCTGAAGGGGAAAATGAAAATAACAGCTATGAAATTTGCACAAAATCTCATCCCCCGCCAAGGCTTGCTGAAAGCCCTGACTTTAGCTTTTCTTGTATTGGCATCTGTGATATCTCCCAATGTTCTAGCTAACGAGAGCGAAAAAGCGACATTCAATGGCACAACCACACTCCAAACCATACTCACCAGCAGTCATCGCTCAGAGCAAAATCGCTTTCGAGACAAGTACCGCCACCCAGCCCAGACTCTCGAATTCTTCGGTGTGCACCCAAATATGATGGTGGTTGAATTGTGGCCAGGAAGTGGCTGGTATACTGAGATATTAGCCCCATTTCTAGCACCCAAGGGACAACTCACAGTTACTAACTTGGCTTCTAGCACAAGTAAACCCGCTCTGGCTTTACAAGAGAAACTGGCAGCTAATCCAAAGGTTTTTGGTAAAGTCAAAGTAGCCCAAATTAATCCCCCAAATGAACTTACCTTAGCCCCAGAAAACTCTGTGGATATGGTTGTTACCTTCCGCAATATTCACAACTGGGTGAAAGCTGGCTATGCTGAGCAGGTTTATGCAGCGGCTTACAAAGCACTCAAGCCAGGGGGCATCTTAGGGGTGGAAGAACACCGCGGACTTAAGGGGATTTCTTTACAAGAGAGTATTAAAACAGGCTATATGTCTGAAGATGGGGTAATTGTTGCTGTAGAGAAAGCTGGCTTCAAATTGGTGGGCAAATCAGAGATTAACGCCAACCCAAAAGATACTAAAGACTATCCGGGCGGAGTTTGGACACTACCTCCAACCTTGAGCCAAGGTGAAAAAGACAGGCAACGCTTCCTCACCATTGGGGAGAGCGATCGCATGACTCTCAAGTTCGTCAAACCCAAAGCCTTGTAAGAGGGAGATGAGTGAATGCAAAGACAACTCTGCCTTTTGATAATCGTATGAATGGCAGCTTTCAAGCGATCGCGCAGCTAAGAAAAGAGAAAAGCACAGGAGCGATCGCACCAGATATCAGCCAAGGGTTAAGGTTGTTCAGTTGTGCTTAAAGCCAAGGATTTGATTTACTTCCGACCCACAAAAAAGCTACATAATCTACTACAATATGGATATCATAAGTATGAAAGTTTTCTTTTAATATCGTTTTTAAATCTTCGTGAGTCTCATCTGTGTTGCCAAATATTCCTTTAGCAAAGTTTTGCAAAAGTCTTATCAATTAGAAAAAAGGTTTTATGGCTTACCAATTGAAAAAAACTTTAGCAGTTGCCACAATCATTGCTGTATTCAATATTTTGAGTCAAGGAAGCGCGGGTGCTGTCAGTTTTAATTTTACTCAAGGTGGTTGGTCACAAGGTGGAATAGTAACTGGGAGCTTTTCAGGAGAAGATTTAGATGGTAACAAGATTATTTCCGAAACTGAGATTACAGATTTTTCATTAGCTTGGTCAGGAAATGAAGAAGTACCTAGATTGGATTTTAAAGATGTAGATACCTGGCAATTTTCCACAGAGCAAGTTCGCTTAATTTCGGGTTTTACAAGTGAAGCAACAACCTTTTGGTCTACTAATGGTAAAACTGGTTCTGTTGGCATAGGTGCTTTTGTAAGAACAATTAGTGATACAACTGAGTCAGCGCCAGTCTTTGAGCTAGTAAGTGTGCAGCCTGTTCCAGAACCTAGCACCATTGTTGGAAGTTTGGTCGTTTTATGTGCAATGTTAATCAAGAAAAGATTTTAACTTAAAAGCATTCGTGACAATTAAAAAGCTCGTTACCTTTGCGTAAGTCCTAACGATAAAAAACGTTGCATTCTTCTTATTATACTTTCACTCTTTTATTGCCAAGATGTGATGTAGAGTTATCTGTGGTGCGATTGCTTGCCTTATATGACTGACTAGCGATCGCCACTTTCTTCTCCGTCACTCTGAATGTACAAGTTGTTCTTGTCAAGATTGCAACATTTCTCCCAAACATTGCGATATTCCTCATCAACATTGCAATGTTTCTCCCAAACATTGTAATATTCCTTATCAATGCTGCAATATTCCTCATCAACATTACGACATCCATAAAGAATGTTGTAATATTTCTCATCAACATTACAATATTCCTTATCAATACTGGAATATTCCTCATCAACATTAGAACATTTCGGGATAACCTATTTCCCAGTCGGACACACTGACTGCACTTTTTGGGGAAGTTGCCGACACATTTGCTGTAATCCTTGAGGATTAATTTGCCACCAAGCAAATAATCCCAGACTTGTACCCCCCACAAGCAACGCCAAAACTCCCCCCAGCATTACCAAACGTTTACCCCACTTCGGTTTTGTAATTAAGGTTGGTGGAATTTCTGGGTTGAGAGGTGGTTCTTCTGAAAGATCCAAATCTAGATCCAAATCTAGCAGAGCTTGCGAACTTTCTGTAAAAGAAGTTGGTTCTTCTAGTTCCTCTAGTTCCTCTTGTTCTTCTTCCTGTATTTCTGCTTCTATAATCTCTTCTGGCAACGCCGGAGTCACAGGTACTAAGTATTCTGGAGAGACACGGCAATAAGTCAGAACAACCGATGTGTTATCATACCCATTTTTTTCATTTGCCAAGTTAATCCAGTTGCCGACAGCATCTTCAACTGTCATTTGCCCTATTAACACGGGTATTGCATAATCCTGCCAAGATTGTTCCACCCAGTTATTATCACTTAAACCATCAGAACACAGTAGCAAGATGCCATCTTCTTCCAGAATAAATCGCTGAACCTTAAGACGCAAAGATTCTGAATCTCTTGTCCCCAATGCTTGAGTTAAGGCACTCGCATCTGGTCTAAAAAGTGCCTTTCGATACAAGCTTTTAGCCAAGCGTACTTCTCGTGTTGCCACATCGTCATCTACTGTCAGTAGCTGGCAATAATTGCGAGTAATCCAATAGGCACGGCTATCGCCAACATTAGCCAAGTAAAGCTCATGGGTATTATTTGATTGCCACCCAGTACTTGTCTGGACTCGTTGTGAAACTTGCAAGGCCATAACAATAGTTGTAGCCATGCGTTCTTTGCCTTGGCGTTTTTGTTCGTTATTGCGGGCACAAATTAGATTATTTACTACCCGTAAGCTTGCTTCTAATTGTTCCTGCAACAACTCAGGTGGAAAAAGTGCAGTTTGTTCTGTCACCTCAGTTAGTAAAGCGCGAATTTGCAACTTTACAGACTGTACTGCCAACTGACTCGCAACCTCACCGCCTTCGTGTCCGCCAATACCATCGCAAACAATCGACAAGTGGCGCAATAAAGGTTCATCTAAATCACTCAAACTATTGGGATAGCAAGCATCTTCATTTTGCGCCATCATTGGGCCAATATCTGTAGAGCCTGCCACCTTCAAGACTAATGGCAATTCAGCAGCAACTGCTAGTAATAAATTATTGAGTTGAATATTAATCGCCTCTAACTCAATCTCAGTTTCACACATTTGCTGGACAATGTTTTGTAACCCTTTGGCTACTGATGCCTTTGCAGAAACTACCCAAAACTGCCAACACTCCCCCAGATTTTGTAAACTCAGCTTTTCATCATCTGGTGTTTGGTAGAGTTCCAACAGTTGTATACACCAACCTTCGACTCTCAAGTTATCTGCTAGTAGTAAACTGCGGCTAAGTCCCAATTCTGCTAGAGGTGTCCAAAGTTGGAGAATTTGCCACAGCCAATAAACTTGTCGTACTGCCGTGGCTTCCTGCCAAACCTCAACAATAGTTGGATAGATATTTCCTGTCTTATCTATCGGCGCATTTTCCAATAAGAGGATATCAGTTGTATCTTCCTCAAAATTACTAGCAAACCCATAAGCCTGGGGCAGATGCAACCGCTCTTGATATAATTGTAAATAAGGAATTACTTCCGTTGGCAATTCTTCAGGTACATCTGGCGGCAGTCCCGGTTGAGTATCCAGCCAAATCTGTTGTTTAATTACCTCATACCTATCTGCTACCTTTGTGCCTGGTGGGATTTGAGCAGACAATGAGCCAGTTGCCCACAGATAGCGGTGAACCAAAGGAGTTTGGCAATTGGCACAAACGTTATCTCCCATCGGATTAATGGGGCTATTACAGCGTGGATTTATACAAAAAATTATCAGTTGAGTAGAAATCATAAAAATAAAAGTATAAATTAAAAAAACAATCAACTCGTGAACTTCGATTAACTTTAGCTGCCAATGAATTGAAGGCTAGAATAAACTGGACTTGTGTACCGCTAGCTACACCTTGTTACTGAAATTAAGCAAAATTATTGGTAGAAATACCCAGTTTTGTTTTTTGTAAATAACTTACGTCTGGCTGTATCTAATCGTAGAAATGCATTTACGTCAATAATGTAGAGACTAGGATGGCGCTATGCCAAGTTTTACCTTAATCTGGCTTTTGGCAGGAGCAGTTTTGTGTTTAACAGAACTGTTCTTACCATCGGCGTTTGTCGCCTTCATGATGGGAATTAGCGCTTTTGTGGTGGCGCTGCTGTCTGGAGTGGGTATGGGAAGTGTATGGTTGCAAATTGTGGTTTGGCTGTTGGTTTCCACACTACTAATCGTGCTTTCTCGTCGGTTTTTGCAACCGAGACAACGCAAATCAAAAATTCGGGATGCAGTTATAGCTGAAACCTTAACAGAAATTCTGCCTGGGAAAACAGGGCGGGTGCGGTATGAGGGAAATTCTTGGCAAGCAAGATGTGACGATGACAAATTTACCATACCACCCCATCAAAGAGTTTATGTGGTTAGGAGGGAAGGTACTACTTTGATTGTTATACCGGAAAATCTGTTGAATTCTTAGTTATTGGGAATTGGGCATCCCTTCCCTGCGGGACACTACGCGTAGCTTGCTTCCCCGGAGGGGTACGGCTTCTCGACGAGACGCTACGCGAACGCTCAGGGCATAAGGAAGAAATTAATTTCTACTTTCTCATCTCTCCCACTCCAAACTTTTAACTCCCCTTCCGTTTATGAAAAATTAGGAGATTCACAATGGAACAGTTCTTTTTACTAGTATTTTTAGCTCTTGGTGGTTCTGCCGTAGCAGGTTCTGTGAAAGTCGTCAATCAGGGCAATCAAGCTTTGGTGGAAAGATTGGGTAGTTATAACAAAAAACTGGAACCAGGACTAAACTTTGTCGTTCCTTTCGTAGATAGAGTTGTCTACCGAGAAACTATCAAAGAAAAAGTCTTAGATATTCCTCCTCAACAGTGCATTACCCGTGACAACGTTGGCATTGAGGTAGATGCAGTGTTTTATTGGCGCATTGTGGATATGGAAAAAGCCTGGTACAAGGTAGAAAATCTCCAGTCGGCAATGGTAAATATGGTGCTGACTCAAATTCGCGCCGAAATGGGACAATTGGAGTTGGATCAAACCTTTACTGCTCGTTCCCATATCAGTGAGCTTTTATTACAAGATTTGGACGTTGCTACCGATCCTTGGGGTGTGAAAGTGACACGGGTAGAACTGCGAGATATTATTCCGTCTCAAGCAGTGCGTGAATCGATGGAATTGCAAATGTCGGCAGAACGACGCAAACGGGCAGCAATTTTAACTTCAGAAGGCGATCGCGAAGCTGCTGTCAATAGCGCCAGAGGTAAAGCTGAGGCGCAAATCTTAGATGCGGAAGCTCGTCAAAAATCAGTGATTTTGCAAGCGGAAGCTGAACAAAAGGCGATCGTTCTGAAAGCTCAAGCCGAACGTCAGCAGCAGGTTCTAAAAGCCCAGGCGATCGCAGAGTCATCAGAAATTATTGCTCAAAAGCTCCACACTAACCCCAATGCCAATAAAGCAGTGGAAGTACTGTTTGCCTTGGGCTATTTGGATATGGGCGCGACAATTGGTAAAAGCGATAGCAGCAAGGTGATTTTTATAGATCCGCGTTCCATTCCTGCTGCTTTAGAAGGCATACGTTCTGTCGTTTCAGATGGTCAGGTTAACTCTAACGAATTGTTTTCTAAACAAATCCCAGGATTAGAAAACAATCGCCCTAGTTAAAAGTGGGGACAAGGAGGACAAGTTTCTTTCTTGTCTCTTTTCAATGACTAATGACAAGTGACAAATGATAATTAACCCAGAACAGCTCATTAACGCTATTATTGCGATCGCCTAATATTTCATCTAACCTATTTGATAAAATTACAATAGCTAGTGAAAGGAATGTGATGTCTAAGACGGGCTACGCCTACGCACTAATTGTTACATTCTTCTCAAGAGAAAATAATCAATTTTTGATAAGTTGTAAATTATGACGTTATCTATTCAGCCAACCACAGTACTAAGTGTAGAAAAATTCTTACAATTACCAGAGACAAAACCCGCAAGCGAGTATTTTAATGGGCAAATATACCAAAAACCTATGCCACAAGGAAAACATAGCACTTTACAAATTGAATTAGCTTCTGCCATAAATCAAGTTGCAAAACCCAAAAAATTAGCTTATGCCTTGACTGAACTACGCTGCACGTTTAGCGGACTTTCGATAGTACCAGATATTGCTGTGTTTGAATGGGAAAGAATTCCTCTGGATGCAAAAGGTAGTATTGCAAATAAATTTGAGATTCCCCCAGATTGGATAATCAAAATTCTCTCACCAGAACAATCACCCAACCGAGTTATCCGCAAAATTACATTTTCTATTCAAAATGGAGCAAAGCTTGGTTGGTTACTTGATTCTGCTGATGAGTCAATCATGATTTTTGAACCCAATAAATTACCAGAATTAAAAGAACAACAAGATATCTTACCCGTTTTGAGTGTTTTGGAAAATTGGCAATTAACAGTTGCAGATGTATTTAGTTGGTTGAGTTTTATTTGAATAAAGCAACCTTAAGCTGATTGATTTAGTAGTAATTGTTCAACTGCATCGCTTAAGGCTTCTGTCCAATACAAAGGAGCGATAACGCTTGTATCTAAATAAATCAACGACGTTCCTCTGTACGTGCATTTATGACAGTTGTACTCAATGATTCACCCTTAATCGCAAGAGAATCACGAAATTGTTTCATACTTGCTAATCGTTCTTCTTTTTGTAGCGGAGGAACTAAACGAGCGACAGCTTTATCTTGCTTTAGCAAAATTACTTCTTCTCCCCTAGCTACTCGTTCTAAAAGAGATTTTAAATTCATAGCTGCTTCTTTAACGCTAATTCTCAACACTCCATAACTCCTGTAGTTAAGCTTAAACAGCAAAGAAAATTTCCTGCTCACACCATTTCTTTATGGAAATTCACATCATTAGCCCGTCTAAGCAGGCTTGTTTTTGGTAGCTACGGGCTTGAGTTTGTAGGAGAATAAAGTGCAACACCATATAAAATTGATATGACTATTGACTAATCTTAGTACTTTGATTTACTTGGCATTGATTGCACAACCCAAAAAACTCTAAAGTGTGATAAAAAACCTTAAACTTATGGCTTGATTCTAACTGGTCTTCTAAGTCATGAACTGGGCATTGATTAATCGGAATTGAGACACCACATTGCAAGCAAGTAAGGTGGTGTTTATCTTGTTGTGCTAGGCTATAGAGGGCTTCGCCGTTAGCCAAATTTCGCACTTGTACTATGCCTTCTAGTTTTAAGGCTTCTAGAGAACGGTAAACTGTTGCTAAACCCATGCTCTGATTTGTATTACGTAGTTCTACGTAAATATCTTGGGCAGAAATGCCTTTTTTGATATTTTTCAGTAGGTTGAAAATACGCTCTTGACTGCGGGTGCGTATGGCTCTCATAGATAATTATTTAAGTATACCACTGTAGTTTGAAGCTGTTAGATGAGTTAATCGATCGATTAACTTTAACCGCTTCGTAATCTTATTTTCACTCAGTTGGAACAGAAAGTTATAGTATAGCGATCGCAGCATTCAGCAAAAGCCCGTGCAAACCAAGTATCTAGCCAAAATTTTCGTGACCCTTCGTCCTTCAGTTTTAGACCCCGCTGGTGTGGCTGTACAATCCGGTCTTAAGCAACTGGGATACGATAACGTTGACCAGGTGCGGATTGGCAAGTACATTGAACTCACCATCACCTCAACTGATGAGAAGAAAGCTCGTAAAGACCTTGATACCATTTGTGACCAAATGTTATCAAATCCCGTAATTGAAAATTACCGCTTTGAATTAATTGAGGTCGAAACTCAAACTGGGGTATTTTAGGGATTGGGTATAGGGCATTGAGAAGAGACAAGGTAGACAAGGAAGAGGGGGGAGACAAGGGAGAGACTTGTTCAATAATTCCCCCTTGTCCCCCTTGTCCCCCCTGCTCCCCTGCTCCCCTGCTCCCCTCCCCCCCCACTCCCCACTCCCCTAACTAATCATGAAATTCGGTGTTGTTGTTTTTCCCGGTTCTAATTGCGATCGCGATGTTGCTTATGTAACCAGAGATTTACTGGGGCAACCAACGCGCATGGTTTGGCATCAAGAAACAGATATTGCTGATTTGGATGTCGTGATCATACCTGGTGGCTTTAGTTACGGGGATTATCTGCGCTGTGGTGCGATCGCGCGTTTTTCACCTGTGATGCAGCAGGTTGTGGAACACGCCCAAAAAGGTAAGTTTGTCCTCGGTATTTGCAATGGTTTTCAGGTATTAACTGAAGCTGGACTTTTGCCAGGGGTGTTGACCAGAAATCGAGATTTACATTTTATTTGCGATCGCGTTGCCTTGAAAGTTGAACGTACTAATCTATGGACGCAAGCTTATACGACTGGTGAAGTTATCACTTTGCCCATTGCCCACGGAGAGGGGAGATTCTACGCCGATGCAGTTACTCTCGCAGAAATTGAAGATAACAGGCAAGTCTTGTTTCGTTATGAAGGCGAAAATCCCAACGGTTCACTGAACAATATTGCTGGGATTTGCGATCGTCGGGGCAATGTGTTGGGAATGATGCCGCACCCAGAAAGGGCATCAGACGCAATGCTAGGGGGTAGTGATGGCTTGAAGTTGTTTCAAGGCTTACTAGAGAAAGTAGCGGCATTAGCGTAGAGCAAATATTGGGCAAATAAGTTGAGCGTTTTGCGATCGCTGTCTGAAAGATAGATGAACATTCTTCTACAGACAGCGATTTATTTTTTTAATGTGAACCCTGAACTTTGAAGTATTTTTGACAACCAAACCACGATGCATTAGTACAGGTTTGGGGCTAGCGATTTCTCATACTTGAGCTAGTAACTGTTAAAATTTAGAGCTAGCGTGTTCTAATCTTTTATTAGGCTTACAAAAGTCCGCGTACACAAAAAACTTCAAGCCAGTTTTGGCAAGTTTTTGAGAACAAAGAGAGAAACAAACTTATGGGACTTTTCGATCAAATTCTTGGTGCCGTCGCTAATCCCAATCAACAGGGCAGCTTAGGTGAAATAGGAAGCATTGTTAATACTGTACAACAGTTGAGCGATCGCACAGGCGCAAATCCTTCTACCATCCAATCAGTTTTGTCAATTGTGGGTGGTCAAGTGCGTTCTGCTTTACAAGACAAACAAGCCACAGATGGTAATGAAGCCACACAAAATTTAGTCAGTCAATATGCTGGTACTTCTCCCAACCCCCAAGCCGTCAATTCGTTGTTTTCTCCTCAGATACAACAGCAAGTAGCTGAAGTTGCTGCCGAGCGCACTGGGTTGGATGCTGGTATCGTTCAACAATTGCTGCCTTTGGCAGTACCTTTAGTGCTAAAGTTTTTGCAATCAGGCGCTAATGCTCAAAATCCCCAAGGTGGGGGAAATCCTGTACTAAATTCCTTCTTGGATGCTGATGGTGATGGTGATGTCGATATCGCTGATGCGATCCAAATGGCTAGTCGATACATCAGACAGTAATACTTTTTCCTACTTGTTTCTGACAAACCAGACATCAGTAATTATACCTTGCTAGATTTTTAGCTAAGACATAGGCTGAGAACATAATAAATTTGCAAATATAAATCAGACAGTCTATGTCTAAATTTTTTGAATGTATTACTGAGGAACTGCAAGACTTTATTGCTGCCCAACACCTTTTCTTTGTTGGCTCTGCACCTTTGAGTCCTACGGGTCATGTTAACCTATCTCCTAAAGGTCAGGACTGCTTTCGTATCTTCTCTCCCAACCGAGTAGGTTACGTAGACCTCACAGGCAGTGGTAACGAAACATCAGCCCATTTGCAAGAAAATGGGCGGATAAGCTTCATGTTTTGTGCCTTTCAAGAACCCGCGTGTATCTTGCGTCTTTACGGTCAAGGAACCACGATTTTACCGAGTTCTCCAGAGTGGAACTCCCTCTATTCTCTATTTTTGCCGATACCTGGAACTCGTCAAATTATCGTCGCTGACATTGAAAAAATCCAGACTTCCTGTGGTTTTGGCGTACCACTCTATGAATATCAAGGTCAGCGCCAGACTTTAGTAAACTGGGCTAGTAAAAAAGGCGAAGAGGGAGTTCGAGAATATCAACAGCGGAAAAATTTCGTCAGCATTGACGGTTTAGCAACACCACTGAGTAAATTACCCTAACTTTGCCTGATGGATTATTCTATTCATCTATATATTTAGATGTAAAGGCAATTATTAGTAATTAAAGTAAAGGAGTCAGCAATCGAGAGACTCTCACAGCTAACTTAAACCAAAAAGGTTTTTTATCGTACTCATTAAGATCAACAGCAACACAGACAGCTAAATCATCCTCTAACATCTTTTTCACACTTTGGACAAACCCAGACTCGGTAACAAAACCCATAACTTCAAAATTTAGGGAAAAAGAGCGATTATCTAAGTTAATAGTTCCTACCCCTGCTATATTCTCATCAATGACTATAATTTTCTGATGCATAAACCCATTTTTGTAACGATACAACTTGATACCGATTCTTTCCATTTCGGTGTAGTAAGAGAAGGAACATAAATAAACAAATAAATGATCGGGTCGATTTGGTAAGAGAATTCGTACATCGACACCTCGCATTGCTGCCAATTTTAAGGCTGACAATGTTGCCTCATCCGGCACAAAGTATGGACTAGCAATCCAGAGGTGAGTTTGAGCTTGATTAATTAGTTCGACGAAAAAAAGCTTACAAGCTGGTAGCGAATCTGCTGGACCTGTAGGAAGTATGAATACAGTTTGATTAATTTCCCGATTAATTTTTACCTGCCAGTTAACTTCGATAAGTTTTCGAGTTGCCCAATACCAATCTCGTACAAAAGAGTTTTGTAGACTTTGTACACTTGGGCCTTCAAGCATGATATGAGTGTCGCGCCAAGGACTCAAGCGAGGGTTTTTTCCTAAATATTCATCACCAATATTCAGTCCACCTACAAATGCGATTTCTCCATCCACTACCAAAATTTTCCGATGATTGCGAAAATTATATTGGAGCCGATTACCCTGACCTTGGGTGGTGTTAAATGCACTTACTGCAATTCCATGCTGTTGTAGAGACTCGATATAAGGGCGAGATAGTTTCTTGGAACCAATTTCATCGTAGAGAAAATAGATGCTTATTCCTTGCTTGGCTTTAGCAATCAACGCTTCTTTAAACTCATTACCCGATTGGTCATCGTTAACAGTATAGAATTGAAACAAAATATAATTTGTCGCCGATGCAATCTTTTTCAGCATCGCTTCATAGGTTTGCTGACCATTAATCAGTAATTCGGCAGCATTGCCTAATGTGAAAGAAATTTCTGTAAAAGCCTCCGCTAAGGGCTGCAACTGGGCTAGATTATCTGGTGGCGCAACCTGAAATTTAATCAGTTCCCTATAAGTCGAATGAATAAGCTTATAGTGTTGTGCATAGACTGAGCGCAGTGTTTCAGCATATCCATGAAATTTAGTTCTTCCTAAAATCCAATACAACGGAATCGCTAGCCAAGGAAAGGTAATTAGAGAAATGCTCCAGGCAATTGCCCCTTGGGAAGAACGCACATTCATCACTGCATGGGCTGCATGTATAACTCCCACGACATGAACAACAACTGTAGCTGTGCTAAAAATAGCTAGAACACCAGCATCTACAAGCATTTTAATTTTTTTGAGTATTGGTATAAGTAAATTCTGCCAGTAATGGCTTATGATCGGATGAACAAATTTGGTCTAGCACTTTAGCACTGGCTTTCTTCACACTGATATCTCGATAAAAAATATGATCTAAAGGGGGTGATAACAAGAAGCGTTTAATTTTCTCCTTCTCATCAGGTGCGAAAATTACAGGCGTTAATCCCAATTGAGTTGTTACTTGATTGAGAATAACTGCTCTTTTTCTACTCCAAGTATTGAAATCTCCTGAAAATATTAGTGGCCCCCGATGTATAGATAACGCTTGCTCTAACTCGTTTAGTTGGATTTTAAATTTATTTAAATCTACAAAATTTATCAGATGAGTATTGACTGTCAGGAGAGTTGTATTTTGTCCAGATAGCAGATACTCAGTAATTAAAGAAATTTTAGGAGTTTTAACAATTGGTTCATAATTTTTAGTAGTTATTACTTTTTTGTTAATTGGGTTAATTGTCGAAGCTGTAAAAATTCCTGAATAAGTTTGATGATGAATATCTACAAAATTAGGAGCAAAACTCCAATTCATCTTCAACCATTTTGCCCATTCTTCTGTCTCTAACTTTAAAGAAAATTCTTGTAAAAATATGAAGTTTGGTTGATAAGTCTCAATTATTTTTGAAAAATCTTTTAGCCAAGTATTATTATAGTTTTGTTTAGCAATATTCCAACTGAGAACTTTAATGGATTTACTATTAATTTCTGTTTGCAGTGAATTAGTTTTATCAATTGTGAGTTCTTGTAAACGAAAAAATCTATAACCCGGAACAAATTTCGTAACTAGAGTGTTTACGTGTTCTTGAATATTAGGCATTACTAATATTAAAATAAATTTATTCTTCTCTAACGCTATTAAATAGTCGTTAGAGAAGAATAACACGTTTGTAAAGTTAGAAGCTAATGGTCCTAAAAATTAGATCCCCTGACAGTAAAACTTATACACATGAAGATAATCAACGTTATGAGTATCGAAAAAATTGTAGAACAAGCTCTTCAGGATGGTTATTTGACACCAGCAATGAAAGCAGAAGTCGGTAGAATCTGTGATAATGCCTCGGAACTCTCAATTGAAGAGTATATGGCGCTGGATCGGCTGATGGGTGCGCTATCGACTGGTGAGGTCTTGGGGGATGATAATATTGGTGGTTCATCCCTAACTCCCTGCCCACGGCGACCAGGCCCAACTCCAGGAAGTTTTGATTCAGCAGAATTACCGATTGTGGCGGCGGTAGTGAGGAGCACTATTCCTTGACACTAAGATGTAAGAGCCAAGGGAGAGGATAGGAGGGATAGCGGGAGACGCGGCACGCCTGAGTCGTAGGGCAACGCAGTAGCCACTCAAGTCCACCACGCTAACAATGACAATAACCGCGTTGACGATTTGGTGCGATCGCGGATATTGTGAAAATTTGAGAAGCTAGAAAATGTTTGCCCTACTATAATATCTGACCATCTAAACGACATAATTTTAGTTTATTCGTCAAATTCGGCCTTAAAATAAATCAATTCCATAATTGCAGGAATATCTTTTTTATTTGCATCTCGAATTAAAATATTTTTATCCTTCATCTTCTCGCTATTTACTATTTCACTACAACTCATATTGGGGAATAATTTCTGTCTCATTCTTTGCTGCATTTATCCACTCTTGCATTGCCGGAAGTGCCAAAACTGACTCCAGATAACTTCTAGAAACAGTATCTAATTGCACATCATAGGTGATAAACCGTAGGACAACTGGAGCAAAAAACGCATCGGCAATCGTGAAATTGCCAAACAAAAAACTGCCACCAGCCCCAAACTTCTGACGCGATTCTTGCCAGATAGTGATAATGCGGTCAATGTCTGCTTGTACAACTGATGTTAAACCTTTAACAGGATGTTTAGCACGGCAGTTCATTGGCATATTCTGACGCAAGTTTTGAAATCCTGAATGCATTTCTGCACTGATAGAACGGGCTAATGCTCTCGCAGCCTTATCCTCTGGCCACCATTGCAGATTTGGAAATGTTTCCGCTAGATATTCACAAATAGCGAGAGAATCCCACACTGTTTGTGTATTGTGCAATAACACAGGTACTTTTCCTGATGACGAATATTGCCGAATTTTCAATGAATAATCTGGGTTGTTATAGAGAGGAATCCTAATCTCATTGAATTCCAAACTAAATTGCTTCATCGCTAACCAAGGACGAAGCGACCAAGATGAATAATTTTTGTTGCCGATTACCAAAGTAAGTTGTGTCATATTTTTAATACCTATAAAGCTGTTCAATCCACATACACACATCAGTTTCGGAACCTGAAGAAAAAGATTTTCTGGTTGCCGGGTCGTAAGCTTGCCAATAGATATTACCGTGGCGGTCAACCTTTTGCCAAACTTGTAATTCATGAGGATATACTAGGAGTTTTTTAACAAATTTTCCCAAATACTATGCAGATATTTCCAAAAGTTGGAGTGGATTTTTTTCTGAAATGACGGACTACAATTTATTTCTATATCTTCTGTTGATAGACACCTAATGTCATTGTTCATAAAATTATTCCTGAAAGTTGCTCAGTAAATAAAACAGTAACAACATCTCAGTTAGGAATCAAATCATGGCTTGCATAGGTTCTATAAATGGGATTTATAAATATGAAAAATCACTATAGCGGTTCCCATTCAGATGCGGTACAACATTATATTATATCGCGGGGTGTAGGGGCACGGCAGTGCCCATTGGTGTCAACTTAAGAAGGTAAAGCCCAAATTTGTTGAGTGTAAGCGTCAATCTCTCGATAGCGCTTACGCCTGGCTTTGACTAATCCAAAG
>NZ_JBALDD010000076.1:0-40778 GCF_036917555.1 Nostoc sp. | reverse complement strand
ATCCAGTCCGTTACACGTAGAAAATGGCATTCAAAATTTCTCGTAAATCTACTTCTACAGCATGCCAAAATCCTTTAGGTGTGGGTAGAAGGGGCGACTACATGGCAGCAGGACGTTATCAGCTACCAGCTACCAGATTTTTGTTTTTCGAGGCAGTTGGTGACATCCAACAGATTCGACGCAAAAAAGCAGCCTTGACACAATTAAAACAGGGACATACTCAAAATCCCTATTTAGGAAACTTTTTATTCGACGCTTCCCAAGCAAGACCTATACAAAAAACCGTCGAATTGCGACCAGAAGATTTGTTGTTATCCTCAGCTAATCCTAGCCAGAAAGCAGCAGTAGAAATGGTGCTGGCAGCTGAAGATTTAGTTTTAATTCAAGGGCCACCGGGTACTGGGAAAACTACTGTAATTGCCGAGATTTGCTATCAAGTTGCTCTACGGGGTGGACGCACTCTAATTACTTCTCAAGCCAATTTAGCAGTAGATAATGCCCTGAGTCGATTAGTTCATAACCCTATAATCCGACCTGTGCAAAAGGGAAACGCCGAAAGAGTTGGGGAAGAAGGACAGCCATTTCTAAAAGATCGAGTGATTGGTACATGGTTAGAAAATACTGCTACTAACTGCGAAAAAAATCTTACCCAGCACCTCGATAACGTAAGAGTTTTATGTGAATTGCTGTCAGCATCACAACGTTTCACAGCATACCTGAAAGTAGAAAAGGTATTTAATAGAGAGCAGAATTTATTACAGACACGTAAAGCAAATTTAGAGTCAGCTTGTACGACCCAAAAAAATGAATACAATCAAGCTGCATCTCAACTAGGCGAGGTTGAATCTCTGAAAACTGCTTTAGAGGAATTGCTGAATCAAGCACCTTCAGTAGACTGGCAAGATCCAGCACTTCTTAATTTGTGGGCTGGTCTGAATAAATACATATCTACAGACGCTTCATTGCGAAACTTTGCTGCAAATCTTCGGTTAGCAATTAATTTGGCTTCTGAACTTGGTATGGTTCAACCAAATCATAGTTTATTTGGTTTAGCTGATTGGTTGCAGAACACCGTAGCTTCTTGGATTGCTGAAGTCCGCACAGCATTAGCCTACGCTAGTAATATAGCTATGGCAATGACCGAAGCGGAGTTAGCTGCACAAAGTTACACGCAAAATTCAGAATCTCTTGCTCGCTTAAAGTCAAATCACCAACAATTGCTTGCTAACCAGCAAAGCTTCCAATCAAGAGTTAGAAATCTACACAACCGTGAATCTGAAGTCAGTTTAGCAATAAATGACCTTGATATATGGCTATCTACAGCTAATTTAAATATTATCAATGTATTGACACAGTGCTTACAAAATCGTCAAGACTTTACAGTTAACTTAATCTCATTACCTTCGGGATTACGAAGCATGACGATCGCAGATCAATATCTACCCTGGCAACAGAGTATTGATCAGTGTCAGTTGAAAGTCAATGAATTAATTCCAAATTATCGCCAATGGGATAGGGTACGCAGTCGGGTTACTGAAATCAGAGATTTACTCGTGCGGGGACGAAATATACTAGGTAATCGCTCAATTGATGAAGCTGCCATTTCTCAGGTGAGCGTTAGTAACCCGCTAGACCCTGTGGAATCTCTCATAAAGCTGAAGCAAGTAGCACAAAATAGTATCGATGACATTGAGAAACCATTAGGGATCTGGGGTCGGATTATCGAATGGATACTTGCGGTTGCTGTCAACCAGCAAAGTTTGGATTCCATAGCTCAAAAATTACGTCCGTATAGCCGCCGTTATGGTGCGGCGGGAACTCTTGAGGCTATTAGGAGACAAGCCCAGACTATATGTCAAAGAGTTCAACCTGTTGAAAGTGAATCCGCTATCTCCCAAATTACAGATGAAGTGGTTAATGGTATAATTACGAGTGCGCATACATGGCTGAAGCAACTACAGGCTGAAACAGAAAAAGAGCAAAAGCAGCTTGATGTTGAATTAAATGAACAGACAAGGTTGGCGACTAATAAACAGCAAAAAATATCTGCTAATCAAGAGCAGCTAAAAACTTATCGCAGTCAGGCTGATTTCAAATTTCAAAGAGCGATCGCACTCTTGCAAGAACTTTCATCATTTCCCCACTTACCGAATGAATTAAGACTTTTAGTGCAACGATACCTCAATAATTCATCAAATATTCTGACTGAATCCCCACAATTTACAGCAAAAATACGGAACTGGGAAAATCGGCTAGAACAACTTGATAGTTTGATTTCCTTAATCGATCCTTTTATTACACTTTCGACTATCAAAGACCTGCTGGTAATTCGCATTTATAGCTTGCAGACAACAACTGAAACATACAAAAGCAAGTTTATAGAAATTCAAAGTAAAATCCAGAATATTGTTGAACATTTACAGCAGCAATTAGAATATATCTCAAATGAGCGAACTTGGTGGCAGTCAATTTGGGAAGCTATTCCTGGTAAATTCAAGCCTGAAATTGATTCTACAGACTTATTTAATCTGGAATCGTTACGCAATATCAAGACTCAGTTTGAATCTTGGCAATAGCAACTTCAAAATGAAGAAATTTATCTCAATCGATATCAGCACTTTGTCCAAGATTGGATAGGAAAATTAAGACAGCCAACGGAAGGCGATGCCTGCACTGGGCTATGCCTACGCACTGATTTAAAGAGGATTTATCTAAATAATGCCAACGTCGTTGGTATCACCTGTGTTCAAGCTGCAAAAAGAGATTTTTCTGAAGAATTCAAATATTTTGATGTCGTCATTATTGATGAAGTTAGTAAATGTACTCTTCCAGAGTTATTAATCCCCGCCTTGAAAGGCAAAAAAATAGTCATGGTAGGCGACCATCGACAATTACCACCCATGCTTGATACTAAGACTTTAGAGGAAGTTTCTCAAGAGATTGGCAGCACAAATACAGAACTATAATTATTGCAAGAGTCACTGTTCAAAATTCAGTTTGAAACCGCTAATGATAGCATCAAACGAATGTTAAATATTCAATATCGAATGTACCCCATAATTATGGGGGCAATAAATCAGTTTTATGATGGTAAACTAGAATGTGGTATTTTAGAGCCGGATACAAAACGCGAACATAATTTAGCAGGCGAAATCATCCAACAATCTAAGCATCTTATCTAGGTAAAAACGCCTGAAGCTAATGAGTTTCAAGAGAAACGTACAGGAACTTCATTCTATAATATTCCAGAAATTAATGCCATTGAAATTTTGTGTAAGCAGTTCGAGACTACTTGGGCTTCTAGAGTTACTAATGGTGAACCAAAAAAATAAATCGCTGTGATTACTTTTTATGGCGCTCAACTCAGAAAAATTGATGAACGCCTGCAATCTAAACTTTTCCCATCGCTGCAAATCACCACTGGTACAGTAGACCGATTTCAATGCATGGAACGACCTCTTGTAATTGTGAGTATGGTTCGCAATAATAGTAGAGGAGATGTGGGATTTGCCAAGAAACCAGAACGAGTTAACGTTGCATTTTCACACGCTCAAGAATTACTAATAATTGTGGGTTGTCATTCGCTATTTACTCAACAGCGTGGACAAGTTGGGAGTATGTACTCCAATGTTTCAAACATCGTGCGTTTACATGGAGGTTTTGTTGATGTTTCTCGCCTATTCTACTAAACCTATTGATGACAATCTCAAAAAATTGGTAGACGAAATAGAAGCACATAGTCCTAGTTTGTCAGTTTTAGCCGCGCGTCAATTCCGTTATAGTTTGCGTCAAACTCAGGTAGAAGTAAATATAAAAGAACCCCGCCAGTTTAACGTACTCGAAGAATTTATTATCCGCGCTGCTATTGAATTTCAACCTTCGCCAACAGAGGATGAATTAGCCTCTGTACTTGGGCTTGATTCTGTATTTATTAAAACTACTACTGCAACTCTTCGTTCCTTACAAACTCTATCAGCAACATCGCCACTAACAGTTACTCCTGAAGGTCGCTCATTTTATGAAAAAGGGTCTGTACCACAGCCGCCATATCCTATACAAATTAATGCTATCATAGACCCTTTAAGCGACAAGATAACCTTTCAATCTGAATCCTTAAATGAAACACCGATAACTTTGCCTGATTTAGCAGACTTTATAACTATTGATAATACGATTGCTGATATTGCTTCCTTACCACTTGAGGAAATCAAAAAAAGTCTTCAAGCTTCAGGTTTAGCACTTCATGTACCAGAAGAGGGAAAAATCGTCACTTCTTTTAAGGTACTAAGTTTGACTCAAAAAATTTGGAGAAAAATATCTCTTTTCATTATCTTCGATGCCCTTGAAGATAAGTTGAGTATCCAAATTAGAAATGGAAAGCAAATTTTAGAGTCAGCATCAAATTGGTTAGAAGTTCTACACACTGAAGGTAAAATATCCTTGCAATCATTATGCAAATTATCAATTGAAACCATCCATTTGGAACGTGAAGCCAATCTCTTGCAGAAAAATACTGAAATAGAGGCTAGACTCGAAAATATTCGTAAAAAGGCGCTAGAAACTGCCACAAAAGCCAGTGGTGAAGTAGATAAATATAAAGCGCTAGGTGAAGCCGTACAGTTACGAGATGGACAAATTAGCCAAGCTTTTTCAGAAATTTTAAATTTGGCTAAAAGTCAGCTTCTAATTTATTCTCCGTGGGTGAATCAGGCTGTTGTAAATGAAAATTTTATAGCTCTATTACAGAAATTAGCGAATCGCGGAGTTTGGATTTTAATTGGACATGGAATTTTGCAGCGACAAGAAGATGAAGATAAATCAATTACACCAGAAGTAGAGAAAAAACTTCGAGCGATAAAAACGCCTGATGGTTTACCATCTGTACAGATTTTTTGGTTGGGAGATTCCCATGTTAAAGAAGTAATAGTTGATAAAGAAATCCATATTTGCGGATCTCATAACTGGCTATCTTATCGCGGTGATTACCTACCACGAGGCGAGTCAGTTTATAAAGTTACAATTCCCCATCAAGTCCAGGAAGCTTATGAATTTCTTGCTAATCGCTTCCAAAATCACGCTAAAAAATTATGGCAAAATGCTCTAGCAAACCGCGATTATAAACTGGCTGTAGAGTCTTTATGTGTGTGGGGTGCGCTAGGTATGGAAGATATTGCACTCCAAAAGATAGAGCAAAATAACTGGCTAGAACTTCTGCCTGTATGGTTGAATGTAGCACTTCAAGGATTAAGATCGAAGAATATACAACCTGATTCAGCAAGTTTTAAAACAGCACTTTCGTTGCTGAGTCAAGTTTCTCTTGAAGAAGTTTTTATTGAGTCATTACAAGAAAAATGGCGTAAAGTTATCGGCGCGATCGCAATTAACAATCCCGAAACTGCTTTAAACTTACTTAGTGATCAAGTATGGGCGCAGTTTATACGTCTTAAGATTGTTCAAGAGAGTGATTCAGCCAATGATTTTATTTTGTACCGTATTTAACCTACACTAGGATATTTTTCATACTTCAATAGTAATAAGTTATCGGAAGACAGCCCAGAAATATGCCGTCTTGATTTTGCAGGGATTGGCAATTAAATGATTCTTAACCTTTGATTGACTTAAAGATAGATCCAGAGATTCGTCTTGTTCGATACAATTTATAGGTAGAGAGAGGCGAGGAGAACAAGGTGGTCTTATTAAAAGGCTTTGAGATTGAGATGTATACTGGCACGCCTCAAGGTGAAATCGTCGGTCTCTCCGACAAAATTGTTGCGGCTTTAGATGGATTTATGCGAGAACCAGATAGCCGCAACGTTGAATACATAACTCAACCATCCCCTAATTATGAAAATTTATTGTGTGCCTTGCTGCGTCCCCGGCGGGAGTTGCGAAACTACCTCAATCGTTTGGGCGATTACACCTTAATACCAGGGAGTACTTTATCTTTAGGTGGGGGCGATCGCTTTCTCCGTTCCGATCCAGCAAACCCCTATCATGATTACATTGAGAACACCTACGGGACAAAAGTAGTCACCGCCAGCGTACACATCAATGTAGGCATCAACGACCCAGAAGTATTAATGCGGGCCTGTCGGGTGATCCGTATGGAAGCACCCTTATTTCTCGCCTTGAGTGCCTCATCTCCCTTCTTGGATGGCAAAACTACTGGCTATCACTCCACCCGTTGGGGCGTCTTCCCACAAACGCCTAGTCATGTCCCCTTATTTGCCAGCCACGCCGATCATATCCAGTGGGTGGAGGATCAACTTGTTGCCGGAACCATGCAAAACGTGCGGCATTTGTGGGCATCAGTGCGACCAAATGGCGATCGCCGTCCTTATGACCTAAATCGCCTAGAATTGCGAATTTGTGATTTAGTCACAGATCCCATTGCCTTGCTAGCTATTACTGCCTTATTAGAAGCGCGTCTATTGCAAATAATCGAAAATCCTAGCATCGATCCGTTAACCCAAAGTACCTTTTCTCCTGAAGAACTCGTCACCCTCACTACTGACAATGAAGCTGCTGCTGCTGCTAGTAGTCTCGATGCTCAGTTGAGGCATTGGCAAGATGGTAGAAGCATTGTAGCGAGAGATTGGATTGCTCAAATGTACCAAGATGTTTGGGCGATCGCCAAGCAACAAGGTTTTAGCTGTTTCCTTTCCCCTTTGCACAAAATCCTCCGTGAAGGCAATGAAGCTCAACAGTGGTTGCAATTACACACAGTCGGTTTTGACAGCCAGCGCGTCATCACTCAAGCTATTGTCGCCACCCAAGAGCGCGAAATTGAACTCGAAGACAAATTATGTTCGTCTCTGCTGGGTTAACTCAAAAGGCATTGGGGATTGGGCATTGAGAAAACACTTTGTTTATCCCCTTGTCCCCTCACCTCCCCACTTATTACTTCCCACTTCTCACTCTTGTCTTCATACAAATGGTAGATTTTATTGCAGGTACTACCAGCCGTAAAAGACACAAGTACTTACTTTTTCTACACAAAACTTAATATTTACCGATTGTAGCCAAATATCCACTCAGGCATTGCTCTGGGATAGTTTGTACTTCGTTTTAAAAATCTAATCGATAGATGATGTTTGATTATTATTAACAAAACCTATGAATAGCCTCTACCTTTTGGTAGATTTAACATTGACAATAAATTGTTTTATACAATACGTAAATTGTACGGATAATGCCTCAGGTAGTTTTAGTTAACCCGCAGATACCTCCTAATACAGGTAATATTGCCCGTACTTGTGCAGCTACGGATACAGAGTTGCATTTGGTGGGGCCTTTGGGGTTTGAAATTAGCGATCGCTACCTCAAAAGAGCAGGCTTGGATTACTGGCCTTATGTCAAACTACACTATTACGAATCCCTCGAAGCCTTTAAAACCGTACATCAGGAGCGTGGCGGCAGATGGTTGGGTTATACGGTTGGTGGAAATTGTAATTATGTAAGCTTTCAGTTTCAATCTGATGATTGGCTACTGTTTGGTAGTGAAACCACGGGCTTACCACCAGCAATTCTGTCCGATTGCGATGCTACTCTCTATATTCCCATGAGCCAACCGGGGGTTCGCAGCTTGAATCTGTCAGTAAGTGTAGCAATTGGCTTATTTGAAACCCGTCGTCAGTTAGGCTATTTACAATAGTTGTTTACATTGATGAGAATAAGTGTATTTACTTATAACCTGTTCAGAAACCTATTAGACAAATTATTTGTGACTACAAAAATTTTCTTTGTGACAGCAAAAATGTGTAAAACAATATACCAAAAATTGGATTTATTCGCAAAATGTAGTGGAAGATACTTACAAGTATAGTAAGGTTATTATAAGAAATTTGTATATGAAACTTGGGATATTGCCAAATTTGAATGATAGATTTTGATGAATTTAAAACATCCTAAACTAGGAACGAAATTGCTAAAATCCAGTCATGTCTTACATTTGAGCTATTTTGGCTCAATAAAGGACAGAAATCAGCCCAAAAGTAGTCGATAGTTAATACGGTTGTTTTTTAGGGAATAATCAACGTAAAGTCTCGTGTTGAGAAGACGGATGGGGTAGAAATATCTTGAAGATATCTACAGCAGGGGGCATAACTTTTCCAGAAGTCGCCGCAATTTAATTTTCAGCAGCGACTTGGACTTGGCAAATAGTTTGTCCAATCCCCGCGATTGACGCAAGACAAGCGCGGATAATGGTAAAGAGTCAAATCATCCTAAGTGGTGTTAGGAGTGGTTCGGATAAGTAAACACAGCAAAATTTAAGTTTTGCTAACAGATGTGAACTTGTCTAAATCAGAGAAGCAGGTTAATCTTGCGTAAGCATCTCTGGTGAATGTGATCTCGATCTATCGTTTGTTGTGATCTAAATCATTGACTAGTATCCAACTGAAAAATCGAGGTCAGTTAAGCGCTAGTGATCATAGGAGGTCGTCTTTGAAACGAGCATTGAAAAAGAGAGTAAAAGCTGTGTTGAACAATACCCCCAGCAGCGATGATGCCCCGGTAGAACTGCTAAATGTGATGAATCCAAAAGTTAACAGCCGGGTGCGGACAAAAGCGGCGATGATTGGCTTGGCAATCTCTATGGGAGCAACCAGCCTTTTGGTGACTCGACAAAGCGATCAAGCCCAAGCAGCGGTGCCAGTAGGCAGCCAAAAGGCAACTTCAACAATTCCTGCTGTTCCTGACACCAAGGTGAAATTCGCCTCCACTAAGCTGGAGTCCCAAGCAGTCTCATCAGCGAGCGTGCCGGAAAATCCTGTAATCGTGGAACCAACGGCAGTCTCACAAGTGCCTGGGCTTGAAGCTAAATGGCAAGTCGCGGCAAGTGGAATATCTTTGCAAGTTCCTGCATCAAACACGTTTTCTCAAACAAACGCAGGTTATAAAAATTCCACTTACCTAAAGCCCAAAGTGGCACAGGGATTGAACAATACCTTAGCCGAAACTAGTTTTCCAACAGTCAATAATCTGTCTGACTATAGTGTTGATAGTACAAATGCATCACTAACTGCCCAGCCACAAATAGTGGCAACATCTGGCGCAGTCAACAGTGAAATAAATGCACAACTTAAGGCGCAACAAGAGTTCGCACTAAATCGCTTACAAGAAAAATCGAACCGTTTAAGAAAGAGTCTGGCGCAGTTACAGTCTGGAGAAACCAAAAATTTATCACAAGCTGATATAGAATTGGCGCAGCCGATAACTGTGGTTGAGAAGACTGCATTAGCAGCCCAGTCAGACACTTCTAGCGATGCAAGCCAAGCGAACCTGATATCGAGGTTAAAACAGAAGACACAGACAAGTGCATCTGTAGCAGCGGCGCCAATAGTGATTGCCTCCTCGACACATACAGCCTACGAAGTGAAACCTGGAGATACACTAGCAGCGATCGCTAGCAGATACAATACTTCAGTATCAGAACTAGTTAAAGCAAATAACCTCAATAATCCCAATGAGCTGCAAATTAGTCAAAAACTAGTTATTCCTGCTGTTCAAATTCCTGCTGTTAAAGTTGAGGCAACTGTAGCGAGTCAGCCCACTTTTGTAGAGTCTAGCAAAACTCCTCATGTTGCCACCTCCCCTTTGAATATTGGTAGTGCCAACTCATATCTACCTAGTTCAGAATCACCAACTATTGCTGACAACAGTAGTGTTGCCGTCCCTACACCAGTAACTGTAAAGATTCAGGCAAACAGTGCGACTGACTTAGAAACTGCCCCCCCTACAGCTAAGTCTTATGGCGTCGGTGGTGATATTCCAGCGCCACAAGCTTTTGCCGAAATGCAACAGCCTAATACACCAGCAAATAGGGTAGCAAGGGTAAACAATAGTAATAATGACCGTTTGCGGGGCTTACAAGCGGAAATTCAGAGGTTACAGCAGAAATATCGCGCTCAACAGTCTGGTAATTTAGTTGTGCCAGCAGCAGCGATTGAAGCTAATAATGCTGCTATGCTCACTCCTATTTCTACGCCCAATAATTTCAGTGTACCTAACCCTGCATCTAGACCAAATAGTATAGCAATACCAATTCCAGTTCCGACACCGATTCGAGGTAACTATAGCGTTCAGCCAGTTAAGCCCCAATTCCAGACTACTGTACGTGCTACCGAAGCAGTAAACCCAGAGTTCTTGCCTAATCTAGGTTCTGCTAGTCAGTGGACTCCCTCTCGCACTCAATCTGCCACAAGGGTTGCAACGCCTTCTAGAAGAGTAAATGCCTCTGACTCTTTAGGAAAGATGCGAGGAACTACAGTTTCTCCACAGATAATGCCGCCTTTAGCAGCAGTGGATCAATATCTACCCAGACCCATTGACGAGCTTACACCTCCTCCATCTACTTCAACCTTGGCTTATATCTGGCCGACGAAGGGTACTCTCACTTCTGGCTTTGGTATGCGCTGGGGAAGACCGCACAAGGGAATTGATATTGCTAACTCCACTGGCACGCCAGTTGTTGCCTCAGCTGACGGTACAATAGAGAAAGCTGGCTGGAACAATGGTGGCTACGGCAACCTCGTCGAAATCCATCATCCTGATGGCAGTAGTACTCGCTATGCTCATAACAGCAAGATTCTGGTGCAACCGGGTCAACAGGTACATCAAGGAGAAACAATTGCTTTAATGGGTACTACTGGTCACAGCACTGGCCCACACAGCCACTTTGAAATTCATCCATCAGGCAAGGGTGCTGTTAACCCAATAGCCTTTCTACCACAACGCCTGTAATTCTTAGTTGTCTTTAACTAAATCATTGCTTTGTTAGTTGAGGGAGTTTACCTCCCTTTTCTGATTCCTATTACTTCAATAGGAATAGAAGTTATAACAAAATTCCAAAAGGGCTTAGTATTGAGCAAATTTGTATGCTATACTAGTTAATGATTTAAATAAATCTGGCTCAGTAGCTCAGTTGGTTAGAGCACGGGACTCATAAGCCTGGGGTCGTTGGTTCAACTCCGACCTGAGCCACTTTAAAAGTAGGATAAAATAAAGCTTTCAGCTTCTAGTCATCAATATTGCTAAGGAGCTTAATTTATCTATAAGGCTCTTTTTACTATCAAATGACTATGCTTATTCAACAGCATGATAGTCATGAAAGTTGGAATTGAAGCCCTGAAAGGTCGTTTAAGATTAAAATTTTATAAACTTTTATTCAATGGCAATCAGAAATACTTATCTTTAAGTTTAGCTGACACTGCTGAAAATAGAGTAGTTATTGAAATTAAGGTACGTCCAGCTGAATTAGACATAAACTAATCAGCATTCAAGTTGCATAATCAGAGCGGATAATATGTCCACCCCACAAGATATTAAGAAAATTTTAATATGCAAATTAGATGTGTTTTAGCTTACTAGCTGGTATATAACTTAATATAGTTGTCTTGACTTAACTTGCATAAACTTGCATAATAATTAAGCTAATACAATTTATAGAACCAATTAGTAAGCTTTTTTAGCTTGCGTACTAAGAGTTCTGGGGTTATAGCGCAGTTGGTAGCGCACCTCAATGGCATTGAGGGGGTCAGCGGTTCGAATCCGCTTAGCTCCATTATTAAAACCTATTTACTCAAAACCTGTCTGCGACAACAAGCACTAGAACACCGATTCAGTAATCAGGATGGAGTAGCAGACTTCTCAGTAGCATGAGTAAAAGTTTTTGCAAGGACATGAAGATTATGAACGACAGCGGTACGGCAGAGATCAAATAGATTTTTGTGATAACCAACGTAACGAACTTGATCTCCTTGCCAGCGACCAATATGAGATAAGGAAGCAAGGGCAGCAACAGGTTCTCGGAGCTTGGCACGACCAGCAGGGGTTAATTGACTAGCATATTTATTACCTGAATCTACCTCAATTCAGGTTGCACCTATCCTTGAGACTTTGTTAAATATCTCTCAAGGCTTGCTTGTCGCTAGAAGCATTAGCTGGTAAGCGTCTACTCTATTTTCTCATTGATTATTTACTTCACTATGAGCTGATTTTTCTTTTGTTCTTCGATTACTGAATCGGTGTTCTAGCAACCTCTTCCATTTATGGTGATGGGGAATCATTACTCTCAAGCACTGCTTCTAGATTTTGTCGCTTATTTGAGTGTCCAATGGCATTCCAAGCCACTTCAAGCATTTAGAGCACTATCCTGGCCGCGATCGCCAAGCCAAAAGGTAATTTGTCTGACAGCAATGAGGACACTTTTGACTCAACTTTTGATGGTGATGCGGGCAAACTTTAACTACATCCAGCGACCAAAGTAAATGCTCGAAAACTAATTGACTAGTTGTGCGTCGTTCTTCATAACAAGTTGGGCACCAAGCTCTAATAGAACGAAGCAAATTACTAGACGGGAGTAGTTCAGACCAAGTTAGCAATGTCAAAAACTGAAGATCATTGCGTATAGTCACGATTTGAAGAGTTTGACGCAAGTCAATTGATGCTTGTTGTCGCATCAAGGTTAGTTGAACAGCGTCCGCTTCTGGCTGGTTGATTTCGGTACGGAGATAATTTGTTTAAATTTAGGTTAATAAAAAATTATTTATCCTTAACCACTGTTTTATAATGCCCCTTAACTACAGCATCCAGATCAAGTTACCGCATATTAAGGGAAAAATTTGATGAACCAGGGGCAACGTACTTTTAAATCAAGGAGATATTTGACTGAATTAGTTCAGACTTATATTGTTAAAGCTTTACATGCTAGAAGACAGTGGCGCGTACAACTAATACGAAATTGGTTGTACAAGTATTCTTCATTGGGTGTTGCGTTCCTATTCTTAGTCGGAGTTAGCTTGAGTGTAATAATGGCTGCCTGCTCTCCACGTGATATCAATAATACTGGTAATACTGGCGCAGTTTCCCAGAATGATGTCACACTAACGTTTGTTTCTTACTCAGTTACTAGTGCAGCATACCAGCAGATCATTCCCAAATTTATCGAACAGTGGAAGAAAGAACATAATCAAAATGTCACTTTCAATCAAAGCTATGATGGATCGGGTTCCCAGACTCTTGCTGTGATTGACGGTAAAGAAGCTGATGTGGTACACCTGTCACTTGCTCTTGATATTAATAAACTTGTTCAGGCAGGTTTTATTCAATCGGCGTGGGAAAAAGAAGCGCCTAATGATGCAATTGTTACCAAATCTCTAAACGCGATCGCTATTCGTGAAGGTAATCCCAAAAATATCAAAACTTGGGCAGATTTGGCACGAGATGGCGTAAATGTGGTTACACCTGATCCTAGAACCTCTGGCGGTGCTCGCTGGAACTTCCTTAGTCTCTGGGGTTCTGTAATAGAAACTGGCAAAAATGAAAATCAAGCAATAGACTTTACTTCCAAAGTCTATAACAATGCACCTTTGTTACCTAAAACGGCTCGAAATGCCACTGAACTATTCTTCAACGATAATCAAGGTGATGTTCTGCTCAACTACGAAAACGAGATGATTTTACTAGCAAAAAATGGTAAAAAAATCTCATATATTGTACCTGATATTAATATCTCCATCGACAATCCTGTTGCTGTTGTAGACAAAAATGTTGATAAACATGGTACTCGTCCGATTGCCGAAGCATTTATCAAATTTCTTTACACCCCAGAGTCGCAACGAGAGTTTACTAAATTAGGATTTCGTCCCGTTGACCTGACTATTACAAAAGAAACGGAAGGCAAATTTCCTAAAATTAAAACGATATTCAAAGCTCAAGATTTAGGAGGATGGGACGAAATTCAGAAAAAATTCTTTGATGAAGGTGCAATCTTTGACAAAATTCGAGCGAAAAAGTCTTAGAATTTCCGTTATCTAATCATCTTCTCTAAAGCGATTTGCAAATCTTTTGTCAAATCGCTCACAGCCTGTCTAGAGGCTTGGCGATCGCCCTGACAATTTCTGAAGCGTTCTGTAACTGAAATTGGCTCCCCCACAGTGATTTGTGCCTGTCGCAAACCTAACCGAGGTCGCCCCGGAAGTGTTGTATTCTGAATTCTAGAAAGCATATCGAATACAAGTAAAACTGTTTCTGCAAACCGTTCCGCCGTTGGTTGTTCCTGAATATAAGCAGCTGTGACTGCAACAAAACTTTCCACTATCCGCATGTGCCGCATTCGCAAGTCGGCTTCTTCAGCAATCCAGTCTGCCAAACCGCGTTTGAAGGGTGCTAAAGCATTGATATCTGGCAAATCGTCTCGGTAAATGTAACTCCAGCCAGCCTCTTCCAAACGGCGACAGCGGTCAATAAAATTACCCTGTGCTTGAACTCCAAAATATTGCTCGGCAACTTGTAAAGCCTTATCCAGTAGGCGATGGAGTCGGGCAATTAATACCTGATTAGCACTAGCAGATTCATCAGTTGAGATGGTTTTGGGGATATCTTGATGATAGAAGCGACGATAAAACTCTTCCATCTCGGTAATCAGATATTCAGCTAACCTACAGAGGCGTTGATGGTAAATTTCTTCGCGTAGGCTTTGCCCGCCGCAGGCATCGCCCGAATCAATTTCCAAAACTTTCAAGCCACTATCAGCTTCTAACTTACTCAAAAGCCAATCTATCTTAGACCAAGGTGGCTCAACGTAGCGATACTGGATAGCGATTGGTACAACGATCACAGTCTCAGAACGGTTAGCTTTTTCTAAGTCTTCTACACACCAGAACCCCATTTGAGCAACACCAGGTTCTAAGGGGCTAACAATGCCACTATGACCATTAGTACCGCCTTCCGGCGCTACTGCGATCGGTAGTGCGCCATTAGCAAACAACTCCCGTGCATTTTGGATAGCTTGCCGATCTAGTCGCCTACCACGACGAACCGGCACACCCCCCAGCAGAGAGAACAGCCAACCTAGCCACTTTCCAGCCCAAACTGTCATACCTCGGTCATAAAGAAAATAGCTGTGAACGAGGGATTTTAGTGTAATATCTTTTTGACGGGCAACTTGTGGCACAATCCGAGAAAGCAAATACAGCATACAGAGTGGATCTTCCACCTCTGGGTGGCGAAATGCCAACAAAAAGCGAATTTTTCCAGCCTGAAATTGTTGATAGAGTTCAGCTAATACTTCAACATTCTTGGCTTCAATCTTGACAATCCCAGCCGGGAGCCAAGGGCGAGTACGAAACCGTAGTGCGATCGGCAGTAACCACCGAACAATCTGGAGTACCAAAGGATTCAATCGTTGGGGAATAAATTTTAGTGGTGGTTGGGTAGACTGAATCGATCTAGGCAAGTTGCTCTCCAGATTGTATTTCTAGCGATTGTACAACGTGAGGTCTTGGTTTTACGTAAACCCTGAGCCTTTTGTGGTTAAGCTTTTTAATCACTACGTTTCGCTCTGTTGGTTCCTCAGCACTCCTTAACTTTTCAACGATAGATCCTAAGTATCGAATCAAAAATTAGTTTGGATGTTTAGGAAAGTTTCGGAGTAAATAGCCAAATACAGCTAAATTCAACACAAACACTAATGTTTTGATCGGAGATATTCCCCGAATTAATTCATAAATCTCTGGTGGAATACTGATACCGACAAGTCCCAATACTAAGACATGTGCCCAACGCTTTTCGTACCATAAACCAACGGCTTCAATAGCAGTAACGATAGCATAGATTCCGGTTCCGATGCCGCTAAATCCTAGAGTTGTAGGATTTAAGTTGACAACTTTCTTTAAAAGCCAATCAATAATTATCGATTTACCTTCTAAAACATAATTTTCTGAAAACGCCTCTAGAGTTTGATAATTTTTTAATGTCAATAATAAAGCGATCGAAGTAACCATAAGCAGCAAGGCAGCAAATGATTTGTAGATAACAATTGCCACTAACCCCAATGGACGCTTTTCCAAATAACCCCCTAAGTATAGATAAGTCAAATTTTGAACGAGCAAAATTACCTGAGTGCTGTCAAATCAGAGTTTACCTCCTTATCCAAAGATTCCTCTAACTCAGTACGGCTTTGAATTGGTGTAATGGATGCATTCCCATTTAATCAAACATTTCCAATGGAGGTTAGCGGACTCGAACCGCTGACATCCTGCTTGCAAAGCAGGCGCTCTACCAACTGAGCTAAACCCCCATAAAATTAAAATAGTAGATAACTTTGATTACCGTTGTTATTGTAACTTATATTGTTCTATTACCGAAGGGATGAAGCCAGAAAATATCCAAGTTGTCGCAGCACTGTATAAATTTGTTAAGCTGCCAGATTTTGCCGATAAACGAGATCCTCTGCTGTCTTACTGCCAAGCGCAAGGTGTCAAGGGGACGATTTTGCTGGCACTTGAAGGGATTAACGGTACAATTGCCGGTTCGCGTCAGGCGATTGACTCAGTTCTCTGGTTTGTGCGTTCTGACCCCCGTTTAGCAGACTTAGAATCCAAAGAGTCCTATACCGAAACCCCACCTTTTGAGCGGATGAAGGTGCGGTTAAAGCAAGAAATTGTCACTTTGGGGTTGCCAGAAATTGACCCTAGTGAGCAAGTTGGTATCTATGTCAATCCTCAAGAATGGAATGATTTAATTTCCGATCCAGAAGTAACCGTGATTGACACCCGCAATGATTATGAGGTGAATATCGGTACTTTCCAAGGAGCAGAAAATCCCCAAACTGAATCATTCCGCAAATTTCCCGATTATGTGCGCCACCATCTCGACCCAACTAAACACAAAAAGGTTGCTCTCTTTTGTACAGGTGGCATTCGCTGTGAAAAAGCCTCATCCTTCATGCTTGCCCAAGGCTTTGCAGAAGTCTATCATCTCAAGGGCGGCATTCTTAAGTATTTGCAGGAAGTTCCAGCACAAGAAAGTTTATGGGAAGGAGAATGTTTTGTCTTTGATGAGCGGGTAGCCGTTAGTCATGGATTAGAAGAAGGAAGTTGTGAGCGGTGCTTCAGTTGTGGGCGTCCGATTTCTGAGGAAGATAAAGCGTCTCCCGAATATGAGCAAGGTATCTCCTGTCCCTATTGTTTTGATAGCCTTAACGAAGACAAAAGAGCGCGTCAGCAGGAAAAATGGCGCCACTACCAAACTCAAGTTGGTAACAAAAATCAGGATGTGAGTTGAAGAAGAATTTGCAATTTATAATTCAGAAGCTTCAGTCAAGGATAATTCGGAATTTAAGGGCAAAATTACTGTAAATTTAGTACCAACTTCAACTTCACTTGTGACACTGATTTGACCCCTGTGAGCATCAACGCACCTTTTAACGATTACTAACCCCAACCCAGTACCCTGAATTGATTTGACATTTGAGGCTCGGTAGAATGATTCAAAAAGTCGAGCTTGGTCTGGTTTGGGAATGCCCATACCTCGATCTTGAATGTAAAAAATTGCTACTTTCTCAATTGGGTCGCATATTAAATCAAATTGAATCTTGCCACCTTTGGGAGAATATTTAACCGCATTTGAGAGAAGATTTGCAAACAAGTAATGTAAAAGTCCTTCATCCATGACAGCGGACGTATTCTCACTATGGCAGGTAAAAACAATTTCACACACACTGCTTTTAACAATCAAAAAATCTTCGATTAACTCTCGACAAAATTGCTCTAGGTTAAAAGGAGCAGGGTTGAATATGAGTTTTTCTGCTTCCGCTCGACCCATAAACAGTACTTCTTCCATAAGTTTTTCCATTGATTGCACAGCACCTTGAATTCGTTTTAAATAGATGCCTCTTTTTGTATCTGTCAAATTTGCTCCTTTCATTTCCATGAGTTCTACTGCGGTTTGAACAACAGTTAGGGGATTACGGAACTCATGAGATACAGTAGAGATAAATAAGGATTTGAGACGGTTAAGTTCTTGCTCCTTCTCTAATGCTTGCTCTAGCAATTTTGTTTGGCGTCGTTCGCTGAGATCCCAGAAAACAACTACTACACCATTTATGTGGTCAGAACCTCGCTTTAGTGGTGAAGCACTGTCGCCAATTGGAACTCTTTTGCCGTTTTTTGTAATTAGAGATGTGAATGCCTCTAAATAAACAACTTGTTGCTCCTGCAGCACTTTTGTAATAGGGTTTTCTAATGTTGTCTCTGTCACTTCATCGACAATATGAAAAATCTTCGCTGCCTCATTTCCTAAAGCATCTTTTTGCTGCCAGCCAGTCAGCGCCTCCGCTGCAGGATTCATAAATGTCATCTTTCCCTGCTCATTTGCAGCAATTACAGCATCACTCATTGAGTTTAAAAGGGTTGCTAACTGATCTCGATTCTCCCGCAGTTCACGTTCTAACCGATGTTTTAACAGACCGATCTCGATCGCGATTTTTAAATCTTTTGTAGTAAATGGTTTAACGATGTATCCGAAAGGTTGGGTAATTTTGGCTCTTTCTAAAGTATGATCATCGCCATAAGCGGTTAAATAAATTACAGGTACATCTAACTGCTCACGAATCTGAGTGGCGGTAACAATACCGTCCATATCACCTTTAAGAATAATATCCATTAATACTAGTTCTGGTTGAGTTTCTGATGCCTTGGCAATGGCAACTTTTCCAGATGAAGCTGTACCCGTAACAATGTATCCTAGTTGACTGAGTTGACTAGCAATAGTTCTAGCCACAATCACTTCATCTTCAACGACTAAAATCCTAGCTTGATCCATTTGATATTTATTAATGCAAAGTTAACTGCGTAAATTTTATTTTGAATACTGTTCCATAATTGCCTTCTAGAGTAATATCGCCTTCTAGTTGTTCTGTAACCAAGTCATGTACTAACGACAGACCCAAAGAATCAGTATTTCTCCAATCTAAATTATCTGGTAAACCAATCCCATTATCTCGGATAGTCATTTCGATACTATTGCCAGCATTGTGTAAAGCAATACTGATTGTGCCTACTTGTTGATTGGGAAAAGCATGTTTGAGGGCATTGGAGATTAATTCGTTAATCACCAATCCACAGGCAATAGCTTGATCGACATTCAAGCTTACTGAATCTATATCAGTTTCTAGAGAAATTTTACCAGGGCATATTTGATAGGAAATGAGCAAGCTGGCTGCTAAATTACTGATATAGTCAGCAACATCAATTTGTCCTATATTAGCGGAAGTATATAAATTTTTGTGAATTAGAGATATTGACTCAATTCGATTTTGACTCTCTCGAAGAACTTTAATTATTTCCGGGTCTTTGAGTGTTTGAGACTGAAGTTGTAATAAACTGGAGACAATTTGCAAATTATTTTTAACTCGATGATGAACTTCTTTTAAAAGAACTTCTTTTTCAGCTAAGGCAGTTTTTAACTTGACTTGAGCTTTTTGTCTTTGAAATAGTTCAGTTTGAGCTTGCGCTAAGATGCTGGATTGTTGAATTGCGATCGCTAATTGGACTGTCACTTGATCGAGCAAATCTAATTGATTTTCTTCCCACTCACGAAAACCAGAGCATTGGTGAGCAATCAGTAAACCCCAAATGTGAGAGCCAGGGTTTTGAGAGCTTACTTCTAGTAAAATAGGCACAACTAAATTTGCTTTCACCTCAAACTGTTCTAACAGGCTAATATGGCAATCAGTTAGTCGAGCTTCATAAATATTAGCGATCGCTCGTTTGCTTCCCTGATAAGATTCCACTCCTGCACTTGTTTGAAAACACGTATCATGAATCTGTATACCCAAAGAAACCGTCCATCCAGGTTCCACTGATTCCGCCATAATTGTGCCGATCATCTCTGAGTCAAACTGATAAACTACTACTCGATCAACTCCAAGTAAATCTCGCACTTCTCGAACTGTTGCATTCAGAATATCTTGGAGATTTAAAGATTGACGAATCCGTTGAGCAACAGTTCGCATCAATTGCTCTCGCTCGGCTTGGGCTTTTAGAGCTAATTCAGTTTGCTTACGTTCTGTGATATCTTGCCCAATACCAATAATTTGACCATTTGAAAGGTAAACACTAGTCCAAGATGTATCCAGTAAACGACCATTGTGTACCTGAGTTTTAAAGTCAGCCCAATTGCGTTTGGCAGACTGAATAAAATTAACGACATACTGTCGATATTCAGGATTAGGATATAGCGCTTCCAAGACATCACGAGTTTGGAAATCTGGAAATTTCCAACCGAGAATATTTTCCCATTCTTGATTCACCCACTGGAGTTCACCATTGGTATTGATCAGGGCAATCATCAATGGTATGCTCTCAAAAATTATTCGCAAAAACTCATTTTGTTCTTGGAGTTTTGTTTCGGCATTTTTGCGATCATTAATATCATTAAAAACTGTTAAAATTGCTGATTCATTGTTAAAAACTAAATATTGTAAAGAAGCGATCGCCCAAAAACGAGTTCCATCTGCTTTTTTTAATTGCAGTTCATAATTATGAATAAAACCTTGCTGATTAAGAACTGTTAATAGCGTTTCTAAATCTGTCATATTATGATATAAGTCTCCAAATTTTTTGCGATTAACTAAATACTCTGGAGAAAACTGAAATGTTTGAAGCAACTCTGTATTAGCGTATAAAATCAACCCATCAGATACACGCGAAATAATGAATGGAACAGGAATTGCTTCAGAAATAACTCGAAATCTAGCTTCACTTTGTTGAAGAGTTCTTTCTATTTGTTTGTGTTCTGTGATGTCTCGTATATGAACTAAGCAAGCCTTATAACTGCCATAGTCTATTGTCTGTGTGAAAATTTCAACATCAATAATCTGTCCGTCTTTTCGCTGATGTCGCCATCGCCCAGTAAAATCTAAGTTAGAGTGCTTTCGTTCTAAATATTCAAGGAAGATAGGCACATCTTCGGAAGGGCGAATGTCAGTTATTCGCATTTGCAAGAACTCTTCTCGTGAGTAGCCGTAGTGAACAACAGCAGCTTCATTTATATCTAAAAATTGTAGATTATGCTGGTTATATACCCACATAGGGTTGGGATTTTTAGAGAAAAGTAAATTAAAACTCCTTTGGCTTTCATTTTCAGGAAATAGCATTAGTGGTTATGTAATAAAAGTTTTTATTATCTACTAATTTTAATGAGTTTAAATCTAAAACAACCAAGACGTGATAAATCGCGTCTCTACATCAGGGTTTTGGGCTGATCTGAACTGTGTTGAACTATAGAGGTGAATTCAAATCATCCGAAAAATGACTTTATTACCAGAGTTTCCGCAGGTTCAGTTCACAATTAAGTCCGCATTCCCCAACTCAACTTAAAGCCAAGTCCTCTGGTGTATTACAGTTAAACAGCATTTCGGGTTCTGCTAAGGGCAAAACTTCTACCGGATATTGCCGAAGCCACTGCTGAAACGATCGCTCCCCTTGGTTGATAAACTCTAGAAGTTGTGGCAAACAGCTACGGCGATAGAAACCACACAGAGGTTCCCAGCCTTTTGGATGACAAGCTAAAGCTGCGATCGCATTATCCTCCACGCTATCAAGTTTACTTGCCCAATCTTGCAACACCTCAACCCGCAACCTCGGCAAATCGCAAGCTAGCAACAGCACCCAATCTGTCTTAACTTTAGCTAATCCTTGAGCAAACCCAACTAGAGGCCCGTGGGCTAGAGATTCTCCAGATAAAGGTACTTCCTCGATAAACTGACAACCAGCCAAAAGTAAATCTTGATAGCGTTGTGGCCAGGGAGTTACTACATAAACAGTATCAGCGCAGCTTTGAGCAATCCCACAAACTCGCTGCAACAATGGTACCCCTTGAATGGGAATCAAGGCTTTATCGTGACCCATGCGAGAACTCTTACCGCCAGCTAACACAATCGCTGTTAATTTGCTTCGGCTCGTCATTACCCCATGCCCTATGCCCTATTTAGACTTTTCTGGACTTGCTGCAATAAATGCTCTACACTTTCTGCTGGTGCAAGACACTTCAAACCTTGGCAAACTAACCCAACGCTTCCCTCTGGTAAATCAGCTGTGATGGCAAACACAGCCGCAGGTAAATACTTGGGGATCAAACCGTTGATTTGCTCAGTTGTGCTGCGAATCAAGGTAGAGTTACGATACCAATCCAAAGCTGTAAACAAGCTGGGACAAGCTTGGGGAGCGCGATGCATTACACTCCTAAAAGCTTTCAAACCAAGTTCAGCTAAATCCAAATAATCTAGATTATCGGTGAGTAGGGCCAGACGCACAAGGTTAGCGATCGCAATTCCATTAGCTGATGGTGTGGCATTATCAGCATAACTACGCTCTCTAACAATTAAATCTTGACTAGAATCGCTTGATGTGTTATAGTAGCCACCTAATTCTACACTCCAGAGAAATTCGTTAAATTCATCTTGGATAGCGATCGCTTTTTCTAACCATTGCTCATGCTCAGGGTTGGAAGCTTGTAAATCTAGCAGAGCTTTAACAAACAAAGCATAATCTTCAGACTGCGCTAAAACGGTTGGTTCTCCTTGATAGTTGAGTCTCTGGAAACGCCCATCGACAAACTGATTTTCCAAGATAAAATTCGCCGCTCGTGCTGCTAATTCCAGGTACAAAGGTTGTTGGAAAACCCCAGCCGCCCTAGCCAGCCCAGAAATCATCAAGCTATTCCAGGCGACAATCATTTTCGTATCTGTCACCGAGGGAATGCGACCTGGCCAGTTAGTAGTTTTTGCTTCCTGGTTGTTCCGAGCCGCAGGAAAAGTTTCTAGTGACTCAGAATTAACGCCATAACGAGCGGTAAACAGTTTACTCAGTGGCGTTTCCAGCGTTGCACTTAATTGACCTGAATGGCGTCTTTGCAAAACATTACGTCCTTCAAAGTTGCCGTTAGGCGTCACCGTAAACTGTTGTTGTAATTGGGTTAATTCTTCAGGCGTTAACAGTTGTTGTAATTCGCTGTAACTCTAGACGTAAAAGGCTCCTTCTTCTGGTTCTACCGCCGTGGATTCAGTGAAGCTATCGGCATCTTGAGCAGCATAGAAGTAACCTTCAGGCGCAGTCATTTCTTGCTTCAGCCATTGTACAGTCCCAGCAACCGCCCTCTCAAAGGCTGGCTCTTGTACTCCTGCACTCCATAAAGAAGCCAGATACTCGACAATCTGTCCATTGTCGTAGAGCATCTTTTCAAAGTGGGGTACTGTCCAAGTCGGGTCAACAGTATAGCGATGAAAACCACCGGCTACATGGTCATAAATACCGCCCAGCGCTAAGTCTAGTCCCCGTTGGGTACAAATTTGCTTGCCATCATAGCGAGATTCAAAATTAAATCGAGTTCCCCGCAGTGCTAATTCTGTGTAGGGAATCATCGGAAAACTATTGCCAGATTGACTAGGAGTAATTACGCCTGTACTGGTTTCCCAACCTTGGCGGAGTAATTCATGGTCTTCAAGCTCGGTTGTTGTACCGTCTTGCAACACCGCAGACGTAAGCAGGGACTCAACAATTAAGGCTTTACGTTGTTGTAAGTCCGCTTTTTCTGTATCGTAATAACGGCGAAGCGCTTGCAACACCTGCAAAAATCCCGGACGACCATAGCGCGGGTCTACAGGGAAATAAGTCCCAGCGTAAAATGGCACTAAATCTTCTGGGGAAAGAAAAATATTTAAAGGCCAACCCCCTTGACCGCTCATCATCTGCAAAGCTTGCATATAGATGCTATCGAGGTCAGGTCTTTCTTCCCTGTCTACTTTGATGGGAAGATAATTGCTATTCATGTAGTCAGCGATCGCAATATCAGAAAAAGCCTCGCCTTCCATCACAGTACACCAGTGGCAACTAGAATAGCCAATGGAGAGAAAAATCGGTTTATTTTGCGCCCTTGCAGTTGCAAGTGCTTCATCACACCAAGGCCACCAATCAATTGGGTTTTCGGCGTGTTTGCGGAGATAGAGGCTCTTAGCTTCAGCAAGGCGATTAGTCATGATCAAACGCGAGTAGTTGCCTTCTTTGCTCAGTCTACCCTGTTCTCAGGAGTGTTAGCCTAGACAGCTATGTACATTAGGTTAAGAAACTCAATGAGCGAATTATCCCTTTGTTTTTAATCTCGCCTAAGTAAGTTGGTGTAAAAAATTGCAGTTTTATAGTCAGGGAATCATCTATATAATTGAATTTATTTACGCCGACTTACTTATACCTGTGCAACTCTCTGAAACATTCTTATTGAAAAGGTCGCAATAGCAAGCTAACAATATTTGGTGGCGTTTCTTGCATAGGTGCTGCTGTCTTTGTTTGCATTAAAGTATTTGGGCTAAGTCCTGCTATCAGATGGAGCAAGAAGGTGATGATGGCGGCTTGTATAAGTTTTTCCAGCATGGCACGTCTCTCTCTGAATGGATAGCATTTCAACTATGACTAGTTATTCTAAATACACCTCGTACTCCCGATTTACCGAATCTAACAAAAATAACTTGATAAATGCCGAAGGAAATCCTAAAAAAATGTTTAAAATGTTACTGAGAGTTAACAGAATTCCCTAAGCAAGTCGGATTTCGGTTATCGGTCTAATCAATACATGACATCGCCAAGGTTGTGCAGCAAAGTCCGAGATATAAGATTGGCGACAATTGAAGTTTTTTGATTTATTCTTCCCTAAATCGGGATATTCTCTTAGACAGCTTTTGTCGCTAAAAAGTGCCCTTGGAGTATAAATCTATTGCAAAAGCATATTTTGCTCCTTTGTTGAATCAGACAGAATAGCCAAGATTTACTTATATCTACCTGGGAATAGTAGAGATCAGCCCCAGTTTCGTGCTGTCACCGATAAAATGTATTTAAAGTAGCCACAAACACGCTTCCATGATTCCTATCGTTATTGAACAATCGGGTCGAGGTGAACGCGCCTTTGACATCTACTCACGGCTGTTACGTGAGCGCATCATCTTTTTGGGACAACAAGTTGATAACAATATTGCCAACTTGATTGTTGCCCAACTGCTGTATTTGGATGCTGAAGACCCGGAGAAAGACATTTATATGTACATCAATTCTCCCGGTGGTTCGGTGACGGCTGGTATGGGCATTTTTGACACTATGAAACATATTCGCCCTGATGTCTGTACAATTTGTACCGGATTGGCGGCGAGTATGGGTGCTTTTCTCCTCAGCGCCGGTGCTAAGGGTAAGCGGATGAGTCTACCCCATTCTCGGATTATGATTCACCAACCTTTAGGTGGCGCTCAAGGACAGGCGACTGATATTGAAATTCAGGCGCGGGAAATTCTGTACCATAAGCGGCGGCTAAACGACTATTTAGCTGAACATACAGGTCAACCAATTGAGCGCATTGCTGAAGATACTGAACGTGACTTTTTCATGTCGCCAGAGGAAGCCAGGGACTACGGTTTGATTGACCAAGTGATTGACCGTCACTCCGCTGGTAGTCGCCCAGCAGTTGCTGTTCTTAATTAATAGTCACGAATAGTAAATGGTGATTTACCACTTTTAATTTCTTTAAACCCTAAAAATAACCCTTCTTCATAACTGAAGAGGGGTTATTTGAGTTCAAAAGTTGATTTAGAACTTCAAAACTCGATTTTAAAGGGTCAAGCTCCCATTTGTCGAGATGAAGGTAGTCTTGATCCGGTAGCAGATATTGAAGAAATTCCAACTTTTAATTGTCTGAAGATACACATTTCCATCCTGACATAGGATTATCAAAAGTTGGGAATAACCATAATTTGTCGCTCTACAATAGCCTCAAAACCAGTTTGCTAGAGTAGATCAATGTTATCAAAACAGACTTTTTGTGACTAAATAATACCAAGCAATTTGAATTTTATTTTCAACTTCATACTATTAAAGTCTTTTTCAGACTGTACTTTTTTTATTAAAAGCTTAATTTAGATTTAGGTTACAAAGACACCAAGTCATTTTGTACAGTGTGTAATACCAAAAATCAATCATTTATCTTCAGGAAGAAACATCATGAATTACTTAAAATCGAGCCTCAAGCTAACGTTGCTAACTTTATTGACTTTTGGATTGGTTTCCCCAGCTTTTGCGACACCCGATAACGACAATAGCATTTTTGCAGCGGATTTCGAGGGGAATTTGAATAGTGGTCAAGGATTTCTTCAGATCAAAGGCGATGTGACCACCACCGATGACTTAGAAGACTTTAGAAAAGTGCTACTCACGGGGCGCTCTAACTTACGTTTAAAACTGGAAGGCGTTGCCCCGAACGGAGGACAGACAGATTTATTATTAGTTAGGGATTCAAACAACAATGGTCAAATTGATCGCAATCAAGGTGAAGTGATTGGCCAAAGTCGCGACTCATTTTCCCACCAAATTACACGCCAGAATCTAGCTGCAGGAAATTACTTCGTCATTATCCGGAGCAGACAGTTTAGCTCAAATAAAGTTCAGTATCAAGTCAGTGTAGATGCACGGGTGTAGTCAATCCTGTAAACTCGCCGATTAAAAGCGCGATCGCGCTTTTGATCTTTCTCAACTCAGGAGGGTATTTTTCCCTCGTTAACCCTAACTCACTAATTGTCTACTTTGTCAATGCATAAGTTCTAGACGAGTCAATTCTGGATAGCCCAGGTGCGGCACAATTTCAATTCGCACACGAGGCATAGTGAATGACAGTTTTTATTTACGCTCAAATAATACTATCTTTGGCAACTTCGTATTAGTTATTACTAGAAGTTATGCAAAAATTGCTAAAAAGCTTAATTTATCGAACCGCCTTCTCTGCGAGAGGCTTTCGCCAATGCACAGCGTATCGAAGAGAAGAGCGCCGAGAATTCGTAGAGTGTGCGTAAGTCCTAATTACAAATGACGAATGACTAATTACTAACTAAAATCCTGCTATTGGGTCTGGCTGGGATTGTAAGTATTTGAGAAATCCGTGTAATTCTTCTTCAGTCAGCAAAGTCCGCCCGCGCTTACCGTAGGTTTCAATCAGATGCTCCCGTCCCTGTTCTGGTGTCCAGCCTAAACGCTGAAGTTCGACATCTGTTTTAGCAATTACATCTGATAAATCCACGGGTTCAGCTTTTTTCTTTCTCTTCCCTGTCACTGACGGGGTAGCGACATTTTCTTGAGGGCTGTAACTCCGGGGTGTAAATGGCGTGACATTATTAGCAGAAATTGCCGGAAAGGTTTGATTTTCTGGCTGGTTATCAAAATTTATTTCCAAGTTCTCAACTGGAGGATCAAATTCTAGCTCCCGGTTGGCAGTCATCGGAAAGTTTTGACCTAAATCCTGGCTATAGGTATCGTTTAGAGGCGCAGCATTGCTGTACTCGTATTGTTCGTTACTGCTTGTTACTACTTCTGGTTTGATGTTCCGTTCTTTGGAAGGCGGTATAGATATTTCTTTATCGCTGACTGCTGACCACTGACTACTAACAAAATCCTCATTTTTTGCAGAGGAATAAGCAGTAGGCTCACTCAATCCACCTTTAGTATTCAAGGAAGGATTTAGCTGTGCCGGGGAAACTGGATTTGAGGTCAACGCCACTGATTCTGGTGGCGCGTTTGTAATACCCAAAACTATCAGCGCCCTAGTTCTGGCTTGGTCTTCTGCGGCTTCTACTGTTTCTGCTGCTGCCATACCCGTAGCACGGGTTACGCCTTCAATTTGCACGCTTGCCCGAACAATATATTTTCCTTGAAAAATTTGCACTAATTCAGAAATCAAACTGCCTTTGGGATACAAGCTCTGGAATTGAGCCAACATAATACTGCTACCAATCTAAATATTTTTAATAACGGGGTTGATACTGCCTGTATGTTCAAGCGAGATCAGCTGCCCTTACTTTAATTTACATCCACTCGATACCCAGGATGCCTGCCAAGATTGCATTTATTCATTTTTAATTGTTCACTATGTGTCATCAGTTTTTTGGCAGGCGATGAGTAGGTATAATTCTCTGCTCTGAGCCGTCAAGGTGATATTCTTGCTTTGCCTGGTGTCCCAATTGTAGCAGTAGCTCTTTTTTGACGAAATTTTTGGTCAGTGCTAACTTATCTGGGTAGTCTTGCTTGCAATGCTATACTGATTACCCAACTCGATATCTAGAACTATTTTCTGGAAGTGCGCTCTAAATCTACAATAATGGAGATAAGGTTCGCCCTCACTGCTTATTAAGCTGCTTACCTAATTGTTACCGATTCTACATGTGGGAAAATTGGGTTCATCGGCAGTTCCTCCTAGTTAACAATCAGAGTCTAATGGCGTAAAATTACCTTCTCTCTAGACAATCAAACACCTGTAGTTTCCACGCCACTTGCTCCACTTGGGGAGACCCCAAGACCGCAGTGGCTCCCCTGCATAGCGCTTTTGGGCAGTATGGATTCTCTAAACCCAACTTCTCAAAAACCCGTCGCGTAATTAACTAGCGGGGCTAAATGTTAATCAGGTGTGCTTTCTAAGTTTGGTTAGGTGAAGAGACTTGAACGCAGGCGAACTCTGAGAACATCGTGCAGTGAGAAGTTCGTAGACGCCCAGAGTTGTCTGTGGGTAGGCTTCCTTTGCAAAGGAACTGTGGGGTAGTTTCCCGCTCTTGCTGGGTCTGGCTTCCTTTCCTTAGAACTTAGGAAGCCTTGCTTCAGGGCAATTAGTTTCCAGCTTGTTTCTGTAAGCCGTGAGGGTATACAGGAAAGAACCAGATTGAAGAAGAGTTCAGAATTCAGAATTCAGAATCAAGATAGTGGGGAATTCAGACCCGCCACTACAAAAGTTGAACACAAAACAAGAAAATTTTTGTGGGGGACTTAAACTCCTTGATTTAAACGTTTGCGGACTCGCTACTGCTGCGTTATCCGCCAGTAACACAGAATTCAATTCTCAATTCTGGCGACTGACTCCTGAATTCTGTTTTGTTAAACAAAAATGATGTTTTGACCAAAGGTCGGTTCACTGCATGGAATTTTCAATCGCTACACTCCTTGCCAATTTCACCGATGATAAATTGGTAGCTCGGAAGGTTTTAGAAAAGAAACTTGGCTGTGAAGATGAAAAAAGTTTACAAAAACTTCACATTGCCTTAGATGTTCTCGAAAAAATCGGTATTTTAGTGAAGGAACGGGGCAAGTATCGGCGTGTCTCAGAAGAGGGAATAATCGAGGCAAAACTCCGTTGTTCTAGTAAAGGCTTTTGCTTTGCTATTCAAGATGTGGAAGGCGCTGAGGATATTTACATCCGCGAAAGTCATCTGAGTAATGCTTGGAATGGCGATCGCGTTTTGGTAAGAGTTCTCAAAGAAGGCAGTCGCCGTCGCTCTCCTGAAGGTGAAGTGAAGCTAATTCTAGAACGTTCTAACCACACTTTACTGGCACGAATTAAGCAGGTGGAAGCTGGTTTCCGGGCTGTGCCTTTAGATGATCGATTGCTGTTTGAACTCAAAATCCAGCCTAACGGGGCAAAGTTGGAAGAAGCGATCGATCATCTGGTTCATGTGGAAGTTTTGCGTTACCCGTTGGCACAATATCCTCCCCTTGGTCGAGTGGTGCAAATCCTCGGTAGTGATGCCGAAGCTGCTGCTGATATAGATTTAGTTACGTGCAAACACGACCTTTCCCGGACTTTTCCAGATAATGTTCTAGAAGCAGCCGCTAGGTTGCCCAAAAAACTGCTAAAAGCAGACCTGAAAAATCGGCTGGATTTACGTAATTTATTTACCTTCACCATTGAAGGGGTAAATGGCGATACCAAAGTTATAGAAAACGCTTTTAGTTTAGAAAAAAACTTAGCCGGAAATTGGCTTTTGGGCGTTCATATCACCGATGTTTCTCACTATGTCCAACCTGACGAAGCCCTAGATAGAGAAGCACTCAAACGGGGCAAATCAGTGTATCTAGGAGAATTGGTGCTGCCAATTTTGCCCCCAGCTGTGGCAGAACGCTGTTCTTTAGTACCTGGGAGCGATCGCTTAACCATCTCTTTTTTAATTACCATTGATCCCCAATCGGGAGAAGTGCTGGAGTGGGAAATTCAACCCAGCGTCATTAATGTCGAAACTGCACTGACTACTGAACTTGCCCAAGCAATTCTCACAGGTGAAGCTGAAGATCAATCATCACAGGTTTCCCAAATACTGCAAAACCTCCAAGCCTTGCAAACAGCTGTGAAACAGGTACGCTTGACTCGTGGTAGCCTCCAGTTGAATCTGCCACCTAGCCAAAACGCCTATTATGATGAAGGGATTCTTGGCGCTGTGGTGGTGAATGATTTACCAGTGCGATCGCTACTTACGGAGTTGGTACTATTAGTTAATCAACTGTTTGCAACTCACTTAAATGCTCTTGGTGTTCCCGCTATCTGGCGAGTCCAAGGTACTCCTGATGTTGAAGATGTCCAGGAAATGCTGAAATTGGCAGTCAATTTAGGCGTTGACCTCACATTAGATCCAGAAGTTGATATCCAACCCTTAGATTACCAACATTTGACTACAGCTTTTGCTGAATCTCCCTCTGAGCAAGTTCTTACTTACTTATTACAAGATACACTGAAGCCGTCTGCATACAGTACCACCAAAGGATCTCACTTTGGTCTGGCACTACCGCAATATGTCCACTTTAGCGCTCCCTTGCGGCGTTTCCCAGATTTGCTCATGCAGAGAGTGTATTACGCCCTACTCGAAAACGGACGCGATCGCCGCAATACCCGTGTCAGAGAGCGGGTTAACCTACGCCACTCCTCTAGCCACGAGGAAATTAACTGGAACGTTTTACCCCCAGAATTGCAACAAGAACTCCAAAGCGATTTGACTAGGGTAATTGTCCAAATCAACGACCGCGAAAAAGAAGTCCAAGAAGCCGAAGCCGATTTAGCCGGACTGCAAAAAGCTCAACTGATGAAGCAACGCATCGGTCAGGTATTTCAAGGCGTGATTACCGGGGTTCAATCTTACGGTTTCTTTGTGGAAATTGAAGTGCCCGCGGCTGAGGTGGAGTCTAGCAGTAATCCTGGTGTGCCTTTGCGGGTAGAGGGATTAGTACACGTCAGTTCTCTCAAAGATGATTGGTATGAATATCGCGCCAGACAACAGGCACTGTTTGGTCGCAAAAATCGCGCTTCTTATAGACTAGGCGATCGCGTCGCCGTCCAAGTTAAAAGTGTCGATTACTACCGTCAGCAAATTGATCTGGTAACAGTCGGCAGCGATGGTATCCCCAAAGGTTTAACTGGCAATGATTCCCGTGACGATCTTTCCGACCTCTACTTACCAAATGATATGGAGCCTGATGACCTAGATCCTTACTCTGAGGATGAGTAAAATCCATTACAGCTTACGTGTCAAATAACACTAAACCTTTAATTTTAGGCGTATCGGGCGCATCTGGTCTGATTTACGCTGTTCGCGCGATCAAATTTTTGCTAGAAGCGGAGTATAGCATTGAATTAGTTGCCTCTAAATCAACTTACATGGTTTGGCAGTCAGAACAGGAAATTCGGATGCCACCAGAACCAACTGGGCAAGAACAATTTTGGCGAGAGCAAGCTAGAGTTGCACTTGCCGGTAAACTCCGCTGCCATCCTTGGAGTGATGTTGGAGCCGGGATTGCTAGTGGTTCCTTTGCCACTCTGGGGATGATAATTATTCCATGCAGCATGAGTACAGTTGCAAAGCTAGCAGTTGGCTTGAGTTCCGATTTACTAGAACGGGCAGCGGATGTCCAACTCAAAGAAGGGCGAAAGGTGGTCATTGTCCCGCGTGAAACGCCTTTTAGCCTCATCCATCTGCGTAACTTAACCTCTTTAGCAGAAGTTGGAGTGAGAATTGTCCCCGCTATTCCCGCCTGGTATCACAATCCCCAAACCATTGAGGATTTAGTTGATTTTGTAGTTGCCCGTGCTTTAGATCAACTAGATATTGACTGTATTCCAATTCAGCGGTGGCAAGGTCGTCGCTAACGCCCTCAGTGGATTTATTGTAAATCTCACAATAGTCCTAAAAAGGTAATGATAGAGATGGCTGATAGTGTCAGTAGTCAGTGAACAGTAATTAGCTAAGAATAATCAGACTGATAACTGACCACTGACTACTAACCACTGATAACTGACAACTGACAAAATTGCTATGGCTGTAATTCGCTTAATTCTATTGGTGGCAGTACTGGGAGGACTAACACTGTTATTAGTCCAAAATTTCTCACCTGCCCTATCGCTAGTATTTTTGGGCGTGCGAACTCAACCATTACCACTAGCGATATGGATTTTGTTCAGTACTGCCACTGGTGCTTTCACATCTATATTGATTGCTACCTTGTTTAACTTATCCAATTATTTTGTGGCAGGAGAACGCCAAACTTCTAACAGAAGAACCGCCACTTCAACTCGTGCCAAAGCAACCCAAAGAGAAGAATTTACATCTCGCCCTGCGAGTTCTCCACCACCAGCTAGTAAAAATGAAGAGTCTAGCAGTGAGGGATTTGATGATTGGGAGACAAATAGCAGTAGAGATGATGATTGGAACTTTGATGAAAAGTCAGAGTCAGCGCCTATTCCTAATTCTCAAGCTCAACAACCTAGAGACTCAACAACTTACGAACGTCAATCAGAAGCCAAAAGCAGTTCTCAGTCTGGTTCAGTTTACTCCTACAGCTACCGCGAACCAAAAAATACGGCTGCGGGAAAAACTGAATCAATTTACGATGCTGATTACCGGGTAATTATCCCCCCTTACCAGCCGCCAACTACCAATCAAGCGGATGATGATGATTGGGAATTTTTTGAAGATGATGATGATTTTGAAGATGATGGTAAACGCCCCCGTAAGTGAGATATAGCAGGCTACATCTCTATTTAATGCCACACTGCTCTCTAGACTCCTGCTTGACCTTACCAGTCATCGCAGCTTCCTGCAAAGTCATGAAAGCATTAAAATCTTCCAAGTCATATCGGGTAGTCAACAGTTGTCGTAGTTGATCTTCAGCTTCAACTGTCAAATAGCCAGTTACTAAAGCTCTTTCTACAACGTCACGAATTCGAGTCATGGTTGACGCCTCATTCATAATATATTTATTCATTCAGGCTTATCGGGGTGGAATATGCAGTAGTCTTTGTGTCGAAACTTCAATTTCTTTGCAAGCTTTTTTGGGCGATCGCGGTAAATCAGTCATTATTTACACCTTTATCAGAAACATTTAATTGAGCAGGTCTTGTTATAACTGAACTTTTAGAATAACGACCATGTGATGTTAGAAACACAGTATTGTATATACTTAAAATTACCCACCAGAGTAAAAACCCTGGTTATTTAGATAGACAGATATTGTTTGGATAAAGTTTCAAACAAGCTACTTTAATTTTTTGGTTAAGCATAGCGATTACTATGCAGCAATTACCAAGTTACTTCAGGGAAATCACTACATGCCTAAGAAATTCATCGTTTATTACTTATGGTAATTTCCCAGAATAATCCTTAATCTATTGCCTAAGTTACTTTAAATACATTAATAACAGTAATTTTGGCATTTATTTCCTCTTAAATAGAAGATGAATTTGCAGATTTTAAAAATAATTGAAAGTTAGGAAAGTTATAAGTAAATTTGATAAATGCAACGCGAAAAGCCTTGAATCTGTTAAAAATAAATTTCTCAGAGGTTTATTTTGTAGTCGTCTTCCTGCAGAAATTGCTAATATCGGCATCAAAGTCCTAGTAGTAATCTTGTTAGAGTATATCTTTTTAATGAATTATATAAATACATAGAATAAATGCTGAGTAACCAAACCAGATTACTCAATGAAGGTTAAAAACTGGAGCCGCCCAAGATGCGTTAGCGTATCCCTGCTCTTAAGCAAGCTACACGTAGCATTCATTTTCCAGGAAAACTTACTGTACTCCTTCCCTACAGGATGCTGCACAAACGTGGAAGCAAGCTATGCACATTGGTAACAAGTTAAAATTGTGGAAAATTTGACAATACCTCCAAAGATAGAAATCATCTGCTGATTTTGAAGAAATCGTGGGGTAATATTTGCAGTGGATGTATTTAGTTGCGGTTTTGAGTTAAAGAATCAATTAAGTGTCTAGATTAGGATTACTGAAAAAAGTAACTGTTTGTTAAGCTATGACAAATTTGGAATTGATCATTTTTGATTGCGATGGTGTGTTGGTAAATAGTGAACCGATAGTGAATCGTATTTTTGCCGAAACATTAACTGAAAGTGGATTGACAATCACCTACGAAGAAGTCACCCAACAATTTATGGGGAAGTCATTGGCAACTTGTTTGGAGATTATTAAGAAAACCTACGGAAGACCAGTTCCTGCTAAATTGCTTGAACGCTGTAAGGAACGAGAAATCGCTGCATTGCAACAAGAACTCCAAGCAACTGAGGGAATTGCTGCCGTTTTAGAACAGATTACATTGCCAAGGTGTGTAGCATCGAACAGCAGTCCTCGGCATATTCAATTCGTTTTACAATTAACGGGATTGTTGCATCAATTTGATGGCAAGCTATATAGCTCTCATCATGTTGAACGTCCTAAGCCCTTTCCTGATGTGTATCTGTATGCGGCTAGCCAAATGGGTAAGACTCCAGAAAATTGTTTGGTAATCGAGGACTCGGTAACGGGGGTGCAAGCAGCATCTGCCGCCCGAATGCAGGTATTTGGTTATACTCCACGAAGTAATCAAGGCAATTCTTCGCATCACGATGCTTTGATTGCCGCAGGAGCAAAGCTAGTCTTTGAGGATATGTATCAATTGCCGATTTTATTGAAATTGTGGAAGTGATTTTAAAGTTTTTGTGGGATATCACTTAAGGTTTACTAAACCTAGGACAATCACCTTATTCATTCTTATACTGTCCAATTTTCTGAAAATTTAGGATATATTGTTAACGACTTTATTAGCTTAAGTAATCGCTTAGAGTCTGATGAGTCACATTCATCACATTTTAAAATAAATGTATTTTGTCAATACGTCTAAATGTAGAAATAAATTTATAAGAGAATAATAATCATAAAAAGGGGGTAGGGGGAGAGGCAGCCATTGGCTGCCTCTCCCCCTCCTATCGCGATTATCATTATTAATATCTTTTTAAGTAATATTCGCCTTGAGGAGAAATCATGTGAAACTCAGACTAGATAAGTAATTAAGGGATTGTGGATGACCAACTGTGAGCGGCAACCGAAATACTAACTGAGACCATGCCAAAAAGACTCAAAGACCGATGGTAGAAGACGAAGTCATTGCAGAGCAATTGTCCGCATTACTTACACTAGCAATCACAAGTCAAGAAAACTACTACCATAAACTAGGATTAAGAAGCAGAATCCTCAACTTACCATTGATGGTTGCAGCAGTATTAACCCTACTTTGGCGAGACGTGGCGGGAGTCACGGAGTTGACAAGGATGTTAGTGCGAGAAGGTTTTTTATGGTGCAAACCCACCGCCATCACTCATCAAGCCATCTCACAACGATTTTTGAGTTTTCCTGCCGAATTATTTGAGCAAGTCTTTAAAAATTTATTACCCAGTTTGATAACGGCTTGGCACAGCAGAAATAAACTACCAATACTTGAAAGTATTCAATTTACTCTAACCAAATTTTCTCGAATTTAGATAGTGGACAGTTCAACTTTAGAGGCATTATTTTGTCAGATCAAAAGCTTGGAGGATGTTCACACTGGACAATTAGCAGGGAAAATGGCAACAGTCATTGATTTAATGACCAGATTACCTGTAGAGATTTGGTTTCAAGAAAATCCCAGAGCTTCTAATACTAAATTAGAATCAAAGATTTTGAATTTAGTGACAGCGAAGACCTTACTGCTGCTGGATAGAGGATTTTATCATTTTAGCTTTTGGCTACAATTAATTGAGCAGAAGTCCACTTTGTTACTAGGTTAAAGAAAGGGGCTGCAATCAAGGTTGAGCGGGTATCTACAGACAGCTATTCCCTGCAAGACCGTTTAATAAGGTTGGGTTCTGGCACGAAGAACACCCCATTAGTTACTTTACGTCTCATCGAAATTCATTCAGGAAAAACTTGGCACTCTTATTTAACGAGCGTGCTCGATCTAACAGTTTTACCGCCTTACGTAGTAGCTGATTTATATCGAAGACAGTGGCGGATTGAACATGCTTTTAATACAATCAAAAGGCTCTTAGGTCTCAGTTATCTATGGACAGGGTCCATTAATGGAATTCAGCTACAGATTTGGGGAACTTGGTTGTTTTATGCAGTGTTAGTTGATTTAGGTGATGCTGTAGCTGACGAGCTTTTTCTACCTTTTGACTCCATTTCTTTAGAGATGATTTATCGTGGTCAAAATCATTTTTATGTTGCTCATCAAAAAGGGTATGCAACAGATCCAGTTAAGTATTTCGCATCTTCGGAAAATCAAGATTTAGGTATTGTTAAACGGCAGTGAAAACAGAACATTCAGTTAATTGTCGTACCCTTCCCGGAAAAACAGCGAGGCTGCGACCAATTTTTCTTCCGAGCGCCTTCTCAAAATCTCTTGACAACTACCTTACAGCCTTAACTTGTGACGAATATAGCATTACTGACATTTTCATCTAAATGGAATCGAACTTTTTGTGTCATTTCGATTCTTTAGTTTCTCTTGCAAAATCGAAGGAGTTTGAGCCTGTACTTCTCTGACAAAGGCTTCTCCTTCTGCAATTTCTTGCCTGATCTCATCTTGATGATCGTGGTAATAAGCTAGAGCAGCATAGACATCAGCTAAAGTATACTGGGATAATGATAAACGATTTCGTCAGGGGAAAGCCCCATCTGTTCGTGCCAAATAACAATATCTTGCACTCTAATTCGGTGTCCAGCAATGCGCAGCTTACTCCCATTTGGAGTAATTTCAATGTGTTCTGAGATTACTGGTATCTTAGACATTTTATCCAAGAAACACTCTTATAAAAACAAATTATATTTTAATTATCGCCTGATTAGCGCTCGCCAATCAAATAATTTTGTCCAGTTGCCCGATAGGTGCAAAACTCTGTATTTTTAAATCCTAGATTGAGTTGTTAAGTTTATAATTTAAAACTGTGACTCAGCCTCAAAACTTATAATTGGAGCAAAGCAACTGGTGAGCAGCTTATTACAAGGAGTCAACCTGTACTTAATTGGTATTATGGGCGTTGGTAAGACGACAGTAGGACGCTTACTAGCAAAGGAACTGGGTTATGGGTTTGTAGATACTGATGATGTCATTGCCCAAGCAACAGGTAAATCTATCAATCAGTTGTTTGCCCAAGAGGGGGAAGCCAGATTTCGCCAGTTAGAAAGCGACGTACTTTCACAAGTTTGTGCTTTTACAAAGTTGACTATAGCAACTGGTGGAGGCATTGTACTGCGGCGAGAAAATTGGGGTTACTTACACCACGGTTTGATAGTGTGGCTAGATACGCCAGTGGAGATAATTTACAGCCGTTTAGCTGAGGATACCACAAGACCACTGTTGCAAGATGCCGATCCTAAAGGTAAGTTGCGATCGCTCCTCGAACAACGAACACCACTTTACTCTCAAGCCGATTTGCACATCACCGAGCAAGAGGGAGATATGCCTGAAGACGTTTCCCAGCGAGTACTTGAGGCAATTCCTGGTGTACTAAAAAAAACTGTTTCTCATTAATGGGGAATATTAATCTAACTGTATCTGCAAAAGATATTTTTTATGAATCAGTTAAAAAAGCTTTGCAAAAAGAACAATGGATAATTACGAGCGATCGATAAAATTTAAATTTGGGGAAGTCAACTTCCAAATTGATTTAGGCGTAGAGAAAATAATTGTTGCAGAAAAAGGAAATGAAAAAATAGCAATTGAAATCAAAAGCTTTTTAAACCCCTTGGCCATTACAGATTTTTACTCTGCTTTGGGACAATTCCTGAGTTACCGTCTAGCATTAGCAGGATAGAAACCAGAGCGAGTATTATACTTAGCAGTTCCATTGGATACGTACAAAACATTTTTTCAACTGGAGTTTACTCAAACTGCGATCAAACAGTATCAGGTGCTATTAATTGTTTACAATCCAGTAGACGAGGTGATTGTAGAGTGGATAAACTAACAAAATATCAAGAGTATGTTAAAACATTGTTGACGAACTCTGCCAGTGATGATGTCTCGGATAAGAATGTCGAAGTCCAACTTATTTTAGACACAGAACGCAATCATTATCAATGGATGAATGTCGGTTGGCAAGGATTTAATCGTATTTATCGATGCGTGATCCATTTTGATATTAAAGATGGCAAAATCTGGTTGCAACAGAACTTAACCGATCGCAATCCAGCAGAGGAATTAGTGATGATGGGAGTACCACCAGAGAATATTGTCTTGGGTTTGCAAGCTCCTTACAAGCGTCAGTATACAGATTATGGCGTAGCGTAATGCGATCGCTCCTCGAACAACCAACATCACTTTACTCTCAGCGAATACTTGAAGCAATTCCTAGCGTTCTGAAAACACAAGTTTCTCATTAGGAAGACTCTAATTACCAAATTTTGGCCATCCGTAGGACAAACCCTGGTAATTCTGGATTACCTGTAACTGCTTCGGGATTTTCCAAAACTTCAAGTTCTCGATTAGGACGGTAAATGTAGACTTTTCGATTTTGCCGATCAATTAACCAGCCTAATGATGCACCGTTATCGATGTACTCCTGCATTTTGTCTTGTAATTTTATCAGGCGGTCGCTAGAGGAACGTAACTCAATCACAAAGCTGGGACAAATTGGTGCAAATGAGGCTTTTTGTGGATCTGTTAAGGCGTTCCAGCGCTCCAGTTCAATCCAAGAAGCATCAGGGGAACGCATCGCTCCATTAGGTAGCGTAAAACCTGTACTGGAGTCAAAGCCTATGCCAGTGCCATCTTGTTCAGTCCAATTCCCAAGCTGTGCAGCAATGTTAAAGTTACGGTTGCCCGTATCTGAAAAAGCTGCGGAGATGATGATGACTTCCCCATTGGCAGTACGCTCAATTCGCAAATCTCCATTAGCTTGGCAAAATTCGTAAAACTGCTCATTTGTCATCTGCACCAGCGAGGGGAAATTGACTCTCAAAGGTATGCTTTCAGTTTGTATTAGCAGCGTGGTCATTTTCATTCCCTAGCTTCAGCCGAATGATTTCAATTCTAGAGGCTTGAAGGAGCGATCGCTTGCTTGTTGTATGGGGTAATGTGGGAATAGTTAACCTGTCTCATCCGTCGTATTTATGGGATTGACTCTAAAGCTTGAAATTTTACTCCTTTGTCACCAAAAAATTCAATGGATATTGAAGAGTTTTTCAGTCGTTTAGATACTGGGGAAAAGGATTTTTCAGGAGTCGATCTTAGTGGTGCAGTCCTAAGCGAAGTTGACTTGTCTGGCATTAATCTTAGTGGTGCTGATTTGAGTGGGGCGATCCTCTGTAAAACTAAGTTATGGGGTACTGATTTAAGAGACGCTAATCTGAGCGGTGCTGATTTACGTGGTGCTGATTTGAGAGTTACTCGTATGGAAGGCGTTAATCTTGAAAATGCTAACTTATTGGAAGTTAACTGGCGCGGTGCGGAAAAGTATGGGGCTTATTTCTACAATACGGTTATGCCAGATGGTGAACTCCTAACTGAACCAAACACCTATGGCTGATCAGTACAAATATACTCGACTTTGGCATCAGAGATTGTGAGGAGTTACAAAGTCTTCTACACTGACTGAAATAGGTTTTAACTCTCTCTGTTAGGCTCCTCATGACGGTCAACGATTCTGAATACATCAGGCAAGCTGAAGCCACTCGTGTGCGTGTACTAAGCGAAGCACTACCTTATATTCAACAATTCGCCGGTCGCACTGTTGTTGTCAAATATGGTGGCGCAGCGATGAAAGATAGCACACTCAAAGACAAAGTTATCCGCGATATTGTATTCTTATCCTGCGTGGGCTTGCGTCCAATTGTAGTCCACGGCGGTGGCCCAGAAATTAACAGTTGGTTAGATAAACTGGGAATCGAACCACAATTTAAGAATGGTCTACGAGTCACTGATGCCGCCACAATGGATGTGGTGGAAATGGTTTTAGTCGGTCGAGTTAATAAAGAAATTGTCTCCCTGATTAACCAAGCTGGTGGATTGGCTGTCGGACTTTGTGGTAAAGACGGTAATCTATTTACAGCCCGTTCCCAAGGTCAAGAAGGCATCGGCTTTGTGGGGGAAGTCAGCAATGTGAATATCAAGATTTTGGAAACCCTCGCTAGCAATGGCTATATTCCGGTAGTCTCTAGCGTCGCCGCAGACGAGACAGGGCAAGCTTATAACATTAACGCTGATACTGTAGCGGGAGAAATCGCCGCAGCATTAGGGGCAGAAAAGTTAATTTTACTGACCGACACCAGTGGAATTTTAAAAGATTACAAAGACCAATCTACTTTGATTCCGAAAGTAGATATCCGCGAAGCCCGCGAGTTGATTGCGAATGGTATAGTCAGCGGTGGGATGATTCCCAAAGTGAATTGTTGTGTGCGATCGCTTGCTCAAGGAGTCCGTGCAGCACATATTATCGATGGTCGCATTCCTCATGCGCTGTTACTCGAAATCTTTACTGATGTTGGGATTGGGACGATGATTCTCGGTTCGCAGTTTACATTTTAGAGGTGTAGAGGAAGAAAGGTAAGGGAGGCAAGGGAGGCAGGGGAGGCAGGGGAAAATGATTTGTAATTGTAATTTCGTGTAAATTAAAATTCGTTTTTTACTCGTGGACGAGTCTTTGATACTCGTGGATGAGTCTTTGATACTTGTGGATGAGTCTTTGATACTCGTGGATGAGTCTTTGATACTCGTGGACGAGTCTTTGATACTCGTGGACGAGTCTTTGATACTCGTGGATGAGTCTTTGATACTCGTGGATGAGTCTTTGATACTCGTGGACGAGTCTTTGATACTCGTGGACGAGTCTTTGATACTCGTGGATGAGTC
>NZ_JBALDD010000075.1:0-23949 GCF_036917555.1 Nostoc sp. | reverse complement strand
GGTTCTTCTCTCAGCTTCTGCTAATAGGGGGACTGTGTTCAATCACACCCCCTATTTTTTCCTTTGAAGAAGGCTATTTAGTCTAAACTCCAGTTAATAGTGTGTTGCGAGAAACTTTTATCCCCCATTGCTGTAAGAGTCTTTCCCCTGCTGCACCACCATTAGCTAAACCAATCACACTCAGTCGTTGAGCTAAACGTAGAGTTCTTCTAGCCCAAGGTGTGGTTACATTGGTCAGCCTTTCTGTAAAAATGCGCCGTTTACACAACCTATTGATGCAAAAAAACTTCCTTACCCGTAACTGTAAGGTAATGCTGTAATCAGCCCAAGGTAAATCTGCTAATAAGCGTTCATAGCGACTATGAATTTTGTGAGTTGGTTGGTTACAAACTGGACAGTTAACTACTCTACTGATTGCGGAAACAATCAAATAAATCTTCGTTTTTATCTTATCAAGTTGGCAATTCTCAAGTCTCAGATTGCTTGAATCTGGTAATAGGTGAGTTAGCACCGACATAGAACTTGCTGAGGCTTATACCTCAAATGTTTGAAGGAGTGAAGTTTGAAGTATCTCGATTATATCTTTCTTCCTTCTTCCTTCTGCCTTCTGCCCTCTGCCTTCTGCCTTAAAGCGCGTAACCTTTCATCATCACCAAAAGCTGACAAGAACCCATAAATTATGGCAACCAGAAGCAGGATCTTGCTTAACGTCTGACGACATCTAATGTTAAAGAACTATCTTTTGCTGGCTCGTACACTGGTGTGCCATAAGCTTGTTCAACGTCTGACAACATCTAATGTTAAAGAACTGTTTGACTGGATTTCCATAGCTCCAAAACAGAACTTCTGCTCAACGTCTAATAACATCTAATGTTAAAGAACTAGTTTGATGATTGCTTGGCTGGCAATCGTCTGGGGCTGCTCAACGTCTAACGACATCTAATGTTGAAGAACACAACTAACCAAACAGAAGGTGTCAAATTTCGGGGCTGCTCAACGTCTAACGACATCTAATGTTGAAGAACGGCGATGGCTAAACATATTAATCCATCAAGTCTTCTAGATAATCTTACAAGCACCTGTCATTAGGAGGCACTAAATTTGCAAAATTTAATGGGCTAGGCTAACTTAACAACACCCAGAAGGCTTATTGTTGGAACTTTCTGAGGAATTGCAAGCATCCTTAATCACAATGAAAAGGCTCAATTGCTGATTCAGTAAAGAATACCGACTTTTTATCTCTTGATGTCGGCTTAACAAGCAGCTATGCTTGCCAAAATCTAAATATCCTCATTTTTCAACTAGTTTGAATTGTAGTCCACGATAAATCCGGTGGTTGCCATACTTGGGACTCTTGAAGCTCATAACACTGCCAGCATGTTCTTTTAGACCCAACATGGTCAACCCAGTAGGGTAAGGTTAGCGAACCATCTTCATCTGTAACTAACCACCACAAAGACTCACGATGATGCTTCTCAGGTAAAAGGGTAACAGTATTGACTAAATCCCGACTTTCACCTAAACACAGTCCACCAAATCGATTAATAGAAGCTGGGTTCGCAAATGCCTGCTGCAAAAGTTCTGGTAAAGTAGGCTTTGCTTTGTCTGTTTTTACCCAAACTACAAACTCAACGTTCGTTAGCAAGTCTTGGTAATCAGGTTTAGCATTCTTAGGGTGGTGGATATCTTTCGTTTTAAACCTGCGAAAAGTCCGAATTACAATAGATTTTTCTGGTTTAGACAAAAGTGCGATCGCTAATTGAGTTCCACAATGCTTATAACGATCTGTCTCACCAATCAGAGAAAGCAACATCCCGTAGACCGTAGAAGGTGGTGGCACTGGATACGTTTCACCGTATTCTCTAGCACGGGATTGACGAAAACAAGCAATAGGTACTTCAACTTTCAAAGCAATTGTCGTCATATTAATCGCTCCCCGATGACAACTGTAAATCTTCAGCAATAACCTGTTTTAATGCTTTGACTGCCGACTTCACTCCAGGAAACACATTTGCTCCCAAATCTTCTAAACCCTGATAAATTAAGCCTCCAATCCATAATTCTTTGGGATTAATATCTCCTACCTCTACCTGTCGCACTAAGTTGGATACTGACAAATTTCCCAGTTCGTCTTGCTCAAAGCAATATAAAAAACGAGGGGAAAAATCATGTGTCCACCGCAGTACTATACTTTCAGGGGAGAAATCATACAAAAAACGGGCATGATTTCCCGCCACTTCACCAATCGAAATCAAACCATCTAGAACAGGATGGATGCGAGATTTATCTTTGAGGCTATCAGGTGTCAATGCAAAACCATATTGATAACGAGTAGCATGAATTTCTGTGGCATAAAGGGAATTTCGTCCTTTTACTCCACTGACAGCATTAAAGGTAATGTCTCCCATAAAAGGTATCATTGATACTGCACGAGTAACTTCTAATACACCTCTTCTAGCTGTTGTTTTCCCTTTAGGCTTTTGCTTGCCCTTATGTGGAGAAGTTTGCTTATCCTTAGCTTTAGAACTTTTTTTCTTCTCATCTTGAGATGCTTCCTCAGTCTCGCCTTCAGACTCTTCGGACGCTTCAGCTTTTGCTGCTTCTAGCCGCATAAATCCCAAAACATCATCATCAATGAAGCGAATGTCATCAAAGTTGAGGTCTTGCCAAACATGATCTGCTACTGGTTGAGCATTCTCATCCCAACGTCGATTTACCGGATAGCCAACATTTTGCCAGTAGTACCGTAATGCCCAACGAATTGCTTCAGATGAAATAGTAGTATGAACTTCACCTTTCCAAATTAATTTTTGTAAGGGAGTTATGTTACCTTCATTTTCCCCACGGTTATTAGCTGCGGTTCCGTAATTTGTCAAAATATTGCCGAATAAATGAAACATTTTCAAGTTACCTAAAGAATTAATGTAATCAATTCAAAAAATACATATTTATTCATTGTCTAACTCAGATTTTTCTGATATTTTTGTATTTATATTCTTGCTTTTTGGATAGCTAGCAATAGCAATAAAAGTTAAATCTCTGGCAACCTTCCAATCCATTATTCCCGATGTCAAGGGTAGTAATTCTTCCCAATGTTCTTCTAAAATTGAAAGCTGTCCCGCTCTTCCCCAGAACTCTGCAATAAATTTGCGGAAGTTTCCAATATTCGTGCATCGTCTTAATTGCGACAAAATACGTATATTTTCTCGTTCAATTTGAGTATATTGACCTTCTTTGGTTCGGTCATAAATCTTAGCATATATCTTTTTCAAGGCTTCATGACAAGCTTGAATAAATAGCTTTTGAGCTTCTATATCCCACTGAGAGTGTTGAATCATTTCGTATATTCCTCTATCTTCAGAAAAAATTACTTTTAATAAATTTAAATCTAATACTTTTATATATAAATCATTCCACCAAAGAAAATCTTTTACTAAATTATCAGCAATTATTCCTTTAATCACATTGCTAATAATAAAATTCTTATTTTTATAATTAATAACTCTGTACTCTAAAAAAGAGATGCAACTAAGCTTATAGACAATATCGATTATTTCAGTCGCTTCTACCACTGCTATTTCCGTGCGAGTTTTTTGCTGCTTTGACCAAACTACCGTTCCAAATAATATTACTTGGCATCGTTTTACTTGATTGGGTATAGCAGTTGTTTTATAAGTCAGGAATCTTAATGCAGCATCTCCTAAGCTAGATACATGGGAATGTTTGTAATCCAAGTTTCCCAAATTCCAGTATTGCTGGGCATAAACTTCTAAGTTAGTCACTTCAGGTATAACTAGGGCATACTGTGAGTGTTCCGGTTGGGTATGCGATCGCAATACAAAGTAGTGGCAAGCAACAGGAGCATATAAAAGAGCAAAAGCCAGTTGTGGTTTCTCTTCAAACTTAGTTTCTTTTGTAAAAGCGACATGACGAACTATAGATCCCGGATACAGCCAACCTACTACGCCAATTGACTGCTGTAAGAATTTACCTTGTTCATCGCAGAGTTGTTTAGCAAAATGCTGATGAGCATAGGAAACTGCTTTTTTATATTCGACATCTATTTCTATGCCATCAACACCATCAACTTTTAATGACTTAGATTTTTTCCCCTTAAATTTAACAACCTGATTATGTTGCAGGAATGTTGCGGTGATTCCCAAGTGAATATTAATTTGGGTTTCAATATTGATGGAATGCGTATTTAAGCCTATCAACGAAATTAGACCCTCTTCATTAATCTGAAAAGATTGCTTTAGCAGCCAGTCTAAAACCATGAAATCCTGCCCTTGCCATTCAAGGCTGATACTGCGAGGAGCCAGCAACCAAGTTAAATTACCAGGTCGTTCCGCAGCTATCGGGTATAGTTTTTCTAGTTGCTTGAGCGTCATCCAAAGTCCTGCTATGCCAGCACGATGTATCCAAGTTATGTTTGGGTCACCCAAATTTAACTGAATTTTGGGGTTGACTACACTAGCCACTACAGACATCTTATTTATTTCTGGGAAAGATTCAAAGACTTATTTAGATGCATTGAAGGTAAACGCTCTCATACTTACATTGAGTAGTAGCCAAAACCAGCTTTAACTTGCGTTTCCCTTTCTCTTTACTGGTAGAAAAACGCCACAACCCATCTTGCGCTTTCCCCCAATGCCATGTCTGAGCAATGTTAACGAATCTTCATTGCTGAGATTAATGATTTCTAACCCAAAACCCACAACTGTAAAGCGCTTGATTTTGATACTTCTACGTTTTGGGCTACCATCAGTATTTTTGGTAATAAGGGCTTTTGCCTGGATACCCAGTTGTTCTAACTGACGCTGTGCTGCTGCTAAAAATGACTCTGGTTCTTGATAACCCTGGATAATCACTATACGCGATCGCAGTTTCTCAGCAGGCTCAAGCAAATAAATTTCAGGAATCTCCAAGCGAATTGTATGCTTGCCAATTCTCAGGAGCTTACCTGCTAACGGATAAACCAAACGCACTTGATCCATCGGTAGCCGAATCCGAAGCCTAGAATTTTTAGTTAGCTGAATTACGCCTGACTTGGGAATACCTGCAATGGTATGAATTCCAACTGTATCTAATTTATGAAGTTCGGGTTCAAAATGAGCGATCGCAGAAAATAGATCATAGCCGTGATCGAGAGGTACTGTCTCACCAATCAGGTTAAAAATTAAATCTATGTATGGTAACTGAGATGTTAGAAGCTTTCTTTGCTTTGTTAGGTTTAAAGGTGACTCTGGAAGAATCTGTGTAGGTAAGCTGCAATCACTAATCATCTTTCCCAACCTATCTTTAAGCAGATAGACAATATTTGAGGCAACTAAATTATTACTTAAGCTACCTTCATGATTAATGTGATACTACTTTAAAACGCCAAGCAAATATGATAATTTTAAGTAACTTTTTATTGCTTTATATGAAAATTTATATAAATATTTATATGTCAACTTTACTACTGAAAAAATGCTTCTATAGAATTTGCTAAAGATTTTATCATCAAGATGTGAGTAATCCGGTCAATAGCTGGATTTAAGTCACATCCAAGCAAGCAATGGGAGAAATATTTACCTTGATGTTGGGTTAACTTTGGATTGAGAGCTTCTAAAGATTCTTGACCATAAAAATCAAATAAAAGCTTTGAAAAACCATATTCGTCAAACTTAAACTTTCGAGCAGGAAAGATTTGCAATAGCCCCTTACTTGCTAAGTAACGCTGGTACTGAGCGCGAAGCCAAGCCAAGCCTTTAAAGGCAAAATTACCATGAATCAGCAAGTTAATATCATTTGCCAATGTGAAGAGTGTTTTTAAAGCCTGGTTTGTCAAACTTTTTAAACCAGTAACTGTTAAACAATTATCTAAGCTCGCAGCATAATAATGTATGCCTTTCGATTCAATTGTGACAGAACTATCGCACAGAAGGATACCATGAGTTGGACAAACCAATATGCCAGGTACTTGATGTGTTCTGTGCCAGTAAGGCTCACCATATTGATATATATTTTGTTCTAAACATTCAGGACAAAATTTTAAAAAATTTTTTGACTTACCACTAGAACCATTAGCCACCTTAGCAAGCTCTAAAATAGAACCACTAAGTTTTTTACTCATTGAGTCTTTTAATAACCAAGCTTCCTGTGGTATTAAAAAAGTTGCGTAAAAAGGATATAAGGTATGATTTTGCAGTAAATTACCGACTGTTTGGTGGGAACGTAAAGGCAAATTTTTAACTAAATAATTTAAGTGATTAGTTAAAGTAATCTTGCAAACTTGTTGAGAACTATAACCGAATAGCTCTAAGTCAGTTTGCTTAAAACTTTTATTACCACTCCGAATGTGGTATCTAGCTAAAGTACTATACAAAAGTTCATCTGGATAAAGAGTTGGGAAGAAACTAAGCATCGAGAAGCGAAATATTGATAAAATCTTCTACTGGATCTTTGATTATACCTGCCAATGTTAAAGCTTCATGTGCAGATTTTTTCTTTTTCTGTGCATCTTCAACAGTGCGTCGAATGTCATTTTCTACGTACTTCGGCTTCAACATAGCTTTCTTTTTACTTATTTTAACAAGGTTCCCATTTTCTTGCCCTCTTTGCAAAGCAAGAGTATATGCTTTATTGACTAAAGATGTAATATCTGCATTTTCATCATTAGCAAGAATTACTTGTTCCGCACATTCCTTTGCTCTAGCAGCTTCTACTTCCAATTTCAAAAGCTCAAGAATTACATAATTTAGCTTCGGCGATACTTTCTGCTGATTCTGCTGCTTTCTAGCTAATCTCTGAATTTCTTTCAAATCGTCAGAATCAAGCTTAGAGAGACATTTATTTTGATATTCTGTAGTATCAAGAGGAGCAATATCCTTATACTTAATCATCCAATCCTTGTCCCCTGACCTAATAGCATCTAGCATTGGCTTGACTAAATATAGCCCGTCTTTAGCAGCTTGTCGAATTAAGTTAATAGTAATAGTTTCTTTCCCGCCAATTGAAATCGCTCTCCATTGAGCCATCTTATAAAGTTTGACGGCAATATCAATAATTCCTTGACTTTCATTATAGAAAACTTCGTTAATTTCATTTGAGAAAGGAATTGGCATTTTTGTCCACTGATAGTCCCACATCCCTTCCATGAAAAAATACCATTCATCATCATTTGCCATTCTGTCCCAAATGACACTTCCCTCTCCCGTTCCTCTCCTAGCATTTCTAAAATTTCCTTGAAGGATGGGAAAAGCCTCATTCGTGCCAACGCGAATTACTGGAATTCCTACAGTGTTGTCCATTTTTACTAAAAAGTTCAACATATCGGAGCTACTTCTTCTTGCTGTAACAAGATTTTGCATCTCATCTATAACCAAAACCCCTAAATGATGAGTATGGGCAATCTGAGCAACTTGAGCAAGCATATAATCTTCAGAGTTGCGCGATGAACCAAATTTTTTGAAGTAGTTAGTACCCAACAACCTGTCAACACCAAGAAAAATATCAGTACACAGACCCTTCAAAGAACCAGCGTGAGGACAATCAACCTTCAACCAAACTATCTGGTAGACACTATGCTCAGGGTGAAGAATTACTTGAGGATAAAGATTAAGAATATTTTGAAAATTTGTAGACTTCCCCATTCCTGATGGGCCAATCAAGGTTAAACCGGAAGCAGACGTAGGAAGATTAACGTAGTTTTCTAAGTTTTTACCTCCTCCGTCTTTTATTGCATTATAAATTTGCCTAGAGCGACTTGCATATTCAGGCTTTAGCACATTCCGAGCCAGATATCCAGTCATTATGAGCGCACAAATTACCTTCTGTAATTCAACAGTTTTATTTTGGGGATCAAAATACCTAGATAACCTCTCGATGCAATGAAATCTATAATGAGCTTCTAGCTCCTTCTCTTCTTCATGAAACTCTGGCGTTTTTGTTACTTTATTTAAAAATTCTTTTGCAGAAAGGATAGGAGGTAGTGCCTGAATTAATGGATTAGCGTTATATTCTGGCAGTTTTTGGTCTATGTATCTAGCAACAATCGCTAATTCTCCATTGGGAATCCTAACTAATTCACCTTCATTCCTGTCCACGTTTACGCTCCTGTCGGTTTTTCCTGAGAAGATCCAGATGATTTGGCTGTAGTGATTCTGGCTGTTCAGAAGTTTCGAGTTTGCTCTCTACAGCCTGAAAACTGTTTTGATTTTCTGTACTTGCTAGTTCAAATCCTTCGCTCTCTCGCCGTTTAGCCTTTTCAAAAGCCTTGTTATCTCTGATTCCAGAAAGTTTTTTGGACTTACTTAAATTAGGCTCTTGAGCAGCATCGGTCATTTTTTCTGCTCTATCTACTACGCTTTCAATATCAGCTATCAAATCTACCTTTTCTTGTAGTTGTTTACCTTGGCTTTTCTGTCTTTGCAATTCTTCATAAGCAAGCAAATATTCAATATCATGAAAGTTTTTATTAGCATACCGCCCTTCTGAATCGATAAGAAAACATTTTTCATAATTCCTACCATCACTTGATGGAAGGTAAATGAAGTTTGGATTTCTGATATCGTAAGACACAATCAGTGATTTATCTGACTTAGAAAGGAGATTACTTCTAGCTTTTTCAAACCATTGCCTCTTTTCAGCACTATCACAGGTATAGTACATCTCCTTGCCTCTTATTTTGATGCCTTTAGCGGTAATGGTTGCTTTTTCAGTAGGCATCAAATTCAATTTGACAATATCTTCAGAAAAAGTTCTAAGTCTACCAGAACGATTCGTAATACCCCACTTCCACAACTCTCTGGGTATAGGGGGTATATCATCAACAATCATCGCTTCGTCCCTTTCATATTCCTTAAGAGGTTTATTGTTGTGGTGAATAATTAAACGAACAATAATTTCAGTAAATTGATCTATGTCAAGTTTGCCATCAAGCCTATAATCTCTTGCACCTCTTTGTCTAAAATCAGTATCTATATAACCAGGTAAAAAGGGTTTTACATATTCATGAATTATACGAAAGTGTCTTTCTACTAACCCTTTCCAATCTGCTCTATAGGAAGCTGCATTTTCAATACGAATATAAAGATTAGGGATTAATGTTTCAACTTTCATACCTGCTAATTCTCCCCTATCTCCTAAAATTGCATCTGGCATTTGATTGCAAGGCCATTTATCTTCAGTAATATTAATGTCGTATTCTTGGCAAAACAGGGGTTTATCTGTCGCTACATTGGCTAGTGCCATCATTGCCCCCGTCCAAGATGGGCCTTCTAAACCAACATAAATACCCGTGATTATTCGGCTAAAAACATCAATAACTACATAAATAACTGGTCTACCAATTATCCAATCACGGTTATATTTTGATACCAAATATACATCAGCAACCGTGGCATCGATTTGATATCGAGAACCTGGACCAATAGTTTCCATCTTAGATGTTCCCAAAATTGCTCTATTCTCTAAAGCAAACTTCTTGGCTCCTTTTCGAGATGTCAAAGTTTTTGTGACATCATCCTGCTCAAGTTGATACCAGTATTTGAATTGGGTAATTGTAGGTATTTTATCAGTCGGAATTAAGATAGATTTTTGGATACCATTTTCGTCATATCTAATTCCTTCTTTATAATAATTTTTAACCATTAATTCATAAGCAGTTGTTAAGTAGTTCTCTTTTGAGTTATTGTAAAATTTACTTATAGCTATTCTAAAGATTTTTCTATCTTCTTCTGTAACATTGACACCTTCACCAATATCTGGCTCATGTGCATATCTTCTTGGCCTTCCCCTCTTCTTGCTTGATTGTCCTCGAATTTTGCCCTTCCCTGATGAATTAATAAAATCAGGTATAAGAGCGTTTATATTTTTTCCCCTCTGCCAAAATCTTCTCAAATATCCATAGACGGTTTTTTCTACCAATTTGTCTTTCTCTCTTTCTAAGTTATGCTTTTCAACAATTTTTTTAACCAGCGAACCTCTAAAATTTCTGTAATATATTGATGGTTCTTCTTTAACTAATGATGAAATTATTTCCCAAGCTTTATCTCTGTATTCCTTTTCCCTATCTGTCAAATTTTCATCCCTCACGATTCTTGCCCAAGGATCTTGTTGCTGTTTCAAAGCAATACCTTCAGATATCGCTTCTAAAATTTCAGATATTTTCTTATGTTCAGGCAAACCTTTTGTAGCATTAATATCTATAACGAATGCAATAATATAGCCTTCGTCTATCCAAATAATTCTTTCAACTACATGAGCGTTGGTATCTAAAGTCCACTCTATTAAATCATTGACAAATAAATCTTTAACCATATTATTTACCTACTATGGAGGTTTAAAATATTATTTTTTCAATAACCTTAGTTGATGGGCAAGCAGATAATTTTATTTTTACTAAATTTACAATGAGTTGTTTTTTAGCAATTAAATGTTTAAACACATAAAGTGATGTACCATAATTTACATTCATTTCTTCATCTAAAGCGTTAGTTATTTTATTGATGGTTGCATCTTCTTCCTGAAGCTTGGATTTTAAACTTGTTGACAACTCATGCAGTTGCGAAATGTCCATTTCCGAATTTGCTTCTAGCCTATAAGCGGAATGAACCCACTCAACATTTTCTGCTAAAAGCTTTGAAATTTCTTTTTCTGTGATAATTCCCCAGTCAATACCTTTTGCTAAGTAATATTGTCTTTCTATCTCCAATTTCTCATTAACTCGCTTTTTCTCCAGTTCTGTTGACTGCTTGACAGTCCGGGCAATCTGCATCTGCTTCCCATTGCGATTGACTGTAAGCATGAAGTCGCTTGTTAAAACTTCAGGAGTGCCAGTTTGTGTATCTACAGGGTACTTTATACCTATGTCTGTAGCGATACTCATGGCTAGATCCAAATTATCTAGAGGAAACTGCTCTCTTATATCTGTGACTATATCTGACCACTCAAACAAATAAAATAACCGTTTTTCATGGTCTGAGAAGAAATGATGTACTCGATTCGTTTTCCAACCAGGAGTTCTAGAGGAACGGCCTTTAGAGGGAAAATCCTGAATTGTAAGCCAAGGTTTATAGTCTTTACCGCTTCCTCGACCACGACTTTCTTTTATGTATCGTTCATATTTAGCTTGTGTCCATTCCCTTCTGCCCCTAACCATAAAAATAACCTCTGGAAGCGATCACACTTTTACTTGGTATGATCGTACTCCTTTAGAGGTTATTGTTCAACCGTTTTATAAATTGTTGAACCGAATTATGAATTGTTGAGCCGAATTATTCCTCTACCTGAATTTATAAGTATAAAATAATACTATTCTACAGTAACACTTTTAGCTAGATTACGAGGCTGATCGACATCCAAACCGCGACGGGCGGCAATATGATAAGCCAATAATTGCAAAGGAACTACTGTCAGAATCGGAGAAAGTAACTCTTCAACATGAGAGACGGGAAGAAGATCGTTAAAGATTTCCGCAGCTTCGCCATCGTTGACGGGAGTCACGCCAATTAACCGAGAATCTCTAGCTTTGGCTTCTTGGGCATTAGAAATAACTTTTTCGTAAACACTACCAGGTATTGCGATCGCAACTACTGGTACTTTCGCATCTAATAGAGCGATCGGGCCATGTTTCATCTCTCCAGCCGGATATCCTTCGGCGTGAATATAGCTGATTTCTTTTAGTTTCAACGCCCCTTCTAAAGCAATGGGAAAGTTAATTCCTCTTCCCACAAAAATGAAATCTTTAGTTTCGGCGAATTCGTGGGCTAGCTGTTCACTTAAACGTTCCTGACTTTCTAAAGTAGCCTCAATTTCTTTGGGAATCTGCCGCAACCCATTAATAATTTGATCTAATGTATCTTTTGAAACTGTCTGACGACGAGCGGCTAAATCCAATGCCAAAGCATAAAACGCCATTAATTGGGCGGTAAAAGTTTTCGTCGCTGCTACCCCAATTTCAATTCCTGCTAGGGTACTGATAATATGTGGTACTAGATGACCAAGGCTGCTTTCAGGGCGATTGGTAATACCCAATAGTCGCGCTTGATATTTGGGTTCTTTCCCTTGGCGACGTTCTTTTTCCATCGTCAAAGCTGCTAGAGTATCAGCTGTTTCACCTGATTGGGTAACGCCAACGATCAAGGTGTTAGCCGTCACGGGTGATGGTGCATAGCGATACTCAGAAGCGTAATGTACCTGAGTTGAAATTCCTGCTAGTTGTTCGAGTAAATATTTTCCGATTAATGCTGCGTGCCAACTTGTACCACAGGCGACGATCTGAATTTGTTCTAAATCAGTGTATAAATCCGCAGGTAAACCAAGATTGATTGGCGATTCGGTAGATTCGGCTGGATTAAAGTAAGCGTCTAAACTAGCTCTTACTACTCCTGGTTGCTCATGTATTTCTTTGAGCATGAAGTGTTTGAATCCCTGCTTTTCTACCATTGCAGGATTGAAGTTGAGCAGTCGGGGTTGTTTCTTCAACCTATCGCCAGCAAAATTGTAAATCTCAACGCCCAAAGGTGTGAGGCGGGCAATTTCGCCATTTTCCAGAGGTAGCACTGCACGGGTGTAGGCAACGATCGCAGGCGTGTCAGAGGCACAAAATAACTCCCCTTGACCAAAACCAATTACTAAAGGTGCTTGCTGACGCACAACAATCAATTCATCGGGGTAGTCAGCAGAAATAACTGCGATCGCAAATGCCCCTTTTAGGTGATTAACGGCTTGGCGAATTGCCTCTAGGAAGGGAGATGAGGAAGATGAAGGAGGAAGATTCTTTAAAAATTCGGCTATTAAATGAGGAATGACTTCAGTATCGGTTTCAGAACGAAATTCGTGTCCTTTTACTTTGAGTTCCTCGCGTAATTCGCGGTAGTTTTCGATAATGCCATTTTGCACTACCGCCACTCGCTTTGACGTATCCAAATGGGGATGGGCATTATACTCTTCTGGTTTACCATGAGTTGCCCACCGTGTATGACCAATACCAATTGGGGCAGGGGTTTCTATTTGTTCCAGTTTAGAACGCAGGTTATGGAGTTTACCCTTTGCCCGCACACAATTTACCTCACCTTCCCAAACAGTGGCGATTCCAGCCGAATCGTAGCCCCTGTACTCTAGTTTCTCCAGTCCAGCCAGTAAAATGTCTGTCGCCGCTTGAGTGCCTATATATCCAACAATTCCGCACATTCTTCACACCACTTTTTTTCAGGATGATTAAATCCAGTATAGTCGGTAGCATAAAGTGGACATTTTGCAAAGAAGAAAGGGAGTAATTTACTCCCTTTACCACTAGGTATTGTTATAGATTTTAGGTTTTTTTACAGCGGATTCCCCATCAGCTTTTGACCTGACGGTACAAATACAGCTTCTAGGATTTAGATACCCAGAGATTATATCCCCAATCTAAAATTGCGATTTCGTAAGGCGGGCAGTGTAGACTCTACGATTGTAAAGGTGCTTGCTATTGAGACACTTAAAAGTATTGAGTGCCGAGTTCCAAGTTCCGAGTGAAGAATCAAAAAATTGTATTTCTGATTTACTTCTTTTTGTCTCAGCACCCAGCACTCAGCACTCAGCTTTTTAGTAAGCTAGACCCATACTGCGAGTTGTTTCAGCGCCCAGGTAAACCCGGATGCTCAAAAAGTCGGTGGGACAAGCGGTTTCGCAACGCTTACAGCCCACGCAGTCTTCTGTACGGGGTGAAGAGGCAATTTGAGCAGCTTTACAGCCATCCCAAGGAACCATCTCAAGTACATCAGTAGGGCAAGCGCGGACGCATTGGGTGCAGCCAATGCAGGTATCGTAGATTTTTACAGAATGAGACATTGAATAAACGGCTCCTTTCGAGTGTTCTTCTCTGCGAAAGAATCATAATCAACGCATAGTCTACCGCAGTGGTTGATAGGCCGTAATCAAAAGGCTACATAACTTCAAACAATGTAATAAGCAGCGTTAAAATTTCTTTTTGCGAGATTGTCCCTATTGACTGATAATCAGCAACATCATCAGAGCGTATTTACCACAGTGATATACCATAACGGGGTTAAATCGTAAAGATAGATGAAACAAAATTAAAAGTAAATAGAAACATCTCCATAATTTTAACTATGGGGATTTTGGTTAATAATCTGATTTTGCGATCGCCACTTCCCCGTGCAAACAAAAGCAGTTCGGCAATTTATATTACGCAAAAGTAGTTTTATTACTGAATAAAACGGCTTTTGCTATGTAAATGATTAATTTACAGACTGCGATCGCTCACCGATAACTCGTATATTTAACTTTTTAGGTCTGGCAATTTCATAATTTTTACTCTTACATATCAGAGTATTTCAGAAATTGCAAACTCATCATTTATAGTAGCAACTTTTGTTTCAATCTTTGGCTCAATAGCCGTCACTTGCAGTTGTTCTTCTAGATTGTTAGCATCAACTAATTTATCTTTTACATACTCCCTTTCTCGGATTTGTCGGACAATACTTTCTAACAGCCAAAGTTGTTCTTCCACAGACAAGGTAAGGATAGATCGCTCAATTTCTAGTAAATTCGGTGAGATCATTTTACTTTTGATTCCTAGTAAGGTGTATTTTTCAAAGATATTATATTCAGTCTATCTGGTTAACTTAGAGCATCGCCAATTCTCCATCATTTTCCCCACGCCTATCATTTCACAAATCATCAGAGATTGCTATAAATAACTAAAAGCCCGTTTTTTGACTTTTTAATTAAGTATTACTGCTGAAGCAAAATGTGCGCTAAACTGACTACATGAATTACGAAACAGCTAGGAAACTCCTCATAGATCAGACAATCACAACCGAGGAAAACCCAGATGCGCTGTTAACGCGTATGAAACAGGGCAAACCGCCGATACCTGGTCAGATCACTTCAATTTTGTTGGCATTGAAAGTGGTGTTTGAAGCCCTCAAAGATGCAAAGAGCCTAGACCGAGAATTGGCTTTGGCCCTTTATCAGTTAAGTATTAAGGCACAACAGCTATTTGGCGCAGGGCGTAAAGCCGGGGTTGATTGGCCACCAATACTCAAAGAAGATTTACTACGAATTTCCTTAGCAGCTGAAAGTATCTTTTCGGGTATATGGCAAACCTTAGCTCAGATGGAGTTGGGGAAGAGATGAGGGAGAAATCAATTCAAAATTCAAAATGACGCTCTCTACGAGACGCTAAAAGCGAACGCAGACTCGTTAACGCTGCGCTAACAAAATTCAAAATTAAAGAACTTCTGCCTCCTGCCTTTTCTTGTCCAATGCACATTAACGAATTTGCAGTTCATTTTCTAGCTTGTCTAGGTCAGTTTTGAGCAAAACGGTCATTTGACCAGTAAAAGCTTTGCCAGTCTTGGGTTGGGCAACTTCCACCCAATATACATAGCGATCGCCTACTCGTAATTCTCCCTTTAAGGCTTCCCGAATCGGAGTTTTGGCTAGACGCGCTGAATTAACTACATTCTGGTTGGGATATTGATACACGACTTGGGCACGATCGTAGTCTTGATAAATCTCCAAGCCATAAATCACCCGCAAGGATTCTTGGAGACGCGCAAATGTCATGCCGTTAATAGCATCATACATAGTAATGCGCTCAGTCCGAATTGTGCCACGGTCTTTGGAAAACTCCACCCTACCAGGAGGCAATACCGACGCTTGAAAAGTGAATCGTTGGGCAGCAGTATCAGTTTTTTGCACAAATAATTGCTCCCCTCTCCTGGGGCGGAGTGTCGGATGTGCTTTTATCCAAGTGCCTACTTCCTCTGTACTTTGTCCTGGTAAAGCATTGGCTTGGGAATCAAAAAACGTTCCTACACAGAGCCAGGGCACTAGAGAAAAAGGTAAAATTAAACAGTTAAGTAGAGATTTTTTGAGCATTTTGCTGTTCAGGATTTTTATAGAAATTTCCCATTAGGGAGTAACCATAGTCTTCCCGTTTTTCAGCAAAATTACTTCAATGGATTGTAGCGATCGCGCATCGATGCCTTTATTGATCGCTCAACTGTAGGACTCATATCAATACTGTTCGGTTAAGGCAAGAGACGCGATGAATCGCCGTCTCTACAATAATCAATCGTTTTTAGGACTTACACAACGCCGATATTGTCATTGCGACCGGAACGGAGTGTAGGGAAGCAATCAAGGGCGTCAGGGGGGATTACAACTCTTGGAGACGCACTCGCGTTCGCTATCTCATATCTTGCACCCGGAAATATGAATGTCAATTCCATGACTAAGTGCAATCGGACGCATTCGTTCAAGGTTGAGTAAAAAACAACACAGAAGTAATTGTGGTAAGAAGGTTTGAAATGCAATTTGTGCAGCCTCACCCCAGTCTGGTAAATCTGTAGAATGAGTAGACAAATATGCCCAGTGTGCCGCAACTTGGGTTATTAGTTCTGGATCTGAGCTTGAAGAGGAAGAACTACAAGATTGAGTTTCCACATTATTCGCGAGTGACAATTGCGAATAATGTTTCTTTCTGTGTTTTTGCGAAATTGGGATGCTCCCAGTTGAAATATAGATTAGATTATTTAGCTAAGTGAGGCGTATATGGTGTATCAAAGAATTCACAAATCCTCGTCCCGGAATTTCCCAAGCCAGGAAAAAAGCTCTCAGTTTGCTCCGCGACCCTTTACTGTTCAAGCACAACAGGATTCTCGCAGACCTTCCACCCAAGAAGAAATAGAGAACGAAGCTTTCAATCAGAACAAATTTGAAGCGTTTGGACTCCAGCTTAAGGAAAAACATAACACCATCACACCTATAGAGCAGGAAAGATTAGGTGTATTGCAAGCCAAAATGGACAATTTCTGGGCACAACGGCTGGAAAAGTCAAAAACACAACCAAATTTATTGGAAATTCTTATTCGCAATGGTCAAACAACACAGGTACCCAAACCAACAGTACCTGGTGATGTAGTGCAACGGCATGAGGTAAAAGATGAGATACAAATGATTATCGAATCTGCCCGTACTGGATCGCTGCGGGCAGAGCAGGTCGAGATGGATCGAACTCCTTTCCTTGGGGACATTGATGTGAATCAGCTTCGAGAGCAACTCGCCCTAGTCAAAAATCCAACAGCACGTCCCATTCCCAAAGCTCTGGAGGATGGAGAGGCGCGAATCGAAGGTGGAAAGGTTCGGATGCAAGGTATAGATGGATCCTCGAAGCCAGAAGAAATAGCAAACCAAGTGGCTTTATTGAAGCCAAAGGCCACCCGCATCGTTCCACGATCTAAGGGGTTTGAATTGCAAGCCCTGCTCAACCCTTGGGTCCGTTTAGGCACGGGAAACCTGCTGTTAGGCTTATCAGATCCAAACCTGATCCCGCCAAATGAGACGCCCCACCCAACTGAGCAGGACGTAGTATGGAAGAACAGTGATGACGATCAAGGATTCAGTATCAATATTGATGACGAGAGTGACCAGGAGTGGACACCGGATGCAGCACTCAAAGAAGCCTTTGCCGCAGATCCCTCGACCCCTATGGAGCTAATTGCAGCCACAATGAGCGGAACAATGCGCCACCAAACAGAGGCTGGAATGATAACAAGCTCTAACGGATGGGGTGGACAACCCCGAATCTCAAGCAGGGCAAGTGACTTCAATGAAGCAGTAGCCCCAGCAGACTACCCAGGCTTAGCCATCATCCTGGATCAAGCAGGAAATTCAGAAGTTGTTGAAAACCTAGCAAACTTAATGTTAGAAGCCTCTGAAGGAACACAAAGTGACTTCAGTGCATTTAGTGACCAAGTTCAGAGAGCGGTAGCAATGGTGCTAGGAATAACCCAGCTAGCTGAGCAACACCCGCAACGAACGGCAGGTTCGGCGAAGCTAGCCAGAGCGGCATTTCAAGCTGTGGCAGATGGGACGAAAACGTTTGCTGAAGCCTTTTCTGCTTTGCCTTTTGCACCAAAGGGAGGAACGAAGGTGATGAAGGAAATAAAGCAAGAAACTCGGCAAATGACAGAGGAGCAGTTGGAAATATCATCGCTGGTACCATATCAGGATGAAGACTGTGGGATAAAGTATGCTTCTGCTTTTATAAATCCACACCACGGTAACTCAAGCAACTCTTAACAAATAGGCGGCGTAGCGGAGTGTCTGCCGCTGCCTGCAACAAACTAGGTGGCTCAATAAGTTGATTCGTTTGAAGCTCAGTAAACTGCCCTATTTTCAACAAGGTCTACGGGCTATGACTCTGATCCAGTCTGCTTTATAACTTTTTTGTCACCCGTTCAACTCTCATGATTCAACTGCTCAACCTATAACTTCAAATTTTGAAGATAAGATAGTTAAATTTCTCTTAAGTTCAGTTTCTCATCCAATTCAAAAAACCTATTTATGCAGACCGCATTTTAACATAGGAGCAGCAATATCAGGAGGAACAGTAGCTCTTTTGGGAGTATATATTTTAACCCATGTAGCTTGTTGGGTACAAATTCTGGGAAAGGAATAGATTCAGGAGTATCATCTAATACTAATCTGCGTTCAAAAGCGTAAAACAGATAAAATAGGTATGAGTTGAAATAAATACATAGGGCTTGCTGAAAAAGTAAGAAGGGGGCAAGAATTGAAACCATTTTTCTTGCTTTTCTATAATACTTTTCACGCCCTTTTTCTGATGTTTTGGGTTTTTTGTCTAAATCCAAGCAAAGCGAGAGAATTTGGCGATCGCCTGAACCCTTGCTACCTCAGTAATATAACTATTATTGTAGTTATATAAATTGCTTTTTATTACGTAAACTAATTCTTACTTCTGGTGTCACTTTCTTACACTCCCATTGGTGTATTAGTGGTTTTTTCTGATAGGTGCAAGATATGAGCTATCACTCGTAATGACAGAGTTACGTTATTTTTGCGTAAGTCCTGGTTTTGTCTTGACGGCGATTATATCGCATCTTTGCGATCTAGAATTTTCATCAAAAAACCTTAATCAAACCGTATTGGGACTCATATTTGATTTTTGAACAAACTCGGTACAACTCAAAAAGCCTGTATTCATTTTTAATTCCCCATTCCCATCACTAAGCACTTCTCAAAGCCACAATCGGGTCGAGTTTAGCAGCGCGACGTGCAGGAACAACGCCAAAGAATAAACCAATAGCCCCAGAGACACCAACAGCCATAGTAATCGCTACTGGAGAAAGACTCGCTTCTAAAGGAGTCAAAGCTCCCACTAATAGGATGCCACTGACACCAACCGCAGTCCCAACTAAGCCGCCAGCGGCAGAAACTATCACTGCTTCAATGATGAACTGTAGCAAAATATCTTGTTCAGTTGCCCCGATCGCTTTTCGTAATCCGATTTCTTGGGTGCGTTCGGTGACGGAGACTAGCATAATATTCATAATGCCAATGCCGCCGACAAACAACGAGATGCCGGCGATCGCAGCTAGCATAATTGTCAATGCACCTGTAATTTGACCGACAGTTTGCAAAGCATCCTTTTGAGAGCGAAGAGTAAAGTCATCTTCACCATTAATTTTGTGCCGTAAACGCAGCAAATTAGTAATTTGAAATTCTGCTGCATCCACACTCTCGGAATCACGAGCGGCAGCAACGAGATAATCTAAAGCAATACCATAAGGAGAATTCTTGCCCACAAGTCGGTTTGCTGATGTCGTGATTGGTATTAGGGCAGCATTATCATAATCTGCTCCCACGCTGGAACCTTTGGCTGTTAACGTCCCAATCACTTGAAAGCTGGTATTTCCAACTCGCAATTGCTGACCTATAGCGTTAGTATTACCAAATAGTTTTTCTGTTAAGTCTCCACCTAGCACAACGACTTGGTTACTTCGCTTGATGTCTACCTCAGAGAAAAACCTACCTTTAGCAGTTTCAAAATCCCGCACTGACAGAAAACTGGGAGTTGTGCCAATGATGTTGACATCGGTGTTTCTGTTGCGGTAAGTAATCACCTGTCTGGTGTTTAATTCAGGAGAAACTCCTACTACTGTTGGTACTTGAGAGGCGATCGCATCCGCATCTTGCAATACCAGAGTTTTTGGTACTTCAAAGGAGATCCGCTGAGTTTCTCGATTACCTGGCAGTACAAATAGCACATTTGGCCCTAGTGACTCCAACTGTTTATTAACGTACTTTTGTCCACCTTCGCCAATACCAATCATGGCAATCACCGAAGCGTTGCCAATAACTATACCCAACATTGTGAGAGCGCTACGCAGCTTATTTGACAGCAGGGTTTTCCCCGCCATATTCATGCTTTCTAAAAAATTCATATCTTATATAATTACGAATTATGAATTACGAACTTGTACTGAGCGTAGCCGAAGTATTACGAATTATTTTGTTCTTTTGCCTTCTCAATTTTGTAATCTTTGGGTGGGTTAACAAAAATGCGATCGCCTTGTTTAACTCCCCCTAAAATCTGAGTTTGTTCTTGAATTTGTGCCCCAATTGTAATTTCGCGGAACTGGGGTTTATTCTTTGCATCGGGTACAAGTACACCAGTTTTACCCTTTTCGGTGACGATTGACACCGTTGGTAATACCAAGGCATTATTAACGCGATCGCCTAAAAAAGTCAGATCCACATTTAAACCAGAACGCAGTTTATCTATGCCAGTATCGAGAGCAACCCGCACCTGGAAGGATGTCACACCTTGTTCTATCACTGCTTCTGGAGCAATCAGGCGCACATGACCTTTAAAAACTTGATCGGGATAGGCATCGGCGACAATTTCCACCTGCTGTCCCTGTTTTATTCTGCCAAGATCGGCTTCGGGAACTTGAGCTAATATTTCTAAACCGCGTGCTACGGCGACAATTGAACTGGAAGTTGCCGATGCACTAGTAGATGCAGAGGTTGTGGGTGTGACAAACGCGCCTGGTTCGGCGTACTTTTGGGTAACAATTCCCGACAAAGGAGCGCGAATAATAGTATCTTCCAACTGCACTTGTACACCCTTTAACTGAGCCTCCGCGGATGCAACAGCGGCTTGACGCTGGGCAATTTCCTCAGCACGAGTGCCATCTTCTAACAGTACCAATGCTGCCCGTGCTTCGTTAACAGCGGCTTGGCGTTGGTCAATTTCCTCACTCCGAGTCCCACTTTGGACTAACGACAATCGTTTTTTTATTTCTTCTAAACTGGCTCTAGCACTTTTGTCATCGCTGATGGCTTGATCGAGTAATTGTTTATTCTCCGCTCCCTGTTCGTATAGGTATTGATAACGCTTTACCTGTCCACTGGTATAATTCGCCTTTGCTTGAGCCGCATCCACTTGGGATTGAGACTGAGCAATCTCTTGGGGACGATTACCAGCCTTAGCTGCGGCTAGTTGGGCTTGAGATTGTGTTAATCGCGCCCTAGCTTGAGCGATTTCTTGAGGACGACTACCAGCAAGGGCTTCGGCTAGCTGTGCTTGGCTTTCGGCTAAGTTAGCACGGTACTGGCTCCTTTGAGCCTCAATACCGGCACTATCCATGCGGGCGAGAATTTGCCCTTGTTGAATGCGATCACCTTGTTCCACGTATAATTGCGACAGCACTCCAGGATTCTTGGGACTAATATTTACGCTCTGAACTGGCACGACTTTGCCACTAGCTGTAATCCGCAAAGTGACGTTTTGTGCTGCAACTGGCACAGTTAGTTGAGCAATATCTTCTTTGTTTGTCCCTTGATTTACTAAAGTGTAAGTTGTTATAGTACCCACAACCAAAGCACTCCCTGCCATCAGCCCTATCAGCCAGCGCAATGGATACTTAACTTTGCCAATAACTGGAATTTCTATGTGCGTAGCCATATTATAGAAGCCTGTAAATCTTGCTGTATAAGAATATTTTTTAGTTAGAGGACAAATGGGTAATACGGAGTTATTAAAGCTTTAGGATTAAATTTTTATGAGTCAATTAACAACCAGACGCATAATAAGCTTCACAGTTGCTTAATCTTCCTTAATACTAGGCATTCGTATTTCTGTATGTCTTCACCTAAAAGGGTGACTTTAGCCACAGCATATTAGTGCAATCCTGAACTATTCGTGAGAAACAAGATCCCCGACTTTTTTGAGAAGCTGGGAATCTCCGGCTGGCAATTCTCACAAATCAGATAAGATTGCTATAGTGCGATCGGGCTTTAGTTGCTCTGTATCCTTTTCTTTTTCCCTACTCCCCATTCCCTACTGCAAAGCAGTTTGTAATTATTGCTGAAATTGGGTTAATAACCAAGCACCAACTTGACTTTGATTTATTTGACGAGTTTGGCGTAATGCATCGTTCAATAAAGAAATAGCTAATCCTGGTAATACCTGAGATTCTGTAATCCGCCTACTACCTTGGTTTTCAATAGCAAAAGCCATAACTTGGACATTCTGGACATTTAAAATCCAGTATTCTTTCACTCCTAAATCTTCGTATAAAAGTCGTTTTTCACCTTGATCGTCAGCAAGTGAGGTATTAGCCACTTCAATAACTAAATCTGGTGGTGGATATATATCTAGGTTGATGATAGAAGTGCCGTAGGGAATGACATCAGCATTTTCACTAATATAGTAAGACACATCAGGTTGAGCTTCCTTAAAGCCTATTTTCCGATATGTACAATTAGTTAAGCCTTTGGCAGGGATACCTTTAATTGTGCAAAAAAGGTTAACAGCAAAGGCAATAATTGTGTTGTCGCAGGCGTGGTCATGGCCGAGTGGTGGCATTTCAATCCTCATCTGTCCATTGTGGTAGTAGCCCTTGGCTTTTTCGTAGGCAGGATTTTCAATTATTTGGATATATTCATCCCAAGTTGCTGTTATCCAGGTATCGGTTGCTAGTTGGGTCTGTAATTCGCTCATAATATTGCGAAAGAGGAACTTTAACAACGATCATACAAGTTTCATTTTCCAGCACTAAGCTGACACCAAAGCTTTAACTGCATACTTGCTAACAATTTTCGTAGGGTGTGTTACGCCGGAGGCTAACGCACCGATGGTCTACTTTAATGAATCCAGTCTTTGAGGTGGATGAACACAGTTCTGAAGTGGATGAATCCAGTCTTTGAGGTGGATGAACACAGTTCTGAGGTGAATGAACAGAGTTCTGAGGTGGATGAATAAGTATCTTTACAATTTTTGTAGGTACTACTTATCATTCGCTCAAACCCATGTGTTTACATTGTAGGCTGTGATCTAGCCTACGGTTGTACCCTGAGCAAGAGTTTGAGTCTACTTGAGTGGACTTTAGCTATGCAGTCTAGAAATTTATTTCAGGGCGGACAAACGACACAGCTGTTTAAACTTATTTACACTGTAAAATTAGTAGTCTGTGGCAAAAATTTTCCGCCACCTTTTCCTGTACTTAATTCACAATCATAGAAACAAATTTGTCAAGGTGGAATGGTTTCAGTAAATATCCTTCAAACTCTACATCTAAAATTTGGTCATGAGTACCTGTAGTAGATGTTGAAGTCACAATGATTGGGATATGATTGCCATTGTCTGCTTTCATAGCATTCAATGTATTTAGCAATGTATAAATACTTTCACCTAAAAACCTAATTTCACAGACAATGACGTTGGGCGTGAACCAACTCAAGATTTCTAAAGCTTTTTTTACCGAACCAGCGGTAATCACATTTGCGCCCAGGTCTTTGAGTAAAATTGCATACAAATCTCTACTATCGCGCTCGTTATCTACAACTAGTACTTGTACACCTTTGAGTAACCTAACTGCCAAGCGAAAGTCATTGATTAAATTCATAATAAGACCTGCGATTAGGGCTTGAAGTGTAAAGTGATCTGAGAAATCCGTAGTCTTAAGGAGACGAGACAATTGGATAAGTCAAATAAAAAGTATGCAGGGCTTGAAAACCACATCTGTCGTAGGGGCACAGCATTGCTCATTGGTGTCAACTTAAGCAAAAAGGATGCAGAAGATGTAATCTAAGAACATCTTGATTGATGTTCTTAGATTACATCATGAGTAAAAAACGTCC